>NZ_JBGAME010000003.1:0-405006 GCF_044223235.1 Mycobacterium sp.
ACCACGGGGTGGTCATTCGTCGTTGAGTCTGCCGATCTGGCCGGTGGTGTGGTGGCCGGGTTGATCTTGTTGGTGTGCACCGTCAGTGTGGCGAGGAACTGATGGGTGCGCGGCACCTCGCTGAAGTCTTGGCGGGCTCGTGACCGGTCCCCGATATTGAGTCCACCTGGTTTTGGAGCCAGGTTGTTGTGATACCGGATTCAATTGATGTTGCAGGTCACGGGGTGGTGGGTGTGCCTGCACCGGGCAGCGTACTCGGCCGGGGTCAGGTAGCCCAGCGCCGAGTGACGGTGTCGATGATTATGTTCGCGCTTGAAGTCGCCGATCACGACGCGGGCTTCGCGCAGGGTGGTCCAGTGGTTGCGGTTGAGGCACTCCTTGCGTAGCCGGTTGTTAAACGATTCGACGTAGCCGTTATTCCACGGCGTACCCGGTGGGATGTACAGCAACCCCACCTTGCCATCGCAGAACCGTTGCAGTGCTTGAGAAATCATCTCCGGGCCGTTGTCCATACGCAGCACCATCGGCGGGCCGCCGGCTTTCTGGAACACCTCCTCGAGCGCGATGACCAGTCGATGGGCGGTGATCGAACGCTCGACCAGGTGCAGCAGTGATTCGCGGGTGTGTTCGTCGATCATCGAGGCGATCTTGACGGCCTTGCCGTCGATGGTGGAGTCGAACTGGAAGTCCAGCGCCCACACCACCTTGGGCGCGTCGGCGACCATCGGTGGGACCGACGGTATCCCAGCCCGCTTACGCGGCGAGGTCACCGGCACCTGCAGGCCTTCCTCCCGCCACAGCCGGTGGACCTTCTTCTTGTTGACCCCCTGGTGCTCGTCATAGCGCAGGGCGGCCCAGGCGCGGCGAAACCCATGGCAGGGATGCTTGAGGGCATACCGGCGCAGCCAGGACCGCAGATCGGCGTCCGGGTCGGCCGGGGTCTGCGCGATCGGCAGGCGCCGGTAGGTGGAGCGGGCAAGCCCAACCGCCTTGCACGCCAACCGTTCCGACATGCCCAAGGTGGTCTTGAGCATGTCCACGGCGCGGCGTTTGGCGGCTGGGCTCAGAATTTTCCAGTGGAGAATAGAACTAGCCCGCTGACGGAAACGGCCTGACCCAGAATTTTCCTGGCCGCCGAAGTGCCTTTCGAAGGACCCGTCGACCCGGACCGTCAGCGGGCCGCCACAACACCACAGTGGAGCACGCGATGTAGTGACCTAATAGGAGCCTGCCACCGCCCCCCAATCCGGCCCATCACTGGCCTGTCCGAACTTCGCGCCACTGCCCCCGAAAGAAAGGCCCGCCACGTGACACCCACCCCAACCAGGCAACGCATCTACTGCGGTATCGATACCCACGCCGACACCCATCACGCAGCAATCATCACCGACACCGGGATACTGCTTGGTCACCGCCAATTCTGCGCCACCGCAGACGGATACGACGAACTGACAGCGTGGATACACCAACACGGTGACCCGATATCGGTCGGCATCGAAGGGACCTCCTCCTACGGTGCCGGCATCAGCCGACACCTCCGCCGTCGCCACATCGCCGTGGTGGAGGTTCCGCGTCCGAACCGCAAGCTCCGCCGAAACAACGGTAAGAGCGACCCCATCGACGCTGAAGCCGCCGCACGCGCCGTCCTGGCCCGCCACCAACTCTGCGAGCCCAAGCACGGCGACGGCCCCATCGAAGCAATCCGAGCGGTCCGAGTCGCCCGATCCAGCGCCGTCAAAGCCGCAACAGCATCAATGAACACCATTCGCTCCATGCTCGTTACCGCCCCCGACGCACTGCGTGCACAGCTGCGCGGTAAGAGCACCGCTGCCCTGCTCGATGCTTGCATTGCGCTTGACGCCGACACCACAGCACTGGCCGACCCGACGAATGCAACAATCCTGGCGCTGCGATCACTGGCACGTCGCACACGCGAATTACGAAGGGAAGCAGACGAACTCAAACACTTCCTCGCGAAACTCATCGACGAAGTGGCTCCCAAAACCTCCGGGGTATTCGGGCTCGGCCCCGACACCGCGTCCGCACTCTTGATCACCGTCGGAGACAACCCAGACCGACTGCGAACAGAGTCGTCGTTCGCGCACCTCTGCGGAGTGGCGCCGATCCCAGCATCCTCAGGAAAGACCACCCGCCATCGCCTGCACCGCGGAGGTGACCGCCGCGCCAATCAAGCACTCCATACCGCGATCATCGTGCGATTGCGATACAGCGAAAAGGCCCGCACCTACGCCGATCGCCGCACCTCAGACGGCAAAACCATGCCCGAGATCATCCGCTGCCAAAAACGCTACCTCGCCCGCGAAGTGTTCACCGCGATCAAACAGGACTACCGAGCAATGACCACTTGACATCTATAGGAGAGTCCTTCGCGACCTCCCGCAGCGCGTCCTTCTCCAACTCGGCCTCGGCCAGCAACCGCTTGAGCCGGCTGTTCTGCTCGCGCAGCTCCTTGAGTTCCTTGGCGGCGGCGGTGTCCATCCCGCCGTAGGCTCGCCGCCAGTTGTACAGGGTGGCCGGCGAGACCCCCAGCTCGGCGGCGATCTGCTCGCCCGTCTTACCCTCGGCAGCCAGCTCATCGGCCCGGCGCAGTTTGCGCACGATGTCCTCAGCGGAATGCCGCTTGCGACCAGACATGTGTTTCATCGTCCCTTCCAGCCCTTGATCGGGCCACAGGACTCTAAAACCAGGCGGACTCATTCATCGGGGACACGCCACTGGCACCCAAGGTGTATGGCCATCTGCAAGCTGGATTTGCAGCCTTACGGTCTTGACCTTGAAGTGCGCCCTTTTGGTCAGAACTTCATGCAAGTTGTTGACCACCGAGCCGTTGAACCCCGGCGTGACCTCGCCGGGGACGATGGTGTCCATGCCGTAATGCGCGGCCTTTTTCAAAGCCGCCTTGGTGAATCCCTTCGACGAGACCAACACCGTCTTATTCACCGGTAAAGCAAGGTTTTTCGCGTGCATTTCCTCGACCCATTGCACGCTCTGGCGACGCTTTGAATCGCGGCACTCGATACCGAGAGACACTTTGCGCCCTACGGTGGCGGTCTCGACAAGGATGTCGACCTCGCGGAGTTCCCCCGTGATGATGTCTTTGAGCATTGCCGACGGAGTCACCTTTATCGACTCGTCTTCACGCATCACCCGCGTGATAAGTGCAACCATTTCTTGGAACTCATTAGTTCGGGCTGGCATCAGAGAGACGCTATCGCTTCGACTGGCCCTATAGGCACTGTGCCCGTCATTCCGAGGCCCGGCAGTCAGCCGACATAGGCGCTACTGAGAACTCGGCCGGTTGGACAGTTTCGAGTCGGCGTCATAGCCCTCGGCTACGGTCTTCAGCCCGACAAGGGTGTCGAGGGGACCATCTATACGCCCAACCACGTCGAAGCCGCCCTCGGGTGTCTCTGTGTAGACCAACTGCACCTTCGCGTCGCCAAGAGCGCCTGACCCCGTGGAGAAGTATGTGCCGTCGTACTCGCCGTGGCGAAGGCTCACATCAGCGACGATTCGTTTGGCCTCGAAGGTGACGATGACATTGACCAGCTCTAAAAGAATTTCGCGGCCCGCAGGGTCAAACCCTTTGGCATAGATCTTCTGGCCGTTGAATTTCGGGTTTGGGTAATCACCCGTGGCGAGGTATTGAAACTTGCCTGTGCCGTATCGCTGCTCACCCTCGCGGTCACCCTCATCCCAAAGTTCTTGGTGAGATTGTGTGTGGTGTTTCCTGACCTGCTCTACGAGACCGTGGAACATCCCCACTTGTACGCCGTCGCCGGTGAAGATCGGAAAAGTTCCGACCATTTCTCGTCGATCCATTTGGCCATCAAGAGAAACGACTATCTCCGTCTTCTTCACGAGAGTGACCCAATGGTGGTACTCCGCTTGCGTAGCGCTGTTGACGACTTGCCCGACGAACTCCTCGGTGACTTCACCGGGTGTGATCGTCTTGATGCCGAACTTGGTGGCGCTCTCTAACGCTTCGGCTGTGAACCCCGAAGACGACACAAGAATCTTGACGTTGGCGCCAAGGCGCTCGAACTTCGTCTTCGCCTGCTCGACCCACAGAACATCCTGCTTTCGCTTCGTATCCCGAGCTTCGATGGCCACGACTGTCCGGTGACCCGCCACCGCACCGACGGCGACGACGTCAATCTCGCGCTTCTTTCCCCCGTCGAGGGTCTCGATTTCGACAGATTCGTGGACGATCGCGCCATCGCTCTTCGCCATGGTCAACAGCGCGATGAGTCTCTGAAATTCGTTAGACCGCTTCGGCATCCTGGACCCCGATTCTTCGTCGACGTTGATGCCACGCTACGTCGATGGTCCGACATCGGCGTCGACGTGGCGGCGTTTATGGCGGCTTACCAGTAAACGTCGCCGTGTTTGAACCTGTCGGTTATCGGATTCCGGCCTCGTGTGTGCAGCATTGTTCGGCACCCACCCGCGGAAGGATCTGCCCGCCTGACCCCCACCCGCGTGTTCAGTACACCTAGCCCAGGGGTCGCCGTTCTCCAGGTGGGCTCCGGCCCTCGCCGACGTCCGCCGAGTTGTCGGAACCAACGCCCAGTGAGGCCAGCCTCGGACCGCCGAGGTGGGTGGCCGGGTTGGGTGGGATCGTTGCGGTTGGTTGCTGGTTGAGGAGCGGTCCGAGCCTGCCCTCCGATGGTCGCGGTGTCACTGTCGCACGGCTGGGCGCTGGTCAGGACGGGCGTGGCCGAGCAGGCTGGGGTGATGGCTGCGGTGGTGACGGTCAACGATGTGCTCGACGGGCATGTGGACCTGGATGTGGAGTGCCTGGACCGGATCTATCTGAACGGCTATGTGCCGAACCTGCAGGTGGGTGGGCAGGTGGTGTCGTTCATGACCGCGCACCTGGGCAATCCGATCCCGTCGCCGGCGATCATGGAGAAGATCGGTACCGCGTTCCGCGCGGCGGTGGACCGCTTCGCTATCGACAACCACATCCCGGTGGTGCGGTTTTCCAAGGACGACCGCAAGATCGATCGGATGCGGCCGTATCTGGCTCGCCAAGCGCGCACCGACCGCTGCGGGGTGGCCGCGATCGGGGTCGCTCAGGAGTTCCAGAATGTGTTCGCCGCGACGAAACGCATGGGCCACAACGGGATTCCGTGGTTTTCGTTCACCAAGGCCGACCGGCGGGTCACCTGCTATTACTTTTACATCTGGGACGCCGATTTCGGGCCGGCGTTCATCAAGATCTGCGCCTACTTCCCGTATCCGATCAAGGTGTGGCTCAACGGCCACGAGTGGGCCAAACGGCAGGCCACCGCCGCCGGGATCGGGTTCACCGAGCTGTCCAACGGGTTCGCCACCTGCGCGGATGATCCCGCCGCGCTGCAGACGATCTGTGACCGGCTGGGCCCGGGGGCGATCGGCGTGTTCTTCGAACGCTGGATGAGCCGGCTGCCGGTGCCACTGACCGAGCACGACCGCGCCGCGGGCTACTGGTGGGAGCTGTCGATGCGCCAGATCGAGGTGTCGCGTACCCTGATCTTCGACGCCCCGCGCCGAGCGCGGGCGTTCTTCGAAGCCCTCGTCGCCGACAATCTCGACATCGGCCGCCCGGACAGTGTGGAATTGATCTTCCACGGGCCCCGACACTTGGGCCGGCCCCCGAAGTTGGACTGCGTGCCGAAAACGAAGATCGTCACCCGTGGCACCGACGTCACCGTCAACGCCTTCTACAAGCATTCCCGCATCAAGCAGTATTTGAAGGACGGGCGCGCTGCGCATCGAGACCGTCATCAACTCACCCGACGACCTGCGCTGTCACCGCCGCCTGGCCCATCTCGACGAGCTGCAGGTCCGCGCCCGTGCGGTCAACCGCCGCCTACTCGATACTGAACGTGTCGGTCAGGGCTGCGTCCTGGCGAGTCCAGCCTTTGAGCGGATCGCCCGGCCCACCCTCACTGAGGATGGCCGCAGGGCCCCGGCCTTACGGTTCGGCGACCCTCGGGTCCAAGCCCTGGCCGGCGCCCTAGCCACCACCGTGCTCGCAGTCACCGGCATCACCAACAAGAGCCTGCGCGCCTTGATGACCGGACTGCTCGACGGCACCGACTACACCACCAACCAGGCCAGCTACGACCTCGCCCGGCTACGCCTCAACCGGCTCATCACCCGAGTCCCCGGCAAGAACCGCTACTGGCTCACCGGCGACGGGCTACGCTTCGCGATCTTCTACACCAAACTCCACGATCGGCTACTTCGCCCGCTGCTGGCCGCCGACCAGCCTCCCGCGCCACCACCAGTACGAAAGGCATTGCACACCATCGACATTCACATCAGCGAAACCATCGACCGGGCTCGGCTCCTGCCGAACGCAGCCTAGAAACTCAAGACAACTCTCAACGATCTAGCGACCAAGGATCGCTAGCTTCGCTTGGTGAGCTTCGCTTGGTGAGGGCGGTGTTCACAATCAGATCAAGTTGAGGTTCAGGCTGCGGTGAGCGCTGCGTTGGTGAATTGATTGAGGTGTTTCTCCAGTTGGCGCCAGGCGTGCGCGAGATCGCTGCGGTTGGCGAGATCTGTTGGGAGCCTTGGGTCTAACTCGGCCAGGCCGGGTGCCAGGACGCGTCCGTAGACCTTGGTGAACAGCACCGCGACGCGGCGGCCCAATGGGGTGAGTTGGTAGCGGTGATGGCCCGGCAGCCGGACGATGAGCCCCTTGCGTTTGAGCCGGCGCAGGTCGTAGGTGGCTTGGCGGCTGGTGTAGGGGCAGCCCAGCAGGGTGGTGACGGCTCGGACCAGGGTGGGATTGTCGAACCCGGCGAGCAGGTGGGTGAAGCCGACGACGGCGGCCAGCACCGCCATCACCCGCGGGTCCCCGAACGGTAGTCCAGGGGCGTGTTGACCGTCGATCTGCGATGGTCGGGTCACCTCGGTGAAGGTGGCCACATCCGGAGCGGGCCGGGCATCGGCTGCTTGCGCGTCGCACAGACGCTGGTTGGCGTGCTCGCCAACCGCCCGTAGGGCTTTCCAGTTCTCGGCGGTGACCCGCCGGCCGATGCCAAAGTCACGGGTGTCGCAGATGACCGTCTCGGTGCGCAACGCCCGGTGCTCCTTGAAATACTGTTTGATCCGACTCGACTTGTAGTAGCAGCTGATCTGCGGGTCGACGCCCTTGGTGATCACCCGGGTGCGCCAGGTACCCGGAGTGGTCCGGATGATCCGCCGGTCGAAGATGAGCGACACCGATTCGGGTCGGCCCACATCGAGGTGATCGCGGATGAGCCCTTCGAAAAACGATCGCCCGGCGCCCGGCCGGCCGAATACCCGGGTGTCGGAGACCTCGAACTGGCGAAACGCCAGCTCGTAGACATAGCCGGCGCGCGCATCGGCGCGGGTCAGCGGCGAGGGCAGCCGCCGCTGCCAGCGCCAAAAGAAGCTTTTCACCGCACCCGAGCCCAGCCGGTCGCAGATCTTCTGCAGCATCTTCGGGTCATCACAGTCGCGGAAGCCGTTGTCCAGGGCGGTGTATCCGATGCCGAGCCGCTCACATTGGCGCTGCGCCCAGGTGTGCCCGTTGAGCCAGATCCACACCGGCCACGGCGCGTAGGCGTTGGTCTTCCAAAACGCCCCACCCCAGTCGGGATCCCACAGGTAGAAATAGAAATGGTTGACGAACGCCATCTGCCGGCCCCACTCCATGTGCGGATGCGCCAGATGCTCTTGACCCTTGGCCTTCCAGGACCGCCACACCGGGGTCTTCTCCTGCGCAATCCCGATCAACACCACCCGCCCGTCGCCACCCTCGCGTTCGGCCGCCTCAATCAGCGGGCGGGCGATCTGCTCCTTGTTCTCACCCTTGGCGAACCGGCGCACCGGGACACCGTTGGCCTTGGCCCACCGGTGCACATCGGCGACATAGGCGTCGCCGATCTTGCCGAACGCCGCCGACGACGGAATCCTGAAACCCTTCTGCCAGTACAAGAACTGGCACACTCCGCCCACGCACTGCAGTTTCGGAATGTAGGCCTGCAAAAAGATCCGGTCTACCGAACGACAGGTCAAAGTGACGTGATCCCGCAGTAAGGTTGCATAGTCGGCCACGATCGTCTCCTTGGTATCAGCAACCTTGAGGCTACGACCGACGCGAGGGATCTCCCACAGCGGAGATCCCTCGCCCTATCAGCAACTCGACCTTTCGGCCGAGTTCCAACCGAGCCAGCTTCTCGATGAGGACGCTCGCTACATTTAGATGAGACCCCTCCCAGCCGTGGGGTCGGAGCTGGAGGTTGCAGATGGATCCCGTAACCCTAATCGTCGCTGCGCTCGCCCTTGGCGCGTCCGACGGCGTCCGCGGCACCGCGAAGCAGGCGATCGGTGACGCCTACTCCGCGATCAAAAGCTTGGTCATAAGTCGCTACGCCTCGGTCAGCGCAGACGTCGAGGGTCTGGAGCAGGAGCCGGAGGAAGAGCTTCGCCGCGCACTGGTTGAGAAGAAGCTCACCCAAGCCGGGGCCGGCGACGATGTGGAGCTGTACGGCCTCGCACAGGCTCTCCTGTCGGCCGTTGAGGACCGGGCCCCGGATCTACCAGCCACCATCGGCGTGGTGATCCGCCGCGCCGCGGTTGGAGGCAACATTGAGGTCGAAGACGTGGCTGTCGACGGCGGAACCGGTGTTGCAGCGGAGGACGTTGCAGCTGGCGGCGATCTTCGGATCAGTCGAGTCGCTGCGCGTGCCCCCCAGGCGCCGCCCCACCCTCCCCAGGCGCGGGAGCAGTAGAGGATTCGTCTGCTTCCGCGCCATCTCTCAGCACCACGCAGAAGAACGTGCTCGTAGGGCGCGACAACAACACCTATTTTTCTATCGGTGCCACGGAGACTGGGAACAGTGGTGGCCGCATCCGCGCGGTGACCGCCTCCGTCAAAGCCGTGCCCATCGGTCAGGGACTGTGGACCGTGACCGTCACCAACGCCAGTTCTGGTCCGATCACCGACCTCGAAGTCGACGTGTACGGCGTTGACGGAGAAGGTAATCGGCTAGAAGACGCATGTCACCCGGCGAAGGGGAAAATCTCGGTGCAGGAACTCTTCCGTGAGATTCTGTCGGGCGGGATGAGTGGAACTCTCGATGCAATCGGCTCCCGCGCTCAGTCGATGTATCCGCCCGGGATGGTGGCCGGGATGCCAGCGAATCTTGGTGCGTACGGCGGAATGTTCACCGACCACATCTTGACTGCCCCAGGTCTTTCCTCAATTCTTCGGAACGCGCAGCAGCAGATGGTCGATAAATACCCCCAGGTCATCCCGAGGGACCAGTCTTCCGAGGTGCTGTACAGCGCACCGAGGGTAGTTGAGGTGCGCGTTGATCTCCGGTTCGCCGACGACGTCGGCAACCTTTGGCGTCGACGGCACGGTCAGCAACCCGAGCCGGTAATGGAAGGCGAGGACAGCTAGTCCGTGGTCCGTTGGCGGACCGAGCCACCGGTCAAGCGTCTTCTCAATAGCGACGCCTCGCCGCCCTTTGGCACCGGCAGGCGGGCCCTAGGCCCGCTGCACGGGAGGAATATGCAGGGATCGAATATGCAGGGTTACCAGTAAACCACGCCGTATTGCCCTGCTGCCCAACGTGTCTCGCCTATCGGGCTAGCCCGAGGAATGCCATCATCGCGCGCTCCACCTCGACGACTTGCTCGGCTGTGAGCCGGCCGACTCGGGCGTCGACGTTCGACCTTCTGACGGTCGTGAGTTTGTCGATCATCACGTCACTATCGTGGTCGAGACCAGATAGTCGACCATCTCCACCGGCTATCCGAATGCGCATCAGCGGAGCGTCCACGAGTGTGCTCGTCATCGGCGCGACTGTCACCGAGTTGGTGGCGTCAAAAAGATCATCCTGAACGATCACGGCGGGACGCGGCTTTGTCGCGTAGACACCCCCCGCTACGGTCCAGATCTCCCCTCGGTTCACTCCTCGTCCCATGGCGCCGAGACAGCCTCAACGAAGTCCTGGTCATCGCTGTTTTCGTCCGCCCGTGCGATCAGTGAGGCCTGGCGATGCGCCTCAGCGGCAAAAGCCTCGGTGCGCACGTCGGGGACCCAGACCTGTAGCGGCCGCAGGCCCCGCTCCCGCATCCGTCGTCGGTACTCGCCGACTCTTTCCCTCACTGCCATGCCCCAATGTTACATGTAACATGCGACGTTGGCGCCGGACATTCAGAATCGGCCCGACCAGCAAACAAGCGGCCCGGCTCCTACTCGTGCTCGCCCCTTCGCGTGTGCCGCCTGAAGCTGGCAACAGCACGGGCATCGCATGGTTGATCCGATGTGTTGGTACACCGCGTGCACCCAGACGGGAATACGACGAGATCGAATATGGCGGGTTACCAGTAAACGTCGCCGTATTGCACTGCGTTCCAAGCAGTTTCAGACCTCTGTCAGCGAGTGACCTCGATGAGCTCACCCTTGATGGCCCAGCATGGACCGGCCGGATCAGCGGCCAGCAATTCGCCGGCGACGCACCAGTGGTCTGCGGGGTTCCACTGCACCCCCTGGCCGAAGGGCTTCACGAGTCGATGTACCACGCCGAGTGCGGCCCGGCGTTGGTCAAGCAGGTGCTTCTCGATTTCTACAGGCTCCGCCGGAAGGACGTTCGCGAGCTGTCCAACAACGTGAGGCAGGGCCGTCGTGTCGATGTGGGCGTGGAACGCGCTAATCACCCCGTCAAAGATGCCCTTGACCAGTCCGCCCCACACCGGTTGACGCCCGTGCGCGGGCCGGACCTGGACTCGGACCGCGAATGGCGTCTCAGCGGCGCTCGCCGGCGCGGCAACGTCGACCTTGTCGCGGTCGTACGCGCGGACCAGCGCCAGCCACACCTGTGACAGCTTTTTTTCGCCTACGAACTCACCCAGGTCGGTCCAATCGAACGACGCCAGGATCCGCCCCTGCTGCCAGTGGGTGAAGGTGTCCGACCGTGGCGCGAGTGCATACCGGTAGCCGAACCGATACTCGGCACCATCGGGAGCCGGCGGCACGGCGGCGCCGTTTTCGAAGCGGATCCCGTAGCGTCCGGCGATACTAAATGAGTCGATGTTGTAGAGCGCGAGGTTCTCGACGTCGGCGTTGGGATTCTTGCGGCCAAAGAACGTGGCGTGCAGTACCTGCCCAACCGACGGCACGAGCTGGCCGCAGCGAGTCCGAATCTCCTTCCGTAGACACTCTTGCCAGGCAGGGCGGTTCTCGAAGCGGATATAGTCATCGGCCCAGACCTCGACCCCAAAACTGTCGGCCACCGGTCCATGGATCTTCGCGCGGCCCTCGAGCATCGGGGCCGCCATCACTTGCTCAGTCGGCTTCGGTGAAGGATGAAGCAACTCATGGCGCACCATTTTGCCCTCAACGACCGACAACCGACTTGTCACCGGAGAGGCACGCAACGGTCCCCTGCTGCGGAGGCCTACTACCTCGCGCCGCGCGTCGACAATCGAGTCCCAGACGCTCACCTGTCGCGGCGGCTAAGGTCCACACCATAATGGCGTCCCCAGAACCACGCTAGCAAACAAACGGCACAGCTACGCCCTTCGCTCTACGAGCGCGCCCGCCCACGGATAGACCGCTTGGCGATCCGACTTCTTCGATTATTGCCCGCCGTCGATGCACGTGTTCGGCCTCCGAGGAATACGACGGAAACGAATATGGCGGGTTACCAGTAGGTCACTCCGTACCACGGCACATCCGATGTTCGGCCCCCGCGGCGGCCAAGTTTCGCCGCATCGCTGCCCGCGCTCACTGCGGGCCAACGTCGCCGTGCAACGCGCCCTACTGGTCGCGATCTGGAACATCGACACCACGGGCTACCACGTCACCCCCGAGGAGGCGTCCTGACCACTCACCTCCGAAGGCACCTCACGTCAATCTTCTCGTCAGGCCAGATCGGCGAACACGTCCCCGGGGTGCGTACACCCACGGGCCGCGGTAGGTATCAGCCAACGCGGCGGTGACCTGCGTCGATAACCCGGTCCGATCGGCGAGTTCACGAAGCAGGCCCATCCCGGCATGCGACACGACACCATGGCCGTCCGCGGAGACTTTCACCCGTGGTGCGGTCGCGATATTCTTCACCTGCCAGGTGCCTTCCAGCTGGAACGATCTGAACCTTAGACAAGTCCGATTATTCCCTGCAGGACAGGCACTTTCGCTTATCTACACACCGCCCCAAGCGACAAACCACGAAAGATCTGGGCCAGCACGCGGCGGACCCGATGAGAAGCAGCCGGCCGACGTCGCACAATTCCACAGCCGAGATTGACACCTGGGCATCAGATGACCCGTCCGGCTCCTCCCATGGCTCGCGCTGCGCACCGCAGCGGCGCAGGGGTGCACGCCGCGAGCAATCAGAACGAGCGGACAGGCATCGTGCTCTGCGCGGTAACCCACTGCGTTTCCGTGAAGGCATCCAGGTTCGCGCCGATGCCGCCGACCCGCCCGCCGTTGCCGGAGGACCCTACACCTCCGAACGGGGCCACCGCCTCATCTCCGACGGTCTGATCGTTGACGTGCACCAGGCCGGCGGGAATGCGCTGCGCGAGTTCGAAGCCTTTCATGGCGTCGGCTGTCAGGATGCTCAAGGACAGGCCGTAATCGCAGCTGTTCGCAATCGCGATGGCTTCCTCGATCGAGCCGAATGTTGCCACCGGCGCCACAGGGCCGAAGACCTCGTCCTGAAACGCCGGGGCGGACAACGGTGTATGCGCCAAGACAGTAGGCCGGTAGAACAACCCGTCGTAGCATCCGCCGGCCGCGAGGGTGGCGCCCGCATCCACGCTCTTGGTCACCGTGGCGTGGATGTGGTCGCGCTGTCTGTCATCGATGATCGGGCCGAGCGCGACGTCACTTGTGAAGGGGTCACCGACGGTCAACCGGTCGGCATGCTCGGCTAGCAGTGCCGTGTAACTGGCGGCGACGTTCTCGTGCACGAGGTGACGGCCTGCCGCCATGCAGATCTGGCCCTGGTGCATGAACGATCCGAAAGCCCCTGCCGAAACCGCCTTTTCGAGGTCGGCGTCGTCGAGCACGATCAGCGCGTTGTTGCCACCGAGCTCGAGGTGGGCGCGTTTGAGGTGGCGTCCGGCCAGTTCACCGACAGCGCGCCCCGCGCGAGTCGATCCGGTGAACGCGATGACGCGCACTGAGGGGTGGACCACAACAGCTTCGCCCGCCTCGGCGCCACCTGGTAGCACGCTCAGCAGTCCGGCGGGCAGGCCCGCTTCTTCGAAGATGCGGGCGAGAACCACTCCCCCGCAGATGGCGGTGCGCGGATCCGGCTTGAGGAGCACGGCGTTACCGAGCGCCAACGCAGGCGCGACAGCGCGGATCGACAGGACGATCGGGAAATTGAAGGGCGCGATGACCCCGACCGTGCCCACCGGGATTCGGCGCGAGAAGCTGAGCCTGGGCTGTTCCGAGCGCAGCACCTCACCGTATGGGTGTGCGGCGAGCGCCGCGGCGTTGTGACATTCCTCTGCGGCGGTGTGTGTTTCGATGGCGGCCTTGGCGGGGACACTGCCTGCCTCCCGCACGACCCACTCGGCGATCTCGTCGGCATGCTCCTCGAACAAGATGCCGGCACGGCGGAGAACCGCAGCCCGTTCGGTGAAAGGTCGAGCGGCCCAGTCAGTTTGAGCATGCACGGCCCGGTCTGCGGCACGTGCCACGTCTTCTGCGGTCGTCATGCCGATCGTCGATAGTTGTCTGCCCGTCGCGGGCTCGATGACGGCGTGGTCCTCGGCACCGGCGCGTATCCACTCACCGCTGAAGATCCTTGATTCCCAGACCGGTTGGTCCAGCAACCGCGGTGCGGGGTGATGGTCTTGCGTGCACATTGTCATATCTCCGTTTCGTCCGTGATCGATGGTTACTGAGCGGTTATGCACGGTGCTACCCGGCGGGACGGTGGTCTTCTGGCAAGCAGGTGCGCGTCGCTCCCGCCCGCCCACGAGAATTCGATGCCGACTGGAAGGCCAGTGGTGGCACCGAGACCGACGGGGACGGAAATGCCTGGCAGTCCGAGTGTCCCGCCGAGGTCACCATGGCGGATGAACGTCGAGAACGTGGGCACCGTGCGTTCGTTCAGCTCGATCACGTCGTCCTGGCCGAGCGGCCGTGCCACGACCGGCGTAGTCGGAACATGAAAGCGTCCACGCCTGCCGACGACAACCGCTGCGCGAGTTGCCTGCGCAGATCGCCCAGGCTGGCCAGATTCCGGCGGTAGGCGCGTGCACAGACGGTGGCAAGCCCATTTGTCACCGCGCGACGCACATCGGGGGCTGCGGATCGCGGCGAACACGGTATCGACGCCCGGAAGTCCGCGGGAGCGCAAGTATGTGCCGAGCGCGTCGGGCGCCTCAGACCACACGATTGGTGCGGCGATCTCCGCGGTCCTGTCGATGATGTCGTCGATGCTGATGTCGATGAACGACACTCCGGCGGCCGCGAGGGCCCCGGTTACCCGCTCATAAGCGGCCGTGACGTCCGGATCGAGGTCCTCGCCGTGTAAGGGTGTCAAGCCGATACGCAAACCGGCCGTGGTGTCGCGAGCCCCAATCGGTGGGCGCTGCGCGAGAACCGAATCCAGCAGCAGTATGTCGTCGATGCTGCGGGCGATCAGACCCGCGGTATCCCTGGTGGGCGAAAGCGGAACGATTCCAGTACCTGGGTATCGACCCACCGACGGCCGGAATCCGATCACTCCGCACAAGGCTGCCGGTACGCGGACCGAGCCGCCGGTATCGGTGCCCACGCCCGCCGGTGCGACACCCAGTGCCACCGCGGCGGCGGTGCCGCCGCTGCTCCCCCCGGCGATTGACGAGAAGCTCCACGGGTTGTGCACCGGGCCGTGAAAAGCGTTGTTGGACGTCGTTCCGAGGGCCAGTTCGTGCATGACGTTCTTGCCGCTGATGTGGGCCCAGGCCGTGCGGTGACGTTGCACGACCGCGGCGTCGGCGAGTGCGGTGTTGGCCGCGAGTGCAGGGGTTCCGGCGGATGAGGCCGTCCCTGCGACGTCGATGCTGTCCGTGACCACCACGGGAATTCCGAACAACCTGCCGGATCGGACATGGTCGTCCACGGTGGACAGCGGGGGCCGGGTGACGGTCATCGTGTTGTACTCGGCGACCTCGGCGGCGCGGCGGTACAGGCTCGCGGCGTACCGCCCGGTGTCGAGCAGGCCCGCGGTGAGCAGGCGTCGAGCTTCGAGGAACGTGCGGTCGAACAGCGCCTCTTCGTCCAGCTGGCCCGGCGCCGACGCCGACGCGCCGTCCGTGGTCACGATGTTCGCCTGTTCATCCAGTTCTGTCTCCATGACGCACGTGGTCGAAAGTGTTGTAGGTCAATGTCAACGATGGCTATCGTCCGAACAATGTTTCCTCTCAGCATGTGGAAGTACGGTGATCCTTGATGAGTCGAAGGACCGATCGGTGAGCGAATCCAGAAGTTCATTGGCGCGGGCGCTATCTATCCTCGAGTCGTTCAGTGAGGACCGGCCCGAGCAGACCTTGGGCCAGATCGTCGATACCACGAAACTCCCGCCGGCCACCGCTCACCGGTACCTCGCCGAACTTGTCCAATGGGGCGGCCTCGACCGCACAGGCCGCGGGACGTACACCGTCGGCACCCGGCTGTGGCAGCTCGGCGCCCTCGCCCCAAAAGAGCGCCAGCTGCGCGACGTCGCCCTTCCGGTACTGGAAGACCTTTTCGAGACAACGCACGAGGTGGTGCATCTCGTCGTCCTCGACGGCACCCGCGCGCTCTACGTCGAGCGGCTCGCGCCGCAGTCGCGGAGGGGTACCACTGTCTCGTCCCAGGTGGGCTACCGACTGCCCCTGCACGCGACCGGACCCGGGAAAGTGTTGCTGGCCTTCGGTACCGCGACGCTGCGGGAATCGGTTCTGTCCGAAGAATTGCCGAAGATGGCATCCGGGACCATCACCGATCCCGATCTTCTGCGCAAGGTCCTATCCGACATTCGCACCACCGGATTCGTCATCTCGCGAAACGAGATGACCGAGGGCAACGCGTCGGCGGCCGCCCCCGTCTTCGGTAAGGACGGCACCATCGTCGCCGCGATCTCGGTCGTCGTGCCAGCCGCCCACCCGAACCTGGCCGGCCTGGCCCAAGGCGTTCGGGTCGCGGCCGCCGTCATCTCCCGCAGCCTCCGCCAGGACGGCAGACGCTGATCGGGACAGGAGCCGTCAGGGTCTGCTGAGGTCGATGCTCTCTGCAGCGGCCCGGACGCTCTCCGCGCCGGTCCGGAGCGCGTCCAGTTCGGCGGCCGACAGGTCCCACTCGACAATGTCACGCACGCCGTCCCTGCCGAGCAGCACCGGCACGGTCAAACTCGCACCTTTGGTGCCGTATTCGCCGTCGAGAACCACCGAGACCGGTACCGGCTCAGCGGACTCGGCGAGCATCGCCTCGACGAGCAGGGCCGTGCCACGGCCGGTGCTCCAGGTCGATGTCCGTCCGGAGTCCAGGGCCACGTGGGTGACATACCAGGAGTCGATGTAGTCCCTCGCGATCGCCCTCTGCTCCGCATCGAGCCGCACGGGTGATCCGTCGACTCGCAGGGCGTCGTAGAGCGGTACCTGCCCCGCTCCGTGTTCGCCGAGCACCCACGCCTCGATGCGGTGCGCCGAGACGCCCAGCGCGCGGCTCAATCCGGTACGCAGACGCAGGCTGTCGTTGAGTGTGTAGCCGAGGATTTTTCGCCGATCGAACCCGGTGCGCTGATGTAACCAGGTGGCCAGCGCGTCGGCGGGGTTGGTGAGCATGATGAGCGCACCGTCCCAGCCGGAACTGATCAGCGGTACGGCGAGCTCTTCGACGATCCGAGCGTTGTCGGTCAGGAACACCGATCGAGAGGTGTTCAGCCGCAACGGGACTGCGGCGCTGAGAATGACGATGTCGGAATCGGCCGCATCTTCGGCGGTACCGGCACGGACCGTCGAGAAGCCGTCGACGCCTGCCATGTCCTGCATGTCCATCACATGGCTGGTCACCATGTTGGGCTTGGTGTCGACGATGACGATGTCGTACGTCGCGCGCCCGCGCAGCAGGTTGAAGGCGACGGAGGATCCGATACCGCCCGCGCCTCCGAAAATCGTGACTTTCGCGGAGATGTCGTTCATGGGATTTCTTTCTGCTCGGGGGTCGTTGGATGTCAGGGCTGGAAATCTCGGTCGGTCAGGACGGCGACTTCGAGGACCAGTGGGCTCTTGCGGGTGGACAGTGTCGGGATCACCTCGTCGAGGATCTCGGTGAGTTCAGCGATCCCGGCCGCGCGGCTGACGGGACAACCCAGGCTGGTGGCAAGGCCACTGATCGAGACCTCCTCGAAGGCCGGCCAGGGCGCCGGCCCGGTGCCTTCCTTCTCCGCCAGCCGGTCCATGATCGCGTAGCGGCCGTTGGCGAGGACCACGAACAGGGCACCGATGTCGTACCGCGCGGCACTCCACAGCGATTGGATGGAGTAGAGCGACGAACCATCGCCGAGCACGGCGACCACCGGACGCTCCGGGGCGGCCATCTTCAACCCGATGGCCGCCGGCATCGCGAACCCGAGCCCGCCCATGGCGGCGCTGACGAAGCCGAGCGGTTCGCGGGCGGGAAGCAACTCGTGCAGGTCGGGTCGGCTCGAGGGGGCCTCCTCGACGACGATGGTGTTGCGTGGCAAGCGGTCGCTGAGCGCGACAAGGACATGCGCGGCACGTAGCGGCGAGCCGTCCTGGGCAGGCGCGGGCCGTTGCACCTGGCGGGCCTGAACCGCTGCTTCGGGGCCGGCAGGCACCTCGGCGGCGAGCATCGCGGCGAACTCGGCCGGATCGGCCAGGATCGCGAGATCGGCTGGGCTGCGGGCGGCTTCATCGCTGTCGTCGGTGACCACGACCACCGAGGTGCCGTCGGGGACGAGGGGACCGTCCTCGAACGGGTACTGACGAAACACCGGCGCACCGATCGTAACGACGAGGTCGTGGGGCAGGAGTACCGCCCTCAGCCGGGAACGACCTGCCGGCAGATGCCCGGCGAACTGCGGGTGATCCTGCGGGAAGCCCGCGCGGGCACCGAAGGACTCCTGATAGACCGCGCAGCCGATCCGCTCGGCCAGTGCGGTGGCCCCCCGCCAGCCGGCGGCGCTGTCCAGCCCTGCCCCGACGACGAGCGCCGGATTGCTGCTGTCGCCGATCAATCCGGCGACCTCGGTCACCGATTCTTTCCGCGGTAGCCGGTCGACGAGCATCCGGACCGGTGCCGCGACCTCGACTCCGGCTGCGGTGGCAAGCCAGTCGTCCATCGGGACGATGATCAACGCCGGGCCGCGACCTATCCTGGCCTCATGCCAGGCCCGCGCGATCGAGCCGGGCACGTCCTGGGGCCGAACCGGCTGATCCACCCACACCGGGTAGTCACCAGCCAAGCTGGGCAGGTGGCCGGCCAGAAACGGCTCAAGCGCCAGATGACGTCGATCCTGCTGGCCCACGATGACCACCAGCGGCGCCCGGTTGACCCGAGCCGTGGCCAATGCACCGACGGCATTGCCCAGGCCCGCCGTGGTGTGCAGGATGACGAGCGAGGGACGCTCGGCGGCGAGTGCGTGCCCGGTCGCGATTCCCACCACAGAAGCCTCGTGCAGACCCAGCACGAATTCGAGGTCGTCGGGGAGGTCGGTGAGCAGAGACACCTCTGTGGACCCGGGATTGGAGAAGATCGTCGTCATCCCCAGTCGCCGGAAGACGTCGAACGCCGCGTCACGAACAGTGGCCATCAGGTGTAACTCCTGTTTTCGAAGGGGATTTCGGCTATGAACTCATCGGGCATCGGAGGCCGCGACGGTGCGACGCGGCGGGAACGCATGCAGCGCGATCTCGTTGTAGGGACGGCCTTGGGCACCGGCATTTCTGCGCCCGGCCAGGCTGCCGAACCAGGCGAGTGCGAACGCGACGGGGACGGTCACGATCGCCGGAATGCTGAGCGGGAAGAGTGCGTTGTCGCCCAACACATTCGGACCGATCGCTACGAGCACGATGCTCAACAACAGCCCACCGGTGATGGCGGCCTGGGCGCCGGTCCTGTTGAATCCGCGCCAGTAGATCGTGAGTACCAGAACCGGCGTCAGGGTGGCTGCGGCGATGGAGAAGGCGACGTTCGCGAGGAATCCGACGTTGAGGTTCTGCGCCCCCAGGGCGAGCACGATCGCCAGAATCGAGATGACCACACCGGCAACCCGGCCGACGATCAGTTGCCGGCGCGGACTCACGTCACCGCGTTTGATGACGTTGGTGTACAAGTCGTGTGCCGCAGCACCCGAGGCGGCGATGGCGATCCCCGCGAGGACCGCAAGGATGGTGGCAATCACGACGCCCGCGAGTACCGAGAGCAGCACGTTGCCGCTGACGGCCTCCGCGAGGCGGGCGACCGCGAGGTTGCCACCCTTGTTGTCGGCCACGATCGTGTCGCGGCCGACCTCGTTGAGGGCGGCGTAGCCGAAGATCGGCAACAGCAGGAAGAACACGGAGAAGATCGTCATCGCGATCAGCGCCGACGACCGCGCCGCGCGGGCGTTCTTTGTCGTCAGGAAGCGCAGCATCACGTGCGGCAGCCCCATCACACCGAGGCTCAGCCCGATGATCAGCGACAGGTTGTTCCACGCCGAGGTGGAATCGAGGCGGTGCGCGCTGACCACCTCGGTACCGAACCTGGTGGACGCCTCCACGAGCGGGCCCACGGGATTCCATCCCGTCCGGGAGATCACGAACAAGAGCAGGATGAAGACGACGACGAGCAGCAGGACACTCTTGAAAATCTGAATGTAGGTCGCGGCCACCATCCCCCCGAGCAACATGTACACCGTCATCAGCACCGCTAGGACTACCACCGCGACGGAAAACGGTACGCCCAGAAGCAGTTCGGCGAGAATCCCGGCTCCCACGAACTGGATCATCATGTAGATCACGCTGATCACCAGGGTGGTGACCGCCACGGACGCACGCAGCAGTCGACCGTCGAACCGGAACGAGACGACGTCCGCGAGCGTGAATTTACCGAGGTTGCGCAACGGTTCGGCCACGATAAGCAGGACCAGGAGAAACGCCGTCGGAATGCCGATTGCCAGATAGAAGCCACTGAACCCGGTCAGAGCGACCGCTCCGGTGATGCCTAACAGCGAGGCCGCCGACAGTTGCTCACCGGCGATTGCCAGCCCATTCTGCAATCCGCTGACGCGTTGGCCGGCCACGTAGTGGTCTCCGGCGTCGGAATTACGCCGCGCGGCCAGCGCAGCCAGACCCAACGTGGCCACCACGATTGCCCCCACGATGATCATCGACAGCGCATGCATCAGGCGCCCTCGCCGTCATCGTCGAGCCGGTTGCTGCGCACGCAGTGCACCAAGGCAACCGCCAGAACCACGAGGAAGTTGAAGAACGCCGCGATATAGGCGATGCCGACACCGCCGATATGGCCGTCGAAGACCGGGGTGAACAGCATGAGCACCGTCAACGCGAGAAGCAACGCGAAGGCTCCCCCACCGCTGCACAGTTTGCGTCGAATTTGAATTCTCGTGTCGGGCGGTAGAGTTCGAGACGGCTGCACGCCCCGGTCAACGGCTGAAGGAATCATGGGCTGGCTCCGAGCGAGGGTCGAGGGTTATGTGTCGGGACACATCCGCGTACCAGGAGTACTGCGGCCCACACACGATGGCCTGTGGGGCGGACGCGCCGAAAGTGCTCATCTCGGCATGCGGAAAAGCTGAGGTCAACCGCGGTCCCCAGCGGCGACGTCCGGCCAGCCGGTGTAGCCCTCCGCGAGGTAGGTGGCACCGGCTTCGGAAGTGACCAGACTGGTGAGCTCGGCGAGCTGACGCTGCTCGTCGAAGTCCGAGGTCTGGGGCAGTCGGTGCAGCATGGTCGCGGGTCTGAGCGTGAGCGCCGTTTCGCCCCGCAGCGGCAAACCCCAATAGCGGCTACCCGTCCGTCTGTCTGGCGGGGCTCAGCGCATCGGGCGGCCTCCGTATTGGATTTGGCGGTCTACGGATTCGCGCAGGTTCTCAATCTAGCTGGCGGTTACGTCAGCGTCGGCTTGCGCCGTGTGTGTGCACGAGGACATCGAATAGTCGCGCCCGCGCATGGGAGTCAAGGCCGTTCGTTGGACGGACGAGGGCTCTGCCGACGTGCCGATCCGGAATAAACCCCGCACCCGGGTGACTTGGCTCAAGAGTCGCCCCTTCCCCCGACACCAGGAGCATTGATGACCCGCCCCATCCGCGTCGCCGTGCAGATCCAGCCCGGCGGCACGCCCGACTACGCCACGTGGCGCGACGCCGTCCTGGCTGCCGACGACCTCGGCGTCGACGTAATCTTCGGCTACGACCACTTCCACCGCCCGGCGATGGAGGCCATCGTCGACGGCAAGCCCGTCCTGAGAGACGAGCAGCCCGACGTCGCCAACTTTGAGGGTTGGACCGCGCTCGCGTCGTGGGGCGAGATCACCTCACACGCCGAGATCGGGCTCCTCGTCACCGGTGTCGGCTACCGCAACGCGGACCTGCTTGCTGACATGGCGCGCACCGTCGACCACATCAGCGGCGGTCGGCTCATCCTGGGTCTCGGCGCGGGGTGGTTCGAAAAGGACTACACCACCTACGGTTACGACTTCGGCACCTTCGGCTCCCGCTTCGACCTGTTCGATGAGAGCCTGATCCGCATCGAGAATCGGCTCGCCGCACTGATTCCGCCGCCCGTGCGCAAGCTACCGATCCTCATCGGTGGCACGGGCCCTAAGCGCTCGCTGCCAGCCGTTGCCAGGCACGCCGACATCTGGCACGCGTTCCAGGACCTTGACGCGTTCCGCAGGTCCAGCGATCGCGTCGACGAGTTGGCAGCGACGTTCGGCCGCAACGGCGCCGACATCGAACGCTCAACGCTCTGGGAGGACGCCGATAGCGCCGATGCCTTCCGCGGGATAGGCGTCACGTTATTCCAGACCGAACTCACCTCCGACGAAGGCTACGACCTTACGTCTCTCAAGCAGGTGATCGCATGGCGGGACAACGGGTGACCTTCGGCCAAAGCTGCGCCCTCCCCTAGGCGTAGTGACTGGCATGTACTGTCGCGCCAAGGCTTGGGAATATGTCGGAATCGAATATGGCGAGTTACCCGTAATCGACGCCGTTTTCATCCGATGCATCACGCGTCATCACCGATGGTTGAAGGGTGACAACAATATTGAGACTGGACGGCGGTGACGGTGTCGTTCTCAGAGATCGAGGACGATGCGCAGTGCCGCATCAACGCGGCGCATCTCCTCGAAGCTGAGGAACCCGATGCTCTTGCCGAGACGGCCCGGGTCCACCGCCGCGGCCTGCTCGGCAAGCACGCGGGTGTTCGCGCCTCCGATTTCAACCTCGGGACGAAAGCTGGCGGCACGAGCCGACGTAGACGTTGGCGCAACCAGCCAGGTCGACAGAGGCAGCTGGTCTGACTGGACGACGACGGCGTAGCGGGAACCCGACTGCTCGTGACCGCGGCTCCCCCGCTGGGTATGCAACTGAAAGACCTCACCACGCACGCAGCGTCTCCATATCGCGCAGCACCTGCATGGCCTCAGCGCGATCGGACTCGTCTTCAACAAGGCTTTCCGCCTCGGCGCGAATCGCCGCGCTGGCCTTCCGTCGTGCCGCATCGATGAGAGCAGATCGAACGGCTGCGGACACAGCCGTGCCATCTTTGGTCAAGACCTCCAGCGCCTTCGATGTGTCTTCGTCGGGCCGGAAGGTAATCGTGTCAGCCATAGCAACAGTGTACGACGTTTTGTAAGACAGTTGGCGGATCGGCAAGAGTGACATTTCGCAGAGCGGCGGCAACCTCCGGTAATCATCCTCCCTGGTTCACTATCGACAGCAGTTCGGGTCGAGCACCACGCACAGGGCTTGCAGGGCCTCGGGTTTCACCCGGTGAAAGACGTTCATGCCGCGCCGGTCGGAGATCACGAGCCCGGCCTTGCGGAGCTGGCCCAGGTGATGACTGACCGTCGACTCGGCCAGGTCCAGTACCGCGGCCAGATCCCCGCTGGTCTCCTCACCCGGGCGTGAACTGAACAGCAGCGACATGATCCTCACCCGCATGGGATCGGCCAGCGCCTTGAGCCGCATCGCGACCTCCAGGGCGTCGGCGTCGCTAAGCGGCCCGGCCGCCACCGGCGCGCAGCACACCGGGGCGGACATGTCGATCACGGGCAGCGCCTTGGGCATGACCCCATCCTGCCACAGCTCTTGACATATATCGAAAAGGTGGGCATCCTGGCCGTGACGCGTCAATTCGATATATGTCTCATCCCTAGTGGAGGTTTGATCATGTCCCGTGTTCAGTTAGCGCTCAACGTCGACGATCTCAACGAAGCGATCACGTTCTACACCAGCCTGTTTGGCGTTCTCCCGGCGAAGGTGAAGCCCGGCTACGCCAACTTCGCGGTCGCCGAACCCCCGCTGAAGCTGGTGCTGCTGGAAAACCCCGGCCAGGGCGGCACCATCAACCATCTCGGGGTGGAGGTCGAATCCAGCGACAAGGTGCACGCGGAGGTCGCCCGGCTGACCAGCGAAGGCCTGGTCACCGACGAAGAGATCGGCACCACCTGTTGCTTCGCCACCCAGGACAAGGTCTGGGTGACCGGCCCGGCCGGGGAGAAATGGGAGGTCTACACCGTGCTCGCCGACTCCGACACGTTCGGCACCAGCCCACAGCTCCTCGCCGACGGCGACGCCGGCGAGGGTGGTGTCTGCTGCGGCGGCACCGCCGCCGCAGCCGCTGCGCCCCAGGCAGCGAAGGCGACGTCCTGCTGCTGACCCGATCCCGCCGGCGACACCAGGGGTCCACCATCACGCGATGGTGGACCCTCGCCGTTGGTGGCGGCTCCGGCTTGACGACGGGTTCGATGAGCATCAATATTGATGTATGTCGAAACCATCGGATCCGGTCGACGCTGCATGTTGCCCGCCCGGGGCGCTACTGCGTGAACCGCTCTCGGTGGGCGAGGCCACCGACATGGCGGTCAAACTGAAGGCCCTGGCCGATCCGGTTCGCCTGCAGTTGTTTTCGGCGATCGCCAGCCACGCCGGCGGCGAGGCCTGTGTCTGCGACATTTCGGTCGGGGTCGAGGTCTCCCAACCCACGATCAGCCACCACCTCAAAGTGCTGCGCGACGCCGGGCTCCTCACATCCGAACGTCGGGCGTCGTGGGTGTATTACGCGGTCGTGCCCGACGCCCTGGCCAGCCTGGCCGTGCTGCTCGGCGCCGTCCCCGCCGCCACTGCTGCGGGGCTATCGGCATGACCGACGCCACGACGACCGCACCCCCGGTGGTCGGCAAGCTCTCCACCCTGGACCGGTTCCTGCCGGTCTGGATCGGCGCAGCGATGGTGGTCGGTCTACTGCTGGGCGGATGGCTACCAGGCCTGAACACCGTGCTGGAAAAGGTTCAGATCGACGGGATTTCCCTGCCCATCGCCCTCGGCTTGTTGATCATGATGTATCCGGTCCTGGCCAAAGTCCGCTACGACCGCCTCGACACCGTCACCGGCGACCGCAAGCTCATCATCGCCTCACTGCTGCTGAACTGGGTGCTCGGTCCGGCGTTGATGTTCACCCTGGCCTGGCTGCTGCTGCCGGATCTGCCCGAATACCGCACCGGTCTGATCATCGTCGGGCTGGCCCGCTGCATCGCCATGGTCATCATCTGGAACGACCTGGCCTGCGGCGACCGCGAAGCCGCTGCCGTGCTCGTCGCACTGAACTCGATGTTCCAGGTCCTCATGTTCGCCGTGTTGGGCTGGTTCTACCTCTCGATACTGCCCGGCTGGCTACACCTGCCCCAGGCCACCATCACTACCTCACCCTGGCAGATCGCCAAATCCGTACTCATCTTCCTCGGCATCCCGCTCGCCGCCGGCTATCTCTCCCGCCGCATCGGCGAGAAAACAAAGGGCCGCGACTGGTATGAAACACGATTCCTGCCCACGATCGGGCCGTGGGCACTCTACGGCCTGCTGTTGACCATCGTGATTCTCTTTGCCCTGCAAGGTGATCAGATCACCAACCGACCGTTAGACGTCGCCCAAATCGCACTACCGCTACTGGCATATTTCGCCGTCATGTGGGGCGGCGGCTACCTGCTCGGCACCGTGCTCGACCTCGGCTACGAACGCACCACCACCCTCGCGTTCACCGCCGCCGGCAACAACTTCGAACTCGCCATCGCCGTCGCGATCGCCACCTACGGCGCCACCTCCGGACAGGCACTGGCCGGGGTGGTCGGACCCCTGATCGAAGTCCCCGTGCTCGTCGCCCTGGTCTACGTATCCCTCGCCTTGCGCAAACGGTTCCGCCACCACACCTCCCAACACGTCCTCACCACCGGATCGACGACGAGAACGGACCAAGCCCATGACTGACAGCCCCGTCACCCACCAAGTCCGCAACGACCTTTCCATCGACCAGAAACTCGCCCTGCGAACCGCCGCAACCCGACTGGAAAATGAGTTCGCCGATACCTTCGGCACCGAAACCATCGAACGATTCCTGCACACGTCCTACGACCAATTCGCCGGGCGCGCCAGCATCCCCAACTTCTTGCCCCTGCTGGCCGAGCGGTTCGCCCGCCAACGGCTGCACGCCCTAGCCCGGGTCGAAGGCCACATCAGCGACGGCAAACCCACTGTGTTGTTCCTCTGCACGCACAACGCCGGCCGCTCCCAGATGGCGCTGGGCTACTTCACCCACTACGCCGGCGACAACGCCCTTGCCTGGTCGGGTGGTTCCGAGCCCGGCAACGAGGTGAACCCGGCCGCCATCGAGGCCATGGCCGAGGTCGGGATCGATATCACCGGTGAATACCCGAAACCCTGGACCGATGAAATCGTCCAGGCTGCTGACGCGGTCATCACCATGGGTTGCGGGGATGCCTGTCCGATCTTCCCCGGAAAGCGTTACGAGAACTGGGAACTGCCCGACCCGGCTGGCCAAGGCCTCGACGCAGTCCGCCCAATCCGTGATGACATCGACGAACGGGTCCGCCAACTGTTGGCCGACCTGGACGTGCCCATCACCCGATAGCCACGAAATCCCAAGGGAACACGACAATCATGGCTGACACGTCTGTGTTGTTCGTCTGCGTGAGTAATGCCGGAAAGTCGGTCATGGCCCTCACCGCCGAGCTCACCGATCAGCCGTCTCGAACGAGCAGCAGAGACTCCTCGCCTGCACCCGATTGGCAGGACTACGGCGAAGCGGAAACATCCGGTTCGCTCCTATAGCGGGGCGCCCACGCGGCGACAGTCTCCGCCAATCCCGCGAGCGTCGGGAGTTTCTCAATAGAGCTGGCGATGTCGGCCATGTCTGTGGGCGCCCTATCGGTGATCCGGGTGGGTGATCGATCGGAGTTCCAGTCGCGGGATTCCTACAAAGTCCGCTGGATTGCATGTGTATAGCGGCACGGCATGTGCAATAGCGCTGGCTGCGATGAGTGCGTCGTAGGCTCGTGCAGCCGGCTTGCGCCCGGACGTGCGCAGAGCCGCCGCGACGCTGCCAAATGCTCGTGCGCAGTCTTCATCAAACGGAAGTACGTCAAAGTCCGCCTCGGCCTGCTGGAGGTGTTGTTGACGGGCAGCGCGCTCGGCATCGTCGCGAGCGACGTGCGGACCCACGGACAGCTCGGCCAGAGTTATCGCGCTAATCACCGATTCATCGGGAAGCGCGGCCGGGTCGGATATCTGGCCGAGGAGGATCACTGTGGAGGTATCCAGCATCCCCCGGTTCTGGGCTTCCGTCACAGCGACGGGTCGATCACCTTGTCGATGTCGCGCCGGAGGGCACCAGGGTCCACCCGTGGAAGATTCTTGCGGCGACGAATCAGTTCCGCTGGGCTGGCGCTGGAACGAGGTAGGGGGCGCAGCTCTGCTACCGGCGTGCCGTCCCGGGTAATGACGATGCGCTCACCGTGCTCGACACGGCGCAGAACTTCTCCTCCGCTGTTCCGGAGTTCGCGCACCGTTACCTTTTCCACCCCCGCGAGTGTATCACCGGTGAGACGCTGACGCGAGAGGTGTCCGTGCCACCTCCCGCCGCGCTGCGGCGTCTCGGGAAGGCGCCACATCTCGACCGACTCGACAGTCCGCATCGCAGAGAACGCGTAGAAACGAATTAGGCAGCCTACCAACAAGACTAGTCAGACTAGTCAGCCAAAAAGAATCAGGGGTAACCTGCTCGTGTGGAGCAGCGAATCACCAGCACCGAAGCCAAGGCCAAGTTCAACGCCCTCCTGGCCGACCTCCCGCACACCGGCGCGGTCATCATCACCAGCCACGGCGAACCAGTCGCCGTTCTGAGTCCCTACATCGACTCGCCTCGGCGCTTCGGCCAGCTCTCCACGCTGACCGTGCCCGACGATTTCGACGCACCCCTACCCGACTCGGAACTTGCTGCCTGGGAAGACAAGTCATGACCACACCCGCTCACCCAACACCCGCCCGCGCGGTCCTACTCGACACCCACGTGCTCCTCTGGCTGGTCTCCACGCCCGACAAGGTGTCCACCGCCGCCCGCGAGCTCCTCGCACGAAAAAGCACCACACTGTGGGTGTCGGCGGCCTCGGCCTGGGAGGTCTCCATCAAGACCCGGATCGGACGGCTCGACGGCGAACCCCTGCTGTCGGCGTGGCCGGACATCATCGCCGATATGACGGCCACCGAACTCCCGATTGACTCCCCCGACGCCATCCTCGCCAGCAGACTGCCGTGGGGCCACAGCGACCCGTTCGACCGCGTCATTGTCGCCCAGGCCACTCGGCGCAACCTCACCATCGCCACCCACGACGCCAAGATCCTAACCGCCGCACTCACGCCCACCCTCGCCGTCTGACCGGGCTTCAGACGCAGACGCCAGCGGCGCCGCCAAGCAGTCCTCCTCAGTCAAGGGTGGTGACGAGAGTCCGACCGACACAGAGGAATCGGGGAGAGTCAGTGGTCGGGTCTAGAACGCCTTCTTGTTGCGGACGCGGCTGCGGCAGCGCCTGTCTTCGTCGTAGACGCGCGAACACCCCGTCGCCGACCAGCTCGCCCGATTCGCGGAAACGAATGCGATAACGCATTTTCGCGGCCTGCCACGGGTGACCCGGGACTACATGGCCACCAGCGCCATCCGAAAACGTCAATTATGCGGCGACACAACAGCGCCCGACCGCCTCAATCCAGATGGCGGGCCATTGCACGAGGCCAACAACGGCGCCGTTGTCAAGCGGGATATGTGTGCGGATAGCCGGGAACCACGGTCCGTGCCAAGGTGCTGACATGACCATATTTGTCATCGATGCACCGGTGGCCATCGATCTCGCAACGAGCGAAGTTACCATTCCACCGGAGCACAGCCTGGCGGCTCCCACGTTGCTGCGCTCGCAGACGCTGGCGCTCGTTTATGACTCGGTGCGCCGCGGCGAGATGGATGAGCGGAGCGGTCGGAAGGTTCTCGACGATATCCGCGGGCTACGGATCCGACTCCTCGGCGACCGATCATTGCAGGACCGTGCATGGCGGATAGCCGCGAAACTGAACTGGCCGGACACCTACCAGGCCGAGTACATCGCACTGACCCAGCTGCAGGCAGACGCTCTGGCCACCTCGGACGAGAAACTCTCCACTGCGGCCCGCGCATTCGTCGACACCGTGGCACCCGCCGACATCGTGCGTTCTTCGAGTTGAAGCATGCAGCCCCGTGAATGGATGCGGGGAGTGTTCAGCGGAGATCTTTGATCATCGCGAGTCCGAGCGAGCCGTTACCCTGGCCGACCACGCGAAATCCCTTGCGTTCGTAAAGCCGCTTGGCGGGATTGCGTACGTGGACGTTGGTGCACATCGTGTCGATGCCTCTTGCAAGATCGGCGAACAGAGCGTCGAGGAGTAAGCCGCCGATGCCGGTTCCACGGCGCTCAGGTGCGACACCGATGCAGAGTTCCGGCAACGGCGCGCCGGCCGCGTCAGTGCGCAGCATCTCCAGCACTTCGTCGTCGTCCGGGTCGGGAAGGAGCCGGTCTTCAATGACGCAAGCGTGGCGTGTCATCTCGACGACGAAGCCATCGTCGTCAGGGGTCGCCGCGCGTAGCCGCACGGTGGACTGAGATGCCATCTGCAGATTGTGGCAGACGCTCACTGTTGCATCCATGTCGATTTGACGGGACCACGGAGCGACCAAACTTGCGGTGCGATGATCGAGGTGACGATCCTCCGTCATCGCGTGCACCCGGCAACTGGCAGGCTCTCGGTAGCTCCTGATTGCCCATCGGGATTGGTTCGGTCACCTCGCGATTTGCCACGGGAGCCAATGGGCCTGGCCCGGTAGCGTGCAACGCATGGCCATCAAACTTGAGAACGTCGGCATCGCCGTCCGCAACCTCGAAGCAACGATCTCCTTTTTCACTGACCTCGGTCTCACGGTCGTTGGCCGTGACACGGTCAGCGGTGAGTGGACCGACACTGCCGTCGGCCTTGATGGCAACCACGCCAACATCGCGATGCTCCAGACGCCAGACGGTCACGGTCGCCTTGAGTTGTTCGAGTACATTCACCCACCGGCGATCGAGTCGAAGCCCACGCGTCCCAACGAAATTGGTATGCACCGCGTTGCCTTCTCGGTCGACGACATTGATCAAGCTCTTGAGATTGCCGCGCGGCACGGGTGCCGTCCGCTTCGCGGCGTGGCGACCTATAGGGACGTCTACAAGCTCACGTACGTCCGCGGTCCCAGTGGCATCATCGTGATGCTCGCCGAGGAGCTCATGAAGACTTGACGTCCGAATCAGCCCAATTCGATGTATTGCTAACCTCCTTGAGCCGCAGGTTCCGTCCAGGATGCGGTCGCCGCTTGGTGCTGCTGGGCGTCGATTTCGGCCTTTGTACCGCGCCACCGACCGCCCTCTCACGAGGTCTATTCTGGACACATGGCGCTGACCTTCGCGCTGCCCGGGCGTTTACGACACGCCCGTCCTGCCGCGCTGCGAGCCGCGGTCATCGCGCTCTTACTGTGCGCAGTGGCGTTGAACGTCGGGCGCGGGCTGGCCTCTGCTGCCCCTTCAGATCAGCCGCCGCCCACCATCCCGTTCCCGTCCGAATTCTCCGCGCTGCCTCTACCGACCCTGCCGATCGCCGTCGGGCTGCCGCCCTTCCCCTACCCTGCCGACGTCCCGACCGTAGAACTCCCGAGCAAAGTCCCCACCATCGAACTTCCGGCCGCGATCCCGCCCGTCCCGCTGCCCGCGAATGTCCCCGTGGCTCCGTTGCCCGCCGACATCCCACCTATCCAGCTACCAGCACAGATACCACCGGGATTGTTGTAGAGAACGGCAAACACCCCAGAGTCCCGGGGCGATCGCGATCGACCTGCTGTACCGTGACCCACGATCCCCATCAACTCGGCCTCCTCTGTGAACTCGCGGGGCCGCACCGCGTCGTCTGCGGCAGCGACTACCCCTGCGACATGGCCGAGACGGACCCGGCCCGCTTCGCCGTTCAGCACGGCCCTTCCAGGGACGCGCTCATCCGCGCCGCCCTCGACTACTTCGGAAAGCCTCGAACAGGCGTCACTCCAGCCTGATCCACAGACTTTGCCGGAACCCGTTGACGCTGGAGTCGACCGCCGCCATTGCCGCCGACGTGGCGGCGGCTGGATGGGACAGCGCAGCGGTTGGTCAGTCGCCGGGTGCGTGGTTGCGTTCTGCCCGTGACATGGTCATCGCGACACCGATGGCGCTGGCCAGCGGAAATAACGATGCGCTGATCCAGACGGTGCCAGGCTCGCCACCACGTCCCGGGTGAGCGGAACGGTGATCATCTCACCGATCGCCAGCAGCACGACAAAAGCGATTGCCGGGATCAAGGCTCGAAAACCGTTCCAGGCCAACGGTATTGCCACAGCAACACCGACGAAGGCGGATGCTATCAACAGGTATCCGGCCGGCAGGACCAGCCGGGCGGGACGGTGACCGGTAAGCCGGGTGATCGGAAGCTGCGCGATCACGATCAGCACGGACGAGCCGGCGAAGAACCAGCCTAGCGCGGCCTGCGAGCCGGTGACCCGTTGGACCTCCAGCGGGAGCAGCAGATAGAGCTGGTTGTAGGCGATGAGGTTGCCACTGGCGGCGATCGCGAACACCACGAACAATCGGTTGCCGGCCACCTCTTTCCAACCTGCGGTCCAGGGTTCCGCGTGGTGCTCGCCGGGTTCGGCGGGATACCAACGCACGTGGGCTGCGGCCACGGCCACGAAAACGACTGCGGCGACGACGCAGGCGGCCCGGAAGTCGACGAGCAGCAGCGCGGAGCCGACGAGTGGTCCGGTGAACGATCCGATCTGTCCGCACACGGAGAACAAGGCGAAGACCTCGACCCGCCGCGGGCCGCCGTCCCGTTCGAGGCGGCCGGACTGCGTGGCGAGAGCGGCCTCGACCGCCGGCGAGAACAGCGCGGCCGCGAATCCGATCAGCGTGCTGGCGATCAGCACGGCGCCGAGCGCGTCCGCCCGGGCGAGCAGCAGGAAGCCGGCGATCCTGACGGCGCAGCCGGCGATGATCACCGGCTTGGCGCCGAGTTTGTCGGTGAGGATGCCGCCGACGACGAACAGACCCTGTTGGGAGAAGGTGCGTATCCCGAGGACCAGGCCCACCATCGCGGTGCCGATGCCGAGTTCCGCGGTGAGGTACACCGAAAGGTACGGCACCACCGCGTAGAAGCCGATGTTGAACACCAACTGGGTGAGCACTAGAAGACGTACGACGGGCGGGGCGTGCCGCAGATCGGTCACCAACGTCCAGCGCCGGGCCGCGAGCCACGTACGGCTCACGCGTCAACCGTGGCCGGCGTATCCGTACGTCGTTGCGTGCGCGGTCTGGCCCGGGTGTACTCCGAGGTGGCGCTCGCTAGTCCGACCGCCAGCACAGCCAGGGCGACCAGGGACGACAGCGGGGCGAGCACCACCCACGGCGCGCGTTCCACCGATCCGATGCCGTCGGAGAGGATCAGGCCCCAGTCGGGTGCCGGCGGTTGCGGCCCGAGGCCGAGGAATCCGAGCGCGGCCAGGGCGAGCGCGACGCCGGGCAGCCGCAACATCGCATGCCGCAGCACGGCGGGGATCACCGCGGGAACGATCGCCGTGAACAGGATGCGGGCGCGTCCGGCGCCCAGTACGGGCAGGATCGCGACGTACGGCCGGGCGCGGGCCTCCTCGACGAGCGCGGCGGTGTGCGCGGCGAGCGGCGCCCAGGACACCAGCAGGACGGCCACCGCCGCGCCCGCCAGGCTCTGTCCCCAGATGGCGGCGATCAGGATGCCCGCCACCACCGGTGGGGCGGCGTTGGCGACTTCGACGAAGCCCCGGGAGAGCCGGGGGATCAGCCCCAACAGCAGCCCGACCAGGAAACAACCGGCGATGACCACGAGCGACACGCCGATCGTCTGTACGGCGCCGCTGGACACCCGCGCCAGCAGATCACGGCCGGCGCTGTCGGTGCCGAACGGAAACGCTGATGAAGGCGCGGCGAACCGGTCCCGGCTGGTGCTGAACGGGTCGCGGCCGATGCCCGCGAGGACGATGACGACCAGCACCACCCCGGCGACAGTGGGAGTGACCCACGTCCACCTGGATCGGGCGAACACCCCGGTGGGGGTGGGCATGGCCTGGCCGCGCAGGGCGGAGCCGAGCAGAACCCGACGGGCGAGTTCGGCGAGCACGCCGGCCAGCGCGCTGACCGCCAGCAGCAGCAGGATGTCGATCTGCAGCGCCGGCAGGTCTTGGGAGCGGGCGTCGCCCAGCGTGGTCCGACCGAGGCCGGGTATGGCGAACACCTGCTCCACCGCGACCGCTCCGCCGGTGATGGCCACCATGATGAGGCCGATTTGCGAGGTGAGGCCAGGCAGTACTCGGCGCAGCACGGCGCACGCGATTCGTGGCTTGCTGAAGCCGGCGACCGTCCACATCGTCACCCAGCCCTCGGTGAACGTCACCGCGACCGCGTCCGCGGCCAGCCGTCCCAGCAGTCCGCCGGCCGGGATACCGAGCGCGAGAGCCGGTAGCACGGCATGGCTGGGTCCGCTCCAGCCGTAGGACGGGAACGGCAACCACACCGAGCCGACCACCACCAGCGCCGACGCCAGCAGGAATTCGGGCAGCGAGGTCAGGGCGGCTGCGATGGCCCCGCTGGTCCGGCGCGGGGTACCCCGTAGACCCGACCGCAGTGACGCGGCCACCACGATGGCGGCGACGATCGTCGCCACCACCATGGCGCACGCCATCAGGGTCAGCGATACCCCGAGGGCGGGCAGGGCACCGCCGAGGACCGGTTTACCGGTGTTCCAGGAGGTGCCGGCGTCACCGCGCAACAGGCCAGCGAGCCAGTCGGCGAACATCCGCGCCGGCCCGGCGTCGAGGCCCAGCTCCCGGCGGATGGCGTTGAGTGCCTCGGGCGTCGCCTCCTGTTCGGCCGAACGCGCCCGCAGGATGCTGCGCGCGGGATCACGGCCCGACAACCACGGCAGCAGGCCGACGATGACGACGACACCGCAAACCGCGACGACCCGCGACGCCAGGACCAGCAGGCCGCGTGGGACGAAAATCATTCCTGCACGGTGGTGTCGGTGGCGATCAGCAATCGTTCGCGCGGATCCCGGGCGACGTGGGCGATCCGTCGGCTCTCGCCCTGGATTACCCGTTCGTGCAGCATCGGCACGGCCGCGTCTTTTTCGAGGATGAGCTTCTCCGCGTGCAGGATCGCCGCGCGACGTTCCGGTCCGGCGGCGGCCTCGGAGGCGGCCTGCAACGCCCGGTCAACCTCGGCATCGCAGAACTGCGAGATATTGAACGAGCCCTGGCAGGCGAAATCGGAGTACAGGTAGGCGACCGGATCACCCGAGTCGAGGACGGTGGCGCGGGAGAGGATGAATGCGTCGAATCGGCCCGCCAGGGCGTCGGTTTCGATGAACTGGTACTCACGCACCACCTGGTTGACGGTGAACCCCTGCGCCTCGAGTGCCTCCTGGAGGAGCACGGCGACTTCCGGGAGCTCGGCGCGGTCGGTGAAGGTGCCGAGCGTGATCGTCTGTCCGGTAGGGCGGCCGGCCGGTACGTGGTTTGGTGCCGTGCGTTCCGACGCCCAGGGGATCGCGGGTCCCAACAGTCCCGCGGCCACATCCGCGCGGCCCTCGTAGACCTGATCGACAAGGCGTTGACGGTCCACGGCCGCACGCGCCGCCGCGCGCATCGCCGGATCGGTGAACACTCCGGTCCGGTTGTTGAGGTAGAGCGTGTTGGTGCGGGGCATTGGAACCTCGTGGATCAGTTCCCCATCCACCAATCCGGCCTGCGAGACCGGAACGGCCTCAACGATATCGGCAGTGCTGTTCCGTAGTGCGGCGGCCCGGGCGGTGCCGTCCGGCACGAAGTCGACATCGACTCCCGCGAGCGCAGCCTTCTCACCCCAGTAGTCCTCGTTGCGGTCCAGGGTCGCGCCCGATGTCCCGTTCACCGCGGTGAGGATGAACGGACCGGTGCCGGCCCGGACCGGATTCACCGGACCCGCATACGCGCTACTGGCCAGGATCGCCAGCTGCGGACTCGACAACCGTTGCGGGACCAGCGGATCGACATCCCCGGTGGTTACCCGGACGGCGTTTTCGCCGTCTGCGGCGACGCTGAGCTCGACGCCGTCGAGGATGCGTGGCTTCGGGGTGGCCCGGGTCGCCGCAGTCAGCGCGGTGACCACCGCATCCGGGGTGAGTTCGGTGCCGTCGTGGAATCGGACACCGTCACGCAGGGTGAATCGCCAAGTGTGACCGTCGATCTGCGCCCATTGCGTGGCCAACCCCGGTTGGGCGTCACCGTTGTCGTCGAGAGTGATCAGGGTTTCCGCCGTGGACCATCGCGACAGTTTGAACGCGTCGTCGCTGAACGGCGACAGCGCCGACCGTGGTGGCTGCAGCATGGCGACGCGGGCGCGTTCGTCACCTCCGTTCGACGACGGTGCGAAGCAGCCCCCGACCAGCAGCGCGGCGATGACTGTCGCGCAGCAGCGCAATGGGTGGGATACGGCGGACATGGGCCTCCCGTTCGTCGGTGTGTTTAGGGTCGTCAGCTGGCCAGTGATCGATCGGTCGCGCCCGGCAGGCGGGGCAGTGATTCGAGCAGCGCCCGGGTGTGTGGATGCTCGGGCTGGGTGAGGACATCGCGCACCGGACCGCGTTCGACCAGTCGCCCCGAGTGCATCACGACGATGTTGACGCACAGCCGGGCAGCCACTGCGAGGTCGTGTGTAACCACCAGGAGCGCAGTGGATTCCGTGTCGTTGAGACTCCGCAGGATGTCGAGTATCTGGTCGCGGATCTCCAGGTCGAGGCCGCTCACCGGTTCGTCGGCCAACAGGTAGTCCGGCGAGCAGGCGACCGCGCGGGCGATGGCAACCCGCTGATTCTGCCCGCCGGAGAGCTGGGTGGGGCGACGGTCGAGGTATCTGCCGCCCAGCCCGACTGCAACGAGTGCCTGCTCGGCCAGCGCGCGGTGGTCACCGGCCACGCCGAGCAGCTTCAGCGGCTGGGCCACCAGGTCGATCGTGCGCCGGTGCGGATCCAGCGAGGTCGCGGGATCCTGCGGAATGTATTGGACGCGTTGGCGAAACCAGCGCAGCGTGCGGGCCGGTCCCGGGTGCGCCGGCACCCCGTCGAGATGGACGGTGCCCGACGTCGGACGGTCGACGGCCAGCATCATCCGCACCAGAGTGGACTTGCCGGAACCGGATTCACCGACCAGCGCGGTCCGGCTGCCCGGCGCCAACGTGAGGTCGACGCCGACCACCGCCGCATGGGCGCGTGCTCCGTGACCGAAGCGGCGGCTGACGGCGCAGGCGGCGAGTGCGGACGGGCTCACTGGCTCACCGCCGCCAATGCCTGCATCGGGTCCGCCGCGCGGGCGCGTTCGACGAGCGCACGGGTGCAGGATGCCGACGGGGATTCCAGCACCCGCGTCGTCGGACCGTCTTCGACGATAACGCCGTCGTCCACCACGATGAGCCGGTCACATCGGGATGCCGCGACGGCGACGTCGTGGGTGATCAACAGCAGCGCCCGGTCCTTCATGCGATCGAGCGCGGTGAGCACCGTTGCCGCACTGACCACGTCGAGCGCCGACGTCGGCTCGTCGGCGATCAGCACCGGGCCGCCGCACGCCAGCGCCAGGGCGATACACACCCGCTGACGCTGACCGCCGGACAACTCCATCGGAAACGACGCCAGGATTCGGTCGGGTTCGGCGAACCCGACGTCGCGCAACGCGTCCTCGGCGGGCACGGTTCCGGCCCGTCGCAATTGCGCGCGTACCCTCACCAACGGGTTCAGCGCCGTCGCCGAGTACTGGAACACCATCGCCGGCCGCGCCACCGCGGGCCGTTGGGGCGGCGGCAGGTGCGTCACCTCGTGACCGGCGACCTTCACCGTGCCGGTCACCGTCAGAGCCGGCGCGGTCCGGCCGACGATCGCCGCGGCGATGGTCGACTTTCCCGAGCCGGACCGCCCCAGCAGGCCCACGCGCTGACCCGCGCCGATCTCGAAGGAAACCGAATCAACCAGTGGATTTCGACCGGCGGTCACCCGCAGGTCGTCGACGGCGACGACGCTGTCGCCGCCGCCGAATTGCCGCTCATCCGTCGCCCTAGGCCCCACAAGAAGATAATGATAATCATTTTTATCTTGGGTTTGGCCAGCGGCCGGAGAGCGATGTCGCGACGCCACAGGGAAGCAGTGGTGGGACGGCCTTCAGTTGCGGGTCGACGCTGCTGCCAAGCGGCGATTGGAGGAGGCGGCGGGCGAGGCGCACCTCAGTGTGACTGCATTGGTGCTGCAGGGCGCCGACCGTGCCGCCGATGACGTGCTGGCCGAAAGGCAAGCCATCCGCCTTTCCCTCGACGCCGCGTCCGCCTTTACCGAAGCTCTCAACCGCACCGCGCGGGTGAGTGAACGGCTAGCGAAGGCGCTGCAACGGCCGGCGAAGTTCAGCTGGCTCGACTGAGGTGCTTTTCCGACTAGCCAAAGAGGCCCACCTGGCCCCTTTCGCGACCGCGGCGGCGCGCCTGGATGACATCCCCGGCATCGGGCCGGTCGCCGCCGCGGTGATCATCGCCGAGATCGGCACCGACATGTCCCAGTTCCCCACCGCGGGACGTCTGTGTTCGTGGGCGAAGTTCACCCCCGCCACCAAATCCTCGGCCGGCAAGACCAAGGGCAACGGCTCCACCGGACACGGCAACCGCTACCTGGCCCGGGTCCTGGGCGAGGCGGCCGCCGGCGCCGCCAGAACCCACACCTTCCTCGGCGAACGGTACCGGCGCATTGCCAAACGTCGCGGCACCAAACGCGCGATCGTCGCCGTCGCACGCTCCATCCTGGTCACCATCTGGCATCGACTCGCCGACGAGGACATCCGTTTCACCGACCTCGGTACCGATCACTTCACCAAACACACCAACCCAGAGGCCACCAAACGCAACCACATCCGCCAGCTCGAGGCCCTCGGCTACACCGTCACCCTCACCCCAGCAGCCTGACTGTCAACACCCAATCAACCCGCCCTCACCACACGGCCATATCGACGTGCCCACTCCCAAGCCTCCTCACCATCAATTTCGGATTAGTCCAACATCGTTGGGAAAGAGCGCGCCGCAGCAGATTCCAGCGCTATTGGTTGGCCGACTGGCGACCGACACGCGTGTGGCTGGACTTGGCCTGGCGACTGAGATGGTCAAACACGTCCTGGCCACCGCGGTCGAGCTGAACATCAAGGCCGTCTGCCGAGCAGGTCGGCGGCGAAACTATCGCGGTCTACCCGATCACCTACGCGGCCAGCAGCGACATCAGCGACCCCGTAGGGTTCGCCCTGGACAGTGGTCGACAGCATCAGGGACGCGGGCTCTCGTGTGCGGACACCGCGGCCAACTGTCCGCGCACCGGTATCGTGCTCGGCGGGTTCTCGTAGGGCGCTGCGGTTGCCGGTTACGTGACTGCGGCCGTCGTGGCAGCGGATATACCGGCCGAATACACAGCGTTGATCCCCAACCCGCCCGACACGGGGCGGCGCGGACGCCGGCCGGTGAGAACCAACCCGGAGGCGACGGCTGGGCTGGCGAGCCGAAGGCCTGCGGTGGTGGCTGTGGTGCCGATGGATTCGTTGGTGCGCCAGACGACCATGAATCCGCGGGATTCCGTCTGGCATCGACTCCCATCCGGTGTAGGTCGTCAAGCGCGGCGCGCAGTGCGGCGGGATCACCGGCGCGGACGGCTGCGTCGACGCCGACCAGTCGTTGCCAGACGGGCGACCACGCGTACGGAGGCAGCTTGATGCGACCGACGTTGTCGAGTGTCGACTTGGCCTCGGTCACCAAGTCGTCGGGCAAGCGACCTGCCATGGCGGCATGCTACGTGCCACCGGAGGCCTGTTACCTGGGAATTCGTAGACTGTGAGGCACGAGCCCGGGGCCGCTACACCCTCGCCGCGGGCGTCCTTTCACATCACCTCCTCACGCGCGGGAGACGGTCTCGACGGCGAGACACGCGTTTCGTCGATGCGATGGTGCCGCGCGGTGCACGTATCCTCGGTGCCGGTCGGGGGCAGGTCACCGTGGTCGGTGACCGGCGACGCGGCGAAACCGGCTCACCCGCGCGACAGCCGCCTGGCGTTGCCGCGGACCCGACGGCGCACCGGGTTCAGGGCCCGCCCGACTGCGACCGGTCCTGGCGTTGCGGTCGCGGCGGCTATCGCCGCCTGCGTGAAGGCTTCGACCTTCTCCTGCCACATGAGTGTGTACTCCCGACGGTCCCTCGCGCTGGGCGGCCATCCGCCGGTGAGCATGCGCGTGGTCCGATAGCCGATCACCAGCGGCGCCGTGCAGGCGATTTCGCACGCCTGCAGCCACGGGGCGATCCAGTCGGTTGTCGACGCACGCCGGCTGATCTTGCGCGACTGGGCCATTCCCAGAGCCTACAGATTGGCGCCGTGCTCGGCATATCATCGCCCCACGGGTTCGGCGAATTCGGCCAGCATAGCTCTGGGTTCGGGGCGGTGGCGATGCGGTGCGAGCCAGCAGGGTAGCCGGCGCTCCCGGCTCGTACGGTGACCACCACTGCTTTGAGCGGATGTGGTTTGAGGCCGTGCCGGAGGTGAACGTGAACAACGGCGGGATGCTCGATGTGGGCGATGGCAACCAGGTGTACTGGGAGACCACGGGTAACCCCGCGGGCCGACCCGTTCTGATCGTGCACGGCGGACCCGGCAGCGGCAGATCCCGCAACGCCCACACATCGTTCGACCCGGACCTGTTCCACGTCGTCCTGTTCGATCAGCGCGGGTGCGGCAACAGCGTGCCCAGCGCAGCCGATCCGACGACCAGCATGGCCTACAACACCACGGAATATCTCCTGACCGACATGGAGGCGCTGCGCCGCCACCTCGGCGTCGACCGGTGGCTACTGTACGGCGGCTCGTGGGCGTCCACCCTGATCCTGGCCTATGCTCAACGGCATCCGGAGCGGGTATCCGGCATCGTGCTGGTCGGCGTCACGATGACGCGGCCACACGAAATCGACTGGCTCTACCGCGGTCTCCGTCTGTTCCTGCCGGTGGAGTGGCAGCGTTTCCGTGCGGGGGCGCCGGCGGACAGTCGAGACGGCAACCTCGTGGAGGCCTATCGGCGGCTGATGGAGAATCCCGACTCGGCGGTGCGGGAACGGGCCGCCAACGACTGGTGTGCATGGGAAGACGCCGCAATCGCACACGAATCTCTAGGCAGCCCCGGTCAGTACAGCGCGAAACCTCATGCGGCCAAGCTGGCCTTCGTGCGGATATGCACGCACTATTTCGCGCACGCCGGATGGCTCGAGGACGGCCAACTTCTACGAAATGCGCACCAGCTCAAAGGTATTCCCGGTGTGCTCATCCACGGTCGACTCGATCTCTCCGCACCGCTGCATACCGCGTGGGAACTGGCGCAAGCATGGCCCGATGCCGAGCTCAAGGTCATCGAGGACTCCGGCCACACCGGCAGTCCCGCGATGGGAGAAGCCATCGCGGACGCGATCGCGCGGTTGAGCCCAGCCACGTCGTAGGGGCCAGGAAGCGACGTGGGCTGATGCCTGGGCCGGCCATTCGGCGTCGAACGCAGGTTCGCGGTACAAAGCCGGCAAACAGAAGCTAGGGTGCCTGATGGGGACGCGACTGCTGTCAGTGGCGGTGATTGCGGGATTGGCCTGCGCGCTGATTGCGATCGGGTCCGATACGCTTCCGTCCGCGCAGGCCCAGATGCGGATCACGGTCGGGGGCGGAGGGCCGCTGTACTACCCGAACATCGTCGCCGAGCTGCCCGTCGGTCGGCTCTACCTTGTCGGCACCCCCGAAGAAACCGGGCAGCCGCTCTCCATTCTCGAGGGGTACGACCTGCTCAACCACATGATCGGAGAAAACTGGTTTCCGGGCAGTGCCGCTCAGGTGGTGAAGTACCCCGCCAGTATGGGTCTGGTGAGCGGGAGCCTGGCCGCGCCGGGAGTCGATGATGCGGTCGCCATGGGCCGCGCTTCGCTCGATGATCAGATCAAGAACGCGGCCTCCGATGGTGAACCGGTGGTGATCGCCGGCCTGTCTGAGGGAGCCCTGGTCATCAACCGCGAGTTGGCTCATCTGGCGACCGACCGCGACGCTCCCCCACCCGAGCTGCTGTCATTCGTCCTGTTCTCGAATCCCGAACTCGGCCTGCTCGACATCTACCTACCTGCGGGCGCCACAGTGCCGTTGGTCGATTACACGAGGCAGGACCTCGCTGACAGCCAATACGACGTCAGCGTCGTCTTCCACCAGTACGACGCCTGGGCTGATCCACCTGACCGGCCATGGAACCTGCTCGCCCTCGTAAACTCGCTATTCGGCACGATCTACTTCCACGACGGCGCTGCGCTGGCCGTGCCGGCTGACACGGTTGTGCTCTCGAGTGTGACCAGCACCTCGGGTGGGACGACCACCACCTACATGATCCCGTCAACGACGGTGCCGCTAGTCAAGCCGCTCGAACAGCTCGGTGTCCCAACACAAATCGTCGACACGCTGAACTCGTCCGTCAAACCGATCGTTGACGCCGGCTACTCGAGGCTGACCCCGGACGCCGGACCGTACTTCTCACACGGACGCATTGACGGCCTGACAGCACCATCTGGGTCACACGTGCCGGCACGCGTCGAACCCACCCCGTCGGCCGCGGTCACCAGTGCCGAAGGCAGCGCCAGCGCCCACGCCACACTTGTCCGTGACGTGAATAGTGCACGTGGCGTGGCTGACTCGATCACTGCGCCAGGCACCGACACGGCCAAGCACGTGGCGAGGACGCCGACCAGAATTACTTCGAATCGCAAAGTCCGCGGCGATGGGCCCGGCGCGCCGTCATCGGCCGACAGGAGTCCGTCGTCGCGGACCCCGGGCGGCGATCCCGGCACCCGCGGCACACCCAGGCGGAATACCACAACGAAGGGGCTCACGCCGCGCCACGGCCGATGAGTTCTCCGGTCCGCCCCAGTCCACCTGTGGTGGCAGCTAATCAGGAGGTAGCGGTGCCAAGAACAAACCTGTCCATGTCGATCTCGGCCGACGGCTTCGTGGCCGGCCCGCACCAAAGCGAGGAGCACCCGCTCGGCGTCGGCGGTCTCCTGCTTCACGGATGGCATATCGGATCCGACAAGGACCACCCGGTCAACCGGCGGGTGGTCTCGGACATGATGGATGGGATGGGCGCAACCATCATGGGCCGCAACATGTTCGGACCCATCCGTGGAGACTGGGGGGACGGCGACTGGCGCGGGTGGTGGGGTGACGAGCCGCCCTACCACTGCCCCGTGTTCGTGCTGACCCACTACCCGCACGAGCCGATCGAGATGCAGGGCGGCACCACCTTCCACTTCGTCACCGACGGCATCGAGTCGGCCTACCAGCAGGCACGCGCCGCCGCGGGCGAGCTGGACATCTCCATCGCCGGCGGCGCCTCGTGCGCCCGTCAGGCGATCAAGGCGGGCGTCGTCGACGAGATCGACCTGCAGGTCAACCCGGTGCTCCTCGGCTCCGGTGAGCGGCTGTTCGACGATTTCGAATCCGGGCAACCACAACTCGAACTGGTCCGGGTGCTCGAGGCACCGGGCGTCGCTCACCTGCGCTACCGCGTCGTGACCTGAGGGGCCCGGTCGGTCCGGGCGCCGGTGTCCTCGTCGTGCGGCTGTAGCGTGACCACGTGCACTCTTCTCGTGTTTCAGCTTCGGCCGCCCTCGCGGCGTGCGTCGGATCGCTCGTCCTGACTCTCGGCGCGTGCGGCTCCAATACGGGATCGTCATCGGCAAGCCCACCTTCGCCCACCGAAACCGCAACGGCGACCAGCGGGTGCCCAACGGCAGCTCCGAGCGACGATGCTGCGCCCGAGTGGACGCTGGCCGGGACCACCGGCAGCGTCGCGGTAACCGGGTCCACGGATACGGCGGCGCCGCTGGTCGAAGTGGACGGCCCGTTCAGCGTGCCCGAGACCCAGGTACACACGCTGCAGCCCGGTGACGGACCGGTCGTCGCCGAAACCGCCACGGTTTCGGTCTGCTACATGGGTGTCAACGGGCGTGACGGCACGGTATTCGACAACAGCTACGAGCGGGGCGCCCCCGTCGAGTTCCCGCTCGACGGAGTCGTACCTGGCTTCCAGAAGGCCATCGCAGGGCAGACGGTCGGATCGACGGTTGCTGTGGCGATGACCTCTGCCGATGGCTACCCCGACGGTCAGCCCGCCGCCGGTATCCAGAAGGGCGACACGCTGATCTTCGCGATCAAGATCCTCGGCGCCTCGAGCTGAGCCGCCGTCCGAAGTAACGTGGGGGCGCCAGATCGGCCGGATGCGCGCCCTGGCGTTACGCCGGGCGAGGTCGGGCGGCTGCGATGGATGAACCGTCGTGGCAGTGCGACGATGTTGCCCGTGCGTCAACCCCCCGCGGGCTCAACCGCCGTTACCCGGGTGGTTCATGTCCTTTCGCTGTTGGGCGTGATAGCGGTGCCTGCGGCGGGATGGTTCTTCGCGGACTGGTCGGGGCCCACGACGTTGGCGGTGTACTGGTTCGAGACGTTGGCTGCGTGCCTGTTCATCATCGCGCGCATAGCCATCCATCAGCGCTGGTCGCCGCGGCGCGGGCACTTCAGGTACAACGCGCCGAGCGCCGGTGGCCGCGGCGTGCAGACCTCCAGGTTCATCACCGGGTTCGCCGTGACGAGCCTGGTGTTCTGTGCCGCGCACGGCCTGTTTCTCGGCGCCATCGTGTTCGTGCTGCATCACAACGGCGAGAGCGGCGTCATCGACGTCAATTGGCGCAGTGTCGGATTCAGCTGGCGCAGTGTCGGATTCGGCTGCCTGAGCGTTCTGTTGTTTCTGGCGCTCGACTTCGTCACGGACCTGCTCACTCTGCGCCGGTGGTCATTTCTGGACATCGAGCAGACCACTCAGCGTGCACTCAGTCGCGTCGTCGTCATACATCTCACGCTGATATTCGGGTTCTTCGGGCTGGCGCTCACCGACGCACCCGGCGCCCTGTTCGGGGTCTTCGTCGTCCTCAAGAGCATGTCGGCACTGAGCGTCGCGCTGCCGCAGTGGGAGCCGGCCGAACCGCCGAAGTGGCTCAGCCGCATCATGAATCGCGTCCCCAACGTGCACCCTGGCAAGCGATTCGAAGAGTTCTAGCCACTGACAAGCCACTGACAAGCCACTGACAAGCCACTGGACGGGCCGGCGCGACGTGCGCTACGGCGTCGGTGCGGGCGGCAGCGTCGGCGGAACCGGACCCGGGGGCACTGCAAGCGGAGCCGGCCCCTCGGGCGTCGTGAACTCATACCCGGGCGGCGGGGGCCCGTCCAACGAGTGGTAACCCTCCGGCAGCGGTGGCCCCAGTGCGGGATCCTGCGGCGCCGCGGCCGTCTCCGAGCCCGGAGCGTTCACCGACACGTATCCGGGCGGAAGGGGTGGCGGAGGGCCTGCGCCGGGCGGCGGCGCGGAGGCAGGACCGGGTTGCCCGACGGCGCCTGCGAACCCGTACGGGTCCCGGGCCTGATGCCACAGATCGCGGAGCGAGCCGAGTGCACCAGAGCCGTACTGGCCGGACCCGTAGACCGGATTCGCGACCCCGGGCACCTGCGGCGGCCCTACCGGTGGTGGCGCGGGCGGCGCAGGCGGTGCCTCGGGCGGCAGGAGCACCACGGATCCGGGAGCGGCGAGCGCGGGATCCGGCGGCAGCGGCGGGGGGCCGGGCGGGGCGGGCTGCGCGGCGGCGTGCCCGGCCGCAGCCAGCGTCCCGAGCGCGACGGCCAGCCCTGCGATCGTGCACTTCGCTGCGCGGTGCCCTTCGGCCATAAGTCCGCTGGTCCTCTCTGTCCGCCCGCATGAGCCCCCGATGGGGAGCCGAGCGTAGTGGCATCGTCGCACAGACGGCCGTCGTTTGACGAGTTACCGGAAGCTGGCTGCACAGCCAGGCAACGACCCCCCCACTACCGCGGCGTGCGGCGCTGAGCAGGCCGCGTGCTATCACTGAGAAGTCAGGGGCAATGCTCAGGTCATGCGGACGGCACTGCAGCGACTCCGCCGGCTCTGGCCCGCCACAACCCCCAGGAGCCCGAGATGGCCGCGACACTACCGGCGAATCCCGAAGCGATCTTCACCTACGCGGCACCGCAGATGAAGTTCGGTCCGGGCGCCGCCGCCGAGATCGGCTTCGATCTGAGTCAGTTCGGCGCGCGCCGTGTGCTGCTGGTGACCGATGAGGGCGTCGCTGCAACCGGGGCCCCACAGCGCATCGCCGACCAGCTGGGCCAGTTCGGCGTGGAAGCGCACGTATTCGCCGGGGTTCACATCGAGCCCACCGACGCCAGCATGGAGTCGGCCATCGCCTACGCCCGTGACGGCGGACCGTGGGATGCGTTGATCGCCGTCGGCGGCGGGTCGAGCATCGACACCAGCAAGGCGATCAACCTGATGCTGACCAATCCGGGCGAACTGATGGATTACATCAATGTGCCGGTCGGGAAAGGGGCGACACCGGTCAATCGGCTTCTGCCGCTCGTCGCGGTACCCACCACCACCGGAACGGGTGCGGAAAGCACCACCGTGTGTGTCCTCGACGTGTTGTCTCTACAGGTGAAGACCGGAATCAGTCATCCGCGGCTTCGGCCCACGCTGGCCGTCATCGATCCCACCCTGACGCTGTCGCAGCCGGCAGGGGTGACCGCCTCGTCGGGCATGGACATCCTGTGCCACGCCCTGGAGAGCTATACCGCGCGCTGGTACACGTCTTACGAGCGCAAACGCCCGGAGCAGCGGGTGCCCTACTGCGGATCCAACCCGATCGCCGACATGTGGTCGGAGAAGGCCCTGGCGTTGTTGGCGACGTCGTTTCGGGCCGCCGTGCGCGACGGTGATGACATGGCGGCACGTACCGATATGGCACTGGCCGCCACCTTCGCCGGTCTCGGATTCGGCAATGCGGGTGTGCACATCCCGCACGCCAACGGCTATCCGATCGCCGGCCGGGTCAAGACTTATCACCCGAAGGACTACCGGTCCGATGAACCGATGGTGCCGCACGGCATGTCGGTGGCATTGACGGCTCCGGAGGCATTCCGCTTCACGTTCGACGCGGCGCCCGAGCGGCACCTGCGCGCGGCGCAGTTGCTGGCACCCGACGCCGAAACCTCCGCGGACCCCGCCGAACAGCTTCCCGCGGCGCTCATCGACCTGATGCGCGATATCGACATGCCCAACGGTGTGGGCGCCGTCGGCTACGGCGACGGCGACGTTCCGGATCTCGTCGGCGGCGCGATGAAACAGCAGCGGCTCCTCGCCACCTGTCCCAAACCGGTGACCGAGGATGACCTCGCCGAGGTGTTCACCCGCTCGATGGAGTTGTGGTAGCGCAGTCAGTGCCCGGAACGGCAGCTTCCTTAAGTATTCATTGAGGCTTCGGTGAAAGCATTCTGGCTGCACGGCTCTTCCGGCACGGCGATGTGCCAGCATGACGTCGTGAGTTCCTGGCGAGTTGTTGCCGCGATCGGCACAGCGGCCGCGGCAACCGCGGTCCTGCCTACCGTGGCAGCCTCCACGGCGCAGGCCGTCGGCTGCCCTGACGCGGAGGTGATCTTCGCCCGCGGGACCACTGAGCAGCCCGGGCCTGGCCCCACCGGCACCGCGTTCATCGATGCACTGCGCACAAAGGTCGACGCGAAGTCGGTCGGGGTATACGCCGTCGATTACCCTGCGACCCTCGATTTTGCTACCGCGGTGGACGGGATCGCTGACGCGCGGGCACACATTCTGGCCACCGCGGCGACCTGCCCCGACACGAAGATGGTCCTCGGGGGATTCTCGCAGGGCGCGGCGGTGATGGGATTCGTCACCACCAACGCGGTTCCCGACGGACTGGACCCTGCCACCGTCCCGACGCCGCTCCCCCCGGATATCGCCGACCATGTCGCCGCCGTCGCCCTCTTCGGTAAGCCGTCGGCACGGTTCATGCGCGCCATCAACGACCCCACCGTCACCATCGGGCCGCAGTACGTCGCGAAAACCGTGGATCTGTGCATCACCGACGACCTCGTGTGCGACCCGAAAGGCCGGAGTTTCGGGGCGCACAACCAGTACTTCGACGCCGGCCTGGTCGACGAGGGAGCGACGTTCGCGGCAGTCGCGCTCGAGACGAGCTGGGCCGCGGATGGCCCGACGCCGCCGCCCACCGCGGTTCACCTGCCCGCGCCCCCGCCGCCGACCGCCGTACATCTGACCGAGTGGCCGAATCCCGGAGCGCAGCTGGGACCACCGCCGGGTCCTGTGATTGCGGCGCCCGGCCCCGCCAGTGCCCCCCCGGCGCCCGCCGCCCCTGTCGTCTGAGCTCCGGTCAGCGGGAGCGTGCCGGCGAACGGTATAGCTCGGCGAGCAGGCCGATCACGTGCGATGCCGCCGGGTGAATGTCGTCGCGCCACCAGAACAAGTGGACCGGCACCGGCGGCGCGTCACGCAGGGGACGGAAGATGACACCCTGTCTGCGGTATTGCGTCGTAGTGCTCTCGGCCGTCACGCCGACGCACCGGCCGGCGGCAATCAGGTCGAGCCAGTCGTCGAGTTCGTGGATCTCCTCGAAGTCGGGCCGGTTGCCTGGCGGCCACAGATCCGGTGTGGTGGTACCGGTGCGCGGATCCACCGCCAGCACACGGTCGGCGAGGTCGGCCAGACGCAGCTGACGGCGCCTCGCCAACGGATCATCGATGGCGACCGCGCAGTAGCGGGATTCCAGTCCGACGACCACGCTCTCGAACCGTCGGTCGAGCAACGTCGGGCTGTCACCGGAGGTGCGGACGACGGCGACGTCGCAGGCCCGTTCGGCCAGTCCCCCGGTGGGTGAGTTCGTCCGCACCAGGTGCAGCTCGATATCGGGATGCCGCGTCGCCCACTCGCGCTGAAACTCCACCGTGTAGGCGCCGATGGCGCCCCAGGCGTGACCGACTCGCAGCGTCGCTGATCCCACCCGCGCGTCACGGACCAGATCGTCTACGTCGGTGATCACGCGGCGCGCCCGCGCCAGCACCCGCTCCCCTGCTGCTGTGAGCCCGACCTCCCGGCTGGTCCGCCGCAGCAGGCGCACCCCGAGCGCCCGTTCGAGCGCCGCGATTCCGCGAGACACGGCCGGCTGGGACACCCCCAGTTCGGCCGCCGCCCCGGTGAACCCGCCGTGGTCGACCACGGCGGCCAGACAGCGTAGATGCCGCAGCTCCACGTCCATGCGCTGATCGTATCAATGGTCTCTAATATGCATTTTACGAATTGGTGAGCGACTGTCATTCTGGCCGCATGAACACACACCGTGGCCGCGTTGCAGGCGTCGCGCTCATGCTGGGCAGCGCCCTGTCGAGCCAGACGGGTGCCGCCGTCGGCACGATGGCCTTCCCCGTCCTCGGACCGGTCGGCGTGGTGGCTATCCGGCAGTGGGTGGCGGGGATCATCCTGCTGGTGGTCGGCCGTCCCCGGCTGTGGGCATTCAGTCGAGCGCAGTGGACGCCGGTGATCGCGCTCGCCGCGGTGTTCGGCGCCATGAATCTCGCGGTCTACGTGGCGATCGATCGAATCGGACTTGGCCTTGCGATCACACTGGAATTCCTGGGACCGCTGACCGTCGCGCTTGCGGGCGCCATGGCGGCCACGCCGGCCGGTGCGCAGCGCCGCGCCACCATCGCCTGCATGGTCTTCGCCGCCGCGGGCGTACTGATCCTCACCCGCCCGCAGCCCACTTCGGATTACGTCGGCATCGGCATCGCGTTGGTGGCCGCCACGTGCTGGGCGGGCTACATCCTGCTCAACCGGATTGTCGGGGAACGTTTCACCGGTGTCGAGGGCTCGGCGGCGGCCGGATTGCTGTCGGCGCTGGTATACGTCCCGATTGGGATCGTCACCCTGATCGCACACCCGGTGACGCCCGCCGCCCTGGCGCTGGGAGCCGTCGCGGGTGTGCTCGCCTCGGTCGTGCCGTTCATCGCCGATCTCGGTGCGCTACGCCGGGTGCCCACCTACTTCTTCGGGATTGTCATGAGCCTCAACCCGGTGTTCGCCGCGGCCATCGGCGCCGCGGTGCTTTCGGAAGTGCTCGGGCTGGCCGATTGGATCGCGATCGGCGTGATCGTGATGGCCAATGTCGGTGCGGTGCTGACTACCCGGCCGCGTGCAACCCGATCACCGCTGGCCCAGAACACGGGGTCGCGGGTGATCCCTGCGCGTCGCGGTCAGCGGGTGCCGCGCCGCACGACGCCAGACAACGTCGACCGCCCGGCGGCGTGAAGGCCTGGAGCGACTGGACCCGAAGGTGCCGTCGTAGCCGAAATGAGCAGGGTCGTCGCCCGTCGCCGTCCGAGGGGCCTTGGCCAACCGCATCTCGTTGCCTACGAGCAACTTTCGTCGACTCAGTCGGATTGGTGTCGCGGGTCGATGAGGTTGCGGAAGGTCGTAGCGGGATAAGCGTCGGCCCCCGCAGTTCGGGTGCGATCGGCCAATGCGGTGTCCGATGTCACGACGATGATGTCCTGGGGTCGATCGGCGGCACGGACCAGCCGGACGATCTCATCGTCGGCGGAGTTGGCCGCCGCCCTGGGCGCATATCCGATCTCGACCACGGTCGAGCGAATCGGCGGCGATGGCGGCTGCTCGAACACCACTGCCACATCCTGGTCCTCTGCCGACGCCCAGCGCTCAAGCTGGTCCACCAGCCTGGCCATCGCCCGGCGGCGGTCCTTCCACCAGCCATCGGGGCGCGTACCGATCACGTTCATGCCGTCGACGATCCAGCGCATCGGCCAACGCTACGTGCTCGCGGTCGCTATTCGGTGCCGCCGTGGGCGGCCGTTGCCAGGTCGGCGTCGATGTAGCGCTGAATGGTCGGGCCGATCGCCGACACCGCCTCGTCCTCGGTCATGGATGCGACGGGTTCGATCCTCCAGACGTACCTAAGCATGGCGAAGCCGATCAGTTGGCTGGCGATCAAGCCGCTGCGCCGTAGCCTGTCGGTTTCGTCGGTGCCCAGCGTGGATTCCCCGATGAGGCTGCGCTCGACGACCAGCCGCACTTTCTCCCGCACTCGCTCGTCGTGCGCCGCGGTCAGCAAGGTGGCCCGCAGGACCGGTCCGATCTCGTCATCGGTCCACGCGGCGAGCACGTTTCGCACCAGCTGCTCGCCCAGTTCGGGGCGTGGGGTCGCCCAGGCCGCGACCACGGAATCCAGCCATTTCTGTGGTGGATTGGTTGCCGCGTCCAGCAATGCGTCCTTGGAGCCGAAGTAGTGATACACCAGCGCGGGGTCGACGTCGGCGGCGCGGGCGATGGCGCGGATCGTGGTGCCGGCCCACCCGTTGGCTGCGAACTGTTGCCGTGCCTGCTGCAGTATCTGGGCCTGCAGCACGCCTCGTTCATCGCGCGGCCCCGGCGTCAGGGGCTTCCTTGCCATGTGTTTCATCATAGCGTGAATTTCTCTGGTCAAGGTCACGTAACAGGTCCTTACCCGACGGATAGGAAACCCTTCCGGTTCCGGCGTGAAACCTGGCCTCGGCGACGATTACCGAAGCGCTTGTAGCGCACCACAATTCTTCTTCAGCGACTCCACCCCAACCACGACAGGACATGACATGACACGTAACACCACCCCCGCGATTCGCTGGCACCGGCTGCTGCCCGCCACCGTCATCTCGGCGACCGCCCTCATCGGCGTGAGCGTCTTCGGCAGCATCGCCGTCGCGAGCGCCGACTACAAGGACAGCGACTTCGAATCGTGCATGAACCGCAACATGCCGACCGACTACTGCTGCGAACACGCCGGAGGCGTCATCCGAAACGGCGCGTGCATCGACCCGGAGACCCTCAAGGTCCCGTCGTCGGGTGTGCTGCAGCAGGTCCCCGACACACCGCCGACGAACGTCGGGCCGCGCGGGGTGTTCCAACTGCCGACGTTCAAGCTCGCCTCCTGAGCGGCGGGCCGGTGCCTTCTACCCGGTCAGTGGCCGTAGTTGCGCGACGTCGTACTCGGCGACCGATGCCGAGAGGATCGCGGAGCTCTGGTCGTCCGGGCCGCTGCCGCGGAAGGCGTCAACGGCTGCCTGTGATTCCCACCGTTCGAAGATATTGATGCGGCCTGGATCGAGTAGATCGGCCGCGACGGAGAAGTCGAGACAGCCCGCCGCGCGGCGGGCCTGAGCGACCGGGCTTATGCAGCCCGCGAGGTAGGAATCGCGCTGCTGGGGATCGACGGTGATGTGTCCGGCGACGATGACCATGGGCATTCTCCTTTCGGGGGCGCCCCCTTCCGGGGAGGGCTCGCTGCAACGGTGCAGACCCGGTCAGCGCGCACGACTCATCGGGTTCCCGAACCAGGTGGCGAGGGCGTCGGTCAGCCCGGCGTCGCGCATATCTCCCACCCAGGCGACATACCCGTCGGGCCGAACCAACACCGCCCGCGGGGCGGAAACCGCTCCGATTGCAGGAAGTTCCCATGCGCCAACATATTCGGCATCCACCACATGAATGCGATCGCTCCAGGGCGCGATGTCGATTCGGCCCGGCTCGCCGAAGTTGAGCAGTAGTGGCCGGGCAGCGTGTAGCAGCATGAACAGCCGCAGCGGCCCGTTGACGGTGAGCAGGTCGAGGTCGGGTATGCGGCGGCCGAGCAACGGGTGCCCCTGCCCGAGGTCGTAGTGGATGCCGAGGCCGGACATCATCGCGGCAAACCGCTCACGCGGTTCGTCCATGCACAGCAGTTCGGAGACCGTGTCGAGCGCCGCCCTGGAGCGGGCATCCGGGCGCAGGAGCGCCATCTGTGCCATGGCATTGCGCAGCACGCGCGCACCGACCGGATGCCGCTCGGCGTGGTAGGTGTCCAGGAGATCGGCCGATGAGGTCTGCTTGACCACCTGAGCCAGCTTCCATCCCAGGTTCACCGCATCCTGCACTCCGGTGTTGAGGCCCTGCCCGCCCACCGGGTGGTGCACATGCGCGGCGTCGCCGGCCAGCAGAATCCGTCCGTCGCGGTAGGCGACGGCCTGCCGTGCCGCGTCGGTGAACCTGGAAATCCAAGTGGGACTGTGGATTCCGTAGTCCGTGCCGTACACGGCGACGAGGCCCTCGGCCAGGTCGCGCAGGGTGGGTTGGGTCGCCGGACCGATGTGCCGTTCGGTGACCATGATGCGGACCGCTCCCCCGGTCTCCGTTGGACTCAGCGCGTGGACGCCGAGCGCGTCGTGGCGGATGCCGTACTCCGGTGCCCGGCCGGTACCCGAACCATCGTCGGTTGACCGGGGGTCCAGTCGGGCTTCGGCGAGCAGGTAGCTTGTCGTCGGATCCCAACCCGCGAACTCGATACCGGCCGCCTTGCGGATCACGCTGCGTCCACCGTCGCACCCGACGAGATACTCGGCCCGCAGGACGTGCCCGTCGGAGACCTCGACGTCGACGCCGGTGTCGTCTTGGGCGGTACTTATCACCTCATGCCCGCGATAGATCGGGACTCCCAACTCCTCGACCCAGTCGGCGAGGATGCGTTCGATCCCTTCCTGCCACAGCGCCAGCCCGTACGGGTGCCTGGTGGGAAAACCACTGATGTCCAGCCGGATCTGGGCGAATCCGGTTACCTGGGCGACCTGTCCTCGCGACAGGAATCGATCGGCGATTCCGCGCTGATCGAACACTTCGATCGTGCGGGAGTGCAGACCGCCCGCACGTGCACCGATCAAGGCTCGGTCCGCGCGTCGCTCGAGGACGGCGACGTCGACCCCCGCCAGCGCCAGTTCGCCCGCCAACATCAGCCCGGTAGGGCCTCCGCCGGCCACCGCCACCGCGTGGCGGGATCGCGGGCCCACTCCTCGACTCGTCCTGTCCGCCGCCGACGACAACTGCACTTCACACCCCCGGGTCTCGTGAGTCATGGCTTCGGCCAGCGATTTTGCGGCATGGCCCGGGTCTTGCCGCAAGCCCCCCGGTGCGCTATATGTTGAAAGTGAGGAGCCGCATCAGCGGACCGGCATCGAATCGTCGCGCCGCAGGACGAAGAAATATGGGCGAATCCATCCCCGCATGTCCATCGCCCCGATGACCGCGTCGTCGGAGAGCCGCCGGAACACGTCGTTGATGGGCAACTGGTCGTAGATCATTGTCGCGGAATCGATTCCGCGATAGCGCATGGTGCGCAGCCGGGCCTTCGGCGCCTTCGTCCGCAGCACCGGCTGCAGAGCGGCGATCGGGCGCCGGTATGAGCTCGTGCGCCCGAGTATCGGCAGCCCCGTCACCGCTTTCAGGCCGCCGAACGCGAGCGCAGGATTCATCGCCCACAGTGCGGCGCCGTCCCCGGCGGGGAACAGCAGCGGGTGTACGTTCTCGGCATCGATGAACTGTTTGCCCCACCAACCTGAGGCCGCGAGCATTCCGTCCAATGGATGCGAGGTGGGCAATTCGGCGCCGTTCCAAGTTCCCATCATGAAGTCCGGATCGACCTGGGGAGCGTCGTCGAAGGCGGCCAGGGCCTCGGCGGTTGTCGTCGGCACCGGATCCAGCACGTCGTGCACACGCATGACCCCGATGTTACTTGACAGGTGTCAACCCGTAGCCGTCCGCCGATTTCTGCGATGTGGTCGGTGGACCGCGATGGGCACACCCGCCACGCAGATTTCGGCGTGGGAAGGGGTGGGGTCGCGCGGGCGGCGTGGGTGATGTGGTGGGTGGGTGGCGCGGGCGTGGGTGGGTCATGATGGGTGGCGTGGACTCGACCCGGGTGGATCAGTGGCTGTGGGCCGTCCGGCTGACGAAGACCCGGCCGGACGCTGCGGCGGCGTGTAGGGGCGGGCATGTGCGGGTCAACGACCGGCCCGCGAAGCCGGCGACCATGGTCTCCCCCGGCGATGAGGTGCGCGCCCGCGTCGGTGAGCGGGATCGGATCGTCGAGGTGGTGCGCGTGATCCAGAAGCGCGTCGGGGCGGCCGATGCCGTGACCTGCTATCTCGATCGAACGCCGGCGCCGCCGGAAACCCCCTTCGTTGCGATCGCCGTCCGCGATCGCGGCGCTGGCCGTCCGACCAAGCGGGACCGCCGGATGCTGGACAGATGGCGAGCGAGTCAACGGTGACCCTTAGACGTTGTCGCGCAAGGGATTAACCGGCAGAGGCGGTCAATCGTGCGGCGCCCGGACCGTCGAGGGAACCGTCGGTCAACGGTCGGCCCGAGGCGGCCAGCAACAGATCGATCACGCGACCCGTGACCGCGATGCCGTCGCCGAGTTCGAACCCGGAATCCGTCGCGACAAGACGCAGACCCGCGACCCGTTGGCGTCCGCCACCCATCGCAACGGATGTCTTGGCCTGGTGCATCAGAGCCGCTGCGACCGCGTCGAGCGGGTAGTCGGCCGCGATCGCCAGAGGACGGCGGATGTCCTCGCCATGGACGAATGCCTCCACCAGACGCGTCGCCCTGGGTGCGGGTGGTGTCTTGGTCAGGGGAACCGCATCCTGCATCGCTGTGAGGGTGGCAGCGGGGTCATCCCGCTTCTCCCGGGCGATCCCGATGTCGTTGTCGCCGTCGAAGTCGAAGCGCGCGAGGATCATCCGTCGGATGAAGTCGATTCGGGAGGTCTTCGCGGTGTCCAGCAGGTGAGCGAGGACATCATGGACGGTCCACCCCGGACACAGCGACGGCGTCGACCAGGCGTCCTGCGGCACCCCCCGCAGGTCGTCGACGAGCCTGCTGCGTTCCGCGTGCACCACCGGCCACACCTGTTGCGAATCGACATCCACGGGGACTACTCCTGTTCTTCTGAGCGGCGTCGATATGCAGACCTGTGTTGACGTGATGACTCATCGTCGCGAACTCCTCACGCCCGGGATCGGGGTCGCACCCGCCCGTCAGAGCGGCAAGCGGTAGGTGACCGATTTGCTGTGCACCGAGAAACCAAGGCTTTCATAGAGCGCGAGCGCGCCGGTCGGGCTGGCGGCGTCCACGCCGAGCCCGGCGCGCTGATACCCGTCGTGAGCTCCGCGTCGCATCACCGTCGCCAGCGCCGCCCTGGCCAGCCCGCGACCACGATAGGCGCGCAGGGTGCCCACATAGCCGACGTAGAGCTCGCGGATTCCGGTGGCCTCGGTGTCGGCCTCCCACTCGAACCCGAGCACGTAGGCGGCGATCGTGTCCCCGTCCAGCACCAGGCGGGACAGGTCATTGCGGAACGCGCGATTACCGGTGCACCAGGCTTTCCAGCTGGCCGCATCCTGGGGCGTGAAGGCCCAATGATCGAGAAACGCCTCGTTGTGGGCTGCCCGCAGTGCCTCGTCCATCGACGTGTCGAACGGCACCATGAGCATCCCATCGGCGAGGGGCATCTGGGGCACGTCGTCGGTCAGCCAACGCTTCATGTCGAAGAAGTACCGGCATTCTTCGAAGCCGAACTTCCGCAGCAGCCGGTCCGCGCCGATGTTCGTGCTGATCGCGCTGTCGTGGATCTCACCCGGGGTATCCGGGTGATTCTGGGCGTGCAGATCGGTGGCGCGCTGGATCAGCCAGGGCATCAACGCGCTGCCCAGACCGCGCCGCCGCCACTCCGGATGAACCCCACCCGCGGCCTCGATCCGGTCCACATCGAGTACGTCTTTGCCGGTGAGGAGCATGGCATATCCGACCATCCGGTCGTCGGCCCACAGCCCGAGCGTATCGGCCGCCCGGTCCAGATTCGGGCCGTTCAACTCATCGATCAGGTCCTGCTGGCTGTAGCTCATTCCCACCTGATCGGTCTTCTCGTTTGCGGCCAGCATTTCCGCCCAGGCCTCGACGTCGGCGATGTCGATTGCTCGCGCTTCGCACCCCGCTGGCCACGTCGTTTCCCCCACAGCTAGAAGATACGTCTCGGCCGTCATCGAGTCATCTGAATTATCCGCGCCGATCGCTGCCCACCATCCCCTGTCGCACAACATCATTCGGATCATTCGGGAGGTCGCGATCATTCGGGAGGTCGCGCACCCGACCACGCGTGAATCTGTGGATCGTGCGAGGAAAGGCGCTGCCGCGGGACCTTTCCTTTCGCCGGGTATGGCCGCCGTCACATCATGGCGGAACCTACAGGAAACAGGAGGGGCCATGGGAGAACAGCAGCTGCCGCCGGGCGGCGTGCAAGGGTCACGATCGGTGGCGGGCAACGTGATCCGCGGATCGCTGGGCAATCTGATCGAGTGGTACGACTGGTATGCCTACGCGGCGTTCAGCATCTACTTCGCCAGCGTCTTCTTCCCCGCGGGCGATCAGACCGCGCAGCTGTTGAACACGGCCGGGATCTTCGCTGTCGGCTTTCTTGTCCGCCCGCTTGGCGGGTGGATGTTCGGCCGGTACGCCGACCGGTACGGGCGCCGCGCCGCGCTGACGTTGTCGGTGACCCTGATGGGGATCGGGTCGCTGGGTATTGCGGTCCTGCCGGGCTATGCACAGATCGGGGCGCTGGCACCGCTGCTGTTGGTCGCCGCCCGGCTGCTGCAGGGGTTGTCCCTGGGCGGCGAGTACGGAACGTCTGCGACGTACCTGAGCGAGGTCGCCACGCCGCACCGGCGCGGGTTCTACTCCTCGTTCCAGTACGTGACGTTGACCAGCGGGCAGCTGCTGGCGCTCGGGGTGCAGATCGTGCTGCAGCACATCCTCACCGCCGAGCAGATGCACGACTGGGGGTGGCGGATCGCGTTCGTCATCGGGGCGGCGGCCGCCGTCACCGTCATGTGGCTGCGGCGGACCATGGACGAATCGGAGAACTATCGCCTGGCCGTCAGCGAGAATGCCGCGGATAACGAACGCGGCAGCCTGCGGACCCTGCTCGAACATCCGCGGGAATGCCTGACGGTCGTGGGCCTGACCCTCGGCGGCACCATCGCGTTCTACACCTTCACCACCTACATGCAGAAGTTCATGATCAACACGACGGGCCTGCCCAAGGAGCAGGTGACCTGGATCAACTTCGTCGCGCTGCTGATCTTCGTCGGCCTGCAGCCGCTGTTCGGGGCGCTGTCGGATCGCATCGGCCGCCGGCCGCTGCTCATAGGCTTCGGGATCGCCGCGACGGTGTGCACCGTGCCGCTGCTGACCGCGGTGTCGCGCGCAGACTCCGCCCTGTCCGCATTCGGTCTGATGTTGATCGGCCTGATCATCGTGTCGGGATACACATCGATCAACGCGGTGGTGAAGGCCGAGCTGTTCCCCGCCAGGATCCGGGCCCTGGGCGTCGGGCTGCCGTATGCGCTGACCGTGGCGATTTTCGGCGGTACCACCGAATACGTTGCGCTGGGGCTGAAGAACATCGGTCACGAGAGCTGGTTCTTCTTCTATGTGGCTGGTTGCGCGCTGATTTCGCTCCTGGTCTATGTGTTCATGGGCGAATCGTCGCGCCGCTCCCACCTGGAGCGCGAGACGCGCGAGCTGCGCTCCAGCGAGCGTGAACTGGTCAATACCACGGAAGTTTCTGCACCGGGTTCTTAGCATCAGCGCCATGCAAGTGCTGCTAGTCGAGGACGACGAGGGGGTCGCGGCGGCGTTGGCCGAACTTCTCGGCCACGCCGGCGCGGCGGTAGTCCGGGCCGGCCGCGGCGCCGACGCCCTGCACCGCGTCAAGGGCTGCGACCTGGTGCTGTTGGACCTGGGCTTGCCGGATATGGACGGCCTGGACGTGCTGCGCACGCTGCGGCGCGCCTCGGCGGTGCCGGTGATCATCATGACGGCCAGAGACAGCGACGGCGCCGTCGTGCTGGGACTGCGCGCCGGAGCCGACGACTATCTGGTCAAGCCGGTCCGAAAAGCGGTGCTACTGGCCCGCATTGACGCCGTCATGCGACGCATGCGCCGCACCGTCGGTGACACCGCGGCACCGGCAGGGCCGGTCGTCGCCGGACCCGTGACGATCGACCGCGAGCGCCGCGAGGTCACGCTCGCGGGCGCCCCGCAGGCACTGACGAGGACCGAGTATCAGATCCTTGCCACACTGGCGGCCCGGCAAGGTGAGGCGGTCAGTCGCGAGGAGCTCATGCTGGAGGTGTGGGGCACCGCCGTTGTCGGCCGGTCCCGATCGCTGGACTTCTTCATCGGCCAGATCAGGGCCAAACTCGCCGGGCTCCCGCTACAGACGGTGCGCGGCTTCGGTTTTCGGCTGGACGCCTGATATGGGCCTTCGGGTTCGCGTCGTCCTCGTCATTCTGTCGTTGCTCGCCGTGGTGGCTCTCGCCGTACCGTTGGCGCTGACGTTGGCGGATCGCCGGACCGCCGCGCTCGCCGCCGAGCGGGATCGGCAGCTGGCCGCGCTGGCTGCCGCGGCAGCCACACCGGACGTACCCCTGCAGCGTTTGGTGGACCGCTATTACGAGGTGTACGGCGAGGGTGTGCTGATCATCGACACCGATGGCCAGACGCTCGCGACGCGGGGACTCGACATCACCGAACCCGGCGTCGCGTCGGCGGCGAACCAGGCCCTGGTCGATGCGGCCGCGTCGCCGTGGGATCGGATTCTGCCCTGGGACAGCAACCGTCTCCTTGCCGCCGCCGGTGTACGCCGCGACGGAGAGCTGGAGGGAGCGGTCGTTCTGGCAGTGGACAACTCCGTGGCGGCGCGTGACATCGCGACCGGTTGGCTGGCGGTTGCGATCGGCTGTCTTGGTCTGCTGGTCGTCGCGGCGGTGGTCGCCCGCGCGCTGACGCGGTGGGTCCTGCGCCCGCTCAACGGGCTGGAACGCGCTGTCGCCGAGATGACCGAGGGAATCGCAGGACCGCCCGCGGATGTGGCCGGGCCGCCGGAGTTGCGCCATTTCACGTCGGCCTTCAATACGATGGCACAGGTGGTTCGGGCGTCCCTGGACCGTCAGCGGCGCCTGGTCGCCGATGCGTCGCATCAACTGCGCAATCCACTCGCCGCCGTCCGGCTGCGTGCCGACACCCTCGAGGACTATGTGGTGGAGGCCGGTCGACCGACCTATGGGTCGCTGAGCGCCGAGCTGGACCGGTTCGAGAACCTGCTGCAGCAGTTGCTTCGGCTGGCACGCGCCGAACAGGTCAGCGGCAGCCGCAGGGTGGGCCTGTCCTCCGCGGTGTCCGAGTCGACCGACACCGGCGACGTCATCGCCGAGCGCATCGCGTTCTGGCAGCCCGTCGCCGACCGCAACCTCCAGCGCTTGCAGCATCGTTCGTCGCCTTGCCCGCCGGTGCAGCTGGCACGCCATGACGTGGAGCAGTTGCTCGACGTCGCGCTGGACAATGCGCTGCGCTACGCCGGGCGCGGCGCGACCGTCACCGTGGCGGCCAGCGGATCCGATGAAACCGTCGACCTCACCGTCAGCGACACCGGCCCCGGCCTGCCCGCCGAGGACTTGGCAAGGGCTGCAACGCGATTCTGGCGGCGGCACGACGACGGCACCGGAACCGGACTTGGGCTGGCCATCGCCGCCGAGATCGCCGAGGGTCACGGCGGGACGATCGGCCTCGAGCAGGCCGCCGAGGGTGGGCTGATGGTCCGGTTCCGCCTCCCAGTGGCAGGTGAATCGGCATGCTGAACAGCAGGTCGACGACTCCGATCGGGTCCCCGCACGTCATCAGCAGGCGGGCGTTCATCGCCGCGGCCGCGGTGGTCGCCTGCGGATGCGTGCGCAACGGAACCGACGGCCGGATACGGCTGGCGGCCGGTGATCCTGGCGGCATGTATCTGGCCTTTGCGAAGGTCCTCGCCACACAGATCGAGGCCAGCCATCCCGGACTCGCCGTGGACGTGCTCCCCACCGAGGGCACCGTCGAGAACCTGGCCCGGCTGCGGGTCGGTGAAGCCGATATGGGTCTGTCCCTTGCGGACGTCGCGGAACGGGACCGCGCCACTGGGCCGCCGGCAACCGCGCCGCTGGCTGTGGCCCGGGTGTACGAGAACTATCTGCAGGTGATTGTCCATGATTCCGGTGCGGTGCAACGCCTCTCAGATCTCGAAGGCCGTCGTGTGTCTATCGGCCCAGCCGGATCGGGTGGCGCGATGACCAGTGAGGTGCTGTTCGAGGCGGCCGGCCTGCGCGGTCGCGTGGACATCGTCCGCTATCGGCTGCGCGACGGTCTGGCCGGCCTCGCCGACAACAGCTTGGATGCGATCGTGTGGTCGGGCGGCGTCCCCACACCGGCCATCGCCGAATTGGACACGCGGCTGTCCCTGCGAATGCTCGACATCGGGGCGCTCGCGGTTCCGATGAGCGACCTAGCCGGCTATCCGTACGTGGTGCGGCGGGTTCCTTCGGGCGACTACGTGCCGCGCGGAACTCGCTCGCTCGGCGTACCGAACCTGCTGTTGTGCCGAAACGACATCGCTGCGGACCTCGTCTCCGCCGTGGTGGAGGTCCTGGTCACCGCGGCGCCACACCTGGTGCCTCCCAACGTCAGGGGGCTGCAATACCTCGACGCGCCGTCGATGATCCAGACCGGCCTGATCCCCCTGGACCCGGCCGCCGTGCAGGCCTTCCGCGGACTGCACGGCTGAGGGCGCCGGTCAACGGTTCGAATCTGCGTAATCCGCAAGGAGTCCCGCGTCGGGGCAATGCCGATCAAGTCACCGTGACGGAGACCCGGTGGACGGCGTTGCGCCGGCCCGACAGCGGTTGACCGACGCCATCAGCCACCGCTCGAGCGGACAACTCGACGGCGCCGCGATGCTGCGGGATCCAGTCGAGCCAGAACCGCTGCCACTGCCAGCCGGTGGACGGCTCCACCTGGGCCTGCCGCCACGGTTGTTCCGCCACGCGGACGTCGACCCCGGACACGCCGCCGTCGGCCCATGTTTACCCCCACACCTGCTGGGGCGCACCGAGTTCGACGACGCTCGCGGCGGCCGGCGCGACGATCAGCGCCTCAGGTGCGATGGACCAGACCGGTGTGGTCCGGCCCGTCGGCCGCCCCTGCTGGTCGACCTGCGGGTCGGCATACCATTTGGTTGTGAACGGGCCTTCGGCGCGGCGATCGGCCAAAGTGATTCGGCAGAGCCACTTGACGCTGTTGGTGCCGTAGAAGCCCGGGACCACGAGCCGTGCGGGATAGCCGTGCTCCGCGGGCAGCGCCGCACCGTTCAGTTCGTAGGCGACCAGCACATCGGCGTCGATCCGATCCAACGGCAGATCCTTGGCGTAGGGATACCCCGAGACACCGCCGAACTGCCCGGAGTCGGCACCGAACGACCACACGAACTTCGCCGTCTCCCGCGGCAGGCACTGCTCGAGGATGTCGGCGAGCCGAGCGCCCGCCCATCGAACGTTGGCCACCCGCCGCATCGGACGGAACGGCTCGAACGGGCTGCCGCAGCATTGGTGGACGGCGCGCACCTCGGCTTTCGGAAAGGCCAGCAGCCGATCGAAACTCAGCTCGGCGGGCCGATCGACCAGGCCGTCGATCGTCAACGACCAACGCTCGCGGTCCAGTCCAGGAACGCCGAAGTGGCACAACACGATCGTGTCGGACGTCGCCGTCTGGCGATCGCGCAACTCGTGCGGTGGCGGTGGTTCCCGCTTGTACGGGCCCGCCGGGTTCAGCCGTGGGTCGGTCCGTGGGTCGGTCCGTGGGTCGGTCATCGGGTCGCGAGTACCCGCCTATCGGGATTTCGCAACAAGATCACGTCTCGCTCGAACATCACTGGCGACTCATGAACTCCGCAAGCTGATCGCAGGTGCGCGCCCATCCCTCGCTGAAACTGTCGAAATCCGCAGGTGGCAGCAGGGAATGCTCGATAGACATGATGGTCTGGTCGTCGCCCAGTGGTGTGAACTCGACGTTGACGATGCTGACCACGGTCGGATCGATCCAGTCCGAGTTGCTCCACGTGAAGCGCAGCAGGCGCGGGCGATCGACGGCCAGGAACTGGCCGGTGATCAGCACACTGGTACCCAAGTCGTCGACGTCGAAGCGGACGATTCCACCGACACGAGGTTCGACGGTGATGTCGACGCATCGGACCGGACGGGGGCACATCCACTCCGCCAACGACTCCGGATCGAGCCATTGATCGAAAACCACCTCCGGCTCGGCGGGCATTATCCGTTCCAGGCGAACGATCGGAGACTCGGTCATCGGTCCCGCCGTTGCCTGCGCAGCCGCTCCGCGAGCGCGTCGGCACGTGTCGACCAGAAGTCGGTCTGCTCGTTGATCCACTGCTGAGCCATCGAGAGACCGTCCGGCTGAAGTGACAGCCAGTGCTCCCGGCCACGCACCTCACGGCGCACCAGGCCGGCTGATTCCAGCACGCCGATATGGCGGGATACGCCTGCGAAGGTCATCGGGAGCGGGGCAGCGAGGTCGGTGATGCGGGCGTCGCCCCGGCGCAGTGTCTGCAGCAGGTGGCGGCGGGTGGGATCGGCCAGTGCGCCGTAGGCCCGATCCAGCGCCTGATCTTCAACCATTTTGTTGACTATAGCGGCCCGCCGTGATGTGCTGAAGAACAGTAATTCAACTGAAATGTTGAACGTTGGCTATCCGGAAATGGTGAGGTGTCGGCATATGAGAACCCCAGCGATCGTGTCGGAGCGGGAATGGGAGGCGGCACTGCAGGAGATGCTGGTCAAGGAAAAGGAGCTGACGCGGGCACGCGACGCGCTGGCCGCATTGCGCCGGCGAATGCCGTGGACGCCGGTTTCCCGGCGGTACGTATTCGACGGGCCCCAGGGCAGGGTCGGCCTGCCCGACCTCTTCCAGGGCCGCCGCCAGCTGATCGTCTACCGCGCGTTCTTCGAGCCCGAGGTGCAGGGCTGGCCAGAGCATGCCTGCCGCGGCTGCTCCATGGTCGCTGACAACGTCGGCCACGTCGGGCATCTCAACGCGCGGGACACCACCCTGGTGTTCGTGTCACGCGCGTCCCAGCGCGATATTGCGCGGGTCAAGGAACGGATGGGCTGGCAGATGCCGTGGTACACGATCGTCCCCGACTCCGGCAGCGCGTTCGACGTCGATTTCGGCGTGGACGAGTGGCACGGCACCAACGCGTTCATCCGCTGGCCCGATGACTCCGGCGACCGGGTATACCGCACCTACTTCATCAACAATCGCGGTGACGAGGCCCTGGGCAGCTCGTGGAGCTACCTCGACATGACGGCGCTGGGGCGTCAGGAGAGTTGGGAGGATTCGCCGCAGGGCTACCCACAGAGCGCCCCCTACGAATGGTGGGACTGGCACGACGAGTACGGACACCACGTGCCGTCCCGGTGGTTCGACGAGCCGGATCCGAACGACCCCAACGACATCCGCCCGCCGCGGTCCTCGGAAGGGTGTGATTCCTGTGCCGGCGGCTGACGCCCGCGACCTGACCCGCCTCTACCACGAGACCCGGGAGCGGATAGGTGCACTGCTGGCCGATGTCGGCGACACCGGATGCGCCGTCCCCGTCGCGACGTGCCCGCAGTGGACTGTCCGCGACGTCGTGGCACATCTTGCGGGTGTCGCGGAGGACTGGGTGACGGGACGGCTGACCGGACCGCCGACCGACGAACAGACGGCCGCTCAGATCGCCCGGTTCGGCGATCTCGGCGTCGCGCAGATCCTCGGGCGCTGGGCGGACGCGGCGTCCCTGCTCGATCATGCAGCCGAAAGCACCGGCACCAAGCCCCCACTGGGCGACGTTGTCGTTCACGAGCATGACGTGCGCGCTGCGGTTGGCCGCCCCGGCGCCCGCGACTCCGCCGCGGTGTGGTGTGTGTCCGATCTTCTGCTGGCAAGCCTGCGCTCTCCGGTACCGCTGCGGGTGACGGTGGAAGACGGCGACTACCGCTGTGGATCCGACGGAGCCGAACTACGGCTGCACACCACACGATTCGAGGCCACGCGCTGGCGAACCGGTCGACGCAGCCGTGCCCAGCTGGCCGCCATGGACTGGTCGCACGATCCCACCTCGGTGCTCGACCACCTGTGCCTGTTCGGCCCCGCAACAGCCGATATCGTCGAATAGCGCAGCAAGCCGGCCCGCTTCAGGAATCGAGATTCTCGATGTCGACAGGTTGGATCGGCTCGGCCAGCGGGAAACCGAGAACCGTTGCATAGAAATACAGTTCCGCTTCGAGGGTGCGAATGATGTTCTCCGCCTTGCGGAAGCCGTGTTGTTCGCCTTCGAACGCGAGGTAGGCGAACGGGACGCCGTTGGCCCGCAACGCCTCGACCATCAGCTCCGCCTGCACGGGAGGCACCACACGGTCCTCCAGCCCCTGGAACAGGATCACCGGGCACGAGAGCCGGTCGGCGTAGTGGAGCGGTGAGCGTTGCCGATAGCGCTCGCGTTCCTGCGGATAGGGACCGATCAGGCCGTCGAGGTAGCGCGATTCGAACTTGTGGGTGTCGGTTGCCAGCGCCTCGCAGTCAGCAACGCCGTAATAGCTTGCGCCTGCGGCGAAGTCGTCGTGGAAAACCAGGGCGCACAGCGTCGTGTACCCGCCGGCGCTGCCGCCGCGGATGGTCAGGCGGTGCCCGTCGGCCAGTCCCTGCCCCGCCAGGTGGCGAGCGGCATTGATGCAGTCCTCGGTGTCAACGACGCCCCATGTGCCGTCGAGGCGCTCCCGATAAGCACGGCCGAATCCGGTGCTTCCACCGTAGTTGACATCGACGACGGCGAATCCGCGGTTGGTCCAGTACTGGGTGGCCAGCGCCAGTTGGGCGCGCGCCATGCCGGTCGGTCCGCCGTGGCTCTTCACGATGAGCGGTGGCTGCTCGCCGTCGGGGCCGCTGAACTCCGGGTTCGTCGGCGGGTAGTAGAGCGCGTGGGCGGTCGCGGCGCCACCGGCCGTCGGAAACTCGATGGGCTGGGCGCGCGAGACGTGGGAAGGGTCGAGCTCATGCTGCACGCCGCGCCGCAGCGTCTCCAATTCGCCTGAGCGGGTGTCCATCCGGATCACAGCTGCGGTTTCGGTCGGCGAACCGGCGATGAACACCAGCGAGGCGCCGTCGGCACGCAGGGAGGGGGCGTACGCGCTGTACGGGAGGTCGGCGGTGTCGAGGTTCCCGTCCGGTGACAGGAATGCCAGATGGTCGATGCCGCGGCTCGAATAGACGCACGCGATGCGCCCGTCGTTCAGAAAGGCGTACGTGGCCGAGCCGAACTCCCAGTGCGGCACCCCGAACTCGGCGTCCATCGGTGCGAGCGCCTCGACTCGCTCGTCGGCCAGTCGGTACAGGTTCCACCAACCGGTGCGGTCGGAGACGAAGTACAGCTCGCCCTGCGGGCTCCAGCGGGGCTGGAAGATCGATTCCCGCGGACCGCCCGCGACGAGGCGGATATTGCTCACCTCGGCGTCCGCGTTGAGATCACCGACCCACATGTCGGTGCCGTCCCATGGCATGCGCGGATGATCCCAGGTCAGCCAGGTGAGTCTGCCTCCGTCGGGACTGATCTGCGGAGCCGCGAAGAAATCGTGACCCGACACCACCGTTCGGGGCGGGGCCGACCCGTCGGCGGCAACGACCGCGAGTTCGTTGACCGGCTCACCGCCGCCGTGTGGGTGCACCTCGCGAACACAGATCAGCAGCCGCCCGTCGGCGGAGAGGCAACCATCGGCGTAGCGGACCCCTGCCGCGATGTCCGGCTCCGGTGTGATGGGTTGTGGTGCCCCGCCGTCCTGCCGGTAGAGCCGCTGATCATCGAAGTTCGAGAACAGCACCGTATTCGAGGACAGCACCGTATTTGAGGACAGCACCGTATGTGGGGTGAGCGCCGCGGCGCCTCCAACAAGGTAGGCACCGCCGCCGTATTCGTGCACGCGGCTGCGCACCGAAAACGACGGCGGCGTCACCTCGGTGCGCTCACCAGAAGCGTTGTGGCACACGATCACCGTGCGACCGCCCTCGCTCGGTTTGCCCTCGAGCCAGTAGACGTCGCCGCCGGCGATAGTGGGTGCGGCAAGCGGGATCTCCCCCGCGGCGACTGCCGCGGCGCTGATCGGCGACCGCCAGCTTCCGTACGGCGCGATCTGCGGCATTCCACGACTGTAGTCGCGCGAGCGTAACGGTACGGCGGTGATGAGGGTGGAATGCCGCCGTAGCGTTACGGTGGGCGCCCAGAACCAGGCGCGAAACGTGGTGCGGTAGTCGCCCGGTCAGGCGCCGACGTAGGTGGCCAGGTGCTCGCCGGTGAGGGTGGAGCGGGACTCGACGAGGCCGGTCGGTGTGCCTTCGAACACGATCCGGCCCCCGTCGTGACCCGCACCGGGGCCGAGGTCGATCACCCAGTCCGCGTGCGCTATCACAGCTTGACGGTGTTCGATCACGACGACTGATTTTCCGGAGTCCACCAGCCGGTCCAGCAGGTCCAGCAGCTGTTCGACGTCGGCGAGATGCAGACCGGAGGTCGGCTCGTCGAGGACGTACACCGAACCCTCCCCGCCCATGTGGGTGGCCAGTTTCAGCCGTTGGCGTTCGCCCCCGGACAGGGTGGTCAGCGGCTGGCCGAGGCTGAGGTAGCCGAGCCCGACGCCGGCCAGGCGCCCGAGGATCTTGTGCGCGGCCGGCGTGCGAGCCTCGCCGGCGCCGAAGAAGCCCCGAGCCTGCGATACCGGCATGGCGAGCACCTCGCTGATGTCGCGGCCGCCCAGGTGGTAGTCGAGCACCGATGCCTGGAATCGCTTACCCTCGCACTCTTCGCAAGTGGTGGCGACAGCGGCCATCATCGCCAGGTCGGTGTAGATGACGCCTGCGCCGTTGCAGGTGGGGCAGGCACCTTCGGAGTTCGCGCTGAAGAGGGCGGGCTTGACACCGTTGGCCTTCGCGAACGCCCTGCGGATCGGATCGAGCAGACCGGTGTAGGTGGCGGGGTTGCTGCGCCGAGAACCGCGGATCGGGCTCTGGTCGACGGTGACGACCCCGTCGCGCCCGGACACCGACCCGTCGATCAGCGAGCTCTTACCCGAGCCCGCCACCCCGGTGACGGCGACCAGTATGCCGAGCGGGATGTCGACGTCGACGTCGCGCAGGTTGTGGGTGCGGGCTCCACGCACCTGCAGAACGCCCGACGGTGTGCGCACCGTGCCCTTGAGTGTGTTCCGGTCGGCGAGGTGGCGACCGGTGAGGGTGCCGCTGAAGCGCAGGCCCTCGACGGTGCCCTCGTAGCAGACGGTGCCCCCTGCGGGGCCTGCGCCGGGGCCGAGATCGACGACATGGTCGGCGATCTCGATCGTCTCGGGCTTGTGCTCCACCACCAGCACGGTGTTGCCCTTGTCGCGCAGTCGCACCAACAGGGCGTTCATCCGGGCGATGTCGTGCGGATGCAGCCCGATCGTTGGCTCGTCGAAGACGTAGGTGATGTCGGTGAGTGGAGAACCGAGGTGGCGAATCATCTTGGTGCGTTGGGCTTCACCGCCCGACAGCGTGCCCGAGGGCCGATCGAGCGACAGGTACCCCAGTCCGATCTCGACGAACGAGTTGAGGGTGCGCTGCAATGACAGCACCAGCGGCGCAACGGATTCGTCGTCGACGCCGGTGAGCCACTCGGAGAGATCGTTGATCTGCATCGCGCACACGTCGGCGATGTTGACGCCCTTGATCTTCGATGACCGTGCCGCCTCGGACAGCCGGGTACCTGCGCAATCTGGGCACGTCGTGAACGACACCGCCCGCTCGACGAACGCGCGTATGTAGGGCTGCATCCCGTCCACGTCCTTGGCCAGGAACGACTTCTGGATCTGCGGGATCAGACCGGTGTACGTGAGGTTGATGCCGTCGACCTTGATCTTGGTCGGCTCCTTGTACAGCAGAGCGTCAAGTTCCTTCGCGCTGAACTCCCGTATCGGCTTATCCGGGTCGAAGAAGCCGCAGCCGTTGAAGATTCGGCCGTACCAGCCCTCCATGCTGTAGCCGGGAATGGTCAGGGCACCGTCGTTGAGCGATTTGGCGTCGTCGTAGAGTGCCGTGCGGTCGATGTCGGTGACCGAACCCCTGCCCTCGCAGCGGGGGCACATGCCGCCCGTGACACTGAAGCTGCGCCGCTCCTTGACGGTCTTGCCGCCCCGCTCGAGGGTGACTGCACCGGCTCCGCTCACGGATACCACGTTGAACGAGAAGGCCTGCGGCGAGCCGATATGGGGTGTGCCGAGTCGGCTGAACAGGATACGCATCAGCGCACCGGTATCGGTGACGGTGCCGACCGTGGAGCGGGGATCCGCACCCAACCGCTGCTGGTCGACGATCATCGCCGTCGTCAGCCCATCGAGCACATCGACGTCGGGGCGCGCCACCGTGGGCATGAAGCCCTGGACGAAGGCGCTGTAGGTCTCGTTGATGAGGCGCTGCGACTCAGCGGCGATGGTGCCGAACACCAGCGAACTCTTGCCCGAACCGGATACGCCGGTGAACACCGTCAACCGGCGCTTGGGCAACTCCACGCTGACGTTCTTCAGGTTGTTCACCCGTGCTCCGTGCACCCGGATCAGGTCGTGGCCGTCGGCGGCGTGCCGCGGCCGTGCGTGCGTCTTCCTTCGTCGCTCGCCGCTCATGTGTCGCCATCGTAGGCCGCCCGCGCGGGTGCCCACCGGGCCACTAGGCGTCCCTGGACGCGTTCTTCCAGCTCAGCGGGGCGGTGAACCACAGGACGGCCATGCACGTATATGGAGTCGGAGGTACGAGATGAGTCCATTGCGGATCCTTGTTGTGGGTGCCGGTGTCAGCGGCATCGCCGTTGCTCGTGGATTGCTGCGCGACGGCCATGACGTGACCGTCTTCGAGAGGCGGCCTGATGTGACGGCCGGCGGTGGCGCCGTGACCATCTGGTCCAACGGGGCGACGGTTCTCGAGCAACTGGGCGTCGACATGGACGGGGCGGGTCAACCGCTGTCCACCGTTCGAGTCGAGACATCGACGGGGCGTCCCCTGACTACGTTCGACGTGTCGGCCATCGTGGAGCGCATGGGTGCCCCCGTGCGGATGGTGCCACGCCGCGTCCTGCTGGAGCGGTTGCTGGACGGCTTTCCTACCGACCGCATCCGGTGCGGCGTGCGCGCGGTGGCCGTGGCCGACTGCGACTCGGACACCGGGTGCGGGGTCCGAGTCGATTTCGCCGACGGCACCAGCGCCGAAGGTGACCTGCTGATCGGTGCGGACGGCCTGCACTCGATGGTTCGCCGTGTGGTCGGGGCAGCGGCGGCGGAGCCGACCGGCTGGTGCAGCTGGCAGGGTCTGGTCACTCTGCCCGATATCCCGGACAAGCGCGTTGGCCTGATCGTGGTGGGCGAGCAGGGAAGCGTCGGCCTGTGGCCGGCCGGCGGATCGGATCTGCAGTGGTGGTTCGACCTGCCCTGGTCGCCCGACTTCGTGCGGCCGGAGCGGCCGATCGAGATGATCCGGTCATACTTCGCCGGGTGGGGTGACCTGGTTGATCAGGTTCTCGCGACGCTGACCGACGACGATCTGGCCCAGTCGCCGTTCCCCCACTTCCGGCATCCGATTCCCGAACCTGGCCGTGGCGCGGTCACCCTGCTCGGGGACGCGGCGCACACCATGCCCCCTACCCTCGCCCAGGGCACCAATCAGGCGCTGCTGGACACGATGGTTCTGCGCAGGGCGCTCGCGCAGCACGGCGAGCTTCCCGGCGCACTGCGCTGGTATGAGGACACCCGGCGACGCAAGGTCGGTGTGGTGTCGTGGGTGGCGTCGCTGCAGGTCGCGCACAGCGAGGCGATGCTGAGGCCGGCGGCACTGGTTCCGGACCGGATGATGACCTGGGCGCTGACAACCCTGCTGCGGTCGACAAGTCACCGCGGGATGGCGGCCGAGATCAGCCGAGAGCTCGCCGCGCGCTCCGCGCCGGCAGCGTCGACGGTGCCGGCAACGACTATGAGCGGTCGGTAGGACTGGTCCACGTCATGGACTACCGGTTCCTCGGCCTGTCAGGCCAGGTGCGCGCATAGGCCTTGGGACCGACAGACCGTGTCGATCACGGCGTTGAGGTGCGAAGGTTCTCACACAAACCGTCGCGTCGGTCACGGGCTGGCGTGGCCCCGAAAGAAATACAACCGGAATTGGTCGGGCTGCGCATCGATTCCGCAGGGGCGATGCGCAGCGAAGTGCTGTACCGCGGATAACCGGCAGTGAATTTGTTGACTGAGACGGAGGAAGGCGCGGAGCAGATGCACCCATCGTCGCCCGTACGGCCCGCTATTTGGATGCTGGGGCTGCTCGCCGTCACGGTCACCCTTCTCGCCGCGTGCAGCAGCTCGACCAACTCCGGCTCGACCGACACCCTCGCGGCACCCACCGGCTCGACGGAGCCGATCATGGCAGTCGGCGCGGATCTACCGGCACTGGTGCGACAGGTTGAGCCGTCGGTCGTCACAGTGCTCATCGATGGCGGCGTGGGTAGCGGCATTGTCTACAAATCCGACGGCATAATCGTCACCAATGCCCACGTCGTCGCCGGAGTGCAGGACGTCATCGTGGTCCTCGCCGACGGGCAGCAAGTGCCGGGAAAGGTGCGTGGCGCCGATGAGGTTTCCGACATTGCCGTCATCCAGGCCGACCGTACGGGCCTGCCCGCTGCGGCATTCCAGAAGCCGCTGCCGCAGGTCGGTGAGCTCGCCGTCGTCATGGGCAGCCCGCTGGGATTCGAGGCCACAGTCACATCCGGCATCATCTCGGGACTGCACCGCCAGATTCCCGGGTCGGCTTCCACCGGCGCACCACTGGTCGACCTAATCCAGACCGACGCCGCCATCTCGCCGGGCAACTCTGGGGGCGCTGTACTCGACGCGCAAGGAGAGGTTGTAGGTATGAGCGTGGCCTACATCCCGCCGACGGCGGGTGCGGTAGCCCTAGGATTCGCCATCCCGGCCGCGACCGTGGTCGACGTCGCCGACCAGCTGCTGGCCACCGGGACCGCCCGCAACGCATATATCGGTATTCAGCCCGCCACCCTGACCCCAGAAATGGCACGGCTGCTGGGAATCAACCGCACCAATGGTGTGGTCGCCATGCAGGTCGCGACGCCAGGTCCGGCAGCGGCGGCAGGCATCCAACCGGGCGACATCGTCATCGCGTTCAACGGTCAGGAAATCGCAACGGCAGAGGAGCTCATAGCGGCACTTCGCAGCACCAAACCGGGCGACCGGGTCCAGTTGACCTTGCTCCGCGAAGCCAAGACCGAAGAGATCACGGTCATAGTTGCGGACCGCGCTTCCACCTAGAGCCCGATAGTCCCGCGCCCTCAGACACGCCCTGCACGCGGATCACTTGACTCCGTCTACCACACCGACGCCGCGGGGAATGTCTGAACAACAGTGCAGTGGCGGGTTAGTTCTTACGCTTCCCGACAGAGTTGTCCATGCACCCGACCTGTTAGGCCGAACCGGTCCGGCGAGATTGCGGCTGCGGGTCCGGTTCGGAAACACCGACGACATGCCAACGTTGAGCGTCGGCCTTCTCGGGCCGCCGGTCTGGACTTGGATTGGAGATATCGCGTGACTCATCCGTCGGGTATTCCGGTGTTCGAACGGTTCTTTCGCTCGGTCGCACGCATCAAGATCGACAAGAACGACATCCGTCGCTTTCGCGAGTTCGTCGACGAGCAAATCGATGACATTGCCATCGCGGGCCGCAATACGGCTAAGTGGAACGGGCGTGATGTGGTTGTGGCGCAGGACCTTCCGATCACCAAGGGCGTTCAGGAGCGAATGCGCGAATTCGACAAGTTCGAGGAGGCCGAGGAGATCCGTGAGCTGCTGCGGCAGGCGGTGCGACAACCACCTGGGGACGTTTCTTTCGCTGAGGACGCCGAGCGCCTGCTGCCAGAGCTGTTCGGCGGATTGAGTATCGCACTGGCCCGTTCGTTTCGCGTGGTGGACGCGACGGTGACCAACCCGTCGACTGAGCATTGGAATCGGGTGTTCACGATATTTCGGCTGGTGTTCTGACGGCCGGCGGTCCTCACCTGTCGTGATTGACCCACGCGACGCCCGCTGCGCGAGTTCAAGAATCTCTATACCGGCGAGGTGAAGGAGCGCAAACGCGAAGGTGCCGGTCAGCCATCGGGGTTGAGGAATCGCCACGCTCGTGTCGCGGCATGGAGATTGAACCGGGTATCAACGTTGCGGAGGTCGTGGCCGGTGAGTTCAGCGATGCGCGCCAGCCGGTAGCGCAGCGTGCTGCGATGAATGTGTAGGGCGGCCGCGGATTCGTCATAGTTTCCGCCACATTCCAAATAGTCGCTGAGAGTCAGAACCAGTTCGGAGTTCCTGCTCTCGTCGTAGTCCAGGAGTGGGCCCAGCCATTCGCGCACGAAGGCTTCGACCGTGCCGCCGCCGTCGGCGGCGTCGATCAGGCGGTAGAAACCAAGTTCGTCGAAAGCTGCTGCGCCTTCTGGATGGGCAGAGCGCAGCCGGATGCTCAGGGCACGACGCGCCTCCATGAAGGACTGTGGCAAATCATCGGGCACTTCGCAACGAGTGCCGATGCCGATCACGCTTGCCGTGTGGTCGAGGCCCTCACTGATTGCGTGGTGCAGTGCCCGCGGGTCCGGGCGGCCGTCGGTGAGCAGAACAACCAGGCTGCCGTGGCGCCCTTGCAGGTATTTCAGATGCAGCGCGGTCGCAGCGCTCCCGGCGACGGTTGCCAGCGCGCTCTCTGCGCGACCGGCGGCTTGTACCACCACCACATAATGCGGGCGCCGCAGGTCATGGCCCAGGGCGTCGGCACGGGCGTAGGCCCCGACCCGGTCGGTGCCGGCCAACAGATCGTCGACCAACTCGCGGCGCAGATTGAGCTCGATCTTGGCGAGGTTTCGCTCGTGGGATAGCTCCAGCGCTAAAACCGTGGTGCCGTAGCGCAGGGCGAACAGGCTGTCCGCGGTCACCGCGTTATCCGGGTCCTGCACCGCCAGGACCCCGAGGATCTCGGCGCGGGGCTGGACGAGCGCGAGCACGCGGCCCCCTATCCGTGCCGGACCGTTCTGTGCCGCCAGTTCGTGTAGCAATAGCTGGCGCTCGTCCGTGGTCTGCTTGGGGTAGGGATGGGGTTGCCCCGGTCCGGCCCAGCAGCGCAGGTTGCCGAACCTGTCCTCGAGTCCTACAGGTAGTGCCGTCAGGCCATGCAGCGCATCCAAGATGCCCTGCTCACCCATTCCCGCAGCGATCGCCGCGCTCAGAACCTCGTGCATGTTCGCTTGCCATCGCAACCGCAGAACCGTGGCGGCGAGTTCGCGATTCGTTTCCTCCAGATCGGTGTTCGCCTTTGTGAGCAGCCCGGCGGAACCGATGTCGCGCTCATGCATTGCAACGAACGCCAGGGCGGCGCCGGCTTGTTGGGCAAGGATTTTCAGCAACAGGATCTGATTTTCCGGCGGCGCACTGATGGCACTAATCACCAGACAACCCTGAACGGCGCTTTGGTGACTCAGCGGAAGCGCGCACCCCCACCGTCCGCCTTGTATGTCGACCTGCCCATCGCAGCCGGACTCGCGAAGCTGCCGTTCGATTTGGGGATGTTCGGGCTGTGAGGGTGGAAAGCGAACGAACTCACCGTCCACGGAGCGGTAACTAGCCTCGACCTGACACGGCCCGAGGTTGCGAACGGCGGCCGTCGCAACTTGGAAGATCTCTCCGGTGTCGCATTTGCTGAAGTCGACGCGCGACAACGTGGCCAAACGCGTCGAAACCTGTCCGGCCGGCCCGCCCTGTCCTCGCGTGCTATTCGATTCACCGTTCATGTTGAGTGGCCGCGCTGACCAACTCCTGTCTTTTGCCACGGCGAAGTCCTGCTGATGCGCCACTGCGGATGGCATACCCACCGGGGGCGATCCGAAGCGTATTGCGGTCCGGAAGTGTCAGCGCGCCCGGGACACCGACATTGACCGATCCGCAGCTCACGGAATAGATGCTAGTCGGCATCTATCTGTAGACCGCTTCCCTCGCCGGGGACGGAGGCCAGGGAACGGTCCCTTCCTCGGTGATGCATCCATTCGTGCTGACAGGACCAATCTCGATTGACATTTCTGGCTCGTTAGGAGCACGCGCTCGCCGAATCTGATTGCCAGACTTCTCGTTAGGAGGTTCCTGGCGGGTCCCGTGCGTACAGGCCTTTGGCTGCCGGAGTTCCGGTTCAGCAACCCTTGGACCTAGGAGAGTCATGGCATTGATGCGATTCGATCCGTTTCGTGAACTCGACCGGTGGGCCGAGCAGGCCGTGGCCGGCGCGCGCGCCGCGCGCACCTTTCCGATGGAGGCGTTCCGGCGTGGTGACCAGTTCATTGTCGCCCTCGATGCACCGGGCATGAAGGGGAGCGATATCGATGTCACGGTCGAGCGCAACGTCATCGAGATCACTGCGCGTCGGCGCCCGTTGCGGCAGGAGGGTGACGAGCTGATCGTCGATGAGCGGCCGCAAGGCGAGTTCCGTCGCCAACTGTTTCTCGGCGACAACCTCGATCCCAACAAGATGACCGCTGCATGTGAGAACGGCGTGCTGACGTTGACCATCCCGGTGTCGGAGCAGAGCAAGCCCCGCAAGGTTGAAATCAACACCGCCGATGAGGGTCAGCAGGCCATTCGAGCCGAATCCGCGCCACAAACCGTGGACGCATAGGAGGAGTGATGGCTGAGCATTCGACAGTGGCGACTTCGGCGGTGCGGCCCAACGAGCCCGCTCGCCAGGTGATCGCCACCTTCGACAAATACGCCGACGCTGAACGCGCGGTCGATTACCTCTCCGATCAGCAATTCGAGGTCAACCGGGTGGCCATCGTCGGCCGTGATCTGGAGTACGTGGAGCAGGTCGTGGGCCGGTTGAGCTACGGCGGGGCGGCGCTGCGCGGCGCGGGCTCGGGCGCCCTGGTCGGCGCGCTGATCGGCTGGATCTTCGGGCTGTTCAACTGGATCGAACCATTGATCCTCGCCCTGGTGCTGGCCTGCTACGGCCTGATGTTTGGTGCCATCGTCGGCGCTCTGCTCGGCCTGCTCATCCACGCGCTACAGGGGGGTCGCCGCGACTTCCACTCCGTGAGCGGACTGCAGCCCAAGTACTACGACGTCGTCGCCGACGTTGAGGTAGCCGACCGTGCGCTGCAAATCCTCACCAGCGGCAACCGAAGGGAATAGAAGATGGCAACAGCGGTAGGCATCGATCTCGGGACAACCAACTCGGTGATCGCCGCCTGGCAGGGCGGGGAACCGATCGTGATCCCCAACGCCGAAGGGGCACGCACCACGCCCTCGGTGGTGGCGTTCACGGAAAGCGGCGAGCGCCTGGTCGGGCAACTGGCCAGGCGCCAGTCGATCATGAACCCGAAGGGCACCATCTATTCGGCGAAGCGATTCATCGGCCGCCGCTTCGACGAGATATCGGAAGAAGCCAAGGCGGTCAGCTTCGACGTTGTCGAGGGCGACGGTGGCGCCGCCCGGTTCGAAGTACGCGGCAAGAAGTATTCGCCCGAGGAGATCAGCGCGCAGGTGCTGCGCAAACTCGTCGACGACGCCGGCAAGTTCCTCGGTGAGCGGGTCAAGGAAGCGGTGATCACCGTTCCGGCGTATTTCAACGACGCCCAACGCAACGCCACCAAGGATGCGGGCCGCATCGCCGGCCTCGACGTGCTGCGCATCATCAACGAGCCTACGGCCGCGGCGCTGGCCTACGGGCTGGACAAGAAGGGGCACGAGACGGTGCTTGTCTTCGACCTCGGCGGCGGTACGTTCGATGTCAGCCTGCTAGACGTGGGTGACGGGGTGGTCGAGGTCCGCGCCACGGCCGGCGATTCGCACCTGGGTGGCGATGACTTCGACCGGCGGCTCGTCGACTACCTGGCCGATGAGTTCCAGCGTGAGAACAACATCGATTTGCGGAAAGATCCGCAGGCACTGCAGCGGCTCTTCGAGGCGGCCGAGAAGGCCAAGGTCGAACTGTCGTCGGTGGCTCAGACCCAGGTCAATCTGCCGTTCATCACCGCCGACGCCAGCGGACCGAAGCATCTGACCACCGCGATCATGCGATCGAAGTTCGAGGACCTCACCGCGGACCTGGTCGAGCGAACGATGGGCCCGGTCAAACAGGCGATGGGCGACGCCAAGGTGAGCGCGAACGACATCGACGAGGTGATCCTGGTGGGCGGTTCCACCCGGATCCCCGCAGTCCAGGCTTTGGTGCGCCGGCTCACCGGCGGCAAGGACCCCAACATGAGCGTGAACCCCGACGAGGTCGTCGCGCTCGGCGCCGCGATCCAGGCCGGTGTGCTCAAGGGCGAGGTCTCCGACGTCTTGCTGCTCGACGTCACCCCATTGTCGCTGGGTGTGGAGACCGCTGGCGGGCTGATGACCAAGATCATCGAGCGCAACACCACCATCCCGGCACGGCGCAGTGAGGTGTTCACCACCGCAGCGGACAACCAGCCGGCTGTGGATGTCGTTGTGCTGCAGGGTGAACGGGAACTGGCCCAGGACAACCGGGTACTCGGTCGATTCAAGCTGGAGAACATCCGCCCGGCCCCCAGGGGTGAACCGCAGATCGAGGTCACCTTCGACGTCGACGCCAACGGCATCCTGCATGTCACAGCACGCGATAAGGACACCGGCGCCGAGCAGGGCATCACGATCAGCGAGCAGTCCAATCTCGATAAGAGCGAGGTGGATCGGATGCTCGCCGAGGCCGAGGCCAACCGCCGCGAGGACGAGCAACTTCGCAAGGCCGTCGAGGCGCGCAACGCGCTTGACTCGGCGGCATACCAGGTGGAGCGCCGGCTCGCCGAATTGGGCGACTCGGCGGCGCCGCACGATCGGGCACGCGCGGAGATGCTGGTCGCCGACGCGCGCCAAGCCGTTAAGGAAGACGCGCCGATGGATCGGGTGCGGTCCCTGACGTCCGAACTGCAGCAAGTGCTTTATGGGCTGCAACCCATGCCGTCCGGTGGCGGCAACGGGCAACCGACCGGCGACCGCCATGGCTCTGGCGTTGGAGACGACGACGTGGTCGACGCCGAGTTCGACCGGGGATGAGCACTAATGGTCAGCCCCGCAGAGCATTCCAGAACCGAAGTGGACGATGACCGGGTAGACGAAAACCCGCCAGAAGCGGTTGGCGCCGAACCGGATTCAAATAAGGAGCTGGCCAAGCTCGAGGACCGCTGGCGCCGCGCTGCGGCCGATCTGGACAATTTGCGCAAGCGGCATGCCCGCGAACTGGACCGCGAACGAGCAACGGAACGATCCAGGGTGGCCGGTGCGTGGCTGCCCATCGTGGACAACCTGGAGCGGGCGATCAGTCATGCCGGTGACCAGTCCGACGCGGTTGTCGAGGGCGTGCGGAGCACTCTCGAACAAGCCCTACAGGTTCTCGAGCAGCTCGGCTATCCGCGCGATGCGGAGGCAGGGGTGCCCTTCGACCCGCAGCGTCACGAGGTGGTCGGTGTGGTGGACCAGCCGGACAGCGCGCCCGGCACGGTTGTCGAAGTGCTTCGACCGGGCTACGGCGAACGTTCGAGGCAACTGCGGCCGGCGGCCGTGGTGGTCAGCCGACGCGGGGAGTGACGCTTCGTGGCCCGCGACTACTATGAAGTGCTCGGGGTGTCCCGGGACGCGACCGCCGATCAGATCCAGCGGGCGTTCCGCACACTGGCGCGCAAGCATCACCCGGACGTCAACAAGGATCCAGCGGCCGAGGAGCGGTTCAAGGAGGTCAACGAGGCCTATCACGTGCTATCGGACCCCGAAACCCGCAAGCGCTACGACCGATTCGGCGAAGACTTCCGCAAGGTTCCCGACGACTGGGAAGAGCGGGTGGGCGCCGGTACGGGTGGTGGCTTCCGGGGTGGAGGGCCTTCCGGCGCGCGGGTGCGCTACGGCCAGGGCTTCGGCGGCGACGGCGGCATCAACATCGAAGACCTTTTCGGCGACATGTTCGCCGGCAGTGGCGGATTCGGCCCGATTCCGGGTGCCGACCAGGAGGCGGTGCTGGAGTTGACCGTCGAGGAGGCCTACCGGGGCGGCAAACGGCAACTCTCGCTCGATGGCCGCAACTACGGGGTAAACATTCCCGCCGGTGTCATCGACGGTCAGCGGATACGGCTGGCGGGAGAGGGCGGCCGAGGCAGCGGCGATGGGCCGGCCGGTGATCTGTACCTGCGGGTGCGCATCAAACCGCATCCCCGATTCCGGCTCGACGGACGCGACGTCACCGTCGATCTGCCCGTGTCGCCATGGGAGGCGGTGCTGGGGACCACTGTAGCTGTTCCAACTCCCGGCGGCGAAGCGAAAGTTAAGGTGCCGCAAGGGTCGTCGACCGGCCGGTGGTTGCGGCTTCGCGGCGAAGGCATGCCCAACCCGCGCGGTGCCGCGGGCGACCTCTTCGCAGAAATCAAGGTGATGGTTCCACCCAAACCGACTGCGCGGGAACGTGAACTCTTCGAGCAACTGGCGGCGGAGTCCACATTCGACCCGAGGAGGGGGCGATGACCGCATCACGCTATGCCCTGGCGCGGCGGCCCGGGATGCAGCTCGACGCCTTTGCAACGCGCTGCGGGTTGCATCCCGACATGGTGCGCCGACTGGTGGCGCTGGGCCTCGTCACTTGCCAGCAGGATGCCCGCGGCGATCTCTGGTTCGAACCGTCTGCAGTGATGACAGTCGCCCGCATCCAGCGGTTGAGGACCGGCCTGGGACTGAACTACGCGGCTATCGGGCTGGTCCTCGACCTGCTGGACCACATCGAAGAGCTGGAATCCGCTTCTCGTCGAGGGAGGACATCGCGATGGACATCAACAAGCTGACGCAGAAGTCACAGGAAGCGTTGGCCGATGCGCAGAGCATCGCGACGCGGATGGGCCACACCGAGGTCGACGGCGAACATCTGTTGATGGCGCTGATCGACCAGCCCGAGGGTCTCGTGCCGCGACTGCTTGATCAGGCGGGCGCCGACACCGCGGCGCTGCGTGCGGACCTGGAACGCGAGCTGAACCGGCGTCCGAAGGTCAGCGGCCCCGGCGCCACGCCGGGCCAGGTCTCTGTCACCAGGCGCCTGGCGAACCTGCTGGAGGCCGCCGAGCGGGAAGCCAAGCGGCTCAAAGACGAATACGTATCGGTGGAGCACCTTGTCATCGTCCTCGCCGAAGAGGGTTCGGCGAGTGCCGCCGGACGGATTCTTGCATCGCACCACGTGACTCGGGACTCCTTCCTGACTGCGCTGACCAAGGTCCGCGGTAACCAGCGGGTCACCTCCGCGACCCCGGAGGGCGCCTACGAGGCGCTGGAGAAGTACGGCCGCGACCTGGTCGCCGAGGGCCGCGCCGGCAAGCTGGACCCGGTGATCGGCCGAGACGCCGAGATCCGCAGGGTGATCCAGATCCTCAGCCGCAAGACCAAGAACAACCCGGTGCTCATCGGCGACCCCGGCGTCGGCAAGACCGCGATCATCGAAGGCCTGGCCCAGCGCATCGTGCGTGGCGACGTCCCAGAAGGCTTGCGCGACAAGACAATATTCTCCCTCGACATGGGCTCACTGGTGGCAGGGGCGAAGTATCGGGGCGAGTTCGAGGAACGATTGCAGGCGGTGCTGTCCGAGGTGAAGGCCGGCGAAGGCCGGATTCTGCTGTTTGTCGACGAGTTACACACGGTAGTCGGCGCCGGGGCGACGGAGGGGTCGCTGGACGCCGGCAACATGCTCAAGCCGATGCTCGCCCGCGGTGAGCTGCACATGATCGGCGCCACCACCCTCGACGAATACCGCAAGCACATCGAAAAGGACGCCGCGCTGGAGCGCCGGTTCCAGACCGTGCTGGTCGACGAACCTGACGTGGAGGACACCGTATCGATCCTGCGCGGCCTGCGCGAACGCCTCGAGGTGTTCCACGGCGTGAAGATCCAGGATGCCGCCCTAGTGGCCGCCGCCACGTTGTCGCATCGCTACATCACCGACCGCTTCCTGCCCGATAAGGCGATCGACCTGGTGGACGAGGCGTGTGCGCGGCTGCGCACCGAAATCGACTCCATGCCAGCGGAGTTGGATGAGCTCACCCGCCGGGTCACCCGGCTCGAGATCGAGGAGGCGGCGCTGGCCAAGGAGACCGACGCGGCCAGCAAGTCCCGTCTGGAGGAACTTCGCAAAGAACTGGCCGATCTGCGAGCCGACGCCGACGCCCGGCGCGCGCAATGGGATGCCGAACGGCAGGCGATCCGGCGGGTACAGGAACTGCGCGGGCAACTCGAGCAGCTACGGCACGAGGCCGAGGAAGCCGAACGCAACTATGACCTCAACCGGGCGGCCGAGTTGCGCTACGGCCGCATCACCGAACTGGAGCGCAAACTGCAAGCGGCAGAGGAACAGCTGCAGTCCAAGCAGGGCGAAAAGCCCCTGCTGCGCGAGGTCGTCACCGAGGACGAGATCGCCGAAATCGTGGCCGCATGGACCGGCATACCGGTCGCGCGATTGCAGGAGGGTGAACGGGAAAAGCTGCTGCGGCTCGACGAAATACTGCACGAGCGGGTGATCGGCCAGGATGAGGCTGTCCAGCTGGTCTCCGATGCGGTGATTCGGGCCCGCTCCGGAATCCGGGATCCGCGTCGCCCGATCGGTTCGTTCATCTTCCTCGGACCCACCGGGGTCGGTAAGACCGAGCTCGCGAAGACGCTGGCCGCCGCGTTGTTCGACAGCGAGGACAACATGGTTCGGCTGGACATGAGCGAATACCAGGAGCGGCACACGGTGAGCCGGTTGGTCGGTGCGCCACCGGGTTACGTCGGCTACGAGGAGGGCGGCCAGCTCACCGAAGCTGTGCGTCGCAAGCCGTACTCGGTGGTGCTGCTCGACGAGATCGAAAAGGCGCACGCCGATGTGTTCAACACCCTGCTGCAGGTGCTCGACGACGGCCGGCTCACCGATGCACAGGGACGTCAGGTCGACTTCCGCAACACGGTGGTCATCATGACCTCCAACATCGGATCGCACCACCTGCTCGACGGCGTCACCGCGGACGGCGAGATCAAGCCCGACGCGCGGGACCGGGTGATGGCCGAGTTGCGCGGACACTTCCGGCCCGAGTTCCTCAACCGCGTCGACGACATCGTGCTATTCACGCCGCTATCGATGCCGCAGATCGAACGGATCGTCGCGCTGCAGCTGACCGAGCTGCGGGATCGGTTAGCGGAGAGGCAGATCGAGCTCGACATCTCCCCGGAAGCACGCCGGATGATCGCCGAACACGGCTACGATCCGGTGTATGGCGCGCGACCGCTGCGCCGCTACATCGCCCACGAGGTAGAAACCAAGATCGGCCGGGCGTTGCTACGCGGCGACATCGCGGGCGGTGGCAAGATCCGTGTCACCGTGGCGAACGGCGAACTGGCCGTCGACTATTCGGAACCGGCCCTGGCGGCCTGACTGAGGAGAGGCCATGGAATCAGACATCATGACATGCCCGCACTGCGGAAAACGCAACCGGGTACCCGCGGCGGCCGCAGGTAAGCCCCGGTGTGCCAACTGTCACCAGTGGCTGCCGTGGATCGCTGCGGCCGGCGACGGAGACTTCGCTGATGTTGCCGAAAAGTCCTCGGTTCCAGTACTTGCCGACCTGTGGGCGACCTGGTGTCAACCGTGTCGCATGGTGAGTCCGGCGCTGGAGCAGCTCGCCACCGAACGTGCCGGACAACTCAAACTGGTCAAGGTCGACGTGGACAAAGCGCCGGCGATTTCGCAGCGGTTCGCGGTGCAGGCGGTGCCGACGCTGCTGCTCCTTGACCACGGGCAAATACTGGCGCGGCAAGCGGGTGCCGCTCCCGTTGCGGCGCTGCGCAACTGGCTGGATCAGGCGCTGTCGGCCGGCAGCGCGAAGGAGGCAGGGTCATGACTTCCGTAGGTATCGATCCACACGTGGCGGCGATCCGCCAGGTGCGCCCGCGCGCGAACGGCTGCGAGGAATGCCTGCAGCTCGGCACACCGTGGGTACATCTGCGGCTGTGCCTGACGTGCGGGCATGTCGGCTGCTGCGACTCGTCACCGATGCGGCATGCCCGGGCACATGCCCACTCGATCGGGCACCCGATCGTGCAGTCTTTCGAACCCGGCGAGAACTGGCGCTGGTGCTATGTCCACGAAAATTATGTCTGAGAGCGCCATCGACCAGCGCGCATCGACTCCGCTGGCCGAAACCCCCGACATCTACGGCGCGTACCCGCGACTGTCCGACGATCAGATTTCCACCCTCGAGGCAGGCGGCGCCCGGCGCGCCGTCGACACGGGCGAAACGCTTGTCCGCGAAGGTGAGCGCTCCGACTACTTGTTCGTCATTCTGTCCGGCAAGGTCGCCGTCACCACGACCGACGAGGCGGGCAATCGGCACGTGATCCGGGTACATGGCCCCGGGCGGTTCCTCGGGGAGCTGGGCGACCTAGAGGGCCAAGCCGCGTTCTACACCGCCGAAGTGGTGGAACCCGGCGAAGTACTCGTGGTGGCGACCGAGCGGGTGCGTGCGCTGGTCGCCCACGATCCGTTGCTCAGTGACCTCATCCTGCGCGCATACCTGTTACGCCGCTCGCTGCTGATTCAGGAAGGAACCGGGTTCCGGATCATCGGCTCCTGTTATGACCCCGATACCTTGCGGCTGCGAGAATTTGCTGCGCGAAACCGGTTGCCGCACAGATGGATTGACCTGGAACGTGACGAAAACGCCGAGCGGCTGCTGCAGCGGTTCGGAGTACCGCCGCAACACACTCCCGTGGTGATCTGGGGCGGTGAGGTGCTGCGGAACCCGACCAACACCCAGCTGGCCCGCCGGGTCGGTCTGTCGGTGCCCGACACGGTGCCCGACGAATCCGACGTCGTGGTGGTGGGCGCTGGTCCGGCCGGACTGGGCGCGGCGGTGTATGGCTCCTCGGACGGCCTGATCACCGCGGCCATGGAGCGGATCGCAATCGGAGGGCAGGCCGGGACGTCTTCGAGGATCGAGAACTACCTCGGATACCCGGGCGGCATCTCGGGTGCCGACCTGGCCGAACGGGCCGCTCTGCAGGCCGGCAAGTTTGGCGCGCGGATCATCGTCTCCGCGGAGGTTATCCGCCTGGAATCTGACGGCGGACACCATCTGCTCCGCCTCGTCGATGACGCGTCTTTGGTCGCTCGAGCCGTCGTGATTGCCACGGGAGCGCGGTATCGTAGGCTCGCCGTACCGGGAATCGAATCGTACGAGGGCAACGGCGTGTACTACGCCGCCACCATTCAAGAAGCGTTGATGTGCGGTACGGGTCCCGTCGTCATTGTGGGGGGTGGTAACTCCGCGGGCCAGGCGGCGATCTTCCTCGCAGCGCGGGTTTCGCGGGTGTACGTGCTGATCCGCGGCGACGACCTGAACAAAAGCATGTCCCGATATCTCGTCGACCAGATTCACCAGCACCCCCGCGTGACCGTGCGGTCTTGTACCGAGATCCGGGAGGTGCACGGAGACCGTGGGCTCACGGCGGTGGTGGCCGAGGACAAACGGACCGGCGAGCATCATTCGATTGAGACCTGCGCTCTGTTCGTTTTCATCGGCGCGGATCCCAATACTTCGTGGCTCGCCGGCGCCATCGAACTCGACGACCACGGCTTCGTGCCGACCGGCCAGGCTGCGCTCTACTCGGACACCGACGGCAATCAGGGGCGGATGCAACGTCAGCCGATGATGCTGGAGACCAGCCGGCCCGGTGTGTTCGCAGCGGGCGACGTGCGTAGCGGCTCGGTCAAGCGGGTGGCCTCCGCGGTCGGCGAGGGATCGATGGCGATCCGCCAAATCCACGAATACTTCGGGACCTGATCGCCGGCACTCGCCCCGACCGGTGACCGGCCACCATTCGGCAATACTGAACCGGTGACCTGACTCGGACTCACTCACGCAGACGGCACAAAGCCGCCTCGGCCCACCGCGCAACCAGGATGACGGGACGAGGAAGGCCAACCAGGTCAGATGTGCGGACTGTCGATGTCGTACCGGGGCCAGGACGCCGCTGGGGCGGTGAGTTTGGCGGATCCGACAATCTGGCAGTTGTCCGACACGATGGGCCCTTGGCGCTTGACCGCGGCGACCGTGTTGGCGAGCGCAGCGTTAATCGCGTGCACCGAGAAACCTGTCGCCGCCGGAACATTATTGGGCATCGGCGCCCACCGATGGCAGACTGCCGGGATGGTCGCGATCCTGGTGACGGGCATGTCTGGCGTCGGTAAGACGACGGCCCTGGAGGAGTTGGCGCGGCGCGGTTTCCATACTGTGGACACCGACGACGAAACCTGGATCGAGATCGTCCACGGGGAACCACTGTGGCGTGAGGAGCGCATCGACGCGCTGCTGGCCGCCCCGCGCACGGGCGCGCTGTTCGTCCAGGGGACGGTGGCCAATCAGTGGCGCTTCTATGACCGATTCGGAGCCATCGTCCTGCTCAGCGCGCCGGTGGAGGTCATCCTGGAACGGGTGCGCACCCGCACGAACAACGGATTCGGCAAGAACCCCGAGGACCGCGACCGGATGGTGCGCGACATCGCCGAAACCGAGCCACTGCTGCGCAGCGCGGCGTCACACGAACTGGACACCTCGCGGCCGCTGCGCGAGGTCGTCGAAGCGCTGATCGGGATCGCGCAGAACCGCTGAGCCGCACAGCATCACCGGGACGTTCGACGACGTCCCCCGCGCGGCACGCCCGGCGCGTCGAGCGGTACCGCGGGTTCGAACCCACCGATTCCACGCATTGCCGTGCTGCGCGACGCCCTCCGTCATCGTCCTTGCCGCGCGGTTGGCACGCACTCCCTCGACGACGACATTCGGTCCGAAACCCCGCGTTGTCTGCCAGAATCGACACCACAGGTTGCGGTGGGGATGCGCGGCGAGGGCACGTAGGGGTGTGGGGATGAGCGGCTATCCTCCGGTCGACAGGGAAGCCTTCACCAGAAGCATCGTGCTGAACGGGTATCTCGCCTGGCGCCTGGCTTCGCCGGTTGACCCGTACGCCGACCCCAGCATCGTCACGCCCCAGGCGCGCAGGACGTTGCTCACGCTTCTGGCGCGACGCCCCGATCGCCGATTCCGGTGGCTGTCGGACAACAGCGCGTTGCTGTCGTTCCCTGTCACACCGTGCGGGTCGTTGCGGCACGCGGTGGACCGGCTGACGGCCGAGCACCAACCGCACCATTGGTATCGCGGTCAGAGCCAGCAGTACGTCGCCGTCTACGAAGGACAGCTCCCGTCGATCGGCAATGTGCGATTGGCATTCGACGCTCTCATGCCGAGCTACTTTCGGCGGGTCACCACCCCCGTGCCCGCCGAGTGGGACGGGGCGGTCAACACCCAGGACCGGCCTTCGACGTCCTATGTCGCGGGCGCGCTGCGGGCGATGATGCGCTCGCAGCAGGACGAGATGCGAAGGCATGTCGTGCGATTCCTCGGCGACATCAGGATGGCGTCCATAGCGAGGGCGCTGAGCCGGCAGTCGGGCTGGGCGGTGAGCCATCCGGAATCGGAGTCGCAATGGCTGGCGGGAACCAACCTGGGCCGAAGCCAACTCGACCTGATCGCACTCGCCCAGCATTACGAATTCGGATCGGTGATGGTCGACGTGACCAACTCCGTCGACGTCGCGTCCTGGTTCGCCAGTCGTCGCTATGCGGACGGGACGGTCATCGTCGAGTCGCGGTCGCCGGGCATCATCTATCGCTTCAACAAACACCAGATCGACGAGGTGCTTCGCACCCGCTTCGTCGTCCGCCAGGACTCCGGCCCCGGCGGCGCGGCGCGGACACTACTCCCACAGCTAGGCCTGTTCGGTCTGGTGGACATCTCGCAGCTGCCGGCCGAGACCGCGCGGCGGCCAGGGGCGCAGCGCGGTGGCAGCCTGTTCGGCTTCGAGAATTCGGTGCTGCATCTGATGTTGTGCGAGGGCGCGGCCGTGGAGGCATTCACCTTCCCGCATGCGCCGTCGGACGCGGACGTCAGCGGTCTGACCAAGGCGCAGCTCTGCCCGCCGGACGATCCGGCGCTGGCGACGTTCGATGCGAGCGTCGAGGACGGCGCCGCGCTGTCGCCCGACGAACTCGACACCTTCCTGCGGGACGCCGGCGTCGCCGACGACGAACGTGAACACTTGGTTCATCTGCTTCGGGAGGGCGTGCTGTGATCGCCGTGCGGAACTGGCGGGTTCACGCGGCGCTCTCGGCCGGAGCCGCCCTGCTCGCGGTCGCGGGCTGCGCCGACGGCGATCCCGCTCCGGTGACCACCGTTGTGTTCGACGGCGAGACATACACGATCGACGGTCAGGTGTCCTGTGCCTGGCAGCCGGACGGCAGGTTGCTGATCAACGCACCGTCGAGAGCCAGTGGGTTGGGCGGCAAGAAGCTGGTGCGAGTGCTGCTCGCCGAGGATTACCGGATCGTCGTCACTTCGGCCGGCTTCCGGCATCTCGACATCCGCGGATTCACCGACAACCCGGACGAGATGTGGGCGACCAAGGCCGACGACACCTACACCGTGCGCGGTCGGATGCCACCGGGCGACGGGGAGATCACCGGGCATCAGTTCAGCATTGCCGTCACGTGTCCGGCGATCGAAAAGTCCACCCGGTCACCGCAATTCCCGCCGATGATCCCGCTGCCGTGACGCGGCGGGTCGCTGCGCTCAGTGTCCAGGGTCGCTGCGCTCAGTGTCCAGGGTCGCTGCGCTCAGGGCCCATTGCGCAGGTGATGTACTGCTCGTGGCACGCCCGGCGGGCCAACTTACCGCTGGTGGTTCGCGGTATGCCGCCCGCGGGCAGGAAACGCACGTCGGACACCGCCAACCCGTGCCGCTGGGACACCGCCGCGCGGATCGCTGCGATCGCCGGGGCGGGATCGGTGCGCGCGGTGCCCGCTGCACGTTCCGCGACGATCACCAGCCGTCCTTCCGGGCAATCGCCGGGACCACCCGAATCATCATGCGCCACAACGGAGAACGCGGCGACGTAGCCGCGCCGCACGGTCGGCGACGCCTGTGCGACCGTCGCTTCGATGTCGTGGGGGCAGTGGGTGCGGCCGTCGATGACCACCGCATCCGCGGTGCGGCCGGTGACATAGAGCTCACCGTCGAGATAGAACCCGAGATCGCCGGTGCGTAGCCAGGTGCGCCAGGCCGGCGCGTCCTGGGCGTGGCTTCCCGCGGTCAACCGGGAGTGGAGCACGGCTCCGAAGGTGCGGCGCGTCTCGTCCGGCCGCTGCCAGTAGCCACTGCCGATGTTGTTGCCCTGCAGCCAGATCTCGCCGACCCGTTCATCGGGAAGCTCGTCGCGGGTATCGGGGTCGACGATCACCGCCAACAGGCTGCGCGCCACCCGGCCGCATGAGACATGGGCCACCGCGTCGGGGTCATCGGCGGCGGTGCGGACAACGCGACCGGCGGTCAATTGCCCACGGTCCAAGTGCACCGCCGACGCCCGCGTTCCGGGTTCAATGGTGGCGATCAGCAGCGTGGCTTCCGCTATCCCGTATGACGGCCGGATCGACGTGGCGGGCAAACCATAGGGGGCGAAGGCCTGGTTGAAGGCCCGCACCGCGTCGATGCTGACCGGTTCGGAACCGATGATCATCGCGACGTTGCTGAGGTCGACGTCCTCACCCGCTGAGGGAAGGCCGCGCTGCGCCGTCCACTCGTAGGCGAAGTTCGGCGCCGCGGTGACGACGTTGCCGGTGCGCGAGCCGGCGGCCAATGCCTGGATCCACCGCTGGGGCCTGCGGATGAAGGCGGTCGGTGACATCAGTGTGGAGTGGCCGCCGTACACCGTCGGGAAGCCGATCATCGAAAGGCCCATGTCGTGATACAGCGGTAACCAGCTCACGCCGTGGGTGTTTCGGTCCAGCAGGTCGATCGACAGGATCATTTGCATCAGGTTCGTGCCGACCGCGCGGTGGGTGATCTCGACGCCGACCGGGCGCCGCGTCGCACCCGAGGTGTACTGCAGGTGGGAGATGTCGTCGGGACCCAGCTCGGTGGGGACGAACGACTCCCCCGCCGAGTCGGGGATGTCCTCGATGACGATCACCTGCGGCGGCCTCGCGTCGGCGTGTTTGGCCAGGAACTCCTGGACCGATCCGATGGCCGCCGCGGTGGTCAGCACGACGGCGGGCCGGGCATCGCCAAGCGCCGTCTCGAGACGTTCGGCATGACCCGGGAGTTCCGGCGCGAACAGCGGCACCGCGATCGCCCCGGCCTTGATCGCGGCGAAAAAGCCCGTGACGTATTCGAGGCCCTGCGGCGCGAGGATCGCGACCCGTTCACCGCGGGTGGTGACCTGTTGGACCTGTGCGGCGATGGCCCGCAACCTGGTGCCGAGCCCGTTCCAGGTCATCTCGTCTGCGTGCCCCTCCGCGGAGCGGCTGAAATCCAGGTAGCGATAGGCCACGGCGTCTCCGACGGCCCGGATATTGCGCTCGATGAGCGAGATCAGCGTCAGGTCGGACGGCAGCTCGATCCCGCCCGAGGCGTCCAGACAGTCCTCGATCCGCAGCAGACCCGTCGACACCTGCACCGCACCGCCTTCCATGAGCGCAGTTTAGGCGCAGGCCGCGCCGCCACCCGGGGATCTCACCGTGGGCGAGGCGCGCGAATCGGTCTCTGGATCTGCCTCAGCGCTGGATGATCCGGACCAGATAGGGAGCCATGGTGTCCGTGCGGACCTGCGAGACCTTGACCGCGGGCGGACCGGCTTCGAGCATGAGGCCGTTCCCGAGGAACAGTGCGACGCTCTGGGTGCCGTCGGGCCCGAAGAAGATCAGGTCGCCGGGCAGCGCCTGCGACGGCAGCACCTTGGTGCCGACCTTGTACTGCTCCCCCGAGGACCGCGGCAGCTTGATACCCACCCCGGCGAACGAGTACACCATCAGGCCCGACGCGTCGAAGCCCGTAACACTCGGCTGCGCTGCGGCCGCCTTCGGTTCCGTCCCCGCGGTGGTGGTGTGCGGGACGACACCGGCGAGGGTCAGACCCCCGGTGGTCGCGGGAATCGGCGCGGCGGCCGGAGTGACCGGATCGGTGCTGGGCGGTGGCGCGATGCCGACGGTCGGGCCGGAGACGTCGCCGCCGCCGTAGGTGTAGGGGACGCCGCGCTGCGCAAGGCCGCGTTCGATCACGTACTGGATAGCCTGGGCTCGGGTGCCGGTCCAGGTATCGGCGACTGCGAAGCCCGGCGCCGCGACCAACAGCGCCAGGGCGATCACCAGGACCCAGCCACGCTTCATTCGAAATCCACCTGTTCTTCGGGCGATTCGTGCACGCTTGTTGCGACGAGCGACGAGCGCATCCCGATGTGCACAAATCGCAAGGGGTTAATCACTTCTACCCCACCAGTCACACGGCTGCCCAGCCAGCAAAGGCTCCGGCGGAAGATTTTGTCGGACCGTGACCCAACGGTGACCGCCCGTGATCACGCTCCGGCTGCGGCCGGGAGTGTCGATGTGACGTTTGCCAGGCGCTCAGGACTGGTTGCCGGGGCCGTAGAGCCGGGCCAAGTCGGGCGAGTCGAGCCAGCCGGAATAGGTTGGCCGGGACGGCCAGCCCTCGGGAGAATCCAGCCATTCCTCCTGCCGACCCCAAGGCAGCAGGTCGATGAGCGCAAACGAGTGGCTGAGCTGCTCGGTGCCGCGGCCCGACGTGTGCCAGGTGCGGTAGACGGTGTCGCCGTCGCGCAGGAAGACGTTGACGCCGAATCCGCCGCCGGGCGGTGCGTCGACGTCAGCGCCGAACGTGCTCCCTGCCGATGAGTACCACTCCATCGCGTTGCCGACCTTGTCGCGGTAGGCCAGCGCCTCCTCGATTGGGCCATTGGTGACGATGACGAAGCGGGCGTCGTAGTTGTCGAGGAAGCCCAGTCGAGTGAACTGCGAGGTGAACCCGGTACATCCGCCGCACTGCCACTCGGCGCCGTCCTCCCACATGTGGTGGTAGGTGATCAGCTGCGAGCGTCCCCCGAACACGTCGCTGAGGGACAGGGGGCCGTCACGGCCGACCAGGGTGTAGTCGGGCATCTTCACCATGGGCAGCCGGCGGCGCTGAGCGGCGATCGCGTCGAGTTCTCTGGTGGCGGCCTTCTCCCGGCGGCGCAGGTCGTCGAGCGCGGCGCGCCAGGTGTCCTGATCAACCACCGGCGGCAGTGCAGTCGCCCCGGTGGACGGTGTGTTATCGGTCATGGATGTACTGACCGACCCGGCCGCCCGATCTCATCGCCGGGGTATCGGGATCAGGAGGTGCCCAGTGCGGCGAGCGCGGCGTCGTAATCGGGCTCCTGCGCGATCTCGGCCACCAGTTCCGTATGGGCGACGGTGCCGTCGCTGCCGATCACCACGACGGCTCGCCCGAGCAGTCCGGCCATCGGGCCGTCGGCGATGGTGATTCCGTAATCCTTGCCGAAACTGTCGCGGAAGGCCGATGCCGTGACGACATTGTCAATGCCTTCGGTGCCACAGAATCGCTTCTGCGCGAACGGCAGATCGTTCGACACGCACAACACCGCGGCGCCCCCGGAGGCCGCCCATTCGTTGAAGGTTCGCACGCTCGTCGCGCATACCGGGGTGTCGATAGACGGAAAGATGTTCAGCAGCAGGGGCTTACCGCGGAACTGTGCGCTGCTGACCTGGCCCATGTCGGTGCCGGTCAGGGTGAACGCGGGTGCCGGGGATCCGACGGCGGGCAGTTCGCCGACCGTGTTGATCGGATTTCCACGCAGGGTTATCTGTGCCATGGCCACAGTCTGCCAAGGCCGCCGCGACGCGGGCAGGCCAGGGTGGATGGCGGCCTTCCGGAGGGCGGCTCAACCGTTCCACCGTGGCGTGTGTTGTGCCCCAAAGTGTTTCGGCCAGAGCGAAATCCGCTGGGCCGGGGGCGGGTGCGGGGTAGCGTCAACGGAATGCGGCCGCTCGAGCCAAAGCAACTGGCACCCTCGCTGTATCAGGTGCGCGTGCCGGGAGACGGCGCGTATCTGTTGAACTGCTACCTGTGGCTGGCCGGGGACGGTGTGACCGTCGTCGACACCGGCTGGCCGAACAGCGCCGGGTTGATCGCCGACGTGCTGGACGCCCTCGGCAGGCGTCGCGACGAGGTGACCAGGATCGTCCTGACGCATTTCCACCACGATCACAGCGGCGCGGCCGCCGAGATCGCCGGCTGGGCGGCCGTCGAGGTCGTCGCCGGCGCACCCGATGCGCCGTATGTGGCCGGCATTCAGCCAGGCCCGCTGCCCGAGCTGACCGCAGCCGAGCGGGCGATACACCCCGAGTCCGCCGGGCCACCCCAGGGACCGCCGTGCCGCGTCGACCGTACGGTCGACGACGGTGACGTGCTGGGCTTCGCGGGAGGCGCCCGCGTGGTGGCCGTCCCCGGCCACACCCCCGGCAGCATTGCCCTGTACCTGCCTGCCGCCGACGCCCTGCTCACCGGCGACGCCGTCGCCGAGTTCGAGGGCCAGGTGATCCTCGGAGTGTTCAACACGGATCGTGCTGCCGCACGGCGCTCGCTGGACAAGCTCGCTGCGACCGGGGCGCAGATCGCGGGCTTCGGCCACGGAGAGGCGGTCCTGTCCGGTGCATCGGCGCGCATCGCCGCGGCGATCGACGTTTTCGCCGACCACCTCGATCACCGCACACAGGATCACCGCACGCAGCCATAGCGGAGTGCCAGACCGGCCAGGACACCTGTGGGATATTGGGGACGCGCTCCCCGACCACACCTCGGCGCAGAAGTCAGGAGACGGACGTGACCGGTATCTACGACACGGGCCTGGACAAGAACGCCGCGAACTACGCGGCGCTGTCGCCGGTGAGCTTCGTCGAACGCAGCGCCGAGATCTTCGGGGACCTGCCCGCGCTCATCCACGGCGAGCGGCGCTACACCTGGCGGGAGCTGCGTGACCGCTCGGCGCGGCTGGCCGCGGCATTGCGGGCGATGGGAGCCGGGCGCGGCACGACGGTGACGACGATGCTGGCCAACACACCCGAAATGATCGAGGCGCATTACGCCTGCGCGGGGATCAACGCGGTGATCAACACCCTCAACACGCGGCTGGACTCGGCGACGCTGGCCTGGCAGATGAACCATTGCGAGGCCGCGGTGGTGATCACCGACCGGTCGTTCGAACACGCGATGGGACCCGCATTGAAGATCCTCGAGGAGGAGTACGGCCGCACGCCGATCGTCGTCGACGTGTGCGACAGCGAGTACGACGGACCAGGTGAACGGCTCGGCGACCTGGAGTACGAGGCGGTGCTGGCGGAACACGAACCGCTCGTCCGGCTCGAAGGTCCCGCCGACGAATGGGACGCGATCGCGGTCAGCTACACCTCTGGTACCACCGGCGACCCGAAGGGCGTCGTCACACACCACCGCGGTGCCTACCTCAACGGGGTGGGCAACGCCGTGACGTGGTCGATGCCGCACTATCCGCGCTACCTGTGGACCCTACCGTTGTTCCACTGCAACGGCTGGTGCTTCCCGTGGACGATCGCGATGCTCGGCGGCGTCCACATCTGCCTGCGCCAAGTGGACGCGTCATCGATCCTCGCGGCGATGCGCGATCACGGCGTCGACCACTACTGCGCCGCGCCGATCGTGCACAGCATGATCATTTCGGCTCCGTCCGGGGATCGTTCGGGAATTCGGCAACGGGTGCGCGGCATGGTCGCGGCGGCGGCTCCCCCGGCCTCGATGATCGAGGGCATGGCCAAGATCGGCTTCGACATCACCCACGTGTACGGGCTGACGGAGGTGTACGGGCCGGCCTCGGTGGCGGTCAAGCGGGAGAGCTGGACGGACGAGAGCCTGTCGGAGCAGACCCGGCTCAACGGCCGTCAGGGTGTGCGATACGCGCTGCAGGAAGGGATGACCGTGCTGGATCCGGCATCCATGGACGAACTTCCCGCCGACGGAGAGACGATGGGCGAGATCATGTTTCGCGGCAACATCGTCATGAAGGGCTACCTGAAGAATCCGGCGGGTACCGAGAAGGCGTTCGCCGGTGGCTGGTTTCACACCGGGGATCTGGCGGTCATGGAGCCCGACCACTACGTGAAGATCAAGGATCGCAGCAAGGACATCATCATTTCCGGCGGTGAGAACATCAGCTCGCTGGAGGTCGAGGACGCGTTGTACCGGCACCCGGCGGTGATGGCGTGCGCCGTCGTCGCGATGCCGCACCCGACATGGGGTGAGACACCGGTGGCCTACGTCGAACTCAGGGAGGGCGCCGCCGCGACGGCGGAAGACTTGATCTCGCACTGCAAGGAGCTGCTCGCACACTTCAAGGCGCCGAAAGAGGTTCGGTTCGAACCGATCCCGAAAACTTCGACGGGCAAGATCCAGAAGTTCCAGCTACGCGAGCGAGCCAAGAGCACCGCGGCGATCGAATGAGGTCGAGATGACGGACGAACCACTGCTGCAACATGATCGGGACGGGCGCGGCGTCGTCAGGCTCACACTGAATCGCCCCACGGCGTTCAACGCGCTGTCGGAGGCCATGCTCGCCTCCCTCGGACGCGCGCTCGCCGGCCTGGCCGAGGATGACACGGTGCGCGCGGTGGTGCTCGGCGCGTCCGGCAAGGCGTTCTGCGCGGGCCACGACCTCAAGGAGATGCGGTCGGCGCCCTCGCTGGACTACTACCAACGGTTGTTCGCCGATTGCACCGAGGTGATGCTGGCGATCCAGCGGCTGCCGGTGCCGGTCATCGCCCGAGTGCACGGCCTCGCCACCGCCGCAGGCTGCCAACTCGTGGCGATGTGTGACCTCGCGGTGGCCAGCCGCGATGCCCGCTTCGCGGTCAGCGGTATCAACGTCGGACTGTTCTGCGCCACACCGGGTGTGGCGCTGACGCGGAATGTGCCCCGCAAGGCGGCGTTCGAGATGCTGGTCACCGGCGACTTCGTGTCCGCCGAGGAGGCGCTTGCGCTCGGGCTGGTCAACAAGGTGGTGGCATCCGACGCACTCGACGACGAGATCGAGTCGGTGGTCGCCCGGATCGTCGCCAAGCCACGTGTCGCCGTCGCGATGGGTAAGGCCCTGTTCTACCGGCAGATCGAAGTCGGCATCGAATCCGCCTATCAGGACGCGGCAGCGACGATGGCGTGCAACATGATGGACCCGAGCGCGCTCGAGGGCGTCGCGGCGTTCATCGAGAAGCGCCCGCCGAGTTGGTCGGCGGCGAGGGCGGCTGCGACGTAACGCCAAGTGGCGAGAGCCGGCAGGTGATTGCGCGCCCTGAATCGGTCGCTGCCGGCCAGTCCCCGGAACGTGCCACCCTCGGCCAAGCATGCGCCGTATTGTCGGGAGAAAGGCGGTCCAATCCCGAGCGATCGTCGGCGGGAACAGCGCTGAACAGGAGCGAATGCCCATGGCCACCATCGAAGCTGAGCTACAGGCCCCCACGCCGTTCGCGCGGGACGTCGCCGCCACGCAGGCGTACTTCGACAGTTCCCGCTATGAGGGCATCACCCGCCTGTACTCGGCCCGCCAGGTCGCCGAGCAGCGGGGGACGATCCCCACCGACTACACGGTGGCCCGCGAGGCCGCCGAAGCGTTCTATCCGCGGCTGCGAGAGTTGTTCGCGCAGAAGAAGAGCATCACCACCTTCGGCCCATACTCACCGGGCCAGGCGGTCGTGATGAAGCGGATGGGCATCGAGGGCATCTACCTGGGTGGGTGGGCCACTTCGGCGAAAGGCTCCATCAGCGAAGATCCGGGGCCCGACCTGGCCAGCTACCCCCTCAGCCAGGTCCCCGACGAGGCGGCCGGCCTGGTGCGTGCGCTTCTGACGGCCGACCGCAACCAGCAGTACCTCCGGCTGCGCATGACTCCCGAGCAGCGCGCCTCGACCCCGGAGTACGACTACCGGCCGTTCATCATCGCCGACGCCGACACCGGCCACGGCGGCGACCCGCACGTGCGCAACCTGATCCGTCGCTTCGTCGAATCCGGTGTGCCCGGCTATCACATCGAGGACCAGCGCCCAGGTACCAAGAAATGCGGCCATCAGGGCGGCAAGGTGCTGGTCCCGTCGGACGAACAGATCAAGCGCCTCAACACCGCCCGGTTCCAGCTCGACATCATGCGGGTGCCCGGAATCATCGTGGCGCGCACCGACGCCGAAGCCGCCAACCTGATCGACAGCCGTGCCGACGAGCGGGATCAGCCGTTCCTGCTGGGCGCAACCAACCTGAAGATCCCCTCCTACAAGTCCTGCTTCCTGGCCCTGATGCGGCGCTTCTACACCCAGGGCGTCAGCGAGCTCAACGGCCACCTGTTGTACGCGCTTCCCGAGGGCGAGTACGCCAGCGCCGAGGCCTGGCTGGACCATCACGGCCTGCTGGCACTGGTCGATGAGACCGCCGCGGCGTGGCAGGACGGCCGGGAACCCTCGGTCGAGGTCGCCTTCGACAAGGTGGAGTCGAGATTCGTCGATGTCTGGCAGGACGACGCCGGGCTGGACACCTATGGCGGGGCGGTGGCCGAACTGCTCGAGTTCCGCGAGCGTGAGGGTGAGCAGCCGTCGATGAGCGCCGCCGACTGGCGCGCGTTCGCCGAGCGCGCGTCGCTGTACAGCGCCCGCACGAAGGCCAAGGAGCTGGGGGCCGACGTCGCTTGGGACTGCGAACGGGCCAAGACGCCCGAGGGCTACTACCAGGTGCGCGGCGGTATCCCGTACGCGATCGCGAAGTCGTTGGCCGCGGCGCCATTCGCCGACATCCTGTGGATGGAGACCAAGACCGCCGACCTCGCTGACGCCAGGGAGTTCGCCGAGGCCATCCACGCCGAGTTCCCCGACCAGATGCTGGCCTACAACCTGTCGCCGTCGTTCAACTGGGACACCACCGGGATGACCGACGAGGAGATGCGGGCGTTCCCAGAGGAACTCGGAAAGATGGGATTCGTCTTCAACTTCATCACCTACGGCGGCCACCAGGTCGACGGTGTCGCCTCCGAGGAGTTCGCCACCTCGTTGCGGCAGGAGGGCATGCTGGCCCTCGCGCGCCTGCAACGCAAGATGCGTCTGGTCGAATCGCCTTACCGCACACCGCAAACCCTCGTCGGCGGCCCACGAAGCGATGCGGCGCTTGCGGCCTCCTCCGGCCGCACCGCGACCACCAAATCCATGGGCAAGGGTTCGACGCAGCATCAGCATCTGGTCCAGACCGAGGTGCCGAAGAAGCTACTGGAGGACTGGCTGGCGCTGTGGAGCGAGCATTACGCGCTCCAGGAGAAGCTTCGCGTGCAACTGCGCCCGCGCCGCGCCGGCTCCGACGTACTCGAGCTCGGGATCTACGGCAGTGACAACGAGGACAACGAGATGCTCGCCAACGTCGTCGTCGATCCGATCAAAGATCGGCACGGCCGCAGCATCCTCACCGTGCGCGACCAGAACACCTACGCCGAGAAGATGCGCCAGAAGCGCCTGATGACGCTGATCCATCTCTGGCTGGTGCACCGCTTCAAGGCCGACGCGGTGTACTACGTGACGCCGACCGAGGACAACATCTATCAGACCGAGAAGATGAAGTCGCACGGGATCTTCAGCGACGTCTACCAGGAGGTCGGCGAGATCATCGTCGCCGACGTGAACCAGCCGCGGATCGCGGAGCTGTTGGCACCCGACGGCCAGGCGCTGGGACGGCTGATCCGCAAGGAGGACTAGCGAGGACTAGCGCCCGCTGCGGGGGGTGAGCTCGCTCACCTCACGGGCCGGAAGCCGCCATACTCACGTCGTCGCCTCCGGCGGTTCTGGCGAGTTCACCCATACGGTGGAGGTGTTGCTGCGCCACCATGCGCACATGACAGAGAGCGGCATGCCTCACTGGGGTGGTTGGCCCGATTCCACCGCCCGCGTCGTCGAACCACCGCCGGTTCCGGCTCAGGGGGTTCGCCGCCTCTGACAACCGTCAGGAGTTCCCATGAATGAGACTGCGGTCGTCCGCACGACCCGAGAGGGCCTTGCCGGGCCGCGCGCCGAAAAGGTGGTATCGCTGGCCCTGCAGGGCGGCGGTGCGCACGGTGCCTTCACCTGGGGGGTGCTCGACGCGATCCTCGAGGACGGGCGGCTGGCCATCGACGCGATGAGCGGTGCCAGCGCCGGTTCGATGAACGCCGTCGTGCTGGTGCAGGGCTGGCTCGACGGCGGCATCGACGGCGCGCGCGGTGCGCTCGAGACGTTCTGGCGGCGGGCCAGCATGGACGGTTTCCTCTCGCCCCTGCAGCGCCGGCTGGTGCGCCGGATGCTGGGCGTGTGGCGCAGTGAAACGGTGGTCAACGCCGTCGTCCACAGCCTCAGCCCGTATCAGGCCAACCCGCTGAACATCAATCCGCTGCGGCGCGCGATCAACAAGCTCGTCGACTTCGAACGCGTGCGCGCCTGCTCCGACGTCGAGATCTTCCTCAGCGCAACCAATGTGTGGACCGGCACGGTGGAGATCTTCAACCGCGATCAGCTCACCTCCGACCATCTGATGGCCTCGGCGTGTCTGCCCACGGTTTTCCAGGCCGTCGAGATCGACGGTGTCCCGTACTGGGACGGCGGTTACATGGGCAACCCCGCACTGTTCCCGCTGCTGTACGAGACCAAGACCGAGGACATCCTGCTCGTGCAGATCAACCCGCTGGAGCGCAAGCACACACCGCGCACGGCACGCCAGATTCGCAACCGGCTCAACGAGATCACGTTCAACAGCAACCTGCTGCGCGAACTGCGCGCCGTGGCGTTCGTACAGCGGCTGATCGAGGAGGGGAAGCTCTCCCCCAACGACTACAAGAACGTCCATCTGCACCGCATCGACGGCAGCGGTGTGCTCGACACCCACCACTCGTCGACCCGCCGCAAAGCGGAATGGGACTATTTCCAGGAGCTGCGCGACGCGGGGCGCAAAGCCGCCCAGTCCTGGCTCGCGGTGAACTACTCGTCGATCGGTGTGCGCGGCACCGTCGACCTGGACGGCGCTCTGCGGTGATCTGACCGCAGGCCTCCCACCGGGCTCCTAATGTGCCCGCCGGCCCCCGGGTGCCGTCGGCGCGCATACCTGACAGGATGCGTTGTATGGAGTATGGAATCGCAGGTGTGGAGGACCCGAGCGGTGCGAGCCGAGGCGGGTGCTGGCGATGACGCCGTCGATAGGTTCCGGGTATCCCGAATCGTGGTCGTCGCGGTTGTGGACGGACATCGAGCCGATCTTCGATGCGATCCTCGTCCATCCGTTCCTCGCCGGACTGACCGACGGTGCGCTGGACCCGGGCGTCTTCGCCCACTACGTCGCCCAGGATGTCCATTACCTGCGTGACTACGCCCGCGCGTTGTCGATCGTCGCGGCGAAGGCCCCGACGCTCGCCGACACGGCGATGTTCGCCGGGCACGCAGCCGGGGTGTTCGACGTCGAGGTGGCACTGCACGCCTCGCTGCTGCCCGAACTCGGCCTCGACTTCACCGCACTCGACGGGGTACCCGTGTCCCCGACGACGCGCGCGTACACCAGCTACCTGCTCGCCACCGCCTACGGCGGCAGCTTCGCCGAGGGTCTCGCCGCCGTCCTGCCCTGCTACTGGATCTACGCCGAGGTCGGCGCGGAGTTGGTCAAGCGCGGCTCACCCGATCCTCGTTACCAGCGCTGGATCGACAGCTACGGCGGGGACGAGTTCGCCGCGACCGTCGGCGAGGTCCTTGCTCTCACCGACAGGACAGGGCCGGGGCTCAGCCCGGCCGAGGAGGCCGCCGCCCGGGCGCATTTCGTGACGACCGCGCGCTACGAGTGGATGTTCTGGGACTCCGCGTACCGGCGTGAAGCGTGGCCGGTGTGACGGCGGCTCAGCCGTCGAGCTCGCCGGCGATACCTCGTTCGATGGCGGCGCGCGTGGTGGGCGGCAGGACGACCAGGCCGTCGAGTTCCCGCCCGGCCAGCGCGTAGGCGCGTTCGCGCTCCTGCGGTGTGGCGGCGGAGTCCGACGCCACCCGCAGCAGGCTCTGCGCCCGTGTCATCCGCTGTTGATCCGCGCGGGAGAAGTCGTTGCGGCGCCTGCGGATCGCCTCGGCTTCGGCGGCGTTGAAGGCGGTCGCGTAATCCTCGACCGCCGCGAGGTAGCGATCGGCGGAGGCGGGGTCGTCGAGCAGGTCCTCAGCCTTCATCGGCCGCAGCAGGTCCGCCCGAAGCTTGGCCCGGTGAAACGCCGTCGTGAGCGAATCGCGCATATCGGTCATCAGGGGAAAATCCAGCAGCTTGGCGGCGTCCAGTTCGTAGTCCAGCCAGCGGGTGTCGGTGCGGGCGTGTTCCTCGATCGTGCGGTTGATCGCCCGCCACCGCGCCGCCGGGTTGCCCGCGGCGTGCGTCAGCCTCGCCGATTGTGGGCTGTCCTCCCCCGTGGCGGGCGGCTCGGCGGGCCTATCTCCCCACTTGCGATTCGCGGCTGAGAACGCCTTCACGGCCGCGACGACGATGCCTGCGAGCGGCACCATGATGATGAGCAGCTCCGCCAGACGAAACAGCAGTCCCACATGGCCAGGATGCCACCACCGCTAGGCTCGGCTCGTGCGCTTCTCCGTCTGGCCGGGCGCCGCGCAGCCGTGGCCCGAACTTCTCGAACTCGCCCAGCACGGCGACAGGGGCTTCTGGCATGCCGTCTACGTCGCCGATCACTTCATGGCGGCCGGCCGAAGCGGGCCGCCGGACATGCTCGAGGCGACCGGTGTGCTGGCGGCGCTGGCCACCGCCACGTCGCGGCTGCGGCTGGCGAACCTCGTGCTGTCGATGACCTACCGGCATCCGGCGGTGCTGGCGAACTCCGCTGCCACGATCGATCACATCAGCGGGGGCCGGCTGACCCTGGGGCTCGGTGCCGGCTGGCAGGTCAACGAGCATGAGCAGTACGGAATCGAGCTCGGTACTCCGCGCGAGCGGGTCGACAGGTTCGCCGAAGGACTCGCCGTCGTCACCGGCTTGCTGAGCGAGCCGACAACCAGTTTCGCGGGCCGGTATTACCGGCTCAGCGACGCCGTCTGTGAGCCCAAACCGGTGCAGTCTCCGTTGCCGCTGCTGATCGGGGCCAGCGGCCCGCGGATGCTGCGCCTGGTCGCCCGCTACGCGCAGCAGTGGAACCAGTGGTCGGCGCCGGGTGGGTTCGGCGAAACGGCGGCGGTGTTGGATGCCGCCTGCGAGCGCGAGGGCCGCGACCCGGCGACGGTCTGGCGGTCGACGCAGGCGCTGATCATCGTCACCGAGACGGCCGAGGAACAGTCCCGAGCCGAGGCGACCGCCGCAAAGCTGCCGCTGCCCGTCGTGCACGGCTCCCCGGCACGGATCGCCGAGCAGGTGGCGCGGTGGCGCGACGAGGGCGTCGACGAGGTGATCGTTCCCGACCGCTCGCTTGGCACCGGCCAGCAGCGCCTCGACCGATACGACGCGCTGGCCGAGGCTTTTGCGCCGCTGGCGTAGACACTTTCGCGCCGCTGGCGCAGACATTTGTGCCGGCCGCAGGCCACGTCCGCCCTTATAGCTCCGAGCTCGACCGCCACAGGTCGATGCCGGAGTCGACCGCATAGCGATCGATCTCGCTGAGCTCCTCGGGTGAGAAGTCGAGATTCTGGACCGCCGCGAGGTTTTCGTCCAGCTGCTCGATGCGGGAGGCACCCACCACCGCCGATGCCACCGTCGGATCGCGCAGCACCCACGCCAGCGCGAGTTGTGCAAGGGTCTGACCGCGGCCCTTGGCGATCGCGGCGAGCGCACCGAGCCGGGTGTGCAGCTCGTCGGTGACCAGTGTCTCGTCGAAGCTTGGACGCTGGGCGGCGCGGACGATCTCGTCGGCCGGCTTGTCGACATAGCGATCGGTGAGCAGGCCCTGCCCCAGGGCGGTGAAGGCGATGGCGCCCATACCGGCGGAGGCGAGTTCGTCGACCAAGCCGCCTTCGATCCAGCGGTTCAGCATCGAGTACGACGGCTGGTGGATCACCAGGGGTGTACCGAGCCGCTTGGCGATCGCGGCGGCGGCGGCGGTGTGCACGGCCGAATACGACGAGATGCCGACGTAGCGCGCCTTGCCCGCGCGGACGATGGAATCGAGGGCGCCGACGGTCTCCTCCAGCGGGGTGTTGGGGTCGAAGCGGTGCGAGTAGAAGATGTCGACATAGTCGATGCCGAGCCGGGCCAGCGATTCGTCCAGGCTGGACAGCAGGTAGGTGCGGCTGCCGAGCTGTCCGTGGGGCCCGGGCCACATGTCCCAGCCCGCCTTGGTGGAGATGATCAGTTCGTTGCGGTAGGGCTTGAAGTCACCGCGCAGCATCCGGCCGAAGTTCTCCTCGGCCGAGCCGTAGGGCGGGCCGTAGTTGTTGGCCAGATCGAAATGCGTGATACCCCGGTCGAATGCGTGGCGCAGCACCTCGCGCTGAGCGGCGAAGGGGCGGTCATCGCCGAAGTTGTACCAAAAGCCCAGCGAGATCGCGGGCAGCAGGAGACCGGATCGGCCGACCCTCCGGTAGGGCATGCCGTCGTATCGGCTGCGGGCCGCAACCCACGGGTCGTGGGTAAAGGGAACACCACCGATCAGCAGATCCTCGTTCATGATTCCGATCGTAGGTTCGGTCGGCGAGCCTGTACGCCGCGCCCCGATTGCAACAGAATGTGGACGCAGTCCACCTGGGAGGACATCAGCCGAGATGAGCGCGACCGGGCAGCACGACGACGCGAGCCCGGCGAATCGGCTGGGAATCGGCCTGGCCGCGGTCGGGCGCCCCGCCTACATCAACGCGGGCCGTGCCGACGATCTGCGCGACGGGCGCAGCTCCGCCCAGGTACATGAGAATCTCGCTGCCACGGGCCGGTCTTGCTATGGGTAGTCGCCTCAGTCGTCGGTGAGCCATTTGCTGGCCGTGTCGCAGCGCGCCCTCACGACGTCTGGGCGATCCTGCGCCGGGCCCGCGATGTCCGCAGGTTGGCACGGTTACCGCAGGTCTTGACGTCGTGCCAGACGCCGCTGTTGTTCCTCGACTGGTCGTAGAACGCCGATCCGCAGGCCGGTTCGCGGCAGCACTTGAGCCGCTGCCAGGTCGAGGACTGCTGGCTGAGCAGAACTTCGGCCCAGACAGCCGACGCAATCCACTGCGCGCCACTGCCGCGCGGCAGCAGATGCACCTGGCCCGAGTCGCTCAACGCGAAGCCGGTCGTCGCGTCGGGTTGGGCCTCGCCGGGGACGCGCGCATCGAGAACGAGAGAGCGCAGCGTGCTCCGCAAAGAGCGCAGCCTGCGGGCATCCCGGTCGGTCAGCACCAGGGCAGGCGCAGGCGTGCCCGACGACTCGGTCCACGCTGCCCCCGCCTCGGTGGCCCAGGCCGTCGCGGCGGAGCCGTCGGTGAGCAGGTCGGGGCCGTATTCGCCGATCGCCCTCGTGTTGAGCAGATCCTGGACCAGCGCCAGACCCGATGGCGCGACCCGAAGTCGGTAGCGGCTGGTTGCCGGCCAGGATTGTGACATAGGTCAACAGTACTTGATTATGTCGGCGCAGAGGGCTATTCCTGACATAGGTAAAGTTCATTCACATAAGTCAAGGAGCCCGACATGGTTGATGTTCACGGTGCGATCGCGATAGTCACCGGCGGCCAACGCGGCCTCGGCAAGGCCATCGTCGACGAGCTGCTCAACCGCGGCGCCGCGAAGGTGTATGCCACCGCGCGCGAGCCCAAGCCCAGTGATAACCCGCGGGTGGTGAGCATCGCCCTCGAGGTCACCGATCCGGATTCGGTTGCCGCCGCGGCGGCCGCCGCCGCCGACGCCCAGATCGTCGTCAACAATGCCGGCGCACTGTCCGGTCCGTCACTGCTGCACGAAGACTTCGAGCAGATCCGGTCCGTCTTCGAGACAAACTACTTCGGCGCCCTCCACGTCGCCCGGGCGTTCGCACCGGTCCTGGCCGCCAACGGTGGCGGCGCACTGGTCGACATCGCCTCGGTGCTGTCCTGGCTCAGTGGATCCGGGGCCTACGGTGACAGCAAGGCCGCGCTGTGGTCGGCGACCAACTCGCTGCGGCTGGAGCTTGCGCCACAGAACACGCTTGTGGTCGGAGCGCATCTGGCCTACACCGACACCGACATGGTGGCCGATGTCGATGCGCCGAAGAACGACCCCCGTGACGTCGCCGGCGCGATACTCGACGTCGTCGAGCGCGGCGAGATCGAGGTGCTCGCCGACGATATGACGCGTGCGGTCAGGGCCGGCCTGTCGGACCCGCTCCGGAATCCGTTGCGCCCGTCGGCTGTCTGAACGGTCGGGCTGTGTCGACTCCCCTGCGGTCCCTCCGATTCGGCGGGTGGCTATTTGGTGCCGTTGTGCCGCAGGGGTATTGAACCTCCCCCGTGTCGCTCGACATCACTATGCCGCACGAGCCGGCAAACGGACAACGGACAATCGCATAGTCATTCGGATGACGCCGGCGTGCCCCGGGTTCTGTGAAGCCGCACAGAATTCTGGTGGCAGTCACGGTAGGCGGTTCGTGCTGCCGTATTCTCGGGTCCGACTGTTCCCTCAGACCAGTCGCCCTCTCGTAGGCGTTGTGCAACAGCTATTTTCACCCGTCGGTCACTGTGGATGCGCTACCCGCACTGGCTTGTTGAGCACAATGCGCAAAAGGTGAAAATCGACCGTTGCGCGGGTTGTGTGCACAACCGAGCCACGGCCATCGTCGATCCGTAACTTCGGGTTGAGCAGGTTCCAGCCAACGGAGCCAGCAAATCCGACGAGGAGTGACCGATGACGAACAACACCACGCAGCCGAACCCCGCCCCCTGGGTGATGGCGCACACCGTTCCGCTGCCGACCGCAGCGAGCGGTGCCCGGCATTTCCCGGCGGGTGTCGACACGGTCGCCGTCGCGGCCATGCAGCCGGACTATCGACAGGACCTCGCATGGTCGTCCGAGCGGCCCGATCCCGAGCCTGCACAACCGCGTTGCCAGGGCGGTCGGGTGCGGGGATGGATGCTGGCGGCCGCCGCGGGCGGGATCGCAACCGTCGCCGCGACCGGTCTCTTTCTGACATCACATGACGGCGCACCCAAGCCAGTTGCGATCGACTCGTCGACAGTCACCACACCCGCACCGGCCGCACCCGCCGCGGCGGCACCGGCACCGGCTATGGCGGCACCGGCGCCCGCAGCCGCGGCGACGCACCCCGCGACCCACCTCGCAACGTGTCGTCGCCCGCGCCGACGGCGGCGTCGGCACCGTCGACGTGGAGCGGGGACAGCGACCGGACCTGGGACCGGGGCGGCGAAACGTGGAGCCGGCAGGACGACGGGTCGTGGCGACAACAGGACAACGGGTCGTGGAGACAACAACGTGGAGACGGCACGTGGAGCGACGACGACGGCACGACGTGGCAGTCCCACGGCGGTCAGAGCTGGCAGGTCGACCACGACCGGAACACTCCACCATCTTGGAACTGGAGCTTGCACCGGTCGGATGGGCATGGCGGCCACGGCGGCGAGAAGTCCTTCGGCGGCTTCTGAAGGCACGGTTGCGATCACCATGAATACAGCGACTACAGCGCCTGCGTTGACGGCGGGCTATCCACCGCATGGCGATGGCACAGGGCGTGGTATCGCGCTCAGCCTGGACAACCTGCCCGTCGGGCCGACCCACCGCAGGGTGGTGGTGGCCATCGGACTGGGCCTGTTCTTCGAGGTCTACGAGATCTTCCTGTCCAGCACGATCGCCACGGCGCTCAAGACCCAGTACGGCCTCGGCGGCATGATGCTGCAGGCGTTGATGGCCTCGTCGTTTCTCGGAATGTTCATCGGCGCAGCGGTTTTCGGCCGGCTCGCGGACCGGTTGGGCCGTCGCCGCGCGTTCCTGATCAATCTCGTGTGGTTCTCGGTGTGGAGCCTCGTCGCCGCCTTCGCACCGAATCCGCTGACCTTGGTCGCGGCGCGGTTCATGGCCGGCGTCGGGGTCGGCGCCGAATATCCCGTCGCGGACTCGTACCTGTCCGATGTGCTGCCCAAGGCGCACCGCGGACGCCTGGCCGCATGGGCGTACACGTGTTCGTTCGCCGCCGTTCCCGCACTGGGATTCCTTTCCCTCGGGCTCAACGGCAGGAGCATATTCGGCGTCGAGGGCTGGCGGATCCTGTTGGTCATCGGGGCGATCGGCGCACTGTTCGTCATCCTGATCCGTCGCGGGCTGCCCGAGTCACCGCGGTGGCTCGCAGGAGTCGGGCGTACCAGGGAGGCGTACGCCGCGCTGGCGGCGTTCGAACGCGGGATACCCGCTCAGGAGCTGCCCGCCGCCGATTACGGCGACAGCACCGCGGTGGCACCTGTCACGCAGGCCGTGCCGTCCGCCGATCCCGTTCGGCGGCTTGGACAGTCGCCGTACCGGGCACGACTGATGATGTTGGGCGTGTTCCACCTGTTCCAGCCGTTCGGCTACTACGGGTTCGGCACGCTGGCCGCGCTGGTGCTGGTCAGCCGCGGGTACGACATCACGTCTTCGCTGCTGTTCACGGCGTTGTCCTTCATCGGCTATCCGGTCGGATCGCTGATCTCGATTCCGCTGCTGAAGAGATTCGAGAGGAAGTACCTGGTCATGGCGAGTGTGGTCGCCATGGCGGGCTGCGGCATCCTGTTCGCGACGGTGCCCTCGCCAGCGCTGATCATCGTCTTCGGACTGCTGACGACCGCCGCGAGCAACGTGTTCTCCAACGTCTACCACGTGTATCAGGCCGAGATCTTCCCCAGCGACGTCCGGGCAACGGCGGTGGGCTGGACCTACTCGGTGTCGCGCCTGTCCAGTGCCGCACTGCCGTTCATCCTCATCCCGGTGCTCGACAAATACGGTGCCGCAGCGATGTTCGGAGTGGTCCTGGCCGCGCTGGCCGTCACCATCGCGGTGGTCGCACCGCTCGGCCCGCGGACCACGGGGCGCAGCGTCGAAGAGATCAACCCCGTCTGATCCCGTTCATCCCCTCAATCGATGAGGTCCGCTGCGATCATCGCGTCATGAAGGATGGGTCCCGAGTCATCATCGACCAGGCTGCCCTGGCCATGAGTAGAACCAGGCCGAATCCGGGCGAAATTGCAGTGGCGCGCTACTGGGCTCGCCCTACTCAATCCGAGGGACGATTCCCATTGCGGACCCGGACCCCCCATGGTGGCGATCCTTCCGCCAACACAGACAGGGAGACACGTCGATGAGTACGCAAGATTCGCCTGTCACGGCGGCGTGACCATGAGTATGCAATGGCCCAATGGACAGTGAGGCAACCATTGTTGCAAGCGTCGGATTCCACTTCCACTATGGCGATCGACTGGATCGACGCGCCATTATCTGACGCCGGAGTGTTTGTTGCAGATGACGTCGACGGATGGCACTACCGTTCCTACACCGAACTCGCCGAAGTATCGTGCCGGATCGGCGGGGCGCTGCGCGCGAACGGTTTGCGCGCGGGGGGCAACGCCTGCATCGTGATGCCCTCCGGGCACCGATGCGTCGCAGCAATGTACGCGGCCTGGTTGTGCGGAGCCACGGTCACGCAGATCGCACCTCCGACCTTCGGTGATGACGCCACATACATCGAGACGATCAGCGCGATACTGCGGAGCGCCGATCCACGTAGCGTGCTGACCTCACCCGAACTGTTGCCAACAGTCGAAAGAGCGGTCCGCGTCGCAGGTTTGTCTCTGGAGCCGCTGTTGCCGACGGAGGATCTGATCGACGCAACGGATCCGATCCGCCGGGCCGACGAACGCGCCGAATGCGCACTGCTGCAGTTCACTTCGGGGTCGACCGGCACCCCACGCGGGGTAATGGTCAGCTGGGCCAACCTTGCCGCGAACCTGCAATCGATCACCAGGATGATCGGTTGGCGATCGGGGGACGTCACGATGTCGTGGCTCCCCCTTTACCACGACATGGGATTGATCAGCCTCCTCATGGGAATCGCGAACCAGGGGTCGTTCTACCTGATGCGCCCTGACCAGTTCATCCGGGACCCGTTGCGGTGGATTCGCGCGATGTCCGGGCTGCAACATACGGTGTCACCGCCGTTCGGGCTCGACTACGCCGCCCGTCGGCTAAGCCCGGAAGATATTGAGGGACTTGATCTTACGTCCTGGACGTCACTGACCACCGGAGCCGAGTGCGTCGACCTGACCGCCTTGCACGCATTCTCCCGGCTGGTCGAACCGGCGGGATTCAACCCCACGGCACTGATCGCCGCCTACGGTCTGGCCGAGGCCACGCTGCTAGTCACCGGAACCCGCCTTGACGACCCGATCAGCGCCGTTCGCATCGACAAGTCATCACTGCGGCCCGGGCGGCCGGTTGCGGTCCTCGACTGTGCACAATTCAGCGGACAGCAGCTACCAGGTACCGGGTGGATCGCTGGTGTGGGTCCGGCCGGCTCCGAGGTCAGCATCATCGACCAGGACGGCGCGCGGCTGCCCGACGGAACCCTTGGGGAGATCGCGGTGTCTTCGCCGTCCGTCGCCATGGGGTATCACGGAGCCAAATCGGACCCGGGCACCTCCACTCGATTCGCCGACGCCGGTGTGCTGCACACCGGTGATGCGGGATTCTGTTTCGCCGGACAGGTATTCGTGCTCGGGCGGATGGGTTCGGCTCTCAAGGTGCGGGGCAAATCCGTGTTCATGGAAGACCTCGAAACACGACTCGCCGCGGTGACCGGGATTCCCAAAGGCAAGTTCTGCGCGGTCGCACACAGCGGGGTGGGACGGCCGGGTGTCGTCCTCTTCGCCGAAACCTCGGCGGGCAGCTGGGTGGGTACCGCCCGCCGTCTGCTGCGATCCGATATTGGTCCCGCCCCGACGGTTCAAATCGTGATCGGGCCGCCGAGATTCATCCGGAGAACCTCCAGCGGCAAACCGCGCCGCGAGAAGATGTGGGCTCTGCTCGTGGCCGGTGATTTGGTCGAGGGAACGGTGATCGGCAGCTCAACATTCACCGCCGACCGTGAACAAACCCGCGCACAGGGCGACCATCAACCCCATTTGCGGGATACCGGATGAGCGCGCCGCAAGAATTCGCAGAGCCCGAGCGCCAGCGGGTGATCCGGCTGATCACCGCGCTGGCGGTGCCGCGGCGGATGCCCGACGACGTCGAGGCCCTAGCGGCCGACGCCCGGCTTATCGACGATCTCGGATTCGATTCCGTGCGGCTGATCGAACTGACCATGGCATTGGAGCGCGCCTTTGGACTTCCCCCACAGCGTCCCGAGAATCTCGCGACGATCAACACCGTCGACGACGTGGTGACGTTTGCCCTGACCGCAGCGAAGGATTCGGCGTGAGCCCGGGCCGCGCCATCCTGGTCACCGGGGCGACGGGGCTGATCGGAGCCGAGGTGGTGGCCCGGTTGTCGCCACGTCGTCCTGTTATCGCGGTGACACACCGGCAGCCGCAACTCATACGCACCGATGGCTCCACCGTGCTCTCGGACGAGTACGGGCAGCGGTGGTCAGGTGGGGGCGTCGCTCGCTTGGCGGCCGACGTGCGCGAACCTGGGTTCGGTGTCTCCGAACAGGTACTCGACGAGCTCGAGGAAGCGGTCGGATGCATCGTGCACGCAGCCGCCACAATCGCTTTCGACGCTCCTGAAGCGGAATACCGACGAGTGAACATCGCCGGCACAGCGCACGCTATCGACCTGGCACAGCGATGGAAGGTGCCACTGGTCCATGTCAGCACCGCGTACGTCTGTGGCCGTCGCAACGGAACGATCGCCGAGAACGAGCTGGACGTCGGACAGGAGTTCAGCAACGGATATGAGCGGAGCAAGTGCCGCGCCGAACAACTGGTGAATGAGGCACCGGTGGGTTCGGTCATTCTGCGTCCCGCGATCGTCGCCGGAGAAGCGGCCACCGGCGCCGTGCGCGACTACAGGAACCTCTACACCCTCCTCAGGTTGATCGTCGAGGGGAAACTGCGGCGCCTCCCGGGCCGCTACGACGCCACCCTCTCTCTGGTTCCCGTGGACTATGTCGCCGACGCCGTCGTCGCGGCGACCGAACTGGTCGGCACCGGTGACGCAGCCATCTTGGGCCGCACATTCCATCTGCCGGGCGCCAACACGGTGTCGCTACGTGAGGTGTCCGACGTGCTGGCCGAATATCCGTTCTTCGCGGTCGGCACCTTCGTACCGCCGACAGCCTTCTCCGTCGAGGACCTCGACCCCATCGAACGCGACTACTACCAGCGCATCGGCGCCCAATACACCTGCTATCTCGATCGGACACGAACATTCGACGACACCAACACCAGGACACTGCTCGGCCTCGTCCCGCCGGCGACCGGTGTGGACTACCTCCGCCGTCTACTGGATTTCTGCTTGGCGGTCGGCTATTTGGGGCGGCCGGTGCCTTCGACATCGGAGCTATCGACGACTCTCGCCAAGGGGTTGTCCCGGTCGCCGGGGTCGCGAGGGCGCAGCCCGATGCCGTTCACGGAATCCGATCTCACCGCCGAGTTCTTCACCCAACTCCTGCGCGAGCGGACCGGAGATGTAAAGGTCGAAGTCACCGCGGCTACCCGAACGGGCCGCGCGCTCAGGGGCACCTTGTCGGCGATCGTGCAGGCTGCGAATCCAGACAGGTTCATCGGGGTCGCGCCGTTGCGGCTCGAGTTCGCCGACCGGCCCGCGGTCGATGTGATGGTGAAGTCGAAGCCGCTCGACACCGAGATCGCCACCACACTCGCGGCGGTCATGTCGATGGCGGGCGGCGATATCACCGCTGCATGGCAGAGCTGCGCGGATGCAAGCCACTTCATCGACCTGCACCGGCGCGAGATCGGCTTCTACCGCGACGCTCCCGACGCCGTGAAAGCCATCACACCGCGTTGTTTCGGTACTTATGAGAACGCGGAACGGGGCGGCTTCGTGGTGGTGCTCGAGCGTCTCGACGGCAACGTCGAGTTCCTCGACGCCGCCGACACGCCCGAAGTCTGGACTACCGAACGGCTCGAAGCGGCGATCGCCGGCATCACCGGCGTGCATGCGCACTGGCTGGGCCGCGAGGCCGAGCTGCTCGGCGCCGATTCGTGGGTAGGCCGCGATGACGAGACGCCCGGGATGCTCCCGTTGTGGCGCGCCATGTACGACCGGTACCGGACCGACTTCCCGCAGTGGGTCGACGACGCAACCTACGACCGGGCCACCGCGGTGATCGACGCGACCCCGAAGTGGTGGCCGGAACTGGTCGCGATGCCGCGAACGCTGGTGCACAACGACTTCAACCCGCGCAACATAGCGCTGCGGAAGGGCGGCGGCAGCCTGGTCGCCTTCGACTGGGAACTCGCGACGGTGCACGTGCCGCAGCGCGATCTCGTCGACCTGCTCGCGCACGTGCTCGGGCCCGACGCGAGCACGGAGTCGGTCGATCACTTCCTCGAATTCCATCGCCGTGCACTCGAATCCGCTACCGGTGCCACGTTCGATGCCGATGTGTGGCGACGCGGATATCAGCTCTGCCTCGCCGAATTCAGCATCAACCGCCTACCGGTGATAGCGCTCGGCCAGCGCTGGCTGCCGCTGCCCTGGTTCGACCCTCTCGTGCGGACCACCAAGCGCCTCGCGGACATCGAACGCGACCGTAGTTGCCCCAAGGTCGGCCGATGCGCCTGAAATCGATTGCAATTTTTGCCATGTCGCGCCGCCGACTGGTGCTCATCGCTGCGCTGCTGTTCGTCATCATCAGCGGAGCCGTCGGCGCCGATGCGATCGAGAAACTGTCCAGTGGTGGGTTCAACGACCCCGGATCGGAATCCGTGCACGCCGACCGGCAATTGCGCGACACCTTCGGCATCGCGGTGCCGACCTTCGTACTGCTCGGGTCCGCCGACGCACCGATCGACTCGCCCGAGGTCGCTGCAGCAGGACGTGAACTGGTGGACCGGCTTGCGCACGCGCAAGGCGTCGAGCGGGTCGACTCCTATTGGACGTCAGGTCAACTCGGTTCGACACTGCTGAGCAAGGACGGCCGGAAGGCGCTCATCCGCGCCCAGCTCGCCGGCGACGACAACGAACTCGCCAAACTAGGACGGGCTCTGGCGGCAGAGTTCGGTGGCACACGCGGCCCGCTGCACGTCGAGGCGACCGGCTACGCGGTGTTGCTCGCCGAAACAGAGGACATCGCAAAACAGGACCTGGTCAAGTCGGAGGCCATCGCGATACCGCTCACGTTCATCGCACTGTTCCTGATCTTCCGCGGTGTGGTCGCCGCCCTGCTACCGGTCGGGATCGGCGTCTTGTCGATCGTCGGAACGACATTCGCGATGCGCGTGCTCGGCGAGGTCACCGACGTGTCGATCTTCGCGATCAACCTGGCGTCGGCACTCGGGCTGGCCCTCGCCATCGACTACAGCCTGCTGATCGTCGAGCGCTACCGCGAGGAACTCCAGGAGCGCGACGGCCCCCCCGACAGACCCGGAGCGATTCTCGCCGCGTTGACCACCGCCGGACGTACGGTCGTCTTCTCCGCCGCGACGGTCGCTTTGGCGCTGTCGGCACTCGCGGTGTTCCCGATGTACTTCCTGCGATCGTTCGCCTACGCGGGGATCTGCGTCGTCGCGATCGCTGTCGTCGGCGCCGTCGTCGTCCTGCCCGCCATACTCGCCGCCGTCGGACCCCGCATCGACGCGTTCTCCTTCGCCCGGCAGCGCAGGCGGATGCCACCGGGCACCGGGCGCTGGCACACGATCGCGACGGTGGTGATGCGCCGGCCCGTCCCGATCACGATTGCGTCCGTCGGCGTGCTCGCGGCGCTGGCGGTGCCGTTCGCGGGCGCCAAGTTGGTGTTTCCCGACGACCGCAACCTGCCCGCGTCGTCGGCCGCCGCCAAGGCGAGCAACGAGATCCGGGCGGATTTTGCACTGCCCGAGAATGGCACGCTTGCGGTATTCGCCGACGGATTCACCAGCGCCACAGACGATTATGGGGTCAGGCTGTCTATGGTGCCCGGCGTCACCGCGGTCCACGGTCCGGACGGGACGTTCCAGGACGGTCAGCGCACCGCGCAGCGCTCGTCGCTCGAACGCGCCCATTTCGTCAAGAACGAGCATGCGCGGTTCGCCGTCGAGACCGACGTCGAGCCGTTGTCCCCGCAGGGTGAGGAGCTGGTTCGTGACGTGCGGGCGGTGCCATCGCCGTTCACGACGGCAGTCACCGGGCTGGGTGCGCAGACCTATGACGGCAAGGAAGCAATCGTGCACCGGCTACCGGTGGCCTTGGCGATCATCGCGATCACGACGTTCGTGATGCTGATGTGGCTCACCCGCAGCGTGTTCCTGCCGGTCAAGGCGATCGTGTTGACCACGCTGAGCCTCACTGCCGCCTTCGGCGCGCTCGTGTTCGTCTTCCAGGACGGCCATTTGCGTTGGCTCGTCGGTGATTTCACCGTCACCCACACGCTGAATACGCTCGGGCCGCCGCTGCTGTTCTGTGTCGCCTTCGGCCTGTCGATGGACTACGAAGTCTTCATGCTCGCTCGCATCAAGGAGGAGTACGACCGGCTCGGGGGCGACAGTGCGGCCGACAACACCGCCGCAGTGGCGCGTGGACTCGAGGCGACCGGTCCGATCGTCACCGCAGCAGCGGTCGTCATGGCGATCGTGTTCGTCTCGCTCGCCACCTCCGGACTCACCACGGTGAAGTCGCTCGGCGTCGGGCTTGCGATCGCGGTACTCATGGACGCGACGATCGTGCGCGCCCTGCTGGTACCTGCGTTCATGCGCCTGGCAGGCAGGATCAACTGGTGGGCGCCTCGCTGGTTGCAACAGCGAGAGCGAGAGAAGGTCGCAGTCGCCACATGACCAAACAGCCGACCGCGATGAGGCCGCTGGCATACCGGCTGCTGGCCTGGGGAAATGAGCGGTTCGGGCCCGCACCCATCCTGCTGTACTTCCTGCTGTACCTGGCCGGAATCCTGTACGCCCGAGCCATTGCCGGTGACCCGAACCCCTCGGTCTCGACGCTCGATGTCGTCGCCTTCAGCGCGGTCTTCGGCTACTTCCTGCTGGTTCGGGTGCTCGACGAGCACAAGGACTACGACAAGGACTGCATCAATTTCCCCGACCGCGTCCTGCAGCGCGGCCTGGTCACGCTCGACCAGTTGAAAGTGATCGGCGCACTCGCCCTGGTACCGCAGATTGTGGTGTCGATACTGGTGGACGGCGGGATCGGACCGGTCACGCTTGCCTGGCTCGTGCTGTTCGGTTGGACGATGTTGATGTTGAAGGAATTCTTCGCGGGTCAGTGGCTCGAGCCGAAGCTGGTGCTGTATGCGATCACCCACCTCTTCGCCGGACCGCTGGCGCTGATCTGGATCGCCCTGATCGGTGCCGACGGCAAGCACCTGCCTGCGAGCGTCGGGTGGCTGGCGCTGATGGCGTTCCTCGTCGGGGCGACACTCGAGGTCGGACGTAAGCTGCACGCTCCCGAGGACGAGCGGGAAACCGTCGCGTCCTATACGAAGTCGTTCGGCGGACCGGCCGGGGCGGCTGCCGTGCTGACGGTCCTGATCATCGGGACCGTTGCCAACTGTGCAGTGCTGCTGGCGGTAGTTCGTGCGGACACGGTCGTGACGACGACGATCTTCGTCGTCGTCACCGTCGCCGCTGTCGCCATGACGGTGCAATTCGGGTTGCGGCCCAGCGCGAGATTCACCAAGATCGCTGAATTGGCGAGTGCGCTCGCAGTTCTCGTGTCACTCATCGTCGTGATCACCGGCGTGTTGACCGTAGTGCGCCCATGACCGTTCTCGACATGACCGAAGCAGCCGACGCCGAACGCATCGGCGGCAAGGCGGCCGGACTGACCCGACTGGCTGCCGCCGGTGTTCGCGTGCCGTGGTGGATCGTCGTGGTCGCCGAGGAATTCGAGCGCCACATCGCCGGGATTGACCCCTGCCGACCGGCCGCGCAAGTGCGTGCGCAGATCCTCTCCAGGCCGGTCGACGACGAACTCGCTGCGACACTCACCGACCGGCTCGCCGGCCGCGGCCCGTTCGCCGTGCGCAGTTCGGGGGTCGGTGAGGACAGCGACACCCGTTCTTTTGCGGGTGCTTTCGACACATACCTGTATCTCGACGCCGACGCCGTGGTCGACGCCGTGCGCCGATGCTGGGCGTCGGCGTTCAACGACCGGGCCGTGGCCTACCGCCGCAACACTGCCGCAGCCACCGCACCGCCGGCAGTGGCCGTGATCGTCCAGGAGATGGCCGAGGGCGATGTCTCCGGCGTTTTGTTCACCCGGAATCCGTTGTCTGGCCGGGACGACGAGATTGTGGTCAGTGCCAGCTGGGGTCTCGGCGAAGGCATCGTCTCAGGGCAGGTCGACACCGACCAGTACATCTGGTCGCACGCCGGCGTCGAGCTGTCGGCAACGATCGCCGATAAGGCGACGAGGGTGGTGCGGCGTCCGGGCGGGCACCGCACGCACGAGGCGCCGGTGCCGCCGGACCAGCGTTGCGTGCGGTGCTTGAGTCACGACCAGTTGTGCGCATTGACATCTGCCGCAATGCGGGTCTCCCGCTATCTCGATGCGCCGCAGGATATCGAATGGACCGCGCGCGGCACCGACGTCGTGCTGTTGCAGACACGCCCGATCACTGCGTCAGCCACGGCCGATCCTGTCGGCGAATGGCGAATCGTCTGGGACAACAGCAACATCCAGGAGAGTTTCAACGGCATCACCAGTCCCCTGTCGTTCTCCTACGCGGTTGCCGTGTACGACACCGTTCAGCGGCACTCGCTGCGGATGATCGGCGTTCCCGAGGCGACGCTCGAGGAATACCGGCCGGTGCTGCGCAACATGATCGGCCTCGTCTCGGGCCGGGTCTACTACAACATCAACAACTGGTACCGCGTCCTCAAGTTGTTGCCGTCGTTCGACCGCAACAAGGAGGATCTCGAACACATCATGGGCGTCGAGCATCCGGTCGACTTCGTGACCGACATCTCGCTGTCGCGCGGCGAGAAGCTGCGCCGGCTGCCGTACATGTTGCGCGTCGGTGCACGGCTCGGCTGGAAGATCTATCGGCGCCCTGCGCTGGTCGAGGAGTTCCAGACCCAGATCCCGCAACTGATTTCGCAACTACACGTCGAACTCGCCGCGGCGCAGAGCCTGCAGGACGTGCTCGCGCTGGCCGAGCGCGGCCTACGCGTGTTCGACCTCTGGACTGTGCCGACGCTCAACGACTTCTACATGGGCACTCAGTCCGGCCGTGCGCGGCGCATCGTCGCCAAGGTCGCCCGTGACGCCGAACACATCGTGGCCGGACTCCTGGGTGCCGAGGAAGCTGTCGAGTCGCTCGAGCCAACAAGGCATCTCATGACGCTCGCCAAGCACATCCAGGACGACCCCGACCTGACGGAGGCGCTGACGGTCGGCGCCCCGGCGGCGGCGGTGGCGGTCCTGCGCGAGCGCTCGACCTACGTTGCCGCGTCACTCGACGACTACCTGGCCCGTTACGGCGACCGGCTTGCCGGTGAGCAGAAGCTGGAAACCGTGTCGCTGCAGGATGATCCGTCCTTTCTGGCGATCGCGTTGCGCAACTTCGTTGCCGACGAGCACCTGTCGCCGATCGATCTCCAGGATCGCCACCTCGGGCGGCGCGCCGAGTTCGAGCGCGAAGTCATGGACAAGTTGACCGGGCGCGATCGCCGCAAGCTGCGGGGCGTGCTCCGCCGGGTCCGGTCGGCGGTCGAGGCTCGCGAGAACATGCGGTTCACCCGGACGCGGTTGCTCGGTGCGATGCGGGCGATCTACACCGACGCCGGCAGGCGGATGGCCGCTGCCGGATTGCTGGACGACCCGCGGCAGATCTTCTACCTCACCATCGACGAATTGCACGCACATGCCGAGGGCCGTTCCGTCACCGCCGATCTCGCGGCGCTCGCCCGGCAGCGGCACGAGGAGTTCACCGCCTACGCTGCCGAGGAGCCGCCGAACCAGTTCGAGACCTACGGCCTGCCCGGCACCGGACGCCGGGTGACTCCCAAATGCGCACGTGCGACAGCTGCAACGGCGGTGCTGCGCGGAATCGGTTGCAGCCCGGGCGTCGCCGAAGGCGAGCTGTGCGTGATCCGAGATCCGAACGACGACGTCGACGTGAAGGGCAGGGTCATCACGGCGATCCGCACCGATCCCGGATGGGGGCCGTTGTTCCCCAGCGCCGCAGCCATTCTCGTCGAGCGTGGGAGTCCGGTTTCGCATTCGGCGATCCTGGCGCGCGAACTGGGAATCCCTGCGGTGGTGGGGATTCCGGGGCTCATCGACGCCGTGCGCAACGGCGAGCGGGTTCGCCTCGACGGTCGCACCGGCACCGTCGAACGCCTCGAGGTCCGGCAGTGATCGACACCGCGCTGCCGGGCCCGCCACCGGAGGGATTTCTCGAGCTACCTGAGATGGTCTACGCCGACGATCCCGGATGGTTGCCGGAGGAGCCCGAACGTATCGCGCTGCTGTTCAGTTCGCCCAACCCGTGGCTGGCGCAGGTCGACGCACATGCGTTCTGCGTCCCGGGCGGGGTGCGTGCCGCGGTGTTCGCCCGGCCCGGATATGTGCTCGACGGGCGCAAGGCCGCGTGGTTCGGTTACTGGGAGAGCACGGGCGACCGCGCGGCCGAGGAGCTCGTCATGGCCGAGGTGCGCCGGTGGTCGCGCACAGCGGGCGCGCAACTGCTGCTGGGCCCGATCGATTTCTCCACCGTACTGCACTTCCGTGCATTACTGTCGGCGGAGCCCGGGGCGATGCCGTTCGTCGGCGAACCGTGGAACCCGCTGCGCTACGGGCCGTCCTGGCAGGCAATGGGATTCGAACCCTACGTGTCGTACGTATCGATCGTGCTGGATCGCGACGACATCGTCGCCCTGGTCGCCGACAAGACGCATATTCGACAGAACCTCGCTGCGCGCGGCTACGCGTTCGAAGCGTTCGATCCTACGACGTGGACGCAGCGCACCGACGAACTGTTGGGGCTCGCCAACGCGGTATTCGCCGACAACGTGGCGTTCATGCCCATCAGCCGGCCGGAGTTCGAGCAGTACATGGTCCCGGGCCTGGCCACGACGGTCGATCCCGGCCGGAGCGTACTCGCGTTCGGGCCGCACGGCGACGTGGCAGGGTTCATTCTGATGTACCCGCACTACGCTCCGCTGTGCCGCGGCGCCGACGCAATCTCGGTGAGCAGCTTGCGCTTCGAGAAGCATGCGGTCGCGGCGCCGCCGACGATGGTGCTCAAGACCGGCGGTACAACGCCGATCCACCGGCGGATCGGACTTGCCCACGCAATGGTGTCCGTGGCGGCGGAGCGCGCCCTGGCGGCGGGCGTCGAGCAGCTGTTCGTCTCGACGATGCGCGCCGACAACCGAAGCCGGCTGTTGTTTCCGCGCTATCGCGACCAGCGCTGGTACGGCATTTTCGCGAGTCCGTTGTAGTTAGCGAGATGGAAGGTCACCATGTCCGACGATTTCACTCGATCCGCCCCACTCGACCTGGTTCGATATTCGCAGGTCTGGGAGGATCACTGCCTCCTCGAGCGCGCATTCGAACTCGGCCCTGGGACGGATGCGTTGATCATCGGCAGTGCGGGCGACAATGTGGCGGCTCTGTTGCTCGCCGAGGCCGACCGAGTCGTCGCGGTCGACGTCAACCCCGCGCAGTGTGCGCTGATCGAGCTGAAACTCGCGGCGTTACACGAACTTTCGGCATCGGACACCGCTGTATTGCTCGGCGCGTTACCCGGTGACGCCGCAGCTGTCTACCGACAGATCGCGCCTGCGTTGTCGACGACAGCGCGCGAATTCTGGAATCGCCACGACGATCTGCTCGCGGCGGGACTGGTCGGCTGCGGTCTGCTCGAACGCTACGTCACGGGATTTCGCGACCACTGGTTCGTCCCGCTGGCCGATCCGGTGCGGAGGTTGTTCGAGTGCGCCGACCTCGATTCGCAACGTGCAGTGTTCGAACGCGAAATCTATTCGCCAGCTCTCGAATCGGCGTTCCGCGCGTATTTCGGTGCACGGATGGCGGGCCGTGGCCGCGACGTCTCGCAGTACAAGTACGTCGAGCAGGATCCGGGAGCACATCTCTGGCGAGGGCTTCGGCACGCGTTCACCGAGATTCCCGCACAAGGCAACTTCTATCTCGAATGGTTGCTGACCGGTCGGTTCGGCGACCTTGCGTGCGGTCCGCCGCTGCTGCGGCCGGCCGCAGCAGAACGGTTGCGCGGCTTGGTGGACCGGGTCACCGTCGTGTGCGCAGAGCTGTCGGAATATCTCGGCGCGTGCGCCCCGGGCACCTTCGTCGCCGCGGGCATGTCCGACATCTTCGAGTATCTCGATCCGAAGTCGTCCGACAAATTGTTCGCCCAGCTTGCGCGCGCGATGCGGCCAGGCGGGCGGATCGCACACTGGAACTTGATGGTGGACCGACGGGCACCGGCCACCGTCACCAGGCCGCTGTCGGAGCTGTCCGCCGTCCTCCACGCAGCGGACCGAACGTTCTTCTACAGCGACTTCCTCGTCGACGAGGTGATCTGACTGGGCCTCGAAACCGGCATGGTGTCGCTTTTTTCGGCACGGGCCGGTGAGCATCCCGACCGGCCCGCACTGGTGGTCGTCGAACCCGATAGCGGCATCGTCGAATCCGCGACCTACGGTGAGCTTGCGGCGCGCGCAGCAGCGATCGCCGGCGGCTTGCGCCGAGCCGGGTTGTGCGACCAGGCGCCCGTACTCCTTGCCGGCCCCTTGGCGGTCGATTTCTATGCGCTCGCGCTCGCCCTGGCGGGCTCGGGCGGTGTTGTCGTCTTGCTCGACGGCGCGATGTCGCGAACGCGATTGCTGCGGGCGCTGCGGACCGCTCGGGTGGCCGCGATCGTTGGACCGGCACAGTTGTTGCGGCGGTGGTGGATGATCCCGCCCCTATGGCGGGTTCGCCGCTACGCGGTTGGCGGCAGACCGCGCGGTACGCGTCCGTTCGCGGAACTGGTCGGCGCCGTGACAGAACTACGCGACGGTGCGCCCGATGCGGTAGCGAACATCAGCTTCACATCCGGCAGCAGCGGCCACGCCAAGGGGGCGGTACGCACCAACGCCATCCTGGCGGCGCAAGAGCGCGCGCTGGCCGCGGAGTTGCCTGCTCGCGACGGCGATGTGGACATGACGGCCTTTCCCGCCGCAGTCTTCCCGAATCTGTGCACGGGGGTGACAACCGTGATTCCGCCCGTGGACCTGCGTGATCCAGCCTCGATCGATCCTCTGGCCGTGCTGGCATCGATGCAGGCTCATGCGGTCACGACCGTGTCGGCGGCACCCGCGTTCGCCCGGCGGCTGGCCGCGCACATCCACGCGACCGGGGCGCGGCCGCGATCGGTGCGGCGGGTGATCGTCGGCGGCGCCCCGGTGAGCCGAGCCCTGTGCGGCATGGTCGCCTCGGCGTTCCCGGATGCCGAGACGCTGGTCGTCTACGGCTCGACCGAGGCCGAACCGGTCGCGCACGTGCGGATGGCAGAGGTGCTCGATTCCGTCGGCGACGGGCTGCTCGTCGGCAGGCCGGTCGACGCCGCGGACGTGGCTGTCGTGGAGCTGCCCGAGCGCATCGACGGACCTCTGGCCCGGCGCGCGCTTGAAGCCGCGCACCGCAGCGTCGGTGAAGTGATCGTGCGCGGCGCGCACGTCGGCCGTGAGTATGTCGGCGATCCGGATGCCATGGCAACCAACAAGATTTGCATCGAGGACGGAACGGTCTGGCATCGGCTCGGTGATGTCGCCCGCCGCGACGAGCGCGGGCGCCTGTGGTTGCTCGGGCCTCGCGGCGGCACCGTCGTGCACCGCGGCACCGACGTTTACCCGTTCGTGGTCGAGGAGCGGATTCGTAGGGTAGCGGGTGTGCTGGACGCCGCCTTCGTCGCACACCGCATGGCCCCGGAGGGCGAACTTGCCGTCGTACTCGACGACGAACGCGCGGTCGCCGGTATCGGCGGCGTCCTGCGGGAACTTCGGCTCGACGTGCCGATTCGCCGACTCGGCGCACTTCCCGTCGACGCCAGGCACAACAGCAAGATCGATCGCCCGGCCCTCGCGCGGCAGCTCGAGCGACGACGTTGTTACGAACCCGTTGGGGGATCGAATCGGTGGTCGCCGACAGTGGCCAAGTCACTTGAGAAATGGCACTCAATTTGAGAACAAACCGCGGGAACGGTGCGCAACCAGCAGAGGTGGTGGACGGTTCGGTCGATGAACCCGGGATTCCCGAACTTCTCTCGTTCGCAGTCGGCGACGAAAAGGACCGGCTCAACCACGCTGTTCAGCGATACCGCGAGGAACCCGTTAGGAGGCTTCTCGTCGCCGTCGCCGAGCAGCGTCCGATAGGGATTCTCGGATATCAGTTGACCGACGCCGAGGCCACCGTCCTGCATGTCGCAACGGCGCCCAATGTGCGAGGAACTGGCATCGGGACGAGCTTGTTGAAGGGCTTGCAGCGACGGATCCCGGCCGGTGTGTCGATAGTCGCAGAAACCGACGCGGAGGCCGTCGGCTTCTACCGATCAAATGGTTTCTCGGCTACGTCGTTGGGCGAGAAATACCCCGGCGTAACGCGGTTTCGCGCCACGCTCGACCCGTATTCCACTTCTTGATCACGGCGGCGGGCGCCGACGGTGCCGCCATGCGGCAGGCCGGCGCCGTCTGCGGACTCCTTGTCGTCGTGTCACCCCTCATGCCGATTGCGAAGCTACGGATCCGCAAGACCCACGATTCGCTTGTGCTCACAAGCCGCGCATACTGCGATTTCGAGGTTTTGCGCATTGTGCTCGGCGGGCGGGTACGCTCTCTGCCCATGGCGGGGATCGGCCGTATCGACATCCGTCTCGCGACTCAGGTGCTGGTGCTGCAACTTGTCGTGGTGCTGTTCACGCTGGTTGTCGCGTTCGGCTTGTTCGCCGTGTTCAGCCACCAACGCCTCGCCAACGAGTACGGGATCCGCGCCCTGGACATCGCACGGGTCGTGGCCGCCGCCCCCGCCGTGCGCGCCGACGTCACCGACTACGACGAGACCCCGTTGACGCCGAGCGCGGCACTCACCGATCGACTCGCACGGGGCCCGCTGCAGACGATCGCCTCGGAGGTCCAGAAGCGCACCGACGTCTTGTTCGTGGTGATCACCAACAACCAGGGCATCAGACTCGCCCATCCGCACCGGGACGAACTGGGCAGGCACGTCAGCACCGATCCGTCAGAGGCGCTGGCCGGCCGCGAGGTCGTGCTGCACCAGTCCGGTACCCTCGGTCGGTCGGTGCGGGCCAAAGTTCCTGTCCTGGCGCCTGATTCAGAGCGCGTGGTGGGTGAGGTCAGTGTGGGTATCTCGACCGCCGAGGTCCATGAGCAACTACTGCGCAACCTGCGCACCTCGGCGGTGCTGGGCGGCGTGGCCCTGCTCGTCGGAGCCCTCGGCTCGGTACTGCTGGCGCGGCGCTGGCGCGGGCTGACGCTGGGCCTGCGCCCGACCGAGATGGCTGAGCTGGTGCGCAGCCAGGCCGCGGTGCTGCACGGCATCGGCGAGGGTGTGCTTGCCGCGGACACCTCGTGGAAGACGACATTTGTCAACGATGAGGCGTGTCGACTGCTGGAGATCGGCAACGAACCGGGCAGGCCGGTCGAGGAGATCGGGCTGACCACGCGTGTACTCGAGGTGTTCAAGGCGGCGGACCCGACGCCGACCCTCGCGACCGCGGGCGACCGCATCGTGGTGGTGTCGGCGCGAGCGGTGTCACGGGAAGGGCGGGAGCTGGGCACCGTGCTGGTGGTGCGCGACCGCACCGACGTCGAATCACTCACGCGCCAACTGGATGCCGTCCAGTTGATGAGCACCGTGCTGCGCGCGCAGCGCCATGAGTTCGCCAATCGCCTGCACCTGTTGAACGGCCTGCTGCACAGCGGCCACGTCGAAGAGGCGTCCGAGTACCTGGCGGAACTGCTCGGATCGGGTCCGCTCGGATCGGCACTCCCGGGCATCGACACCATCCGTGACGCCTACCTGCAGGCGTTTCTGGCCGCTAAGGCGGCCGCAGCCCGCGAGGCGGGGGTTTCCCTGACGGTGGGTGAGAACACCTGGGTGTCAGGGCGACTCACCCTTCCCGTCGACGTCACCACCGTGCTGGGCAACCTCCTGGACAACGCGATCGATGCCGCACGCACTGCCGCCGCCACCAACAAAGAGGTGGAAGCCGAACTGTTGCAGGATGGTTCGACGCTGCACATCACCGTTGCCGACAGCGGCGACGGGGTGGCGCCCGGCTTCGTCGACGACCTGTTCACCGAGGGAACGTCGACGAAACCCAATTCCGGCCTTCCGGGTGGACGGGGCATCGGGCTCGCACTGTCCCGCCAGATCAGTCGCTCACTCGGCGGCGACCTCTGGCTGGCCAGCCCCGGCGATCCCGCCGCCAGGCTGTGCGGCGCCGAGTTCATCGCTCGGCTGCCGGGTGTGATGGTTGAGGAGGGAGCGCAATGGCCGGACCGGAGCTGACCGTACTGGTGGTCGACGACGACTTCCGAGTCGCCAACATGCACGCCGGAATCGTCGGAGCGCTACCGGGATTCAGGGTGACCGCCACCGCGAACACCTTGGCGGGCGCACGCAAGGCCGGCCCTGTCGACCTGGCCCTGGTCGACGTCTACCTGCCGGACGGTTCGGGAATCGACTTCGTCCGCGAACTCGACGGCGACAGCATGGTGCTGACCGCGGCAACGGAGGCGGCGACGATCCGCGCAGCGATGTCCGCGGGCGCCTTGAGCTACCTCGTCAAGCCGTTCCCCCCGACGGACCTGGCGGCCCGGTTGGCCGGCTACGCCCGGTATCGAAAGATCCTCGCGGGCACGAACCTCGGTGCGGACGACGTCGACGCCGCGCTGGATGCGCTGCGCCCCAGGCTTGCCGCGTCGCAGGCCGCCACCGTCGCACCATCTCCCACCAAACAGCTTGTGCTGCAGGCCTTGCGGACCTCAGATAGGCCGATGTCATCGGCCGAGGTCTCCGCGGCGATCGGCGTGTCACGGGCGACGGCGCAACGCTACCTCGCCAACCTGGCCGGCTCCGGCGAGGTGACGATCGGCCTGCGCTACGGCACGACCGGCAGGCCCGAGCAGGAGTTCGCGGCGACGGTCGGGCCGAAGGATGCGGGCGCGTGAGCGATATCGTCGTCGTCGGGGCCGGATTCGCCGGGCTGTGGGCGGCGCTGGGTGCCGCACGGCGTCTGGATGAACTCGCCGTGCCCGCGGGTGCGGTGACGGTGACCGTCCTGACCAGCAAGCCCTTTCACGACATCCGGGTTCGCAACTACGAGGCCGACCTGGCCGGTTGCCGCCTCCCGCTTGCGACGATCCTGGACCCCGTGGGCGTCGCACACGTCACCGTCGAGGTCACCCGGATCGACACAGCAGTGCGGACGGTCACCGCGGTTGATGCCGCCGGTCGGTCCACATTCCACGGATATGACCGGCTCGTCCTGGCGCCGGGCAGTCACCTGTTCAAACCGGACATCCCCGGACTCGCGGAATTCGCCTTCGACGTGGACACCTACGACGGCGCCGTCGCACTTGCCCACCACCTGGCCGAACTCGCCGGCGGCGACGTCACGTCCGCCGCGGCCACCGTCGTGGTGGTGGGCGCGGGATTGACCGGCATCGAAACCGCCTGCGAACTTCCGCGCAGACTCGACGCCGCGTTCCGAGGACGCGTCACACCCCGTGTCGTGTTGATCGATCACAGATCACCGGGCTCCGATATGGGCGAGGCGGCACGTCCGGTCATCGAAACTGCGTTGTCGGACAACGGTGTCGAGGTGTTGGCCGGTGTGCGGGTCGCGGAGATCGACGCGCAGGGTGTGACATTGTCGTCCGGTGAACGGTTGGGCGCCCCGACCGTGGTGTGGTGCGCGGGGATGCGGGCCAGCGCACTCGCGGCCCAGCTGCCCGTGACACCGGACCGCCTGGGACGGGTGCCGGTGGATGACTACTTGCGTGTCGTCGACGTGCCCGACGTCTTCGCGGCCGGGGATGTGGCGGCCGCTCGGATGGACGACGACCACCTCTCGGTGATGTCATGTCAGCACAGCCGGCCGATGGGTCGCTACGCCGGCTACAACGTCGTCGGCGACCTGCTGGGTGAACCCATGTTGGCATTGCGAATCCCGTGGTACGTCACGGTGCTCGACCTCGGACCCGCCGGCGCTGTCTACACCGAGGGCTGGGATCGGCATCTGGTCACGCAGGGTGCGGTGGCCAAGGCTACCAAGACCACAATCAACACACAGCGCATCTATCCCCCGCTGACCGGAGATCGGGCAGCACTGCTGGCCGCCGCGGCGCCCGAGTTGCAGGCCCGTCCCGAGGTGGGGCGCTGACGCGGAGCGTTGAGCTCCTCATGCCCCCGAATCGGGTGTTTCCCTATGCTGATCGGCGATGCCCGCCATTCGCCTGCCGAGTTCGGCCCGGGAGCGGATGCCGAGTTTTCGGTAGGCGCGGGACAGATTCACCTCGACGGTCTTCGGGCTGACGAACATTGCCGCGGCCACCTCGCGGTTGGTCATTCCCGATGCGGCGAGTTCCGCCACCCGTTGCTCGGTGGGCGTGAGTTCGCATGCCGAATCGGCACCGGCGTTGATCCTGGCAAGTTCGTTGCGAGCGCGGTCGGCCCACAGCGGAGTTCCCATCTCCTCGAACGCATTCAGCGCCGAGTTCAGAGTCACCGATGCTGCCACCTTGCGGCGGCGGCGTCGCTGTAGCTGCCCGAGGAACAGTTCAGTTCGTGCCCGCTCGAACGGCATTGGCAGCCGGTCGTGGTGAATCATGGCCTGAGTCGCGGCGCCGTGGGCCGCCTCGAAGTCCCCACACGCGGCCAGTTGCATTGCGCGGCAACGGGCCCCGACCGCCTGTAGCCATGCCCGCTCCAGGCGGTCGCCGTGGTGTTGTAGACGTGAGATCAGCGGCTCGGTTTCGTCGAGGCGTCCAAGCGCGATCAGTGCCTCAACCGCGTCCGGGAGAAATGAAGCGAGCATGAACTCGCAGGCGTTCGGCATGGCCTCCAGGCCTGCCCGCAACGGCTCGATGGTGGCCACCGCGGCCGCGTGATCGCCGACCGACAACTCGAGAAACCCGAGATTGGCGATCGTCATCGGGAGCAGGGTGGTTGAGCTACACCGCTGGGCTGCGGAGATCGCATCAGCGGTGTCACGACGTGCCTGCTCCACCCGGCCCACATAGCTTGCCGCAGTCGCCCGGGCCGTCAGCGCCGCAAACAAAGAGACGTCCCCACCGAGTTGCCTCGCCCTGTCGACGATATCGTCCACCTGCCGCACAGCATCGGTGAAGCGGCCCCTCCACACGTCGATGAGGACGTCGTAGACCTCCGCGAAGAACTGCTCGCTTTCCTCGCCGCGCTCCAGACAGCCCTGAAGCACCACGGCCATTTCCTCGTGGGCTTGGTCCACCTTCCCAGTCCACGCCAGCAGCAGCGGCTTCTGCATGCTCGGCCGAAACGCCGACGGCATCGAAACTGCGGGATCCTCCAACTCCACCGCACGCTGCAGGCTCACCTCGTCGAGGCCGTCTCCGCGTGTGAAACGTTCAAGAACACGGATTCCCAGCGCCTGACTGAGGAGCTGAGGCCGGTCAATCTGTTCTGCGAGAGCGATCGCATCGTCGACGTGTCGTGCGGCGGCATCGAGATCACTGGAATTCAGACATGCGATGGCCAGCCCGATCAACATCCGAGTGCGCAACAATCGATCGTCACCCGACTCCGTCAATGCGCGCGTCAACACGTCGATGGCTTCCAAATAGTTGTTGTCCCACATCGCCACCGTGGCCAAGAGATTCAACGCCTGACCCCGTAGCGAATCGGCGACCGGGCCGGCGATCACGTCTGTGACCAGGGTTCGGGACTGCTGGACATTGCCCGCGTCGAAATTGTATCGCGCGCAACGGATTCGACGCTCCGCTGTGTCACCACCCAATCTGAGCGCCATGTCAGCCAGTTCCGCCGCGGCGGCGGGCGCACCCCGAAACCTCGCGGCTGCCGCGGCATCGTCGAGGGCCGACAGCGTCACGGGATCACCGAATACCCCGGCTTGCGCCAGGTGCCGGGCTCGAAGCTCTGGATTGTCAACGATTGCCGCGAACCGTCGGTGCATCGTCCGGCGCAGCGCTGAATCGGCCCGGTCGTACGCACCCTGCGCCAGGAGCGGGTGCGTGAACCGAAGGCGGTTGCCTTCGATCGTAACGATCCCCTGGCGTTCGGCAGACTCAAGCTGTCGAACAACCTCCTCGCCGTCGACTTGGAGGACGCCTGCGACCATATCCACGGTGGGTGTCGCGGAACAGGCCATGGTGAACAACGCGGTATGCGTTTCTGGGCTCAAGTCGCCGATTCTGGCGCGCACCACGTCGCTGAGCGTGTTGGTCAGCTCGATGGTCACACCGCTGTCGGCGGTCACCGCTCGAGCGAGTTCGAGAGCATACAAAGGGTTTCCGGCCGAGACCTCAAGGATGCGATGCAGCGTCGGCCGCGGAAGGGACCGGCCCAAATGTTCCGAGATGACCGCGTGCAACACTCTCAGGCTCAACGGCTTTACGCGAGTTCGGCGCAGCCCCTCGGGATGTCTCAACTGCAACCACGATGCGGACTCCGTACTCTGCTGGTCGCTGCGGACCGTCCCAAGCACGCCGACACGGCTCGACAGTCGGCGCGCGACGAAGCCCACCACAAAGGCGCTGGACTCGTCGACCCACTGCAAATCGTCGACGGCGACCAGCACCGGAGCGCCGGCCGCAAGATGGCCGAGGACGGCCAGGATCGCGGCACTGACCGCACGCCGATCGCTCGGCACACCGTCATCGTTGGTGCGCAACATAATTCGGTCGAGCGCCTGCCGTTGCGGCTTGGGTAGCGCCGGATAGTCCGCGTCGTCCAGCGCGCTGAGCAGATCGGTCAGTCCTGCGTACGCCAAGACGGACTCGGACGCGGCCGCTCGTGCGGACAAGACACGAAAGCCCCGCGCTTCCGCAATCGCGATCGCGGCTTCCCACACGGTGGTCTTACCGATGCCCGGGTCGCCTTCCACCACCAGGGCGCACGGCCCATCAACGGCGGCAGCCAGGAACCGGTCCACCCCGACCTGCTCAACCTGATGGTGCCGAACGATACCGCTCCCCACAGGGGAAGGATGTCAGTGGTTTGGTCGTGGCGCGACCGCAGATGGACCCGATGGACCCCTGGGGTCACCCGCGTCGTCGCAGGCGCATGCGGGCGCGGGCCGGTGCGGGGAGCGGCGACGGGAAGAATGCGGGTACTTCGGCGGCGTAGGCGCGGTAGGCGGCTCCGAAGCGAGCGATCAGGTCGCGTTCCTCGAGGAACGTGCCCAGCACGATGTAGCCCGTCATTCCGGCCGCCCACAGCAGATGCCCGGCCGTCATGGTGCTGGTGCTCCAGAAACACAGCAGCAGACCCGTCATCAGCGGATGCCGCACCAGGCGGTAGGGGCCGTGCACCTGCAGCCGATCGGAGGTTGGATCGGGCACCTGGATCACGTAGGCGCGGTAGGCCTGGGAGAGTCCAAGCAGGTGAAAGTGATTCAGCAGCAGGGTCGCCGCGTACACCAGCACGAAGCCGAGCCAGAATCCGGCGTCGAGTGCCACCCCGAGCGGGCCGTCGGCAAACCAGATCCGTTGCGGGAGCGGTTGCCAGCCCAGGCACAGAACCCACACCGCCAGGCAGACCATGGCGATGTACACGGTGCGTTCGAGCGCGTCGGGCACGCGCCGGGTGAGGAACGCCTTGAACGACGGCCGGGCCATGCCCGAGTGCTGCAGCCCGAAGAGCGCGAGCAGCGCCACATTGATCACGATCGACGGGCCCGTCGACAGATGCGGCCCGGTGTCGACCGTCTTCGGCAACCACCAGCCCCCGGCGAACAGCAACAGCAACGGCACCGTCACCCCGGCGAACGCATACACGGAGAATGCCGCGAGGACAGGGACGAGCCGACGGCGGTCCGTCACCGTCTCCCGAACATGCTGTGCCTTAATCACACCCACACGAACCAGGGCAGAAATCGTGCGCGGACGTCACCCTGGTCGAGGCGCGTCTCCAGCTTGGCTTTCCAGCGCTCGCCGTACGAGGTGTCGAGGAACCCGTCACGCACGAACAGCCGCCATGTCGAATTCAGCGTCATCCAGTACGGCACGACGACGCCGGCGTCGACCTGCCGCATGAAGTCGAGCTTGTCGGGAATCTGGCTCCAATGGATGCCAGGATAACGGTGGTGCACGCTGTGGTAGCCCTGGTTGAAGATCCAGAAGTTGAGCCAGTTTCCCACGGTGTTGATCGACTTGCTCGGGTCGTTGTCGAAGACCCGAGCAGGCGCGTGGGTCATCCAGGCGAAGTAGCCCGAGTTCACCTGGGTGAGCGCGAACGGAATCACGTAGAACAGCACGAACCGGATGTTGTCGGCGAAGTAGGCGGTGACGCCGAGGAACGAGATGAGCAGCGTGACATCGAGCAGGTGCTGGTGGCGTCGTTTGCGCCGGTCGGCCGACGGGCGTGGGGCGAAAACCGTTCGCAGCGTATGGATATGGATGATCGTGGTGTACCGCAGCCAATACCAGACCGCGGGTAGCCCGTGTTCTCGCCCCTCGGTGGAGGTGACGTCACGGGGGCCATCGTTGAAGCGATGGTGGTTGAGGACATGCGCCTCGCGCATGACGACCCCGGTGAGCGCGCCGGGAAGGCAGCAGAGCAGGTCGGTCACCCGGTTCATCCGGCGCGATACGAACAACGGCCGGTGGGTGTGCATATGGAGCACGCCGATGGTGATCGACAGGTTCAGCAGCGAAAGCAGGATGATGAGCGGCGCCGCCACGAACCAATTCGTGGCGGCGGGCACCAGCAGACCGACGGCCAGCAGTGCGCACCACAGCGCTATGTGAATCAGCGGGCCGACGTTCGCCGGGTGTTCGAGCTTCAACACCCTTCTGCTGAACGGTGGCCGTTCGGCCCGACCGACGGGTGTTCGGCTTCCCGAGCGGGTCGGTTGGGCGGTCATCGGTGGTCCCCTCGGGTGGCGGCGTGCTGGAACTGGGCGGCAAGAGCGGCAAGACCGTCGGCGTCGCGGGGCCGCAACCATTCGACTGCGCCGAAGGCCAGGTGGTCGGCGAACATCATGCTGCGAACCTGGGCGACCGGCAGTTCGCCGGTCAGTGGTGCTTCGGGCAGGGATTCAACGAGATCGGTTGTGGTGCCAACGATCAGAGGGCTCAGCCGCGGCGCCATCGGCCGTGCGAGCCCCATCGTCCGGCCGTCGGCGGATCCTTCGGATCTGGCCACCAGGCGCGGGTCGGACAACAGCGGCGGAGAATCGGCGAGCACCTGGCCTATCGCCCCGTCGACGGAACGCCGCACCCGGTTCATCATCGCCGTCCAACGTGCGGGCGAGCTCGCGGCTAGCATGGCCGCGCCCAGCCGCAACCGGCGATGGTAGGCGGCGGACGCGCCAACCGCGGTACACAGGAATGCGGTGGTGGTGATCGCCATGTGCGCCATCGCCGCGCGGGCACCCCAACTCGGGGTACGTGACCCGAGTTGGGTGAGTAGCGCGAAACCGCCGAGCGCAGGCGCCAGCAGCCGCACCGTCACCGCATGGGTGAGTTCCTCGCGGTCCCCGACACCATAGAGGCCCAGTTCCCGGTCGCGCAGATCGTTGGCCAGTTGCGCGATGACACCCAGACATCCGGCGAGCTCCGCCGGATCGGTTTCGTCACAGGCGTCTTCGGCGATCAGCCTGCACACGTAGAGCACCACCCGCCCGAGGACCCCCCGTCCGTACACAGCCCTCGGCAGGGGCGAATCGACGTTGTGGGCCATCACGCCGCCGACGTCGACGAGCATCTCGCCGACGCGTCGCCGACCGTCGCCGGGTAGCGCTGACAGCAGCGCCCGTACGTCCTGGATGCGCTCGGCCAGGACCAGGTCGACCGCTTCGCTGTCGCGCACCGCGATCGCCTCCGGCGGTGGCGGAGGTGTGTCGACGTCACCGTTGAGGTACGTCACCGCGGTCAGCACCGCCCCCGCCGCCAACGACCGGTCGGCAAGGTCCTCGTAGGCATCGAGCACCCGGCAGGCCAGCAGCGCGGCGGTCACCTCAGACCGTAGCTTCACGGGCAGGAATCCCGCTGAGAGGCCGAGGTTCCTGGCCGCCGGGATTATCGCCAGCCGCGCGAGTTCATCGGGTGTACCGGCCGCGCGCAGCGCGGCGAGATCCGGCGCCCGGCGAAGATGGCGCAGCCCGTGAAGCACCGCGGCGGGCCGTGCGGTCATCGCGCCACCGTCTGCATCGCGAGATCACACAGGTGTTCACGCGCAGGCGTGGAGGGAAAGGCGTCCAATGTCGCGCACGCCGTTTCGGCGGCGCGGACCGCCGCCGCCTTCGCCTTGCGGGTGGCGCCGCTGCGCACCAGGTCATCGAGCAGGTCGCTGCCTGTGGTGCTCTCGGACCACCACAGGTGGCGGGAGCCTGGGCGCAAGGCCAGCCATTCGATCACCGGCCAGGTCGGTACCCGGCGGTCGAGGTCACCACCGGCGTCCTTGCCCAACGCGGGGCCGCCCTCGACGTCGCGCACGTCGTCCATGATCTGGAACGCCAGCGAGAGCTGATCGGCGAAACCCATCAGCGCCCGAAGCCGGTCGTCGTCGACGCCGCCAGCCGTACCGCCGTACGAGCAGCACAGCCGGAACAGGGTGCCGGTCTTCGCGCCGACCACGAGTTCGTAGTGGCGGCGCAGGGCGGCATCGTCGGCCGCCGGCGGCAACGTCTCGACCAACTGGCCGAGGGACAGATCCGCGAGCTGGTCCAGATACGTCACGCCATGAGCCTCGCCGAGTCGCGCAAACACCACCGGATTGTCGGAGATCACCCGCGCGAGCACGTGAAAAGCGTTGCCGGCCAGGTGGAATCCCGCCCGGGCGGCGGTACGCACGCCGAACCTGGCAGCCACCGACGGGGCGCCGCGACGCAACAGCGAACCGTCGCAGATGTCGTCGTGGACCAGCGACGATTCGTGGATCATCTCCAGCGCACAGGCCAGGTCGAGGGCATCGGCTGGCGACACGGTCGGACTGGACGGAAGCAGATCTGCGCAGGCGAGCACCAGACGGGCCCGAACCCGCTTGCCGGGGACGGCGAGGATGTGGCGGTTGACGGCATCGAATGGGCCGCCGGTCATGAGGTCGGCCAGCCGGGTGCCGACGCGCGTGACGACATGATCGGGCAGTGCCGACGCCGACGGTCGCTCAGCCAGCATGGGCATCCCCGGACATCACGCCCGCACTGTTGCCGGTCTCATGGGACGCCGTCATGTGCCCTGCAAACCCGGGCGGTGCGCCAGCGAACTCGGCCACGGACGTTGCCCGCCATCCCGTCGGTGCGGAGTACGGGCTGGCGATTCGCGCATAGCAAAAGAATGGCATAAAGCCAACGATCTCGCCTGGCAATGTCGTTGAAACAGGCTCCAGCAGGTCAACGGTCCAGAATGGCAAGCCGAGCATTTGCATTTGTAACGACAAGAGAAGTTTCGGCGAATAATGTACACCGCGGTGATCAACGCGTCGGTCGTTAGCACCGCCGGGTGTCGGCAGCGACATCAGAATAGGGTTCACCCGTGGCTAGCCGCATCTCGAATCGTCCTGGCGATAACCGCGCGCGACATTGCCACGCCGTCGCCGTCATCGTTCACGAGTCGATCGTGAGGGAGATCAGGGCTCAAGCCGTGCGGGTGCGCTGCCGGCCCACCGGAGCGTGATCGCTGTCGCGCGCGATCATGGTGGTCACCCGTGGACGGCCGGGAATGGTGAATACTTCCGCTATGCGGCAGCGCCTCCCAGCAAATGGATGCAGGCGTGTGATTGCCCTCGGCGCGCTGCGCGCGCTCGCCCTTCGGGCCACCTGCATGACATTCTGGGCCTCCACGGCCTCCGTGGCCTTGCTGGCCGGCTGCAGCATGTCCATCTCGACCGGCGCGGTGGATTACGGAGAGCTGGAACGGGAGATCGCCGAGAAGCTCAACGGCACCTACGCCGGGATCTCACGGCAGGTATCCGGCGTGGACTGTCCCGACCGGTCGGAAGTCCCCAAGGCCGGCGACACGTTCGTCTGCGACGCCGACGTCGAAGGCCGGACGGTGCGCGTCCAGGTGCATGTGAAGGACGACGAATACAACGTCGACTTCAGTACCCTCGACGTCGTCTACGATCTGCCATCGACCGCCGAGGGTCTGTCCCGTCAGATCTCCGAGTATGAAGGCACTCCCGTGACCGTGACGTGCGGCGAAGGCATCGAGGTGGTCGAGATCGGGAAGTCGTTCGACTGCACCACCACCGGTGCGGACGGGCGTACCCGCACGGTCAGGCTCACCGCGGGCGCGGTGGGCGAGGACGACCACTGGGAAATCCCCGGTGAATAGCGTGCGACCCCAGAACGCGTTTTCCGCAAGGTGTTTGACTCGTCGGCGGCCGGCGCAGACCTCCTCGTCCGGTGCCGGTCAGCGGTTCACGCCGATGTGCCCCCTGGTACACGCTGTGGGTAGATTTGGCCCAACCTTGCCCCCGACGAATGAAACGACATGCCGGTAGACGTCGACAGTGCGCATTTCCCAGCCCCCTTCCTACTCCTGTCGATCCGCGCCGAAGACGAAGCGGCGGACGACGAGTATTTGGCGATCATGCGCTTCGCCGGGCTCGACGAACACGGACTGCGCCGCATCAGGCTCACCGAGGAGCCGCTTGGGGCGATCGACCTTGAGCGCTGGTCCGGCGTCATCCTGGGTGGCGGGCCATATAACGTCAGCGACACGGCCGACTCGAAATCGGCGACACAGCAACGCGTCGAGTCCGAACTGCTCCCCCTGATCGGCAGGATCGTCGAGGCCGACCATCCGTTCCTGGGATGCTGCTACGGTATCGGCACACTCGGTGCCGTCGTCGGGGCGACCATCGACCGCACGTACAGCGAGCCGGTGGGTGCCGTAACGGTCACGCTGACTGCCGCCGGCCGCGCCGATCCGCTGTTCGCCGACATGCCAGATGTTTTCGACGCCTATGGCGGACATAAGGAGGCAGCGGCCGGGCTGCCGTCCGACGTGGTGTGCCTCGCATCCTCGCCGAGCTGTCCCGTGCAGGCGTTCCGCGTGGGCGAGAACGTGTATGCGACCCAGTTTCACCCCGAACTGGATGCCGACGGGATCTGCACCCGCATAGATGTCTACAAGGACCACGGCTATTTCGCCCCCGACACGGCGGAGGAACTGAAACTGGCTGCCAGGGAACGTGATATCGAGCACCCGCCTGCGATGCTGCGGCGGTTCGCCGCCCGTTATGCCAAGCGGCGGTGACCGGGTGCAGGCCATCGCCGCCGTCGAAGAACTGCGGTTCCTCGCCCAGTCAATGCACCGCATAGACGCCGCGGCCGCCGCCGCCGAGTGGGGCGACGACGCCGCGCTGGCGGGCGCGGCCGCCGGGGCGCGGGCCGAGTTGGCCTCGATGACCGAGGCGGCCGGGCGTGACCTGGCGGCCGCCGGTGCGTCGCCGCCCTGGCTGCACCGCGCCGAGGAGCATGCGCAGGGTGTCGCGCTCACCCGCGATCTGACCCCCGCCGCTCCGGAAGCGGCTGCCAACGCCGCGGTCGCCGTCGCCCTGGCCAGGGCGGCAGTCGCCGAAGCAGTCGTGGCGGTGGCGCAGGCGCGCGCCATTGCCAGCAGGTGCACTCCCCCGCCGTCCGGACGTTCCGCCGTGGCGCGACGGGCGGCTCCGCTGTCCGAACTCGCCCGGCGCGTCGGCCACGAGGTGCGACACGTCGTCGTCGAACGGCCACGATCCATCCTCATGCGGCTGGTGATCACGCTGGGGATCAGCATGTCGCTGGTCGTCTTCTATCACTTCAGCGGGATCACCCGGTACGACGCGGGCAGGCTGACGCTCTACCTATTCTCGGCGGTCGTCGGCAGCGTGGTCTGCACCAACGCCCTGTGTTTCGAAGCCGAACGGGTGCGGGCGGCGCTCTCCGGCGGCGACCGGATCTGGCGGATCCTGGTGGCCAAGAACCTCGCGATGGCGATTCTGGTCACCGTCGCCGGGATGCCCGTGATCGCGTTCCTCACCATCACCGCGAAAGCCAACCCTGTCGCGTTGATCGACCAGCTGGTGACCATGGTGTTCATCTGGTTGGGCGTCGGCAACGTGCTGTCGGTGGTCTCCCCGCTGCGTCAGGAACCGGTGTCGGCCCGAGTCCACGACGGAACGTGGAAGCCGTTCCTGCTGTCGTTCGCGGTGTCCTACGGTGTCGGCCTGACGGTCAACCTGATGATCTACTGGCGGCTGTGGGCAAGGCAGGCGGCTACCACCGAACTCGCCGGAGGTGCGTGGGCGGCGTTCGCGCTGGTGCTGGCCAGCGCGTTGAGCCTCTGGGTGCTGCTGACCGTGTTCGCGGTGGCCTGCAGCCGTGAACCCCGGATTCGCCGGGTGCTGTCGCGGGAGATGGTCGTTTACCACAAGACCCGTAAGACCGCCGAACGCTCCAGCGGCGCGTAACGACCGGGGGTGGGAGAAGCAGTGCCGCAGGGCCACGTCGAGGCGGGCGTGCCGTGAACGCGTCGCCGTCCTTCCCGCGGGGTATGGCGCTGCTGGTGGCCGGGGCCTTCTTCATGGAAATCCTCGACGCGACGATCATCAGCCCCGCGATTCCGCGCATCGCCGAATCCTTCGGTGTCGACCCCGTCGACGTGAACGTCGCGATCTCCGCGTACTTGGTGACCGTGGCCGTCTTGATCCCCGCCAGCGGATGGATGGCAGATCGATTGGGTGCCCGCCGGGTGTTCCCCGCGGCGATCGCGATCTTCACCGTCGCCTCGATCGGGTGCGCCGCCAGCACCTCACTGCCGATGCTCGTGGCGATGCGAATCCTGCAGGGGGTGGGCGGGGCGATGATGGTGCCGGTCGGACGGCTGACGGTGCTGCGGTCCAGCACGAAGGCCGACCTGGTGCGCGTCATCGCCATGCTGACCTGGCCGGCCCTGGTGGCCCCTGTGGTGTCCCCGGCGATCGGCGGCGCCATCGCGACGTTCTGGTCGTGGCAGTGGATCTTCCTGGTGAACATCCCGATCGGCATCGCCGGGTTCCTGCTGTCGCTCAAGCTGATCCGCGGCGAGCCCCACCCCGATCCGAATCCGCTGGACTGGCGCGGGCTGGCCGCGCTCGGCGCGGGCATCGCCGCGGCGCTGATCGGGCTGGAGGGCATCCGGGTGACCGGCACCGACTGGCCGCAGGTGGCCGTCGGCGGCGCGGTCGCGGTACTCCTGCTCGTCCTGGCGGTGGTCCACCTGCTGCGGACCCGGCACCCGCTGGTGCAGCTGCGCGTGCTGCGGACACGCACGCTGCGCATCACAGTCTCCGCCGGTGCGCTCTATCGACTTGTCATCACCGCTGTACCGTTCCTGCTGCCGCTGCAGTTCCAACTCGTTTTCGGCTGGACCCCGCTGACGGCCGGCCTGGTCGTTGCGGCGTTGTTCCTGGGCAACATCGCCATCAAGCCCGCCACCACCCCGCTGATGCGACGGTTCGGTATCCGCCGCCTCCTGCTGGGCAATGCCCTGCTGTCGGCCTGCTGGTTCGGCCTGCTCGCCGTCGTCACACCCACCACACCCATTCCGGTGATCCTGGCGATCCTGTTCGTCAGCGGAATGCTGCGCTCGGTGGGCTTCACGGCCTACAACAGCCTGGCCTTCGCCGACGTGGACAGCGCCGACCTGACCCACGCCAACACCCTCAACGCCGCCGTTCAGGAACTCGCCGCTGGCGTCGGCATCGCGGTCGGTGCGTTGACGCTCGGGCTGTTGACCCCCCTGGCCGACGCGACGGGCGGCGGAGCGGCGGCCGCATATTCATGGACCTACCTGGTGCTGGGCCTGCTGATGCTGTCGACCGCCGTGGAGACGGTGCGATTGCCGCCCGACGCCGGCGCCGCTGTCACCGGCGCGCCGCAGGGGCGCAGATGAGCCCGCCCAGCGGTGGCGATGAGCGCGACCCGGCGGATCCCAGGTATCAGGGCACCTCGAACTGCGTCCGCGCGATCTGGTCGACCATCGGTGCGAGCACAGCGCGCAGGCGGTTGTGCTCGGCGTCTTCGTCGTAACCGCGGTAGGCGGCCTCGTCGGTGAAATCGGCGACGATCGCGAAACTCCAGTTCCCGTCGCGCAGGCCGAGGTCGTTGCCGATCGTGTAGCTCACCGTGCCCGGGCAGTTCAGATTGCTGAACCCCTCCTGGACGCCGGCGAGCTCGGCGGCGTCATGACCGGGTTTGAGCTTGACCATCACCACATTGCGGATCACGCCCGAACACTAGCAGCGGTCGCGCCCGCACCCCCGCCGATTCACGCCGCGGATCGGCTCGGGTCCGTTTGTGCATTGAGAAACGTTGGGCAGCAATACCTTTAGAGGGCTGCGCCCACCGTGGGACCCGACTCGCCGCACGCCAGGCACTGGACAGCTCGATGGTCTACAGTTCGGCGCGTGGCTCAGACCGCGGTGACCGGCCTGTCGGCATTCGCACGGCGCAGGTCGGTGCTGTCGTTCTCTCGTGCCGGCCAACAGTTCCTGCTGCCGGGAATCGTGCCGGGTGTCTGCTGTTGATGATCCTGCTACACGGTTCGGTGGATGCCTGCTCGCACGATCGTGCTCATCGCGGCGACCAGGGGTCGAGCCGACCTGAATGCAGTCGTGAATGCCGTCTTGAATTGAGACACGGCACCTTTCGCGCGGGGTTCACGATGTCACCACCGCAGCTGGTCCGGTCGGCCCACGAGTTACAACAAGATCACCGCAAACTCTTGACTGATTCCAGAAAAGTGGGTCACTATGTCTGGGTGGTTTCGACACCGGACTACGCGGAGCAACTGCGTACGGCGGCCCTGCGGGTTACCCGGCCCCGGGTCGCGGTGCTGGAAGCGGTCAGCCGGCGTCCGCACGCCGACACCGAGACGATCTTCGGTGCGGTGCGCGGTGTCCTTCCCGATGTGTCGCGGCAGGCGGTCTATGACGTGCTGAACGCACTGACGGCCGTCGGCCTGGTCCGCCGGATCCAGCCATCCGGTCTGGTCGCCCGCTACGAGTCGCGGGTCGCCGACAACCACCACCACATGGTGTGCCGCGCCTGTGGCGTCATCGCCGACGTCGACTGCGCGGTAGGTGAGGCGCCATGCCTGACCCCCGCCGAAGGTGGAGGCGAGCAGGACGGCTTCGTCGTTCACGAGGCCGAGGTCATCTACTGGGGCCTGTGCTCCGATTGCTCGGCATCCGAATCCTCCCGATCACCCCGGTGATCACAGCCCGATTCACAACTCCCGAAAGGAAATGCGGTGCCTGAATCAACCGAAACCCCGCCCATCGGCGAGGCTCAGACCGACCCGGTCGCCAGCGGTTGTCCGATGACGATCAAGCCGCCCGTCGAGGGCGGGAGCAACCGTGACTGGTGGCCCAACGCCGTCAACCTCAAGATCCTGCAGAAGAATCCCGACGTCATCAACCCGATGGATGAGGGCTACGACTACCGCACCGAGGTCCAGACTCTCGACTTCGACCAGCTGGCGGCGGACGTCGACGCGATCATGACGACCTCGCAGGACTGGTGGCCCGCCGACTTCGGCCACTACGGTCCGTTCTTCATCCGCATGTCATGGCACGCCGCAGGTACCTACCGCGTGCAGGACGGCCGCGGCGGCGGCGGCAGAGGCATGCAGCGCTTCGCCCCGCTGAACAGCTGGCCCGACAACGCCAGCCTGGACAAGGCCCGTCGCCTGTTGTGGCCCGTGAAGAAGAAGTACGGCAAGAAGCTGTCCTGGTCGGATCTCATCGTGTACGCGGGCAACCGCGCGATGGAGCACATGGGCTTCAAGACCGCCGGCTTCGCGTTCGGCCGCCCGGACTTCTGGGAGCCCGAGGAGGACGTCTACTGGGGCGCCGAGCACGAGTGGTTGGGCTCCCAGGCACGCTACGCGGGCAGCGACCGCACCAAGCTGGAGAATCCGCTGGGTGCGACCATGATGGGTCTGATCTACGTCAATCCCGAAGGCCCCGAAGGCAAGCCGGATCCGGTGGCGGCGGCCATCGACATCCGCGAGACGTTCGGCCGGATGGCGATGAACGACGTGGAGACCGCCGCGCTCATCGTCGGCGGACACACCTTCGGCAAGACTCACGGCAACGGCAACGCCGACCTGATCGGCCCCGAACCGGAGGCCGCGCCGCTCGAGGAGCTGGGTCTGGGCTGGCACAACCCGCAGGGCACCGGCGTCGGCAACGAAGCCGTCACCAGCGGTCTCGAGGTGATCTGGACGCACACGCCGACCAAGTGGGACAACAGCTTCCTGGAGATCCTGTACGGCAACGAGTGGGAGCTGACGAAGAGCCCGGCAGGCGCCTTCCAATGGAAACCCAAGGACAACGGCTGGGCCAACACCGTGCCGATGGCGCAGGGCGAGGCCAAGACGCATCCGTCGATGCTGACCACCGACCTGTCGATGCGGATGGATCCGATCTACGAGAAGATCACCCGCCGCTGGCTGGATCATCCCGACGAGTTGGCCGAGGCGTTCGCCAACGCCTGGTTCAAGTTGCTGCACCGCGACATGGGTCCCGTGGTCCGCTATCTCGGCCCGCAGGCGCCCACGCAGACCTGGGTGTGGCAGGACATCGTCCCCGCGGGCAACGACCTGTCCGCCGAGGACGTCGCCAAGCTCAAGAGCGCGATCGGCGACTCGGATCTGACTGTGCCACAGTTGGTTTCGACTGCGTGGAAGGCCGCGTCGTCGTACCGCGGCAGCGATATGCGCGGCGGCGCCAACGGCGGCCGGATCCGGCTGCAGCCGCAGCTCGGCTGGGAGGCCAACGAACCCGACGAGCTGGCCCTGGTGATCCGCAAGCTCGAGGAGATCCAGGCCGCGTCCGGCACCAACGTGTCGTTCGCCGATCTGGTGGTGCTGGCAGGCAACGTCGGCGTGGAAAAGGCTGCCAAGGCAGCCGGCGTCGATGTCGAGGTGCCGTTCACGCCGGGCCGCGGCGATGCCAGCCAGGAGCAGACGGACGTCGATTCGTTCTCCTACCTGGAGCCCAAGGCCGACGGCTTCCGCAATTACACCGGCAAGGGCCTGAGCATCCCGGCGGAGTACCAGCTCATCGACCGGGCCAACCTGCTGGGCCTGTCGGGGCCGGAGACGACGGTCCTGGTCGGTGGCCTGCGCGTGCTGGACACCAACTTCGGCGGCACCAAGCACGGAGTGTTCACCGACACTCCTGGCGCATTGACGACCGACTTCTTCGTCAACCTGCTCGATATGGGCACCAAGTGGGGGCCCTCACCGGACGACGACGGCACTTACGTCGGTAAGGACCGGGCGACCGGCGTTCAGAAGTACACCGCCAGCCGCGTGGACCTGCTGTTCGGGTCCAACTCGCAGCTCCGCGCGGTGGCCGAGGTGTACGCCGAGGACGATTCGAAGGAGAAGTTCGTCAACGACTTCGTCGCGGCGTGGACCAAGGTGATGAACGCCGACCGGTTCGACGTCTGATCTCGGCCCGATCCACTATGCGGCGCCCCGCGAGCGGTTATCGCTTGCGGGGCGCTGTCACGTCGGCATCCACGTGATAGTGGTCAGGTGAGCGACCTGCCGGTCGAGGTGCGCGCCATGGCCGCTCGCGGGCCCGACTGGGCGGCGTGGGTCGAGCAGCTTCCCGAAACGATGCGAAACCGGTTGGCGGCGTGGGATCTTCGTCACGATGGGGATGCGCTGCACGGTTGGTGCTCGCTGGTGTTGCCGGTTCGCACCGCCGACGGCGCCGCGGCGGTCCTCAAGATCGGCTTCCCCGACGAAGAATCCGAACACGAGCACCTCGCCCTGCGGCGGTGGGGTGGGCACGGTGCGGTTCGCCTCCTCAGTGCCGACCCACCCCGTCGCGCGCTGCTGCTGGAACGCGTGCGCCGCGACGACCTCACCACGCTGGGAGACATCGAGGCGTGCGAGGTGGTCGCCGGGCTGTATCGCCGATTGCACATCGGCGCGCTGCCGCAGCTGCGCACACTGGACTCGTACATCGAGCGTTGGTCGGCCGGGCTCGGCGCCCTGCCACGAAGTGCGCCGATCCCCCGCAGGCTCGTCGAGCAGGCGATCACGCTGGGCCGCGACCTCGCGGGCGGGGCGGACGGCAACACGGTCAACACCGTCATTCATGGCGACCTGCACTACCAGAACGTGCTGGCTGCCGACCGCGAGCCGTGGGTCGCCATCGACCCCAAGCCGGTCAACGGCGACCCGCACTACGAGATCGCCCCGATGCTGTGGAACCGGTGGGACGAACTCGCGGGTCAGGTCCGCGACGGGGTGCGGCGCCGGTTCTACACGCTGGTCGACGCGGCAGGATTCGACGAGGAACGCGCCAGGGGGTGGGTGATCGTGCGGATGGTGCACAACGCGATGTGGGCACTGGAGGACGAACCCGACGCCGACCCGGGCTGGTTGACGACCTGTGTGGCCATCGCCAAGGCCGTCCAGGACTGAACCGCGACACCGCGGTGCGCCTGACCGGTCGAACGCCCTGCAGCAGCTAGACTCTGGCGGGATGAGGATGGGCATCGACTTCGGTACCACCCACACCGTCGTGGCGGTCGTCGACCGAGGCAACTATCCGGTCGCGTCGTTCGACGGGGAAGACACCTGGCCTTCTGTTGTGGCCGCGAACGCCGCAGGGGAGCTGCGCTTCGGTTTGGATGCCGTCGCGGTCCGCCACGAGGCGGGTTGGTCGGTACTACGGTCCTTCAAGCGTCTGCTCAACGACGCCGGGCCTCTGTCCGCTGTGAACCTGGCCGGGCACACCTACCTGTTGGCCGACCTTCTTACGAGCTTCCTTGCCCAGCTGAAAAGCGACCTCCAGCATCGCTCGAACGCGGGCCTCGCAGCGGGCGAACGCGTCGAGGCCGCGATCAGTGTGCCGGCCAACGCCTCGAGCGCGCAGCGCTTTTTGACGTTGGACGCCTTCGTCAGAGCGGGCTTCGACGTCGTCGCGCTCCTCAACGAACCGTCGGCTGCGGGCTTCGAGTATGCCCACCGGTACCGCTCCACCATCACTGCCAACCGCGAGTACGTCCTCATCTACGACCTCGGCGGTGGCACGTTCGATGCCTCGCTGTTGAAGATGACCGGACGCCTGAACGAAGTCGTCACCAGCGAGGGCATCCGAAGCCTCGGCGGCGACGACTTCGACGAGGCGATCCTCAAGCTCGTCCTTGACGGGTCGAATGTCGACGGACCCGACGCCTCCACGCGTGACCTTCTGCTCGAGGAGTGCGCCACCCGGAAGGAAGCCGTCGGCCCCAACACGCGCCGTTTCGTGGTCGACCTCTCCGCGGCCGATAATCCCCCGTTCTCCTGCGGGATCGACGAGGTCTACGCGGCCTGTGCGCCGCTGGTCGAGAAGACAGCCGAGCTGCTCCCCCGCGTTCTGCGTGACCGGGCCCGGGGCGGCGACGGCGTGGACTGGTCCGAGGTGGCGGGAATCTACGTGGTCGGGGGCGCCGGAGGTTTCCCGCTCGTCGCTCGGATGCTGCGCAAGTCCTTCGGTGAGAAGCGTGTGAAGCGCTCACCGCACCCGTTTGCGGCCACGGCCATCGGCCTGGCGGCCTTCCTCGACAAGGAGGCCGGCTTCGCGCTGTCCGAGCGCCTCTCGCGCCACTTCGGGGTCTTCCGCGAGGCCCACGGCGGCGCGGACGTCGTCTTCGATCCGATTCTGCCGAAGGGTATCCCGCTCCCCGTCGATGGCCAGCCTCCGCTCGTCGTCACCCGGACCTACAAGGCGGCGCACAACATCGGACATTTCCGATTCGTGGAGTGCAGCCGCCTCGAGGAGGGCCGCCCCGACGGTGACGTCATGCCCTACGGTCCGGTCCTCTTCCCGTTCGATCCGGACCTGAGCGACGAGGACCTGGTGCGCCAGCCGGTTGGCCGGCGTGAGGACGGGCCCGACGTCGAGGAGCGTTACGTCGTCGCATCCAACGGTGCGGTGGAGGTGACCCTCACGACTCGGCCCACCGGTCTGATGCGCACCTTCCGGCTGCATGACACGTCTTCGCCAGTGTCCGAGGGATCGCTGTGCGACGCCATGCGGTCGGATTGACCGCTACGCCGAACCCACCCGGTGCAACACGTCGGCGAGCTCGTGCGGCCGCGACAGGAACGGTGAGTGACCGCCGGGCAGTTCGACGATGTCGGCGCACAGCCTGGCGGGGGCGACGCGCCTGGACCAGCCCGGCCCGACCATCCTGTCGTCGGTGCAGACCACGTACGTCGCGGGTACCGGCGGGAACGCCGCCAGCGAGAACGGCTGGATGTACGGGTAGGTGGCCTGCGGCCGCAGTCGCTGCAGTGCGGCAAGCGCTGTGGGCTCGTCGCAGTCGGCGAAGAACAGCGCCCTGGCCAGGCCGAGATCGGTCCACGCGCGGCGGCGCTGCGCGTCGGGGGCGCTGAGTCCGCTGTCGATGTCCGGGTTCAGCATGTCGGCGTCGGCGCGGATCTGGTCGAGCATGCTGCGCCCGACGTCGGGCAGCAGGGCGCACAGATAGACCAGGTGCCGGACCGGTCGGCGCGCGGCAACCAGCGGAATCGTGTTGCCCGCCAGCGAATGTCCGACCACCACGACATCGCTTCGATCCCCGCCGGCGCCCTCGAATGCGGCGTCCAGGGCGGCGCAGACGACGTCGGCGTAGGTGTCGAAGGTGGCCGTCGGGTCATCGGCGGGCAGGTCCACCGCCACCGCGTCGTGGCCGAGGTCGCGCAGTGGGGTAACCACCGACTCCCAACACCACGCACCGTGCCACGCCCCGTGCACGAGTGCGAAGGTCGTCATCCGGCCATCGTCGCCGATCACCGCAGCTGGCTGGCGATGAGGGGTGCGATCTTGTCCGCCATGTAGGCGTGCCCGGCGTCGGTGGGGTGGACGCCGTCCGCGCCGATCAGGCCGGGTTGTCCGACGAACCAGCCGAGGGCGATCGGATCGACGAATGCGGCGTCGGCGAGCTGGGCCTGGTATGCCAGCGTGTCGCGGATCCGCAGCACCTCGGGGGGCGGATCGGCCGTCGGCCACGGTGGCCCGATCACCAGGAACCGTGCCCTCGGCGCCGACTTGCGGGCGAGCTGAAACGTGCTGTACATCATCGCGGGCAGCAGAATGGGGTTGGCGGCCTGGTCGTTTCGCGAACCGTAGAGCACCACCAGCACGTCGTCGGGCTTGACCGCCCTCGCCGTCAGATCCTCGAAGGAGTCGCCGTGATCGCCGCGCGCCCCGTAGCCCGATCCCCGCTGGGCGGCCACGTCGAAGGTCAGCGGCAATCCCTGCTGCAGCAGCGATTGCCACGCGTGCGTCGTCCATCCATTCGTCCCGAGTCCGCCTTCATCACCCCCGGTGGTGTAGGAGTCACCCACGACCGCGACGGGGTTCATGCGCCAGTCCAGGGTGTGGGTGGGGTGCTGTCCGAGCGGTGCCCGCGTGGCGCCGGGAATGCCCAGCACGACGGCGAGCGCCAGGACGAGCGTGATCACCCGGGTCACCCCGCACTACCTCCACGGCCGTCGGCGCCGGCGGGTCCGGCGCCGCGAGAACCGCACGACTATGACGCGGCGGGTGCATCGGCCGGCGCCGACGCGCCGACGGTTCGCCGTCTTGTTATCCGGCGCCGATCCGCTTGCGCGCGGTGTTCTTGGTCTCCGCGGGCAGGGCGTCGATGTCGACGAGTGCAGCCAACAGGTCCGGTTCCAGGGTCAGGGCGCGGAACACCAGACCGACGGTGACGCTGTGATCGGGGCGGTCCAGCACCGTGATCGCGTCACCGGCGCTGACCGGTCCGGCCGAGGCGACGCGCAGATAGGCACCCGGGATCGCCGCGGCGGTGAAGGTCTTGATCCAGCCGCGGATCTCCAGCCACGCCGCGAACGTCCGGCACGGGATTCTGGGTGCGGACACCTCCAGCACCAGTCCCCCCGATCCGATCTGCCACCGCTCACCGATGCGGGCGCCGGTGACGTCGATCCCACGCGTGGTGAGGTTCTCACCGAACACGCCGTTGCCGAGGTCCCGATTGACGGTGCGCTGCCAGGTATCGAGGTCCTCGCGGGCGTAGGCGTACACGGCCTGGTCATCCCCGCCGTGCACATTGGTATTGCCGATGACGTCGCCGACCAGGCCGCTGCCGAGGCCGCCGTGCATGGGTCCCGGAGCGCGCACCGTGACTGCGCCGTCGGCCGGCTGTTTGTCGATGCCCGTCACCGACTCGCCCCGGTCGGGGTTGTCCCGTGGATGAGCGAGGTTGACCGTCAGAACGGTGGCCATATCGTCCACACTAGATGGCGGTCGGCATCTGCACCGGCCGTGCGGAACGTCCGCAGAGGAGGTCACGGTGGAGTACCGATCACCGTCGACGGGGCGCCGGATCCGGGCGGTGCTCTTCGACACCTTCGGGACCGTGGTCGACTGGCGGACCGGCATCGCCCGGGTGGTCGGCACATTCGCCGAACGGCACGGTATCGAGATCGACGCCACCACGTTCGCCGTGGCCTGGCGCGCGCAGTACCAGCCGGCGATGGAGAGGGTTCGGTCGGGCGCGCGCGCCTATGTCAGCCTGGACACCCTGCACCGCGAGAACGTCGACGTCGTGCTGCGGCACGCCGGATTCGACGCGGGCGACTTCTCCGGCGACGCTCTGGACGAGCTGGCGAGGTCATGGCGCCTGCTCCCGCCGTGGCCGGACAGTGTGGCCGGAATCGCCTCGGTGAGAAGCGATTTCATCGTCGGCCCGCTGTCGAACGCGAATACGTCGCTGCTGGTGGAGATGGCCAGGTTCGCCGGCCTGTCCTGGGATGTGGTCCTCGGCTCGGATGTCAGCCGCGCGTACAAACCCGATCCCGCAGCCTATCGCGCGCCCGCCGCGCTGCTCGGGCTCGACGTCGGCGAGGTCATGCTGGTGGCGGCCCACAACTCTGACCTCGCCGCCGCGCGTCTGGTCGGCATGGCCACCGGGTTCGTGGCTCGCCCGTTCGAACACGGGCCGGGGCAAACCGTCGATCTCACCCCGGCCTCGGACTGGGATATGTCGGCGTCCTCGATCACCGAATTGGCGGGACTGCTCGGCTGCGCCGTTCAGTTGCCAAGGACGGTCACGTAATTGGCGACGGCGAGACCGCCCATGTTGTGCACCAACCCCAGGTGCGGCCGCCGAACCTGCATGTCCCCGGCGCGACCCGACAGCTGCAGCGCCGCGAGGACGTGCTGGGACACCCCGGTCGCACCGACGGGGTGTCCCTTGGCCTTTAGTCCGCCCGACACATTGACCGGCAGCTTGCCGTCAGGAAGGACCCAGCCTTCCTCGATCGCCCGGCGCCCCTCGCCTGACGGGGTCAGTCCGAGCATCTCGTAGCACAGCAACTCGGCGATAGTGAAGCAGTCGTGAACCTCCGCGAAGGACAGATCGCCGATGTCGGCACCGGCCATGTCCAGCGCGATGTTCACGGCCTTGCGCCCGCCGGCGAATTCGAGCGCATCGCGGCGGTCGGTCTCGAGATAGTCGTTGGCGTGGCCGAAGCCGCGCACCACGGCGAGGGATTCGGCCGAATCCCGGCGCAGGATCAGGGCGGCGGCACCATCGCTGACCAGTGAGCAGTCGGTGCGCCGCAACGGATCCGCCACGATCGGATTGCGTTCGGACACCGTGGAACAGAACTCGACGCCCAGATCCTTGCGGACCTGGGCCCATGGATTCGCGCAGCCGTTGCGGTGGTTCTTGGCGGCGACGGCGCCGAGAACGTCGCCCAGCCACGCGTGCCCGTCGTAGCGCTGCGCGTACTGCCGAGCGATATCGGCGAACACCCCCGCGAACCCCGTCGGGGAGTCGGTTCCGGCGAGTACCGGGTCGGCGCCCAACAGCGCCCGCGCCACCTGCGCACCGTCGGCATGGGTCATCTTCTCCACGCCGACGACCAGCACCGTGTCGGCCAGCCCCGACAAGATGGAGCGTAAGCCCTGGTGCACCGCGGCCGAACCCGATGCGCACGCGTTCTCGACCCGGGTCATCGGGATGCCGTACAGGGCGGATTCGGCGCTCAGCGGTAACGAGGAGGGAAATGCGAAGGGTGTGAGGCCACTGTTGAACTGCGAGACGAAGACCTCGTCGATCTCCGCCGGATCGATGCCCGAATCCTTGATGGCGCCGATCGTCACCTGCTCGACAAGGCTTGTGACGGTCTCGTTTTCGAGCTTTCCGAACGAGGTATGAGCGACACCGATGATGCCGATGTTCGAAGTGGCTGATGGGGTCATCGACTGCTCCTCAAGTTGGCGGTGACCTGACGCTAAGTGGTGGCCGTGCGCGCGGCGTGTCCCATCTTCGGACAGTGCTCAGGCGGTGATGCCGTAGGTCTTGAGCTTTCGGTACAGGCTGGAACGCGACATGCCCAGGTGTGCCGCGGCCGCCACCCTGTTGCCGGCGGCCTCCTGCAACGCGGTGACGATCGCGTCGCGCTCGGCCACCTCCAGCGGAGTGAGCGTGTGCCGCGAAACCGTCTGGCAGTACGCGGGCAGATCATGGTCCTGTATCTCGCCGACCGGGCGGCGGCGCACCGCATGGACGAGCGCCTCCCGCAGCTGGGAGATGTTGCGCGGCCACGAGTATCGGCAGATGAGACGCTGCGCGTCGGGGCTGATCCTGACCTTCCGATCGGGCGCGATGCCGCGTAACAGCGCCAAGGTGATGGCAGGCAGGTCGTCGGTGCGACATCGCACCGGCGGCACCGTGATCGACGCTTCGAAATGGTAGAGCAGTTGGCGGAACGGCAGGTCGGATGTCGCCGCCGACTCCGAGGCGGTCGCTACCACCCACACCGGACCGTCCATCGACTCGACCGCGGAAAAGTAGGCCTCGAGACGCTCGACGCCGTCGGTGTTGGCCTGGTCGATGTTGCGCACGATGTGCACGGCCGGCTCATCCGGGTTGCCCAGCAGCGAACTGATGTCCGACGGCGGCCCCTCGGCCCCAAGTTGCGTCGCGTCGAGTGAGACGCTGCGCACCCCTGGATAGACCGCATGCACGAGTTCGGCCACCAGGGTGAACTTCCCGGCGCCGGGCTCCCCCACCACCAAGGCGGGCCGCTGGTGTTCCAGCGCCTCGCGGAGTTCGTCGCAGGCGCGCAGCCACGCGGGCGCTCGCCCACCGGTCAGGCTGTCGCGCGAGCGCGACAGGCCGTCGGCGATTCGCGAGGTGTGCAACGTCGTGAACACGATCTGCGGGAGGTGCTGCTCGCTGAACTCGGCCGGCGTTGCGCGGCGTTCCGCCCGCGCCCGGTCGGCGGTCACCACCATGCCCGCGACCTCCGAACCCGCCAGGATGCGGGTGCCCCGGATATGCACGAGGCGGCCACCCGGCAGGGGCAGGGTATCGCTGGCACGGTCCTTGCTGGCCATCAGGAAGGTGGCGTGCTCGCGCAGTATGCGCTGTTCGTCGGCGTCGAACTGCTGCTGGGCGGCGGTGTTGGCGATGAACACCGAGTCGCCGAACGCGAAGACGGGCTGTCGCGCGGAGCGGGCCGTCACGCGCAGGTAGGTGTCGAAGATCGCGCGCTGCGATTGGCCACGGTCGAGCAGCAGGTTGCTGCTGATGTCCTTGGCGGCGCTCTTGACCAGCGTGTGCATCAGCGGGCTCCAGGCGTGCGACAGCGTCGACACGTCCAGCACACCTTCGACGCGACCGGTCACCGGGTCGATGATCGGGGCGCCGGTGCACGCGAAAAGGTGCAGGTTCTCGCTGAAATGCTCGGGCCCGACCACGCTGATCGGCTGACCGGCTTCGAATACGGTGCCGATCCCGTTGGTGCCCATCGTCGATTCGGAGTAGTCGAATCCGGGCGCCAGGTAGACCCGGTCGAGCAGCCGGGCGACTGCGGCCGAGCTGTCGATGCGTTCCACCACCCGTGCCTTGTTGTCGGTCAGGGCGATCACCAGCGGCATGTCGGCGGTGTCGATTTCCAGCTGCTCCAGCACCGGGCGCGCGCAGCGGACCAGCAACGAGCTGGTGTCGACCTCCCCGGCGAACTCGCTACTGGGGTGGGACACATCAACCCCCGCGGCCTGGCTGCGCTCCCACGACGCCGCCACCACGTCGGACACCCCCGCCGCGCCCGACCCTCCGTACTCGAGGAAGTCCGCGCGGGCAGCGGCCACTCGAAGCATCCGGGCTGGGCTGTTGGGCATCGCGGCTCCTGGGTCGCACAGGTCGGTCACGCACCGGTCACTTACATAGTGAACGAGACATGAATCACATCCAAGGCGAAGGGTGTCCGATCTTGGGACACGCCGACCCGGTGAGACTTCGCCAACGTTGTGGGCAGCGATGTGGCACAGGGCACATGCACCGAGCACGCCACGTCCGAGCGCTCATTTCCGACGGAGCCAGGCCATGAACGGAGCGATATGGGAACCCTCATCAACATCGACAACGGTGGAACCCTCACCGACATCTGCGTGTGGGACGGCAGCGCCTTCACCTTCACCAAGACGCTGACCACGCCACACGACCTGTCCGAATGCCTGTTCACCGGGATCGAGAAGGCGTCGCAGGCACTCTACGGCGACGCGGACATCACCCGGCTGCTGCACGACGCCGAACACATCCGCTATTCGACCACCCAGGGCACCAATGCCCTGGTGGAACGCCGGGGGCCGATGATTGGCATCCTGACCTCGATACCGGGTCTCGAGGCGGCGATGCAGCAGAGTGCCGCGGAGCAGAAGCTGTTCTTCGGTCTGGTCGCCGACCGGATCCTAAGCATCGAACCGGACGGCAGCGACGTCGATGCCGACCTCGACTTCGACGCCGTGCAGAAGATCAACCGCCTCACCACGCTGGGCGCCGCACGGGTGGTGGTCGCCGGGTCGAGCCCCGAGGACGAGCGCCGGCTGCGCCATGTCCTGCTGCGCAAGTTCCCCCGGCATCTGCTCGGGTCGGTTCCGCTGATCTACAGCTGGGAACTCGCGGGCGACCGCAATGATGCGCGCCGGGTCTGGTCGTGCGTGGTGAACTCCTTCCTACACCCGACGATGGAGCGCTTCCTCTATAGCGCCGAACGCCGGCTTCAGGCCTTTAAGGTGATCAACCCGCTGCTGGTGTACCGCAACGACGGCGCATCTTCTCGGGTCGCGAAATCGATTGCCCTCAAAACGTATTCGTCGGGTCCGCGGGGCGGGCTGGAGGGCACGGCGGCGCTGGCGAAGGTGTACGGCCTCGACCACGCGCTGATGATGGACATCGGGGGCACCACCACCGACGTCGGCGTGGTCGAGAGCGGCGCGGTGGCGGTCGCCGACCGCGGCGGTATCGCGGGCGTGCACATCTCGTACGCGATGAGCGACGTCTCCTCCGCAGGCGTCGGCGGTTCCTCGGTGATCCAGGTCCTCGACGGAACGATCGTGGTCGGACCCCAGTCGGTCGGTGCGGCGCCCGGTCCGGCGTGCTTCGGTTTCGGCGGGAAGCAGGCCACCATCACAGATGTCAACCTGCTGCTCGGTGTACTGGACGCCGACACCTACCTGGACGGCACGTTCACCCTCGACCCCGCCCGATCGCGCGCCGTGATTACCGAATCGATCGCCGAACCACTGGGAATCTCCTTGGAAGAGGCGTTGATCCGGATGGAGAGCGCCTACTTCCAAGCCTTGTCGGCGTCGTTCGCTTCGCTCGTCGCAGACAGCACGACGCTGCTGGCCTTCGGCGGTGCCGGGCCGATGAGCGCCACCGGGGCGGCCAGGCTGGCCGGTGTGACGCAGGTCCTGATCCCGCGGACCGCGGCGGTGTTCTCGGCGTTCGGGATCTCGTTCTCCGACATCGGCAAGACCTACGAGGTGATCGTCGCCGAACCCACCACCGAGTCGGCACGGCAGACACACGACGCGCTGTTGACCCGCGCCGAGCGGGACATGTTCCAGGAGGGATATTCGCTGGACGAATGCGAAACGTCCTGGCGGCTGCTCGTCGAGGGTCTCGACGGCGGCAGGGTTTCACATCTGCCGTACCAGCCCGGTGACGAGGTCGACTACCCGGGCAGCGTGGTGTCGTTGCAGCTGACCGCCGCCGCACCTCTCCCCCACCCGGTACTGTCGCCGGACGCGTCGGCGGATGCAGACCCGGCTCCGACGGTGGGACGCCGGCGGGTGCGCTCGGCGGCCGATCGCGTCGACGATGTGCCGGTGCACGTGCTCGACGAACTCAAGCCCGGCCACCGCGGCGAAGGGCCCGCGATCATCGAGGGCCCGTTCTTCACCGCGCGGGTGCTGCCGGAGTGGTCGTTCCGGGTCACCGCCGCGGGCGACCTCCTGCTCACCGACACCGCATCCTGATCCGCCGTCTACCGGTATTTCCGACCGCCGACCGACCCGATTTACTGACAGAAAGGAAGACTCCCGTGCGAGTCCCCATGACCGAATACCTCGTCATCGACCTGGACACCGAACGCTGGGTCTGCCGCGTGTGCGCCCACGACATGGGTTCGGCACACGGCAACTACAAGCCGGGAACCCTGGTCTTCGACCGCGATCCCCGTGAGATCCACCAGCCGGTCATCGATCCCGAACGCTACGAGTACACCTTCAGCCCGGATCCCGCGTACTGCCGGATCCTGGAGTACTACTGCCCCGGCTGCGGCACCCAGATCGAATGCGAATACCTGCCCCCGGGTCACCCGCCGAGTATTGACATCGCCGTCGACATCGCCGCGCTGCGCAAGCAGTGGGAGGAGCGCGGCGTGGACGCCGAAGCCGTGCACAACTACGGGCCGGGCGAGGACGCCCAGAAGTACACCGCCGCGCTCCGCGCGAAGACAACCACCGCGCTCCGCGCGAAGACAACCACCGCGCCCAAGGCCGCCGGCCATCCGCATTGATCCCTCGACAGACCTGTACAGGAGAACACAAGAGATGAAACGTATTTCGGTCGACATCGGTGGAACCTTCACCGACTGCTTCTTCGTCTGGGACGACATCTATATCGACGCCAAGGCACTGACCACCCACCACAACCTCGCCATCGGGTTCAACGACGCACTCGATCTCGCCTGTAAGCGGGCCGGGTTGGACCGCTCCACGGTGCTCTCCGAGGTGGATTCCGTGCGCTACGCCACGACGCTGGGCACCAACGCGCTGATCGAGCGCAACGGCCCCAAGGTCGCGGCGATCGTCACCCACGGCTTCGAGGACACCATCCCGTTGTCCCGCGGCCGCGGCTACGGCGAGGGCCTGGATTACGCGATGCAGCAGAACCTTCCGGCCGCCGAACGACCGGAACCGCTGGTGCCCCGGGCGATGATCCGCTCGGTCAAGGAGCGCGTGAACTCTGCGGGAAAGGTGGTGGCGCGGCTGGATCCCGACGACGTCCGCACCGTGGTGCGCGAACTGGTGGACGCCGGCGCGGAGGCGATCGTGGTGTCGCTGGTCAACGCGACCGAGAACGCCGAACACGAGCTGGCGATCCAGGAGATCATCCTCGACGAGTTCCCGCCGCACGAACTGGGCGCCATCCCCGTGCTGCTCGGCCATCAGGTGTCGGGCCGCAAGGGTGAGTACGTGCGCGCCACGTCGACGATCATCGACGGCTACCTGCACGAGATCATGTTCCACGCGCTGGCCCAGCTGTCGAGCAATCTGCGCGACTTCGGCTACGACAAGCCGATGCTGGTCATCCACAACTCCGGCGGCATGGCGCAGATGAACTCCACCGATGCGCTGCAGACCATCCACTCCGGCCCGATCGCCGGTGTCGGTGCGGCCGAACACCTCTCGAACGAGACGGGAATCGGCCACGTCATCGCCACCGATATGGGCGGCACCTCGTTCGACATCGGTCTGGTGCCCGAGGGCGGGGTGAAGCACTACGACTTCCTGCCCACCATCGACCGCTGGCTGGTGTCGGTGCCGATGGTGCACCTGGACACGCTGGGCGCAGGTGGCGGCTCGATCGCCAGCTACGACCGCATCCACAATTCCGTCAAGATCGGCCCCAAGTCGGCGGGTTCGAACCCGGGCCCGGCGTGCTACGACCGAGGCGGGCTGAAGCCCACCGTCACCGACGCCGACCTGCTGCTCGGCTACCTCGACCCGGACAACTACGCCAACGGCTACATCAAGCTCAACCCGAAGCGCTCGCTGTTCGCCATCGAGGAGGAGCTGTGTGACCACCTCGACATGGACCCGATCGACGTCGCCAGGGTGATCAAGGACGGTGTCGACGAACAGATGGCCATCGGCATCGGCAAGGAACTGCGAGTGCGCGGCTACCTGCCCGAGGACTTCACGATGCTGGCCTACGGCGGCAACGGCCCACTGCACGCCTGCGGCATCGCCCGCCACGCCGGTATCAAACGTGTTCTGGCGCCGCCATTCTCATCAGTGTTCTCGGCGTGCGGCGCGGGCAACATGAAGCAGCTGCACTTCCACGAGCGCGGTGTGCACGTCACGATGTACAACGCCACTACCCGGGCGCTCTACGACGACTACGACGAATTCAATGCCGTCGTTGAGGAACTGGAGGCCCGCGGCCGCGAAGACCTGATCCGGCAGGGCTTCTCCGGTGAGGATGTCCGCTACCGGCTGGAGCTGGACATGCGCTACGGGAACCAGCTGCTGACCCAGGCCGTCGCGCTGAGCGACATCCGCCGCATCACCGGCGTCGGTGACGTGCTGGGGATCATCAAGACCTTCGGTGACGTCTACAGCCACCGCTTCGGAGCGTCGTCGGCCGCACCGGAGGCCGGAATCCGCTGTAACACCGTGCGGGTCGCCGCCTACGTCGACGGCGACGTGGTGAACTTCGACTCGCTGGGGCACGGCGGCGCGCGGACCGCACCCACGCCGGTGGGCAGCCGCAAGGCGTACTTCATCGGCATCGACACCCCGATTGACACCCCGGTGTACGACCAGGGCGCGCTCGGTCCGGACCGCGTCATCGCCGGCCCCGCGATCGTCACCACCGAGAACACCACCTTCCTCGTCGAACCCGGTTGGCGGCTGGAACCCACCGCCCAGGGCGCCGTGTGGTTCCTGCAGGACTGAAAACCCCAGAGTTAAGGACAACAAGACATGACCGCAGTCAACGACCGCCCGGCCGCCAGCCTCACCGCCGAGGAGCAGCAGTGGGTCGATCAGTTCATGGACGAGACCACGCTGTTCCTCGGCCCCGACCGGGAGATCATGCGCAGCCACAGCATCTCCGAACGCTCACTGCACGAGGAGGTGGCCATCGCCGCCGGCGTGGACCGTCTGCAGGTGGAACGGATCCGCAAGCGCATCGCCGGCGCCCTGGACGAGGGGTACGAGATGTGCGAGGCCCAGGGCGCCGCCCCCGGCGCCAAGTGGGGTGACCTCACCACCGCGATCTACACCGCCTCCGGGGACGTGTCCTACCTGTCGTGCCACGGCGTGATCGCGTTCAGCGCCATCCTGCACCACCCGATCCGGTACGTGATGAAGTACTGGAAGGACGAGCCGACCGTCGGCATCAACCCGGGCGACGGGTTCATCCACAACGACGCCCGGTTCGGCAACGTCCACAACACCGATCAGTCGATGATCATGCCGATCATCCGCGACGACGAGATCATCGCGTGGGTGGCGGCCACCATCCACGAGGGTGAGAACGGCGCCTGTGAACCCGGCGGCATGCCGTCGGGTTCGGAGACGGCGTTCGACGACGGCCTGCGGATGAGCCCGTTCAAGATCGTCGAACGCGGTGAGCTGCGCCGGGATCTGCTGACCTTCCTGCAGCATTCGGTGCGCGACCCCAAGCTGCAGCTGGCGGATCTGAAGGTGAAGATCACCGCGGTGCGCAAGATCATGGAGCGCATCGACAAGGTGATCGACGAGGTGGGGGTCGACACGTTCGTCGCCGCCCTGCGCACCACCGTCGAGGACGTCGACGCCGAGGTGCGCAGGCGCATCGCCGAACTGCCGGACGGCACCTACCGTTTCGACCAGTTCATGGACAGCACGCTCAAGGAGAACATCCTCATCAAGTTCGCCTGCAAGATCACCGTCAAGGGCGACCACATGACCGTCGACCTGCGCGGAACCGGACCGGAGATCCTCAACCGGGCCATCAATTCGCCGCTGTGTTCGGTGAAATCGATGATGATGCAGGCGATCTTGGCGTTCTGGTGGCCGGACCTGCCGCGCTGCACCGCCGCGATGAGCTGCATCGAGATCGTCTCCGACGAGGGCACCTGGGCCGACGCGTCATACGACGCCCCGATGGGGCAGTCGCTGCAGGCCTCCTTCCGCGGCTTCTCCTGCATGCAGGCGCTCTACAGCCGGATGTCGTTCTCCACGCCGCACAAGTACTCCAACGTGGTGTCCAACTGGTTCAACCAGATCAACACGTTCCTGTGGGGCGGCATCACCCAGCACGGCGACATGGTGGGCAACCTGTGCGCCGATCTGAACGGGATGCCAGGTGGCGCAAAGCCGTTCCGCGACGGCGAGGATGCCGTGTCGCCGCTGTTCTGCGCGATGGCCGACACCGCCGAGCAGGAGGTGATGGAGGAAGAGGTGCCGTTCATGCAGCTGGTGGCCAAGCGGCTGGTGCGCGACAACATGGGCTTCGGCAAGTTCACCGGCGGGATGGGCTACGAGATGATCGTCGCCGCCGAGGGCACCCCGCAGTGGGGTTTCATGACGGTGACCTCCGGCGCCAAGTTCTCGTCGATCTACGGGATGTACGGCGGCTACGGGTGTGGCACCTATCCGCTGGCCATGGTCAAGGGCACCAACGTCTACGAGCATTTCCGCCGGGACAACAAGAAGTTCGACCTGTCGATGGAGAAGGTGATGAACGAGCGACCCTTCCCGGACGGCCGCTACTCCACCTACCACATGGGCCTGCAGTTCGACCTGGCCAAGGACGGCGAGCTGTACATGATCAGCCAGGGGGCGGGCGGCGGTTACGGCGATCCGCTGGAGCGGCTGCCCGAGTCGGTGGTGCGCGACGCCGAACTCGGCCGGATCAGCCAGAAGGTGGCCGAGGAGATCTTCGGGGTGCGCTATGACCCCAGGACGTTCCGTCTCGACGTGGCAGGCACCGAAGCCGCGCGGGCCGGTGCCCGCGCGGCCCGGCTGCAACGCGGTAAGCCGTTCGCCGAGTTCTACGAGGAGTTCGTCACCCCGGAGCCGCCGAAAGACCTGGCCTACTACGGATCGTGGGGCGCCTGGACCGAGGACAACCAGGACATCACGGCCACGGTCTACACCATCGACGGCCCGGATCGGGTCACGGCGCCGCTGGCCGAACTGCCGATCGTCATGGTGCCCGACCGCCGCGAGGTCAAGATCGGCAAGCTCGAGGCGCGCATCGCCGAACTGGAGGCCAAGTACGGCGAGAACGTCGACCGGCTCACCTGAAACCGGTGGCGGTCCCGGAGGGGGCCCGGGGCCGCCACCGTCCCTGCGATGTTGAAGGACTTCCATGAGTGTGAAATCGCTTGTCGCCGCCGCGCCCACCGGGCGCATCCGGCCACTGCTGATCGACGACGCCGACTACTCCACCGCGGTGATCCGCCAGGGCGCACCCATCCCGTGGACCGACACCACCCTGATGGCCGGGCATTTCGGCCAGGTCAGGGGTCTGCTGGATCCCGATGCCCTGTGGATCGACGTCCGGCGGATGCACGCCGCACACACCGGCGCACGGCCGGAACTGGCCACGGCGATGGGTGCGCGGAGCCGCACCGGCTACCCGCTGCGCACCCTGCTGGCCGACGGCCCGCTGCTGGCGGCGACCGTCGAGGTGCTCGAGACTGTCGCGAAAACCGCACGGCGGCAACTGATCCTGCATCTACCGTCGCCCGCGTCCTGGCTGGTGTCGGCGCATCAGGTGGCGGGTACGCCACTGGACGGTGTAGACGCCGACCGAGCGGACGGCGCGTCGATGTACATGGCCGAATGGCTCGGCAGGCTGGGGACGCTGCCGGTGGCCCTGGTGCTGCTCGACAGCAGGGACGCGCAACTGCCCGAGGCGCCCTACACCGCCCTGGCCAACGTGACATCGCACTTCGACTGGTCGCTGGCCGTCTGGGATGCCGACGGAATCCACACGGCCACCGGCGATCCCGCCATCGGGGTCATCGCGCCCGAATTCTGGACCGCGGGTACCGCCGACATCCCCGAAGCCGAGGTTCTCGTGACGACCATCCCGTCGACGGCGCCGCCCGAACTCGTCCTCGACCAACTCGCGAAACTGAACTGAAAGGCGGCCATGGACAAGACCGTTGCGACCGCGACCGAGGCGGTGTGCGATATCGGCGATTCGGTGCTGCTGGCCACCGGGGGGTTCGGCGTCTGCGGCATCCCCGCGACACTGGTGGCCGCGCTGGCCGAGCGGGGCAGCCGGGACATCACCCTGGTGTCCAACAACTGCGGCATCGTCGGCGTCGGAAACTCATTGTTGTTGGAGAACAGGCAGATCCGCCGCCTCATCGCGTCCTACGTCGGAGAGAACAAGGAACTCGAACGCCAGTACCTCGCCGGCGAGGTGGAGATCGAGCTGATCCCGCAGGGCACACTGGCCGAACGCCTGCGCGCAGGCGGCGCCGGCATCGCTGCGTTCTACACCCGAAGCGGCGTCGGCACCCAGATCGCCAGCGGCGGCTTGCCCATCCGCTATGCACCCGACGGCACCGTCGCGATCGCCTCACCGCCCAGGCCGGAGGGGCGGTTCAGTTGGGACGGAGCCGCCCAGACATTCGTCCTCGAGGAAGCGCTGCGGCCGGACTTCGCGCTGGTCCACGCCTGGAAGGGCGACCGCCACGGCAATCTGATGTTCCGCAAGGCGGCGCGGAACTTCAATCCGTTGTGTGCCATGGCGGCGAAGGTCACCGCGGCTCAGGTCGAGGAACTCGTCGAGCCGGGTGAGCTCGATGCCGATGCCATCCACCTGCCCGGCATCTACGTGGATCGGGTGTTACCGCTGACTGTGGCCGATATCGCGGCCAAGGGCATCGAACGGCGCACGGTGCGGGCGCGCGACCTGGGAGCGGCCTGATGGCCTGGACCCGAGATGAAATGGCCGCTCGGGCGGCCGCCGAGCTGCGTGACGGCGACTACGTGAACCTGGGCATCGGCCTGCCGACCCTGGTCCCGGGGCATGTCCCCGACGGTGTGCACATCGTGCTGCAGTCGGAGAACGGCATTCTCGGGCTGGGCCCCTACCCCTATGAGGGTGACGAGGACCCGGACCTGATCAACGCGGGCAAGGAAACCGTCACGACCACGACCGGCGCGAGTTTCTTCGACTCCGCGGCGAGCTTCGCGATGATCCGCTGCGGCAAGGTCGATGCGGCGATCCTGGGCGGGATGCAGGTGAGTGCGCGCGGCGACCTGAGCAACTGGGTGGTCCCGGGCAAGCTGGTCAAGGGCATGGGCGGAGCGATGGACCTGGTGCACGGCGCTCGCAAGGTGATCGTGCTGATGGAGCACTGCGCCAAGGACGGCTCGCCGAAGATCCTTACCGAGAACACCTTGCCGCTGACCGGGCAGGCGGTGGTGGACCGCATCATCACCGATCTCGGCGTCATCGATGTCACCGTGGACGGCCTGCGCCTGGCGGAGCGGGCGCCGGGAGTGACCGTGGCCGAGATCCGCGGCCGCACGGGTGCGCCCCTGGCGTCTTGACAGGGATTCATGCGAGATCCACGTTTTGCAGACGTCCATTCGCACGTTGTCTGCAGAAGGTGGATCTCGTGGCTGCGGGAGGCGATGATTGTCTCATCGCGGTGCCGGGGCACAGTGGGTGTCGCAGTGGGTATTGTCGAGTCATTCTCACTCGACGAGGGACGTGTTAAGTGATGCGGGCGCCCCGTGACCCTTGGCGCGCAATGTCGCCGAACCCCGGCGACGCCCGCGGTCCACACTCCGAGCCGCTAGCGGTCCTGCTCGTCGAGGACGATCGCGCCGATGCGTTGCTCGTTGAGGAGTTGATCGCCGACGCCGCGGTCGACATCCGCACGGTGTGGGCGCAGACGATGGCGGAGGCCGAGCGTCAGCTCGCGTCCGCGCACCCGGACTGCGTGCTTCTTGACATCCACCTGCCCGACGCCGACGACGTGGAGGCGATCAAGCGGATCGCAAGGCAGGACGCAACGGTCCCGATCGTCGTACTGACCGGCCTCAGCGATGAACACTTCGGCGTCTCCGCGCTGGCTTCCGGTGCCCAGGACTACCTCGTCAAAGGCCGGGTCGAACCGGACATGCTGCGCCGCGCACTGCTGTACGCGATCGAGCGAAAGCGCGCCGAGCTGACCGCGGTGGACCTGCACGCCAGCCAGCTGCGGGCGGTGGAGAACGCCCGCCTGGAGCGGGGCCTGCTGCCCTCCCCCCTGCTGCTCGAGAACCCGGGCGTCGACATTGTCGCCCGCTACCGACCCAGCCGGGAGAATGCGCTGCTCGGCGGGGACTTCTACGACTTCGTCCAGACTCCGGACCGCACCGTGCATGTCATGATCGGCGACGTCGCCGGCCATGGACCCGACGAGGCGGCCCTCGGCGTCGCACTGCGCATCGCCTGGCGCGCGCTGACGTTCGCCGGCCTGCGCGGACCCGACCGGATGCGTGAGCTCGACCGGATCCTGCGCACCGAACGCGCGGGCAGCGGAATATTCGCCACGGTGATGAGCCTGGCGATACCACCGGAGGGCCCGCAGATCACCGCGGTGCGGGCCGGTCACCCTGGTATGTTGCTGCACCACCGCGGCAAGGTCGAATGGGTCGAGCCGCCCGGCGCGCCGGCGCTGGGACTGAATTCCGGGGACTGGGTGGCCGACCACGTCGACCTGCCCGTCGGTGCCGGGCTGGTTCTGCTGACCGATGGCGTGTTCGAGGGGCACACCGGCGCGGGCAACGAGCGCCTCGGCGAACAGGGGCTGCTGGAACTGGCCCGCTCGATCGCGGACCTGCCGGGCGCGGCTTTCGTCGATGCGCTCATCGACGCGGCCGAGCGCCTGGCACAGGCCCACGGCGGGATCAGCGACGACATCGCCGTCGTGCGGGTGGAGCGGACGGGTACGTGACGTCATCTGCGGGGGCGCCGCGCGGTTCGCAGCTCACCGTTGCCGGTTGGCTCGTCGCCGTCCTCTCGGTGATGGGCGCCGTGGTGCTCGCCGGAGCGGTGGCCGCAGCGATCCTGCTCAATCACACCGACGACGTGTCCAGGCAACTGATCGATGAGATACAGCCGGCGCGAGTCTCGGCGTATCAGCTGCAGGCGGCGCTGCGGGACCAGGAGACCGCCGTCCGGGGTTATCTTATCGCCGCCGACCGGCAGTACCTCGGCCCGTACTACGACGGGCAGCGGGCCGAACGCCAGGCTTCCGACGAGATCAGGCGACGGATCGGCGACCGGGACGAGCTGATCGCCGATCTGCAGCGCATCGAGGAGGCCTCGGCGGAGTGGCGGCGGGCCTATGCCGAACCACTGATCGCCGGTGTGGTCCCCGGCAGGCCCAACATCGTCGCCAGCGGGACCGCGGTCCGGGGAAAGGCCGAATTCGACAGTATCCGTGAGCTTTTCGACAGGCAGAACGAGGATCTCGCGGCGGCGCGCAACGCCGATATCGCCAAGCTCGAACGGGCGCGCGCCTGGCGGGACGCGGTTCTGGTCGCCATAGGGGTGACCGCAGCGCTCACCGCCATCCTGCTCGCGATCCTGGTCCGCAGCGCCGTCACCCGGCCGCTCGGTGCGCTGGCTGCGGCGTGCAGGCGCATCACACAGGGCAACTTCGACACCAGGATCACCCCGCGGGGCCCCAAGGACATCCGGGCCATCGCCGCCGATGTGGAGGACATGCGGCAGCGGATCGTCGACGAGCTCGGCGCCTCCAGGGAAGCCGCGCAGCAGCTGGCCGAGCAGACCCAGGTGCTCGACGAGCAGGCGGTCGAATTGCGAAGATCCAACGCCGAACTCGAGCAGTTCGCCTACGTCGCCTCGCACGATCTGCAGGAACCGCTGCGGAAGGTGACCGCGTTCTGCCAGCTTCTGGAAAAGCGGTACCGCGACAAGCTCGACGATCGCGGCGTCGAGTACATCGCCTTCGCCGTCGACGGCGCGAAGCGGATGCAGGTACTGATCAACGACCTGTTGGCCTTCTCGCGCGTCGGCCGGCTCAACGTGACCCAGGCCGATGTGGAGTTGGACGCGGTGCTCGACGACGCCCTGGCCAATCTCGACACCGTGCTGGCCGAGGCGCGCGCCGAGATCGTGCGTCCCCCGGCTGGTCTTCCGCACACGGTCGGCGACCCCACCCTGCTCGGGATGCTCTGGCAGAACCTCATCGGCAACGCTGTCAAATTCCAGCGCGGTGACACCGCGCCCCGCATCGTCATCGACTGCCAGGCCGGCACCGGCGATCACGACGGACAATGGCTGATCACCGTGTCCGACAACGGTATTGGCATCGGTGAAGAGTTCGTCGACAAAGTATTCGTGATCTTCCAGCGGCTGCACGGACGCGATGCCTACCCTGGGACGGGCATCGGTCTGGCATTGTGTAAGAAGATCGTCGAATATCATGGCGGCACCATCTGGATCGACACGACCTACACCGCCGGAACCCGCTTCCGCTTCACCGTGCCAGCCCGCATCGATGAAACACCGAAGGCCTTCTTGGAGGGAACACACCAATGAAATCGGGTGGTCGCGCCATTGACGTGCTGCTCGTCGAGGACGATCCCGGGGATGAGTTGATCACGCGGGAAGCCTTCGAGCACAACAAGATCAACAACAATTTGCACGTTGCCCACGACGGCGAGGAGGGGCTGGATTTCCTGTACCGGCGCGGCGAGCACAAGGATGCGCCGCGGCCCGATCTGATCCTGCTCGATCTGAACCTGCCCAAATACGACGGGCGCCAGCTGCTCGAACGCATCAAGTCCGACACCGAACTGTGCCACATTCCCGTGGTGGTGCTGACCACGTCCTCGGCCGAGGAAGACATCCTGCGTAGCTACAAACTGCATGCCAATGCCTATGTGACCAAACCCGTCGATCTCGATCAGTTCATGATCGCGGTCCGGCAGATCGACGAGTTCTTCGTCCAGGTGGTTCGGCTGCCGCAGCCCTGAGCGTCACGGGCGTTCGAAATGCTGGTAGTCGATGGGTGAGCGCCAGTGGCCGCCCCAGCGCCAACCGCGATCGGTGAATGCGAGGATCGCTGGATCTCCATCGTGTAGCAGCCCCGGGTCGATGCGGTCACGGTCCACGTAGGGGCCAGCGTTGGCGGGTTGGAAGGCGCCGCGCGCGTCGATGTAGGGGTTGAGCTGAGGGTTGACGTCGATCGCGCGGCCGTAGGCATGTTCGGACCACCGACCGGTTCCGGGGATGTCCCTGCAGTTGAACGCCGATGTGTTGTTGTCCCTCATCGACAGCTCATCGTCTGCGCCGGGATAGTGGTCGGCGGTCTGCATCCGCTCGATCGGATAGTCGATGGCGCGCAGCTGCGCGAAGATGTCGATGGTCTCGGCCACCAGATCCTCGTGCACGATCAGGCTGCCACGATGGATCTCGGCGTCGAAGCCGAGATGGTCGAGTTCCACCCGTCGTAGACGCTCCGGCCCGAGCGGGCAACCGGGCCGCCACGTCGCACCCAGCTCGGCGGCGGTCACGGGATGGACCGTCGCCGGTAGCGATTCTCGCCGCGGCGGTTCGGCGGCAGGCGGGCTGGTGATTGCCGGCGGCGCCGTCGTGGGCGCCAGTGTCGGGGTCGGGTTCGCCTCGATCGGCGGCGCGGAGGGCGCGGCGCACTGCGGCAGGGCCGCGACCGCTGCGGCGGCGAGTGTCACACGGATCATCTTGCGCGCCAACGGCTCCGGCCGAGCGGCACGCCCGGAATTGACCGGCGAATGTGGATCGGCGGCGGGCCGGCGGGCGATCACGCCGGCCGTTGCGGGTGCGCCTCGCGATTGGCCACGGTCACGATCGAGGTCAGCAGCCCGGGCAGCGCCGCGTTGATCTCGTCGGCCCGCAACCGCTGGTGCGGCAGCCCGTCGACGATGGTCCGCTCGACCAGACCCGCCTCGCGCAGGATCTTGAAGTGATGCGTCGCGGTCGACTTGTTGATTCCGTCGTAGAGCGTCGAGCACTGCAGCGGGGTGCCCGCGTTGCTGAGTCGACGCACCATCTCCAGCCGCACCGGATCCTGGAGTGCGGCCAGTACTTGGTGAAGCGGTACGCGAATCCCGGCGGATTCGACCGCGGATTCGATGTAGCCCGCCGCCGTCGGCCCCGTCATCGCGTGCCCTCCATGGAGTTTGATGATCATCAAACCCGGCGTATGCTCGACAAGGTTTGATTGTTGTCAAACCTACCTCATGGGAGTGGTCGAAGTGGGTGGCGTGGTGGATCATGGGCCCGGCAATGACACGCAGCGCTGGGCTTACCCCCTGCTGCTCGTCCTCAGCGGTGTGGCACTGGGCGTGTCCGGCATGCCCGCGCCGCTGTACGGCATGTATCAGAGGGTGTGGCATCTGACGCCGCTGGCGACGACGATCGTGTTCGCGGTGTACGCCTTTGCCGCGTTGGCGGCGGTGCTCGTCGCCGGCCGCATCTCCGATGTGGTGGGCCGCAAGCCCGTGCTGGTCGGTGCGCTGATCGCGATGATCGTCGGGCTGGGCGTGTTCCTTCTGGCCGACAGCATGGCGCTGCTCGTGCTCGCGCGTGCCATCCACGGCGGCGCGGTCGGCTCCATCGTGGTGGTGGGCGCGGCCGCGCTGCTGGACCTTCGGCCGCATCACGGCCTGCGGACCGGCCAACTCAGCGGCGTCAGCTTCAACATCGGTATGACGGTTGCCGTGATCGGCTGCGCGCTGCTCGCGCAGTACGCTCCGCACCCGATGCGCACGCCGTACGCCGTGGTCGCGGCCGTCTGCGTGCTGGTCGGCATCGGGGTGCTGGCCCTGCGCGAAACCCACACGGAGCGCTCCGGTGGCCCCATCCGCATCGCCAAACCATCTGTGCCGCAGGAGATCCGCGCGGACTTCTGGTTCGCCGCGCTGGGCGCGACGGCATCCTGGTCGGTGCTGGGGGTGCTGTTGTCCCTGTATCCCTCCCTGGCCGCGCGGCAGACCCACATCGACAATCTGGTGTTCGGTGGCGGGGTGGTCGCGATCACCGCGTTCGCCGCCGCGATGGCGCAGCTGGTCGCCACCCGGGTCCCGGCCCGCCGCGCGGCGATCGTCGGTGACCTAGGGATGGCGATCGCGCTGCTGCTGACGGTGCCGGCCCTGATCACCCACCTGTGGGTGCTGGTGTTCGCCGCCGCCGCGGCGCTCGGCGCGACCTTCGGGCTGGGCTTCGGCGGATCGTTGCGGCACCTGTCCGACGTGGTGCCCGCCGGACGGCGCGGGGAGACGATGTCCGCCTACTACCTGCTGGCCTACACGGGCATGGCGATTCCCACCATCCTGGCGGGCTGGGCGGCGACGCGGTGGTCCCTGGCCGCGGTGTTCCCCTGGTTCGCGAGCGCGGTCGCGGTGGCCTGCCTGGCCGCGGCGGCCGTCGGCGCGTCGTCGTCCCGCCGAATAGCCGCCCACGGCTGAGCGGATGTCAGCGGATCGGATGCTCGATTCGGCCGACGCCCTCGATCTCGAGTTCGAGGCTGTCACCGGGGTGCAGCCACCTGTCGCACTCCATGCCGCTGCCGCCGACGAACGTGCCGGTCCCGAACAACTCGCCGGGATGAAGCGATTCGCTGGCCGAGGCGTGCGCGAGCACCTCGCCCAGCGAGTACCTGGCGGTGCCCGCCGCGGGCCGGGCGATCACCTCGCCGTTGATCCGCACCGTCGCACGAAGCTCGCGCCACCTCGGCAACACCGCATCGGCGACCACCGCGGTCTGCGACAGCGACCCGGCGAAGTGTTTGGCCTTCTGCGGACCGAAACCGCTTCTCATTTCCGCGATCTGGACATCGCGGGCACTGAAGTCGCACACCACCACGAACGCCCCGATCGCCCGCTCCGCCTCGGCCGGGGTGGCGTCGCGCAGCGGTGCTTTGAGCACAAAGCCCAGCTCCAGCTCGTAGTCGAGCGCTCGTGAGTAGCCGGGAAACGCGACCGGCACCCCGCTCGGGACGAACGTCAGGGCATTGCCCATGTAATAGATCGGCTGCCGATACCACAGCGCCGCGGGCCAAAACGGGCGAAACGGCCTGCGGGTCACCCGTTCCGCCACGGCGGCCAGTCGTGATGCCGCGGGCAGGAATCGTCGTGCGTAACCGCGGCTCGCGTCGACAGTGTGCTGCTCGAACAGCATGAAGTCGCGAAACGACAAGGGCTGAAACGGAAGAACGACATCCCCGTCGGTTGCTCCCGAAGCGGTGGCGTGCTGCCACTCGAACGCCTCGGTGAAGGGCGACGCATATCCCGGCGTCGATTCGGGATCGGCTGATTCCCACGGCGCATCAGGATTCACACGGGATTCGGTGCGCAGGCCGGAACCCGCGAGCCTGCGGCGAAACTGCATCGTCAACCCCTCTGCCGTGCCGGACCGGACCGGCCACCAACCTATCCAACCGGGTCCGTGCGCACGGCCACCCGGCCGTGGCAAGCTCGCACCGTGGAGCCACCGCAGCCCGATCCGGACCTGCCGCACCTCGCCGACGTCGTGCCTTCACTGCTGGCCGCGATGGGCGTGGCGGGTTTCGAGCCACGGATCACGCTGCCCGGCGGCGTCGCCGGGGTCTGCGTGCTGCTGATCGATGGCCTCGGCGCCGAGTTGCTCGACACCCACGCCGACGACGCGCCTACCCTTGCCGCGCTGCGCGGCCGCACCCTGCAGGTCGGCTTTCCCTCCACCACCGCCGCCGGCCTGGCCGCCATCGGAACCGGCAGACGCTCCGGTGAGCACGGCATGGTCGGCTACTCCTTCCGCCTGGACGACGCTGGCGTCGTCAATGCGCTGCGGTGGCGGCCCCACCCGTGGGGCGACGATCTGCGTGATGCGTTCCCGCCCGAGCAGGTACAGCCCATTCCCACCACGTTCGAGCGGGCGGCGTCGGCTGGCGTCTCGGTCAGTGTCGTGTCCGGCGCGGAGTTCGCGGGTTCCGGTCTGACACGGGCGGTTCTGCGCGGCGGTCGCTACATCGGCATCGGCGACCTCGGTGATCTCCGGGGCCTGGCCACCGCGGTGCTGTCGGCGGTCGCGGGCCGCGGCTTCTGCTATGGCTATCACGGGGCGCTGGACATGGTGGGCCACCTGCATGGGCCAGGGTCGCCCCCGTGGCTCATGCAGCTTCGGCAGATCGATCGCCTGGTCGAGGTGCTGGTGAATGGGCTGCCACGGGGCGGGATGCTCGCGGTGGTGGCCGACCACGGCATGGTGGCCGTCGACCCTGCCGACGTCGTCGACGCCGACAGTTGCCCAGCGTTGCAGGACGGTGTGGCGGCGATCGGCGGCGAACCTCGCGCTCGGCACGTCTACACCGTCGACGGCGCGGCCGCCGATGTGCTGAATGCGTGGCGGGAGACGTTGTCCGGACGCGCGTGGGTGCTGCCCCGGGAGCAGGCGATCGCCGCCGGCTGGTTCGGCGATCGCATCGACGACCGCGTCGTGCGGCGGATCGGCGATGTCGTCGCGGCGGCATGCGGCTCGGCGGCGGTTGTGCGGCGCATCGTCGAGCCGTTGGAGTCGTCGCTGATCGGGCAGCACGGGTCGGTGACCACGGCGGAGCAACGGGTCCCCCTCCTCGTGGCGGCGCGATGACGAGCCTGGTTTCTACTTCCTACACTGAAGCGACTGAAGCGTCGGTCGACGGCAGCGCGCTGAAGGGGGATGGCTGGTGGGAACGCGGTGGCAGAGCACCGGCGCTCCGCGTGGCGATGATTACGACGCCCGCTGGCGCGACCTGATCGAAGCAGGCCAGAACATCCACGGCGAGGCCGATCTGGTCGAGGCGCTGCTGCGCGAGTCCGGCGGGACGCGGGTCATGGACGCCGGCTGCGGAACCGGCCGGGTGGCGATCGAACTGGACCGGCGCGGCTTCGCGGCGGTGGGCGTCGACGCCGACCCGGCAATGCTCGCCGGGGCCCGCGCGAAAGCCCCCGGGCTGTCCTGGGTCGAGGCGGACCTGGCCGAACTGCCCGGCCCGGCAACCGAATTCGACCTGATCCTGCTGGCGGGCAACGTCATGATCTTCCTCGAACCGGGCACGGAGGGCCGCGTGCTGCGCGGGCTCGCGGGCCGGCTGGCCCCGGCGGGTCTGCTGGTCTGCGGGTTCTCGATCCGGCCGGATCGGCTGGCGCTTCAGACGTACGACCGGCTCGCCGAGCAGGCCGGTCTGCGGGCAGTCGATCGGTGGGCGACCTGGGATCGCGAACCATTCACCGGCGGTGACTACGCGGTGTCGGTGCATCACAGGCCGGGGTAGCCCTCCCCTCGCCGGTGCCGAGGCCGTCTACCGTGGTCGCGTGATCGTGCTGCTTCCGCCCTCGGAGACCAAACGTGCCGGCGGCGATGGTCCGCCACTTCGCCTGAGCGACCTCAGCTTCCCCGCGCTTGAGTCGTTGCGCAAAGAGCTCGTGGACGAACTGGTCGAGCTGGCTGCCGACCGCGACGCGAGCAGGCGCGCACTTGGCCTCAACCCGTCGCAGGACGCCGCGATCGAGCGTAACGCCCGGCTGCGTGAATCGCCGACGCTGCCAGCGATCGGCCGCTACACCGGGGTGCTCTACGAGGCGCTGGACGTCGGGTCGTTGCGGCCCGGCGAGGCAGCGCGGGCGGATGCCCGGCTGGTGATTTGCTCTGCGCTGTTCGGGATGTTGCGCGCCGCGGACCCGGTGCCCGCCTACCGGCTGTCGGCGACGTCGAAGCTGCCGGAGCAGCCGACCCTGGCCACCCGCTGGCGGCCGGTCCTCGATCCCCTGCTGGACCGGCTCGGCTCCGAGGAACTTGTGGTCGACCTGCGGTCCGGGTCCTACGGGGCACTGGGCCGGTTGCCCGGCGCGGTCAGCGTCGACGTGCGCGCCGAGCACCCCGACGGAACCCGCACGGTGGTAAGCCATTTCAACAAGGCGCACAAGGGCAGGCTGGCCCGGGTGCTGGCCACGACGCGGTCCGAACCCGGCGATGCCGGCGCGGTGGCCCGGATGGCGCGCCGGGCGGGAATGCGGGTGGAGTGCCACGGCCGTGCACTGACCGTGGTGGTGCCAGCCTGACCCGAGGGCGGGGAATCCGGTCGAGGCTGCACGGAGTAACTTGACGCTCGTGAGTGATGACGCTGACCGTGTTGAGCGCGTTGTTCATGCGAGCCGCAGCATCGAGGTGCCCGCGTCGGAAGTGTTCGAACTGATCGCCGATCCGGCTCAGCAACCGCGCTGGGACGGCAACGACAACCTGGTGGAGGCGCAACCGCACCAGCGGGTGTGCGCGGTCGGCGACGTGTTCACCATGACGCTCACGATGGGCGGTGTCCGGGAGAACCATGTCGTCGAGTTCGACGAGGGCAGACTCATCGCCTGGCGACCCGCCGAGGTCGGGGCCGATCCGCCCGGTCATCTGTGGCGGTGGGAACTGCAACCGCTCGGGGAGCGGCGGTGCCTCGTCACGCACACCTACGACTGGACCCAACTGCGCGACGAGGCGCGGCTGCCCCGGGCGCGCGGCACGACAGCGGAGAAGCTGGCGGCGTCGATCGACAGACTCGCCGCGCTTGCCGAGAGCGTATCGACACCACCGGCGTAACTACTCGAAAGGGACCGCCAGGATCCCTGTCGCGAGTTTGCCTTCCGTCGTTGTGGCGTCGGCCGGGCGAGATAACAGAAAACCTTGTGCGCGTAGGCAACCCAGATTCAGCAGAGCCCTGTACACGGCCGGCGTCTCCACCCCTTCGGCCACGACGTCGAGCCCAAAGGCGTCCCCGAGGGCTAGGATCGCCCGCACGATCGCCAGGTCGCCCGCATCGTCGACGATCTCGGAGACGATGCGCCCGTCGATCTTGACGGAGTCCACCGGCAGCGACTTCAGGTGTGTGAATCCGCTGAAGCCGGTGCCGAAGTCATCGATCGCGATGTTCACGCCGATATCCCGCACCGCGCCGAGGGTCCTGCGTGTCGTGTCGATGTCGAGCACCACAACGCCTTCGGTGATCTCCAGACGCAGTGCGGCAGGGGGTATCTCGAACTCATCGAGGGTGTCGGCCACGGATTCGGCGAAGCTGGTCGACAGCAGCTGCACCGGCGAGACGTTGATGGACAACGTGATGTCGTGCCCGACGCCGGTGGAACGCCATTTCCTGAAGTCCGCGCACGCGGTGCGTATCACCAGTCTGCCAAGGGTGGCGGCCCGGTTGATCGACTCCGCGACGCCCATGAAGGACGCGGGCAGCAACAGGCCACGGGTCGGGTGGTGCCAGCGGGCCAGGGCCTCGACGCCGAGAATCCGCCCGGTGCGCATGTCGACCTCGGGTAGGTAATGCAGGACCAGTGCGCCGTCATTGCTGTCGAGGGTGTCCGCGAGATGCAGCGCGACGTCGTCGCGCGCGGCGTTCTCCGGCGATGCATCCAGGGTGAGCACCGCGATCTTGGAGCGGCCCGCCTGCTTGGCTGCCAGGCCCGCCTGGTCCGCCCGGCGCAGGAGGTCCGACGTGGTGTCGTGGCCGGGCACCCCCACTGCGACACCGATGCTGACGGTTCGGGCCAGCACGGCGGAGTCGATGACGACGTGCTCGTGCAGGCGCGTCTGCAGCCGGTGGGCGAATTCGCGGGCCGCTTCCACCCCCATCGCCGCGGCAGGCACGACGACGAACTCATCACCCCCGACGCGGGCGGCGAGCGCCTCCGTCGCGATGTCCTCGCGCAACCGCTGGGCGAACACCTTGATGAACCAGTCACCCGCGTCGTGGCCGAGATAGTCGTTGATCGCCTTCAACCGGTCCAGGTCGAGATAGAGCACCGACACCGGTCCGGGCTCGCCCTCGCGCAGCCGGTCGTCGAGGTGGGTGATCAACGCCCTGCGGTGCAGCAGGCCGGTGAGGTCATCGGTGATGAACCCGAGTTGCTCCTCGGCGGCGATGCGCGCCTGCAACTGGGCGAACAGCGCCGCGATGGTCTGTAGTGGATTCAGTTCGGCGGCGGTCCAGTCCCGGTCGCCGTATTTGACGAAGCCGAGCGTTCCGGTGGTGACATTTCCCGACAGCAGGGGCACGCAAGCCAGTGAGACCGCGATGACGCCGGTGGCCGCGTGGATGCGCCGCTGGAACCGTTCGTTCTCCGGGCCCGGGCGCAGCACCGTCGGTGCCTTGAGATGTTCGGCCATGGCGAAGACCTGGTCGGCTTCGGCGAAGTGCACGACGCCGATCGGATCCGGATCCGGCACATGATCCCGTGGAGGCCACTGCGCCACCAGCGTCGTCGTGCGCGTGACGTGGTCGTTGTAGCGGAGGAACCCGGTGTCGATGCCCAGCTGGTCAACGAGGTGAGCAAGCACCCGCTCGCAGACGGCGCTCGAATCCGCCTTCGTGGCCGCCATGAGCTCGGCGGCGGCCGCCATGACGACCGAGTCCAGGCTGGGTTCCATGGATGTGCTGTCCACCACCGTCACGCGCACCGACAGTGGTTCGCCGCGGCCACGGGTTGACCGACGCTACCCCCGTCGCACACCACTGCCGCCCGCATCGTCCACCCATCCCTGTCTTCGACGTAGCCGTCGTAATCATCCCTGCGAACGAACACCTGCCGAGCGCTGCTTCGACGACCTCTAGCTACCCGTGCTAAGCACACGCCACACCCATCAAACACCACCGGCGCGTGGCGCGCGCACACTTGGCAGTTTGCTGCCTCACAGAGCGGACGTGCCCTCGTCAACCATCGTGACGCGATGAGCGAGTGCTACGGCGACAGTTCGCGCACGAACTCGCCCGCTGTCATCGGGCGGGAGAACATCGGGTAGTCGTATTTCAGCGCGTTGTCGTGCTCCTCGATGGAGGTTGCCGCGACGCAATCGCTCAGGGTGATGACCTGGTAGCCGTTCTCGTATGCGCTGCGCATGGTCGATTCGACACAGCAGTTGGTGAGAAAACCGCCGAGGGCGATCGTCGTGATCCCCTTGCTGCGAAGAATGAAGTCGAGGTTGGTGCTGGCGAATGCATCGAGACCGCGCTTGCCCTCGATGACGATGTCGCCCTCGGCAGGCGTGAGGTCGTCGACGATGGCGGCGCCCCACGACCCCTTCACGAAAGCGTTGCCGTCGACGACGCCCTTGAGGATGCCGTACGGATGGCGGGTGATCTCCGCGTAGCCCTCGGCGAACGTGATCGGGGTGTGCATGACCGTCGCTCCGGCGTCGCGCGCCGCGTCGACGACCCCACGGGTGTTGGCCAGCATGTCGGTCTTGTCCATCACCTCCGACACCGCTTCATGCAGAACGCCGCCTTCGGTGGTGAAATCGTTCTGGTACTCGATGAGCACCACTGCCGTGGTCTTGGGGTCGATCGTCATGAGCGCAGGCTAGCCCCGCCCATCGGCCCGGGCAACGGTCCCGGCGCGAGTTGGGCTGACGGCCGATCGGAGCGGTTTGGGGACGGGGAGAATGTCGAGGTTCAAGCGGTATGTACGCATCCAGCTGATGACGTTCGCATTCGGCGCCGTCGGTCCGATCTTCCTGATCATTTTCTTTGCCGCCCAACCCGATCCGACGATCAAGTGGATGTACTGGTGGGGGCTGTTCATCACCGCGGCCGACGTGCTGATCGCTCTCGCGCTGACCGGTGACAGCGCACCCCCCGATGGGGAGGCCGAACGCCCTTCTAGCTGAGCGCGCCGCCCGGCTCCGACGGCCGGGTGCGCCCTCGACGTGCGGCGTAGGGTCGCGACCATGCCGGACCGCACCGCAGGCCTTCGCACCGCCGCTGACCATGCGGAGGCCTTCCTGGCCACTCTGCCCAGCCGACGCGTGGGGGCCGTCGTCGCGGCCGGCGTCGTCCTCGATGCCCTCGGCGGCACGCAGCCCGAGCACCGCGAGGACCCCGCCGCCGTCAGCGACGCGCTCGCGGCCGGCGCCGAACACGGACTGGTCGCCAGCGCGGGCCCGCGTCACTTCGGATTCGTGGTCGGTGGCGCACTGCCAGCGGCGCTGGCGGCGGACTGGCTGGTCTCGGCGTGGGACCAATGCGCGGCTTTTCACTCCCTGTCCCCCGCCGCGGCAGCGATCGAGGACGCCACCGCCGCGTGGGTCCTGGAGCTGCTCGGCCTGCCGGGCACGGCCAGCGTGGGGTTCGTCACCGGTGGGCAGGGCGCCAACACCACGTGTCTGGCCGCCGCCCGTCACGCCGTGCTGGCGCGGGCGGGCTGGGATGTCGGAACCGACGGCCTCGTCGGGGCTCCCCGACCGCGGATCTTCTGTGGCGCACAGGCACACGCGACGATCTACACGGCGTTGCGTCTCCTCGGCCTCGGTACGGGGACGGCGGTTCGGGTGCCCGCCGACGCTCAGGGCCGAATGGACCCCGGCGCACTGAGCGCGGCGATGGCCGTGGGCGACGGCCCGGCGATTGTGTGCGCCCAGGCGGGCAACGTGGCCACCGGCGCATTCGACGACCTCGAATCGGTCGCCGACGTGTGTGCGGCCCACGCCGCGTGGCTGCACGTCGACGGTGCCTTCGGCCTGTGGGCCGCGGCGGCGCCGGCCACCCGCCACCTCACCCGCGGCGTGCAGCGCGCCGACTCGTGGGCGGTGGACGCCCACAAGTGGCTCAACGTGCCCTACGACAGCGCGATGGCGATCGTCGCCGACCCACAAGCCCACCTCGCCGCCATGAGCCTGGCCGGTCCGTACCTCGTCGCCGATCCCGGACAGCGGGACAACACGAACTATGTGCCGGAAAGCTCGCGCCGGGCCAGGGCGGTACCCGTATACGCGGCGATCCGCTCCCTCGGGCGAGTCGGTGTCGCCTCGTTGATCGAACGCAACTGTGCGCAGGCCCGGCGAATGGCGGCCCTGCTGGTCGCCATCCCCGGCGCGGAGATCCTCAACGACGTCGTGCTCAACCAGGTACTGGTCCGGTTGCCCGGCGGCGACGACGCCAATCGGCGGGTGGTCGACGCCGTCCAGCGCGACGGCACCTGCTGGTTGGGCGGGACGACCTGGAACGACGAGTACGTGCTGCGGATCTCCGTGTCCAACTGGGCGACCATCGACGAGGACATCGACAGGTCGGCGGCGGCGATCGCGGCGGCAGCCCGAACGGGGTCGCAGTGAGCGAGCCAAACCAGCCCTCCGCAGGGCCGATATGGCCTACCGTTTGCGGCGTGGAGACGCACCAGGGCACGTCCAGTCAACATCCCCACGAACTCGTGCCGGTGGAATCACTGCGGTCGGGCGACCCGATCACCGACGTCAACGGCGGCGGCGAGCACTACATCGTGCTGGAGTCCAAGGCCGTCGGGGACACCTGCGTGGTGCTGGAACTGGAGTCCAAGGCGCACGACGTGCTCCGGGTGATCGAGAAATCCTTCCCGGCCGGCTACGAGGTGGGCAGGTCGGCCCGCCGGGTGGTGTGATGCTCGGTCGCTGACTGCGGCCGCGCGCATGCGACAGCTCGGCGCGGTGTGGAACCGCGACTCGGAGGTCTGAAAGCGTCCTTGACCTCAACCATGGTTGAGGCAGAACACTGCGGACATGACGAACTCCATTCGACAGATCCGCCCCGACCTCTGGGAAACCCGCACTGACAGCCCCTTTCCTGGATTGACCACCCATGCCTACTTGTGGACGCGACCGGGCGGCAACCTCCTTTTCTACTGCCCCGCCACCGATGCGGACTTCGACGCCATCGCCGCCCTCGGCGGTGTGGGAGATCAGTATCTGTCGCACCAGGACGAGGCAGGCCCGATGCTGACCCGCATCGCCGAGACGTTCGGATCGACGCTGCACGCGGGCGCCGCGGAACTGTTGACCATCGGTCGCCACGCCCACATCGATGTGCCGCTGGGCGGCAGACACGTCGACGCCAACGGGGTGGAGGTGATCCCGACACCGGGACATTCGCCGGGCAGCACGTCCTACCTGGTCGCGGGATCCGGCGGCGAAACCTACCTGTTCGTCGGCGACACCATGTTCGTCGGCGATGACGGGCGCTGGTCGACGTTCGTCATCCCCGGCGTCGGTGATCCGGCGCAGCTGACCGCCAGCCTGGAGGAACTGGCCACCCTGGATCCCGACCTGGTGATCTCCAGCGCATACGCCGGCGACTCCGCGGTGCACGGGGTCGGCGGCGGCCGCGGGTGGTCGGCCTGCATCGCGGAGGCCATGTCGAGTGTGCCGGTGAGCCGCTGAACCGTCGGGTCCGTCGCGGATTCCCGGCGGATACGCCCCGCAAAGCCGATACCGTGAGTGGGAGCGGCACGGAAGGGGCTCGCGATGGCCACCGATCTGACCCTGTACCTCGATGACGAGCCCGGTGAGTTGGCCCGGGTCGGTGACGTTCTTGGCCGCGCCGGAGCCAACATCTCGGGGCTCTGTGCGCTCAGCGCGGGCGGGCAGGCCGAGGTGCACATCCTCGTCGACGATCCGACCGCTGCGTTCGAAGCGCTGCAGGGCGCGGGCATCGCCATCGCCGCGGAGCAGGAGGTCATCGTGCTCCCCATCGCGGACAAGCCCGGAGCGCTCGGCGAGGTGGCCCACCGGCTCGGCGCGGCGAATGTCAATCTGACCACCGCCTACCTGGCCACCAGCACCCGTCTGGTACTGGCCGCCGACAATCTCGCCGCCGCGAAGGAGGCGCTGGCGTGAGCGGCGTTCAGATCGGCGGACTTCAGATCGAGGTGATGCAGGCCGACGTGACCCGGCTCGACGTCGACGCGATCACCAACGCGGCCAACACCGAGTTGCGCCACGGCGGCGGGGTCGCGGCAGCCATCGCCCGGGCGGGCGGGTCTGCGCTGCAACGCGAATCGGTGCAGAAGGCGCCGATCGGCCTCGGCGACGCGGTGGAGACGACGGCAGGCGACATGCCGGCGCGGTACGTGATCCACGCCGCGACGATGGAGTTGGGTGGGCCGACGTCGGGTGCGATCATCGAGCGCGCCACCCGGTCTGCCCTGCGCAAAGCCGACGACCTGGGTTGCCGATCGCTGGCGCTGGTGGCGTTCGGCACCGGCGTCGGCGGGTTTCCGCTCGATGAGGCGGCGGCGCTGATGGTCGCCGCGGTGCGCGATCATCGGCCGCGGACGTTGCAGCGCGTGGTGTTCGCGGTGCACGGCGACGCCGCCGAGCGGGCGTTCGCGGCGGCGCTCACGCCCTGACGCGGCAGGCGTGCGCTGGACGATCCCTGGCGGTCACTCCGTCCTGGCCAGCACTTCCTGCACCACGTCGAACGAGGTGTCCGGATGCAGGAACGCGAACCTGCCCACGGTTTCGCCCTCCCATTTGGTGGGCGGGATGAACGCGACCTGGTCCTCGTGCAGACGGGTGGCCCAGGCGTCGTAGTCCTCCGGCTTCCAGCCCAGCCTGCGGAACAGCACCACACCGAGGTCGGGTTCGCGGATGAGCTCCAGGTGGTGGCTGTCCTTGATCACCTCGGCGGTGCGTACGGCCAGTGACGCGGCCACCTCGATGGCCATCCGGTAGGCCTCCAGCCCGTACACCGCCAGCGAGAACCACAATGGCAGGCCACGTGCCCGCCGGGTCAGGTGGTAGGCGTAGTCGGACGGGTTCCACTCGCCGTCGGAGGTGTGGATGACGTCGAGGTACGACGCGTCCTGGGTGTGGGTCGTCCTGGCCAGCTGCGGATCGCGGTAGAGCAGCGCGCAACAGTCGAACGGCGTGAACAGCCACTTGTGTGGGTCCAGGATGAAGGAGTCGGCAAGTTCCAGCCCGTTGTACTTCGGCCGCAGCGACGGCGCGAAGATCCCGGACCCGCCGTAGGCCCCGTCGACGTGGAACCACCAGCCGCGCTCGCGGGCCAGCGCCCCGACGCCGGCCAGATCATCGATGATGCCGGCGTTCGTCGTCCCCGAGGTGCACACCACCGCGGCGATGTCGGGCTCCCCCTCCGGCACGGCCGCGCGGACGGTGTCGGCCGTCAGCCGGTGGTCGGGCGTCTCGACGACGATCGCGTCCATCTCCAGCAGCCGCATCGTGTTCACGATGGACGAGTGCGCGTCGGATCCCACCACCACCCGCTGGCGCCCGGTGGCGCCGCGCGCCTTGGCCGTCTCACGGGCCACCGCCAGCGCGGACAGATTGCCCGCCGAGCCCCCCGCCACGAAACATCCCCCCGCGGTGGGCGGCAACCCCGCCTCGTCGGCGATGACCCGCAGCACACTGTTCTCCGCGGCGATCGCGCCGGAGGCCTCCAACCAGGAGATGCCCTGGATCGAGGCGCAGGACACCAGCATGTCGAACAGGAGGGCGGCCTTGGTCGGTGCGGCCGGGATGAAACCGAGGAATCTCGGGCTGTCGGCCGAGATCACGCTGGGCGCGATCACCGACGTGTACACCCCGAGCACTTCGTCGGGCGGCCGCGGCGTTTCCCGGATCAGTCCGTCGAGGCGTTCGTGCAGATCCTCGGCGCTCAGGGTGCCCTTATCAAGCGGGACGGGGTTCATCCGCAGCCGGTTCTCCGCGTAGGCGAGCACACTGCGGACCATCTGCTCGGTGGTCTGGTCTACCTCATGCATGGCACGTCCCTTCCTCGGCGGTACCGGCCTCTTCGAGTCTGGCAGCACCGACCGCCGGGTTTTGGTGTTTTTAGGGTGTTTCGAGCCGGCGTTTCCAGCGGTGTTCGGCAGGCGTGTTCATCGGCAAACACCCTGCGGGACAGGGTCGTTGCGCAGCTATCCGACAGCGCCGAGAACCCGCCGCACCAGGTGCATCGCGACCGTCGTGGAGCGCTCACGAATGTCGGCGCGTTCGCCGGGCAGCCGGACGGTTCGCGTCAGTGGCGGACCGTCGGCGCGGGTGACGCAGAAGCACACAGTTCCCACCGGTTTTTCCTCCGAGCCCCCGCCGGGACCCGCGACGCCGGTGATCGCGACCGCCGTATCGGCGCCGAACCTGCGCATGGCGCCCTGCGCCATCGCCAGGGCCACTCGCTCGGACACCGCGCCGTTGGCGGCGATGAGCTCCGGCTCCACGCCAAGCAGATCGGTTTTCGCATCGTTGGCGTAGGCGACCACCCCGCCGGCGACATACGCCGAGGCCCCTGCGCGCTCGGTCAGCCGAGCCGCCAGCAAGCCCCCCGTGCACGACTCCGCGGTCGCGATCCGGCGCCCGGTCAACAGCCCGGCGACCTGGTCGTCGACGAGCGCACCATCCTCCGAGAAGAGTTCAGGTCCGTGCCGGTCGCGCAGCAGATCGACCAGCCGGGTGTAGACCTCCTCGGCGTGCGGCTCGTAGCGGGTCACCACCTCGAGCTCCCCGCGCCGAAGGCACGTGGTGATCTCGAGGCGGTCAAAGCCCTCGATCTGCTTTTCGGCGGTCCGCAAGGTGTCGGCCAGCCCCGACTCGGGCAGACCGAATATCCGCACCGTGTCCTGCCGGTAGATCGTGCGCCCGGCCAGCGCCTCCACGACCGGCTCCGTCGCGACCGCCGCCGACCACATCGGCTGCAGTTCGCGCGGCGGGCCGGGCAGGACGACCACGGTCGGACGTCCGGGGATGACGACACCCGGTGCGGTGCCGACGGGTTCGAGGACCACCGCGCCGTCTGGCACCAGGGCCTGCTTGCGGTTGGCGGCGCGCACCGTCTCGAAATCGACCCCGCTGAAGCGCGCCATCAGGCGCCGCAGGATGGCCGCGATCCGATCCTCGAGCGCGGTGTCAAGGATCAGCTCACGGCCGCAGAACCGCGCGACGGTGGCTACGGTCATATCGTCGGCGGTCGGGCCGAGACCACCGCTGGTGATGATGAGGTCCATGCCCTGGGCGGCCAGGAAGTGCAGCTGCGCTTCGATGTCGGCGGCCCGATCGGCGCACATGGTGATGTGCGCGAGCTCGACGCCCAGTTCGAGCAGCCGGTCGGCCAGCCACGGACCATTGCGGTCCTGGACCCGGCCGGTCAGCACTTCGGTTCCCGTGACCACGATGCCCGCGCGCGCACTCACGACGTGAAGCCTACGGCCCGCGCGGCACCACCCGCGGTGGTGCCGGGCGGGCCGGGTCAGAACCCGAAGCCCAGCTCCGCGGGCACCTCAGTGGCGAAGGCCGCGTCCAGCACACCCAGGAGCTCCGCGTCCGCGCCGCGGATCCGGCCCGCGGCCGCCATGACGGATGCGCGATGCCCACCCAGGTAGAGGCTGCCGAGGACGTCGATGCCCATGCGCAGGCGGGCGGGCGCGTCGGTCGGCGCGCACCGCGCCCGCCCTTCGCGCACGTCCAGCGCGAATCGTCCACCGTCCCTGCGGAACCCGTCGGTGATCTCGACGACGGTGGACAGGTCGCAGCGATAGCGGCGGGCCTGCAGCGCAGTGGGGACGTCGAGGATCCGCAACCACAGGTCATCGCGGCTCGACGTGGTGCGGACGACCCTTGCGTCGGTCAGCAGGTATGGCAGCGGATCGGCAGGGTGGGTGGCGATGACCACCTTCTCGATCAGGTCGAGGCCGAGGATCGCCCGCCACAGCGCGGCGTGGGCATCCGCGGTTGCGGCGGTGAGTTCGTCGATCCGCACCGTTCGCACGTCGTCGCGGTGCACCCGGTACACGACGAACCCGTCGGGGTGCAACAGGGCGTGCAGTGCGCTACCGCCGCCGCGCTGGCTCTCCCGGTCGGCCAGGTGATCGTCGAGCAGCGCCCGGGGACGCAGCAGCCCGCCCGGCGTACTCCGTCGCCACTGGTCGTAGATGGCGGCGAAGTCCTCGTGGTGCGCAGCCGCGGCCACCATCCGCACCCCGCCGGGATCGGGCGCGTCGGCGTGGAATCGCGCGAATCGACGATCGATCTCCAGCTGGTGCTCGACGGTCGCCGGGCCGTAGCCGAAACGCCCGTAGATGCCGCCTTCGCTCGCGGTCAGCGCCGCCACCGGGTAGGCGCCGCCGGCGATCCGCGCATGCAGCTCGGTGAACATCGCGCGTAGCAGCCCGCGTCTGCGGTGTGTCGGTGCCACGGCCACCAGCGTCACACCCGCAACGGGCAGTACCGCGCCGCCCGGGACCGTCATCTGCAGGTCCAGGAACATCGCCACACCCACGATGTCGTCGCCGTCGCGGGCCACCACCCCGCTGCCGGGCGGCATCATCGTGCGCAGTGCGGGCAGCGCCTCCGAAAGTTCGAAGGAGCCGAAACAGGTGGCGTCGAGTAACTCGACCGCAGGCCAGTCGTCGTCGTCGACGCCGCGTACGTCCGGAATTCGTGGGGTGACCGGCGCGCTCACGGGATCGAGGCTGCCACAGCACCCCGGCCGTGCGCACCCGGTTTTCTCACGGGTGCGCGGGGCGGTCAGCGCCGCAGCCAGCCGGTCACGGTCGAGATGTCCCGGGTGTAGGACGCGAGGATGTCGTCGGTGTACATCGACGCTCCGCTGATGGCTTCGCTCCCGCGCCAGATCACCCTGATGCGGCTGGCGCCGCGGGCGAAGACGTCGACGCGATCGAGGTCTCGGCGCTCCCACCCGGACTCCTCGGCGGCCTGGTTCAGACCCTGCCGCTCGTCGACTGTGTCCATGCGGATTACCTCCTGTGATGAAGCCGCTGCGACAGTACCAACCGCCGCGCAACCTCGCGGCGCCCGCGGGGGTCTCCCCGGGCCGGCCGGTCAGCGGACCCCGGGATCGATCGGGACCGTGACCGGTGCTGTGTTGTACCCCGTGACCCGCACGAAGTGCGGTGCCATCGGTGAGTCGGCCAGGTCGGCCTCGAGGTCGACGGTCTCACCGGGGAACACGGTGACGTAGTTGTCGGTGTATTCGATCGGCAGGATCTCGTCGCCGTCGCGTGTGGCGGTGACCTCGGCTCGTGTGAAGAAGGCGATGGCGCGAGTGGTGTTGTGCAGGCCGATCGTGACGCGGTCGCGATCGGCGGTGACGCGGGCGCTGACTTGCAGCGCCGCCGGGCGCATGCTGTTCAGCGCCGTAACGTCGGCCCAGCTGACCTGCCTGAGTTCGAATGCTGTGTCGTTGAGCGGATCGCCGACATCGTCGCGGCGCTGCGACTGCCAGTAGACGTTGTCGGCGAGGAGGCGTCCCGCGCCGTCGTACAGGTCGCAGCGCACGAAGAAGACCGGCGAATCGTCGGCCGGCCGCGGCACGGTCATCGCCTGGACCGCTCCCCCGGCGGGAACGCTGATCGCGTCAGCGGTGTGGTCGTCGCGTAGCCTTCCGCGCAGGTCATAGGCACGCACGCGGACCCGCAGATCCCTTGTGTCCGAAGGGGTCTGGTTCACCACCGTGACGTAGGCCCGCTGATGGTCGCCCGTCGCGTAGCTGTCGAATACGACCGACACAGGGCGCAGGCCCTTTTTGGCGCCGACGTAGGCCCCGCCGGGTCGCAGGTAGTAGTCGAAGAGGTGGCCGAAGAACGACGGCCAGTGGTTGTTGAGCATCCAGTAGATGGTCATCTTGTGCGTGGGCCAACCCAGTGCCGCGAACGCTTCGAACTGCGCCCGGGTCGATTCGTAGTGCGCCAGTTGGGCTTTGCGCGCGAACTGCTCGGCGCTTCCGGACGGACCGTAGCGGCGGTCGACGGCCCGGCGGATGCTGATGAGCGCCGCGTTGCTTGCGTTCGAACCGGCGTGGAAGGACCAGTCATCGTTGATCGGCCACAGTTTGTCGGGCGGAATGAACTGGCGCAGGCTGGCGAACGGGGGGATGTGCTCGTTGTCGCCCTGCTCGGCCGTCGACCCCTGCGCGGCACCGTAGCGTCCGCTGAACCAGTAGCTAGGCGGTCGCCAGCTGTACGGGCCTGCCATGTGGATGCCGTCCCAGTCGGGGCGGCCTTCGGCATCACGGGCAAAGGAGGAGACGGTGTCGACGACGGCGTTCTGCCAGCGCAGTTCGGACAGGATCGCGCGGTACGCGCCGAGCACTGCGGGCGGCGGTTTGCCGTCGCTGGCGTTGGCCCAGATGAAGGCCGACGGGTGGGACCGTAGCGCCAGGATCTGCGAGCGCAGGCTGTCCTGCGCAACGCGGTTGTCCTCGTCGTCCCACTGCGTCCACTTCTCCCACTGGTTGCAGCACATCCAGCCGTACATCAGCGGGATGCCGACCGCGTCGGCCTCCTCGACGAGGTGGTCGCCGGGGAACTTGCCCTCCAGTCGCACCATGTTCAGCCCGAGATCCCTGACATAGTGCAGGATCGTGCTCTCGCGTTCGGGGTCATAGCGATACAGCAGATCCGGTGTGTACACCGCGCCACGGACCGGAAAGTTCCTGCCGTTGACCGTCAGGTAGAAGTTGCCGCCGGTGCCCAGATACGGGAACCGGTCGTCGTCGTCGCGGTGCGCGGTGACGGAGCGGATCCCGAACCGGAGAGATCGGTGGCCGCCGTCACCCGATTGAACTCCAGGAACTCCAGACTCAGGTGGTACAGGTCGGATCCGCCGTCGGGCACGTCCCGCGCCGAGCTCAGCCGCCACCCGTCGGCCAGTTCGACGGTGGCAGGCCGCGGCTCGGGGCGAGCGGGTCCGGCGATGTCCCCTGCGCCCACCGCGACGAGCAGCAGTGTCGACAGCACGACGGCGACCGCCGCTCTGGCCCGTCCGCCGATCGAGATGGGTGGCCCCCTTCTATCGGTCTATCGGTCCGGCAAACGCGGATTGCATCGAGCCATCATCGTGCCGGCGCGGCACATCCGACCACTCCAGGCACACCCGCGTCCCCTCGGGTGTCCGCTCGATCGTCGTCCGGTCGGTCAGTGCCTGCATCAGCGGAATCCCCCGCCCGCGCAAACGGGTGGCCGGGTTGGGGTCGGGCACCCGCCACGCCCCCTGATCGACGATCGTCACCGTCAGAGTCCCGTCCTGGGCGCGATAGTGTGCCAGCAGGTCCATGGTCCCAGGCCGGTCGGCCGAGACGTACGCGAACTCCGCCGCGTTGGCCAGCGCCTCGTTGGTTGCCAGGACTAGATCGCTGGACCGGGTCGGGTCGAGGACGAAGAAGTCCGCCAGCCACCGGGCGAATGCCTCACGTGTGCGTCCGGCGCCCTCCGCGTCCGCGGCTACCCCGGTCCGCTCGAAACGCTCCGGATCGGCGACGTCGGTGGAGGGCACGGAATCGATCATGGCATCTCGCGGCATACCCCATCACGCCGCTTCCCATGCCCTTTTCCTGCGCCTTCCCGCGGCCTTCTGCCGGTCTTACGCGCGCAGCGCGGCGACGGCCTCATCGACGGTGGAGTACAGCGGAATGATGTCCGCGATACCCAACAGCTTCAGCGGGCGGCTGGTCGCCGGTCCCTCGGCGACGACGGCCAGCCTGACCTCCGGGCTGACCTCGTCGTGGACGGCCACCAGGATGCCCATACCCGCGGAGGCCAGGAACTCGACCTCGCTGAGGTCGATGACAAGACCCACCGGATCCTTGCCGAGCGCAGTGCGGATGGCGTCTTCCAGCACCGGGGCGGTGAGCATGTCTACGACACCGGTCACCGCGACGACGCCGACCCGGTCGCTCCACTGCTCACTCGTCACACAGGTCATCGCCCCGGCGCCCGACGGGGTCGTAGTCGAGCCATCGCTCTGTTCCTCCAAGGTGCACCTCCCGCGTGGGCAGCAATCATGTGATGCGCAGCCCAACGCCAGCTCGTGCTCGCTAGGCTGCAGGCTGAACCTGGCAAGACTTCCCACGGCGACCGATTCTCACATTCTTGAGTCGCCGGGCAGCGCCGATGATGACCTCAGCGTACGCAACCGGGAACCCATTAAACCAGGTCCGGTGGACAGGCGGACGCGTGGCGAACGCAGCGAGTCGCTCAGGGGCAGTCAGGGTCCGCGCGTGCCGCGGCCCGCGCCGCTGACCTGCAGCACCGGCCAGCCCCGTTCAGCGGCGACGGCGGCCAGCCCGGACCGGGGATTGACCGGCCGCGGATACCCGACCAGCCGCATCAGGGCGGCGTCCTCGTCTCCGTCGGCATAGAAATAACTGCCGCCCAGCGCCACGTCGTGGGCCAGGCAGAATTCCTGCACCGCCGCAGCCTTCTGCGGGCCCCAGACGACGGGCTTCACGACGCTTCCGGTCAGCCGGCCCACGTCGTCGAGCTCGAAGCGATTGCACAGCACATGGTCGATGCCGAGAAATCTGGCGACGGGTTCGGCGTGAATGGTCAGCGCCGACGAGCTGAGCGCCACCGTGTGGCCGCGGTCCTGATGGGCTCGCACGACGTCGCGCATGCGTGGGTACACGCGAGCCGCTACCCGCTCCACGAACAGGCGCTCGCCCAGCTCGTCGAGTTCGGTCAGCGATTCGCCCGCAAGATATCCGGCGGCGCGGCCGATGAGCCGTTCAAACTGCATGCGGCCGAGCCGATATCGCACCGAGGCCTCGACCACGCCGAGGATCTCGCCGATCCCGGCCTGCCTGCGGCGGATCCGGTCGCCGGCATGTGCGGTGGCGGTAAACCCGTCCACCAGCGTGCCGTCGAGGTCGAAGAACGCCCCGACGCCGGGCCCGCCTGCACCCGATCCGATCTCGTCGACCGAATCGCCGGGTGTGCGCAGCCGACTGATCCGCCTCCACCCACGATCGCCGGCCGCAGTCCCCACCGCTGCGATGCTATCCGTGACGCCGCCCGCATCGCACACCGAGGAAACCCTGGTTTGGGCTTCGGAGCGCGAACCCCTCGCTACGCGACGGCGTCAGGGACGCCACCAGGACGTTGGGGGTCAGGCCGTTCTGAGCGGCATCGCAGCTACCAGCGGCGTGTCCACGCCGACCGGTCCGAGACCGGCGGCGCCGCCCGGCTCCCCCAAGGGAGCGTCGTGACCGGGGAGGATGCCGGTGAAGAACGCGGCGTTGTCGGCCAGATGCCGCAGCTCGTCGTCGGGCAGGTCGGTCTCGTAGTAGATGGCGTCGACCTTGCAGATCAGCCTGCACGCGCCGCAATCAACGCATTCGTCGGGATTGATGTACAGCGACCGACGGCCCTCGTAGATGCAGTCCACCGGGCACTCCTGGACACAGGACTTGTCGACGACGTCGACACACCCGCTACCGATCACATAGGTCATGGGCGCAGCGTATTGGCCTGGCGAGTCCTGGGATGGGGCCGAAAGTCCCCTCGGCGGGGGCCGTTGGCCACGTTACGGGTGCGCGGAAATGCCCCTGGCCATGACCGCCGCTGACTATGTAGAGTGACATACATAACCCCTGGCGACCGGCCCGAAGGAGCAAGGCATGGTCAGTTGTCGGTTCCCATTGAAGGTGGCGGCACGGATAGCCTTGGACTTGGGTCGCGCCTGATCGGTCGGTGTTCTCACCGGCCGTCGTGTCTCAATGAAAGTGGCGGTTTGTTGGCGCCATGGCCCGCACCCAGGCCGCGCCTGGCGCTGCAAGTGTCAAAAAGCAATTCGGATGTGCGGCAGCGGAATTCTCATTTGAAGAGCGGGACCAGCATCATCCGCGATTTCAGATGAGTAGCCGCCCACGTGTCGTGTCGAGCGTGGTGGCATTCAGGCGTCGCCCCCGCGGTGCGTAGCCGGCAGTACTACGCTTTGCCGACCCGGCCAGGCGCCACAGCGCGGCGCCTGGCGATAAGACGCGTACCGGTCGCGTCCATACGCCAGCGCGCCATATCAAGGCGCTACCCGTGCCCGCCGAGAAGCGCACCTACCTTTCAGAGCACGGCGCACCACTGCTCGTCGACGGCAGCTACGCCGACGGTGCGATGCCGACCGACTGACCCCAGGACTCCTGACATAGCTCGGTTATCGGTGTGCGGTCATCGGTGGGATTTGATGCTGTAGCGCAGGGTCAGTCCGGTGCCGGGGTTGCTCCGTAGGTCTTCCGGCGGCACAGTGTCGGTGTTGGTCAGGAAGCGAAGCGTGCATCCTGTGCGCCGCAGCTCCGCGACCGCCGACGGGGCACCGTCGACTACTTCGTCACCGATGCAGAGAGTCCCGTCCACGTCGCTGAATACCGTTGGCATCGCCATGACAACCCGCTCACCGGTTGACGTCGACCACAATGCGGCCTCGGACGCTGCCGGCCAGCAGGTCGAGTGCCGCCGGGATCGCCGCACTCAAGCCGATGGACTGGCTGATCTCCCGCAGCTGCGCGAGGTCGAGTTCGTCGCACAGCCGTTTCCAGGCCGTCACCCGCTTGGCATAGGGCTGGGTCACGCTGTTGATGCCGAGCAGACTCACACCGCGCAGGATGAACGGCGCCACCGTGGCCGGTAGGTCCATGCCTTGAGCCAGACCACATGCCGCCACGGCGCCTTCCGACTTGGTGGCGGCGCACACGTTGGCCAGCGTATGGCTGCCCACAGAATCGACGGCCCCGGCCCAGCGTTCCTTGGCTAGCGGACGCCCTGGTTCGGACAGCTCGGAGCGATGGATGATGGACTGTGCCCCTAGGTGTTTCAGATAGTCGGCTTCGTCCGTCCGCCCGGTGGCCGCAATCACCGAATAGCCGCGTCCGGCCAGCAGTGAGATCGCGAAGCTCCCGACACCGCCGCTGGCTCCGGTCACCAGGACGTCGCCCTGCCCGGGTGTCAGACCGTGATCCTCCAGGGCCATCAGGCACAGCATGGCCGTGTAGCCCGCGGTGCCGATCGCCATGGCTTGGTCTTCGCTCATGCCGGCCGGTAGGGGAATAAGCCAATCGCCCCGCAACCGGGCACGTTGCGCCAATCCGCCCCAATGGGTTTCGCCGACACCCCATCCGTTGAGCAGCACGCGGTCGCCGACTGCGTAGGCGGGATGGCTGCTAGATTCCACGGTTCCGGACAGGTCGATCCCGGGCACCATCGGGAACTTGCGCACGACGGGGCTCTTCCCGCTGATGGCCAGACCGTCTTTGTAGTTGAGGGTGCTGTAGGCGACACGCACGGTGACGTCACCCTCTGGCAGTTGGGACTCATCGAGTTCACGGACCTCCGCGTGATAGCCGGCGGCGTCGTCGTCGATCAGGATCGCATTGAACATTTCACTCCCTTAATTTAGACCGATCGTCTAGCGATCGGCACAACAAAATCACGCTGCGACACGTGCGATAAATCCATCGAAGAAGACATCGAGGGGCTGCAGGTCGCGCACCAGCTTGGTCCGCAGAACGGCGCCCTCCCAGCCGATCCAGAAAAATGCGGCGACGGCGTCGCAATCCGTTTTGGCCGGCAGCTGCCCCGATTCCACGGCGAGGCGGAGGCAGGCCGCCAACCGGCGCTCCCAATCGAGCAGCACCTCCTCGAGGCGCAGCCGAAAACTCTCGGGCAGCACCACGATCTCCTGGCCGAGATTGCCGGCCAAGCAACCTCGCCGGAACTCATATTTGACCATGCCGTCCTTGGCATCCTCGACGAAATTGCTCACGCGCTGTAACGGCAACGTGTGCTCATCGAGCAACCAGCGATCCAGCTTGCGTGCGAAATAGACTGCGTAGCAATCCAATACCGCGAGACCGAAGTCTTCCTTGCTGTCGAAGTAGTGGTAGAAGGACCCCTTGGGGACGCCGACTCGCTTGAGTACCGTGTCAATGCCCGTGGCGCTGAAACCCTGTTCGGTCAGGATCTCCATGCCGCAGGAAAGTAACGCGGCCCGGGTGTCCGAGTACCCACGGTCAGCCCTCGGCGGGCGCCCCCGACGGGCTGGGCGCCGGGTACTGGTCATGGAACGATAATTTAGACCGATCGTCTAGTGAAGTCAATCGGTGCGGCTTGACTCACGAAAACTGCCCGCGAAACTCCCTCGGTGCCTCAGATAAGAATGCCCGCGAAATGGTGACCGAGGGTCAGGCATGGGAAGTTGGCTGTCGATGGGGTCACGGGCCGAGATCACGACGAGGTTCGCCAAGGCGTATGTGAAGGCGTCGACGAAAGACAAGGGCGGGCAAGGGTATCTACTTCACCCGCTCACGCCCGTACAAGAAGAACGACCAGGACCAGGCCACTATCGAGTCCAAGAACCACCACCACCTGGTCTGCAATTACGCGTTCTACTACCGCTACGACACCGCCGAGGAACGGGCCGCGCTCAATCGAATGTGGAAACTGGTCAACGACCGGCTCAACTACCTCACCCCGACCATCAAACCGATCGGGTATGCCAAGCAGTGCCGACGGCCGGCGCCGGCGCCTCTACGACGCCCCACAAACCCGTTACAACGACTGCTGGCCGCCCGGGTACTGGCCGCCACACAGCAGGGCGATCTCATCACCTACCGAGACAGCCTCAACCCCGCCAAGATCGGCCGTGAAATCGCCGACCTGCAGAACAGGCTCCTGCTGCTGGCCAAGGAGAAAACCGAACAGCTCTACCTCGCCAGCATCCCGACCGCCCTCCCCGACGTCCGCAAAGGCATCCGGACCAAGACCGTCTGACCCGGGGCCCGTTTCGCGGGCGTCCCTACTTGAGGCATCGATCACCTTTCGCGGGCATCTTGACTTGAGGCATTACGACGGTCGTACCGTTCAGATCTGTGCGTGCAGTGCTTCCAAGAAGGCGGAGATGTACTCCTCGTGACGGTTGTAGTAGTTCCATGGACCGATACGTTGCGAAGTGACCACTTGGGCTCGTTGCAATGCCGCCAGGTACAGCGGAACTGTCGATTGCGACAGGCCCGCGCGCCTGAATGATGCTGACCTGACGAGAAGGTTGACGTTAGGTGCCTTCGGTGTTGAGCGGTCAGGACCGCTCCTCGAGGGTGACGTGGTAGCCCATGGCTTCGAGTTGGCGGACGGCGTCGTTTCGCGCTTTCTGGGGCTTGAGCCGGGTGAAGTAGTCCCTGCCGGGATCGCGGTAGCCGGTGTTGGTGGTGGCGATGTTCCAGATCGCGACCAGGAGGGCGCGTTGCACGGCGGCGTTGGCCCGCAGGGGGCCGCGGCGGGCAACGATGCGGCAATACTTGGCCGCCAGGTAGGTGTCGCGGGTGTGCGAGATCGACATCACCGCAGTGCCCCAGTGCTCCTTGGAGGTAGGGATTGCCGGGTCGGGTGCGCCGCGATTTCACCTTGCCGGCCGATTCGTTGTTGCCCGGCGTCGTGCCCGCCCACGACGCAAGATGTTGGGCGGTAGGAAATTTGGTCATGTCGGCTCCGGTCTCGGCGACCACTACGCCGGCGGTGAATCCGCCGATGCCGGGGATGGTGGAGATCACATGCGGTACTGGATTCGCAGCTTATTGGTCACCTGCCGCACGGCAGCCATGTCGATCTTGCCTTCCACATCCGGCAAGCCTTCCGGGCCACGCGCTCAAAATAGGCGAGGCACCACCACCGGCCACGCGCTCAAAGTAGGTGAGGCACGTCGGACACTTTCACCTGTGATGCAACCGCGATATTCTTCACTGGCGAAGTGCCTTCCCGTAGGAATATTTGAACCCTAGAGAAGTCCAATTATCCCTTGCAGGACAGGCACTTTCGCTTATCTACACGCCATCACCGGCGACATTCAACGAAAAATCCGGGGTAGCGCTCGAGCACTTCCACGACGTCGACGTGGTAGGTGAGGATGGGCCGCCCGGCGATCTGAGTCTGCGGTGTGTGACGGGCAGCACTGATCTGCGTGCGGGTGAGCAGCACATTGCCCAGTAGGCTGCGCATCCTTGGTGAGGGTCAGGATCCTTCTCGACTCGGCAGTGCGGCAGGGCGAGCCGCCGGAAAACGGAGGTGCGTGCGGATCAGGGCTGCGTCTGGTCGAGCGAGGTGCCCAGCAGCAGTCCTGCGGTATGGCGCAACAGGTGTGAATTCCGTTCAGTGGTATAGCCATTCAGATCGACCGCTACCGTCGTCATCAGGCCGTCGATGACGCAGATGATCGCATCGGCGACGTCGTGCACTGCGGCGGTTGGGGCGAAGACGCCTGCAGTCACCCCGGATTCGATCACCTCGGTGAGGGTGGCTCGCCAGGTGTCGTATGTGTGCGACACATTGGGCAGGTATTGCTGTTGGCGGCTGGCCAACGACAGTGTCGCCAGCCATATGAGGCATCGTTCACGTTCTGCCACAGCTTGTTCGAGTAGTGAGGTCATCCTCGCGCGGGGGTCGTCGATGCGGTCGGCGACACGTGACCACTCGGCTGCGCGGCGTTCGCTCATGGTTCTGAGCAGCTCGTCGATCACAACGTCGCGGGTGTCGAACAGATGCTGGATCTTGCCGATCGACACCCCCGCCTCCTGGGCGATGTCGCGTAGGCGAACTTTCTCGATACCATGTACGGCGATCAACCGCTGTGCAGCCTCCAGGATGGAGGCGCGGTTGGCTGCGACGACGGGATCCTCCTCGGCCGCTGCAGCGGCGGTGCTGACATCCTCGTCGATTGGCATTCGCCCTCCATTCTCGGGAATACCAGCATATCGGTGGCCAGTAGGCGCCCGCGGTGACTGGGATTGCGCTCGCCGTCCGGTCGTATCGAAGTGTGAATCGCCCATTGACAAGCCAATAATGCCATATTATTGTACACAATCGAGGTTGCGGCCGGCGACCTCCGCATCGTCGAGATGATCCCTAGGAGAACCCCTTATGGTTGCACCCATTGCACTGCCTCGGATGATGCGCGTCGGCGCAGGCTCCGTCGATCAGATCGGCGAAGTCGTCGCCAGTCTCGGACTGTCGCGGCCGCTGGTCGTCACGGACGCGTTCCTCGTGGGTACCGGCGCCGCCGAACAGATGATCAAGACATTGCAGGCGGCCGGATCGTCGCCGCGACTGTTCGACGGCACCGTGCCCGACCCCACTACCGACTCGCTGCACGCCGGGCTGGCCGCGATCGCCGAACACGGCTCCGACGCGGTCATTGGTTTCGGCGGTGGCAGTCCGATGGATACCGCCAAGGCTTTGGGGCTGTTGGCACGCCAAGGCGGTCAGATGCGGGACTACAAGGCGCCGCGGAACAACGTCGGACCCGCCCTGCCGGTGATCGCGGTGCCGACCACCGCGGGAAGCGGTTCGGAAGCAACGCAGTTCACGGTAATCAGCGACAGCGTCAGCGACGAAAAGATGCTCTGCCCGGGTCTGGCGTTCCTCCCGGTCGCAGCGATCATCGACTACGAGCTGACGGTGTCGATGCCCGCGCGGCTGACCGCCGACACCGGCGTGGACGCCCTCACCCACGCCATCGAGGCCTACGTCAGCCGCAAGGCCAACCCGTTCGCCGACAGCATGGCCCTGGTCGCCGTCACCACGATCGGCAAATATCTGCGCAGGGCCTACCGCGACGGCAACGACGCCAAAGCACGTGAGCACATGATGCTCGCGGCCACCCAGGCGGGCATCGCCTTCTCCAACTCCAGCGTGGCACTGGTGCACGGGATGAGCCGACCCATCGGGGCGCACTTTCACGTGGCGCACGGCTTGTCGAACGCAATGCTGCTTCCAGCGATCACCGCGTTCTCGGTGCGTGCCGGTGAAGCCCGCTACGCCGACTGCGCCCGCGCGCTGGGGGTCGCCACCGACGGCGACACCGACGCCACCGCGGCCGACAATCTTGTGGCCGCGCTGAGCGAATTGTGCGCTGACGTGCACGTGCCCACCCCGAAGGCCTATGGCATCGATAAGTCCCATTGGGACAGCCTCATACCGCTGATGGCCCAGCAGGCCCTGGCTTCCGGCTCACCCGACAACAACCCCCTGGTCCCCACCGAAGAACAGATCCGCGACCTCTACGCCCAGATCTACCGCTGATACCGAAAGGCACCGACATCATGAGCACCACCACCGATACCACGGCACCGACCGCCACCACGGCCGGCCGCATTGCCGACATCAACCACTACATCGACGGCCGCAGCGATGCCCGTGACACGGCCCGCCGCGCTGAGGTCTTCAACCCCGCCACCGGACAGGTCACCGGCCGAGTCGCCCTCGGCACGGTCGAAGACGTCGACGCCGCCGTCGCTGCCGCCGCACGCGCTTTCCCGAGTTGGTCCACGACCCCGCCCCATGTGCGGGCACGGGTGATGTTCCGGTTCCGCGACCTCGTCGAGCAGCACGCCGACCGGCTCGCCGCCATCATCACCGCCGAACACGGCAAAGTGCTCTCCGACGCCCGCGGCGAAGTGACCCGCGGCCTGGAGGTTGTCGAATTCGCCTGCGGCATACCGCAAATGCTCAAAGGGGAATTCTCCGAGAACGTCGGGCGCGCCATCGACGGCGTCACCTTCCGCCAACCGCTGGGCGTCGTGGCCGGGATCTCCCCGTTCAACTTCCCCGCGATGGTCCCGATGTGGATGTTCCCCGTCGCCCTGGCGTGCGGCAACACCTTCGTCATGAAGCCCAGCGAGAAGGACCCCACGCTGTCGGTGGAACTGGCCGCGCTGCTCAGCCAGGCCGGACTGCCCGACGGCGCCTTCAACGTCGTCCACGGGGACAAGATCGCCGTCGACGCACTGTTGGCCCACCCCGATGTCGAAGCCATCAGCTTTGTCGGATCCACCCCGATCGCCGAGTACATCCACACCACCGCCTCGGCCTGCGGCAAGCGCGTCCAAGCGCTGGGCGGCGCCAAGAACCACATGGTCATCATGCCCGACGCCGACCTGGACCAGGCCGTGGCCGCATTGATGGGGGCAGCCTACGGCTCGGCCGGTGAGCGCTGCATGGCCATATCCGTGGCTGTGCCAGTCGGACAGGCCACCGCCGACGCACTGCGCGAACGACTGGTCGCCGCGCTGGCCGACCTCAAGGTCGGGCCCGGCGTCGACCCCGACGTCGAGATGGGCCCGCTGGTCACCGGAGCCCACCGCGACAAAGTCGCCTCCTACATCGGCCTCGGCTTAGAGGAAGGCGCCGAACTGGTCGTCGACGGCCGCCAGCACATCCCCGCCACGGCCGGCGAGGGATTCTTCCTCGGCGGCACCTTGTTCGATCACGTCACCGCCCAGATGCGCATCTACCTCGAGGAGATCTTCGGGCCCGTCCTGTCGATCGTGCGCACTGAATCCTTCGAGGAAGCGCTCACCCTGGTGAACGACCACGAATTCGGCAACGGCACAGCAATCTTCACCGCCGACGGTAACACCGCACACACCTACATGTCCCGGGTCAAGGCCGGCATGGTCGGAATCAACGTGCCGATCCCCGTCCCGATGGCATTCCACTCCTTCGGCGGCTGGAAGCGATCGCTGTTCGGCGATCACCACATCCACGGTCCCGAAGGCGTGCGCTTCTATACCCGCAACAAGACCGCCACCACCCGCTGGCCCAACGACACCCAGGTCCGCGCTGACTTCGCCATGCCCACCCATGAGTGACATCACCGCAGAAGCCGCTCGGGGCAAGAATCTGCTGCATACGATCGTGGTGAAGGGACGATTTCAATGACTGATTCCGAATACCTTTCCTCGGCACCGGAGCGAGTGAACCTGCCTTTGGCCGGGGTCAACGTTCTCGATTTCGGGCAGTACGTCGCGGGGCCGGCGGTCGCGATGATCCTCGGCGACCTCGGTGCGCGGGTCGTTCGGGTCGAACACCCGAACGGCCCGCTGTGGGACAGTCCCGCCAACGCCGTACTCAATCGCAACAAACTCATCGTCCCGCTTGACCTCAAGACCGGTGAAGGACTCGCCGAGGCCCATCGCCTCATCGCCGAAACGGACGTGATCATCGAGAACTTCCGGCCCGGCGTGATATCACGGCTCGGCATCGACTTCGAGAAGACGCGTTCAGTCATGCCGCATCTGATCACCGTCTCCCTGCCCGGATTCGCCTCCGATGACCAACTCCGACGCGATTGGCGCGCTTTCGAATCCGTTATCGCCGCGGCCTCGGGCGTGTTCACCGACATGGGCTTGAACCGCGTGCTGATGGGGGTCAACCCGTCGTTTTCCCCACTTCCACTGGCGTCGGCGTACGCGACAACCATGGCCGCCGCAGCGGTATCAATCGCTCTGTTCTCGCGTCAGCGCACCGGACACGGGGATCACATCGAGGTGCCTTTGGCCAGTGCGGTCATGGAGGGCCTGGCCTACAATTCGCTGCACGTCGACAACTACCCCGATCGGTACAAGACGCAACGGGAACTGGAGATCGAGCGTCGACGCAAGGAACAACTTCCCTTCGATGTCAGTTATGGCGATCTGCAAGAACTGCTCGACCCGTTTTACCGCAACTACGAATGCGCCGACGGCCGGATGTTCTACGTCGTATGCCCCAGCCATCGATACCACGCCAAGCGATGCCTTCAGGCGCTGGGAATCTACGACGAACTCATTGCTGAGGGTCTTGAAGAAGAGGACGACGTCTACCTTCCACGGTCGCAGTGGACAACCGGCGCATCGCTGGGGTCCTACCCGCTTCCGAAGGAATGGGCAGACAAGATCGCCGCGCGGATGAAGTCGGTGTTCCTCACCAAGACCGCCGACGAGTGGGAGCGCATCTTCGGCGAGGGCAAGTTCCCCGGCGCGGCGCAGCGATGGCTCAGGGAATGGATCAACGACCCGCATGTACGTCAATCCCGACTGGCGGTCGACCTGGTCGACCCGGAGTACGGGCAGATGACGCAGCCCGGACCCATCGCATGGCTCACCGACAGCGCGCTGGGCAGCTCATGCCCGTTGCCGCGGCGATGGACGACGGTGGCCGACGCTCTACACGCACTCCGGCAGAGCCCGCGGCCGCCGCGTCCCGGCGCCGACGACGGCCGCGGTCAGCCGTGGCTGACCGGAGTCAAAGTACTCGACCTCTGCAACGTCATCGCCGGCCCTCACTCCGCAGGGTTCCTCACGCGGTTCGGTGCAGAAGTCATCAAGATCGATCCTGCCCGCCCGCTCTATGACCCGTGGAACACCGTCGTATTCGGGATGACGCATATGCGTGGCAAGCACTCCGCACTCGTGGACCTCACCACGACAAGCGGAAAGCGGGTGTTGGAAGACCTGATTCGCGCCGTCGACGTCGTGGTCTGGAACGCCACGGACAATCAGGTGAAAAATCTTGGCCTGGACCGCGACAGCATCCAGAAGATCAACCCCCAGGTCATCTTCTGCCAACTCGATTGCTTCAGTGGCGTGCTTGCAGGGCCACGGACCAACTACCTGGGCTATGACGACCTCATCCAAGCGGCCACGGGCATCATGCTGCGCTTCGGCGGCGCAATGCACACCCCAGAAGAGCACGCACACGTCGGGACCATCGACGTCATGTGCGGGTTCGCGGCGGCATTGGGAATCGGGGTCGCCCTCTATCGCCGACAGGTCACCGGACGGGCCGACCGGCCGCGGACGTCTTTGGCGGCGCTGACGGGCCTCGCACAAATCCCCTTCTTCTTCGACTTCGACGGGCGTTCCCCCTTCGATGAGCCGAGCGGACCCATTACTCGCGGTTACGGAGCGCTGGAACGGCTTTACGAGGCCAGGGACGGTGAAACCGTCATGCTCGCTGCCGAAGAGGGGGATCTCGCGCGGCTAGCCAAGATCACGGAACTGGCTGAATTGGATACCGTTGCGGTCAAGGACCGCGAGGAATTCCTGACAGCGGCGTTCCTGGCCCAGGATGCAAGGTGGTGGGAAGATGCACTGCACTCGGCTGACGTCAGCGCCGCACGATGTGTTGACATCGGCTGGCTGCGGGAAACGTACTGCCGAGAGGCAGATGGCGAAACCGGTGTCGCCAACGGCGCCAGCTATTCGTTCTCCCGGTTCGAGCACCACCCTAGCGGTCACACGGTGATACAGCTCGACCCCATCGCTGTGCGCCCTTCTCACGCCTCGATAGTCGCCCCTGCCCCGTCTGAAAAGTACGGTAACTCAACTACGGAAATACTTGCTGCTCTGCAGTATTCCGACGCAGACGTGTCCCAGATGATTGAGGCCGGCGAGGTAAGTCTGAGCTGGAGCAGTGAATACCTGCCGTCGTGACGTGCTCGACCCCAGTAGCGCGCGTCCGACAAAAGTCAGCCGGTGCGACTGACCCGACTTCCGCAGATGGTGGGCACACGGTTCGCCGGATTTGGGCGTTGATCAGCGCAAACGTGGAATGAGCCGGTTTGGGTCGTGTGACTATACGACTCGGTGCTGCGGCGGGCGGTTACTTGGTGTTGTTGTTTGGTGTCGATGTCGATGTCGATGTCGATGTCGAAGTCGGGTGTGAAGTCGAGGTATTTTGGGGGGGTTCGGGCAGGTCGAGGGCGGCCAGGATGGTTTTCTGACCGCCAGTGAGGGCCGAGCGTTGGGCGACGCGGCCGTCGGCGGTGGCCAGGTGCATGCGGTCGAGTTCGTGGCGCAGGTTGCGCCAGGTTTCACCGATGCGGGTTTCGGCGACCCGGATGAGCAGCAGTGCCAGCCAACATAGTTGGACGTGGGCGTGGATGCGGTCCTCGCGGTGAGGGTAGACCGGGCGCAGCCCGAGGCTCGTTTTGCAGTCCCGCCAGCCGCGTTCGACGGCGAGCAGCTGTTTGTAGGCGGCGGCCAGATCCTCGCCGGTGAGGGTGAGATCGGAGGTGCGTAGCAGCCAGTTGCCGTCATAGTGGGTCTCGCGTGCCGCGGCGGCGCGGTCGATGCGCAGCAGCCCGGCCTTGGTGCGCCGCAACAACCGGCGCAGCCCCGGCTTGGCTTTCAGCGAGCCGACCAGTTCGTCACGGCGGCGTCACGGGCAGCGGCCTCGGGGTTGTGGCACACCACGAGCCGCTCGGCGCGGGCGCCGTCATGCCCACCGCCGCCCGGGCTGACCCGGACCTCCTTGACGCGCAGGTTGTCGGCCACGGTGTGGTAGCGGCCGGGGCGGGCCAACGCGGCGGCGGCACCGGCATTGGTGCGGCGGCGCTTCTCGGCGTGAAGGTAGTGCCCGCCGCCGCGGGTCAGATAGGCGTGGTTGGCCGCCGAGGCGAACCCGGCATCGGCCACCCACACCAGCCGGCGCAGGTTCCACGATCCCAGGTCGTCTTTGACGGTGCGGATGATCTTCTGATCACCGGTGTCACCGGGAAAGGTCCAGCAGCGCACCGGGATCCCATCGCGGGTGACCGCCATCGCGATCACCACTGCGGCAGGTCCTCGCGGCGGTCGGTGGACAGCCCGAACCGGCGCGCCCCACCCTCGACCGCGGTGCCCAACCCGTCGTCGGGTTCGGGTTCGGACTGCAACTCGGCCAGCTCGTCGGCGCCGTCGACCTCCCAGTAAGTGGAGTTCGAATCCACGAACACGATGTCCACATCGAGGTTCAAAAGGTGCGCCACCGAGTCGAAGATCCGCGCCGCGATCTCGGGCAGGGCCGCCAGCAGGAAGTCCATCGCCCGATACGCCGCATCGTCGGAGAACCCGGGCAAGTCGGTGACCGCGGTTCGTTCGGCCACCCACCGGGTGGCGGCCAGCTTGGAGCCCGGTTCCAGCGCCCGCTGCGCCACCAGCGCGAACAGCACCCGTTCCACGGTCGCGGCCTCGAGGCGCCGGTCGGCGGCAACCCGGCGCAACGCCGCGCCGACGCCCAGCCGTGCCCACAGTTGATCCAGCAGCCACGCCCCGCCGAAGCGACGCGCCTCCAGGACCTCGATCACACCGGCGTGCGCAGCCGCGATCGCCTGCTGAGGATCCCAAAAACCGCGAGATCGAGGCGACCAGCCGGGCCAGCGCGTCGCGGTCCACCGCCTCGGCGCGCCCGAAGTTGTGGATCACCTTCGCCGAGGGCACCCCGGTGACCGGGTGTCGTTCGCTGTGCGCCAACTGCAGATACGACACGTCGACCCGTCGCGGTTGCGCCGCTTGGTCTCCCGCAGGTACACCCCTACACGGTTAACACATATCCGCTGGTACAGTGCAGCGACACACGCGGTGTCGTGTGCCTACGCGAACTTGCCTATTCGGTGACCCCGAAAGCCCCCGACCAGCACATTTCAGTCTGCGCGAACCCGAAAATGCCTACGAACTGCGGAAGTCGGGACTGATCAATCCGCGGTGTTCGGCGCAGATCTGGCGCAGCGTGGCGACGGCTGCGCGCACTCGTGCTAGGCGCTGCAACTCGCAGGGGACGACGAGCCAGTATCTGCGTTGCACGCTGACCTCGTCGGCCAGCACCCGCACCAGGCGCGGATCGAGATCCCCGATGTACTGCGGCAGGGCGGAGATCCCCAATCCAGCCGCGGTCGCATTCCATTGGCCGGTGATGTTGTTCGTTTGCAGGTGCGTGCGGTGTCCCGGCAGGACCTCGTCTAGGAAGCGCAACGCCGGAACGTCGAGGACGGAATCGACGTAGCCGATCAGCGTGTGGTGATGCAGGTCCGCGACGTGGTTGATGCGGGGGTGGTCCTGTAGGTATCCGGGTGTGGCGTAGAGGCCCAGGCGGTAGTCGGCAAGGGCGGAGATGTCCACCGAACGCGGGCTCGGCCGCTCCAGCGTGACCGCGACGTCGAACCCACGGGTGGCGAGCATGTCATGTCTTGTCGCGGTGACGATTTCGATGTCGAGTTCTGGGTTCTGGTGGGCGAGATCGGCGAGATTGGGTGCCAGGATGAACGCACCGAATCCATCGGGGGTGGCGATGCGCACCGTGCCCGATAGGCGTCCGCCGCCTGCCGCCGCGCCCTCCATCGCGGCCAACAACGCGGATTCGATCGTTTCGGCGTGGACCAGCAACGCATGTCCCGCGTCGGTCAGGACCCACCCGGAGGGGTCGCGGTCGAACAGGCGGCTGCCGAGTGCTCGCTCGAGTGCGTTGATGCGTCGGCCGACGGTGGTGTGGGTGACGCCGAGGCTTTTCGCGGTCGCGACCAGCCGCCGAGTTCGGGCCACGTCGAGGAAGTATCGAAGGTCATCGGGATCAAGCATCGTTCACCCTAACCATCCATGTGCGCCGAGCGCACATGGATGTGCCGAAATAACTCTTGTCTACACGCCCTGCGCGCACCACAGTGATGTGAAGCTCATGTGCGTGTCCTGGCTCACAGTCGGGGGCGCGGGTGGGCGGGATCCACCTCACCGGCGCCGCGCGGCGCCAAACCAGCGTCAGCACTGGAGGGTGCGATGAGTGCACAACCTGCCCTGAAGAAAGGGCTCAGCGACCGACAGCTGACCATGATCACGATCGGCGGAATGATCGGCGCCGGCCTGTTCGTCGGTTCCGGTGTCGTCATTCAGACGACGGGTCCGGGCGCATTTCTCTCGTATGCGCTCAGTGGCCTGCTGGTCTTCTTGGTCATGCGCATGCTGGCGGAGATGGCGGTGGCCAATCCGTCCACCGGATCGTTCGCCGACTATTCCCGCAATGCGCTCGGGAACTGGGCGGGGTTCTCCGTAGGTTGGCTCTACTGGTACTACTGGGTGATCATCGTGGGCTTCGAAGCCATCGCCGGGGCCAAGATCCTCCAATACTGGATACCGGGCATTCCGCTGTGGCTGGGCGGATTGATACTTCTCGTCGCAATGACGGCGAGCAATCTGCTGTCCGTCTCATCATTCGGAGAATTCGAGTTCTGGTTCGCCGGAATCAAGGTCGCCGCGATCATCACGTTCTTGGTCATCGGCACCGCCTTCGTCTTCGGACTGTGGCCGCACCGGGCGATGGACTTTTCGAACCTGACCGCCCACGGCGGGTTCTTCCCGAATGGGTCCGGCGTCATCATCGGCGGGATCCTCGCCGTGATCTTCTCGATGACCGGGGCGGAGGTCGCGACCATCGCCGCCGCCGAATCGCCAAACCCCCAGAAAGCCGTGACTAAAGCGGCCAATGCCGTCGTCGTGCGAATCGTCATCTTCTTCGTCGGCTCGATCTTCCTGCTGGCGGTGATCCTGCCGTGGAACGACAAGACCAGCGCGGCTTCACCGTTCGTCGCCGCGTTCACCAAGATGGGCATTCCGTATGCGGACCATCTGATGAACGCGGTGGTGTTGACGGCGGTGCTCAGCTGCCTGAATGCGGGCATGTACACCGCGTCGCGGATGTTGTTCGTCCTGGCTGCGCGGCGCGAGGCGCCACCGTCGCTGGTACGGGTGACCAAACGGGGCGTACCAGCGGTCGCGATCCTGGCCTCCTCGGTGGTCGGTTTCGTGTGCATCATCGCTGCGGCGGTATCGCCGAACACAATCTTTGCTTTCCTGGTGAATTCCAGCGGTGCGCTCATCCTGATCATCTACTTGTTGATCGCCATCTCGCAGATCGTGTTGCGCTACCGGACTGGTTCTCAACACCTGACGGTGAAGATGTGGCTGTTCCCGGTGCTGTCGATCGTTACGGCGCTCGGCATAGCAGGAATCCTGTTGCAGATGTTGATCGAGAAGGATCAGCGCTCTCAATTGGTGCTCGGGATGGTGTCCTGGGCGGTGGTGATCGCGCTCTACCTGGCCAACAAGTGGTTCATCAATCGCCGTCCGGTGGTTGCAGAAACAGTCGCGACGGTGAAGCCGAACCGGGTTCTCGTGTTGGCCAACGAGACTGCCGATTCCACCGAGTTGCTCGACGAACTGCACCGGACCGGTGCCGACGGTGCGGCGAGTTACTACGTCGTTGTGCCGGCCAGCTCGATCGAGACCGGGGTAGCGGCCACGCATGGCCCCTATGACGTCCTGGAGGCCACTCAGCGGGCGGCCCGGGACAGGCTCGAACGCACCCTTTCGACGCTGCGGGGGCACAACCTCCAGGCCGACGGGGTGCTCGGCGACTACCGGCCCATGCGGGCCCTCGCAGATGCCGTCGACACGTTCCATCCGGATCAGATCGTCATCGCCACGCTGCCACCCGAGGAATCCCTGTGGCACCGCTTCGAGGTGGTCGACCGCGCCCGGTCCGAATACAGCAACATTCCCGTGAAACATGTGGTGGCCACCCCGGTGGCCGCAGAACAGATCGTGCCATGACCGTCATCGTGGGGTTCAGCGCCAGCAGGCAGGGCAGCGCACCACTGAACCTGGCGGCCCAACTCGCTCGTTCCCGCGGCGAGAAGATCGTCGCTGCGGTCATCGTGGAGCGCGTACCGGCCGCCCGCGTCAGCCCCATCGAAGAAGAGTTCCAGAACCAGGTGGCCGCGCAGGCGAGGAAGTCGCTCGAGCAAGTGATAGATCCCATTTCGCGCAACCTCGACATATCGATAGTGGCACACGAATCATCCTCGATCCCAACGGGTTTGATGGAGCTAGTGGACCAGCACGGATCGCCTCGTTCACTGTGCGGGCGTTCGCCACCTTCGGTGGCGCTGTTGCGCATGCGGCCGAAGACGTCGTCGTGCAGCAGTGGGCGCAAAAGACAGAGCAGTCGATAGTCAGCCAACTCGACTCGCTCGCGGCCCATGTCCCGTTTTCCGATGTGGACGTCAGGGTCGGTGCGGGTACGGACTGGCGCCAGGCCGTGGACAGCATCGGCTGGGAGCACGGTGACATCCTCTTGCTCGGTTCCGGCGCGGCGGGGCCGGTCGCCCAGGTGTTCGTCGGTTCGGCGGCGTCGAAGATCGTTCGCCACGCACCGGTGCCGGTAACGATCATGCCGCGCCGTTGATCTTCTGCAACTGCTTGTCCACCAGTACGTTCCATAATTCCCACCGAAAGGCCAACCCACATGCTCGCCGCGTATGCCAGCACGATCAATCCCGAAGACCCGCTTGCCGGCCTGGCCGTCGGCGAGCATTCCGAACCGGTGGCACCGGAGGGCTGGACCACCGTGACGGTCAGGGCCGCCACCCTCAACCACCACGACCTCTGGACGCTGCGCGGGGTGGGCACCCGTTCCGAGCAGTTGTGTGGGTTCTCACTGGACCTGGCGGACTGATGGGGGTGGACATTGCTTGCACCAGGTCGGGTCGGTGTGGTCCCTGGTCATCGTCTCTTACTTGACGTGGCGGATTGTTGGAAGGATGGCGAAGGGAAACCGTGGGTTGTAGAGCCGGTGAGTACGTGATCGACTCCAGTACTGGTCGCGGATGGTTCGGAACTGTCTGCGGTACTCGATAACCCACCTCTTGAGCGGGTCGAGCCGGTAGGAGTAGGCGAGCCGGTCGCCGATTTTCGCCGGCCGTCCGAGGCGCCGGGCGACCAGCCGGTAGAACTGCACCCAGGTCGTAGTCGTTGGCCTTGGCGACGTGTCGCCGCCATTCGAGGTCGCAGAGGATTTCCGCGACTGCGACAGCCTCGGGCATCGCTAATAGCGATGTGGCCGAACCGGCCGAGGGCAGGGTTTCGGCTCGCTTGTCCCAGCGGGCATGGAGCTCTTCGACGATGGCATGGGAGACGCTGTGTCGGTCCCGGCAGTAATGCCAGTCGGTGACGATCCCCGTTGTACGCCAAAGCTGTTGGCGCGCCCACGTGGGGTCGTCGACGGTACAGAGCAACCGCTGGAATCGACGGTGAGCGGTGATTATCTCGATGTTGTTGGCGAGATCAACCTGATTATCTGGCGGGTGGTGTCGACCCAGCGGTGGTGGCGACCGCAGATCGCCGGGGCGGATCGGCGGTGGACCCTGATGTTGGGACGACCGGGAATCTGGGCGATGCAGTGATCGCAGTGCCCCCTGATGGCCGCACTGCTGAACGCGTTGAGCAGCGGCTCTGTGGTGCTGGACAGGCGGCGGTCGGTGCAGGTGATGTCGTGGTGCTCCAGTATCCCGGCACGGATATTGTTGCCGATCGGCTCGCCGATAGCGGGTAACAACAGGGTCGGCCGGGCAAACCCGTTGGCGTCGGCCACGCGTCGAGGTGGGCTTTGGTGATCTTCTCGGCGCCGTCGGTGATGGCGTCGTTGGCGGCGTCATAAATGAGCTGATCCAGGCTGCCGATCATGCCGCCGGTGCGGGGCCGTTGGCCACGTTACGGGTGCGCGGAAATGCCCCTGGTCATGACCGCCGCTGACTATGTAGAGTGACATACATAACCCCTGGCGACCGGCCCGAAGGAGCAAGGCATGGTCAGTCCCCGCGAGCGCATGGTGGTCTCGGCGGCATTGCTGATCAGGGAGCGCGGCGCGCACCGGACGGCCATCGCCGACGTCCTCGAGCACAGCGGCGCGCCGCGCGGCTCGGCGTATCACTACTTTCCCGGCGGTCGTAACCAGCTGCTGTGCGAGGCGATCGATTACGCCGGCGAGTATCTCGCGCAGCGAATAGAGAAGGCGGACAGTGGGGTTGAGGTGCTCGACGGGTTGGTCGGGCGGTACCGCGCCCGACTGATCGACAGCGGGTTCCGCGCCGGATGCCCGCTCGTGGCGGTGACCATAGAGGCTGAGGAAGCCGACGAAGCCAGTGCGGGCGGCTCCTCGGTGGTAATCGACCGTGCGGCCGCGGCATTCGCGCGCTGGAACGAACTGATCGCCCAACTGCTGGTCGCCGACGGCGTCGCGCCGGCCAGGGCGGGCGAACTGGCGACATTGATCACTGCCTCGATCGAGGGGGCGATCGTGCTGGCGCGGGCCGCACGCGACGTCGCCCCGCTCGACCAGGTGCACCGCTCACTGCGGGCCCTCATCGAAGCCGAGACGCCCAAGAAAGGTGATGACCGTGACTGCTGAGTGGACGCCGACTGCGTGCATCCTGTGCGAATGCAACTGCGGCATCGTGGTTCAGGCCGAGGGCCACACGCTGACCAAGATCCGCGGTGACAAGGCGCACCCGGCGTCTCAGGGTTATACGTGCAACAAGGCGCTGCGGCTCGACCATTACCAGAACAACGGAAACCGGCTGACCTCGCCGCTTCGGCGCCGGCCCGACGGGAGCTATGAACCGATCGACTGGGATACCGCGATCAGCGAGATCGCCGCGGGGTTTCAGAGGATCAGTGCCACCTATGGCGGGCAGACGATTTTCTACTACGGCGGCGGCGGGCAGGGTAACCACCTAGGCGGCGCCTACAGCAGCTCCTTCCTCAAAGCGCTCGGCTCGCGGTATCGGTCCGGCGCGCTCGCCCAGGAGAAGACCGGCGAGGCCTGGGTGGACGCGCAGCTCTACGGCGGGCACACCCGCGGCGAGTTCGAACACGCCGAGGTCTCGGTCTTCATCGGCAAAAACCCCTGGATGTCGCAGAGCTTTCCCCGCGCCAGGGTGGTGCTCAACGAGATCGCCAAGGATCCCCGCCGCTCGATGATCGTCATCGACCCGGTCCTCACCGACACGGCGAAGATGGCCGACTACCACCTGCGAACGCGGCCGGGGACCGACGCCTGGTGCCTGGCCGCCATGGCGGCGGTGCTGGTGCAGGAGAACCGTTGCGACGAAACCTTTCTCGCCGAGCATGTCACCGGGGTGCAGGAGGTGAGGGATGCGCTGGCCACCGTACCGATCGGCGACTACGCCCTGCGCTGCGGTGTCGACGAGGACCTGCTGCGCGCGGCGGCGCGGCGGATCGCGGACGCCGCGAGCGTGGCGGTATTCGAGGATCTCGGTGTGCAGCAGGCGCCCAACAGCACGTTGTGCTCGTATCTGAACAAGCTGCTGTGGGTACTGACGGGAAGTTTCGCGAAGCGAGGCGGCCAGCATCTGCATTCGTCGTTCGCTCCGCTATTCAGCCGTGGCGGTGTCGGGCGCACACCGGTGACCGGCGCGCCGATCATCGGCGGTCTCGTGCCCAGTAATGTTGTGCCGCAGGAGATTCTGTCCGATCATCCGGATCGGCTCCGGGCGATGATCGTCGAGAGCAGCAACCCGGCGCATTCGATCGCCGACAGTGCCGCCTGCCGTGAGGCCTTCGCCGCGCTGGAACTGCTCGTCGTCATCGACGTCGCGATGACTGAAACCGCGCGGCTGGCGCACTACGTGCTTCCCGCGGCCAGCCAGTTCGAGAAGGCCGAAGCCACCTTCTTCAATCTCGAGTTCCCGCACAACACCTTTCATCTGCGGCACCGGCTGTTCGAACCGCTGCAGGGCACGCTGCCCGAACCCGAGATCTGGGCACGTCTGGTCCGCGCACTCGACATCGTCGACGAGGCGGAGCTGCGGCCGCTGCACAGGGCGGCAGAAGAGGGCTTGGACGCCTACGCCGCCGCGTTCGCCCAGACGGTCGCGGCGAATCCGAACCTGCGCACGGTGCTGCCGTTCGTGCTCTACGAGACGCTGGGCCCGAGGCTGCCTGACGGGCTCGCCGGTGCTGCGGCGTTGTGGGGATTGGCCCAGAAGGCGGCGCTGACCTATCCCGATGCGGTCCGTCGTGCGGGCCACGCCGACGGCAACGCGCTGTTCGCCGCGATCCTCAACAGCCCCTCGGGGGTGACGTTCACCGTCCACCAGTACGAGGACGATTTCGGTCTGATCGCCCACCCCGACCACAAGATCGCGCTGGCCATTCCCGAACTGCTCGAGGAGATCGCGGCACTGCGCGCCGAGCGGGCACCGTTGACCACCTCGGAGTTTCCCATCGTGCTGTCCGCGGGTGAACGCAGGGCCTACACCGCCAACGACATCCTGCGCGATCCGGCCTGGCGCAAACGCGACGCCGACGGAGCGTTGCGCGTCAGCGTCGAGGATGCCGATACGCTCGGCCTCGTCGACGGCGGCCGCGCCCGGATCACGACTGCGGCGGGCAGCGCCGAGGCCAGTGTGGAGATCAGTGAGGCTATGCTGCCCGGGCATGCGTCCCTGCCCAACGGCTTCGGCCTCGACTACACCGATGCCGGCGGCACGGTCCGGATCCCCGGCGTGGCAACCAATTCGCTGACGTCCACCGGTTGGCGCGACGAATTCGCGGGCACACCGTGGCACAAACACGTGCCCGCGCGCATCGAGGCGGTGGTGGCGTCGTGAGTCGCCGTCAGGGCGCCGGCGCTGGACCTGGAACCGGTGCGGGAACCGGTTCGACGGGCAGCGGCGCCTGAGGGCCGGCGGGCATTCCGGGCGGCGGGGCGGCGTTCGCGTCCAGCGGGCGCTGGGTGAGCAGGAAGATCGCCTCGTTCATCGTGACGTCCTGCGTCTGCACGGCGTGCCACAACTCACGCAGGTAGGACATGCCGCGTCCCTGCGGGGGCCCGACCGGCACCGCGCTCGTCCCCGGCGGGAGGTTCTCCGGGCTGGACAGATGCTGGACCGGCTGCGGCAGGGCCATCGGGTCGACTGTGGCGGCGGCCGGATCGGCCGGTGGCGGTGGGAGTCCCGGGTCGCCGGGAGGTGGCGGGATTGCCGCGTCCTGCACGGGCGGCAGCGGGACCAGGGGTAATGCGGGGTCGGCAAGCGCCGACGGCGCCGAGGCGATGGCCGCAGCACCCACGGCGGCCGCGAAGGCCCCAGAAATGGCCCCAGTCATCGTCAATCGTCGTGGTGTCCTCACCCATGCCCCCTTTCCGGAGCCGCATGATCGCCGCGTCAATCTGTCCTTCTCCGCAGGCAGCACAATTGTTACAGCTGTGGCAGATGGTTCGTGACGAAACCGAACGATCGGTGACCGCGAAGTTCACGGGTAGTCGATGATCGAGCGCCAGTAGTCCTCGGATATCTCGGCATTCGACCGCAGCACCATGGCCAGCCCGGTGGCCATCGCGATACCGAGCAACCCCAGCCACAGCCCCGCCAGGGCGATCAGCAGCCACAGCACGGTGCTCACCGTCGGCCATGGTGACACCACAACAAGGACCGGCGCGAAGAAGAAGCCCGCGCCGATGTACCACGCCGAGCCGGCGCGATCGCAGGCCAGCACGAAGCGCAGCCATCCGGGTATCTGGGGTTTGGCTTGCGAGGCAACGGCCATGGTCTTCTCCCTCTGAGTGTCAGTACCCTCAACGCTGCCGCCGGAGGCGTAGGTAAAGCAATTACCTGAGGAGTAGTGGCCGCCGGTCGGCTGACCCGCGACACTGGATCGGTGACCACCGCCGAGCGCAAGCCCTTCGGTGCGTTGATGCGCGACTGGCGGCTGCGCCGCCGGATCAGCCAACTCGACCTCGCGATCGCCGCGGACGTCTCGGCGCGGCACGTCAGCTTCATCGAGACGGGGCGATCGACGCCCAGCCGCGCGATGGTGCTGCGCCTGGCGCACGCCCTGGAAGTGCCGCTGCGCGAACAGAACTGGCTGCTGCTGGCGGCGGGCCTGGCACCGGTCTACGGCGAACGCGCTCTCGACGATCCCGACATGGCGGCCGTTCGGGACGGAGTGGAGACGGTGCTCAAGGCGTATCACCCGTTTCCGTGTGTGGCGGTCGATCGGGGGTGGAATGTCGTGCGGGCCAACGACGCCGCGGCGATCCTGCTCGACGGCGTCGCCCCTGAACTCCTGAACCCGCCCAACGCGCTGCGTATCGCACTGCACCCGCACGGGTTGGCACCGCGGATCCGCAATCTCGGGCAGTGGCGCCACCATCTGGTCGGCCGGTTGCGCCGCGAGGCCGCGGTCAGCGGCTCGACCGAGCTGGCGTCGTTACTCGCCGAGATTGATTCCTACCCGGGAGCGCCCGGTCAGGCCCCCGACCTCGGCGGTGTCGCGGTACCTCTCGAGCTCTACACCAACGACGGGCGGCTGCTGAAATTCCTGAGCACCGTGACGACGTTCGGTACGGCCCTTGATCTCACGGCCGCCGAGCTGAGCATCGAGGCGTTCCTTCCCGCCGACGATGCGACCGCCGCCGCACTGCGCTGAATCCGGTTTGTCCGCCCGTGGGCTGCGGAACGAGGTACAAATGTGCACACGTCATGACGTAACGGCCGGACAGGGGTGGGCTCACGTGAAGACCGCGGACGCGAGGAGCGCAAGTACCACTCGACGCGCCGCTGTCACCGCGGCGATGGTGGCCGTCGCCTGTGGGTGTGCGGCACCGCCCGCCGCGCTTGGCACCCGCACCGCGCAGGTCCTGATCAACGGTGAGAGCACCGGGATCGTGCATCCCGTCGAGTGCTCGCAATCCGGATGGTCCTGGCTGATCGACAGCCCCGGGGAGAAGTCCGGCTTCAACGCCGCCTTCCAGACCGGTCCGTCGATGGCCGCGCAGTCGGTGCAGATCCGGGACCTCGACGGCTTCACCGGCGGGTTCTGGCTGGGCACCGTCGGCGACGGCCGCGTCAGCGTCCAGAACCAGAAGTTCACGATCAGCGGCACCGCCCACGGCTTCTTCGCCGACAACCCGACCGGCGATGCCAGCGCGAAGTTCGAGATCACCACGGCCTGCTGAGCAGGCCCATTATGCGAGCCTGCTGAGCAGGCCCATTATGCGAGCCTGCTGAGCCGGTTTGCGCCGGTTGCTGCGTGAGGGCTGTCCCGCCGCGGAGGTGACGACCGGGGTGCAGAAGGCGGCGCGGACGATGGGGCGGCGCGGACGGTGGGCTCGCCTACGCCTGGATGATGATCGGGTCCCCCACCCGCACCGTGTCGAAGTACCACGCCGCGTTGTCGGGGCTGAGGTTGATGCAGCCATGGCTGACATTCGCGTAGCCCTGCGATCCCACCGACCAGGGCGCGGAGTGCACGTAGACCCCGCCCCAGGTCACCCGGACGCCGTACTCCCCCTTGATGAGATAGCCCTCGGGGTCGTCGAGCGGGATGCCGATGGTGCGGGAATCGAACGTGACATTGCGTTGCTTCTGCAGCGCGGTGAAATAGCCGGTGGGGGTGGGGAACTTAGGCTTGCCCATCGACGCGGGCATCTCACGGGCGACCTCGCCGTCGATGCTGACGGTGAAGGTGTGCGCGCCGATATCGGCGACCGAGACCACCGACGAGCCGGTTCCGAAGTTCGTGGACAGGCCGCCCACCGACACCGAGATCGGGGTGTGCGCGGGCCAGAAGCGGGCCGGCTGCCATTCCATGACGCGGTCGGACAGCCAGGTGAAGCTGCCATCCGGGGCGTCGGAGGCGGTGATCTGCAGACTTCGCTCGGCCGCGGTGCGGTTGCCCACCGCAGTGGTGAAGGTGACCACCACGGGATGGCCGACCCCGACCACGTCGCCGGTGGCCGGCTCGATGGATGCGACCGCGGCCGGTGTGGTGACCGCCGCCAGTGCCGGATGCACCGATCCCATCATGGCGAGCGCTGCGACCGCCGCCGCCACAAGGACATACCGAATGGCTTCACGCACGGTGTCCATCCCTTCCAGATGGTGTGGCCAGCACGGTCCAGTGTAGTTCGTTATGGTTGCTGACGGTCGGGAAATTGCTGGTGCAACCGTTGGGCGGCTATCTCGCTTCGCGGGGTGTCATCCACAACTGTTCATCGACAGCGCACGTCAGAACATTTCACCCGGCGTCGACTCGCACGGGCGCCGTCGTCCGGCCAACTGCCATGAGACCGTAGCTCAGCACGAGGAAGATTGCCGCGAGCAGGCAGATGTTGCCCGCGACCGCGGCCGCCCCGACGATGTGAGGATCGAGGAAGTAGTACGGGGCCCGGCGGCCGATGCGGTTGAGCACCACCAGCGCCAGCGTCAGGTAGGCCGCCGGGTAGATCAGCCAGATGAGCGGCTGCCACCAGCGGATCGGGTTCTGGATGCGGCTCACCAGGAACCACTCGGCAACCGCCAGCGCGGGCACCATGACATGCAGCAGGAAGTTCGCGAGCGTGTAGCCCATGCTGTAGCCGGTCAGGAACAGGTTCCAGACCAGCCCCGCCACCACGACGTAGACCACGACCGCGCCGCGCAGCCCGGCGCGGGCGTCGGCGCGCGGGGACACCAGCGTCCAGACGTAGTACGCGGCCGCCAGCACGTTGACCTGATACGTGAAGGTGATGAGCCGCCAGAGCACACCCGATCGCGATGTCAGTTCCACGGCCACCATCGCCAGCAGCACCACCGCCACGATCGCCACGCGAAGCGACGCCCTGGCAACGGGAAGCGTCGCGAAATCTCTCACGAGAATGAGGGTAGGCGGTCGTCAGGGCGCAGGCAGCGCTGTCCTGGCGCGTCGCGCGAAGGATCGATCCGCCCGGTCAATTCCCGGATTGCGGCGGCGCGATGCGGCCTACCATGGGGACATGGCCGATCAGAAGAAGACAGATTCGCGTGGTCCCAACAAGGCAGAACCGCAGACCAAGGCCAAGCCCGCGCCCAACGCGGTACCCGGCTCGAACAAGAAGAAGTAATACCTCCCGGCCGGCCATGGCCTGAGCCAACGGCACGGGCTCGGTCGCGCCGTTCAGCTCGCAGCGCGGGTGAATCACGCCGTGTGAGCCGTCAGCCCGCCAGTATGTCGGCGAGCATCTGCGGCTCGATGTTGCCTCCCGAGACGATCACGACGGTGTCGCCGGGTGGGATGGCGCCCTGCCGGTAGGCCGCCAACGCGACGGCGCCGCTGGGCTCGCTGACGAGGTGCCCGCGAAAAGCCAACTCCCGCACCGCCGCCCGGATCTCATCCTCGGTGACGGTGAGGACGTCGTCGAGCACCCGGCGCAGGTGGGCAAAGGTCAGCTCCGAGGGTTGCGACCGCAGTCCGTCGGCGATGGTGCGGTCTCGATCGGCGACCGGCCAGTCGACTCGATGGCCTGCGCGCATCCCCTCCGCGGTGTCCGCCGCCAGTTCCGGTTCGACCCCAAACACGTTGGCGCCCGGGCAAAGTGCCTTGACCGCCGTGCCGATACCCGAGGCCAGTCCCCCGCCGCTGACCGGGACGAGGACGTTGCGCACGCCGGGCAAGTCCCTTGCGATCTCAGCGCCGATCGTGCCCTGGCCGGCGATGATGTCCGGGTGATCGAACGGCGGCACCAACACGCCGCCGGTGCTGTCGACCAGTTCGGCGGCGACCCGTTCCCGTTGACCCGCACCGCACAACACGACCTGCGCGCCGTGGCCGCGGGTCGCCCGCACCTTGACGTCGGGGGTTCCCTCGGGCATCACGATGTGCGCCGGGATGCCGAACGTCGCCGCGGCATACGCCACCGCTTGCGCGTGGTTGCCGCTGGAATACGCGACGACGCCGCGGGCGCGCACCGCCGGGTCCAGCCGCACGATGGCGTTGAATGCGCCCCGCACCTTGAACGCGCCGATCGCCTGAAGGTTCTCCGGCTTGAGCCACAGCGGGCGGCGGCCGTCGGCCCAGATGGCAGGCACCAGCGGGGTGCGCACCACATACTCGCCGATCCGCTCTGCCGCGGCGTCGATGTCGTCGATGTCGACCAGTTGCACGCAGTCAGTCTGCACCCGGGCACCCGAACTACTGTGAAGCACCCTTGGTGAATCCGACCGGAGGTGGGCAGGTGAGCGAGTCTGGCTTCGCGTTGCCGATCGTGCCGCGCTACGCCGAGATCGACCAACAGGGCGTCGTGTTCAACGGCCACTACCTCACCTGGTTCGACGAAGCATGCGACGGCTTCCTCGAGCACCTTGGCGTGACCTATCCCGCGTTGATCGACGACGGCCACGACATCCAGGTGGTGCATGCCGAACTCGATTTCGCCGCACCGATCCGCTGGCGCGACAAGGTTCGGGTGGCGGTGGCGTGCGAACGCGTCGGAACCACGAGCTTCACGCTCGGGTTCGCCGTCCTGCGGGCCGATGCGACGACGCCGGAGCGCGTTGCGGTGCGCGGCAGGAACGTCTACGTCGTCGTCGACACCACCGAGTGGCGTAAGCGGCACCTGCCCGCGGCCCTTCGGGAAGCTCTCAGTTCGGTTGCGGCTCAAGCCGCTAACAGCAATGAGCAGCCGGGGTAGGGTCACCGTTCATGGGTAACGACCATGGCCATGAGCCGCAGCGCGAACTTCCGCCCGGGATGGCCGAGCAGCTGGATCTGCCGTATTCGGGTTTGGTGTCGTTCGGGCACCGGCCGTTTCTCACCGAGGTGGATCAACTCGAGTCGTGGCGGCCCGATGTGGCGATCCTCGGTGCGCCGTTCGACATCGGCACGACCAACCGGCCCGGCGCCCGGTTCGGGCCGCGGGCGATCCGGGCCACCGCCTACGAGCCCGGCACCTATCACCTCGACCTCGGGCTGGAGATCTTCGACTGGCTCGAGGTGGTCGACTTCGGCGACGCCTACTGTCCGCACGGGCAGACGGAGGTGTCGCACGCCAACATCCGCGAGCGAGTGCATGCGGTGGCGTCGCGCGGCATCGTGCCGGTGATCCTCGGCGGCGACCACTCCATCACCTGGCCGGCGGCGACCGCCGTCGCCGACGTGCACGGCTACGGCAACGTCGGCATCGTGCACTTCGATGCGCACGCCGACACCGCCGACGAGATCGAGGGAAACCTCGCCAGCCACGGCACCCCGATGCGCAGGCTCATCGAGTCCGGCGCGGTCCCCGGCACGCATTTCGTTCAGGTCGGGCTGCGCGGCTACTGGCCCCCGCAGGACACCTTCGAGTGGATGCTCGAACAGGGCATGACCTGGCACACCATGCAGGAGATCTGGGACCGCGGGTTCAAGGAGGTCATGCGCGACGCCGTGGCCGAGGCGTTGGCCAAGGCCGACAAACTGTACGTGTCGGTCGACGTCGACGTGATGGACCCGGCCCACGCCCCCGGCACGGGAACACCGGAGCCCGGCGGCATCACCAGCGCCGACCTGCTGCGGATGGTGCGCCAGCTCTGCTACGAACACGATGTGGCCGGAGTGGACGTCGTCGAGGTCTCCCCCGCATACGACCACGCCGAACTGACCGTCAACGCCGCGCACCGGGTGGTGTTCGAAGCGCTCGCCGGGATGGCCGCGCGCCGGCGCGACGCCGCCAACGCCAAGCCGGGACCCCCGTCGCGGTAACGGCGAGCGTCAGTTCTTGACGAGCGTGAACTGGCAGACGTCGGTGTAGCCCTCGCGGAACAGGTCGGCGCACCCGGTCAGGTACTTCATGTAGCGCTCATAGACCTCGGGGGACTGCAGCGCGATGGCTTCGTCTTTGCGGGCCTCCAGCGCGCCGGCCCAGATGTCCAGCGTGCGGGCGTAATGCAGGCGCAGCGGCTGCACTCTGCTGACCTGAAAGCCTGCCTTCTCGGCGTGCTCCTCCACGACGGCCCCGTAGGGCAGTTCACCGCCGGGGAAGATCTCGTCCATGATGAACTTGAAGAACCGGATCTTCGTCATCGTCAGCGGCAGGCCGCGGTCCTTCATCTGCTCACCACTCGGCTTGATGATGGTGTGCAGCAACATCTTGCCGTCGCGCGGTAGCGCGTTGTAGGCCATCTTGAAGAAGTCCTCGTAACGGTCCGACCCGAAGTGTTCGAACGCTCCGACGGACACGATCCGGTCCACCTGTCCGTGGAACTGCTCCCATCCCTGCAGCAACGCACGGTGCGACCGCGTGGTGTCCAGCCGGGACAGCATCTGCTCGACGTGGGCCTGCTGGTTGCGGCTGAGGGTCAGGCCGACGACGTTGACGTCGTACCTCTCCAGGGCCCGCCGCAGTACCGCGCCCCATCCGCAGCCGATGTCCAGCAGCGTCATACCCGGCTCGAGGTCGAGTTTGCCCAGTGACAGGTCGATCTTGGCGAGCTGGGCTTCCTCGAGCGTCATGTCGTCGCGTTCGAAGTAGGCGCAGCTGTAGGTCTGTGTGGGGTCGAGGAACAGACGAAAAAACTCGTCCGAGAGGTCGTAGTGCGCTTGCACATTCTCGAAGTGCGGCTTGAGTCCCTGGGTATTGCTGGGTGTTTCTGGCAAAGTACGGCCTCTGACGTTGTCCTGTGTTCTCACGACGCTCCGCACTGTTTGAGAGCTCCGACCATCGACTGGGCAGTTTACGCACACTACACAAGAAGAAGCTGGAACTGTGGCGGCATCCGAGAAGGCCCAGGGATGATCTAGCCCGCTCGGCCCGCGCCGAGCACACGCTGGATGTCCGGTTTCATCGCCTGCAGCTGGCCGCCCCAGTATCCCCAGCTGTGGGTGCCGTTGGGCGGGAAGTTGAAGACCCCGTTCGTTCCGCCCGCTGCCTCGTAGCGGTTCTGGAACTCCTTGTTGGTGCGGATGGTCAGCCCCTCGAGGAATTGTGCGGGGATCTGCGCGTTTCCCAGCCCGGCGTCCAGGTCGGTCGGGTTGCCGTTGCCGCTATACACCCAGATCCGGGTCGCGTTGGCCACCAGCTTGCCGATCTGCAGCATCGGGTCGTTGCGCTGCCACGCCCCGCCGCCGTAGGCGCCCCACATGTCGAGTGCGTTGAACCCGCCTGCGTCGGCCATCGCGATCCCGACCAGCACCGGCCACAGCCCGGCGGACAGGTTGAGGAAGCCCGACAGCGCACCCGCGTAGCTGAACTGGCCCGGGTGGTGGGCGGCCAGGATCAGCGCCGAGCTGCCCGACATCGACAGCCCCACGACGGCGTTGCCGGTGGGGCTGACACCGCGGTTGGCGGCCAGCCAGCCCGGCAGCTCGGAGGTCAGGAAGGTCTCCCACTTGTAGGTCTGGGTGCGGCCGTTGCCGACCGCGGGGCGGTACCAGTTCGTATAGAAGCTGGACATGCCGCCGACCGGCATCACCACGGACAGTCCTGAACCGTCGAACCACGCGAACGCGCCGGTTTCGATATCCCAGCCGTTGCGGTCGTCCCGGGCACGCAAACCGTCGAGCAGATACACGGCATGCGGGCCGCCGCCCTGGAACTGGACCGGGATGTCGCGGCCCATCGACGGTGAGGGCACCATCGCGACCTCGACCGCGGCGTTGGCCCGCGGCGGGTCCCCGGCGATGCCGACCAAGACGGGCAGAATCGCGGCAACCAGCGCCGCCAGCGACAGCCTGCGGATTCGGGTCCTGATCGTCGTGTCGAACACGAGCCACTCCTTCATCCCCGACCCGCGTCTGTTGGGTTCATCGCCCGCGCAGAGGGCCGGGTTACACCGCACAGGGCCTGCAAGCGCCCGGGGGCGGGGTCCGAAAGCGCCCGGGGCGGGACCCCGCACCGGCACTATCGTGGACATCGCAGGCGGGCACGATGGCCGCACCCGATCGAGGGGGAGGAACGTGATCATGATGAGTTCGGGCCCTGTGTTCGACGACGTGCCGGAGGCCGACGTGGCCGAACAGCTGATTCCCGTCGACGCCAGCGAAGAGGACAACGAGCTGGACTTCGCGCGGGTGCGGGTATCCGGGGAGTTGGACGCCAACGAGGCCGACCTCCTCGAGCAGGCGATCGCCGTCCCGGATGACGACGAGGATTTCGACCGCTGACTTTCAGCGTCGGTTTCGGCCGGCCGGTCGCCGCCGCAGGGCTGCCCAGCCAATCGCGGCGGTAGCGAGGACGACCAGCGCGATGACCCACGGTAGCGCGCCGCCGTCGTGGACCCACCGCGCCAGCGTCCCCTGAACCCGGCCGGCTGCCGCGATGACCGGGTCGCGCGGATCGCCGTCGGCGAAGAACAGCCGAATCTCGTACAGGCCGTAGTACGCGACGTACAGGCCGACCGCGATCAGCAGCACACCGCCCAGCCGGTGCACGTACGGGATGATTCGCCGGACCCGATCGGCCACCACCGTGCTGGCCAGCGCGGCCGCGACCGCGAGCGCGCCGACGATCAGCGTGAACCCGGCCGCGTAGGCGGCGAACACCGCAAGGCCCTGCCCCACCGTCCCGCCCCGAAAGCTCGCACCGATGACCGCGAGGAACGGGCCGACGGTGCACGACAGGGAGGCCACGGCGTAACCGACCCCGTAGCCGACCATGGAGCTCAGCTGCGCCGACGGCTTGGCGATGGTCCCTGCCGTCACGCGCGCGGCCAGTTGGCGCCCCGAGACCAGCCACCCGCCGAGGAGGGTCAGCCCTATGCCGATGAGCACGGTGGCGAACGGCAGATACCGCTGCACGGCCGCCGCGGCGGACACGGTCAACACCGCGAACACCGCGAATACCAGCACAAACCCGGTCGCCATCGCGGCGGTGGCGGTCAGGGCTCGCACGACCGGGATCACCGGGCCGTTGCGGTCGTCGGGTCTGCGTGTCACCCCGCCATTCACGACCAGGGCAAGGTATCCGGGCAGCATGGCGAAACCGCACGGGTTCAGCGCGGCGATGAGTCCAGCGGCGAAGCCGAGGCCGACCAGATCCGCGTTCACCGACCGGCTATGCGTTCAGCGCCGCCACCCGGTTCGCGAGTTCCTGCTCGGGCATTGCCGAGGTGGGGTTGTTCACGAAGGTCGACGAACCGTCGGGCCGATAGAAGACATATGCGGGCTGCCACGGCACGTTGTAGCGCGCCCAGATGGAACCGTCGGCGTCGTTGAGGTTGGTGAAGTTCAGGTGGTACTTGTCGACGAACGCCTGCATCGCGGCGACCTCCGAACGGGCGGCGATGCCGACGAACGTCACCCCCGGGTTGGCGGCCGCCACCTGGCTGACACCGGGTGCCTCGGCGTTGCAGAACGGGCACCACGGGGTCCAGAACCACAGCACGGCGGGTTTTCCGCTGAGGCTGGACCCGTCGAAGGGCGCTCCCGACAGGGTGGTCCCGGCGAACTGCAGGCGATCGTCGGCGATGGCGGCCGGCGGCCGGACGACGGCCACGATCAGGGCCGCGGCGAGTACGGCCAGCGCCATCGATGTGCCCACCCGCGACACTCGCATCCTCATCACACCGTCTCCCTCCGCTCGGACCGCACCATGGATGACCCCGATCACCCACCGGTAAACACGACTTCGGGGCGGACGGGGTTCACCCGGTCCGGTGCGGCATAGTCTTGGCACGCGACGACCGACCGATATCGACCGTGGGGCGGCACATGATCGAACCGAAACGCAGGACGACCTCACTTCGGCTGACGGCGTTCGCCGCCTGCGCCGCGGCGGTGATGGCCACCGCGGGCTGCGCAGCCGATGCCGGATCGGGTCGATCCACCGGGTCCGGGGATCCGTCGCCGACCAGCCAGGCAGCCTCCGCCGCCGACCCTGCGCTGGCCGGGCGGCTCGACGCCGCGATCCAAGGGGCCATGACCACCGCCGCGGTCCCCGGTGCGGTGGTCGGCATCTGGGGTCCGCAAGGTGATTACGTGCGCGCGTTCGGTGTCGCGGACAAGGCCACCGGCGCCCCGATGGTGACCGATTTTTACCACCGGATCGGCAGTGTGACAAAGACATTCACCGTTACTGGGGTATTGCAGCTGGCCGACGAAGGCACGCTGGGACTTGACGACCCGGTCGCGAAGTTCGTCGACGGGGTACCGAACGGTGAGTCGATCACGCTGCGGCAGCTGGCCAGGATGCAGAGCGGGTTGTTCAATTACAGTGCGGACGAATCGTTTCAGCGGGCGCTTCTCGACGACCCCGATCGCACGTTCACCCCGCGGGAGTTGCTCGACTTCGCGTTCGCCCACCCCCCGGGCTTCCCGCCGGGCGAGGGTTTCGAGTACAGCAACACCAATACGGTTCTGCTCGGCCTGGTGGTCGAGAAGGTCAGCGGCACGCCGCTGCACGAGTACGTCACCGACCACATAATCACCCCATTGGGGTTGAGCCACACGATCTTTCCGACGGATGGCGCCCTTCCTCAGCCGCATGCCCAGGGCTACAGCCACGGCGCGGACGACACCGAGATCGTTGCCACCGACTGGAATCCGTCCTGGGCGTGGGCGGCGGGGGCGATGATCTCGACCCTCGACGATATGCGGACCTGGGCGCCCGCATTGGCCACCGGAAAGCTGCTGACCCCGGCGATGCAGGCGCAGCGCCTGGAGACGGTGGCGACCCCCGGTCTGCCGCGACAGGATGGCTACGGCATGGGCGTCTTCGACCTCGGCGGGTGGATCGGGCACAACGGCAGCCTGCCCGGATACCAGACCGTCGCGGCGTATCTGCCCGAGCGTGAGACCACGCTGGTGATCATGCTCAACACCGACGTCGGGGTGCAGGGCTCCGAGCCGAGCACCATCCTGGCGACCGCGATCACCAAGGAGCTCACGCCCGATCACGTCTACACGCTTGATGCCAACGTCCAGGCACCGGAGGTGAGCCCGGGCCCTGCGGCGCCGACCGCCACGCCGACCCGGTGAGTGTGCGCCCTTGGTTCGACGGTGCCTGCCCGAAGGGAGCCGTTTCAGGCGGCCCCGCGGCCGGCCGTCGCACACATCCGTGCCAGCTCCGCGCGGGTCGGCCCCGGCGCGATCTGAGGCCGCCAGCCCCCGGCGAAGAGCGCGTGGGCCGTCGCCCTGGCCGGCGCCAGGCTGGCGGGCGGCGCGTCCATTCTGGCGTAGGGCCCGACGATGGGCTGCAGGTCTGGATCCGCCTCGGCGGCCGCGACGACGAGGTCGGAGGGTAGCGGTCTGCCCAGGTCGACGTCCCCGCCCGACCAGCGGCGAATGCGGTCTGCGTCGGTGTACCGGTGGTCGTCGAACCACGGCCGGATGTGCTCGGCGCACCATTCATCGAAATGCCTTGTGGCGCCTGGCAGATCATTGGCGTACCGGTCAAGGGTGCGGACCATTGCTCGCGCCTGCGTCAGCGCGAGCGCGACCCCCCGGCCCGCCAGCGGTGTCGTCGTGCACACGGCGTCTCCGACCGAGATCAGCCCGACCACGTCGCGGCATTGGCCGCGGTAGGAGTTGTACAGTCGCCCGCCGGGGATGACCGGTGAGATCGGTTGCGCGCGTGTGGGTTCGGCCCAGTCAGCCAGTCGCGGTATCGCACCGACGGCCGCGTCGAAGACGTCGGCGTCGCGCAGCAGGCGCAGCCGGTTGTCGGATCCGTCGTGGATCAGGGTGACGGAGAAGGTGCGGTCGTCGTGCAGAAATGCGATGGCGGCGTACCCGGCCAGGCTCAACGACAGCCCGATCGGCGAATTCGACTGCGCCGCAGGCGCACCGTCACGAAGTTTGTACTGCCGGGTGATATACACGGCGCCGCAGTCGCTGACCTCGGCGGCCGGGCGAACGGATTCGCCGAACCGCCCCGCGCGCCCCGATGCGTCGATGACGAGGTCCGCGCCCAGCGCACTCCCCCCGACGTCGACCCGGCGAACACGGTCTTGGTCGAGCGGCAACAGCTCGGCATGGCCCGTCGCGAAGGTGACACCGCTCTGCCGCAGGGCCACCGCGCGCAGTACCCGCTCGAATACGGAACGCCGGCACAGCAGCGCGGCGACTCTGCCGTCGGGTGACGTCGGCAGCGCCGCGCCGACGGCCACGAGACGGTCGAGCACATCGGGCATCTCGGCCAGCAGGGCGTCGACGACCTGCGGCCGGAAGGTGTGTGCGTGATGGAACTGCATGAGTCCGCGGCGTGGCCAGACGCCGCCGGGCGAAGGTCCGGGATCGCGATCGACGACGACCACCGGGTGCCCGCGGCGGGCCAGCGCGATGGCGGAGAACAGTCCGGCCGGGCCCGCCCCGACGATGACAATGCGCACGATGACTCCTCAATTGAGGTAACATATGGTGTGATGAATACATCAAGGGTTACCTGAAATGTCGGAAGCTGTCAAACGTGGCTATCGCTCCGCCCTTCGCACCGCGCAGGCCAGAGAGACCCGGCAGGCGATCGTGTCAGCTGCGGCGCGGTTGTTCGAGGAGACCGGATACGGGGCGACGACCATCGATGCCGTCGCCCAGGCGGCCGGAGTCAGCCGCAAGACCGTGTTCACTGCGGTCGGCGGGAAGGTCGCATTGCTGCAGACGGCACTCGAATGGGCGGTCGCCGGTGACGACAAGCCGGTGGCGCTGGCCGAACGGGAACCGCTGCGGACCCTGCTCGGCGGGCGCGACTCCGGCGCCTTGATTGAGGGATGGGCGCGGATGCTGGTCGAGGTGGACGGCCGCGTCGCTCCGCTCTACCGCGCGCTCGAGAGCGCCGCCGAGGCCGACGACGAGGCACGGGCGCTATTGGAGCAGGTGCGAAGCCAGCGCCTCGACGGCGCGCAACGGATCATCGAGGCGCTGGCGGGCATGGGTGCCCTGGGCACGCGCGTGACGCAGAGTGAGGCGGTTGACCTGGCGTGGCTGGCCGCCGATCCGCTGCTGTTCGACCGACTGGCCGGGCAGCGCGGGTGGACCGCGGATCGCGTGGGACGGTGGCTGTCGGCTTCACTCGGCGTGTGGTTGCTCGAACGCTAGCGACGGGGCGGATGCTCGGCGGGCGCGCGATGGCGGGAATTCTCTGCGCGCGGGTCGCGCGGGTCCATGACTCGCGGGTCCAGCGACCTGTCGTCGCGGACGGTGTCGTCGGTCTCGCGGTCGGTCTCGCGCACGCGGGGGTCGATCTCGTCGGCGTGCTCGCGTCGGGCGTCGAGTTCCTCACGCGACGAGCTGACAGCATCACGATGCGATGACGCGGTTTGCTGCAACCGTGCCGCCTCTGCGGCTTTCGCCTCCGCCTCTGCTCGGGCCGCACGGGCTTTCGCCTCGGCCTCGTGGGCGATCGCCTCGCGCTTGTCAATCCGCTCGGCCTGCTGGCTGACTTCTTCGCGGATCTGCTCGGCCTGCGCGTGCCGACGCCGATCCCGCATGGATCGGGCGAGCAAGGCCACCACCGCGATGACGACAATCACCGCGACCGCGACGATGATCCACACAACGGTTGTATCCACGTCGGCTCCTTTGCCTCGGTCGGGTTGGGGCCAACCCGCTGCTTGGGGCGGATGCCCGGATCGGCGCGTTGCTAAACCAACCGGGCGCGGAGAGTAGGGCGTCTCCGGGACCGTGACCGATACCGTGACCGCCTGTCAGCGAAGAACGCGTTCGTCGACGACGAACAGTACGAGCGTCACGGCCAGGAACGCCGAGGGCAGCCAGATCGCGTGAGTCCCCCCGGCGTCGGTGGCCATCGCGCCGAACAGCGCGCCACCGGCGAAGGTGGCGATGAGCGATCCGTAGACGCCGAAGGCCCGCCGCGACGCGGGATCCCGCTCCACGAAGCCGTCATATCCGGACTCCATGAGCCGCATCAGGTTCCCGGTGGTGGCGACCGGTAGATAGACCAGGTGGCCGACCTTGCGGAACAGGCCGATCTGCATCGCGGCCAGGAACGAGATCGGCACGGTGGCGAAGCTGTGCGGTACCGACGCCGGCACGAACCCGATGATGCCGAGGGCGATCGACTGGACGGCCATGGTCCACAGCAGCGGGCGCGCCACGATGCGATCGACCCTGCCGGACTTGATATGCGAGGCCAACAGCATGCCGGCGATGAAGGCGAACAGCGGCCATACGTGCGCCATCGCCGCGGCGATCTCGTCCTGTGAGATGTCGATCGCGAACAGGATCACGTTCGCGGTCTGCACGTTGGCGAACACCCCGCCTCTGGCGAGGTAGGTGTGCGCGTCGAGAAAGCCGTTGGCCAGCGTGAGCAGCAGGGCGAACCACAGCGTCCCGGTGCGTTCGGTGTCATCGGTGTCCCCGGGACCGGCCATCCGCACACGGTAACGCCCAGCAGCTATCCCGCGCCCAACGCGTTCAGCATCCCCGCCGCCGACCGCGGCCACGGGAATTGCTCGGCGCGCCTGCGGGCCTGGACCCGGCGCACCGACTCCGGGCGCTCGATGATCGAGGCGACCGCGTCGGCGATCGCCTCGGGATGGTTGTCGGCGGCCGCCCCGCTATCGGTGGTGAGGATTTCGGCCAGCGCCGACGTGCGCGACACCACCACGGGTGTACCGCAGGCAAGCGCCTCGAGGGCGGCCAGCCCGAAGGTCTCGTGCGGTCCGGGCGCCAGGGCCACGTCGGCCGAGGCGAGGATGCCTGCCACCGTGTCCCTGCATCCGACGAAGCCCGTGAAGTGCACGGGAAGCCCGGCCGCCTGACGTTCCAGCCGCTGCCGCAGCGGCCCCGCGCCCACCACGACGAGCCGGGCGTCGACGCCCGAGTCACGAAGCCACCCAACGGTATCGATGCTGCGATGGGCATGCTTCTCGATGGAGAGCCGCCCGCAGTGCACCAGCAGCGTCTGGTCCGGGCGGGCCCAGCGCTGCCGCATCGTCGCCGAGCGCCGGTCGGGGTGAAACTGGTCGAGGTCGACCCCCAGCGGCACAGTGTGGACGTTCGGCGCGTGTATCCGGTCGAACTCCTCGCGCGCAAACGCCGTCGTGCACACCACAGCGTCGTAGCCGGCGGCGGTCCTCCGGTTGGCGAGGTCAGCGACAGTGCGTGCCATCCGATGCGGAAGTATCTGCCCGACAAGGCGATCGAGCCGTTCGTGAGAGATCATCACGGTCGCCACACCATGCCTGCGGCCCCACCCGCCCAGCGAACGCAGGGTCAACCTGTCGGAAACCTCCAACGCGTCCGGTCGCAGCTGCTCCAGCAGCCCGGTCACCGGTCCGGGCAGTACCGCACGATAGCCGCCGGTGAAGGGAATGCGCCTGGCAGGCAGGGAGATTCGCACCACACCGGACGCAAGCCGGTGCAGCGCTCCGGTTGGGCCGGGCACCACGAGGTATACCTCGTGGCCCGCGGCGCAGTACTCAGCGCCGAGGCGGTCCACGGCGGTGCGCAGACCACCCGAACGTGGGCCGTAGAAGTTGGCGACCTGGACAACCCGCATACGCCTGATGAGAACCGCACGGCGTGTGCGGTCAACAACGGCACCGCAACGGCTGTTTGAATGTGCCGTGAACTCCGCGGATCGAGCTGCCGTTCAGGTCCGCCGATCAGATCAGGTGTTGGCTGAACCAGTCCTGGACGCGCTGCCAGGCATCGGCGGCCGCCGCGGCGTCGTAGCGATCCCCGGTGTCGTTGAAGAACGCGTGGTTCGCGTCGGGTTCGGTGACCAGTTCGTGCACCAGCCCGGCCCGTTCCAGCGCGGCTCGTGCCACCGGCTCGGTCGCGTTGACGCGCTGGTCGAGCGCACCGTAGAAGCCAAGCACGGCAACGTCTTTGGACCCTGAGAAGTCCGGATCGTCCGGGGTGGGGCCGTAGAACGGCACCGCCGCAGCCAACTGCGGCTCGCCGGCGGCCAGCAGCCGCCACACCAGGCCGCCGCCCATGCAGAACCCGACGGCGGCGATCTTCTTGTCGGGCACCCGCCGCTGCAGTTCGGCGATCCCGGACTGCAGATTGGCCACGAACTCCTCCGGCGGGATCTTGCTCAATGCGGCGGTCGCTTCGGCCGGGTCGGCGAACGTCGCGGTGCCGCCCTGGCCGGAGAGCAGGTCGATGGCCAGCGCCGAGTAGCCGATGCCCGCGAATCGGCCGGCCACCGAGCGCACCCAGTCGTTGAGTCCCTTGTTCTCGTGGATCACGAGCACCGCGCCGCGTGGCTCCTGCGCCTGTGCCCACGCTCCCTGCAGTTCGCCCTGCGGTCCGGCCCAGGTCACCGGGGAGGTCGGCACGGCGGTATCCATACCCGGCGGCGGTCCTGCCGCGGTCGGCGTGGACCCCGAAGTTTCCGACGTTCCCGACGGGGATGTCGGCTCGGTCGTTGTCGTCGTCGTTTCGGACGCCGACTGCTGCGCCTGCTGGCAGGCGGTGATCAGTGCGCCCGCGGCGGTCGCCCCCAAGCCGAGCAGCGCCAGCCTGCGCATGGCTTCGCGTCTGGACAACAGCCCGTCGACGTGGTCGGTGGCGATCTCTTCTGCGATGTAACGCTGCAACGGGGTCACTTCGCGAGTATGCGCCCGAACGCCGAAGACGGTAGAAAGGTTGCGCCAGGCCGCCATAATTCACCTATGCAGCCCGCCGCCCACCCGCCGCTCACGGGCAGGCTCGCCGTGGTCGCAGGCGCGACACGCGGGGCGGGCCGGGGAATCGCCGCGGGGCTCGGCGAAGCGGGCGCGACCGTCATCTGCACCGGGCGCAGCAGCGTGGCGGGCAACGGCGCCTCCGACTACGACCGACCCGAGACCATCGAAGAGACCGCCGAGCTGGTGTCGCAGCTCGGCGGGGTGGGCGTCGCGGTCCAGGCCGACCACCTCGACGTAGGCCAGGTCCGCGACCTCGCCGCGCGGATCGACAGGGAGTACGGCGGCATCGACATCCTGGTCAACGACATCTGGGGCGGTGAGATCCTCAAGGGCCCGCCACCGACGTGGGGCAGGCCGATGTGGGATCACGATCTCGACGACGGCCTGCGCATCCTGCGCCTCGCCATCGACACCCACCTGATCACCTCGCACTGTCTGCTGCCGATGCTGGTCGCCCGGCCGGGTGGACTGTTGGTGGAGATCACCGACGGCACAACCGCTTTCAATGCGGAGAACTACCGCCTGTCGGTGTTCTACGACCTTGCCAAGATCTCGGTGAACCGGCTGGCGTTCAGCCAGGGCCACGAGCTGGCGGTGTACGGCGCCACGGCCGTCGCGGTCACCCCGGGCTGGCTGCGCTCGGAGATGATGCTCGACAACTACGGGGTCACCGAGGACACCTGGCGTGACGCGCTGCTGCCGGGCCGTTCCGACGGTTTCCCGACCGCTCCGCCCGCGTTCGTCGAGTCGGAGACGCCCCGGTTCGTCGGGCGCGGCGTCGCCGCGATCGCCGCCGACAGCGACCGGATGCGCTGGAATCAGTGCTCGGTCAGCTCGGCGCAGCTGGCCAGGGAATACGGCTTCACCGACATCGACGGGCGCATCCCCGACGCCTGGGCGTAGCGCGAGACGATGCGGGGTGCGGATGCCGCGACGCGACGGACATCCGTCCCCTACCGCATTGATCGGCGGTCCGCCGCATCCACGGTTTGCGCGCTGGGCGAACTCGTCGTTGCGCGCACCACGAGCGTGGTGTGGACGGTGACCGCTGCGGAGCCGCCGTCGGCGTCGACGGAAGCGGTGTCGGTGCCGTCGAGTTCATCGAGCACCAGCCGGGCCGCGATCGCACCTTGCTCGCGCACCGGTTGCCGCACGGTGGTGAGGTCGACGAGTTCCGCATGCGGGTGGTCGTCGATTCCGACGACGGAGACGTCGTCGGGTATCTGCAGTCCGCGGCGGTGCAGGGTGCGCATGACACCGAGGGCAAGTTCGTCGCTGTGCGCATAGACCGCGGTGGGCGGGTCGCCGGCGTCGAGGATGCCGTCCATCGCGGTGGCCGCGTTCGTGCCGCCCTAGTTCACGTCGCGAACGAGCTCGTTGCGCAGCGGAACACCGATCTCCGCGAGCGCGTGGAGGTATGCCTCGGATCGCCCGGAGCGGGCTGGCCAGCCGGGTTGGTCCGGGTCGCGCGCGGCGATCATGGCGATTCGGCGGTGGCCGAGCGCAACAAGGTGATCGACCGCTTGCCGGCCGGCGCGGTAGTCATCGATACAGACGTACGGGTATTCCACGCTTTGCCCGCCGGCGGCGATGATGCTCACGCCCAGCAGGGCGAGTCGATCACGTTCGGCCTCGCCCACCGGAAAGGCAACGACGACCGCGGCGTCGACCTTGCGCCGAGCGGGCAGATGGGTGAAGAAACTCCTGCGGTCGTCGGTTCCGCCGACGTGGTAGAGCAGCAGGTCGACGTCGGCCTTCGCGAGTACGTCCTCGATGCCGGCGACCATCGCGCCGAAGAACCACCGGTCGATGTGCGGGACGACCAGAGCCACGCGTCGGGTCACGCCGCGCGCCAGGCGCACCGCATCCGGCGACACGACGTAGTTCAGGCGGCGCGCCGTCGCGAGGACCTTCTCTCTCGCCGGTGCGACGCCGTAGGCGTTGTTCAGGGCGCGGGACGCGGTTGTCAGGGACACGCCCGCCGCGCGGGCCACGTCGCTGAGACTCAAAAGGTGCAGGTCGCTGGGCCACGGCAAGGATATCCTCGTCACGAGGGTTGCTTTCGGAAGCGCTTCCGATCTACGCTTCGGAAGCGCTTCCGAAATGTGGCGTAGATCTCGAACGGAGGAATCATGAGCACCGAACACACGTCGAGAGTTCGCGGCGCAGCGTTCGCTGTCGCCGTGTGCGCCGTCGTCGTCCCGGTTGTAGCCGCTTGTGCGCCACCGGGCAGCGGCAATACGAGTTCCGCCGAGAACGCCCCGGTGCAGGTCAGCGCGGATCTGGGTACCGGGCCGGTCGAGCTGACTCTGTACGACGGTGCGGGGTTGAAGAAGGTCGACGACGCGCTGATCGCCGCGTTCACCGAACTTCACCCGAACGTGACGATCACGGCCCGCTACGACCCCGACGACGTGCAGGCGGTGAATGCCCCGCGGGTGATCGCGTCGAGCGATCCGCCCGACATTGCGCGGATCATCGCCTTGCCGGGTGCGGTGCGGAACCAGCAGTTGACCGATCTCGGTCCTTGGGCCGACGTTTACGGTTGGGACCGGTTGCCGGCCGGGCAGCTGGCGATGTATCGGGTGGATGCGAACGGGGTCCGTGGCACCGGTCCGCAGTACACGATGGCGAGCGGGTTCACCGTGACGGGGCTGTACTACAACAAGGACTTGGCCGCCGACTTGGGGATGACTGGTCCGCCCGCATCGCTCGACGAGTTCGAACACGCCTTGGTGGCCGCGAAGCGCAGCGGGATGGTGCCGCTGATGGCCGGCAACAAGAGTGGGCAGGTGACGTTCTCGGTCCAGATGATGCTCAATGCGGTGCTGGGCCGCGACGCCGTCAACGATTGGGTGTTCAACGTCCCCGACGCCACCCTGGATACCCGCGAGGGGGTCGATGCGGTGCGGGTGGTGGCGCAGTGGGCGGCCGACGGGTACTTTCCCGAGGACACCAATGGCACCGACTCCACCTCCGCGGCAGGCAGATTCGCCGCGGGTGAGGCGCTGTTCTACCTCTCCGGTAACTGGGACGCCGCGACGCTGCAGGCGAAGATGGGCGAGACTGTCGGATTCTTCCTCCCGCCGGTGCCCGACGGTGACGGACCGGTCGCCATGTCGGACCCGGTGTCCAACTTCGCCATTCCCGTCGGTTCCGACGAAAAGAACGCGGCGGCAGCGTTTCTGGACTTTCTGCGCAGCGATCGGGGTCGTCAGGTCGCGGTCGACGCCGGCTTCGCGCCGAGCGGGTCCGGCACGCCTCCGGTGATCGAAGCGGGCACGCTGGGCGCCGAGATCCAGGCCGCGTTCGCGACCCTGGTCGCCGGCGACGGCCAGGTGCAGTTCGTCCAGAACGCCACCAACGGGATGTCGGGCACCTGGCTGCCGCAGGTCCAGATGCTCGTCGCCGATAAGACGTCCCCGGCTGACCTGCTGACCGCGGTGCAGTCCGCCTACGCGCAGGACTTGGCACGATGACGACCGTGGCAACCCCGAGCGGGTCGGCGCACGCCCCTACCTCGCCGGTGCCGAACAGCCACAGCGCCCGCCGCCGTGCCCGCTTCCGCCAGGCGGTGGCCGGTTGGCTGTTCGTTGCACCCGCGGCGCTGATGTATGCCGTCTTCGTGCTGCGGCCGCTGCTGACCACGATCTGGTACTCGTTCTACAACTGGGACGGGATTTCGGTGGGAACCTGGGTCGGGTTGGACAACTACCGGTTCGTCGTCACCGACCCGCGGCTGTTGTCGTCGATCGGACACGCGTTTTTCCTGATCATCTTCTTCACCGTGCTCCCGGTGGTCGGTGGCCTGCTCGTCGCGGCGTTGCTGCAGGAGATCAAGATCCGCGGCCTGGGCACCGCGACCCGGACCCTGCTGTTCCTGCCGCAGATCATTCCCGGCGCGGCGGCCGCGGTCGCCTGGGTGTGGATGTACTCGACCAACGGCACGGTCAACCAGGTCCTGTCGGCCATCGGGCTGGAGAGCCTCACCCGGGCGTGGCTCGGCGACTTCGACTGGGCGCTGGTCGCGGTCGGAATCATCGGCAGCTGGCTCGGACTGGGTTTCTGCACGATCCTGTTGATCGCCGGCATCGGCAAGATCGACCCCGAGGTCTACGAGGCCGCCCGCCTCGACGGCGCCACCTTCTTCACCACCTTTCGGTACGTCACCGTGCCCGGGCTGCGCGCCGAGATCGGGGTCTGCGTCACCGTGACGATCATCGCCGCGCTCGCCAGCTTCGACATCGTGTTCATGTCCACCCAGGGCGGTCCCGGGTACGCCACGACCGTGCCGGGAGTGCAGATCTACCAACTCGGTTTCACCGAATCCCGGGTCGGTTTGGCCAGTGCGCTGGCCGTCGTCCTCACCGCGCTCATCCTCGTGGTCGTACTGCCCATCCAGCGCTTCTTCAGGGAGAAGTGATCATGAAAACCTCTGCCCGGGAACGGATCCCCGGCCTGCTCCTGCTGATCGGCACGATGCTCTTCTCCATCCTGCCGCTGCTGTCCATGCTCTCGGCCGCACTGCAGCCCCAGGGCAGCGTCCCACTGGGCCTGTCCTGGCCCTCGGATCCGCAGTGGCACAACTTCGTCGACGCCTGGAAGGTCGCCGACGTCACCCCGTTGCTGGTGTCGAGCATCATCCTGGTCGCCGGTGTCGTCCCGGTCGCCGCACTGATCGCCGCGATGGCCGGCTACGGACTCGGGCAACTGCGGGTGCCCGGCGGCACGGTCGTGTTCCTGCTCTTGCTGCTCGGCCTGACCCTGCCCCGCGAGGCCACCATCGTCCCGCTCTACTACCAGCTCCGTGATTACGGGCTGCTCAACACCCGCCTCGGGCTGATCCTGGTCCTCATCGGCAGCTTCCTGCCGTTCGCGGTGTTCTGGATGCGCGCGCACTTCCTGTCCATACCGCGCGAACTCAACGAGGCATCCGCCCTCGACGGCGCCGGCCCCTGGCAGGCGTTCCGCCACATCCAGATCCCGCTCGCGATCCCCGCGCTCGCCTCCCTGTGCCTGCTGCTGTTCCTGTGGACCTGGAACACCTTCCTGCAGGCCATCGTGCTCATCGACGATCCCACCAAGCGCACCATGGCCGGAGCGCTGCAGAACTTCGTCGGCCAGTACTCCACCGACGTCGTGCTGCTCAACGCCGGCTCCCTGCTGATCATGGCCCCGACCATCGTCGTGTTCCTCATCTTCCAGCGCCACTTCGTCAAGGCGATGATCTCCGGCGCGGTGAAAGGCTGACCATGACCCACCTCCCCCAACCCACCCCGGACACCGCGCAGTGGTGGCGCAGCGCCGTCATCTACCAGGTCTATCTACGCAGCTTCGCCGACGCGAACGGTGACGGCGAGGGCGACCTGCCCGGCCTGCGGTCACGGCTACCGTATCTGGCTGATCTCGGCGTCGACGCGATCTGGATCACGCCCTGGTACCCCTCCCCGATGGCCGACGGCGGCTACGACGTCGCCGACTACCGCGACATCGACCCGCGGTTCGGCGACCTCAGCGACGCCGATGCGCTGCTGGCCGACGCCCATGCGCTCGGCCTGCGGGTGATCATCGACATGGTGGCCAACCACACGTCGGCAGTGCACCCCTGGTTTCGCGCCGCCCTACACAGTGCCGCCGGATCACCGCAGCGGCAGCGCTACTACTTCCGCGACGGCCGCGGCGAAGCCGGTGAGCTGCCGCCCAACGACTGGATCAGTGCATTCGGTGGGCCGGCGTGGACTCGCATCACCGAGCCGGATGGGCAACCCGGCCAATGGTTCCTGCACCTGTTCGCACCGCAACAGCCAGACCTCAACTGGCGCAACCCCGAGGTCCGTGCCGAGTTCGACGACATCCTGCGGTTCTGGCTCGACCGCGGCATCGACGGCATCCGCGTCGACGCCGTCTCGGCGATGGCCAAGGCCGACGGACTGCCCGACGCCGGCCACGCGCCCGGCGCCCGGTTCGAGTCGAGCACGTGGGTCGACAACCCGCACTGGGACGTCGAGGACGTCCACGAAATCCTGCGCGAATGGCGAACGATCGCCGACTGCTACGGACCCGACCGCATGTTCGTCGCCGAGGCCATCGTCAACGGACCCCAGCGCCTGGCCAGATACGTGCGTCCGGACGAACTGCACACCGCGTTCAACTTCGACTACCCCCGCGCCGGTTGGGACGCCGGGCGACTGCGGGCGGCGATCGACGCGACCAGATCCGCGTTCGGTGCGGTCGGGGCGCCGTCGAGCTGGGTGCTCTCCAGCCACGACGAAACCCGCCATGTCACCCGGTTCGGCCGCGCCATCACCAGCACACTGACGATGGGCTTCGACGCCGCGACACCCGCCGACCTGGAGCTGGGCACCCGCAGGGCACGCGCCGCCGCACTGCTCATGCTGGCCCTGCCCGGCAACGCCTACATCTACCAGGGCGACGAACTCGGCCTGCCCGAAGTCACCGACCTGCCCGAAGACGCCCTACAGGACCCCACCTGGGAACGCTCCGGCCGCACCGTGCGCGGCCGCGACGGCTGCCGGGTCCCGTTGCCGTGGAACGACACCCGACCACCATTCGGGTTCACCACCGAGCACGCGCGACCGTGGCTGCCGCAACCCGACGCCTGGGCCTCCTTCACCGTCGCCGCCGAATCCGCCGACCCCGATTCGATGCTCTCGCTCTACCGCGCCGCGCTGCGGCTGCGCCGCCGGCTACCCGATCTGCGCACCGAGCAGTTCCGGTGGCGTCCCGCGCTGCGCAACGTGCTGGCGTTTCAGCGCGGGCCGGCCTTCCGGTGCATCGCCAACCTGTCCGACAAGCCGGTTCCCGTCGGGGCTGGATCCACCGTCCTGATCGCCAGTGACTTGCTCACCGACACCAACGAGATCCCACCCGACGCCACCGCGTGGCTTCTCGCCAACAACCCGCCCACCACGACAATCCGGCGAAACATTTTGCCGGTGAAGGGATTCTGAACGCTCATGGCCACCATCACCTATGACCATGCCACCCGGCTCTTCCCCGGCTCCACCGTCCCGGCCGTCGACAAACTCGACTTACAGATCGGCGACGGCGAATTCCTGGTCCTCGTGGGGCCGTCCGGATGCGGCAAATCCACTTCGCTGCGCATGCTCGCCGGCCTCGACGACGTCGACAGCGGGAACATCATGATCGCAGACCGCAACGTCACCCACACCGCGCCCAAAGACCGCGATATCGCGATGGTCTTTCAAAACTATGCGCTCTACCCACACATGAGCGTCGCCGACAACATGGGCTTCGCCCTCAAGATCAGCGGCCTCAGCAAAGCCGAGATCCGCCGCCGCGTTGCCGAGGCCGCTGAGATCCTCGATCTCACAACCTATCTCGAGCGCAAACCCAAGGCCCTGTCCGGCGGCCAACGCCAACGCGTCGCCATGGGCCGCGCTATTGTCCGCAAACCCCAGGTCTTCCTGATGGACGAGCCGCTGTCCAACCTGGACGCCAAACTTCGGGTCCAGACCCGCACCCAGATCGCGCAGTTGCAGCGCCGTCTGGGCACCACGACGGTCTACGTCACCCACGACCAGGTCGAGGCGATGACCATGGGCGACCGTGTCGCGGTTCTCAAAGGCGGTGTCCTGCAACAATGCGCGCCACCGCGCGAGCTCTACCGCAACCCGGCCAACACCTTTGTCGCCGGGTTCATCGGCTCACCCGCGATGAACTTGTTCACCCTGCCGGTGACCGACGGCGGCGTCCGCCTCGGCGACCAAGCCGTGGCCATCCCACGCAGGCTGCTCGCCGGCGCCGGCCACGAGGTCGTGTTCGGGGTGCGGCCGGAGCATTTCCAGATCGTCGACACCGGCGGCCTGCCCGTGGACGTGGACGTGGTCGAAGAGCTCGGTGCCGAAGCATTCCTGTTCGGACACAGCATAATCAGCGGTCGCCACCACAACATCGTGGTACGCGTCGACTGTGCCAGCCAACCCGAAAAGGGCCAGACCATCGAGGTCCGGGTCGAGCCCTGCAACGCCTACGTCTTCTCCGCCGTGACCGGCGAACGGCTGCCGGCTTAGCTTTGTATCACTTGCCCCAACGCGATCTGCTCAACTGCCCTGAGCATTCCGGGCCTGCCTTTCTCGCTACTGACCGCGACCACCGATCAGTCCGTCACACGCTCTGGTAGCCGGTGCTTTCAGGCACTTCGCCGTCGAACACATCAGGCTTCCACCCCACACGAGTCGCTGGTCAAGCGACCAGTCGGCCAACCGACCCGGCGCCACCACCCACCCAGGGTCGGGGAAAGCCCCCGGCCTGCCACCACCATGTAAGGAGAAAAATCATGCAGGTAACCGATACTCACCGCCTTTGGGGGAGTGCGAAGATGCTCTCGGCAGTGATCGGTGCCGGCGGCATCGTCGCGATGAGCGCACTGACCATGGCCCACTCGGGCAACGACATCGATGCAAGCACAGCAAGCACCAATGGTTGGCCCGCGGCAACGATCACGCGGACGTCGCCGCCGCCGGCACCCGAGACATCCTTCGCAGCCCCGCCGGTCATCGCCGGGCAACCGGGCGCCGCTCCGTGTCCGAAGCGGGGGGTCTACCCGTGCTGACGCAAGTTGCCTGCGGAGATCTTGACCATCGATTCGGCGCGCTAGCCGGCGACCGCGGAACGGGTGGTCACCGCGTAGGCGGTGGTAATCACCGCGGCCCTGCCCAGCTGCTCGCCGCGCAGCACGGACTGGATCCGGGTGGCCGTGGCGTCGATGTCGCGGCGGCGGGCGCGTTTGAGCGCGGCCCGGATCTGGTTGAGCGTCAGCTTCGCCGCCGACGTCGGGTCGGGGCCTTGCCGAGCAGCTCCAGCGTGTCGGCCGCGTCGAGATCGTCGAACGCCTCCAACGCGGCGGGGAAGTATTCGCGCAGCGCGTTCCGCAGCCGCTGGGTGTGGCGGGTTCGTTCCCAGATCAATGTCTTATGCGCTCGCGCAACAACTCTCACCGCCTCCGCCTTGGGGCTGTCGCCGGCCACCAGGCGCAGCTGATGGGCGTCGGTGCGCACCATGTCGGCCAGGATGTGCGCGTCAGCGGCGTCGCTCATGGCGCCGGAGACACTGCTCCGTTCCCGGTAGCGGGCCGCCTGAAACGGGTTCACCGCGTACACCGTGTAGCCGGCCGCGATCAGCGCAGCCACCAGCCTTGACACCGGCTGCGGGCACCACTCCACCGCAGCTGCCCGGGACAGCAGCAAACAAGCTGCTCGTGCACCTAACGTCGCGGTGGCGCCAGCCGGTAGACGGCGTCGGCGTAGTCGTCGGTGATGTAGACCGCCCCGTCGGGTCCGGTGACCGCGGCGACAGGCCGACCCCACCGGGAGCCGTCGTCGGCCTGGAATCCGCCGACGAGCGTCTGCTGATTCCCCAGTGTGCCGTCCTGCCATGCGAAGAACGACACCTCCGGGGCGCGGGGCGGCTGCCGGTTCCACGACCCGTGCACACCGACCAGCGCGCCGCGGCTGTAGGGCTCGGGCAGCCCGCCGTCGACGAAGCTCAGGCCCAGCGGTGCCGAATGCGCGCCGAAGCTCTGCTCGACCGGCGGCAGCGCAGCGCAGTCCATCTTGCCGCCGTCTGGGTTGGTCTGGACGTCAGGGATGAATTGCAGATTCGCTGGTCCACCGTCGGAATTGCAATACGGCCAACCCAATTCGCGACCCGCGGTCACGCGGGCCAGCTGCTCGGGTGGGTGGTCGTCGACGTAGTCCGGGATCACCCGCCCGTAGTCGGGACCCTCGACGGGGTAGGCGACGTTGTCGCGACCGTTTACGGCCGTCCACAGCGAACCGTCCGGCGCGATCGCCAGGCCGGTGCCGTTACGCACGCCGGTGGCGAACGGTTCGGCGGGCCCGCCCCCGGGCGGCACCCGCATGATCGTGGCGCGCGGCGGGTCCGCGTCTCGGTCCCGCTCCGAGATGTTTCCCGTGGAACCGATCGAGAAGAACACCGAACCGTCCGAGCCGAGCGCCACGCTCTTCAACGCGTGCGAGTACGCACCCCGAAGGTCGGGGCTGCGCGCATCGGGAAGGTCCGCCGCGATCGTGCGTCGGTTGGTGGCCCGGCCGTCGGCGTAGCCGTAGGCGTCGACCTGGTCGCTCTCGGCCACGTAGAGTGTGTCCCCGGCAAACGCCATACCGTGCGGCTGATCCAGACCGCCGACGAGCACCGTTTGCCGGGGCCCGTCGGCGTGCGGCTCCAGCCGCACGATCTGACCCGCCCTGGGCCGCGACACGAGCAGCGCTCCGTCGGGCGTCCACTGTGCCAGCCTGGCGCTGGGCACTCGCGCCCATACGGACAGTGTCCAGCCGGGCGGGACAAGGGCTTGGCGCGGGACATCGAATGGTGCCGCAGAAAGACCGTCGGGAACCGACACGGTGACCGGCTCGAGCGCCGCGGCCGGCGCGGCCGGCGCGGCAGGCGGAGCGGTCGAACCGGGCCGCGGTACCGGCGCCGAGGTGGTCGTCGCGGTGGGTGGCGCCGGACCGGAGGAGCAGGCGCCGAGGGTCAGCGCGACCACGGCCCCCGCGCCAATGTGCTTAAGCCGCAGCCAAACCCGCATGCATCTCCCAGATCAGAATCTCCGCGGGCGCGGTCGCGGTGACTCGCTGGCCGCCAGAGGCGGTGAAGCGGACGGCGTCACCCTCGTGCAGCGTTCCGGCCTCTTCCAGCGTCACCTCCCCGCGTGGAACGAACAGGTGCAGGTACGGCGCCTGCGGCAATTCGACGCTGTCGCCGGCCTGCAGCCGAGCACCGTGCAGGGCGGCGTACTTGTTGCGGATGCTGATGGCGGTGTCGTCGCGGTGTTCGGGCATCCCCGAGGCGATCGTCACCAGTCGGCCGCGCAACAGCTCGTCGTCGATCTCGAGTTGCTGGTAACCCGGTGTGATGCCCGACTCGTCGGGCACCACCCACATTTGCACGAAATGCACCGGCTCGCTGTGGGATTGCCCGCCGGTGAGCCGCCACGAGTCGTTCTTCTCCGAGTGAAGGATGCCCCGGCCCGCCGACATCCGCTGGGCCAGGCCGGGATAGATGACGCCGGAGTGCCCGGTGGAATCCTGATGGACGAGAGATCCCCGCAGCACCCAGGTCACGATCTCCATGTCGCGGTGGGGGTGGGTGTCGAATCCCGTGCCGGGTTTCACGATGTCGTCGTTATTGACGAGCAGAAGCCCGTGGTGGGTGTTGGTCGCGTCGTAATGCTGGCCGAACGAGAACGAGTGCTTGGAGTCCAGCCAGGAGATCCTCGTCTTGGCGCGGTCGTCGGCGCGCCGGATGTCGACCGTCTCGGCAGACTGTGTGGTCACTGTGATCACCCCTTGTTGTGGGCCAGCCTAGGTGGCTTGCGCTGGACACCACAACATGGATGATGTGTCATGTATTCCGTGTGGTTGTCCGGCGAGGAACAGCGGGTCTGGCGTGACTATCTGAAAATGGTGTCGGGCCTGCAGGTCGCGATGCACCGCCAACTGCAGAGGGACTGCGGGTTGTCGCTGAGCGACTATGACGTCCTGGTGGTGCTGTCCGAACGCGGGTCGTTGCGCATGTATCAATTGGGCCAGGAGCTGGCCTGGGAACAGAGCAGGCTGTCCCATCAGCTGCGCCGGATGCGCGAACGCGGCCTGGTGGCGCGGCATGGAAGCGGTGACGACCGCCGCGGCGCCACGGTGGAGCTGACATCCGAGGGCCGTTCGGCGCTGGCGCTGGCGGCCCCTGGGCACGCCGCGCTGGTACACGACGTGGTATTCGACGGGATGGAGCCAGGCAACCTGCGCGCGTTCGGGTCGCTCATCGACACCGTGCTGGACCGCCTCGCCGGGCACCCCGAACTGAAAGGTCCGTGAATTCGGGACGCGTATCGGCGTCTCATGCGCAACATCGACGCGAGACGGTCATGATGATCCAGTGACTGGAACACGCACCGGAAAGGTCTCCATCGTCGGCGTCGGCAGCGTTGGCACCGCCATCGCCTACGCCTGCCTGATCCGCGGATCAGCCGGCTCATTGGCGCTCTTCGACACCAACACACCAAAGGTCCGCGCCGAGGTGCTCGACCTCAACCACGGCAGTCAGTTCGTACCCCATTGCCCGGTCAGCGGCTCGGACGACATCGCCGTGACGGCGGGATCGTCCATCGTGGTCGTGACCGCGGGGGCTAAGCAGGACCCGGGCCAGAGTCGCCTGGAACTCGCGGCGACCAACGTCGCGATGGCTCAGGCGCTCACACCGCAGCTGGTCGAGCACTCACCCGACGCGATCATCGTGTTCGTCACCAACCCTGTTGACCTCATCACCTACGCCGCCGCGCAATCCGTCGACAGCACGGGCGGCCGGATCTTCGGCTCGGGAACGGTGCTGGACTCCAGCCGATTCCGGTATTTGATCGCCGAGCGGGCCGACCTGGCCATCGGCAACGCACACGGGTTCATCGTGGGTGAGCACGGCGATTCGGAGATTCCGCTATGGTCCAGCGTCTCGATCGGTGGGGTGCCCGCCGACGAGTTCCGCCTGGACGGCAAGCTGGTGTTCGACGAGGCCGCCCGTGGGGAGATCGGTGCCAACGTGGTCAACGCGGCCTACGAGATCATCGCGGGTAAGGGCGCGACCAACCTCGCCATCGGGTTGTCCACCGCCCGCATCATCGAGGCCATCCTCGGCGATCAACACCGGGTTCTTCCGGTGTCGACGGTTCAGAAGGGCGCCTTCGACATCAGCGACATCTGCCTGTCGCTGCCGACCGTGGTGTCGGCGGCAGGCGCCGGAGTTGTGCTGGAGATCCCGTTGTCGGTGCAGGAGCTGCTCGGGCTGCAGAACTCGGCCACGACGCTGAAGGAGAACTGGAAGTCGTTGAGCGAGAAGTGAGTCGCCGGCGTCGTCGTCGTGGATTTCTCGCCGGCCGCGGGTGATAATTCGGCCAGGGGCCGAAGATGAAACGCCGTAAACCACGAACCACGAGGACATCATGACCACCGCAATCCGCGCCGACGTCCTGCAGATCGACGTCTCCGACGAAGAACTCGAAGCGGCCGCCGACGAAGTGGCGCTCTCGTACACCTATCAGACCTCGTCGTACAACACCTGCTGCAACTGACCTCGGCACAGCCCCGGGGGCGGTGAGGCTGGTGACGTCGGTGACGTTGACGACGGCGGCGAGCATCGACGAGGTGCTGTCGGCGGATTTCGAGTCGCTTCCCCGCCGGTCATCGGATACCGACCTCGGAGCCAAACGCCTTGCCGCGTGGTGTAAGTCGGCGGCCGGTGGTGACTGGTCGCTGTTCGGGCTGCGACTGGCCCGCGACGCGATCACCATCGACTGGGCGTGGGCGCGGTTGTCCGCCGCCCGCCGTAGGGCCGACGCCGCGGAGCCCCAGTGGGCCCACGACAGCGCCTGGATCGCGGCGGCGCTGGACGGGCGGTGCGACGTGGTGCCCGACGAGCCGCGCCATCCGTTCGACGACCTGATGTTGCCGGTGGTCCGCGAGGCCGAGACGCGCCTGTGGTCGGGCCTCGGGTCGGGGGGCGGTGGGGCATCCGACCTCCGGCTGACGCCCGCCGCCCGCGGCAGCCTGCGACAGATGTTGACCCGGCATCTCAGCGAGTTGCTCGCACCCGCACTGTATCCGGGTCTCGCCGCTGCCCCGGACTACGGGCAGTTCATCGATGCGATGAGATCTACTGGGCTGCGACACTTTTTCAAGGAGTACCCGGTGGCCCTGCGGCTGGTCGCCGTGGTCACCCGGCAGTGGCTCGACACGTCGCGGGAGTTCGTCACACGGCTGGACGCCGATCTCCCGGCGCTGCGCGCACAACTGCTCGGCGGCCACGCCGACAGTCGGGTGACCCGCATCCGTGACGGCCTGTCCGACCCACACCATGGTGGCAGGTCGGTGCTCGACGTGGAGTTCGACTGCGGGCAGCGGCTCTTGTACAAACCCAAGGATCTGCGCGTCGACGCGGCCTGGGAGGTGATGGTCGACCGGCTCAACGCCGACGCCCCGGTCCGGCTCCTCGCGGCGCGGACCGTCGCGCGGGATGGCTACGGATGGACGGAGTTCATCGAACACACCGGATGTGGCGATCAATCCGGCATCTCGAGATACTTCCAGCGCGCGGGTGCCCTGTTGGCACTTTTGCACGGCTTCGCCGCCGCCGACATCCATCAGGAGAACCTGATCGCGCACGGGGAGCACCCGGTGCCGGTGGATCTGGAAACTGTTCTCCAGCCGGAAATCGGCGACGACGGCGTGCCGCCCGAGTCGCTGGCCCATCATGCGGCGCGGGCAATGATCACCGACTCCGTGCTGGCCGTAGGTCTGTTACCTGGGCACGGCCGCGGTGTCGGGAATCGGGTGCACGCCGTCGGGGGTATCGCACCGGACTGGACCGGCGGGCCGGCGTTGACGTGGGAAGGCGTCAACACCGATGCGATGAGGCCGGTGATCGCCGAGGCAGCAAGGACACCCACCACCAACCTGCCGCACATCGGGGGCGGGTATGCCGGCCTGGCAGATAACCTGGAGGACTTCCTGCACGGCTATCGGCGCTACGCCGAGTATCTGTCGACGCAAAACGCCGACCGGTTGTTGGCCGACTTCGCCGGGCTACCTGTCCGAAAAGTGTTGCGGCCCACGCAGTTCTATGCCCTACTGCTGCGTCGACTGAAGAGCCCGCGTACCTTCGGCGACGCCGTGCTGTGGTCGGTGCAGGCGGATTTCCTTACCCGCCTGTCGAATTGGGATGACACCGATCCGCTGTGGGAACTGCAGCGGGCCGAGCGCGCGGCGCTGCTCGACCTCACGGTGCCGCGCTTCGTGATGCGCAGCGACGGCACCGAGATCAGTGACGGGTCCGGGTGCCGGGTCGCGACGACAATGACGACGGGGGTGGGTCGTGCGCGGGCGCGGCTGCGCGGGCTGGGACCGGACGAGATCGCCTGGCAATGCGAACTCATCGGGCAGTCGACCATTTTCGCCGATGTGTCGTACCGCGGCACGGATGATCGCCCGCTGGCCGCGGGTACGCAGTCCGACGCATCGACCGCTGAGCTCGCCGCCGTCCGGGCCGACGCCATCGCGAGCGAGATTGCCGGGCATGCCATCCGCGGTGGCGCGGGAGCCGCCTGGATCGGGTCGGCGTGGTTCGCCGACGCCGATGTTGCTCAGCTGGCCGTGATGGGTGACGACCTCTACAACGGGACGGCGGGGGTCGCGGTGTTCCTTGCGGCGCACGCGCGGACGACTGGGTCACGGGCGTCGGCCGACCTCGCGCTCGCGGCGGTCGCGCATCTGCGGGCGCGGTTGGGCAATCGCCACCCGGCGCACCTGGCCCGGGTGCTCGGAATCGGCGGCGCCGTCGGCCTCGGCTCCTTCGTGTACGGGCTGACGGTGATGTCGACGCTCCTCGGCGATCCCTCTTTGCGTGTCGACGCCCGGCGCGCGGCGGCCCTGATTACCGACGATCTGGTCGCCGCGGATCGGCGCCTTGACGTGATCGGGGGGAGTGCGGGGGCTATCCTGTGCCTGCTGCGGCTGCATCGTGACACCGGCGCGGAGGAGGATCTGGCCGTCGCCGTGCGCTGTGGTGAGCACCTGCTCGCCACCGGGCGGGTCGGCCCGCCGGGACGGCGGAGCTGGCCGGGCAACGGAAGGCCGGCGGTGGCGTTGACCGGGATATCGCACGGCGCAGCCGGATTCGCCTATGCGCTGGCAGCACTGGCGGCGGCGAGTGGACGTGCGGAGTTCGCCGACGCGGCCCGCGAATGTGTGGAGTTCGAACGCCTGGACTACGACGCGGCACGCGGTGACTGGCGCGACCGGCGGCAGGCGGGGGCACACCGTCGCTCCCAATGGTGTCATGGTGCGGTGGGCATCGGGCTGGCGCGCCTCGCCATGGGCCGACATCAGCTATCCGTGGGTGAGGTGAGCGCCGACGTCGACCGTGCGGTCGCGGTCGCGATGCGGTCCTGGCCGGGACACGTCGACACCCTGTGCTGCGGAACCCTGGGAAACATCGAGCTGTTACGGGAGGCGGCGGCGCTGGAGCGCCCAGAACTCGGCGTGAGCGCGTCGGAGCGACTGCGCGCCGTGCTCGACCATGAGCGCACCGTGGGGGACGTCCGATGGAATGCCGGCGCCCGCAGATTCAACCTGGGGCTGTTCCGCGGCCTGGCCGGCGTCGGGTACACCTGCCTGCGGGAGATCGACCGGTCGCTGCCGAACGTGTTGATCTGGCAGTAGCGCCGCTATAGGACGTCGGGCAGGCCGAACTTTGCGAACAACGAGCCGTCGAGGAATGCCACCACACGGGACACCTCGCCGCCCGGCCGGACGTCGAGGACGTGGAGCTGGAACGCCACGTGCCGGTCGCCCTGGCGCATGTACATGGCGGCCGCCGGCTGGCCGTTGGCCAGCAGCGGCACCATTCGCATATCCCCGGCCCGCTCGGCGGGGCAGTTGTGGTGGATGAGCGCAGCGATCGCCGCCCCGCCCTGATACCACCCGGTGAACGGAGGCATCTCCCAGATGGCGTCGGCGGTGAACATCTCGACGAGGGCGTCGATGTCATAGGACTCGAACGCCGCCATGTACCTATCCAGCAGGTTTTTGGCGTCCGGTGAGTCGGGTGCGGCCAGGGTGTCGTCCTCGGTGGGGCCGATGGCATCGAGTTGCGCCCTGGCACGTTGCAGCAGGCTGTTCACCGCGGCGGTGGATGCCCCGATCGCCTCGCCGACCTCGGCGGCCTTCCACTGCAGCACCTCGCGCAACACCAGCACCGCCCGCTGCCGGGGCGGCAGATGCTGTAGCGCCGCGACCAACGCCAGCCGCACGGACTCGCGGGAGCCGACGATCACCGACGGGTCGGCGGAATCGTCGTGCTGGCTGGGAATCGGCTCGAGCCAGGGCACCTCCGCGCTTTGCGCCAGCTCACCGGTCGGGTCCGAACTCGGCGCGCCGAGGCCGGTGGGCAGCGGCCTGCGCTGCCTGCCCTCCAGCGCGGTCAGGCAGGTGTTGGTGGCGATGCGGTATAGCCACGTCCGCACCGAGGACTTGCCCTGGAAACCCTTGTACGACTTCCACGCTCGCAAATAGGTTTCCTGGACGAGGTCTTCCGCATCGTGCAGCGACCCGGTCATCCGGTAACAGTGCGCAAGCAACTCGCGCCGGTACTGTTGGGCATCGGCCAGGAACGCGTCTTCATCGCTGCCGTCGTCGAGCGATCGGGCTAAGACGGTCACGTTTCGAGCTTACGCATGCGGGCCTACAAACCCGCCGCCCCGCGGTCCGGATCGCCCGTTAGTCTCCCCTGATGGCCAGTACCCGCAGCGAGCGAAGCTTCGAAGGCGTCGGCGGTGTGCGCATCGTCTACGACGTGTGGATCCCCGCAGGGAGCGAAGCGACCGCGGCATCAGACCAAGCAGGGAGCGAAGCGACCGCGGCATCAGACCAAGCAGGGAGCGAAGCGACCGCGGAATCAGACCAAGCAGGGAGCGAAGCGACCGCGGGAAGCGTCCGCGGTGTGGTCGTGCTGTCCCACGGCCTCGGTGAGCACGCCCGACGCTACGACCACGTGGCTCACCGGTTCGGCGATGCCGGGCTGACCGTCTACGCCCTCGACCACCGCGGTCACGGGCGCTCAGGCGGACAGCGGGTGTACCTGCGGGAGATGTCTGAGTACGTCGGCGACTTCGACATGCTCGTGCGCATCGCCGCCGAGGAAAACCCCGACGCGCCCCTCATCGTGCTGGGCCACAGCATGGGCGGCGCCATCGTGTTCACCTATGGCGTCGAGCACCCCGACGATTACGCCGCGATGGTGCTGTCGGGACCCGCAGTCAACGCCCAGACCGCACTGCCCGCCGCCAAGGTCGCGCTGGCCAAGGTCCTCGGCCGGGTGGCGCCGGGCCTGCCCGTCGAGCAGCTCGACTCCAGCGCGGTCTCCCGGGATCCGCAGGTGGTCGCCGCTTACAACGCCGACCCGCTGGTGCACCACGGCAAGATCCCCGCTGGCATCGCGCGGGCGCTGATCGAGGTCGGCGAGACGATGCCGCAGCGGGCCTCGGCGCTGACCGCGCCGCTGCTGGTGATTCACGGTGAGCACGACAAGCTGGTGCCCGCGCAGGGGAGCGAGCATCTCGTCGAATGCGTCGGGTCCGCCGATGTCCACCTCAAGGTGTATCCGGAGCTGTACCACGAGGTGTTCAACGAGCCCGAACAGGCCGTGGTCCTCGACGATGTCACGTCGTGGATCGAGGTCCGGTTGTGAAACGGCTCCGCCGAGCCGTCATCGGCGTGCTTGCGGTGACGGTCATGCTGATCGTCTCGGCCTGCTCGTCGGGCGGCGACGGGCAGCAGGCCGGCTGGGTGGAGGACGAGGTCAGCTTTGTCGCCGACGGCCTGACCATCCACGGGACTTACCGCCACCAGCCCGACGCGACGGGACCCGCCGCCCTGCTCATCTCCGAGAGCGGACCCACCGACCGCAACGGCGACAACGCGATCGTGGGGCCGATCGGCAACATGCGCCAGTTGGCCGAACTGCTCTCCGACAATGGGCTGGCGAGCCTGCGCTACGACAAGGTCGGCACCGGCAAGACCGGACTCGGACCGTACGAAGAACACAAGGCCGATGTCGGCAGCGCGGTGTACACCACGGGCGCCGCCGCCGCGCTGCGCTTCCTTGCCGACCAGCCCGGCACCGACAAGGACCGCCTCTCGGTGTACGCGATCGGGGAGGGCACCGTGCACGCGTTGTCGCTGGCGGTCGGGGTGGTGTCCGAGGTTCCGAAGGTCCACTCGCTCGGCCTGTTTCAGCCGCTGGCGGGCCGCTACCTGGACATCATCACCGGCAGGGTGCGCAAAGACGCCGACGCGGCGGTCAGCGCGGGCGCCAAAACTCGGCAGGAGGCCGACACGGTGGTCGTGACGTGGACCGCCGCCGTCGAGGAGGCCCGCACGAAGGGCACCGTGCCCGACAAGTTGCCGGACGGCCTCAGCGCGCTGTTGAGTCCGGCGAACCTCAAGGCCGTCCTCGACGCGGACGCGATCGACCCAATCGCTCTGGCGGCTCGGGTCCCCGCGGGCACGCCGGTGCTGTTGACCTGTTCGGACTCCGACATCCAGGCGGACTGCGCGTCGGTGCGGCCGCTGATCGACGCGTTGCAGCACACCGATCTGACGGTGGTCGAGCTGAAGGGGGTCAATCACGTCCTGCGTGACGATCCGAGCGACAACGTCGCCGCCTACGTCAGCAAGGATCCGCTGTCCGAGCAACTGACCAATGCCGTGGACGCGTTCACCGCCAAGTGACGGTTAGGCTCGCAGACATGACGAAGACTGTGGTGGCCGAGGGGTATGGCGGGCCGGAAGTGCTTGCGGTGGAAGACATCGCGTTACCCCGGCCGGGTCAGGGCCAGGTGGTGATCGAGGTCAGGGCGGCGGGCACCAACCCGTTCGACTACAAGCGCTACAGCGGCCAGATGGGCAACGACCCCGCGGATCTGCCGGTGCGGCTGGGTCTGGAGGTCTCCGGGGTGGTGGCCGAAGCGGCGCCCGGGGTCAGCGGGTTCACCGGGCCGCTGCGCGCCGGGGACGAGGTCGTCGCCGCACCCATCAGCGGCGGCTATGCCGAGCAAGTGGTCGCCGACGCCGCCGACGTCGGACACAAACCGGCCTCGATCAGCTTCGAGCAGGCCGCGGGATTGCTGCTCGCCGGTGGTACGGCGTGGCACCTGCTGGTCCACACCCGCGTCGGCGCCGGCGACACCGTGCTGATCCACGGTGCTTCCGGCGGTGTCGGGCTGTTGGCGGTCCAGCTGGCCGTCGCCCGCGGTGCCACCGTCATCGCCACCGCCAGCCAAGCCCGCCACGACCAGTTGCACCGGTACGGGGCGATCCCGGTGGTGTACGGCGACGGGTTGGCCGATCGGGTCCGCGCGATCGGGACGGTGGATGCCGCCCTGGATCTGGTGGGTACCGACGAGGCGTTGGAGACCTCGGCGGAGTTGGTGCCGGATGTGGCACGGATCGCGACGATCAACGGGTTTGCCCGCGCACCCGAGCTGGGAATTGCCGTCCTCACCGGTGCCGACGGCGGAGACGAGATTCGCGCCGCAGCGCGACCCGAACTCCTCGCGCTGGCGGCGAGCGGGAAGCTCGAGGTCACGGTCGATCGAGCATTCCCGCTGGAGGAGGCGCCCGAGGCGCACCGGTATCTGCTGACCGGCCACGCGCGCGGAAAAGTCGTACTCCTGCCCTAACCTGGCGGCCATGACGACAACTCTGACGCGAAGCGGGATCGCGCATGACGACAAGCGAGAAGCGGAGCGGGATCGCGCATGACGACAAGCGAGAAGCGGAGCGGGATCGCGCATGACAGATGACAAGATGCTGGCGCGCATCGCCGCACTCTTGCGCCAGGCCGAGGGCACCGACAACCCGCACGAGGCCGACGCGTTCATGGCCGCCGCGCAGCGGCTGGCCACGGCGACGTCGATCGACCTTGCCGTCGCCCGGTCCCATTCGGACAAACGCACCGCCGCCCAGATCCCCGTCCAGCGGACCGTCACGATCGGCGCGGCGGGTACCCGTGGCCTGCGCACCTATGTGCAGCTGTTCGTGGTCATCGGGTTGGCCAACGACGTGAAGTGCGATGTGGCGTCGAATTCGACCTTTGTCTACGCCTATGGGTTCGGGGAGGACATCGACGCCACCCATACGCTGTACGCCGGCCTGGTGCTGCAGATGGTCAAGGCCTCCGAGTCATATATAGCCACCGGCGCCCACCGGCCCACGCCGACCATCACGGCGCGGCTGAACTTCCAACTCGCGTTCGGCGCAAGGGTCGGACAACGGCTGGCCGAAGCGCGCGAGGCGGCCACCCAGGAGGCGGCTGCGGACAGCGAACGCAGCCCCGGCACCGCAATCGCATTGCGGAACAAGGACATCGAGCTGAAGAGCTTCTACCGGCAGGCGTCGAAGGCGAGGGGGACCTGGCGGGCCGCCAACGCGTCGGCGGGTTATTCGTCCGCGGCGCGAAGGGCGGGTGACCGGGCGGGGCGTCAGGCGCGGCTGGGTCCAAGCCAGGAACTGGGCGGCGCCAGGACCGCGCTGGAGAGGTGACGCTGGAAAAGTGACGGGGTGGACGTGGGCGACCACGGGCGACGGTGCGTGACGTTCAGCGTGCCAAGGTCTACGCCGCCGAGGAATTCGTCCGGACGATGTTCGACCGTGCCGACCAACGCGGCGACCGCGTCGTGGACTTCTTCGGTACGCGGCTGACGCTTCCGCCGGAGGGCCGGTTCGCCTCGGTGGAGTCGATCGCACGTTACGTCGACGAGGTGCTGGCCCACCATGCCGTGCGGCAGCGGTGGCCCGCCTGCGGACCATTGGAGGTTCGGGCGCGCCGTGGCGTGAGCGCCGCGCACTACGAGTACGGGGGCGGCAAAGCCGGTGCGGTGATCGCCGTTCCCGATCGGCACACCACCTGGGCTCTGCGCGAATGGGTGGTACTTCACGAGATTGCGCACCATCTGTGCCGCGCCGACCCGCCCCACGGACCGGACTTTGTGGCGACCCTCTGCGATCTGGCTGGCGCGGTGATGGGACCCGAAGCGGCGTATGTGCTGCGTGTCGTTTACTCCCAGCAGGGGGTGCGGTGACCGCTATGGGTTAGCCTGTGGGCCGTGACGGATCCAGACGAAGTGGATGCGCTGCTCAACCGGGTGCTGCACACCGAGGATGACGCCCTGAGGGCGGCGCGGGAGGCTGGCGCGGCCGCGGGGATGCCCGGGATCGAGGTGTCGGCGCAGTACGGCCGTCTGCTGTCGTTGCTGGTGACAGCGGTGTGTGCCAATCGGGTACTCGAGATCGGCACGCTGGCCGGCTACAGCACGATCAACCTCGCACGCGGCGTCGGACCTGCCGGGCGGGTGGTGACCCTGGAGTACGAACCACGGCACGCCGAGGTGGCCAGGGCCAACCTGCAACGCGCGGGCGTCGACGGCTGGGTGGAGGTGATCGTCGGCGCCGCGCTGGATACCCTGCCGCGACTGGCCGATCGGGGCGACACCTTCGACATGTTCTTCATCGACGCCGACAAGGAGAATAACTCGGCCTATGTCGACTGGGCCATCGAGCTCGGTGGGGCGGGTTCACTGATCGTGGTGGACAACGTCATTCGAAACGGGCGGGTGTATGACCCGGCGCCCGACGACGGTCAGGCCCGCGCCGTTCGCAGCATGCTCGAGGAGATGGGCGATAACCCACGGCTCGAGGTAGCTGCCATTCAGACCGTCGGCGCAAAGGGCTGGGACGGCTTCGCGTTGGCCACCGTGCGGTAGCGCGCGAAGACACCGGCGCCGAACTCGGCGCAATAGGGAGCGTGGGATTGATTGCAGCGGTTGACGATCGGCCCGATGACTCTTCCGGAAATAGAGTGCGCGAACTCCATCCCCGGAGGAGCCACTTTCGCGTTCCCGGGGCGTAACGTGTCCTTCGCAGGCCACAGGTTTGACAGTCCGGAAACCCCCGGATCGGACACGAGCGCGTCGGCTTCGACCACTGCGAGTGCGTCCTTCGCGCTTTGGCTAGTTGTAACCAACCGTCACTAGCGGAGCAAGCTGCGTAACTCCGGCGGCTACATGTACGGCCTGCTCTGGTGCCGCGCCGGCCGCATTGAATGGCTTCACCAACCGAATCGGCGTTCCGTTGACGTCCGTAAGTTCTCCGGACCACACTGCTTGGTAGAGGCGTGTCAGGTCAGATCGATCATCGTCAGTCAGCTCACTCTGGTTGCCGTAATTCATGATTGTCAGGGGTTTGTGCGTTCCGAAGATCTGACTCGCCCAAGCGGTTTCGCTGATGTTCGCGAAGAAGTGCCGCAGTCCAAAGATGTGCCCAATCTCGTGGATCAGGGTGTCGACTTGCTCTTTCTCGCTCTGACCAAACAACTTGGGGTATATCACCAGCTTGTGCCTACCCGAGTCGGGAAAGAAGGCGCTCGCCAAGACGCAGCCGCTTATATTGCAGCGGTCGGTTTCTCGCACCTCAATCTCGAAGTCCCAAGCGTCAGTGCGCTGTGCAAACTTGACAGGCGCCGCGTCGCCCCAAGCCAAAATGCCCTTCCCGAGCAACTCCTTGATGGCCGTCTTGGCTTCATCAGGTGCTGCGAATAGTGCCAGCGACTGCTCCTGGAAACGCCACCGCAGTGTAGTTCCCTTCTCCCAGAGTGGGACGAATCCTTCGGAAGCGTCCACGACGATCTCGGTCGGAGATAGATTCCTGGGCGTGGCGTAGCCCCGTGTATCTGTGTCACAGACGACTTTCGAACCGTAGACGTGTACGTCGGGCGCGATCTCGCGGGCCGCATCGTCGGAGTTCCGCAGTTGCAACGGATTGTATCCCCGCTTCGAGTTGCCGTACTTTGCCATTTACCTCACCCTCCCCAATGGTGTGCCTCTGATTCGCACGTGGCCAAAGCCTTTGGGTGACTGATCAGTTCCCAACCGGCGATGTCACACTCGGGCCAGCGTAGACCCCTGACGGGGGAAAGGCGTGCGTAGTGCACTACCCCTCTCGGGTATCCCGTCGCCGCACGACTGGGGAGATCGGGCACCGCCCTGGTTCGCAGGGCCGCAGGCGGGGACACCGGCAGATCGCCTCGCGCATTGGGCGACAACACCACTCCCGCTCACGACATGTCGACCGCCGCGACCCGCCATCCGCACACTCGAGTAGTCGACTACGCGTGTCCCCGCTGTCGGCCCGGCCGGACAATCGATCTGCTCTAGAGCATTACGGATTCGAGGTGGGAAATGGTCATCGGTGAGCACAGGGCAGCCTGGATTGCACAGGCCGAAGCCGCGGGGAAGCGATACGTAGACAGCGAGTCGGAGCGTCAGAAAGTTGCGCAGGAGCGTGACGAAACGAACTCGTTAGTGGTCGACACCGCCGAGCAGATCATCGCTCGCAGCGATCGTCTGATGAGCACTGGCGAGGTGCCTGCCCAAGCGATAGACAAACTGGCGCAGGCGTATCCGATGGACCCGATCGCCGCGCGGGAGCGGATCATCGGTCTTGCCAGTCAGATGCAGGCGGTCAGCTTCCTGCCCCGCGGCATCCGCGCCGCGGCACCCGTCGCGCGGATATCACTGCGCCAGAACGGGCGCGAAATCCCGCAGGGCACCGGATCCCTCGTCTCCCCTCGATTGCTCCTGACGAACAACCACGTGCTGCCGGATCTCGAGATGGCCCGCGATGCGGTAATCGAATTCGGCTATGAGGTCAACGTCGACAACACACCGTCTGCTCCGATGCGATTCCTGCTCGAACCTGACGCGTTCTTCGTCACCAACGCCGCTCTGGACTTCACGCTCGTTCTCGTCGCAGCTGCAAACGACGGCCGGAAACCCGCCGACGTGGTAGGCGGATACACCCGACTGATTGTCCAGCAGGGCAAGATCGCCAATGGAGAGCCGATGAACATCGTCGGCCATCCCAACGGCCGCCTCAAGGAGATGTCGATTCGAGACAACCGGCTCGACCTCCAACTCGACGAATTCCTTCACTACTCAACGGATACCGAGCCCGGAAACTCCGGGTCACCCGTCTTCAACGACCAATGGGAAATGGTGGCCCTACATCATTCCGGCGTACCCAAGAAGGACGCGCAGGGGCGCTGGCTGCGCCGCGATGGAAACGTATGGCGCCAGGGAGACGGCGACGATGCCATCGACTGGGTTGCGAACGAGGGTGTGCGCGTCAGCGTAATCCTCAAGTACCTGGCCGGTCTGCGTTCGGATCCCGCGCAGCGAGAAATACTCGCCGAGCTCGGCCCGGAGTCCGGAATTACCTCCACCCCGGACTCTTTCGACGCGAACCTGCTGGCACGCCCCGTAGAGAACACGGTCGCGCGAGAGGCATCCACGGGAGGCACCAGGGCGCGCACGACGGCGTTCGGCGGTACGCGCCATCTGCTGTTCCTTCACGGCCGGGGTCAGCAGGGCCGCGACCCTGACCAGTTACGGCGAATCTGGACGGCCGGTCTCAATCGGGGCTTAACACTCGCCGGGATGGGCACGATCGACCCGGCCGACGTGAACTTCCCGTTCTACGGCGACGTACTCGTGCACCCTTCCGCCGCACGGGAGTCAGCAGCCGCCGACCTCGAAGGCGGTGCGTTGTACGACGAGCTCGTCGCAGAAGCCGCCACTCGCCTCGGCTTTCCCGCAGATCTCGAAGACACGGACGTCATGGCCGCCGAGGGGCTACCCGGCTTCGGCAGCGGGCTGCTGGGCAAGGTGCACACCCAGTTGAGCTGGATCGCCGCACGCAGCGGGCTTGACGGCTTCCTCATATCCCAGATTTTCAAGGATGTTGCGTCATACCTGGAGAACGACGAGGTCCGCGACCGGGTACTCGACGCCGTCATGGAGGTGGTCCCGAACTCGGGACGCCTGGTCCTCGTCAGTCACAGCCTCGGCACTGTGGTGGCAGTGGATCTGCTGTCGCGGCTGCCAGCGAGACTGGATGTCGAACTGTTCGTCACGGCCGGCAGCCCGCTGGGTCTGGACGCCGTGTACAACAAGCTCGAGGTTGGCGGTGCCCACCGCCCCGATCGCATCCGGCATTGGCTCAACACCTGGTATGCGGGCGACCCGATCGCGATCGGCTGCCCGCTGGGCAAAGCCTGGCGCGGGCAGCTGCAAGAGATAGCCGTCGACAACCCCAAGGAACGCGCACACGACATCGCCGAGTACCTCGCGCACGCGGCGGTCGCCGGTAGCATCCGCGAACGACTGGGTGCATCTTGAGTTTCGAACGGACCCGTCTATGCGACGTCGAGCAGCCGCGCGCGGCATTCAAGACCGTCTGAAGCGCCCCGGGTTTCAACCGGGTTTCAACCGGCCTACGTACACACCGCCCCGACTGCGGCCGACCCCACCAGCTTGGTGTACTTGGCCAGCACGCCGGTGGTGTAGCGCGGCGGCAGCGGCTCGAAACCGACCTTGCGCGAGTCGAATTCGTCGGCATCGACCAGCACGTCGAGGGTGCCGTTGGCGACGTCGAGACGGATCCGGTCGCCGTCCCGGATGAACGCGATCGGTCCGCCGTCGACGGCCTCGGGGGCGATGTGGCCGACGCACAGACCCGTGGTGCCGCCGGAGAACCGGCCGTCGGTCATCAGCAGCACATCCTTGCCGAGGCCCGCGCCCTTGATCGCGCCCGTGATAGCGAGCATTTCACGCATGCCGGGCCCACCCTTGGGGCCTTCGTAGCGGATGACCACGACGTCGCCCGAGGTGATGGTGCCGTCCTCGAGTGCATCGAGGGCGGCCCGTTCCCGTTCGAAAACCCTTGCGGTGCCTTCGAAGACGTCGGAGTCGAAGCCTGCGGACTTGACCACCGCGCCCTCGGGCGCCAGCGATCCGTGCAGGATGGTGATGCCGCCGGTGGGGTGGATCGGTCGGTTGAGCGCACGCAACACCTTGCCGTCGGGGTCGGGCGGGGAGATGTGAGCCAGGTTCTCGGCCATGGTCTTTCCGGTCACCGTCAGTACGTCGCCGTGCAGCAGGCCGGCATCCAGCAAGGCCTTCATCACGACGGGCACGCCGCCGATCCGGTCGACGTCGGTCATCACGTACGAGCCGAAAGGCTTGACGTCGGCCAGGTGGGGCACCTTCGCGCCGACCCGGGTGAAGTCCTCCAGCGACAGCTTGACGTTGGCCTCGTAGGCGATGGCCAGCAGATGAAGCACGGCGTTGGTGGATCCGCCGAAGGCCATCACCACCGCGATCGCGTTCTCGAAGGCCTCCTTGACCAGGATGTCGCGGGCGGTGATGCCGCGGCGCAGCAAGTCGACCACGGCGATGCCGGACTTGCGGGCGAAGCCGTCGCGGCGCCGGTCGGTGGCCGGCGGAGCGGCACTGCCCGGCAGTGACATGCCGAGCGCCTCGGCGGCCGACGCCATGGTGTTGGCGGTGTACATGCCGCCGCAGGCACCCTCGCCTGGGCAGATGGCGCGTTCGATGGCGTCGACGTCCTCGCGGCTCATCAGCCCGCGTGCGCACGCACCGACCGCCTCGAAGGCGTCGATGATGGTGACGTCCTTCTCGGTGCCGTCGGACAGCTTCGCCCGGCCGGGCAGGATCGAGCCCGCGTAGAGGAACACGCTGGCCAGGTCCAGGCGGGCGGCGGCCATCAGCATGCCGGGTAGCGATTTGTCGCAGCCGGCCAGCAGCACCGAACCGTCGAGCCGCTCGGCCTGGATGACGGTCTCGACCGAATCGGCGATGATCTCGCGAGACACCAGCGAGAAGTGCATTCCTTCGTGGCCCATCGAGATGCCGTCGGACACCGAGATGGTCCCGAACTCCATCGGGAAGCCGCCCGCCTCGAAGACACCCTCCTTGACCGCCTTGGCGAGCCGATCCAGGGACAGGTTGCACGGGGTGATCTCGTTCCACGACGATGCGACGCCGATCTGGGGTTTTGCGAAGTCGTCGTCACCCATGCCTACCGCGCGGAGCATGCCTCGGGCGGCGGCCTTCTCCAGACCGTCGGTCACGTCGCGGCTGCGGGGCTTGATGTCGGGTTGCGATGAGCCGGGTTGAGCTGAGGGCATGTGTGCAAGTATGCCCCCGGGTATTTCCCCCGGCCAAACCGTTATGGATACCCGGTAGGGGTATCCGGTACGGTGGCTTCATGAGGTCTCTCGCCGCGTGGCCGGCAGTCATCCTGGCCGTGGTGCTCGTTGCGGCCGTCCTGACCTCCTGCACCGGTCCCTCCGCGACCGAGGCCAGCGCCGAACACGAGCATGGCAATGTCGAGCATGGTGAGGTCCAGCCCGCGGGTCACAACGCCGACGACGTCGCGTTCGCGACCAACATGATCCCCCACCACGAGCAGGCCGTTGAACTGTCGGCACTGGTGCCCGACCGGTCCGGCAACCCCCACCTGCGCACGCTGGCCACCGCCATTGCCACCGCGCAGGGCCCGGAGATCGACACGATGAAAGGGTTTCTCGCGCAGTGGAACGCGGGTACCGAGGCGGCGGACGCGGGGCACGCCGGCCATGGCATGGTGATGCAGGGCATGGTCGACGATGCCACGATGACCCGGCTCGGGCAGCTGCGCGGGCCGGAGTTCGAGAACCTGTGGCTGGAGTCGATGATCAGCCACCATCAAGGTGCCATCGAGATGGCGAAAGCTGAGATCGCCAACGGCGAGAGCGCCAATGCCGTTGCGCTCGCCCGCACTATCGTCGAGGTGCAGCAGGCCGAGATCGGCCAGATGAAGCAAATGCTGGCCGCGGGCTAGGAGGTACGGAAGTGACAGCAGCGCATGGCTACTCGGCCCAGAAGGACAACTACGCCAAACGGTTGCGCCGCATCGAGGGGCAGGTCCGCGGCATCGCCAAGATGATCGAAGACGACAAGTACTGCATCGACGTACTCACCCAGATCAGCGCCGTCAACAGTGCGCTGCAGTCGGTGGCGCTTGGTCTGCTCGACGAACACCTCGGCCATTGCGTATCCCAGGCCGTCGCCGAGGGTGGCGACGCCGCCGACGCCAAGCTGGCCGAGGCCTCTGCGGCGATTGCCCGCCTGGTGCGCTCCTGATCGGCGCGTTGTGCCGAGCGTGGACTCGATGCACGCGTCTCACGGCGTAGGTTCTGGGGGTGGCATAAGTCCACTTTCGACGGCCTGAAAAGCATGGCCCTCCTACGCTATGAGGGTGCGCTTGTCGTGGGATCTGGTCGGGCGCCGCACAGAGATGCGCACGATCGAGGCGTCGATCTCGGCTCCGGACGTATCCGGCGTCGTCATCAGCGGCGCAACGGGTGTCGGTAAGAGCCGGTTCGCCCGTGCGGCTCTGGCCGCAGTGGCCGAACGCGGATGCGAGGTCCGATGGGTCGTCGGCGCGTCGTCTGCGCACTCCATTCCCCTCGGCGCGTTCACCGCATGGGCGCGGTCGGATGCCGTCGACACCGTGCAGTTGTTGCGGGCGGTGATCGAGTCGCTCACCGCGGCAGCTGCTGGCGTGACGGTGGTGGTGGGCATCGATGACGTCCATCTACTCGACGATCTGTCGACGTTCGTGGTGCACCAGATCGTGCAGCGAAACGCGGCCAAAGTGATCGTGACGGTGCGCGACGGTGAACCGATCCCCGCGGCGGTCCAGGAGATCTGGAAGGTCGGCCGGTTCGAACGGCTGTGTCTGCAGCCGCTCTCTCTCGACGAGACCGCCGCACTGTTGTCGGGTGCGCTGGCGGGGCCGGTCGATCCGGACGCCGCCGAACGACTGTGGACCCTGACCCAAGGCAACGTTCTGTACCTGCAGAACATCGTCGAGCAGGAGGTGTCGGACGGCCGCATCGTGCAGCAGCGCGGGCGGTGGCGGTGGACCGGCGATCCCGTCGTGCCACCGAGCCTGGTCGAGATGATCGAAACCCGCATCGGGACGCTGCCCGGCCCGGTCGGTGAAGTGGTCGACGCGCTTGCGATCGGCGAGCCGATCGAACTCGGGGCACTGCGTCGCGTCACCGACGCCGACGCGGTCGAGGAAGCCGACATCCGCGGCCTCATCACGCTGGAGTCCGTCGCCGGCAGCGTCGAGGTGCGGGTCGCGCATCCGCTCTACGGCGAGGTGCGTCGCGGTCGTGCCGCGCCCACCCGGTTACGGCGGATACGCGGCCTGGTCGTCGCCGCCCTCGCCGCGTCGGACGACGCCGACGACATCCGTGTGGTGGTACGCCGTGCCACGTTGAGTCTGGATTCCGACCTCACGCCCGACTCTGCGCTGCTGCTCAGGGCGGCCAGTGGGGCCGTCTGGCTGGCCGATCTGTCGTTGGCCGATCGGCTCGCTGAGGCGGCGATCCGTGCCGGGGCGGGACCGGAAGCGAACTTCGTTCGCGCACATGCACTCTCGTGGTTGGGCCGCGGCCAGGAGGCCGACGCCGTGCTCGCGGCAGTCGACACCGCCCAGCTGAGTGATGACGGCCGCGCCAGATTGGCGTTCCTGCGTGCCAGCAACACACTTTGGGCGCTCGGGGACCCCGCCGGTGCGAGGGAACTCATCGACGAAGCATCCTTGGCCACGCGCAGTGCGGCGCGCTGTTACATCGATGCCTTCCTCACGGTGTACTGGTTCGCCACGGACCAGCCCCACGCCGCGATCAAGACCTCGGCGCTGCTCCCTCTGGGGGACCTGCCCACCGTCGTCGGCGCCGAAGTCGCATGGGTACTCGCCGTCCTGCACGGCGACTCCGGTCGGGTCACCGAAGCGATCTCGGCCGCCGATGCCGGGCACGACGTCGCCGCACGCTCGCTCGATGCGCCCCAGATGAGGTTCAACATCGTCGACGCGCAGATCAGCGCGTTGCTGCTGTCGGGCGGGATCAGCGACGCCTTGGCACTGGCAGAGCGGATTCGCGGGCAGGCGGCGAGCCTTCCCGGGGCGGCGCAGGCACTCAGCGAGGCGGTGGCGGGCCGCGCCGCGCTCGGAGCCGGACAACTCGATCATGCATGCGTGCTCCTGGAACGTGCGGCCGAGACATTCGCCGCCCTCGGGTATGGCGTCGGTTGGGGATACCGCTATCAAATCCCCAGGGCCGCAGCGCTTGCCATGCGCGGTGCAACGCAGGAGGCTGCCGCGGTGCTCGACGCGATCGGCACGGTGCGCCGTCCCTTCCGGTCGCTGGACTACGAACGCGCCATGGCGCAGGCGTGGGTTGCCGCGGGTGAGGGCGCTGTCAGCGAGGCCATCGCGTATCTGCTCACTGCTGCCGAGAAGGCGGCAGCCAAGGGGCAGTTCGCGGCCGAGGTGGTGTGCCTGCAGACGGCTGCCCAGTTCGGGGATCGTACGGTCACGCCCAGGCTGCGCGAGCTCGAAGCGATCGTCGAGGGGCCGCGCGTCGGCCTCGCCGCCAGGTTCGCGGAGGCCCTGCGCGACGGTGACGCCGTCGAATTGGCGGAATTGTCAGGGGAATTCGAGCGGATGGGCGACGTCGTCGCCGCTGTCGACGCGGCCGCGCACGCCGCGCTCGCCTATCGCCGCCGGCAACTGCGCGGCTCGGCGCTGGAGTGTTCGACACGGGCGGCGGTGCTGGCCGAGCAGTGCGGGAATGCCATCACGCCTGCGCTTGCGCAGGCATCCGAGCCGCTGCCGTTGACCGACCGGGAACGCGAAATCGTGATGCTGATCGGTGAGGGTCTGTCCAACCGCGAGGTGGCTGCGCGCCTGACGTTGTCCATTCGCACCGTGGAAAGCCACGTGTACCAGGCGATGGCAAAGACAGGAACGGCCAGCCGGGACGAACTCGCCGCCCTGCTGCCGCGAGGCGGTGCGCGGACACGGTGACCGGGGCGTCCGCAGAGCCCTTGGCGGCGTCTAAGTAGACCCCCGTCGAGTGCTCGGAAAATTGCAGTGGTCCGCTACTGAGCCGGCCAGTCCGGACAGGGGTGAGGATCTCCATGGTGGCTTATCACCATGGCTGGATCGCACTGAGCCGCTCGTGAGGAGACAGCCCTGGAGTGGAGGGGGTTCCAGGGCTGTTTCCTGGGTGTTGCTCGGGCGACGGGGTGTTGCTCGGGTGACGGTTGGATCGCCCCGAAACGAACGGAGCAGGAATGGTCGACCACGATCCGGCCGACCGCGTGATCCTGGGCCCGGAGCCACAGGTGGTGCGCATTGCCGAGGCGCCTTCGGAGTGTCGGCCAGCCCACGTGCCCTCTCCGAATATCCGGGATACCGTCTTCGTGTTCCCGGGACGGGTATCGCAGTGGCCGGGGATGGCGGCCGAACTGCTGCATTCTTCCACGGTGTTCGCCGACCAGATTCGACTCTGCGATGCCGCGTTCGCCGAGTTCGTGGACGGGTCGGTTCTCGACGCGGTGCGCGGCGGCGTCACGAGACTGGACCGGATCGATCGGGAGCAGCCCCTGCTGTTCGCCGTGGCGGTGTCGCTGGCGGCGCACTGGAGTGCGTTGGGCTTCGGTCCCGACGCCGTGGTTGGGCATTCGCAGGGCGAGATCGCCGCGGCCTACGTCGCGGGAGCCCTTTCGTTGCGAGACGCGGCGAAGGTGGTCGCCTCGTGCAGTGACGCGATCACTGCGATTGCCGGCACCGGTGGCATGGCCACGGTCCGGCTGCCGATAGACGCGGTCGCTACCCTTCTCGCGCGCTGGCGCGGAGCGATTTACATTGCCGCGCAGAACGGTCCGTCGTCGATCGAGGTTACCGGCGACGCCGTGGCGATCGATGAGTTGGTGGCCGTCTGCCAGCAAGATGAGGTGCCGGTGAGGCGAATTCCCGTCGACTACGCCGCCCACTCGCCGCATGTGGATGCGGTGTGGGATACGGTGCGCGAGGCCCTTTCAGGCCTGCGGCCACGAACCGGAGACACGGTGTACATCTCCGCGGTCACCGGTGCGGGTCTGGACACGTCCATCCTCGACGGCGACTACTGGTTCGCGAATATTCGGCAACCGGTGCTGTTCGATCAGGCTGTCCGATGGTCGTGGGAGAACGGTTACCGCACGTTCATCGAATCCAGCCCGCATCCGATGCTCAGCGCGGATATCCAGGAAGCGGTGGAGGATTACTGCCGCGACAGGTGCACGGCCTCTCAGCGAGCCCACCACAGACGGGAGTTACTCGGCGAGCGACTCCGCTGATGGTATCTGCTTGCGCCCACGGCCTCAGAGTTGAGATGGCAGTGGCCCATTACTGCGATTGCTTCACCGCAGGGGGGCGATGATTGATCGGCACGACGCACGACGCACGACGCCTGCGCCCCGGTGCGTAGACCACCACGAACCGATCTCGATTGGGGGCTGAACCAGTGTCCGATGCCCGACCATCAGCGTCCGCTTCGGCTGCCCGGGACGGCGGCAGGCGTGAGCGGGCACCGGTTGCCGCTCAGGGCAGGGCGCTCGGCGCGTCGTTGACGCCTGTACTGCAACTCACGAGCGTGACGAAGAAGTATCACAGAGGCGATGAGCTGCTGGAGGTGCTCGTCGACTTCGACTTTACTTTGGGCGCAGGCGAGTTCGTCGTGGTGACCGGACCATCGGGGGCCGGCAAATCGACCCTCCTACATATCGCCGGCGGGCTGGACGCCCCGGACTGCGGGAGTGTGGCCGTGGCCGGTCGGGACATGTGGACGATGAGCGCCGGCGCGCGCGCCGCGTTCCGGCGGCGCCACCTGGGCTTCGTGTTTCAGTTCTTCAACTTGGTACCCATGCTGAGCGCAGTCGAGAACGTGTCGTTGCCCCTGGTTCTCGACGGTGTGCCGGCCCGATCGGCCGACGCACGCGCCGTGGAGCTACTGCAACGGGTCGGCCTCGGCGACCGGGCCCGACACCGGCCGGCCGAACTGTCCGGCGGCCAGATGCAACGGGTGGCGGTGGCGCGCGCGCTGGTCGCCCGGCCGTCCATCGTCCTCGCCGACGAGCCGACCGGAAATCTGGACAGCCACTCGTCGGCGGAGGTCTTGAACCTCCTGTGCTCGATGTCGGACGAAGACGGCACGGCGGTCGTCCTGGTGACACACGATCGTGCCGCGGCGCGTTACGGCTCCCGCGAGCTGCATCTCGTCGACGGGCGCGCATGTGCAGTGCCCGTCGAGGAGGGGTGATGCACGGACTGCGCGGCTGGTGGGTGTCTTTCCGGCGGATCCACCTGGCGGCGTTGATCGCCGATTGGCGTCGGACGCTGCTCAGCGTGATCGGCGTCGCGGTGGGGGTGACGGTGGTACTTGGGACATTGATACTCAAAATCGAGCTGGTCCGCCCGTTCGACTCCTTCGGCCCGTCACTCACCCACGCCGCCGACGAAGGGGTGGTCGAGGTGACGCCCAACGTCAGCGGCCGGCTGCCGATCGAGATCGTCAACCGGCTGCAGGCTGACGTGGCCGGGGCGCAGGCTGTCGTCCCGGTTGTCGCCGCCCTGACGCCCGTCGACGTCGCCGGTCGCAGGCACGGCTTCTTCCTGCTCGGCGGGTCGTGCCAGATCGAGCTGCTGGTCGGCTCGTTCGATTGCGAGCAGCGCACCCGCGACGTCAAGCCGGCAGGCGGTCCCGGTATGCCACTGCAGATGCCTACGGCCATCGCCCAGCGGCATGGCCTGCACGTCGGTGACGAATTGCGGATCCCGGGTCTTCCTCCGGGTTCGGCGCACCTCGGATCGACCTTCCCGGAGTTCGACCGCGTCGAGGGTATCAACGACGGCTACGTGCTGTTCGCCCCTTCCGCGGACAGCGCCGCGCGCCTGGTCTCCACACCCGGTTACGTCACGGCCGCGTTCATCGTTCCGGAAAAGGGGATTGACGTGGCAGCCGACGTCGAGCGCGCGATCGCCGGCGTCGCAACGGCAGGCCCGCCCCGGACACATCTGCCCGCCATATTCGAAGGCGCCACACAGAATCTGAACCTGACCGCGCTGGCCGGCATCATCATCGGCGTCCTCATCGCCGTGAACACGGTCCTGCTGGCCGTGGAGGACCGGCGGGCGGTGATGGGAACGATCGGCGCGATCGGTGCCAAGCCGGTTGGGTTGTTCGGCGGGATGCTCGGCGAGGGGGCCGCGGTGGGTCTCCTCGGGGGATTGTCGGGCGTCCCAAGCGGTTTCCTGTTCGGGACGTATCTGCTGGACACATTTGGGCGATCCATGTTGGCCGGCTCCGGCGGCACCGTCACAGCGCACTTCACGCCGACCTTGATCGGGATCGGAGCCGCTGCGGGAATCGTCTGCGGAATCATCGCGATGCTCGGGCCTGCCACCAGATTGCTCCGCGACGGGCCGTTGGAGTCGATGGCGAGCGTCGCCGGAGTGCAGCGCGCCAGGAAGATCCCGAAGTGGCCGCTGGCCGTCGGGGTGGTCCTGCTTGCGGGGGCCGTCGTCGTGATGAAGATATTCGAGCGCGGGTCGCTGCCACTGGGCGTGGGTATCAACGGCTTGACGCTGGCATTGTGCGGGGTGGTATTGGTGACGGTGTGGTTCGCCCCGCGTGGCGCCCGGGTGTTGATCGGGTTGCTGACGTTCGTGCGCCCCGCTGTGGGGCGTCTGCTCGGCGCCGACACTCGGCGCTACGCGCTGCTGTTCGCGTTTTCCGCCGCGCTGCTCGCGGAGAGCGCCAGTTTGGTCATCGGCTCGTACGGCATGCAGCTCCTCGGCACTGAGCAGGTCGCCGAGCAGAAATCTGACCGATTGCCCGCCGCGTTGTTGATATCCGCTCAATCGGTGCTCGATCAGCGGGCAGGCCGGATCTCCGACTCAACGTTCGAATTGGTGGCCGGCGCCGCCGGCGGGCGCAGCGTGTCGTCGCACTGGCGATCGACGATCTCGTCGGGAACCTCGTCGCGCCTCGTCGACGGCGTCAATCCGGGCGATTGGTACAGCCGGGCGCTGTATGAGCCGGCAGACGACCGGCTCTGGCCGGGACTGCGGGACGGGGAGATTGGGCTCAGCAGGATCGCCGCGAGTCGGCTCGGGGTTGCCGCGGGAGACACTGTCGTGCTGCCGACCGTCCAAGGGCTCAAGCAGTACCGGGTGGCGGGAATCTTTCAGTCCCGCATGATCAATGATGCCGCCGTGGGCGACATCGTCCTGGTGTCGGAAGGATTGGCGCGTTCTGACTGGGCTGCCGTACGCGACCAGGTCGCGGTCGCCTATCCGTCCGCCGCCGACGCGAGCGCCCACCGTGACGATTTCCTCAAGCTCGGTGCCGGATTGTCGGTGTACGACGACAAGGAGTGGCGCGCGGTGGCCAGCGACGGGATCACCCGCTTCTTGGAGCCGTTGACGATCGCGGGGTACGTGGTGATGGCGGCCGCCGGCTTGAGCGTGCTGAACGTGTTCGTGCTGGGACTCGTGCAACGCAGGCGTGAGCGGGCCGCATTGCGGGCGATCGGGGTGACCCCAGGCCAGGAGCAGGCCGTGATCATCGCCAACGCCGCTCTGCTCGGACTGCTGGTCGCCTGCGTCGCTGTGCTCGGCGGTGTGGGCCTCACATATCTGTGGTCGCTGGCCTCACCGGTGTTCTATGGCACCAAGATCGACTGGGGTGTAGTGCCATTCGCGCTGCGAACCGGAGTGGCAGCCGTGTTCGTCATAGTCGTGACCGCCGCGTTGTACCCCGTGCTCCATGCGCGGCGGCTGGAGACGGCCGAGGTGTTGCGAACAACGTGAGCATTCGTGGCCGGCTACTCACCGGCCGCGATCATCGTCTCGGCCCAGGCGATATGTCCTTCGAAGCCAAGCGATTCCGCCATCGCACGATAGCGAAGCACCAAATCCCGGTGGGCAACATCGTCGCGGCGGGCTCGGGCCAGCAGGGCGCGCAGCCGCAGCAGCGTGATCTCGCGCACCGCCGAACCGTGCTCGGCCGGCAGGTTCGCCAACCGGTCGATCGCCTGTTGGGCTTCGGACACCTCGCCCTCGATACCACGCTGCAGCAGCGTCTCCACCAGGAGGCTGGTGCCCCAAACTGCGTGCGCGTGTCGTCCTGTCCGGTGCATACCGTCGACGGCCTTGCGCATCGCAATGGCAGCATCGCGATCGCCGCGCAGGGCCTCCTCCCGCGCGACCCACAACTCGGTGTTCGGGACCATCTGAAGGCAAATCTGCTGACGCAGCCACAAATCGCGGGCCTGCACCATCAGCTCCAGCCCGCGGTGGCGGTCGGCCTCGGCGTCGCGATACAGCAGCGCGCCGGCCAACGCGTACTCGGCCGCGCTCAATGCGACATCGTTGCTGGCCACTTCGGCGATCCGCACCGCTTCCTCGAGGATGCGCACGGTGGAGTCATCGGCGCGAAGTACCCCGCAATGTGCTGCGAAACCGTGGCCCCACATGGCGATAGCGGCGACGGCGAGCGGGTTGCTGTCTCGGGCCATCGCGACGGCGTCGTCGAAGTCTTGGTGCCATCCGGCGCGGCCCAGCCAATACCGCGCAACGCCGCGCCACGTCAGCGCGACTGCCAGCGGTGATCCGAAACCGAAGCCGGCGCCCTTGATGGGATCGCCGGCGGCCAGGTCGATGACGGTCTGCGACCACCGCAAGATCTCGCCGAATTCGCTGGTATCCGCCCAGGCGGCGAATGCTACGGGCGCCAGCCCGATGATCAGGGTGGGATCTTCGATCGACTCGAGCAGCGTCATCTGTTCGTATGCCAGCTGTGCCGCATCATGCGGTCGGGAAGCGTAGAGGAGTTCGGCGGCCTGCCCGGTCATGCCAATGGCAAGCGAGACCTTGTCGCCGGCCGCTGTGCACAACTCCCGCAGTTCCGCGAAGCGGCCCCCGCTGTCATGGACGGCTCGGTCTTGCCAGTCGGTTGCGCACAGCATGGTGCGGGGGGCGATGCGCATCGACAATTGGTTGGGGTCGGGCAGGGCGTCAGCGATCCGGCGCGCACGCTCCCAACTGAGCCGGGCGGCGTCGAAATCGCGGTTGGTTGACCACGCCGCGGCGCGCATATGCCAGCCATACGCCGCGTGCAGCTCGCCCGCCGCTTCGAGGTGTTCGGCGATCAGCGCCGCGCGCTCCTCCACCGACCCGGGCACCCGCTCTTGGATCGCGGCGGCCAGGCGCCGGTGCCATTGGGCGCGATCGGATTTCAGCTGCGACTCGTAGGCCACCGCGCGGATCAGCGGATGGCAGAACGCGTACTCGGCGCTCGGGGTAAGCCGCACCTGATCGATCAGCTCCGCGCCCAGCAACTCGTCCACCACCGCATCGATACCCAGCGCGGCCAGCAGGTCGGCCCCGAAGCGGGCCCCGATCACCGACGCTGCCGCAATCGTCTGCCTGGCCGCGGTGCTCAGCCGGTCGATGCGCGCGGCGATGGCCGCTTGCACCGTGGCCGGCACCGTGACGTCGGCGACATCGGTGTGACAGGCATAGCCACCGCGTTCACCCGTCAGCACGCCGCGCTGGGCCAACTCGCGCACCATCTCCTCGGCGAAAAACGGGTTCCCGGCGGCCCGCCCGGCGATGATCGCGGCCAGCTCCTCGACCGAGGGATCCGAGCCCAGCAGCTCCCCGATCAGCGCCGCGGTGTCCGAATCAGCCAGTGGCCCAAGGGTGATCGTCTGGGCGCCGGGCACCTGCGTCAGCGTTCCCTCGTATTCGGGGCGGTAGGTGATCAGCACCATCGACGGGGTGCGCGCAATGACGGCGAGGAAGTCGGCCAGCATCGATTCGCTGGTCGCGTCGATCCAGTGTGCATCCTCGATGAGGAACAACGCCGGTGCGCTGCGCGCCAACGATGCAGCGTTGACCAGTGCGGTCAACCGGCGCCGCCGCGCATCCGGGTCGATCTCGGGCAGCGCCACCGCTGGGTCGGCGATGCCCAGCAGATCATCGAGCAGCAACAGATCCTGCGGGTCGGCACCCGGAACTCGTTCCCGGACGCGTTCGCGGGCGGTTTCGCCATCCAGGTCGGCCACGCCGGTGCCCGCCCGCAGCAGCCGCGTCACGGCATGAAACGGGACCTCACGAGCGTGCGATTCGCAGAAGGCCCACACCACCTCAACCCCGCGTCCGGCCGCCAGCACCGCAACCTCGCGGGCCGCCCGGCTCTTGCCGATGCCCGGCGGTCCCACCACAGTCATGACACCGCCGCGGCCACCGATCGCGCGGTCCACCATCGCCTCCAGCGCCGCCGTCTCCCAGCGCCGACCGACCAGGCTCGCTTCGGCGCGCCCGACCACCCGCTGCCGCGGCGCGATCGCCAGCAGCCGGCGCGCGCGCACCGGTTCGTCGACTCCCTTGATCCGCACCCACTCCGGTTCCGCCAGCACGGTGAGGTGTTCGACGAGGCGGACGGTCGACTCCGACAACATCACCCCACCCGGCGGGGCTGCCGACTCCATTCGCTGCGCAAAGCCCACCTGATGGCCGATCGCGGCGTACCCATGCGACCCTGAACCCACGGCACCGGCGATCACCCGGCCCGAATTCAGCCCCACCCGCAGCCGCAGCACTACCCCGTCGCGGCGAGCCACCTCATCCGCCAACCGGCCGGCCTCGCCCTGAATCGCCATAGCCGTAAGGCAGGCCCGCAAAGCGTGATCCTCCAGCGCCACCGGCGCGCCGAACACCGCCATCACTCCATCGCCGATGAACTCCACCGTCCCACCGAAGCGCTGCACCACCGTCGCCGACCGCTCCGCGAGTTCGGTCATGATCTCGCGGAACCGCTCCATCTCCAGCACGGCCGCGAGGTTCATCGAACCCACCACATCGGCGAACAGCACCGTCACCTGCTTGTACTCCGCCGATCGGCTGACCTGTGTGACCGGTGTGCCGCATTCACTACAGAACCTGGAGGTCGCAGAGAGTTCCGTGCCACACGACCCACACGACAGTCTTGCTGCTGTCAGCGCACCGCGACCGTCATCCCCGTTGGGGTCCACGTCAGTATCGTGTCACCGCTGGTCAGCAGTGTTCGTCATATCGACAGACAGCTCTGAGCACTGCGTCGCCTCGGCCCACTTCATGCGCCCCGATCAGCGCGCCCGTTGGAGCAGGCTCTTCAACTCATCGGCCACCTCAGGGGACTTACCCCACCCCCCACCCCAGTAGGTGCTTCGGTCGGAGTGAAGTGCCCAACATCGTCGAGCAGACGCAGGCGGGCGTTTGGGATGCAGGATGCGAACGCGCGGGTGCTGGCGGGAGTGCAAGCCGGGTCGCGAGCGCCGAACAGGACGGTCGTGGGAGCGGCAATCCGCGGGAGGTCCCTGCGCGCACGCACAAAGAGTCGCCAAAGCCGCGCTTGGGAATGCCGTGCACGGCAACGACGGTTGGCCGCGTAGCTGCGGCCGGGGCGGTGTGTCCACACAGAACACGCTGAGCCCGTCGACGTCGTGCCTGCTGCCGTCAACGGCGTCTGCAGGCGTGCCTGATGTGGTCATGCTCGAATCTCGCGGTGGCAGTCGTCGCATCGGTGGTAGAGGTCATCGCATTCCGCGCGCCGACTTCCGCGCCAAGGCTGTGCCGGCGACGGTTCTCACGGCCACGGTGCAGACGTGGGCGCAAACGGCGGCGCGCGCTGCCCCGTCAGTCGCCCAGCGCCTGCTCCAGTCGCTCCACCTTGGAGGTGATCTGGCCGGTGTAGCCGGGCCGGATGTCGGCCTTGAGTACCAGGCTGACCCGCGGGGAGGCGGCGGCGACGGCCTCGACGGCTTGTTTGACCACCGCCATCACCTCATCCCACTCGCCTTCGATGTTGGTGAACATCGCGTTGGTCTCGTTGGGTAGCCCGGAGGCGCGCACCACGCGGATCGCCTCGGCGACCGCGTCGCGGACACCGCCGGTTGCATCGCCACCGGACGGACTCACACTGAACGCCACAATCACCTCTACAGCATGCCAGCCCGGAACGTGAATTTGCTGGCGAAGAGGTTTGCAAAGGTAGACACTTCCAGGATGGTCGACGTTGTCGTGATGCCCGCATCGATCGAGCACCTCAAGGTGCTGCAGTCCGATCGCGCGGCGTTCGCCGAGTTGTTGGGCAGCGGAGTTCCCGAAGGTTGGCCGGAGTTTCCGGAGGCGGTCGAGTTCACGCTCACCAGGCTCGCCGAACACCCCCACGAGGCGGACTGGTGGATGCACTTCTTCCTCGCCGACCGCGGCGCGGTGCTCGTCGGTTCCGGCGGGTTCGTCGGCCCGCCGGTCAACGGGGTAGTCGAGATCGGCTACGAGATCGCCCCGGCATTCCGGGAGCAGGGGCTGGCCAAAGCGGCCGCGCAGGCCATGATCGACAAGGCCGCGGCGAGCGGCCGGGTCACGACGGTCGTCGCACACACCCTCGTCGATGAAAACCCGTCGGCGGGTGTGCTGCGTCGGCTGGGCTTCCGGTGCGCCGGGACCGTGGTCCACCCGGAGGATGGCGCCGTGCGGCGCTGGGAGCGCACGGTGGCCGGCGCCGCCTGACGCCTATTGCTTACTGAATCCCGTCGGCCGGACGACGATGATCACCCGGTCGGCGGCATCGGCGGGAGGTTCGGTGAGCGGGCCGCTGTAGCGGTCGTTGAGGTGCAGATAGAACGCAGCGGTGGGGTCGGACACGATCTCATCGACGACGCCGCGCACCTCGAGGTAGCGGTAGGGGTTGTCCGGGTCGCTGATCGACATCGCCACATTCGGGTTGGCAGTGATGTTGCGGTACTTCTGCCGCTTGGTGGTGTGGGTGAACCGCAACCGTCCGCCATCCCAGTCGAACCACATCGGGTTGACCTGGGCGGCACCGTCCGGGCGCACCGTCGCCAGATGCCCGTACACCGGCCGGCTCAACAGGTCCTCATATCCGTCTGGCACGGCTACCATCACGGTCCCTCTCGGTTGTGCGGTGATCGGCCGTCAACGAGCGAAAGGATCTCGTCGCGGCCGGTGTCCCCGTGGCTACGGTGGTCTGTTCACTATGACTGTCGACATCCGCCCGCCCGCCACCGCCCCGTGGAGACCGCGCGCCACAGTGCAGTTGACGGTCCTCGGCGTGGCGTCGGGCCGCTATGTGGTGGCGTTCCAGATGGGCATCGGCCGCGGTGATCGAGGTGGTCCTGACCTGCGTGCTGTGCTCGCGCGGCCTAGTCGACGTTCCCCCGGCAGCGCGACGAAGGTAACGTTCTTCCTGCGACCACGATGAACAGTGCAGTTCAGCGCTGGCGGTCGGCCGATTGTCGGGGGTCTAGCGGCATCTGCGGGCGATAGCTGTGCCCCGCGCTGTGCAACACTGGATGAAGTTCTGTGACTGGAGGTCAGGCATGCCGCAGCGGACCAAGGGGACACTGGCCACCGCGCTTTTCGTGGCCGGTTTGGTCGGGGGACTGTTGAGCAGTCCGTCGGCATTGGCCCAACCCGACGTGCCACCGCCACCAGCGCCGGTCGATCCGGCCGCGGCAGCGGCGTCGGCGCCTGCCCCGCCGGCCCTATACGTGTTCCCGCCGCCGCCGCCGGTGAACCCGTTCGATCCCGCGGCCGCCACCCGGCCGTTGCCGATCCCGGAGGGCACGCCGGCGGGTCAGAACCCGACCCCCTATGTCGGTGAGCCGGTGTTCGCGCCGCCGACCTTCAACCCGGTCAACGGGTCCATGGTCGGCGTCGCCAAGCCGATCATCATCAACTTCCAGCGGCCCATCGCCAACCGGCCGATGGCCGAGGCGGCGATTCACATCTCCTCGAACCCACCGGTGCCCGGCCGCTTCTACTGGATGAGCGACACCCAGGTGCGCTGGCGACCGCAGGATTTCTGGCCCGCGGGCACTGTGGTCGGCATCGACGCCGGCGGCACCAAGTCGAGCTTCCGGGTAGGGGAATCGCTGGTCGCCACCATCGACGACAGCACCCACCAGATGGAGATCATGCAGGACGGGAAGCTGGTGAAGACGTTCCCGGTGTCGATGGGCAAGCCGGACGGCAAGCACGAAACCCCGAACGGCACCTACTACGTGCTGGAGAAATTCCCCGAGATCGTCATGGACTCCTCGACCTACGGCGTTCCGGTGACCTCAGCCGAGGGCTACAAGCTCGACGTCGAGGACGCGGTCCGGATCGACAACAGCGGCATCTTCGTGCACAGCGCGCCGTGGTCGGTAGGCGATCAAGGTAGGCGCAACGTCAGTCACGGGTGCATCAACCTCAGCCCGGCCAATGCACAGTGGTTCTATGACAACTTCGGCAGCGGTGATCCCGTCGTGGTGAAGAACACCGACGGTGGCTGGTACACCAAGAACGACGGCGCTCAGGACTGGCAGCTGTTCTGACCGCCCGACTACGCGGGCCGGGCAGCATGGACCGGTGTCGGCGTAGCGGCTTTGCCGAGGCAGCGCCTTGTCGAGTGGGTCTGGGATGCGGTGACGTCGGAGAACTTCAGTGTGGTAGCGCCATCGACAATAGATTCCGCGGCGCGCTGGGCTGCTAGGCGACTTCATCGAGAAGGCATCCGGCGCTTAACCGCCCCGGACGGATGATGCGCGATGACCGCGGTCGGACGACCACCAACGACCTCGAGTGCACGACAGCTAACGGAACAACCCCCGGAGGGGCGAAGCGCGCCACGCCCGTCGTCCGCAATGCGACACCGGCCTTGGCCTGACGGTATCCGATGCGCACCCCGGCCCCGGTGACGATCACCAGCCCGCTGGCACCGGGCAGGGCAAGGGCGGCCAACGCCGCCAATGAAAGGGGGAGCACCACGGGCAGCGCGACAGCGGACAGCCCCGACAGTGACCCGGGTAGCAGCAGTCGACCTCCGGCGGGCCGGAAATACGTCTGCACAGCCATCGCAGTGGCGCCATGGTGTGCTAGCGGTGTGATCCCGGGCAACCATGACGCTTGACCCAGCCGAGGCATCGCACCGAGAATGGCTGCCGCAATCTTGCCGAGCAGCGCAACCTCGGCGCTACCGGCCAACGGCGGAATACCGGGAAGGGACGACGTCGGCGGCCACGGCGATGCCACTCCCGCGTCCACGGTTGCCGATAACCCAGCAACATCGATCTCTGCTAATGCCGCCGCCACTATCGGCCCTATGCCGGGGATGCTGATCAAGAAGTAATAAAGGTCGGACTGCAGTTGCGTGAGCTGGGCGACCGCAGCAAAAGAGGTGGGCGGGTGCTGAACCAGCGCGAGGACGTCATGCAGGAGCGCGACCAGCGGCGGGGGCGGCGCCGCCACCGTCGTGAGAGCCGGAGCGGGAACTGGTGCCACCGCAGTGGGAACGGGCGCAACCTCGTCCGGGGCTACGGCGACGGTGCTCGAGTCGGTGGTCTCGTCCGGGGCTACGGCGACGGTGCTCGAGTCGGTGGTCTCGTCCGGGGCTACGGCGACGGTGCTCGAGTCGGTGGTCTCGTCCGGGGCTACCGCGACGGTGCCCGGGTCGGTCGTCTCGGCCGTTGTGCCGGTGTCGGCGGGCTGGTCACTCGGGCTATTCGCGCCGGCGGAAGGTTGACCCGAACGTATGCCGCCGTTGCCGTGCCGGCCCGAGTCCTTGCCGCCGTTGCCGTGCTGGCCCGAACGTATGCCGCCGTTGCCGTGCCGGTCTGAGTCCTTGCCGCCGTTGCCGTGCCGGCCCGAGTCCTTGTCGCCGTCGCGCTGCTGACCCGAGCCCTTGTCGCCAGGGCCGTGCGCGGCTGAATCGCTGGAACCGGGATCGGCAACGGCAATCGCGCTCCCGGCGCCACCCAGCCACAGGCCCACCGCGAGCGCGCAGACACCTACGACCACCCGCAAATGCGCCGGAACCATAGTCGCGCTCCCCCACGAGCCGCACCGGACCGCCCGCAAGCAGTCCAACATTTGCGAAATTGTCCCATGCTCGACCGTCAGGGACTAGGGATTCGGGCGCTTTACGACTGCGGCCACCCGAGTATGGGCGCTACGCCGCCGGGACGCGCGCGGCAGACCTTCGCCGCACGGGAGTGAGTGGTGTCGTAGGTTGGGCTGGACGTCCAGTGAGGTCCCGCCTGTGCTGTCCGGATCTGGCGACCGGCAGCTATGACTGCGTGTACGCCGGCGTTGATCGTGGCCCGCAGCGTCGGGTCGGAGCTGTACGGCAGCCGCGTTGAGATCCCTTGCGCATCGGCCTAATTCCAGATGCGCACCCGTCGTTGCGGTTCCAGGTACAGCTCGTCGTCCTCGTCCACCTCGAACGCGTCGTAGAAGGCGTCCATGTTGCGGATCACACCGTTGCAGCGGAATTCCGGTGGCGAATGCGGATCGACGGCAAGTCGTCGAATCGCCTCGGCATCACGGGATTTCGTGCGCCAGACCTGTGCCCAGCCGTAAAACACGCGTTGCTCGCCGGTGAGCCCGTCGATCTCCGGAGCCGGCGTGCCGTTCAGCGACAGCTGATAGGCCAACAGCGCGATCGACAGCCCGCCCAGATCGCCGATGTTCTCCCCGACGGTGAACGCACCGTTCACGTGGTGGCCGGAGTCCAGCCCCCGCGGCACGAACTCTTCGTACTGTTCGATCAGCGCCTTGGTCCGAACGCCGAACTCATCCCGGTCGGCGTCGGTCCACCAGTTCACCAGGTTGCCGTCGCCGTCGTACTTGGCGCCCTGATCGTCGAACCCGTGCCCGATCTCGTGGCCGATGACCGCGCCGATCCCGCCGTAGTTGGCGGCGGCGTCGGCGTCGGCGTCGAAGAACGGCGGTTGCAGAATCGCGGCGGGAAAGACGATCTCGTTCATCCCGGGGTTGTAGTAGGCGTTGACGGTTTGCGGCGTCATGAACCATTCGTCGCGATCCACCGGGCCGCCGAGCTTGGCCAACTCGCGGTCAGAGCCGACGATGTTGCCGCGCAGGTGGTTGCCGTACAGGTCGTCGCGCTCGACGACCAGCGCCGAGTAGTCCTTCCACTTCGCCGGATAGCCGATCTTGGGGGTGAACTTCTCCAGTTTGGTCAGTGCCTTCGCACGCGTCTCCGGCGTCATCCAGTTCAGCTCGGTGATGCTCACCCGGTAGGCCTCCCGCAGGTTGGCCACCAGCTCGTCCATCCGCGCCTTGGCTTCCGGCGGGAAATGGCGCTCCACGTACAGTTTGCCCAGGGCCTCACCCATGTGCCCCTCGACCAGCGATACGCCTCGCTTCCACCGGTCGCGGATCTGTTCGGTCCCCGACAGCCTGCGGCCGTAGAACGCGAAGTCCTCGGCGACGAGGTCGTCGGTGAGCAGTCCGGCGCGGGCGTGGATCAGCCGCCACCGGGCCCACGTCTTCCAGTCGTCGAGCGCGTCGCCGGTCCACAGCGCGGCGAACGCCGTCAGGTAGTCGGGCTGGCGCACCACGACTTCGGCTGCTTGTTCGGGTGAGCTGCCCAGCGCCGTGACCCAGCCTGTCCAGTTGAACCCCGGTGCCTCCTGCGGCAGATCGGTGAGCGTGCGCAGGTTGTAGGTCAGGTCGGCGTCGCGACGTTTGACCACATCCCAGTGTGCGGCGGCCAGTTTGGTCTCCAGCGCCACGATGCGCGTCGCCGTCTCGGCATGATCACCCCCGTAGACCAGGGCGAACATCCGCTCGATGTGCTGCGGGTAGGCCGCGAGGATCTCGGCATGCTGCGGATCGCGGTAGTACGACTCGTCCGGCAGCCCGATCCCGGACTGCGACAGATGCAGCAGGTAGCGGGCGGAGTTTTTCGAGTCGGTGTCGACGTATGCGCCGGCTCCGCCGCCGACGCCTGCCCGCTGCAGGGCCCCGACCACCTCGGCAAGCTCGTCGGGGGTCGCCGCGGCGTCGATCAGAGCCAGCTCATCGAGCAGCGGCTGCAGCCCCCGCTCGGCCACCGTCGCCTCGTCCATGAAGCTGGCGTACAGATCGCCGATGCGCTGGTGATCGGTGCCCGACGGCGCGTTCGCGGCTGCCGCCTCAGTGATCAGATCGCGCACCTGTTCCTCGGCGCGGTCGTAGAGCGAGCGGAAGGCGCCGTCGGTAGCCCGGTCCGCGGGAATCGTGTACTCGGCCAGCCAGCGGCCGTTGACGTGGCCGAACAGGTCGTCCTGGGGGCGGGCACCGTCATCGACGTGGCTCAGGTCGATACCAGACTTGATCGCTTCTACCGTCACCCCAACATGATTCCAGATGCGCAATCCGCGGTGCGGCGCCAGCGCTGCGCTCGCCCGGGACGCGGGGCGCCCGCGCCGGGGGCAGGTACCCTCACGGCCATGTCCGACGAGCTCGTCGACGAGCGTGCCGAGCAGTCCGAACAGTCCGCGGAAAAGGTGCTCACGGGCTGGGGCGTCGCCTCGGCGGTGCTCGGGCTCATCGGTGCCGCCGCGGTGGTGCTGGCGGTGCTCATCTGGTCGTCGCATCGCGCCGAAGCGGCCGAGCGCAGCTATCAGAGCCGGGTGCTGCAGACCGCCGCGGAATGGACCGGCGTCCTGGTCAACATGAACAAGGACACCGTCGACGCCAGCATGAAGACGCTGTACGAGGGGACCGCGGGCCAACTCAATGCCGACTTCGAGTCGACCGTGCAGCCCTTCCGTCAACTCGTGCAGACGCTGCAGACCCAGACCACGGGTCAGATCGACTCCGTGGCGATCGAGTCGACCTACCACAGCCCCGAGAACCCCGACGGCCCGGCGTTGGCGCCGCGGCCGCAGACCGACGCCGGTCTGTCCGGCCTCTCGGCCCGGACCGACACGGTGCTGGTGGTGGCGACCTCGGTGAGTGAGAACGCGGGTGAAGACAAGCCGCAGACGGTGCGGTGGAACCTGCGCATGGACGTCTCCGACGTCGACGGCCGGTTGTTGATCTCGCGGTTGGAGCCCATCCGATGAGAAACCGGTCGCGAGTCGTGCTGTTCGACCTCCTTGCTCCCGCCGCTACCCTTGCCGCGCTGGTGTTCATCGGCGTGGCGATGAGCTGGCCGCTGTGGTGGGTGTCGGTCTGCTCGGTGTTGTGCCTGCTGATCGTGCAGGGGGTGGTGATCAACTTCGCGCTGATGCGCCGCGACGGGGTCACCGTCGGCACCGACGACGACGGCCCCGGCCTGCGGCTGGCGGTTGTCGCGGTCGCGGTCGCCGCGCTGGTGTCTGCGGTGGCGGTCGGCTATTTGCGGTGGACGGTGCCGGACCGTCAGTTCAACGCCGATCGCACCGAGGTGGTGCGGATCGCCAGCAGTGTCTCCGAGGCGACCGCGACGTTCACACCGCAAAGCCCGACGGCATCCATCGACCGCGCCGCGGCGCTGATGGAGCCCGACCGCGCGCAGCAGTTCAAAGACGAATTTGCCAGTGTGGCAAAGGAATTGACCAGTAAGAACGTGTCGGCGCAGGCGGGCACGGTCTCGGCGGGGGTGGAGGCGCTCGGCGCCGACGCCGCCAGCGTCGCGGTGGTCCTGCGCGGCACGCAGAGCGTCCCGGGGCAGCCCGTCGACAACGCGGTGCTGGCGCTGCGGGTGACGCTGTCCAAGGACAGTGGGCGCTGGCTCGTGCACGATGTCACCCCGCTGCACTCCCGCTAAAGAGCACGATCTGTGCACAGTTTGTAGCGCTGGCCGCATAGCGCTGGTCGACTGGATGGACACGAAACGCAGGGGGAGGGGCCGGGAGGGGTGGGGATAACCCCCTGCAGACCGGCCGGATAGCCCCGTTCCGCGGCGGTCGTCGCAGAAATAGCGTCGGTAGTGCGAAGTTCAACACACGCCGGACCAGATAAGGGGTCAATCGATGAGCCGGACATCCGTGCGTCACCTTCCCAACAGCCGCAACGACTTTGGTGCTCGTGGGGCCCAGGTCCAGCGCTTCGAACGCGACGTGATGCCGCACGCCGGACTGCTGCTGCGTGGTGCGCGGCGGCTCACTCGCACCGAGGCCGACGCCGAGGATCTGCTGCAGGAAACGTTACTGCGCGCCTACACCGGGCTTCCGACGTTCACGCCCGGCACGAACGCGAAGGCATGGCTGTTTCGCATCATGCACAACCAGTGGATCAACAACTATCGGCGTCGGCAGCGCCGGCTCGAGGAAGTGCCGGTCGACCAGATCGCCGATCAGGACTTGTTCGCGATCGGCAGGCACGGCAACGGCGACCTGCGTTCCGCCGAGGACGAAGCGCTGCGCGCGTGGTCGAATCCGGGTATCGCCGCCGCGCTCGACGCGCTGCCGGAGGGTTACCGCACCGCGGTGTATTACGCCGATGTCGAGGGGTACAGCTACGCCGATATCGCTGCGCTGATGGACATTCCGCTCGGCACCGTGATGTCCAGGGTGTTCCGCGGACGTGCCCGGCTGCGCTCCGCGCTGGCCACTGCGGCCTAGGGGACTGGCCACTGCGGCCTAGGGGACTAGGGGCGACGCGAGTCGATGACGCCCGTGTTGAAGCCGGCGAGGTGAAGCCCGCCGGCGAACCGGGCATGCTCGATCTTCAGACAGCGGTCCATCACCACCTGCAGCCCGGCCGCCTCGCCGTCGCGGGCCACCTGCTCATGCCACAAACCCAGTTGCAGCCACAGGGTTTTCGCGCCGACCGCGACCGTGTCGTCGAGCACCGACGGCAGATCGTCGCGGCGGCGGAACACGTCGACCATGTCGGGCACCACAGGAAGGTCTGCCAGCGACGGGTAGACCCGGGTGCCCTCCACCTCGGAGATCGTCGGATTGACAAGGTAGAGATCGTAATTCGACGTCGACTTGAGGTAGGTCCACACGAAGTAGCTCGCCCGCGCCGGGTTGGCCGACGCCCCCACGATCGCGACCGAACGCGTCTCGCGGAGGATGCGCTGACGGGTGAGCGCGTCGGGGCCCACCCAGGTACGTGCCTCAGACATTTTTCGAAGCCTCCGTCAGTGCCTGGTCCAGGTCCCAAATGATGTCGTCGACATCCTCGATGCCGACGCTGATCCGTACCAGCTCGGGCCCTACGCCGCCGGCGCGCAGTTGGTCGTCGGTGAGCTGGCGGTGGGTGGTGCTGGCCGGATGGATCACGAGCGTGCGGACATCGCCGATATTGGCCAGATGGCTGGCCAGCCGTACGGCGTTGATGAACCGTTCGCCGGCGGCGCGGCCGCCGTGCACACCGAACGCGAACACCGCCCCCGGGCCGTCGGGCAGGTAACGGGCCGCGCGGTCATGGTGCGGATGCGACGCCAGCCCCGCCCAGCGCACATACTCAACGCGCGGATCGGCCTCCAGCCAGCCGGCCACGGCACGGGCGTTGCCGACATGTGCGGCCATCCGCTGCGGAAGCGTGTGCACCCCCTGCAGCAGCTGAAACGCCGACTGCGGGGCCAGGCAGGCGCCCAGGTCGCGCAGCTGCTCGCTGCGCAATTTGGTCAGAAAGCCGAACTCGCCGAAGTTGCCCCACCAGCTCAGCCCGCCATACGACGCGACCGGGTCGGTCATCTGCGGGAATCGGCCTGCGCCCCAATCGAACCGGCCCGCGTCGATGACGACGCCGCCGAGGGTGGTGCCGTGACCGCCGAGGAACTTGGTCGCCGAGTGCACCACGATGTCCGCGCCGTGCTCGATCGGCCGGCACAGCGCCGGCGTCGCCACGGTCGAGTCGACCACCAGCGGCAGCCCGGCGTCGTGGGCTACCGTCGCCAGCCCTGCCAGATCCGCGATCTCACCTGACGGGTTGGCGATGACCTCGCTGAACACCAGCCGGGTGCGGTCGGTGATCGCGGCGGCGAAATCCGCCGGATCGGTGCCGTCGACGAACGTGGTCTCCACCCCGAAGCGGCGCAGCGACACATCGAGCTGCGTGACGGTGCCGCCGTACAGACTGCCCGCAGCCACGATGTGGTCGCCGGCCCCCGCCAGCGACGCGAACACCGCGAACTGGGCGGCCAACCCGCTGGCCGTCGCCACCGCGCCGAGGCCGACCTCCAGACTCGCGACGCATTCCTCGAACGCGGCGACGGTCGGATTGGCGATGCGGCTGTAGATGTTTCCGTACTTCTGCAGCGCGAAGAGGTTGGCGGCGTCCTCGGTGTCGGCGAAGACGAAGCTGGCGTTCTGGTAGATGGGTACGGCGCGCGCCCCTGTCGCGGCGTCCGGGCGCTGGCCGGCGTGAATCGCACGGGTGGCCAGGCCGTAGATGCGGTCACTCACGGGCACCCAGCCTACGGCCCGGGTGACGGGAATTGGTCGGCCGAGGCGCCCGGATCAGGGCACGGATCGACGCGGGGCATCCCCGAGGATCGGCGGCGTCAGCCCAAGTCACATGTGCGCTGGGCGCGGACCTTGGCGAAGCGGTCGGCCAGTTTGCACATCCGGACCATCAGCGAGGCCGTCGGGCTGACCTTGCCGTCGAGGTAGGAGGCGAATTCATCGCAGGGAACGCCGATGCGCGACGCGAATTCCTGCTGAGCGAGGCCGGAGCGGTTGAGCAGGGTGCGGACATGACGCGCCACCTCGGCGCACTCCGCGGCTTCCAGCTTCTCCCTGGTGCGGCTGAGCACCTCCGCGAGCGCCTTCGAAACCCCGTAGGGGCGAACGACTTCCAGCACCTCTTCGACCTGACGAGCGGTCCTGCCGTAGGGGTCGCGCTTGATCGCGGCGGCGATTCGCTGCCACACGGTCAGGTCGTCACCGCTCTCCAAGGCGGCCCGGATCGCCGAGGTAGGCCAGAATTCGACCGGTCGGTCCACATCGGGAGCGCGCCGCTGAGGGGCGGCTCCCGCCGCCGAATCGTCGGGCGTGGGGTCAGCGTCATGGCGGGTATCCGCTGTCAGCGTCACTTCGCCTCCTCCAACATCGCTACCGCCACCGCCAGGCAGCGCTGCCTGACGCCGGCCCAATCCGCTACCGTTCCATCATCGCCCACCGCACCGTCGGATGGCTGCGGATCCGCCAGCCTGCGCACCAGCTGTGTGGCGACCCACTGCGTTTCCGGGTGCGGGCCACAGTAGTACCGATCGATGCCGGTCAGGACCACTGCAGCGGTTTGAGTGTCCATGCAGTTGGCCATTTCGGCAAGCTCAACGTAGTCGTGGGCGCCGTTCCTGGACAGCAGCAGATAGCCCTTCAGCCGAAGCGTCTCGGCGCCGGTGGGAACCTGCAGCCGGTCGCCGGTGGGGAGCTGGACATTGGTGGTCTCGACCGGGCTGGTGCGCTCGATCGGCGCGCCGTCAGCGTCGGCCGCCAGTGCATCCAACGCAACGGCGAGCCTGCGCTGCCACATGGTGACGGGATGCACCGCCGACGGATCGCGGTGCAGCGTGATGCGAGTGGTTATCCCGCCGGTGCTGGTGTCGTCGACCATGCGGCCCCTGCGGGCCTCGTGGGAGTTGTCGCGCTCAGTACCCGCCGCGGGTTGCCGCTTGCCGCCGATCGATAGGCAGCCGCTGAACGCCAGCGGGTCGGCCACCGTGATGGCGTGTGGGGCGAGGGTCTTCAACTTGGCCGCCGACTTGACCATGGCCCGCAGGTCGGCGCCGGTGGGTCCGAGTGCGGAGATGTCGTCGGGGATGATGACAAGGTCGTTGTGCACGGCCTTGGGCAGCGGCTTCTCGAAATCGACCGACGGCAGGATCCGGTCGAGCCAGCCCGGTAGCCACCAGTTCCACTTGTCGAACATCGCCATCAGCGCGGGAACCAGGACCAGCCGCACGATCGTGGCGTCCACCGCAATCGCCACCGCACACGCGACTCCCAGCTGGGCCACCAGCGGCATGCCGGCGAACGCGAAGCCGATGAACACCGCGATCATGATCAGCGCCGCGCTGGTGATGGTGCGGGCGCTGGTGCTGACCCCGTAGGCGACGGCGTCGCGAGTGTTGTGGGTCTGCAGGAACCGCTCCCGGATACGGGTGAGCAGGAAGATCTCGTAGTCCATCGACAGGCCGAACGTCATCGCAAGGACCAGCGGGGGGATCGTGCTGTCCAACGAGGTGAGCTGTTCGAAGCCCAGCGCCTGTAGCCAGCCCCACTGGAAGACGACCACCAGGCTTCCGTAGGCCGCGGCAACCGACAGCACGGTCATCAACACACCCTTGACGGCGAGCACCACCGACCGGATCGCGATCAGCAGCATCACGAAGGCGATCAGGGCCACAAACGCGAACACCACGGGCTGCGTGGCCGAGATCCGGTCGTCGAAGTCCTTGATCAGCGCCGTCGGGCCGCCGACGTCGACACGCGCTGCCTCGCCCGCGACCGGCGGCAGCTTCTCGCGCATCCAATCGACCGTCTGCCGGGCGCCCAGGTCCTCGGGGTCCACCGCCAACACCGCCGACAACAGCGCCACGCTCTTGTCCTCCCCGATCACCGGGGGTGCCACCGAGACGATGTTGGGCGCCTTGGTCATCTCCTGTCGGACCGCATCGAGGACCGGGGCGTTGGTCGGACTCTCGGCGTTCCCCTCGGCGAAGGTGACCAATATCCGCACCGGGCCGAGCGCACCCGGCCCGAGTGCCTCCGCGGCGGCGTTGACGCCGCCGCGGATCTCATGGGTCGGCTCGAACTGCCGCTGCATGCTGTTGCCGAGAACCATTGCGAACGCGGGGGCGGCCAACGTGAGCAGGACCGCGGCCGCGGCCACCGCCGACAGCCAGGGGCGCCTCATGACCGATCCGGTCCAGCGGGTCCAGAATCGCGACTGAGTGGCATCCGGCTGGCGCGACCAGTGCAGGTACGACGAGCGCTTCGCTGCGGCCTTCCCGCACGTCGCAAGCACCGCGGGCGTCAGCGTGGTGGAGGTGAGCACCGCGACGGCGACCGCGAGAATGGCGCCGGTGGCCATGGACTGCAGCACCGGGGTGTTGATCAGGTAGATCCCCGTGACCGAGGCGATGACCGTCAGCCCGGACAGCACCACGGCCAGCCCCGAGGTGGCCATCGCCGCGTCGGCCGCCTGTTCCGGATCCCGCCCCGCGCGCAGTTCTTCGCGGAACCGCATGAGGATGAACAGCGAGTAGTCGATCGCCAGCGCGATGCCGAACATCGACACGGTGGACGTCACGAACACCGACATGGTGAAGAACATCGACAGCAGATAGACCACGCCCATGGTCACCACCACGGTGCAGATGCCCAGCACCAGCGGCATCGCCGCGGCGGCCAGCGACCCGAAGACAGCCAGCAGCACCACCAGCACGATGGGGAGGTTCCACTTCTCGGCCTGGGTGATGTCGTGCTTGGTGGCCTCGCTCGCGGCGGCCCCCAGGGCGCCCTGGCCGATGACGTAGAGCTTGACCCTGCCGTTCTCGATCTGGCCGGGCTGCTCGCCTTCGATACCGACCTTGGCGCGCAGTTGCTTGGCGACGTCGACGGCGCCGGTGTTGTCGAAATCCAGCTGCAGCGTGATGACGTAGGGCCGGTCCGGCTGGGGAGCCGGCTGCACGGGATTGGGGACGATCGAGACGCTGGGCACGTCGGCGGCGATGCGCTCGAGCTGGGCCACGGCGGCGTTCATATCGGCGAACGACGCGTCGGCACGCGGCGCGGCCACCAGCGCCAACGGCGACGCGCCCTGTTCGGGGAAGCGGTCCTCCAACTCGCGCTGGACGTGCAGGGACTGGGAGCCCGCAACCTCGAACCCGCCACCGGTCAGGTTCCCCGCCTGGCTGATCGCAAGGTAGACAGCGGGAACGAGGAGAAGTATCCAGGTGGCGAACACCGCCCACCGGTAACGGCGCAGGCGGGCGCTCAGGCGCATCATGAACTGCTGAATGCGACGTCCCCGCTCTCTCCCCGGCGTTGCGTAGCGGAAGCGTACCGCAGCATGGGGTAAGGTGGCCGACCTTGTGATCGCCCCACCGGGCACGCGCGTTACATCGCGTCACATTTTCGGGCGCCGCCGAGCCGATCACGGGCCCTCCAGCAGGTGTGACGGGCATCTCACCGAGTTGGCATCCCCTGCTGCGGAGATGGCAAGATGGCCGCTGGCCAATGGCAGGGATACCCGTTGGGACGTCGGTGTGGAATCGCCGGACAGCACCGGCCCGGCACTGGCCAGACACGGTCGATCGCAACGTCAGCGAGGCAGGCATATGCCGCCGATCGTGAGTAGCAAACCGTGAGGAGTAGTGATGACCCCGGTATTCGGGATCGCGGTAGTCGGGACGGTATCCGGCAGGACCGCGACGTTGCGCCGTGTCTTGGTCGCCACCTTCGCCGTCACCGCCGCCGGTGGTGCCGTCGTCGCAGGCCTGACGGGTGCGCCGTCGGCGACCGCCGCACCCGACCCGTGCGCGGCCAGCGAGATCGCGAAGACCGTGGGTTCGGTGGCGACATCGACCGGCTCGTACCTCGACGCGCATCCGGAGACGAACCAGGCGCTGACCACGATCGCGCAGCAGCAGCCGGGTCCGCAGTCGTTGGTGACGTTGAAGGCCTATTTCGATGCCAACCCGCAGGTGGCCAAGGATATGCAGCGGCTGCAGCAGCCGTTGGCGAGCCTGTCGGGGCGTTGTGAGCTGCCGATAACCGTCCCGCAGCTGATGGGGTTGGTGCAGGCGGCCCAATCGCATGCGGGCGCCCCGCCGGTGAGTTTGCCCGGATCTACGTCCCCGGCGCAGCAGGTGACGGTTCCCTCGGCGCCGGACATCGCGCTGCCGGTGCCGGCATCAGCGTCGACGCCGGGGCGCGGGCCGCTGCCGGGTGCGGCGGCGGTCGCTGAAGGCTGATGAAGGTGGTGCGTGTGTTGTTTCGCACATCCGGCCTGAGCAGCGGTTTCGGACTTTCTCGTGATGGGTTTACCGCAAGGCAGGAAAGTGGCCGCGGATTCTGATTAGCTTTGCTTGTCGCTAACCGACTTTGGTTGCGTCCTGTCAACATTTGATGAAGGAGCTGGTTGATGTTGCTCACGGCCCGTAGCGCGCGGCGCGTGATTGCTGGCGCGGTCGGCACCGGTGCGGTTGCCGGTGCGATGTTGTTCGGAGCCGCCCCGTCGGCGATGGCCCAGCCGATATCGAACAACCCGCCGAATTGCACGGCAGGCGACCTTGCACAGGTTGCTGCGGGTGTGTCGGCCGGCACGTCGGTCTACCTGTTCACCCATCCGTGGGTGAATGACTTCTTCACCAGCCTGGAAGGTTTGCCGCGCGAAGAGATTCGCCCGAAGGTCACCGCGTACCTCGACGCCAACCCGCAGGTCAAGGCCGAACTGACCGCGATTCGCCAGCCGCTGGTCGACCTGAAGAACCGCTGTGGAACGGCGCCTGCACCTGCCATTCCGTAATTCCGGTGCGGGTGGGGCAAGATCCGCCCGTGCATGAGAGCGCGAGCCGGACCGTCTTGATGGTCGACGACGATCCGGACGTCAGAACCTCCGTGGCCCGCGGACTGCGGCACTCGGGTTTCGACGTCCGGGTCGCGGCGACCGGTAAGGAAGCCTTGCGGCTGCTGGCCAGCGAGACACACGACGCCCTTGTCCTGGACGTCCAGATGCCCGAACTGGACGGGGTGGCCGTGGTGACCGCACTGCGTGCGCTCGGTAACGACATCCCGATCTGCGTGCTTTCCGCCCGCGACACGGTCAACGACCGCATCGCGGGCCTGGAGGCCGGCGCCGACGACTACCTCACCAAACCATTCGACCTCGGTGAACTGGTGGCCCGGCTGCATGCACTGCTGCGGCGGTCGAACAGTTCCGACCGGGAGTCGGACACGATGATGGTCGGACCGCTGACCATCGACACCGCACGCAGACTGGTCTTCGTCGACGGCGAACGGGTCGATCTGACGAAGCGCGAATTCGATCTGCTGGCCGTGCTCGCCGAGAACGCCGGGGTAGTGCTGTCGCGGCAGCGCCTGCTCGAACTGGTGTGGGGATACGACTTCGACGTCGACACCAATGTTGCCGACGTCTTCATCAGCTACCTGCGGCGAAAGCTGGAGCGCGACGGCCAGGCTCGGGTCATCCAGACGGTCCGCGGCATCGGCTACGTGTTGCGGGACGAGCCTTGAGCCGGGGCGCCCGGCCACGCCGCGACCACCTCCTGAGTGAGCTGTAGCTGCCGGTGTGGTTCTACCGACTCTTTCGGTCCACGTCGCTGCGGACCAGGGTGGCCATCGCGGCCGCCGCCGCGGCCTCGGCCGTCGTTGCGGCGTTCACGATCCTCACCTCGGTGGTCCTGGCCAGCAACGACGCCGCTCAGCTGGACCGCAGGCTTGACTCGATCGTCGACGCCAGCATGTATCCCGATCAACTCCAGGACCCCAGGCGCGGCGTGCTGACCACGGGCCGGTCGACCTCCACCGGCCAGGTGGTGTTCCAGCGGGGATTCCAGCTGCCACTGTTGCCGCCGGGCACCGAGACCGTCGAGGTCAACGGTGTCGAGTACCGGGTGCGCACCATCCCGGTCGACCAGGCCGGCGGCGTTCTGGTGTCGATCGGCATCCGTGCCGACAGCATCTTGCTCAGCCCCGCCCGCATCCCGCTGTACACGGCGGTCGGGGTGCTCACCGTGCTGATCGCCGGCGGGCTGGGGTGGCTGTTGGCAGGCCCGGCGATCCGGCCGCTGCGCAAGCTCACCGAGCACACGTCAAAGCTGGGCAAGGGGACCGATGACCTGCCCGAAGTCCGGGGTGTCCGGGAGGCCGAGGAGTTGTCCCGGGCGATGACCGCCATGTTGAGCCGGCTGGCCGCCGCCCAGCAGGCCACCACGAATTCGCTGCAGGCCGCCCAGGACTTCGCCGCGAACGCGGCGCACGAGCTGCGCACACCCTTGACCGCGATGCGTGCCGACCTGGATACGCTGCGCATCCACGACCTGCCCGTCGAGGAGCGTGCCGAGGTGGTCGCCGACCTGTCACGGGCCCAGCGACGGGTCGAGGCGATCATCACCGCGCTGGGGCAGCTGGCGTCGGGGCAGCTGGCGCAGGCCGAGGACCGCGAGCTGATCGACGTCACCGACATGCTCGATCGCGTCGCGCGGGAGAACAAGCGCGCAGGCGGGGTCGCGGAGATCGTCGTCGACGCCGACAACCTGGGGACCATCTGGGGCTGGCCGGGCGGACTGCGAATCGCTGTGGACAACCTCGTGCGCAACGCGATCACCCACGGGGAGGCCACCCGCGTCGTGCTGACGGCGCGGAGGTTGGACGGCGCAGTCACGATCGTCGTCGACGACAACGGCCGCGGCCTGCCCGCCGAGGAACACGAGACGGTGCTCGGCCGCTTCCGGCGCGGCAGCACCGCGGCCCCCGGCGGTTCGGGCCTCGGGCTCGCGCTGGTGGCCCAGCAGGCCACCCTGCACGGCGGCGACTTCCGGCTGTCGGACGGACCGCTCGGCGGGTTGCGTGCGACGCTGACCGTCGCGACGTCACCCGAGCCGGTGACCGAGCGGATTCAGCTGCGCTGAGCCGCGCGGCGCGCCGGCAACATCGCGGCGACGGCCCGCCAGCCGAGCAGCAGCGCCGCGGTCACCGACGAGGCGACGATCACGAAACTGACGGCCACGCCCGCGGAGGTGGCCTTGCGCAACAGCATTCCCACCGCCACCGTGCACACCCACACCACGACGCCGGTGGGAGTGAGCGCCAGCGGGCGGCGCCAGCCGCGGGCCAGCAGCCAACCCGCCGTCGTGCCGGTCAGAAAGGGCCATGCCGTCCCGGCGATACCTGCGACGCTCAGCCCTTCGTCGTGGCTGCGGCGGCCGAGCGCGCAGAACAGCACGACGCAGGCGAGGTCGGCGAGCACGGCGGCCGCCACCGGCCGGGTCATTTCGCTCCTGGCGTCCGCGGGGTCATTTTTGCTCCTCGCGTCCGCGGTGAGCTCCCGATCATCGGTCGGCATACGTCATCACATCCAGATTCAGCGGGCTGACAGCGGTTTCCTCGCGGGCGACGACGCCCGGCTGAAGCGGAGCGGGTCTCCCGGCCACCAGGGCGTCGACGTCGTCCATCGAGGCGAGCCGGGAGTCCAGCCGGAACGACGAGAACACGAACGGCAACCCGTCGGCGCGCAGCGGGTCGGGGCCGTCCATGACGTGGAAGTGCAGATGTGGCGCGTCCGAGTTGCCGGTGTTGCCCAGCAGGGCGATCACCTGTCCGGTGCCGAGCCGGTCACCCGGTTTCACCCGGACGCTGCCGGTCTGCAGGTGGGCGTACAGCGCGTAGTTGCCGTCGCCGAGGTCCTGGACGATGTGGTTGCCCGCGTACTGATCGAGGGTCAAACCTGTCGCGGCCACCCCGGGCACCTGTTCGGGCAGCCCGTCGGCGACCGCGACGACGGGCCCGTCGGCCACCGCGTGGATGTTCGCGCCGAAGTAGGGATAGCTCTCCAGCCGGGACGCGTCGCCGGCGAACACCCGCCCGGTCGGGTCCAGCTGGACGTAGTCGATGGCGAATCGTTCGGCCGCCCACAACTGGCCGTCGATCGGGTTGAGCGCCATGCGATGGGCGGACATGTCGCAGCAGCTGTCCCCGTCGAGCCAGCTGGGGCCGGTCAGCGGCGGTGCTATCTCGACGGGTTCGCGGTCCTGCACGCGGACCGGGGCGACGTTCGCGGTCATGGTCTGGGGAAACAGCGGCGGGTTCGGGTTGGCGATGGTCAGCCCGATCGTGTGCGTCAACTCCTCGGGGAGGGGCGCTGAACCCGCAGACGGCGGATCGACGGTCACGTCGAGCCACACCGCGGCGCTCTGGCCGGGCCCGAGCCGGGTGGTCGCGGTGGCGGGAGCGCCGAGCACTCGTGTCCGGTAGCCCAGCTCGTCGCCCGCCAGTGTCACCAGCGGCCGGTCAGCGTCCATCACCGCCAGCGATGTCAGGGTTATGTTCCCGCCGAGCACATTGGTGACGATCAGCTCATACGCCAGGTGCACCTTCCCGTCGGTCGCGGGGACCGGAATGGGATCGGCGACCGCGCGGACCAGGACCGGCGTGACGGCAGGTGGTTGCGCAGGCGCGGTCGGGGCGGGCCCGGCGGTCGGGGTTTCTTGAGCGGATGCCGGGGTGGATGTCGCTGCGGCCTCCGGGCTGGTCACGCTGTCAGCGCTGTTGGGCGGGATTCCCGACTGCTGGTCACATCCTGCGAGGAGGAGAACGGCCGAACCGACGACGGCCGCGGTCGTTCGGAATCCGGGCATGCGAGGGCTCCTAGGGCTCGGGTCGCGGTTCGGGCTCGTGCCGCGCTTCGGGATCGGGGCTGAACTGCGGCGGCTGCGCCACGGTTGCGTCGCGTGCATCGTGCCCACTGCCGGCGGCGTCGCGGGTGACGGTCGTTACGGCGTCGGGGTCGATGTCCTTTTCGGTGCGGAACATGAAGAAGAACACCACCCAGCCGATTGCCGCGATGAAGATCCAGCTGATCAGCCGGTAGATGAACATCGCGGAGATGGCACCTGCCAGCGTCATGCCGCTGGACACCAGGCCGGGCACCAGCACCGCCTCGACCACAAGCAGGCCGCCTGGCATCAACGGGATGGTGCCGACCGCGCGGGCCGCCGCATAGGCCACGGTCAGTCCCGCGAGCGACGGGTGTCCCCCCGCGGCGTAGCAGGCGAACGTCAGACAGGCCACATCGGCGATCCAGTTGAACATCGACCAGCCGAACGCCATCCCGAGGTCACGCCTGCCGAGGCTGACCGACTCGAGCTGTTCGAGGGTCTCGCGCCACTTGGCAAGGCCGGTGTCGGCGGGCTTGCCACGCAACGAGTTGAACCACGCGAGCAGCTTCACCCCGATGCCGTCGATGAGTTCCGGGCGGGTGGCGACGGCCTGCGCGAGGATCAGCAGCGCCGCGAACCCGCCGAGTGTGAAGATCAGCGACAAGGGGTTCTTGCTCGCGCCGAGCATGAAGGCACCGCCGAGACCGAGCAGCGCAAGGCCAACGCCCTGCAGTACCCCCGACATCACCAGCTGCCAGGACGCCACCACCGGCGTCGCCCCCCAGATGCGTTGCTGTCGGTACAGGAACGTCGCCGAGAGCACCGGTCCGCCCGGCATCGTCGTGCTCAGCGCGTTGCCCGCGTAGTAGGCGGCCTCCGACCGCCACTGCCTGACGTGCACGCCCGCCGATCTCAGCAGTGTCCGCTGGATCTGCGCGAAGCTGTGCATCGACGCCAGTGCCGCGACCATCGCCGCGAGCACCCACCACCAGTTCGCCGACAGCAGGCTCTTCCATGCCTTGGCGATTTGGTCCCACACCAGCGCCATCTCGACCGCCAGCACCGTGACGGCCAGGCCGATGATCACCCAGCGCAGCCACCAGTATTTGCCGCGGGTCGATCCCTGCTGGCTTGTCCGCCCCTGCATGGCGGCGCTCGCCGGCGCGTCATGGGACACGCTTACAGGGTAACGGTGCAGGTAGCTCTCCCACCTCCCCGCGCCGGGCGTGCCGTCGCCCTCGGTGTGCGGACGGCTACGCTACCGGCATGGCCGCCGGTGTCTCGCTCGACGACGAGTCGGTGTCGCCGCTCGTTCGCAAGACCGCGGCGTGGGCGTGGCGGCTGCTCGTCATCGTCGGCGCAGCGGTGGCCTTGTTGTGGGTGATCCTGCGCATCGAGGTGATCGTCGTGCCGGTGGCGCTCGCGACCATGCTGGCGGCGCTGTTGATGCCCGCCGTCGACTTCCTCGACCGCAGGGGCGCCCCGCGCGGCGGCGCGGTGGCGCTGGTGCTGCTCACCGGGATCGCCGTGGTCGGCGGCATCCTGGCGTTCGTCGTCAGCCAGTTCATCGAGGGCGCCCCAGCGCTCGTCGACCAGGTGACGCAGAGCATCGATTCGGCCCGCACCTGGCTGATCGAGGGTCCGCCGCGCCTGTCGCGGGAACAGATCGACCAGGCGGGAAATGCGGCGATCGAGGCGCTGCGCAACAACCAGGAGAAGCTGACCAGCGGCGCGCTGTCCACCGCGGGCACTATCACCGAGATCGTCACCGGCGCATTGCTGACCCTGTTCACGCTGATCTTCCTGCTGCACGGCGGACGCAATATCTTCGGCTTCGTCACCCAGGTGTTTCCCGCGCACGTGCGCGAACGGGTTCGCGACGCGGGCCGGGCCGGGTTCCACTCACTGATCGGCTATGTCCGTGCGACGTTCCTGGTGGCCCTCGTCGACGCCGTGGGGATCGGCGCCGGCCTGGGCATCATGGGGGTCCCGCTGGCCCTGCCGCTGGCGTCGCTGGTGTTCCTCGGCGCGTTCGTCCCGCTGGTCGGCGCGGTCGTCGCCGGCTCGCTGGCCGTGATCGTGGCATTGCTGACCAAGGGCTTCATCTACGCCCTCATCACGCTGGGGCTGATCATCGCCGTCCAGCAGCTGGAGGGGCACGTCCTTCAGCCGCTGGTGATGGGCCGTGCGGTATCCATCCACCCGCTGGCGATCGTGTTGGCCATCGCAGGCGGCGCCGTGCTGGCCGGGATCGTCGGCGCGCTGCTGGCGGTGCCTGCGGTCGCATTCCTCAACAGCGCTGTGCGGGTGCTGCTCGCCGAGGATCCCGACAAGGAGGCCGCGCAGCTGGAGGCGGAGGACGGCCCGGCCATCAAGGCCGAGGCCGACGACGTCGAGGCCGAGCGGGTACCCGACGAGTGACCGCCGTCCCGAAGCGCTTTCCGAAGACCAGGGCAGGCTGAAGACCAGGGCAGGCTAGAGCCTGCCCTCGCGGCGCAGCAGATCCTGGGCGCTGACCCCGCCGCCGCGGCGCTGCCGCTGTTCGTCATCACTGCGATCACTGCGATCAGTGCGGTCGTTCCGGTCGCGGGTGTCGAGCTTCTCCGTGGTCTCCGGATCCTGCGGACGCTGCACGGGTATCGCCGTCGTCGCGTCGTTCTCACCCGCCTGCTGGTGCGGTGCCTGCCCGCCGCGCCGGACGACCGGAATGGCGGTGGTCGCGTCGGCGCCGTCGGCGCCCTCGGGGTTCACGCGGTTCTCGGGGCTGTCGGGGCCAGACGGGCCGGGCCGCTGATCCTTGATCGCGCGGGTGGCCTCGGCCGATGGCGGCGACTGCTGGGCCACGCCGGTCGGCGCGCCCCGCAACTCGCCAAGCCAGGACTCGATCTCGCGGTCCTTCGGAGCGATCGGCGGCGTCGGGCGGGCGGATGTGGTGCCGGCGTTCCTCGCCACCGAAAGCCGCGTGGTGGCCGGCTCGTCGGCCGGGGCGGGTCCCGGCGCGGGCCCCGGGGAGGGCCTTGGCCTCGTCGGGATCCTGGTGGTCCCGGCGACCGACGGGCCGTTGAGCCGCGGCGGGGGTGCGGGCCGGTTTGCGGGCCGCGACGAACCCTCCACCGCGGGATGGGTCGGATCGTGCGGCGGCCGTGACCGCGGCGGAACGGGCGCGCCCGCACCGACGAGTGCGGCATGCTCTTCGCCGGGCTCATGCACCGCGGGGCGTTTCCGTTCGTCGGGCAGCTCGACCTCGCCGAGGCCGATGCGCTCCTGCAGCCTCTTCATCCAGCGCGGCGCCCACCAGCAATCGTCGCCGAGCAGCTTCATCACCGCAGGTACCAGGAACATCCGGATGATCGTCGCGTCCAGCAACAGCGCGATCAGAAGGCCGAACGCCAGGTACTTCATCATGACGAGGTCGGAGAACACGAACGCGCCCGCGACGACGGCCAGGATCAGTGCGGCACCGGTGATGAGCCGGCCGGTGGTTGCGGTGCCGATGCGGATCGCCTCGGCGGTGGACATGCCGCGCTCCCTGGCCTCGACCATCCGGGACACCAGGAAGACCTCGTAGTCGGTCGACAGGCCCCAGATCACCGCGATGATCAGGCCGATCATCGGGGCCATCAGCGGCTGCGGTGTGTAGTTCAACAGGCCCGACCCGTGCCCGTCGACGAACATCCACGTCAGGATGCCCATCGTCGAGCCGAGCGTCAGCGCGCTCATCACGGCCGCCTTGATCGGCAGCACCACCGATCCGAACGCCAGGAACATCAGGATCGTCGTCGTGACGATCAGCAACACCACCATCAGCGGCAGCTTGGCGAACAGGCTGTGGATGCTGTCCTGCTCCAGCGCCGGGGTGCCGCCGACCGACACGGTCAGACCGTGTGGTGGCGACAGCGCCCGAAGTTCGGCGACCTTCTTCGCGGCGTCGTTGCGGTTCTCCAGGCCGTTCTGGATCACCCGCACGGACGGATCCTTCGACGCACCGTCGAGGAAGTTGCGTTCCTGCCACATCTTGGACGGGTCGTTGTCCGGATCGGTGAACCCGGACACCGTCATCGCCTTCGCCCGCACCTCGGCGATCTGCTGGTCGGTGACGGGCTCACCGCTGTCGTTCTTGATGACGAGGGTCAACGGCTCGGTGCGGAAGCCCGGGAAGGTGCGGTCGAATTCCTCCTGTGCCAGGCGCACCGAGTTGTCCGGCGGCAGGTATTTCTCGCTGATGCCGCCCAACGCCAGTTGGCCCAGCGGAATGATGAGCAGGATCATCAGGACCAGGATGGGTGCGGCGAAGGCGATCGGCCGCTTCATCACACGGTTGACCAGCCGGCCCCAGAAACCCTTCTCGACCTCTTCTCGGGTCTTGGTCTTCTGGGTCTTCTCGGCCAGGAAGTTCAGCCACCAGTTCGTCGGCTTCCAGTTGCGCAGGAACGGAACCCGCAGCAACGTGCGGACCCCGAGCGCGTCGACGTTGCGCCCTAGGATGCCCAGCGCGGCGGGCAGCACCGTGATCGACAGGATCGCGGCCAGCATGACCGACGCGATGATCGCGTAGGTGATCGACTTCAGGAAGCCCTGCGGGAACAGCAGCAGCGGCACCGACGACGCCACGATGATGACCGCGGAGAACATGACGGTGCGGCCCGCGGTCATCACGGTCCGGCGCACCGCCGCCTCGGTGTCGTACCCCTCGGCGATCTCCTCCCGGAACCGGCTCACCACGAAGAGGCCGTAGTCGATCGCGATGCCGAGACCGATGAGCGTGACCACCGGCTGCGCGAAGAAATGCACGGGTGTGAACTCGGCGACCAGTCGCATCACGCCGAGCGCGCCGGCGATCGAAAGCCCGCCGATGATGGCGGGGAGGCTGGCGGCGACCACGCCGCCGAAGACGAAGAACAGCACGACGGCCACCAGCGGGATGGCGGCGACTTCGGCGCGCCTCTGGTCCTCACCGATGGTGCCGGTCAGCTCGCTGGCCAGCGGCTGCAGACCGGCCAGCTTCACATCGACGCCGTCGAGGGAGTGCAGATCGTCCTTGACGGTCGTGCCGTCCTCGCCGACGTTCTTGTTGTAGTTGTTCAGGATCGCGTCGTCGTTGTCGCCCTTGAGCTGGATCGACATGAACGCGTGCCGCTTGTCCTCGTCGGACATGTTCGCGAGGAGCTCGGGACTCTTGAAGTACCCGATCGTGCGCAGGACCTGGTCGGGGTGGTCCTTCTCCAGCTTGGCCAGCTGGTCGAGGATCTTCTTCTGGAATGCGGGGTCTTCGACCGTCTTTCCCTCGGGAGCGGTGTAGATGGCCACGATGTGGCCGGAGGTGTCGCGGCCGTAGACCTCGTCGGCCAGCACCGAGGCGGCCACCGACTCACTACCCTCGTCGTAGAAACCGCTCTGGGTGACGTGCTGCCCGAGGCTGATGCCGTAGATGCCGCCCGCGAGGCACAGCGCCACCATGACACCGATCACGATGTACCTGTATCGGTACACCGTTCGTCCCCACCAGGCGAACAATTAAGCTCCTAACTGACTGTTTCCGGCCTCGCGCATTCAGTTGTGCATTACACGCGCGAGGTCAGAAGCGAGGACAGCGGCCGGAACGGCTGCAGCCATGCGCCCTGCTCAGGCAGCGAATCGAGGCCGATCCGCGGTAACGGCTCCCGGAACACCCCGGGAATGTCCTCCAGATCGACGAACTCCAAGGTATCCGACGCTAGCGCCCAACTCGCATGTTCACGAAATCCAAGCACCTCCACGGGCACGCCGCAGCGGGCGATCCGCTCGAGGGGCTGCCGGAACGCCTGTCCGTCGGCCGATGCGACCAACAGACCGGCCAGACCTTCGGCGTGCCGCAGCGCGATGTGATCCAGCATGTCGCTGTCGACGTCACTGCCTTCGTCGATCTTCGGCTTGGCGAAAACGGCGAACCCGACGTTGCGAAGCGCCTCCACCCACGGCCTGACGACGTCGGCGCTACCGGGTGCGATGTTGGTGAAGACGGTGGCCTCCGGTTCCAGCGACACCGTCGTCGCGTCGCCCGCGAGAGCCGACAGATCGGCCGTGCGGGCCAGCAGCCACCGGCCGAGGGCATCGAATCTGGGGCGGTGCGCGGCCGTCGGCCTGCCACCGAGGATCGAGCCGAGGCCCATGTCCAGATTGGGCGCATCCCAAACCAGTAGTACGCGCAGGGTGGTGGGAGCCGTCGCCGTGGGTGGCTCGGTGGCAATCCCGTCGAGCTCGTCGGTGACGCTCATGGGTGACTTCCTCTGCTCACGGGCGTGCTCATGGCGCCTTCTCCCAGATGAGCTCGGCCACGCTGCTGCCCGCGTCCTGTGCCTTGGATTCGTATTTGGTGACGGGCCGGGCCACCGATATCGGCAGCTCGGCGGTGCCGGTCACCCGGCGCAGCAGCGGTTCCGCGTCGCCGACCTCGGCGATCTGCTCGGCGTATCCGGCGTGGTCGGTGGCAGCGTGCAGCACACCGCCCGGACGCAGCCGGTCGGCGATGAGGGCGACCGTCGCCGGCTGCAGCAGTCTCCGCTTGTGATGGCGCGCCTTGGGCCACGGATCGGGGAAGAAGACGCGGACCCCGATGAGTGTCTCGGGGCCGATCATGTGCTCGAGCACGTCGAGACCGTCACCGCGGATGAGCCGGATGTTGGTCACCCCCGCGCGGTCGATGCCACCGAGCAGCTGCGCGAGGCCGCGCCGGTACACCTCCACCGCGATGACATCGAGGTCGGGCTCATCCTGAGCCATGGCCAGCGTCGAGGTTCCCGTTCCGCACCCGATCTCCAGCACCACCGGGGCTCTACGGCCGAACCACGCCTCGGCGTCGATTCGGGGGGCCATTCGGGGGGCTATTCGGGGGGCTTCAGCCCCGTCGGCGCTACGGGCCGCCGGCCGGGCTTCGGCTCCGAGTTCCGGCCAACGCCGGTCCCAGGTCGCCTGTTGGCCACCGGACAGTGCGGAACGCCGGGATCGGAAGCTGGTCACCCGTCGGGGCGGAGGCGGGCCGGCGACGTCGGACTGGACGCTCGGCAGGTCGGCGACGTCGGCCCTGCGCACGTGCATCCGTCCATCGTCGCGCATCGACCCCAGCGAGCCTGCATCGTGGTGCAGATTGATACCCAACAGTTGCCTTCTGCTGGTATGGAGAAACAAGCGTTCACGGGGCGGCTGGGGAGATGCCACGATTTGGGTGGGGCAGGCCATCGGGCCGGCTATGGACGGACTGTGGATGGGCTCTGGATCGGCCCCGAGATTCACGAAAGGCCGCGAGATTTTCGTCGACGAGCTGACGCGATTTGCTGAGCGGATACCCGACCGGAGGTTGACGCCGATCATCGATCGGGTGCGCCGGCCGATCAGCGTTGCGATCTCCGGCCGCAACGGTGTGGGCCGACGCACTCTGGCAGGCGCACTGGCCGCGGCGGGCGACTGGGACGTCGTTCTGAGCGCTCCCGATACCCCGGGTTCTCCAGATACCCCAGGTTCTCCAGATACCCCGGGGGCGGACGTGCACGTTCTGGTCGTCGCCGAGACACTCAAACCGGAGGACAAGGCCATGCTGGCCGCGGCGGGTCGACTCCCGACGGTGCTGATACTCAACAAGGCCGACCTCACCGGGGCGGGCGTCGGCGGTCCGCTGGCCGCCGCCCAGCGGCGTGCGGCGGACTTCCGGGCGTTGACCGGCGTGCCGACTGTGCCGACGGTGGCGGCACTGGCCTCCGTCGACCTCGACGGCGAGCTGCAGGCGGCGTTGCAGACACTGACCACCGAACCCGGTGATCTCACCTCGGTCGACGCCTTCGTCGCCGCCGGTCACCGGATTCCCCGGGCGGTTCGGGCCGGGCTGCTCGCCACACTCGACCGGTTCGGCATCGCGTACTCGGTGCTCGCCCTCGGCAGAGGCGTCGGAGTCGACGGGCTGGCCGCGGAGCTGCGCGAGATCAGCGGGATCGAACGGGTGGCCGCCGAGATCGACGCCGCCGCCGCGCCGGTGCGCTATCGCCGGACGCGGACGGCGATCACCGAGCTGCGCGCCCTGGCCGCGCGTTGCGGTGATGCCCGGATCGCCGAGTTCCTCGCCGCCGATCAGACCGCCTTCGCGGTGATGGAGGCCGCGGTCGACGTGGTGGAAGCCGCCGGTGCGGTCGTCGACCGCGGCGACGATCCGGACGCGCATCTGCGCCGCGCGGTGCGCTGGCGCCACTACAGTCACGGCCCCGTCAACGCGCTGCACCGCAGTTGTGGCGACGACATCACCAGGGGGTCGTTGCGCCTGCTGGGGAAACGCGGTGAGTGACCCCTGTGAGTGACCCGATTGCGTCGGCCGACGCCGTCGTCACGGCCGTCGATCCCGCACTGAAAGCCCCCACCGTCCGGGGCCGCGATGTCGTCCTCGTCACCGGCCCGTGGCTGGCCGGCACCACCAGCGTGGTCGCCGCCCTGCGGGAACGGATGCCGCAGCACGTGTTCGTCGAGGCGGGCCAGCTGATGCCGGGCGAGGGGCCGGCGGCCACGGTTTTCGTGACCTCGGCGATCGCACCGCTGGCCGAATCCGATTGTGCGCTGGTCGATTCGGCGTCCGCGCACACCGACCTGGTGATCGGGGCGGTGGCTAAGATCGACGCACATCGAGGCTGGCGCGAGGTGCTGGCCGCCGACCGGGAACTGCTCGCGGCGCGATCCCCCCGGTACGCACGGATGCCGTGGGTGGGTGTGGCAGCCGCACCCGACCTCGGCGACCCGCATCTCGACGAACTCGTCCAAATGCTCGGACAGGGTCTGGGGGACGCCTCCCTGGAACGTCGTAATCGCTTGCGCTCCTGGGAATCTCGGGTGAACGCGATGATGGACGAGTATCGCGCGGATGGTGCCGGTGCGACCCGGCAGAGCCGGATCACGGAATTGCAGGCCCTCCGCGAACAGGTTCGTCGCGAGCGCCGGCTGTCGAAGGTGGAAGGCGCCATCGCGCTGCGCAGCCAGATTCAGCAGGCCCGTGTGCAGTTGTCGTACTTCGCGCGCAATCGGTGCGCGTCGGTGCGTGCGGAGCTCCAGGAGGACGCCTCGGGGGTCGGCCGCCGCGGAATCGAAGAGTTCACCGGCTACGTGCAGCACCGGGCGGCGGAGGTGATCGGTGAAGTCGACGAGGGCATCACCCGCCACCTCGGCGACGTCGCGCGCGAACTCGGGTTCACCGCCCCCGCCGCTCCCGCCGACGCCGCCGCGGCGCCCGACGTCGGCGTCCCGCCGGTGAAGTCACGGACGCTGGAAACGCGGCTGATGATGCTGCTGGGTGCGGGCTTCGGACTCGGCGTCGCGCTCGCGGTCAGCCGGTTGTTCGCCGGCCTTGCCCCGGGCCTCACCGCGGCCGGGCTGGCCGCGGGCGGCGCGGCGGGCCTGTTGCTGACGGTGTGGGTGGTCGGCATCCGTGGCCTGCTGCACGACCGGGCGGTGCTGGACCGCTGGGTCGTCGACATCACGGCGGCGGTGCGGTCCTCGGCCGAGGAGCTGGTTGCCACCAGAGTGCTGGCCGCCGAGGCGGCGCTCACCTCCGAGTTGGCCGCGCGCGACGACGAGGCCGGCAGGGCCGCGGCGGGCCGGATCGCCCAGATCGATGCCGAGCTGCACACCCATGCCAAGGCCATCGCGGTCGCCGCTGCCACGCGGGACCGTCGAATCCCCGAGTTGCAGCGGGTGCTCGACGCCGTCAGGGCGGAGCTGTCCCGGTCGGATGGCCGGTCGAGCGGTTCGTGAATGGTTGCTGACCGTGTCGCAGTTTGTTAACTGAATCGGTACACCGCTCTGAACGGGCTTCTGAATCGTTCTTGTGAGTGATCGGACATGAATCCACATATCCGCGGGTATGTCACCCGCGTTAACCTCGAACCAGGGACGACCGTGACCGCCACCAATCTGTAGTTGGCGTACATGTGGCCTGCGTCCTGGCAAGAAACCACGCAGGAGAAGTAGATGACTTCAGCGACCTTTCCAGGTCTGGACACCGCCCCGACGAAACACGATGCGCTGCTGGCGTGGGTACAAGAGGTTGCCGAGCTCACCCAGCCGGATCGCGTCGTATTCGCCGACGGCTCCGAGGAGGAATTCGCCCGGTTGACCGATCAGCTCGTGGCGGCAGGAACATTCCAGCGGTTGGACGACAAGAAGCTGCCGAACTCCTTCCTGGCGCTTTCGGATCCCTCCGACGTCGCGCGGGTGGAGTCGCGCACCTACATCTGCTCGGAACGCGAGATCGACGCCGGTCCCACCAACAACTGGATGGACCCCGCCGAGATGCGGTCGCTGATGACGGAGCTCTACCGGGGCTGCATGCGCGGCCGCACGATGTATGTGGTCCCGTTCTGCATGGGCCCGCTTGACGCCGACGATCCGAAGCTGGGTGTGGAGATCACCGACAGCGAGTACGTCGTCATCTCGATGAAGGTCATGACCCGGATGGGTGCCGCCGCGCTGGAGAAGCTCGGGACTGACGGATTCTTCGTCAAGGCGCTGCACTCCATCGGTGCACCGCTCGAGCCGGGCCAAGAGGACGTGCCGTGGCCGTGCAACGACACCAAATACATCACCCATTTCCCAGACACCCGCGAGATCTGGAGCTACGGCTCGGGCTACGGCGGCAACGCCCTGCTCGGCAAGAAGTGCTACTCGCTGCGTATCGCCTCGGCGATGGCCCGCGACGAGGGCTGGATGGCCGAGCACATGCTGATCCTCAAGCTGATCTCCCCGCAGAACAAGGCCTACTACGTGGCGGCGGCGTTCCCGTCGGCTTGCGGCAAGACCAACCTCGCGATGCTGCAGCCCACGCTGGAGGGCTGGCGCGCGGAGACCGTCGGCGACGACATCGCCTGGATGCGTTTCGGCAAGGACGGCCGGCTGTATGCCACCAACCCCGAGTTCGGTTTCTTCGGTGTCGCTCCCGGAACCAACTGGGATTCGAACCCCAATGCGATGAAGACCATCGCGGCGGGCAATACCGTGTTCACCAACGTCGCCAAGACCGACGAGAACACCGTGTGGTGGGAGGGCCTGGAAGGCAAACCCGAGCACCTCATCGACTGGAAGGGCCGCGACTGGACACCCGAGTCGGGCGAGAAGGCCGCCCATCCCAACTCGCGCTACTGCACCCCGATCTCGCAGTGCCCGACGCTGGCGCCGGAGTGGGACGACCCGCAGGGTGTGCCGATCTCGGCGATCCTGTTCGGCGGGCGGCGTAAGACCACCGTTCCGCTGGTCAGCGAGGCCAACGACTGGCAGCACGGGGTATTCATCGGGTCCACCATCGGCTCCGAGCAGACCGCCGCCGCCGAGGGCAAGGTCGGTACCGTGCGCCGCGACCCGATGGCCATGCTGCCCTTCATCGGCTACAACGTCGGCGACTACTTCCAGCACTGGATCGACATCGGCAAGAACTCCGACGAGTCCAAGTTGCCGAAGGTCTTCTTCGTCAACTGGTTCCGCCGCGGCGATGACGGCAGGTTCCTGTGGCCCGGATTCGGCGAGAACAGCCGGGTGCTCAAGTGGGTGGTCGGGCGCATCGAGCAGACCGCGGGGGGTTCCACCACCCCCATCGGCGTGGTGCCGACCGTTGACGACATCGACCTGACCGGCCTTGATATCGATCCCGCCGACGTCGCCGAGGCGCTGACGGTCGATCCCGAGGAATGGCGTGCCGAGCTGCCGCTCATCGAGGAGTGGTTCGAATTCGTCGGGGAGAAGCTGCCGACGGGCATCAAGGACGAGTTCGACGCGCTGAAGCACCGCCTGTCCGAATAGTCGCCGACGCCGTCTGCGCCGGTTTCTGCACGAGGGTCGTGGAATCAGCGCGACCACAGCCCTCGCGCAGGATTCGGTGCAGACGGGGGCGATGCCGTCGCGATCCTGATGGCGGCGGAGGCCGCCTACATCGTCGACAACAGCGACGCCAAAGCCGTCATCGGCTCGGCTGTACTCCGCGCGACCTGTGAGGCCATCGGCGAACACCTGCCTGACGGACTTGCCCGAGCTGTTGATGTTCGCCAGGCCTACAGAGCACCGCCCCGACGGCTGGCCGCCTTGCCCCGAATGCGTTGTGGATCAACTGGATACGCTCGGTCTGCTGTCTGGACGCCATTCAGCGCCACGGCGTCACCCACGGGCAGTTCGTCCCGACGATGTTTACCCGGATGCTGAAACTTCCTGAATCCGTGCGTAATTCGTACGACATCTCCAGTCTGCGCCGGGTGATCCACGCCGCGGCGCCCTGCCCAGTCGATCAGGCGGCAGATCATCGACTGGTGGGGCCGCATCGTCGACGAGTATCACGCCTCCGCGGAGGCGATCGATGAGACGCTGATCACCGCCGACGAATGGCTGCGGCATCCTGGGTCGGTGGGCAGCTTCCGCTTCCGGCCGCAACAACGGCCTGCGGGTCTCCGAGGTGTCACCGGTGTCCGCCGCCCTCGGCTGAACGCGCGAATGTGACAGCAGCAGACAACTTTTGAATATCGTCCATCTCGGGCCGATCGCGACGGTACATTCGCGCCGTGACGGAACGACCCGACACCCGCGGTCCCGGACCAACGATGGTCTCGCGGGCGCGTTGGTTGCTGCATGCTCGACCCGCCGACTATGCACTCGCGGTGAGCGTCGCATACGCATCGCTTCCGGTGATCGGCAAACATCTTGAGCCCCTTGGCGCCGCGACGGCGGTGAGCATCTGGGGCACTCGCCTGCTGCCCGACTACCTCTCCGCGACGGCCCGTGCCTGGCTGACGCCCGGCGTTGCCGAAATCCGCAGGCGGGAACGCGAAAGCACCCACGCGGTATCGGATGCCGCATTGCGTGGCGTGGTTGCTGACGAGGATCTGATGATCCAGTGGCCCGCGCCGGAGCGCACCCCGCCGTTGTGGAAATCGCTGCACTTCCGCCGCCACGTCCACCGCACATCGGTGCGCTACGGGAGCCTGCCCAGCCAACTGCTCGACGTGTGGCGGCGCGGAGACGTCGAAGACCTGCCCCGGCATCCCGCGCCCGTGCTGATCTTCGTTCCCGGCGGCGCCTGGGTGCATGGGAGCCGACTTCTCCAGGGCTATGCGTTGATGGCCCATCTGGCCGAGCTGGGCTGGATATGCCTGTCCATCGACTACCGGGTCGCTCCGCACCATCGGTGGCCCTGCCACATCACCGACGTCAAGACCGCCATCGCCTGGGCCAGGGCCAACGTCGACAAATTCGGCGGCGACCGCGATTTCATCGCGATCGCGGGCTGTTCGGCGGGTGCCCACCTCTCCGCGCTGGCCGGGCTGACCGGCAACGATGCCGCGATGCAAGCCGACCTGCCGGAGGGGTCGGACACCACCGTGGACGCGGTGGTCGGTGTGTACGGGCGCTACGACTGGGAAGACCGGTCGACCGCGGAGCGCGCGCGTTTCGTCGACTATCTGGAGCGGGTCGTGGTGAAACGCCGGATCTCGCGGCACCCGGAGATCTTCCGGCAGGCCTCACCGATGGCCAGGGCGCACCCGGGGGCGCCACCGTTCCTGATCGTTCACGGCACCGGCGACGCGGTGGTTCCCGTCGAGCAGGCACGCATGTTCGTCGAGCGGCTCCGGGCTACGTCGGATGCGCCGGTCAGCTACATCGAGCTACCCGGGGCCAGCCATGGATTCGATGTGACCGACGGCGCCCGGACGGGTTCGATGGTGACGGGGATCGGATTGTTCCTCAACGAGATTCATCGCAGGGCCAGCAGCGGCCGGGCCAGGGAAGCCATCTAGTCCAGCCGATATCACCCCAGCGGCCTCGCCGATCTCGCTAGCATCACGGCCGTGAGCGACGACGCATCCACCCCGGTTCTTCTCGAGCAGCGCGGCCGAATCCTGATCATCACCATCAACCGTCCTGAGGCCAGGAACGCGGTGAATGCCGCGGTCAGCCGCGGGCTGGCCGACGCGATGGATCATCTCGACGGGGACCCCGAGCTCTCGGTGGGAGTGCTGACCGGGGCGGGCGGCTCGTTCTGCGCCGGGATGGACCTCAAGGCCTTCGCTCGCGGCGAGAACGTCGTCGTCGCGGGTCGGGGACTGGGATTCACGGAGCGGCCCCCGGCCAAGCCGCTCATCGCGGCTGTCGAGGGCTATGCACTCGCCGGCGGAATGGAGCTCGCGCTGGCCACCGACCTGATCGTGGCGTCGAGGGCGGCGGCATTCGGCATCACCGAGGTCAAACGGGGCCTCGTCGCGGGCGGCGGTGGGCTGTTGCGGCTGCCGCAGCGCATCCCCTACTCGATCGCGATGGAGCTCGCGTTGACCGGTGAACACCTACCCGCCGAGCGCGCCGAAGCCCTCGGCCTGGTCAATGCACTGGCTGAGCCGGGGGCGGCGCTGGACGCGGCGATCGCGTTGGCCGAGAAGATCACCGCCAACGGGCCGCTGGCGGTGGCGGCCACCAAACGGATCATCGTGGAATCGCGGGGCTGGGATCCCGACGAGATGTTCGCCGAACAGCTGAAGATCCTGATACCCGTGTTCACCAGCAATGACGCCAGGGAAGGGGCCATCGCATTCGCCGAGAAGCGGGTCCCACACTGGACGGGCACCTGACCGGTTGACCTCAACCTCCATTCAGATCGCAGGATGAGACCATGACAGCTCAGCTGGGCACGGGCATCGATCTGGCGGCCTATTTCGCTGGTCGACGACCTTGTCCAGCAGACGCCGCACGAACCCTACCGGGTCGTCCGATTCGGCGACGGCCATGCGGTCCAGGTCAGGATCGGTGAGCAGTGGCGACCGTTGTACATCTTCAACACCAGGCCGCAGCCGCGGATCGACCTGGAGGTGGGCAGCTGGTACGTGTCGACACATCCGGCGTCCACCTTCGTCGTCGGACTGACCGTCGCGTTGGTCACCGACAACGCGAGGCTCAACCTCCGCGGGCGCCACCTGGCTATTCACCGCGATGGCGGCACGGAGCGGATCCGCTTCGACACCGCCGGGCAGGTCGTCGACGCGCTCGCCGGCCGGTTCGGGATCGACGTGGCCGATGTAGTGGGTCGCCGCGGCGCGCTGGAAGCGCGTGTCGGCGACGTCCTCGACACCTGACGGCGTGAGCCCCGGGACGGGATCAGCACGAATCGTCATGTCCATTGCGCGGTCGGGTGACCATACTCGGTAGATGTGAGCGAGTTTCCTGCCCGACGTGACCGGTTGCGGGAGTTGCTCGACGCGGTCGTGGATGCCGACAACGCCGACGTCCCCGACATGGCGCGCAGCAGCTACTCGTCGACATTCCACTTCTCCCGTGAGGTCCGGCGATTGACCGGCGAGTCGCCCGCGGCCCTGCGTCGCCGGGTCATGCTCGAGCGCGCCGCGTGGCGCCTGCAGCGCGGTGAGAGTGTGTCCGCGGTGGCCGCAGAGGGGGGCTGGTCGTCGGCGGAGGTGTTCTCGCGGGCATTCCGCCGCTCGTTCGGGGTTCCGCCGTCGCGAGCGTGCGACACCGGATTTCGGCTCAGCGCCCCCAATGGGCTGCATTTCCATCCGCCGCAGTCGCTTTGGCTCGACAGCGCGGGCGACACCAAACAGCCCGACATCCCCGCGCTGATGATCGCCCATGACGTCGCCGACACCGCATACCTCATCGACCGATCCAGCGAACTGTTGGAAGGGCAATGGGACGAGGCGATTTCGCCAGGGCAGGTGGTTCTCGAATGGGACGGGCCGGAACCGAGCGTCGGTGCGGTGCTTGGTGCGTTGGTGTGGGCGAAAGAGGTCTGGCTGGCCACCATCGAAGGCCGGGACTACCCGTCGCGCACGGCGACGACGGCGCGGACGACAACGGCTGAGTCGTTGGCCGCACACCATGGCGAGGTCGGAAGCCGTTGGGCGGCCATGGTTTCGGAGAAGACGGCTGAGGGTCGGCTGGCGGATACGGTGATCGACGCGCTGTGTGATCCACCGGAGTCGTTCCCGCTGTACGGAATCGTCGCGCACGTCCTGACCTACTCGGCGCATCGCCGGGAGTTGGTCCGCACGATGCTCGCGCGCCTGGATGTGCAAGTGCGCAACGGGGACCCACTGGAGTGGATGAGAGGGAACTGCTGATGGCGACCGTGTACTACACCGCGTCGAGTCTGGACGGCTTCATCGTCGACGACGCAGGCAGCCTGGACTGGCTGATGTCGCGTGCGATCGACGAGGACGGCCCCTTCAACTACCAACAGTTCGCCAATAGCGTCGGCGCCCTTGCGATGGGTTCGGTCACCTACGAGTGGGTTGTGAACAATCAGCCGGGCCCGTGGATGTACGAGCAGCCGACCTGGGTGTTGACCAGCCGACCGCAGATCATCGTCGACGGACATCCGGTACAGACCTTCGACGGCGACGTCGCCGAGTTGCATCCCCAGCTGGTCGCCGCGGCGGAGGGTAAGGATGTCTGGGTTGTCGGCGGCGGGGCGACGGCGGCACAGTTCGTATCCGCGAACCTCGTCGACGAGATGATCGTCTCCTATGCACCGTGCTCCCTTGGCAGGGGAGCTCCGGTGTTGCCGATGCGGTCCGAATGGGTGCTCGTGGAATCGGCGATCAATCGGGATTTCCTCTGCGCGAGGTGGCGCAGGGCCTGAGCGCCGATCGCGGGCGCACCGGGCGTTGGTTACGCGTCCTGACGCGGCGCGCGGCCGGGGTCTGTCGGCGCGTTCTGGTGGACGAACTGTCGTGATCTGATCAGGAACTCGATCTCGTGTGCGACATCGCTCAGCACGCCAAGAGCGCGGGTGGATCGCGCCAGCACGACCGCGCCCTCCAGGGCGGCGATACATGTGCGGGCCAGCGACGTGGCTTCGGCTCCGCCCAACCCATCGCTGCGGAAGGCCTCTGTCAGCGCGGCCCGCCAGTGGCGAAAGATGTCGCCCGCCACCGACGCCAGTTCGGGTGAATCGTCGGAGGAGCTGACGGCCGCCGCCATCACCGGACATCCGGCGCTGAAATCGCTGTCGATCAGCTCGTGCTCCCAATACTCGACGAAGCGGCGGACCATCGACACGCCGCCCTCGTCGACGCCCGCATCGATGATGGCGGTGATGGCGTCGCCGGCCTGGTTGAGAGCTTCGGTCAGGATCTGGTTGCGACCGTGCGGGAAGTGGTAGTACACCGAACCGCGCGGCGCCCCGCTACGGGAGAGCACCTCGTCGATGGTGACGCCGGCCGGTCCGCGTTCACGCAGTACCTTCGCCGCTGTGACCAGCATGTTGTTGCGGGTCGAGCCGCGCTTGGGAGGTGTGGCGGTGGTGGGCAGGTTCGGATCCGTTGAGGTCAGGCCACGCGCTGGGGTTGCAGCTGTTGCGACGACCGGCGCTCCTCGGTCCGCGCCTTGAACAGGCACAACGTCCGCTTGCGATCCGGTACCCGGTGTGTGAACCGGCGGCCTGCGAAGTTGATCTCGACGATCCACATCGGACACCTCCTGTCTATGACATTGAGCATAAATATCGTAAGACAAGTGTGCAATCACATTTCGGAGCGTTATCCGAATGGGCAGGTGAACAGTTCGTAAATTAACTGTCTAAATGGGTAGTCGTGAGCCTGAATATGACAGCTGACATATTCGGTCGTTTGTCTGCATGAGAGCGTTCTCATGAGTGCGGGGTCATGACCAGCACGAGATTGCTCACCAGGAACTCGCGCAGCACCGGTGCGCGAGTCATCCACCACGCCCATCGTGGGTGGTAGCGGGGAAATGCGGCGAGCAGCGCCCCGGTGCTGTGTGCCCACTGCAGGCCGTCGGCCGCGGAGACGGCGAATAGCGACGATCCGTAGTTGTTCTTGGGCTGATGGCCATGTTTGCGGGTGTAGCGGGCGGCCGCTCGCTCACCGCCCAGATAGTGGGTCAGGCCCATCTCATGGCCGCCGAACGGGCCGTGCCACACCGTATAGGACAGGATCGCCAGACCGCCGGGCCTGGTCACCCGGAGCATCTCGCGGCCAAGGCGCCACGGCTCCCTGACGTGTTCTGCGACGTTGGACGACAGGCAGACATCAACGCTGCCATCGGCAAATGGCAACGCCATTCCGGATGCGCGTACGTAGGCGGCGCCGCGGTCGACCGCCGCGAGCGGCGCATCGGATCCCGCCGCGAGCGGCGCCTCGGGCAGCACCCCGTGCAGTTCGCCGGGATCCGGTTCGACGCCGATGTAGCGCATGCCCCGGCGTCCGAACGCCGCGGCGAAATAACCAGGACCACCACCGACGTCGAGCACCGTCTGACCGCCGGGTGCCGTTCCGGTGGCCGACCGCCACAGGTCGGCCACCATTTCGGCGGTGTCAGCGGCCAGCGCACCGTAGAAGCGGGCCGGATCGCGCTGCTCGAACCGGAATTCGGCGAGCAGCCGCATCGAGCGGCTCAGCGTCGCGCGGCGCGCGAAGAGATCAGTGGCAGCCACCGGACAGACCCTAGGGGGCGGGCTGCCCATGGGCGATCCCGCCCCGCGACGGGCGCGAGGTGCGCCCCGGTTTGCGTCTAGTGTGGTCCGGGTGTCCGTTCGCCCGCTGAGGTCCGTGCTGCTGTTGTGCTGGCGCGACACCGGCCATCCGCAGGGCGGTGGCAGCGAGGCATATCTGCAGCGGATCGGCGCCGAATTGGCCGCGACCGGCGTCGGCGTGACATTGCGCACCGCCCGATATCCCGGTGCACCCCGCCGCGAGGTGGTCGGCGGCGTCCACATCAGCCGCGCCGGTGGCAGATATTCGGTGTACGTGTGGGCGTTGCTGGCGATGGCCGCGGCGCGGCTCGGGCTCGGCCCGCTGCGGGCGGTACGCCCCGATGTGGTCGTCGACACGCAGAACGGATTGCCGTTCATGGCCCGCCTGGTGTTCGGCAGGCGGGTCGCGGTGCTGGTCCACCACTGCCACCGCGAGCAATGGCCGGTGGCCGGCGCGCTGACCGGCCGGATCGGCTGGTTCGTCGAATCCTTCGTCTCGCCGCGGGTGCATCGCCGCAATCAGTACGTGACGGTGTCGCTGCCGTCGGCGCGGGACCTGACCGAGCTGGGCGTCGACGACGACCGGATCGCGGTGGTGCGCAACGGGCTCGACGAGGCCCCGCCCCACACCCTGAGTCTGCCGAGATCCGCCACCCCCCGGGTGGCGGTGCTGTCCAGGCTGGTGCCGCACAAACAGATCGAGGACGCCCTCGACGCCGTCGCCAGGCTGCGGCCGCGGATGCCAGATCTGCATTTGGACATCGTCGGCGACGGTTGGTGGCGCCACCGGTTGGTCGAGCACGCCGAGCGGCTGGGCATCTCCGACGCCGTGACCTTCCACGGACACGTCGGCGACGGCGTCAAACACGTCGTGCTGCAGAGGTGCTGGGTACATGTGCTGCCGTCGCGGAAGGAAGGCTGGGGACTTGCCGTCGTCGAAGCGGCACAGCATGCGGTTCCCACCATCGGCTACCGGTCCTCGGGCGGGCTGAACGATTCGATCGTCGACGGCGTCACCGGCCTGCTCGTCGACGACCGCAGGCACCTCAGCGACGCGCTGGAGCGGGTGCTGTCCGACCGGGTGCTGCGCGAGCAGTTGGGCGTGAAGGCCCAGGCCCGCAGCGAGGAGTTCTCGTGGCCGCAGACCGCGGACGCGATGCGGCTGGTGCTCGCGTCGATGCGCGCCGGGGTCCTCGTCAGCGGCGTCGTCTGATCGCGGACACCCTGCCTGCCAACAGGCCGACCAGCCCGGCGCACAGCGTCGCCAGCCACACCAGATGCGCGGCGATCGCCAGGCCCCGATGCGCGGCGGCCGGATGGTCGCCGCCCACCCGGTAGACGGCGATGCTGTCGTCGCGGTAGGCCAACCCCAGCCCGGCCGGTGCCGCGTCCGCGGCACCCGCTCCCTGCCCGTCTTCCGCCCTGTCTTTCTCCCTGTCTTTCTCGAGGACCAGCCAGCCGACGCCCGCACGGGCCAGCTCCTCGGCCGGTGCGCCGTCGAGCAGCAGCCACTCCACGTGGCGGGCCCGGTTGCCCTCGCCCGGTACGGTCTGCCCGCCGATGATCAGGTCTCCGCTGGTCAGCACGTCGGCGTGCACCCAGCGGGGTAGCGGATCCAGCACGGGTGCCTCACCGGCCCAGCCGAAGTCGCGCATGCTGGCGGCGGGCAGCACCGCCACCGGGCGCGGATCGGCGTTGATCACCGCCGCGGCGGCCGCCCAGCCGGGCGGGTAGTGCACCGGCACGACCCGGCCGCCCACACCCCACGCCAGGTCGGGCAGCATCGCGACGATCAGCGCACAGGCCACCGCGGCGGTGGCCGGCGCGGGTATCCAGCGCCGCAGGGTGAGCACCGCACCCGCGCCCGCCAGCGCATAGCCCGGCATCGCCAGCGCGACCCACTTCTGCCCGTCGCGGACGACGCCGAGGCCGGGGACGGTCCGCACGGCCGACTCCACGACCGCCAATCCCGGTCCGGTGGCCATCGCGGCGGGCAGCACGACCGCGGCCGCCGCAAGGATCAGTAATGGCGCCGCGGCGCGGCGACGCGCCACGGCGGGCAGACCCGCCCCTATCACTGCGAGCAGCACCAGGGTGGCGACCACGGCGAACGACGTCGTCCGCGACGGCGGGACCGCCTCGCTGTTCCAGATCCCGCCGAGGCCGGCGAGGCTGCCCAACGTGCCAAGACCGGGTTCGGCCCGCGCCGCGAACGCGTGGATGCCCGCTGCGGGATCCGGCGCCGGTTGGGACACCGAGCCCGACACCGACACCGCGACCAGCCACGGTGTGGCTGCGAGCGCCGCTACACCCAGCGACACCGCGGCCACCGGCAGCCGGCCCGCACCCCCGTCGCCCGCGGCCGAATCCCCGGCGGCCCCGACGCTGACCAGCGCCACCACCGCCGCGAGCAGCAACCCGGTCGGTGTCAGGCCTGCCAGCGCCAGCCAGAACACCAGCGGCCACCAGTCGCCCGTGCCGGTGCGCAGCCGCAGCACCGCCACAGCCACCCACGGCAGGCATCCATACCCGACCAGCAAACTCCAATGCCCCTGAAGCAGGCGTTCGGCGACATAGGGATTCCAGATCGCGACCGTGGCTGCGACCAGCTGGCCCGGCACGCCCGCGTCGGGCAGGACGGTCGCGGCCAGCCGCGCGGCGCCCCAGCCCGCCAGCCACAGGCCCACCACCAGCAACGCCTTGACGACCAGGCCGCCATCGAGGACCTGCGATGCGGCCGACACCGCGAAGTCCTGCGGCACCGCCCGCGGCGCGGCTTCGGCGAGCCCGAGCGCCGCATCGGTGAGATACGACCGCGGCGTCGACACCGCGTCCCTGAGCAGCAGGTATCCGGGCGCCAGCAGCGGCGCGTTCACCGCGAGCGCCAGCACCAGCGGGTATCCGGGTGCCAGCAGCGTTTGCGCCCTCACGGGTGCGTCAGTCCGCGATATCAGACCGGTCTGTCCGGTGGCAGATCAGTCGGCCGCTGGGCCGGCAACTTCTCGGTCTTCGCCTCGGCGCCCGGCACCGGCTTGCCCTCGGTGTCCGTGCCGAAGAAGCCGTGGCCGGCGTCGTCAAGGCCCGGGTCGATCAGTGCGGATTCGGCGCGCAGGCTGAACGATCCGAGCAGCGCCCCGCCCACCAGGGTCAGCAGGCCCGTCGCGGTGAACGCGATCGGCAGGATGCGACCCCACAGCGCCAGCCGGTCGCGCTCGTCGCGGGCGCTGGCGACCTGAGACTCCACCGTCTGCTCGTCGGAGCTGACCTTGTAGTCCACGTAGGTGAGCTCAGGTCTGAGCGCCTCGCGCGCGTAGTACTGGAAGCCGTGTTGGTCGGCCTTGACGATGGTGCCCGACACCGGATCCACCCAGAACGTGCGCTGCGCGGCGTAGAAGCGGCTCATGGTGACCGTTTCCTCTGGTTCGCCGGGCAGACCCCACTGCACCGCCCGGGCGGTCACCCGGCTGTCCTCGTCGTTGTCGTACAGCGAGGAGTATTCGATCGGGTCGGCGAGCTTCCCGTCGGCGTCGTAGCCGACGTTCTGGGTGAACCTGTAGGTGGTCAGGCCGTTGACGTCTTCTTCTCCGTCGTAGTTGGCGTCGAACGCCTTCTGCGCGATCGGGTCGAAGAACGGGTAGGTCTTCTTCTCGGTGTCGAAGGGGAACCGGTAGGTCAGCCCCTCGTGGGGCAGCGCGATATTCGTCGGCGGGGTGTCGTCCTCGATGGCCCGCGGCCGCTGGACCGCACCACCGGGGTTGGTGTCACTGGATACCGCCATCGCCGTCGTGCGATCCACCGTGACGGTGTCCACCATGGCCAGCAGCAGACCGTTGTCCTGTTGTTTGTCCGCCCGCCGCAGCGTGCTGCCGACCTGCAGGGTGACGACGTCCGCGTTGGCCGGCGCCTCGACGCTGACCTGCTGCTGCAGGACCACGGGAACGTTCTCGTCCACGACAAACCGCTCACCTGAAAGCGACGCCGGATCGAATGCCGTACCCGTGCCGTTGCTGACCAGCGTCGTGTCGATGTCGAGCGGAATCTTGGCGATCTTGCCCTTGGTGTAGGTGGTGAGCAACAGCGCGGCGATCAGAAGGGCAGCACCGAGCCCTAACAGTCCGCATGCCGCGATACGCAGCGCCACTGCGCGGTTCAAGCCGTGCCCTCCTTTGGTTCGGGCTTACCCCAATCCGGTGCCGTCGACCGCCTGCGCCGGGTCGCTCCCGCGCGCCCGGCAACGCACCTCCACCCGCTTACGGCGGAGCGGTGGAGGCAAACCCGTACGACCCTAACAGCAGAGAATAAAGGCGTACTTACTACACGCGTGGGCGACGTGGTCCCACCTGGTTGGGCTCTCCTCGTCCGGCACGGCACACTGGGTGCCGTGGCGGGTTCCGGTGAAGCAGGCGGGACGCGCGGCTTTCTTCCCGCGGTGGAAGGGCTGCGCGCGTGCGCCGCGATCGGCGTCGTCGTCACCCATGCCGCATTCCAGACCGGGCACACCGAGGGTTTCTGGGGCCGGGTGTGGGGCCGATTCGACCTCGCCGTTGCCGTCTTCTTCGCGCTGTCGGGCTTCCTGTTGTGGCGGGGTCACGCCGCGGCCGCCCGTGGCCTACGCCCCCGACCGCCGACGGGGCACTACCTGCGTTCGCGGGTGGTCAGGATCATGCCCGGCTATCTGGTCGCGGTCGTCGTGATCATGATGCTGCTTCCCGGCGCCGCGGACACCCGCGACGATCTGACCGTCTGGCTGGCCAACCTGACCCTCACACAGATCTACGTGCCGCTGACGCTGACCGCCGGCCTGACCCAGATGTGGAGCCTGTCGGTCGAGGTGAGCTTCTATCTGGCGCTGCCGCTGATGGCGCTGCTGATGCGGCGCTGCCCGGTGCGCGCCAGGATCCCGGTCCTGCTGGCCATGGCGTTCGCCAGCCTGTTGTGGGTGCAGATTCCGTTCGACGGGTCGTCGGGCCACAATGCCTGGAACTGGCCGCCCGCGTTCCTGTCCTGGTTCGCCGCGGGGATGGTGCTCGCCGAGCTGACGGTCAGCCCGGTCGGCTGGATGCACCGGCTCGCGCGGCGGCGGGTGGTGATGGCCGCGATCGCCCTGGCCGCGTTCGCGGTGGCGGCCTCGCCGCTGGCCGCGGTGGAGGGTCTGCATCCGGGCACGGTTCACCAGGTCACGGTCAAGATTGCGGTCGGCGCCGTGCTGGCCTACGTGCTGATGGCGCCGCTGGTGCTCGACCGCCCCGACACCTCCCACCGGATTCTGGGCAGCCCGGCGCTGGTCACCCTGGGGCGCTGGTCCTACGGCCTGTTCGTCTGGCATCTGGCCGCGCTGGCGATGGTGTTCCCGATGATCGGCGAGTTCCCGTTCAACGGGAAGATGCCCGCTGTGCTGGCGCTGACGCTGTTGTTCGGGTTCGCGATGGCAATGGTCAGCTACGCGCTGGTCGAGCATCCGTGCAGGCAGGCGCTGCGCAACTGGGAATACCGGCGGCGTGAGCGCATCCCGCCGCTGGACAGTTCGGTCAGTGCGACGCCGGAGCCTGCTGCCGCCCGGTGATCGTCGCCGACGCATCCTCCTCCGGCGAACCCTCCGGGGAAGCGGGGTCGGCGACGGGACGCGGAGGCCAGCTCAGCGTCGACGCCGCCACGGCGGCCACCGAGATCAACGCCAGGGCCTGCACCCCGGATGAATGGCCGACGTAGCCGTCGACCGAGCGCCACGGATGCTGGGAGAGTGCCGCACCGGCCAGCAGGAATCCGCCGGCCGCGGCGGTGACGGTGATCCGCTCGCACAGCGTCTCGCGGTCGCGCAGCAGATACCGGATGCTCAGCGCGCCGAGCATCGCCACCGCGCCGGCCACCCCCGCGATCAGGGTGCCGAACGCGACCACCCCGATCCCCACCGCGGTTTTGCCCGGATGCCAGGGCAGGGCCGGTTGGCAGGGCCCGCCGGAACGGCGTGAGGGCACCAGTGCCAGCGCCGCCAGCAGCGGCAACAACCCGAGCCCGACGATCAACCCGGCGCGGTAGAGCGTGTTGGAGCCGAACGTCACGGTGACGGTTCCCGACGTCCCCGCCGGGAGCACCCACCCCTGCTGCCAGCCGTTGACGACGATCGGTGTCAGCGATGCGCCGTTGGCGGACCGGGCCGTCCAGCCCGGGTTGACGCTTTCTGGCACCACGAGCACGCGCTGTGTGGGTGAGGCGTGCACGTCGACTTCGCGGTGATCGCTGACCCACGACACGATATCGGCGGGAGTGGTTGCGGCGGTGGTGATGTGGTCGGCCTGCGGGGTAGACAGCTGAGCACCGTCGACGGTGAAGCCGGACCCAGGGCTGATGAGCAACTCCTGATCGCCCGCGGGCAGCGTGATCGGTTCCGCCCTGCACGGCAGGGCCGCGATCGGTTCACCGTCGAGCAGCGCGGCGACGGTGGTGCTCACCGACGTCGGCACGAACTGCCCGGCGATGCCGATGATGGGGCCCTGCCCGCACGGCACCGAGATGTGCCGGGCCCGGTTGCCTGCGGCGTCGGCGGCGCCGATCGGAACACCGTGCACGTCGAGGACGGCGACGTCGGCCAGCCCCGGCGGTTTGAGCTGATCGAATCCGATTGCGGTGCGGTCGATTACGTCCGCCCAGTCCACGATTGACAGCGAGATGGTGTCGGTCACGTGGGGCTGGAGCGCGAACGTCTGCGTGCCCTCGCCGGGGGTGAGCCTGCGGACCTGCGGCCCATCGCCCAGATTCACCGACACCATCGTGGGATGCGCCGGTGGCTGACTGACGCTCGGCGTAATCCGCAGCGCCGCAACCGCAGTGGGGGCGGGCAGCTTCAGGGTCAGGGTGGCCGGGCTGCGGTGCTGCACGACGCGCTGAGGTGCCGTCCACGACGTGCGCGGGTCGCCGTCGGTGGCCGCGAACGCCGAGCCGAGCACGTCGAGGGGGTCGGCGTCACCGCGGGCGCGCGTGGTGCCCGGCTCGGCAATCAGATCGGCCAGGTTGGGACCCTGCCGCGCCCTCACCCATACCGTCGGGCGCACCGTCGTGGGCTCGGGGACGCTCAACGTGCGGCTCATGTTGACCGGCTCCTCCGGCGCCAGTGACATCGCGGCGGAGCACCTGACACCGTCGGGTCCGTCGACGCAGCCGGGCCGCCCGAGCAGTTCGGAGCCCAGATCCCATTGCGCCACTTCAGATCCGGGTGGCGGGCCGGGCACGAGCACCGTGTGGCGCAGGTTGAGGGGGTGAGCGAACCCCGACGCGTCGTACTGGGTGACCGAAAGGTCGGTGATGCCGAACTGCACGCCGCCCGTCCCGTCGTCGGTTCCCACCGCGGTGATCCGCACCCACGGTGTCTCGCCGTAGGGCAACGCCACCGTCAGCGGCATGCCCGGCTCGTCGAAGCTGCGGGTGCTTGTGCCGTTGACGGTGGACACCTCGATGCGGCGGACCTGTGCGCCGATCGCCGTCGCGCTTGGCGTGATGGTGAGGGTGGCGTTGGTGACCGGATGGTCGAAGTCGATCTGCAGCCATTGGCCGACCGCGGACTGCAAGGCGTTGGACACCCAGCTCGTCGACGCGTCGCCGTCGATCGCGGCGGCCGGACCGCTGGCCGGGGCGACGTTGGGCAGCGCGGTGGAATCCGCAGCCGAACTCGACACCGTCAGGCGCCCGCCGTACCACTGGCCGTACACCGGGTCCGCGCCGGTGGCGGGATAGTCGGGTACCCGGTTGAACGTATGCCTGACGTCGTCGGGTGTGCGGATCGCCGAGGAGTGGTCGTCGACGCGGCCGTAGTCGGTCTCCCGCGCGGTGGGGGTGTCGGTGACGGTGACCAGCGGCGCGGGCAGACCGGCCCGGCGCGCGTCCTGGGTCAACAGCATCGGTCCCAGCGGGGGCCGATCGAGCAGCCGGCGCCGCTCGTCGATCCGTAGCAGCGCCTCGGGCCCACCGTCGACCCGCGCCATCGCGTTGGTGTCCGCCAGATACGGCGCCGCCGGGTTCACGCCGCCCGCGTCAACGCGGTAGATCTCCACGGCGGGGTAGCGGGGCCGCAGACCGCTGTCGGTGACGAACCCCTCCAGCGTTCCGGGTCCGACGGGGTCGCCGAACTGGGCGACCTGCGACAGCCCGGGCGAACCGTCGATGGCGCGGTGCACCAGCAGTGGCCGCGCCGACCGTGACGTCTCGGGATCCAGGTCGTTGCGCACCACGACGTAGGAGATCCCCTGCCTGGCGAGGGTGTCGGCCAGTCCGGCCGACGGCCTGCCCGCCGCGATCAGCCGCTGCACCGAATCGAGGGCTCTGATGGTCTCCGGAGGCGTCAGCGGGATCGAGTCGCGAACCCCCCACGGGCTGTCGCCGAGCACCTGCAGCGGCTCATCGTGGCTGTTCCCCCACACCTGCGTGGCGAACGGTGCGCCGGGGACCACGAGCACACGGCCGGGAGTGGCGTCGCCGGCGCCGGTGTTGTGCTCGTCCAGCCAGCCCGCCGCGTCATGCCAGTACTGCGGGATCGCCGTGAACGAACCGGGTGGGGTCAGCCTGCCCGTCCACGCCAGCGAGGTTCCCGCGGCCAGCGCGGCGAGCACGACGATGCCGACCGCCACCCGCTTGTCCCGCTCGGGGTGGGTGAACGCCGCCAGCCACACCGGTCGCGGAACGCTGCCGGGAAGGGGGACGCGGCCCATCAGGTGAGTGACCCCGAGGGCCAGCGGCAGCCGGATCACCGGATCCAGCTTGTGCAGATTGCGCAGCGGCGTGCCGTCGCCGTCGAGGAACGCCTGAACCTGGTGGGCGATCGGCGATCCCAGGCCGCCGGAATACCCCGCCGCCAGCAGCGTCACGCCGATCAGCAGCATGGTGATCAGCCGGCCCCTTGCGGGCATCGTGCGCATCGCCAGGCCTGCCAGCCCGGCGGCGGCGACCACCGTCGTCGCAAGGACCGCGACAGAGCCGGTGACCAGCGATGCGCCCGCGGTGGCGGTCGGCGCCACGAACGGCGTCCAGCTGCCGGTGCCGCGCAGCATCTCCGTCAGCGACATCCACTGGGTGGTGACGCCGGAGGACTCGATGAAGTCGAGGAACGGCGGGCTGACGCGGCCCAGCAGCAGCAGCGCCGTCACCCACCACACGATCGCCAGCGCGCAACAGGGCAGCCACCATGCGGTGAATCGGCGCCACACGGGGTTGGGTCGGTGGCTTGCCCACCAGATCACGGCGGGTAGGCATGCCGTGAGTGTGGCGACCGCGTTGACCGCGCCCATCAGCGCGACGGCCAGTGCGGAGCGGGCCGCCAGCACACGCAGCGACTGCTGTCCCGGCGGCGCTTCCGCCGTCACGCGCTCGAGCGCCGTCCCGCGCCGCAGCGCGGTGACCACAGGGAGGAGCACCCACGGCGCCAGCATCATCGGCAGGGTCTCCGACGAGATCGCGCCGAGCGTGGTGAGCACGCGGGGGGAAAGGGCGAACGCGAGCGCGCCGAGGACGCGCGACGTCGGGCTGCCGATGCCGAGAGCCTCGGCGACCCGCAGCAGCCCCCAGAACCCGGCGGTCAACAGCAACGCCCACCACAGCCGCTGGGTCACCCAAGCGGGCATGCCGAGCGAGTCGCCGATCAGGAAGAACGTGCCGTGGGGGAACAGATACCCATACGCCTGGTTCTGCGCCTGGCCGAACGGCAGTTCGCTGTTCCACAGGTTGGCCGCGCGGGCGAGAAACCGCACCGGGTTGGCGGTCAGGTCGAGCTTGGTGTCGGGTGAGATCTGTCCCGGTGACTGGGCGAAAGTCAGGGCCAGCGCCGACGCACCGACCAGCCACAACCAGCGCCGCGACAGCGGCACCGGCGGGCAGCTAGGTCCGGTCGCCGTACTCGACCCGGTTGAGCACCGATGACGCCGGATCGCCCGCCTGCAGCGGGGGCTTGCTGTCCTGCTGCACCATCAACGTCACACCGAATACAGCGGCAGCGCCCAGCAACAGCCCGACCACGACACTGGCCGCAGAGGGCACGATGAACCGCTCCATGCGGCCAACGTAGCATGCGGCCCCCACCTGTCCCCGGACCCGCGAAGCGTCATTGACCCGGAGGGACGATCAGCACCGGGCGGTGTCCGTACCGCAACACGTGGTCGGCGATGCTCGACTGCACCAGCGATCGCAGGCCGGTGGTGCCGCGGGTTCCGGTGACGATCAGGTCGGCATCCATCGCGTCGGCGGCCTCTATGATCGTGGACCACACCGACCCGGTGATCTGTGCGCACAAGGGTTCGGCGGACAGCCCGACGGAACGCGCCAACAGCAGCCCCTCGGCGTTGATGCGCTGCGCGTCTGCCAGCGCCATGTCGACGTCGCCGTCGGCGTCCGGCGGGTCGGGGGGACCGTCGAAATCAGAGACACCGGGTCGTGTCCGCGTTGCGCAGGCGACCACACCGTGATCACCACCGCCCGGTTGGCCGCCAGCAGGCGTCCCGCGTACTGCACCGCACGGCGGGCGTTTCTGGTGCCGCCGTATGCGATCACCATGACCGTCTCTGCCTCGGCGGTCACCTAGGGCACCTCCCTGATCGCATATCGCCGCACACCAGCGTCGTCGCCAGATATTGGGCTCCGTGGCCGCAGCCGCTACCGTGGGGGCCCATGGCCTTGCCCCGAACGGTCGTCCGGCTTGTTTCCGGGCAGCCCCGACCTCCGCTGCACCGTCGACATGGCCGCCTCCGGTCCACTGTCTGCGCCGCGGCCGCGCTTCCGCTGCTCGCCGCCTGCGCGACACCCGCCGAACAGCCCGCCGCAGCCGCCCCACCGCCGGCCACGACGACCGCGGTCGCCCCGGCTGCCCCCATCGCACCGCTGAACGGCCCGCTGCCCGCCGCGCCACCGGGGCCGGTCTGCGGTGACAACCAGGCGCTGCTCGCCGGACTGACCACCCGCGACAAGCTCGCCCAGCTGCTGATGGTGGGTGTGACCGGTGCCGCCGACGCGCGCGCCGTCGTCGCCGACCATCATGTCGGCGGAATCTTCATCGGCAGCTGGACGGATCTGTCGATGCTGTCGAACGGCTCGCTGGCCGACATCGCCGGGTCGTCCGGTCCGCTGGCGCTGGCGGTCAGCGTGGACGAGGAGGGCGGCAGGGTGTCACGGCTGGCACCCCTCATCGGTAGCCAGCCGTCGCCGCGCGTGCTGGCGCAGAACTACTCGGCCGACGACGTCTACCGCATCGCGCGCGACCGCGGCAGCAAGATGCGCGCGCTGGGCATCACGATCGACTTCGCTCCCGTTGCCGACGTCACCGACGCGTCCGCCGATTCGGTCATCGGCGATCGGTCGTTCAGCGCCGATCCGGCCGTGGTGACGGAATATGCGGGTGCCTACGCGCGCGGGCTGCGCGACGCCGGGGTGCTGCCGGTGCTCAAACACTTCCCCGGGCACGGCAATGCCTCCGGCGATTCGCACACCGGCGGCGTCGTCACGCCGGCGCTGGCCGATTTGGAAAGCTATGACCTGGTGCCTTACCGGACCTTGACGGCCCAGGCGCCGGTGGGTGTGATGGTGGGCCACATGGAGGTTCCCGGCCTCACCGGTTCCGATCCGGCGAGCCTCAGCCCGGCCGCCTACGGGCTACTACGGTCGGGCGGGTACGGCGGTCCGCCGTTCGCGGGTCCGGTGTTCACCGACGACCTGTCGAGCATGCGGGCGGTGTCCGCCCGCTACGGCGTGGCGGAGGCGGTGCTGCGGGCGCTTCAGGCGGGTGCGGACACCGCGCTGTGGGTGACGACGGGTGAGGTGCCCGCGGTGCTGGACCGGCTCGAGAGTGCGGTCACGGCGGGGGAGCTGAGCATGCCCGCGGTCGACGGGTCGGTGCTGCGGATGGCCGCGGTCAAGGGTCCGGCGCCGCGGTGCGGCGGATAAAGCCCGGCCGCGGTGCGGCGGATAAAGCCCGGCCGCAGTGCGGCGGATAAAGCCCCGCCGCAGTGCGGCGGGTAGCGCCGAGTCCGCAGCGGGATAGCCGGCGAAGGCGCCCGGAGCGCTGACCCGGCGTCGATTGCTTACCCTGAAGCGATGGCTGGTGGGACGAAACGTTTGCCGCGCGCGGTCCGTGAGCAACAGATGCTCGACGCCGCGGTGCAGATGTTCTCCGTCAACGGCTACCACGAGACCTCGATGGATGCGATCGCTGCGGAGGCGCAGATCTCCAAGCCGATGCTGTACCTGTACTACGGGTCCAAGGAGGAACTCTTCGGCGCCTGCCTCAACCGGGAGCTGACGCGTTTCGTCGACGTGGTGCGCGCCGACATCGATTTCACCCAGAGCCCGAAAGACCTGCTGCGCAATGCGGTGCTGTCGTTCCTGAACTACATCGACGCCAACCGGGCCTCCTGGATCGTGCTGTACACCCAGGCCACCAGCTCGCAGGCGTTCGCGCACACGGTGCGGGAGGGTCGTGAGCGGATCGTCGACCTGGTTGGTCGGCTGCTGCGCTCGGGCACCCGCCATCCCGATCCCGACACCGACTTCGACATGATGGCGGTCGCGCTGGTGGGCGCCGGGGAGGCGATCGCTGCGCGGGTGAGCGTCGGCGACGCCGACGTGGACGAGGCCGCGGAGCTGATGATCAACCTGTTCTGGCGCGGTTTGAAGGGCGCCGGCACCGAGAAGGAGGCGAAGGACGCGGGCGCAGTCGTCGCCACGGAGCCCCAGCGAGTGTGAACCCTGGGTGGCGACTCGCCGAGGGAGTCCGCCCTGACTGCACACTCGGCGATCGGCGTCACCCTGGCGATTCGCTGACCACCCGGATCAGGGCGGGCAGGCCGAGCAGCAGGGCCGCGCGTTCCTGCGGGGACATCGCGGCGGTCCACACCCGATACTTGTCGCCGTAGCTCCGGGACACCCTGGTGTGGAAGGCGCGGCCCTCATCGGTGAGACGCAGCCGGTAGACGCGCCGGTTCGCCGGGTCGCGGTCCCGCGCCACCAGACCCTTTCGCTCGAGATCGGCGATCATCCGGCTGACGGTGCTCTTCTCGAGGTGCAGCCGCGCGGCCAGGTCCCGCTGGGACAGCCCCTCGCCGTGGTCGAGCTCGTGGATGGCGTAGGCCTGCGAGAGGGAGACCGGCAGACCGGGCAGCTCCTGGTCGGGCTGCAGCAGTCCGGCGACGCGCACGAGGTGCATGAACAGCTCGTGCAGTCGGTCGGAGTCGTCGGTGGTCACCGCGGCCGCCTCCCGTTCTGGGTTGTGCCGCACAACTATAAGACGGTACCGTCGTAGTTGATAGTTGTGTGACACAACTCTGGAGGTGTGTGATGCGCGCTCACGTGCACGGCAATCGCCCGGCCTTCTTCGAGGGACGGGCCAGCCGAATCTACGATTTCATCGCCCGCAGGCCGCTACGGCGGCTCTACCGGCGGATCGCCGACGATCTTGTCGAGTTCATCCCGGATGGCGCCGATGTGCTCGATGTCGGCACTGGGCCGGGGGTGTTGCTGGTCGAACTGGCCGAACGACGTCCTGACTTGCGGGTGACCGGTGTCGACCTGTCGGCGGACATGGTGGCGGCGGCTCGTCGTAACACCGGCCGATTCGGGGATCGGGTCTCTGCGCAGATCGCGGATGTGGCGGGGCTGCCGTTCGCCGACGATTCCTTCGACGCGGTGGTGACCTCCTACAGCTTGCATCACTGGGATGACCCGGCCGGCGCCGTTCCTGAGCTGGATCGGGTGCTGCGGCCCGGTGGACGGCTGTACGTCTACGACTTCGAGCTCGCGCCGTTCGACGTGCTCACCCGGACCGCCTCTGAGCGTGGTGTGTTGTCCGGTGCGCCGGTGCGCACCACGACGATCCAGACCGGTGTGCCGTTCTTCTCCTCGTGCGTGCGACAGACGATGACCGCCCGTAACCGCTTGGGCCACAACCCGTCCTTGTGATCTGACAACAGCGCACGGGCTACCGCCGATCCGCGCGGTCGCCGAGTATCGAGATCATGACCGATGTGCTCGCCACCAGACCGTTCACCAGAACGTGGGTGCTGCGCGACCTGGACCATCCCGCGGAGCTTTTTGCCCACATCACGCCGAACTGGTTCGCCTCGGTGATGGGAACCGGGATCGTGGCCAACGCGGCTGCGGTGCTACCCGTGCGCATCCCCGGTCTGCGCGACTTCGCCACGGCGGTGTGGCTGCTTGCGGCGCTGGCGCTCATTCTGCTCAGCTGTGCATTCGCCACACACTGGATCCGGCACCGCGCCAGCGCCAAAGGCTATGCGGTGCATCGGGTTTTCGTGCACTTCTACGGGGCACCCGCGATGGCGCTGCTGACGGTCGGCGCGGGCACACTGCTGCTTGGCCCGCCGGTGATCGGCGCCCGGGCCGCAGTGACCGTCGACATAGTGCTGTGGGCCCTCGGCACGGCTCTCGGCCTGCTGGTGAGCGTCTGGGTGCCGTTCACGATGATCACCGGCGGCAGTGACCAGGTCGTCGCGCTGCCTGCGTGGATGATGCCGGTCGTGCCCCCGATGGTGTCGGCGAGCACCGGTGCGCTGTTGCTTCCGCACGCGGGTGCGGGCCAGTTCGGCCTGACCATGCTCGTGGCGTGCTACGCGATGTTCGGGCTGAGCCTGTTCGTCGGAATGATCACCATGGCAATGGTTTACGCGCGTTTGGTCCACGGCGGTCTTCCCGAGGTGCAGTCGATACCCACGGTGTGGATCACGATCGGCCTGATCGGGCAGTCGATCACCGCCGCCAACATGCTGGCCGCCAATGCCGGCTCGGTGCTGATCGGCGAACAGGCCGGGTTGCTGGCGGCACTACATGGCTTCGGCGTGGTCTTCGGCCTGGTGATGGGTGGATTCGGAGCGTTCGTGTTTTGCCTGGCGACGGCGTTGACGGCACACGCGGCGCGGCGGGGGCTTCGCTTCACCCTGACCTGGTGGAGTTTCACCTTCCCGGTCGGCACGTGCGTTACCGGGGCAGCCGCACTGGGCGTTGCCGCCGGGGTGCAGGTGCTGAGCCAGCTGGCGGTTCTGCTCTATATCGCCCTTGTCGCGGCCTGGGGAGTCGTGGCGGCGAACACGGTCAAGGGGTCGTGGTCGGGTCGGCTGTTCCGTTCGTGATCACCGCCGGTTGACGACCCTGTCGCAGAAGCGGGCGCAAGGAGGGGCGGAGAAACGCCGACGGGCACCCCGCGATGGGGTGCCCGTTGAGCGTGGAGATTTAGCGGCCGCTGTGCTGCACGGTGGTGTCGACGTGGGGGACGGTGACGGTGGGTTGGATGTCCTGGATCCAGCCGTGGTGGTCGATGTCGGCCTGGGCTGGGGCGGCGAAGCCGAACAGGCCTGCGGCCAGGGCGCCTGCGGTCAGGGCGGAGAGGGTGAACTTCTTCATGGTGATCACTCCCGGTGATGTCGTAGCGGCGGTGAAGCGGTGGTGCTTCGTGCCGGTCTGACTGTCTAACGAACAGGCCTGCGGCCAGGGCGCCTGCGGTCAGGGCGGAGAGGGTGAACTTCTTCATGGTGATCACTCCCGGTGATGTCGTAGCGGCGGTGAAGCGGTGGTGCTTCGTGCCGGTCTGACTGTCTAAACCAGCAGGTCAGCGGATTAATTCCAGTGGCAGAAATTGATCGCCGACTGGCAGAAACCGGTCGGTCGCGGCCGCGCTGAGCGACCCTCGCAGCCCCCTCGATCCGTCGAAATCTGCGCAGTGATCGTGAAACCGTTGACGGCGCTGCCCTCAGGCAGACGTCGGCGTCCGCGAGGCCGTCGCAATGTGACTGAGCAGATCGCGAACCGCCCCCGCGGGTGGGGTACGAGCGCCTGCCCACACTGCCCGAAGCTCGCGCCGCAGGTCGAGCCCGGCCACGGCGATCGCACGTAACCTGCCCACGGCGAGGTCGTCGGCAACCGCGAGCCGGCTCATCACGGCTGGACCCGCGCCGGCGAGCACCGCCGCGCGCATCGCCGTCGACGAGGACAACTCGATTGCCGGCGGCACGGCCCCGGCCGACGGTCCCAGCACGTGCTCCAGCGCACTCTGGAGATAATCCCTTGTGCCGGAGCCTTGTTCACGCATCACAAGTGCCGTTCCCGCGAGCTCTCCCGCGGCTATCGGTGCCGACCGGCGGGCCCATCGATGGGTCGGCGGCACGACTACGACGAGGTCGTCGTGGGAGATCACACGCGTCCGCAAGCCCTTGGGCACCCAAGGGCTCTCGATGAATCCGAGGTCGGCCGCGCCCCCGCGCACGGCGGCGATGACCTGATCGCTGTTGGCCGCGGTGAGGATCACCTCGGGAGCGGCACTGCCATGCCTGCTCGCCGATGCCTGGAGCATCACCAGCCACCTCGGCATCAGGTGTTCGGCGATGGTGAGGCTGGCGATCACCTTGATGCGGCTGCGGCCCTCACTGCGCAGCGAAGCCAGACCCGCGTCGACCCGTTCGGCGACTTCGATGAGTTGACCGGCCCATTCCGAGGCGACGACGCCCGCAGGCGTCAATTGCGAACCCCGCGTGCTGCGTCGAACCAGGATCACCCCGGTCTGGCCCTCGATGGAGGCCAGGCGGGCGGAGACGGCCTGCTGGGTGAGGCCCAGTTCGCGACCGGCTCCGCCGAGGCTGCCCGTTCTGGCGATCGCCATGAGCACCTCGAACGCCCGCAGGTCGGGCATGTGCGTACTGAGCGGCATGGGACATCGTAGCGCCCACAATCAGTGTTTGTGGCCAACCTAGCCTGGCACCGGTACGTCGAACGGCGTAAGTTCGCGTCTACTCCCACTGGGGAGGATTGGCGGCCATCGCGGGCTGCCGAGGGAAGGCGTCATGGCCATCTACCCACACCGATGCGCGGAGCACGGGGTCGTCGGCCGCAGCTACCCGACGGGATCGGCTCCCGTGTCGATAGCCATCGAGCGCCATGCGTAATCGGCGGAGTCCCCTTGAACCACAGGTGAATCCAGTATTCATCGAGCAGTGAGGAGCGAGAAGTCAGCAGCTGAATCATTCCGTCCAGCGAACATCCGAGGAGGCCTTCCATGCCCGCACCCACCGATGCCGAGCTCTTCGAGCTCGGCGATTTCACGCTCCAGAACGGCCAGACGCTTCGCGACGCGAAGCTCGCCTACAAGACCTACGGCACGCTCAACGCCGACAAGAACAATGCCATCGTCTACCCGACCTGGTTCTCGGGGTGGCACACCAGCAACGAGTGGCTCATCGGCACCGACAAGACGCTGAACCCGGACGAATGGTTCATCGTGGTGCCGAACATGCTCGGCAACGGCTTGTCGTCGTCGCCGTCGAATACCCCGGCTCCGTACGACCATGCGCGGTTCCCGTCGGTGACGTTCCACGACCAGGTCGAGGCGCAGCACAAACTCATCACCGAGAAGTTCGGCATCTCGACGATTGCACTCGTGACGGGCTGGTCGATGGGTGCCGGTCAGACCTACCAGTGGGCGGTCAGCCACTCCGACATGGTCGAGCGGGCGGCGCCGTTCTGCGGATCGAGCATCACCGCGCCGCACAACAAGGTCTTCCTGGAGTCACTGGAAGTCGCGCTCACGGCGGATGCCGCGTGGGCCGACGGTGATTACCGCGCCGATTCGCCTCCGGTCAAAGGTCTGAGGGCGTTCGCCCGCATCTACTCCGGGTGGGGCTTTTCCCAGGCGTTCTACTGGGAAGAGGAGTGGCGCAAGCTGGGCTTCACATCCTTCGATGACTTCCTGTTCGGATTCTGGGAGAACTTCTTCCGGGACGGCCGCGATCCCAACAACCTCATCGCGATGCTGCACACCTGGCACGGTGGAAATGTCGGCAACACACCAGGATTCGGTGGCGACGTCGAGAAGGCGCTGCGTTCGATCAGGTGCCCGCTGCTGGCGATGCCGGCCGAGAAGGATCTCTACTTCCCTCCCGAGGACGAGGTGTGGGCCAGCCGGTTCATCGAGCGCGGTGAAGTCCGCGTCATCCCCGGCATCTGGGGCCATTTCGCCGGCGGCGGCGTCAACCCGGTCGATACGGCCTTCATCGACGACGGAATCCGTGAACTGCTGTCGAAACCCGGTCGGTCAGGCCTGATCTGACGCGCGACCCGCAATCAGCGCTCCCTCAATGCGCCGACACCGTGCCCGTCAGGTGCGGGTAGCCCTTGGTCAGGTGCCGCAGCGTGAGGCCCCAGCGCTGGGAGGTGCGGTCGACGTAGAGACCGGCGCTGGCGGGCAGCACTACCGGTTTGGCGAACCGCACCGAATACCGCACCGCATCGGGCAGCTGACCCTCGATGTTGGCGAGAACCGCTGCCGCGGTGAACATCCCGTGCGCAATGACGGTTGGGAAGCCGAACAGCCTGGCGGCCACCGGATTGGTGTGGATCGGGTTGTGGTCACCGCCGACCGATGCGTAGTGCCGGATCTGACCGGGTGTGATCCGCAGCACCGAGTTGGGGGGTCCCGGCTTGGGCTGTTTGGGTGGTTCGGGTTTGGGCTCGTCGGACAGACTGGTGCGCTGCTGATGGAGGAAGGTCGTCACCTGGTGCCAGGCCGCTTCGTTACCGACCTTGACGTCGGTCACCACGTCCGCCAGCAGACCGCGACGGTGCTCGCGCAGGTTCTCGGTGCGCGTCGTCACGGAGACGGTATCGGTGACCAGAATCGGTCGGAACTGCGTGATGTGGTTCTCCAGATGGACCGAACCCATTGCGGCAAAGGGAAAGTCGAAGCCGGTGACCAGAGACATCATCGTCGGGAAGGTCAGCGCGAACGGGTACGTGAGCGGAACCGCATCGCCGAACCGCAGCCCGGTGACGGCAGCGTACTCGGCGACGTTGGCCCGGTCGATGGCGACGTCCTCGACCGCCAGGGTGCGGTCGGGCAACTGGTCGCCGCGCGGTACGAACGGCAACGCGCCCGCGGCCGCGCGCACCAAGTTCATCAATCCGGACGGCTGTCCCATGCTGTCCACCCTAGTGATCGTCGCTGCGCTGTCGGTCACGGCTAAGCGCCGAGGATCGCCTGGCCGCATACCCGGATGGTGTTTCCGGTGACGGCGTTGGAGGCCGGACTGGCGAAGTAGGCGATGGTCTCGGCGACGTCGACCGGCTGACCCCCTTGATAGAGGGAATTGAGCCGGCGGCCAACCTCGCGGGTGGCCAGCGGGATGGCTTCGGTCATCTTGGTCTCGATGAACCCTGGTGCGACGGCATTGATGGTGATCGCCTTGTCGGCGAGCACGGGGGCGAGCGCCTCGGTCAGCCCGATCATGCCGGCCTTGGTGGTCGCGTAGTTGGTCTGTCCGCGGTTGCCGGCGATCCCGGCCATCGACGACAGCCCGACGATGCGGCCGCCGTCGCCGAGGCTGCCGTTGGCCACCAGGCCCTCGCTGAGCCGTTGCGGTGCAAGAAGATTGACGGCCAGGACGGCGTCCCAGCGCGCCTCGTCCATGTTGGCCAGCAGCTTGTCGCGGGTGATACCCGCATTGTTGACCAGGATGTCGACGCGTCCGCCGTGCTGCTCGCGCAGATGGCCGGTGATGCGGTCGACGGCGTCGTCGGCGGTGACATCGAGCGTCAGCGCGGTCCCGCCGACGCGTGCGGCGGTCTCGCTCAGTGCCTCGGCCGCACTGTCGACGTCGACGGCCACCACGGTGGCGCCGTCGCGGGCGAAGACGTCGGCGATCGTCGCGCCGATCCCGCGTGCGGCGCCGGTGACCACGGCGACCTTGCCCGCCAACGGCTTATCCCAGTCGGCTGGGGGCGCCGAATCCGCCGCGCCCACCCGGAAGACCTGGCCGTCGACGTAGGCCGATTTGGCCGACAGCAGGAAACGCATTGTGGACTCCAGCCCGGTCGCGGCCGGTTTGGCCGCAGCCGACAGATACACCAGCGCCACCGTCGCGCCGTGCCGCAACTCTTTGCCCAGCGATCGGGTGAAGCCTTCCAGTGCCCGTTGCGCCACCCGTTCGTGCACGCTGCCGGTCTCTTCGGGGGTGGTGCCGACGACGACGACCCGCCCACAGGTCCCCAGGTTGCGCAGCAGCGGGGTGAAGAACTCGTACAGCCCCTTCAGTCCGGCAGCATCGGCGATCCCTGTGGCGTCGTACACGAGGCCGCCGAAGGAGTCCGCCCAGCGGCCGCCGATGTTGTTCGAGACCACGTCGTAGTCTCCGGCCAGCGTGGCGCGCAACGGCTCGACGACCCGACCCTCGCCGCCGACGAGCAGCGATCCCACCAGCGGTGGATCGCCGGGCCGGTACCGGCGCAGCGTCGCCGGCTGGGGGATGCCCAACTGCTTGGCGATGAATGAACCCGGTGCCGAGTGGACGAGTTGCGAGTACAGGTCGGTAGCCATATCACCGAACTTACTCCAGAGTAAGAACCGTGAGTAGTATTGGTTGACAAGCCGAGACCAACAGTGATCTCACAGTGGAGGCAACAGCCATGTCAGGCGCCGGTGACAACAAGACCATCCGACGGGTCGCCGTTCTGGGCGGCAACAGAATCCCCTTCGCCCGCTCGGATGGCGCGTATGCCAGTGCCTCCAACCAGGACATGTTCACCGCGGCTCTGGGCGGGCTGGTCGACCGGTTCGGCCTGGCGGGTGAGTCACTGGGTGCGGTTATCGGTGGGGCGGTGCTCAAGCACAGCCGGGATTTCAACCTCATCCGGGAATGCGTGCTGGGCAGTGCCCTGTCGCCGTACACGCCGGCGTGGGATCTGCAGCAGGCGTGCGGCACCGGGTTGCAGGCCACCATCGCCGCCGCCGACGGCATCGCCGCGGGCCGATACGACGTGGCGGCGGCGGGCGGAGTGGACACCGCCTCGGACGCCCCGATCGCCTTCGGCGACGACCTGCGCAGGGTGCTGCTGGGGCTGCGCAGGTCCAAGTCGACCGTGGACCGACTCAAGCTGGTGGGCAGGCTGCCTGCCTCGGTGGGGGTCGACATCCCCGTCAACAGCGAGCGGCGCACCGGCCTATCGATGGGCGAGCACGCGGCCATCACCGCAAAGCAGATGGGGATCAAACGCGTCGATCAGGACGAACTGGCCGCGGCCAGTCACCGCAACATGGCGGCCGCCTACGACCGCGGCTTCTTCGACGATCTGGTGACACCATTCCTGGGGGTCTACCGTGACAACAACCTCCGGCCCGATTCGACGACGGACAAGCTGGCAAAACTCAAGCCGGTGTTCGGTGTCAGGGCCGGCGACGCGACGATGACGGCGGGCAACTCCACCCCACTCACCGACGGTGCGTCGGTCTCCCTGCTCGCCAGCGAGGAGTGGGCGGCGCGGCATTCGCTGAACCCCCTTGCCTACTTCGTCGACGCGGAAACCGCGGCGGTCGACTATGTCAACGGCAGCGACGGCCTGCTGATGGCACCGACGTATGCGGTGCCGCGGATGCTCGCCCGAAATGGGTTGAGCCTGCAGGATTTCGACTTCTACGAGATTCACGAGGCGTTCGCCTCGGTGGTGCTGACGCATCTACAGGCGTGGGAATCGGAGGAGTACTGCAAGGGGCGGCTCGGTCTGGACAGCGCCCTCGGCGCCGTCGATCGAACGAAGCTGAACGTCAACGGGTCGTCATTGGCGGCCGGGCATCCGTTCGCGGCCACGGGTGGGCGGATCGTCGCGCAGCTGGCCAAACAGCTGGCCGAGAAGCGGCAGGAGACGGGCGGGCCGGTACGCGGGCTGATCTCGATCTGCGCGGCAGGGGGGCAGGGCGTCGCCGCGATCCTCGAGGCGTGACGGCCAGGTTTCTACGGTCGCGTGTAACGGTCTGGGCCGGCCTGGCGATACACGGATAGCTCCGTGTTGCCGTCTGACCCCCCGACCCGACGGCAGCACGGGGCATCTTCGATTTTGTTCAAATTTCCTCTGGTATCACCGCAGTTGGCGGCGTAGCATCGATCGCACGACGGGTTCGGGAGTGACTAATCCGAAGAGCCGGCAAGGGATGAAAGCCGGACGCGTGAGACAAAAATGAGACGCACCCACATGTCCTCCCGAACCCGCCCTTGTGTTTAGAGCAGTGTCCAATAGATCGGCCCGATCGGTGCCTCAACGAGATCGGTGCCGCTTGCGCGATCCGATGCACGCCGACGCAAATCTGCGGGCGCGGACGTCGCCGCCGCTGCCGGCGGAGCTGTCGATCGAGTGCTTCAGATGACTCACGCGGAGCAAACCTCGCGTTAGTGGAGTAGCGGGCTACTCTATTTGGCGGCTTCAGCCGCTCCTACACTCCCCTGAAACAATTCGGGGGAATGTCATGAGGTCAATGACGACGAACAGCGGTCCGATGTAAGGGCCGGCCGTGTACAGAATCTTCATCAGCCACGCGAGCTCGGAGCTCCGTGAAGCGAAGGCCCTCAAGGACTGGCTTGTAAAGCAGGACCCTCCGCTTGCCAACGAGATATTTCTCGACGCGGAAATGATGCGTCCGGGACTGCTCTGGAAAGAGCAGCTGAAGCAGGCGATGAAGAACTGCGAGGCGGTCGTCTGTATGACCTCGATCGATTGGGCCAATCGCCCCGAATGCGTCGCCGAATTCCGGACCGCGGAGTACCTCAACAAACGCATCTTCTGCGCTCGGCTGGAATCGTCCAGCGCCGATGAGGAGACCGAGGCGTGGCAACGTGTGGACCTGTTCGGTACCGATCAGGAAGTGAAGATCCTGCTCGACGATGGTGGTCCGCCCGTCGAGTTCTCCTCCGGAGGCTTACACGGGCTCAAAGAGGAAATCATCAAGAAGGGCATCGGCGCCGACTCGTTCGTATGGCCACCCCCGGATGAACCCGGCCGCGCACCGTATCGCGGTTGGGAGCCGTTGGAAGAAGTCGATGCCGCGGTGTATTTCGGCCGGGACGCCGAACTCATCAGAGCAATGGACAAGCTTCGTGGCATGCGCAAATCCGCGGCGGAGTCGCTCTTCGTCATACTCGGCCCATCGGGCACCGGTAAATCGTCATTCCTGCGGGCCGGGCTGCTGCCACGGTTACGCCGCGCCGACCGGGATTTCGTCGTTCTCGACAAGGTCGTCCGGCCCGAGCTCAACGTCCTGACCGGTAAGAATGGGCTCGCGGAGGCGATTTACGAGACGCGACGTCGCTGGGGTTTCACCTCGCCTCGGCTCGCCGACATCAAAGCTGCCTGTCTGACCGACCCCGGCAAAGTCCGCGATCTGTTGTTCGAAATCCAGTGCGCCGCGGCGAGTCCTGCTGACGACCCCGATCCCGGCGCGGATCTCGACACGGAGCAATCCCCACTTCCCACCATCGTCATACCCGTTGATCAGGCCGAGGAGCTTTTCAGCGAAGACGCGATCAACGAGGCGCCGATCTTCCTCGACATGATCGAGCGACACGCAGTGGCCGACTTGCCGCGACAACCGCCGATCGTGGCGATCACCATCCGTACCGACCGGCACCAGGCGCTGCAGACCGCGAAGCAACTGTCCGAGGCGAAAAGCGTGGTGTTCGACGATCTGAAACCGATGCCGCAGGGCCAGTTTCGGGAGGTGATACTTGGCCCCGCGCGACGAGCCAGCGATGGAGGGGCACGGCTGGCGATCGAGGCGGCCCTCGTCGAACAACTGCTGGCGGACTGCACCGACGGCGCCGACACGCTTCCGCTGCTGGCACTGACACTGGCCAGACTGTTCACCGACTATGGCCGCGACGGTGACCTGACACTGCACGAGTACACCCAGATGGGCGGGATGCGCAATGTCGTGCAGACCGAGGTCGACACCATTCTCGGCCACGACCCGACCAGAAAGCTGGACCGTCTCGAACTGTTGCGGCCTGCCTTCGTCCCCTGGCTCGCGACATTCAACCGGGACAGCAACATTCCCATTCGGCGGGTTGCCAAGTGGGATGCGCTTCCGCCGGCATCCAAACCCCTGCTGCAGCAGTTCGTCGACAGGCGCTTGTTGATGCGCGATGCCCGCGACGGCGGTGATGTCGTCGAGATCGCGCTCGAAAGTCTGCTTCGGCAGTGGAAGGAACTCAGCAATTGGCTTGAGGCCGAACGTGCCGACCTCAAGTTGGCCGACGACCTCAGGCACGCGGCCCTCGACTGGGACGAACGTGGCCGCGACGAGTCGGCCCTGTTCGTCGGACGACGGCTGGCCGATGCCGAGGAGTTGCTCGCCAGGCCCGACTTTCGTGAGCACCTGGAATCCGCCCGGGCATTTGTTGGGGCGTCGAAGGAGCGTGCCCGCGTACGCAGTCAACAGGATCGGCGTCGCAAACGTGCGTTCAGATCGTTGCTGGCCGTCGCCACCGCCGCCGCGTTGATCGCCGCGGTGATCGTCGTGCAACTCACGTCGAACATCAGACAGAACGCCGCATGGCAACTGGTGTCGGAAGCCGAGCAGATTCTGAAAGGCAGCCGGGAAGGGGGCGACGTTCAGGCCCTGCAAAAGCTGCTGGCCGCCGATGACCTCGGGGCGGCGACCGCCGAAGCAGTCGTCAATTCGCGACGGGACGTGCTCAAGATCTTCGAGAACCCGCCGCGGGAGGGATCCACCGGTGTCACTCCCGTGGTCAGCCTCGCGGTGCATGGGGACTTGATCGCAACGTCGAACGCCGATCACAAGGTACGAATCTGGGACACCGCCACCGGCTCGGTCAGGCAGCTGACCATCAGAGGCAATCAGGAGCCCCCAGCCGTGGCGTTCAGTCCCGACGGTACGTTGCTCGCGGCGGCAACCGGCGACAACGCCGTTCAGCTCTGGAGCATCGACGACGGTGAACCGGACGGCAAGCAGATCACGCAGCCGGAAAAGGTGTACAGCCTCGCGTTCAGTAGCGACAGTCGGCGAATCGCGACCGGCAGTGAGGACGGCACCATCCGGGTGTGGGACCGCGCGGGAAACCTTCTGGCCGAAAGCCGTTCAGCGAGTGAGAGGCGGGACGCGGTGTTGGCTGTGGCCTTCAGTCCGTCCTCGGTCGCCGGTGATGTCGTAGCGTCCGCCGGCAACGACGGGACGGTTCGGTTGTGGAATGTCGCCACGGACCGCACCCGCGAGTGGTCGGCTCCCAGCGATGTTCCGGTGAAGAGTGTGGCTTTCGATGCAACCGGTGAGCGGCTGGCGGCAGGGATCGCCGACGGGAGCATCCAGATCTTCGACGGGCGGACGCTGCATTCCGTCAGCTCAATTCCGGCGGCGCACGCCTACTCGGTGCTGAGTGTTGCCTACAGCCCCGACGGCAGCAGAATCGTTTCCGGGGGCGCCGACAACACGGTGCATGTGTGGGATGCCGCCACCAACACCAGGGTCGGCAATGCGTTGATCGGACACCACGGGCCGGTGACGGCGGTCGCGGTCACCGGGCAGGGCACCAGAATCGTCTCTGGAAGTGCGGACGGCTCCGTGCGGGTATGGGACGCGGTGACCGGACTCCCGACGCCCACCGGCCAAGGTGAGGTTCGCGGTGTGGCGTTCAGCAGCCACGGCCGGCTGATGGCGTCGGTCGGCACCGACGGCACGGTCCGCCTCTGGGACCCGGTGACCGCTGCGCCCCGAGGCCGGCTCGGAACTCCGTCCGACGACGGAGCCCGGACCCTCAATGCCATCGCTGTCAGTCCTGACGGGCAATCGGTTGTCACCGGGGGTCTCGACGGATCGATCCGGTTGTGGGACGTCGACCAGCCGCATCGGGTCAAGGCGCTGGTTCGTACCGCTGTCGATATGCAGTCCCTGCCGAGCCACCGGGTGCAAAGCGTCGCGTTCAGCGCCGACGGATTACTCATCGCGTCGGCCGGAATGGATGGCGAGGTTCAGCTCTGGCGTTCGGCTACCGGAGATCCGGTCGCGGGAGCGGTCGCGCACACCACCGACGAGCAGGGACTGGCCCATCCGTACCAGGTGTGGAGTATCGCGTTCAGCCCCGACGGCAGCAAGATCGTGACCGGCGCAGGCGGTGGCAGGAATCTGGTTCAGGTCTGGAACGTCGATCCGGGCGCCGACAAAGCGGACCGCTTGGTCGAGCGCGGCGATCCGATGGTCGGTCACACCCGCGACGTCTACAGCGTGGCGTTCAGCCCCGACGGCACCGTGATCGCGTCGGCCGGCGCTGACGGGACTGCACGCCTGTGGGACGTCGACACCGGCCGACAAAGCGGAAACTCGATGAGCATCGGGCAGAACCCGTTGTTCAGTGTGGCCTTCGCTCACAGCCATCCGTGGATCGTTGCCGGCAGTGAGGACGGGAAGGTCCGGCTGTGGAACATCGGCGGTGTGCAACCCGAACCGATCGGAACTCCCTTGGAAGGCCACAAGAACTGGGTCTACAGCGTGGCGTTCAGCCCCGATGACGCGCTGATCGTCTCGGGAAGCGCCGACGGGAACATCCACCTCTGGTCGGCGCCGACCGATCACCTGTCCGAGGTGATCTGCAGCAAGCTGGTGACCGATATGAGCGAAGAGCAATGGCACCAATGGATTTCAGACAGTTTTGTCATCCGCTACAAGAAGTTGTGCGCGCGGGTCGCCGATTCTCGGCGATAGCGATCGCGGTGCACGAAAGGAGGCATCCACCGTGATACTCGTCCATCGATTCCTGGCCGCCGTGGGTGGGACAGCAGTCATGATGTCCTCGGTTGCGGCCGCCACGGCATTCGCGCAGCCATCGGACCCCTGCCGGCTCTACCCCAGACCCAAAACGTGCGAGACGCCCACGATGACCGGCCCGACGGCGAAAACTCCGACGGTGAAGGGTACGCCGACTCCGGCGAAGCCATCCGCCCCTGGGCGGACGAACACCAGGGCCAGCGGGACGGCGATCGCCGCGATACCTACGGGGATCTCGTATGCGGTTCTGCAGGTGCAGCTGCCGTCAAGCCCCTCGTGACGACACGCACGAGGCCCCCGGGGTCACCCCGAGGGCCTCGTCGACGAAGCGGCACAAGACGTGTCAGAACGCCGCTTCGCTCAGCTCCATGACGTCGTTGTCGAGCTGTTCGATCACCTGGCGCGTGCCGGTCAGCAGCGGCAGGAAGTTCTTGGCGAAGAAGGACGCCACTGCGACCTTGCCCTCGTAGAAGGCGCGATCGTCGCCGCCGGACGTCCCAGGCGCCCCGGCCGCGGCATCGAGCTGTGCGATCGCCACGGCGCCATGCTGGAGCAGCAGCCATCCGATGACAAGGTCGCCGACACTCATCAGGAAGCGGACCGAACCCAGGCCCACCTTGTAGATGTTCTTCGGATCCTCCTGCGCCGACATGAGATAGCCCGTCAGCGTCGCAGCCATCGCCTGGACGTCGGTGAGCGCCGTCGCAAGCAGCGCGCGCTCGGTCTTGAGCCGACCGTCACCCGCCTCGTTCTTGATGAACTTGTCGATCTGGCCGGCCACATGCGCCAGAGCCACGCCCTTGTCGCGGACGATCTTGCGGAAGAAGAAGTCCTGCGCCTGGATGGCGGTGGTGCCCTCGTAGAGCGAATCGATCTTGGCGTCGCGGATGTACTGCTCGATGGGGTAGTCCTGCAGGAAGCCCGAACCGCCGTAGGTCTGCAGGCTCTCGGTGAGCTTGGCATAGGCCTGTTCCGAGCCGACGCCCTTTACCAGCGGCAGCATCAGGTCGTTGACCTTCACCGCCAGTCCCGCGTCGACGCCGTGCAGCGCCTCGGCGACGGCCGAATCCTGATAAGTCGCGGTGAACAGGTACAGGGCGCGTAAACCCTCGGCGTAGGCCTTCTGGGTCATCAGGCTGCGGCGCACGTCGGGATGGTGGGTAATCGACACGCGGGGTGCGGCCTTGTCGGTCATCTGGACCATGTCCGCGCCCTGAACACGGCTCTTGGCGTACTCCAGCGCGTTGAGGTAACCGGTCGACAGCGTCGCGATCGCCTTCGTGCCGACCATCATGCGGGCCTGCTCGATGACGTCGAACATCTGCGCGATGCCGTCGTGCACCTCGCCGACCAGCCAACCCTTGGCGGGGACGCCGTGCTGACCCAGCGAGAGCTCGCAGGTGGCCGAAACCTTCAGGCCCATCTTGTGTTCGACGTTGGTGACGAAGACGCCGTTGCGCTCGCCCGGCTCACCGGTCTCCGGATCGAACAGGAACTTCGGAACGAAGAACAGCGACAGCCCCTTGGTGCCGGGGCCCGCACCCTCGGGACGGGCCAGCACCAGATGGAAGATGTTCTCGAACATATCGTCGGAATCGCCGGACGTGATGAACCGCTTCACGCCCTCGATGTGCCACGAGCCGTCGTCCTGCTTGACAGCCTTGGTGCGTCCTGCGCCCACGTCGGAGCCTGCATCGGGTTCGGTCAGCACCATGGTGGCGCCCCAGCCGCGATCGGTGGCCAGCACGGCCCACTTCTTCTGCTCTTCGGTGCCGAGCTTGTAGAAGATGCTGGCGAAGCCTGCGCCGCCGCCGTACATCCACACCGCGGGGTTCGCTCCGAGCAGGTGTTCGTGCAGGGCCCAGACGAGTGCCTTCGGCATGGGCATGCCGCCGAGTTCCTCTTCGACGCCCACCTTGTCCCAGCCGCCGTCGATGACGGCGCGTACGGATTTCTTGAACGACTCGGGCAGCGTCACCGTGTGCGTCTTGGGATCGAATGTCGGTGGGTTGCGGTCGCCGTCGGCGAACGAATCCGCAACCGGCCCCTCGGCCAGCCGGGCCATCTCGCCCAGCATCTCGCGTACGGTATCCGCGTCCAGATCGCTGAACGCGCCCGCACCGAGCGCCTTGTCGAGGCCCAGCACCTCGAAGAGGTTAAATACCTGGTCACGGACGTTGCTCTTGTAGTGGGACACTTTTCCTCCTCGATGAGAACGCCACTCGCGGTTGGGCACTCTGGGTCAAGTTACCCACCAGTAACTGCGCCCAACTATACCGCTCGGTAACATCAACGCAAAGCTATCTTGAGCAATTTCCATGCACTAATCAACCCAGTGGTTGATCGGGGTTCGTTTAGCGGGGTGACACCCGCCCAACCAGGCCTTTTCAAATGGTGTGATGCTGGTCACATAAGAGGCTGGGGAGCGGGAGGAAACTGTCCGGTCGACCCCCTTGACCGGTCCCTAGCCGATCCGGGGTTTTCTGCTCACGCAGATCTCGAACATGGTCAGCGCGCGGCCCCGCCACGAGGATGGCCCGGTGACGCCGGCATGAAGCGCGTCGGTCCGGCGTTGCAGCGTCCGTGGGTATCGGGACGTGGCCGCAGCGCAATATCGCGTGTGAAGATGGAAGTTGATATGACCGCCAACCTCAGCCCATCGAGTCTTCGCGAGGCATTCGGGCATTTCCCGTCTGGTGTCATCGCGATCGCCGCTGAGATCGACGGGATCCGCACGGGGCTGGCAGCGAGCACGTTCGTCCCCGTATCCCTCGAGCCGCCCCTGGTGTCCTTCTGCGTGCAAAACACGTCCGCGACCTGGCCGAAGCTACGTGAGCTGCCATTCCTCGGTATCAGTGTGCTCGGCGAGTCACACGACGAGGCCGCCCGGGCGTTGGCCGCCAAGACCGGCGACCGGTTCGCCGGGCTGCGGACCGTGTCCACCGGCAGCGGAGCCGTGTTCGTCGAGGGCACCAGCGTATGGCTGGAGAGCTCGATCGAGCAGACGATCCCCGCCGGCGACCACACGATCGTGATCCTGCGGGTGAGCGGCATTACCGTTCACCCCGATGTCCCACCGATCGTGTTCCACCGCAGTACGTTTCGCCGGTTGGGCGCCTGACCGGCGGCTCGGCTCGCTACGGACGTTCGGCGAGTTCCTCGCGATAGCCCTTGATGCGCTGATCCAGCTCCGCGGCATCCTCCGGCCTGCCCTCTTTGCGAGCCAGTTCGGCGCGGGCCGTCAGCTCGCGGATGGCGGTGCGGATGTCGTTGACGCTGTGGGTTTGTCCCATGCCCATATTGCTGCCCTTCGTCGTTGATTGGCCGCTTGGCACGAGCCTACGCGCCTTTTGCGGTGAGGCCACGGATCGCACCCGAATCAGACGCGAGTATTTTCAGAAACTCGTCCGTTGCTTCACACTTCGTGAGCGGCTGCCGATCGTCAGCGCCTGAAGAGTTTGTTGCCGAGCCAGACGATCGGGTCGTATTTTCGGTCGGCGACCCGCTCCTTCATTGGGATGAGTGCGTTGTCGGTGATCTTTATGTGCTCGGGGCAGACTTCGGTGCAGCACTTGGTGATGTTGCAGTAGCCCAGGCCGAACTCGTCCTGTGCCATGTCCTTGCGGTCCAGGACGTCCAGCGGATGCATGTCGAGTTCGGCGATGCGCATCAGGTAGCGGGGTCCGGCGAACGCAGGCTTGTTCTCCTCATGGTCGCGGATCACGTGGCAGGTGTTCTGGCACAGGAAGCACTCGATGCACTTGCGGAACTCCTGGCTGCGCTCCACGTCGACCTGCTGCATGCGGTACTCGCCCGGCTGGAGGTCCTTCGGCGGGGTGAACGACGGGATCTCGCGCGCCTTTTCGTAGTTGTACGACACATCGGTCACGAGATCGCGCATCACCGGAAACGCGCGCAGCGGGGTGACCGTCACCGTCTCGGCGGGATCGAAGGTCGACATCCGGGTCATGCACAACAGCCGCGGTCGGCCGTTGATCTCGGCCGAACACGAACCACACTTGCCGGCCTTGCAGTTCCACCGAACCGCCAGGTCGGGCGCCTGGGTGGCCTGGATGCGGTGGATGATGTCGAGCACCACCTCGCCCTCGCTGACCTCGACCCGGTAGTCGTGCAGGTCGCCGCCGGTCTCGTCGCCGCGCCACACCCGCATGCTGGCTTGGTAGCTTCCTTGGGAGCCGCCCATCTCAGTTTCTCCGTTCCGGATGGTCGCCCAGTTCAGCGTCCGTGTAGTACTTCTCCAGCTCCGAGAGCTCGAAACAGTCCAGAAGATCGGGTCGCATAGGGACCTGCGACTCGGGTGTCACGCTCACATCGGGGACCAGAGCCGCCGTGGGGTCGCCCCCCGCCGCGCGGCACACCAGCAGCGTGTTGCGCCAGTCGGCGTCCATCTGCGGATAGTCATCGCGGGTATGGCCGCCGCGACTCTCGGTGCGCTGCAACGCGGCCTTGGCCACGCACTCGCTGACAAGCAGCATGTTGCGCATGTCGACGGCCAGGTGCCAGCCCGGGTTGAATTGCCGGTGGCCTTCGACGGTGACGTTACGTAGTCGGGCCTTGAGCTCCGCGAGTCGGGTCAGCGCATCCTCGATCTCGTCGGCCCGGCGGATGATCCCGACGAGATCGTTCATCGACTGCTGCAGCTCTTGGTGCAGCGTGTAGGGATTCTCGGCGTGGGGATGCTCGTCGAAGGGGGACAGGGCCATCTTTGCGGCGGCGTCTACGGCGTCGTCGGGGACCCTCGGCCGGTCGGCGAGCGCACGCACGTAGTCAGCCGCACCGAGGCCCGCGCGGCGCCCGAAGACGAGCAGGTCCGAGAGTGAGTTGCCGCCCAGCCGGTTGCTGCCGTGCATTCCGCCCGAGCATTCGCCCGCGGCGAACAGACCCGGCGTCCTCGCCGCCCCGCTGTCGGGGTCGACCTCGATGCCGCCCATGACGTAGTGGCAGGTCGGCCCGACTTCCATCGCGTCCTTGGTGATATCGACCTCCGCCAGCTCCATGAACTGGTGGTACATCGACGGCAGCCGGCGCTTGATCTCCTCGATGGGGATGCGCGAGGCGATGTCGAGATAGACCCCGCCGTGCGGGGTGCCCCGTCCGGCCTTGACCTCGGAGTTGATGGCGCGGGCCACCTCGTCGCGGGGCAGCAGGTCAGGGGTGCGCCTCGCGGAGTCGTTGTCCTTGAGCCATTGGTCCGCCTCTTCCTCGGTCTCGGCGTACTGGCCCTTGAAGACCGAGGGGATGTAGTCGAACATGAACCGCTTGCCGTCGGAGTTCTTCAGCACCCCGCCGTCGCCGCGCACACCCTCGGTGACCAGAATGCCCTTCACACTGGGCGGCCAGACCATCCCGGTGGGGTGGAACTGGATGAATTCCATGTTGATCAGCGTCGCGCCGGCCCGAAGCGCCAACGCATGTCCGTCGCCGGTGTACTCCCAGCTGTTGGACGACACCTTGAAGGATTTGCCGATCCCGCCCGTGGCGAGCACCACGGCCGGGGCCTCGAACAGGATGAACCGGCCCGACTCGCGCCAGTAACCGAACGCGCCGGCGATTCTGCGTTCACCGCCGGTCTCGTCGAGGATCAGCTCGGTGATCGTGCACTCCGCGAACACCTTGATCCTGGCCTCGTAGTCGCCCAGCTCGGCCTTGTCCTCCTGCTGCAGCGAGACGATCTTCTGCTGCATGGTCCGGATGATCTCCAGGCCGGTGCGGTCACCGACGTGGGCCAGGCGCGGGTAGGTATGGCCGCCGAAGTTGCGCTGGCTGATCCGGCCGTCCTTGGTGCGGTCGAACAGCGCGCCGTAGGTCTCCAGCTCCCACACCCGGTCGGGAGCTTCCTGCGCGTGCAGTTCGGCCATCCGCCAGTTGTTGAGGAACTTGCCGCCCCGCATCGTGTCGGCGAAGTGGACCTGCCAGGTGTCCTTCGGGTTGGCGTTCTTCATCGACGCCGCGCAGCCGCCCTCGGCCATCACCGTGTGCGCCTTGCCGAACAGTGACTTGCATACGACGGCGACGCGCAGGCCGCGCTCCCTGGCCTCGATCACCGCTCGCAGCCCGGCGCCGCCGGCTCCGATGACGATCACGTCGTAGGGATGCCGTTCCACCGCCGACGAGGCCCTCGGTCGAGGAGAACCCGGCTCAGCCATTTACCCTCACTTGCCTTTTCGTGCGTGCACTAGCGCTCATGTCAGCGAGATCTTCGAGATTGTCAGCCAATGAATCTCAGATCCGAAATGGTGTTGCTGGCAACCAGCATGACGTAGAAGTCGGTCAGCATCAGAGTGCCGAGGGTGATCCACGCGAACTGCATGTGGCGGGTGTTGAGCTTGCTGATCTGCGTCCAGATCCAGTAGCGCACAGGATGTTTGGAGAAGTGCTTGAGCCGGCCGCCGGTGACGTGCCTGCATGAGTGGCAGGACAGCGTGTACGCCCACAGCAGGATGACGTTGAGGGTGAGGATGACGTTGCCGAGACCGAATCCGAAGCCCGACGGCGAATGGAAGGCGGTGACGGCGTCGTAGGTGTTGACCAGCGAGATGAGCACCGCGACGTAGAAGAAATAGCGGTGGAAGTTCTGCATGATGAGCGGGAAGCGAGTCTCTCCGGTGTATTTCGCGTGCGGCTCGGCCACCGCGCATGCCGTCGGGGACTGCCACACCGACCGGTAGTAGGCGCGCCGGTAGTAGTAACAGGTCAGGCGGAACAGTAGAAGGAACGGCAGTGAAATGAACGCCATCGGGATGAACCACGGCAGTTCGCCGACCCACGTGCCGAAATGGCTTGACCCCGGCGCACACGCCGTGCTCACGCACGGTGAGTAGAACGGTGTCAGATAGTGGTATTCGGGAACCCAATACGCGCTGCCCCAGAATGCGCGCACGGTCGCGTAGATGACGAATGTGGCCAGGCCCAGGTCAGTCAGCAGCGGGGCCTTCCACCACCGATCGGTACGCAGTGTGCGCTGGGGAATTGCAGCGCGGTTGGACGAGAAGACGCCCGTCCCCGGGCGGTCAGCGGTGGGTGCGCTCAAGGCTCCCTTTCCTGTATCGGTCGCAGACCACGCGGGTGCGCGAAGCCGGTTCCTCGGCGGTTCCGTCAGTTCCTGCTCGCATGTTGTCTATCGGATGCGGGGCATTCCGCTCGTCGCGGCGCAAGCGCTCATCGCTGCCCCCCGACACCTTCGTCGTCCACATCCCGCCAGAAGTCCGAGTCGTACTGGGTATCGGGGATCGGGATCTTCTCCGGTTGCTTGTGACGCGTGACCCGCCTGCCGAGCTCCAGCTCCTCTGCGTCGATGTCGAGCCGGTCGACGGCATTGAGAATGCCCTCGGCGTCGTTCACAATGCGGCGGGTGGCGGGCGAGTCACCGTACCTGGACACCAGCGCCGTGACGCAGCGCCGCAGATCTCCGATCAGCTCGTGCAGCTCGGTGAACTCGGTGGTGCTGGACAATTGACCTCCTCGGGCTGAAGGGTGTCATCGATCACAGTACGACAATCGATGCTAGTCACATTATGAAGTGCGACGTGACGAAGGTCACGCCGCACGACCCAGAGTGGAAGGATGACGGCGTGTCCGACGCAGTGTCGAAGCAGGAACTACAAGATCGGGCAGCCGCGTTGCTCGCGCTGCACCAGCCGGGCAATCCGGTCATTCTCCCCACGGTGTGGGACGCCTGGTCGGCGAAGCTGGCCGTCGACGCGGGCTTTTCGGCCCTGACGGTGGGCAGCCATCCGGTGGCCGACTCGCTCGGTAAGGGGGACAACGAGGGGATGTCGTTCGACGACCTGCTCGCGCGCGTCGCCCAGATCACCGCGGCCGTCGACGTCCCCGTGTCGGTCGACATCGAATCGGGCTACGCCGAGTCCCCGGGCCGCCTCATCGACGGCCTGCTCGGTGTCGACGCGGTCGGGCTCAACATCGAAGACACCGTGCACAGTGAGGGTGGCCGGCTGCGGGACTCCGCCGAGCACGCCCAGCTCGTCGGGGCGTTGCGTGAAGCCGCCGACTCCGCCGGTGTACACGTGGTGGTCAATGCGCGCACTGACCTGTTCCTGCGCCAGGACGGTGACGCGTCGGATCGTGTCGACCGAGCCATCGTCCGGCTGACCGAGGCGGCTGCCGCCGGCGCCGACGTCCTGTATCCGGTCGGACGTCACGACCCGGATACCTTGCGGCGCTTGGCGACCGAACTTCCGCTTCCCATCAATGCGATCGCCCTGCCGAACCAGGATGACCCCGCCTCGTTCGGCCCGCTGGGGGTTGCCCGGATCAGCTTCGGCCCATTTCTACAGGCGGCGTTGACTGCTCGGGCCAACGAGATCCTCGCGCGCTGGGTGTGAGGTCGGCGCGTCAGGCATCCAGACCGGCCGCGCACACCACCGCCCAGAGCACCTCGGGATGGCAGATGTCACTGTGCGCCCCGCTGAACGGCGACTGGTTGGCGTTGATGACCTCGTTGGAGTCCAACGCGTAGAACGTCGCCGGAGAGAAGTGGTAGGGCTTGCCCGCTGCCGACAGAGGCACCACGGTCGCCGCCGGCCGCTGCTGGTAGCCGTCGCGGCCCATCGCGCCCCACCGGTAGACCAGGTCGTCGGCGGCCTCGCTGTCTTCGCGCGCCAGCATGCTCGCGGCGGGGTACCACCACCCGACTGCGCGGTCCGCAGAGCTGAACGTGGCGATCAGCGGGCCGTCGACGCGGTCGCGGACACCGGCCAGACCGCCGCTTCTGGCGGCGTCGATCGGCAGCGGTGAGGCGAAGGTGAAATGTGAGAAGGCGCCCTGGACCAGGGTCAGGGACTTGACCGCGCTCGCCGACCCGCGCCAGCCGTCGGGCAATCCCGCCAGGGCATAGGACACCAGCCGCGCGCCGAAGCTGTGGCCGATCAGGTGGATTCGCGGTGGTCCGGCCAGCCGGCCCAGCAGCGGACCCAGCCCGGCCTGCCCGACAACGCCGGCCCGATTCTTCATCTCGTAGTAGCTCAGCGTGCGCAGCACCTCCTTGGCGCCCGACCAGAACACCGAGAACGGATTGCCGATCCCTTGCGCGTCGCCACCCTGCCGGGGCGCCATCGCCGCGGCATGGCTGAGAACTGTGAGCGTGTCGGCGCTGAGGAGCCGAGACTCGCCGGTGTCCTCGCCGCCCTGCGGTGGGGTGGTCACCAGCTGGTTGGCCAGCACGTGGAACTCGTTGAGCTTCGCGGCGTCCTGGGGCCTGTCGTCGAGCAGCTCGCCGATGGTCGCCAACGGCTGTTGCTGGCCGGGGAACGCGGGGGCCAGTGCGGCCGCGAGCTGAGCGCCCGTGGACGGAACCGCCCGCGCGGTCGCCGGGTCGTCCTCGGGGAACAGCAGTGAGGGCCAGATGAGGCCGACGGCGACGCTGGCGGACCGGCGTGCGCCCAGCTGGTCGGCTAGCAGGCCGAACATCGCGCGATACAGGTTGCGCGCCGAGTCCACGCCGTTGTTCCAGCCGTGCGACATGACGAACACGTCGCTGATCCCGCTCGCCGCGACTGCCGCGATGAGCCCGCCGTCCCCGCCGCCCGCGGTGTCCAGGGAGCCGTCTGCGGTGAATTCGACTTCGTAGTACGGCATTCCGTTGATCGTGGCCATGGTGCGTTCCTCGTATCGAAGGGGCTGGTATCGAAGGGCTTGCGGTCAGGTGTTGGACAATGCCCGCATGAGGTCGACCAGACCTGCGCCCTGGTAAAACTGGTGGCGGCCCAGGTCCGTGGCGGTGGACATCAGGATGTCCTTCACCTGCTGGGGCTGTCCGATGAACTCGGTACGGGTCGACATGAATGCGGCGGCCACCCCCGACACGTGCGCCGCGGCCATCGAGGTCCCGCTGTCTTCGATGTAACAGGCTGCGCCTGCGGCATCGCCGTTCTCCGCGGTCAGGGGCGGAACACCTGCGGCCAGCCCACCGGTCGCGGCCGACGTGATGCGCTCGCCGGGGGCCACCAGATCGGGTTTGAGCCGACCGTCCAGCGTCGGTCCCTTCGACGAGTCGAAGGTGATGCCGAAGGTATGCGGGCGGTAGCGGTGGACGGAACCGACGGTGATGGCGCATGCGGCGTTGCCGGGATCGGTGATCGTGGCCAGCTGTCCGTATATGTCATTGCTCATGCCGGTCATCGTGCCGCCGGCCCCCGAGTTGCCCGCGCTGACGACGGCGACCACACCGGTACCGACCAACAGATCCAGCTCCTTGCAGAGCGGACTCTGGCCTGCAGCGTAATCTCTTGGTAGCCAACCACATCCGAGCGACAGGTTGACGCCGTGGATCTGCAGGTCGCGGCCGTAGCCGTTGATGGTCCGGACATAGTCCAGGGCATCGATGATGACACTCGACAGTGTTTTGGCGTTGTCGTCGAGCACCTTGAGGCTGACGAGGTTGGCCTTCGGTGCCACCCCCGACAGGCAACCGCCGTCGGCGAGTCCGCGCGGCACCCAGTTCGGAAAGCCCTCGGCGGTGGGCTCGTTGGCGGCGATGCGCAGGACGGCCGCGTCGGTGGGCGCGCATCCGGCGATAATTCCCGCGACGTGGGTGCCGTGGCCCACCGGATCGGTCAGCGGATCAACGGGCGGGCCGGATCGCAGGGTGAAGTCGCGGTGCAGCGCCTTGACCGAATCGGCGGTCAGCGTGGCGTTCGCGACGAAGTGCGGGTGTGTCGCGTCGATTCCCGAATCCAGAACGGCCCAGACGATGCCGGCTCCGCTGCAGCAGTAGGTGCGCGATGCGGCGTCGGCCTTGATCGTGCCCAACGACCGGTCCAGGTGTGCGTCGACCACGAGATCGGGCCAGACGTGAAAGATCAGTGAGAGCGCGCGTTGCGCCGCCCGCGTCGTCGGAGACCGGGAACCACCCTGGACGAGCTGCCGGACCTCGTCGGGGGTCAGCACGCAGCGCATGTAGTGGCGGCCCACTGGTTCGGGCTGCGGTGGACCGTCGGCGGCGTTGAAAACCTGCGTGAACAGATCCATGAACCTGCCGCGGACGATGTCGGGAATGTCGCCGGGCTCCAGCCGCAACTCGACGAGCACCACGCGCCGGTCCTGCTCGTCGGCGAGTAGCGCGCGGGCCGCGTCGGGCGGAGCCGCATCGCGATCGCTCAGGACCAGCGGGCTGACCAATGACGGGCGGGGACCGCGCGGGAGCAACGGCTCTGGGGGCACTCTCGTATGGTGTGGCTCCGGCGTCGGTCCGCGCGCGAGTATCGAACTACTTGTTTCCTGCGGATGTCCTGAACCCGCTCACCGGGCCCGCCAAAGAAATCCGGTGGGTATGACCCCACCGGATTTCGGCACCTCGTCGAAACTTACTTGCTGTCGATCGCGATGCGCTGCGCGCCGGGAACCTCGGGCTTCTTGTGTGCCCCGGTTATCCGCACGGTGAGTACGCCTGCGTCGTAGGACGCGGTGACGGCGTCACCGGTGATGTGCTCGGGCAGCGCGAACGAACGGCGGAAGGAGCCGTACCTGACCTCACGTAGGGTCCTGCGCACGGGGGCCTGCTCGTCCTTGCCGTCCTCAGTGCCGTCCCGGGGGCCCTGCTCGGCGGTGAACTCGTCGCGGCGCTCGCCGTGGATGACCAGTCGGCCGTCCTCGACATCTACGTTGACGTCCTTGGCGACGTCGACACCGGGCAGCTCCACACGCACGATCGCGTCGTCACCGTCCCGGACGATCTCCGCGGCGGGATTGAAGCCTGCCGGCAGTGGCTTGAACCAGTCGTCGGCGGTGGCGGGGCCGAAGAAATCACGGACCCAGCGGTCTGCATTCCACGCGGGACGAGCCCACAGGGTGACATTCCTGCTCATGAGTGCTCCTTGTCTGTGTTGTCCGACCGGCACCTCACCGGTCTCACCCGATAGAACTTGAGTCGATCACGCTTAAGTTCCGTCTGGGTGTTCGCCGGGAGTGAACAGGTCTCACAACGCGGTGTCCGGGCAAGTGAGCACAGTGTGATGGCGGCTTCACACAGGGCCGACACGGCCGCAATATCGGCTCCCTAGCCTCGGCCGCATGACGTCGAGCAGAGATGTGGTGGTCGTCGGGCACGGCATGGTCGGACACCGGTTCGTGGAAGCGTTACGCGCCCGCGACGCGGATGGGTCCTGGCGGGTCACCGTGCTGGCAGAGGAGGCCGACGCCGCCTACGACCGGGTCGGGCTGACGGGCTACACCGAGCACTGGGACCGCGCCCAGCTGGCGTTGCCCGGCAACGACTACGCCGGCGACGACCTGGTCGACCTCCGGCTGGGTGGTGCGGTGACCGCCGTCGACGTCGACGCCCGCAGTGTGCGCACCGCCGACGGCGCCGAGGTCGGATACGACGCACTGGTGCTGGCCACCGGCTCGTATGCCTTCGTGCCGCCGGTACCCGGTCACGACCTGCCGGGCTGCCACGTCTACCGCACTCTCGACGATCTCGACGCCATCCACGCTGATGTGCAGCGCACCCTGGCCGCCGGGCACACCACCGCCGGTGTGGTGGTCGGCGGTGGCCTGCTCGGACTGGAGGCGGCCAACGCGCTGCGCCGGTTCGGGATGCAACCGCACGTCGTCGAGATGGCGCCGCGGCTGATGGCCGTGCAGCTCGACGAGGCGGGCGGGGCACTCCTGGGCCGGATGATCGGCGAGCTGGGCATCGCGGTGCACGCCGGTGTCGGCACCAAGGCCGTCGAAGCCACGCCGGACGGGTCGCTGCTGATCACCCTCAGCGACGGAAGCCAGATCGACGCCGGTGTGGTGGTGTTCGCCGCCGGGGTGCGTCCCCGCGACGAGCTGGCCCGCGCGGCCGGGCTGGGGATCGCCGAGCGCGGCGGTGTGCTCACCGATTTGTCATGTGTGACAACCGATCCCGCGGTGTACGCGGTCGGTGAGGTGGCCGCCATCGAGGGCCGCTGCTACGGCTTGGTGGGGCCCGGCTACACCAGCGCCGAGGTGGTCGCCGACCGGCTGCTCGGCGGCGCCGCCGAGTTCCCCGAAGCCGACATGTCGACCAAACTCAAGCTGCTGGGCGTCGACGTCGCCAGCTTCGGCGACGCCATGGGAACCACGCCCAACTGCCTGGAAGTCGTCGTCAACGACGCCGTCAACCAGACCTACGCCAAGCTCGTCCTGTCCGATGACGCCAAGACCCTGCTGGGCGGCATCCTCGTCGGCGACGCGTCCAGCTACGGGTTGCTGCGGCCGATGGTCGGCGAGCAGCTGCCCGGCGACCCGATGGCGTTGATCGCCCCGGCGGGCTCCGAGGGCGGGGCGGCCCTCGGTGTCGGTGCACTGCCCGCCGCGGCGCAGATCTGCTCATGCAACAACGTCACCAAGGGCGATCTGACCGACGCCATCGCCGCCGGCTGTCATGACGTGCCCGCGCTGAAGGCCTGCACCAAGGCCGGCACCTCCTGCGGTTCCTGTGTGCCGCTGCTCAAGCAGCTGCTCGAGGCCGAGGGCGTCGAGCAGTCCAAGGCGGTGTGCGAGCACTTCAGCCAGTCGCGTGCCGAGCTTTTCGAGATCATCAGCGCCACCGAGATCCGCACGTTCTCCGGGCTCATCGAGCGGTTCGGCACCGGAAAGGGTTGCGATCTCTGCAAACCCGCCATCGCGTCGATCCTGGCGTCCACCGGCTCCGGGCACATCCTCGACGGTGAGCAGTCGTCGCTGCAGGATTCCAACGACCACTTCCTGGCCAACATCCAGAAGAACGGCAGCTATTCGGTGGTGCCGCGGGTGCCCGGCGGCGACATCACGCCCGAACAGTTGATCCTCATCGGCGAGGTCGCGAGGGACTTCAACCTGTACACCAAGATCACCGGCGGGCAGCGCATCGACATGTTCGGTGCGCGGGTGGATCAGCTGCCCGAGATCTGGCGGCGCCTCGTCGAAGGCGGGATGGAATCCGGCCACGCATACGGCAAGTCGCTGCGTACGGTCAAGAGCTGCGTGGGCAGTGACTGGTGCCGCTACGGCCAGCAGGATTCGGTGCACATGGCCATCAACCTGGAGTTGCGCTACCGCGGGCTGCGTGCACCGCACAAGATCAAGATGGGTGTCTCCGGGTGTGCCCGTGAGTGCGCAGAGGCGCGTGGCAAGGACGTCGGCGTCATCGCCACCGAGAAGGGCTGGAACCTCTACGTGTGCGGCAACGGCGGGATGACGCCGAGGCATGCCGAACTGCTCGCAGGGGACCTCGACGACGAAACCCTGGTGCGCTACATCGACCGGTTCCTGATGTTCTACATCCGCACCGCCGACCGACTGCAGCGCACGGCGCCGTGGCTGGAGGCGCTCGACGGCGGACTGGATCACCTGCGTGAGGTCGTGTGCGACGACACCTTGGGCCTGGCAGCCGAATTCGAAGACGCGATCGCCCGCCACATCGACGGCTACGCGTGCGAGTGGAAGGGTGTGCTGGACGATCCGGACAAGCTGTCGCGATTCGTTTCCTTCGTCAACGCGCCCGAAACTCCCGATCCGACCGTGCAATTCACCGAGAGCCACGGCCGCAAGGTGCCGATCGGCATGCCCCGCTATCAGAAGGAGCAATCATGACGCTGCTCGACGACCGTCGCGCCAAGGCGGATGACCTCCACGCCTGGACCAATGCGTGCCGGTACGACTTCCTGATCCCTTGCCGCGGTGCCGGTGTCCTGCTGGACGACGGATCGCAGGCGGCGCTGTTCCGCCTCGACGACGGCTCGCTGCGGGCGGTGGGCAACATCGATCCGTTCTCGGGAGCTGCGGTGATGTCGCGCGGCATCGTGGGCGACCGCGCGGGCCGAGCCACGGTTCAGACGCCGATCAAGAAGCAGGCGTTCGCGCTGGACGACGGGACCTGCCTCGATGACCCTGCCGTCTCGCTGCCGGTATACGCCACCCGGGTCACCGACTACGGCGTCGTACAGGTGGGCCGCCGCATCTCGGCGTAGCCGCGATTGGCCGCCGCGACTGGACTGCGCGATGTCTGCGCAGGGGTCGTGGGGGGCGTCGAACCAACAGCCCTGGCGCAGAAGCCCCGGCACAGACCATCACAGCGCGCGCAACAGCCGCTGTCGTGTGCAAGCGTCGTCGGAGATCAGCTCGTCGCGGGTCCCGGTGCTCCACAACTCGATCGTCTGGATCGTCCAGTAGGCGCCGAATTCGAGGATCAGCGCGGATTCGGCGATGAGCACGGCGTGGTTGAAGCCGTCGAGGGTGAAGTGCAGCGCCACCGTCACCGTCAGGGTCAGCACCATCGCCACGGCGATCAGATGATAGAGCCGGTGGTAGATCTGCCGATTCGGACATTTGGCGTCATCCTGCCGTCCACTGAGGAATGCGGTGATGAACACCGTCAGGATCATCGCGGCGAACATGATCACGGCCGCGATGCCGTGGGCGTTCGCGGTGAACCAGTCGGGGGCGAGGATCAGGGTGGCCAGGCCCACGGCGAGGATGAGGCGCTGGGCCCAGATCGCCACGGTGCCAAGGACGCTCATCTGGTCGGACGTGTCTGTCCTGCGGTGCAGCCACCAGGACGCCAACCGGGAGGCGACCAGTGCGATGACGACCGCCCACACATTCGAGCGGATGACCGTCCCGAGCTCGAGTTCGCCGGGCGCCAAGGCGGTTCCGCATTCGAGGACGGGGCGCGTGGTGGGCACCATGGCGACGATGAACATCAGGATGCCCGCCAGGTTCAGTAGCACGTCCTCGGTGTCGCTGCTGCCGCGGTAGACGATGAACATGGCGCCTGTCGCGCAGAGAGCGCCGATGAACACGGCGTGCGCCGAGGTGAAGTAGTAGGCGCTGATCGATGTCTGCCAGCAATCCGCCCGCACTCTCTCGATGAGCACAGCGGCGGCCAACATCACGATCATGACCGGCATACCGCCACGCAGATAGCGGTAGGTCTCCAACGCAACGGAGCGTTGTGTCATTGCGCGAGTATGGCACTCGCCCGCCTTTCCGATCGTCGAGACAATGTCGCGGTTCTGTGACGTTCGACCAAAGCCGGGAAATTGCGGTGGCCGCGGTGCACAATGCGCGTGCGCTGACAGCACGCGGCGCGGCACCGACACCACCGGTGTGCCCGAGGAGATGGGGATTCAGATGAACCGATGCAAACGGATCGGGGTTGCCGTGCTCTGCGGGGTCGCCATGGTCACCGGCATCGAGATGTTGGGCGCGTCGACGATGACCACCCAGCATGACGCCGATGTGTGCGCCGGTGTCGGGGGCAGGCGCGTCTCCGTCAGCGGGTGCGGCAGCATCGCCGACGCCATCGCGCCGTGGGTGCCCCCTCCCGCGGAGTATGCGCCGATGCCCGAGGACTATGCGGCACCGCCTCCGCCGCCCCCACCGCCTCCGCCGCCGAATATCAACGTCTGCGCGAACGTCGGCAGGCGCATCAACGTCAGTGGCTGCATCTAGCCCGGGCTACGCGACCTCGCCCCGGTCCCGGGCCACCGCCCACCGGCCGGCCTGCTGCGGCAGGCGTGCGCGGCGGAACCTGGCGGCGACGAGGCGCACGGTGCCGGGATGCAGGCCGAGCGGATCGGTGACCACGTCGGCGCCACTGGCCCGCAGCCGATCCTGGAACAGGCCGTCCGCCAGCAGGTAGGACGCCACGACGACGCGGCGCGCGCCGTCGCGGCGCAATGCGGTCACCGCGTCGGCGATCCGCGGTGTCCCGGTCGCGGCGAAGGCCGGCTCTACCCGCGATCCGGTCAGCGCCGACAGCCAGGTGGCCGTGGTGTGGAGGTCGCGCTGGGCGGTCGGATCCGAAGTGCCCGCCGCGGCGAGGACGACCGAATCGCCGGGACGCCAGCCGGATTCGGCCAACCTGCCGGCCATCACCCGGATCATCTGCGGGTCGGGCCCGAGGGCGGCGGTGACGGTCACATCGGGGTGCCCGCTGTCGGCCACGTGTGCCGGTATGTCCGCGCGTACGTGATAGCCACGGGACAGGAAGGCGGGCACCACGATCGCAGGCCGGTCGTGCCAGTCCGCAAGCACCTCGCTAGGGGTGGGGCCGAGGACGTCGACGAACGCGACGTGCACGGTGCGGCCGAGCATGGCGGCGACGCGATCGGCGAGGTCACCGACCATCGACACGCCCTGCCGTTTGCGCGTGCCGTGCGCCACCAGCAGCAGGCTCACAGTGGCTGCGCCTTGTTGCGGACGTTCTCATCGATGTCGTCGTCGACGGCTAGCCGGTAACCGCGCTTGACCACCGTCGACACGATGTTCTTGTCGCCGAGCGCGGTGCGCAGCCGCAGCACGGCGGTTTCCACGGCGTGGGTGTCGGTGCCGCTGCCCGGCAGTGCATCGAGCAGGCTCGCGCGCGATACCACCGTACCGGGGCGATGGGCGAGGGCTCGGATGGTCGCCATCGCCGCGGGGGAAAGCGCCTTGACGGCGCCGTCCACCAGCACGCAGGTGCCGCGGATCTCGAGCACATGACCCGCTACCCGCATGGTGCGCGACCGCAGTAGCGGTAGCTCGTCGGTGATGTGGCGCGCCAGGGCGCCGAGACGCATGCGTTCGGGCATCGAGGTCGGCACCCCCAGCCGGACAAGGGGACGCGCGGTGACGGGACCGACGCACATGGCGTGCACCGGTCCGCGCAGCGCTGCCAGAAGCCGATCGCTCACGCCCAGCTCGGCCGCGCGCATGATGACCGACGCCACGGCGGGCGCCGACGTGAAGCTCACCGCGTCGAACTGCTCGTCGGCGATGCCGGTGACGAGTTGGTCGAACGCGCCGTGGCGCGGTGCGGGGCGCCAGCGGTACACCCGGATGGGCACGATTTCGGCACCCGCCTCGCACAACTCGCCGATGAACTCGGGGAACGGGTCCCAGTCGGCGGTCGCGCCGTGCAACTGCACCGCGATGCGGTGGCCGGCGACACCGGCCTCGCGCAGGTAGTGCAGCACCTCCCGGGACGATTCGGATTCGGGCGACCATTCCTCGGGCAGCCCGGCAGCGCGTAGCGCTCCGGTGGCCTTGGGTCCGCGCGAGACGACGCGAGCCTTGCCGAGCGCGTTGACCAGTTCGGTGGCCAGGCCCCAGCCGTCGGCGGCGGCGACCCAGCCGCGGAACCCGATTCCGGTGGTCGCCACCACAATGTCGGGCGGTGAGTCGATCAATGCTTCGGTGTGTGTCCGCAGCTCGTCGTCGTCGGGCAGCGACACCATGTCGATCGCGGCGGCGCAGGTGACGGAGGCGCCCCTGCGGATCAGCATTGTGCTCAGCTCGTCTGCTCGGCGGGCCGATGTGACGGCCACGCGGAAGCCGGTGAGCGGCTGCCAGTCGGGCTGGCTCATATGTTCTGTGTATGCATGTCGTGTTTCCAAGCGGTTACCGGGTCATTGCGGGGCTGTGTACCGTTCAGCCCCGGCTCGGCTCACGACGCTATGCGTTCATTATTGCCCCGACGCTGCGTGCGGTGACCCGGCTGTGACGTTCCGCTCACCCGGGCCGCGTGGCGGTTGTGAGATCGGCGCCTACCAGACGTCGCCTGCACGCCAGTCGCAGGTGATCTCCGCGGTGTCGTCGAGATCGACGGTGATCGGCAGGACGAAGAGGGAGCGGTCGTCGTCGGGGGTGCGGGTGACGCCTGCGGGTGCAAGCACGTAGGTCTGCCCGCGCCACGGGATCCACCCGCGGGAGCCGTACAGACGGCGACCGGCGTCGGATGAACTCAGCGCGCCGAGTTGGTAGGCGCCGCGCACGACCTGTTCAACCGCGTCCAGCAGCGCTCGCGCGAGGCCCTGGCCACGGCAGTCCTCCCGTACCGCCACCGCTTCGACGTATCCGCAGCGCAGCGGGGTGTCGTGGTAGATCAGCCTGCGCTGGACGACAGCCGCATGCCCGATGAGGGCACCGTGATAACCGATGAGTGCGTGCATGCCGCCGAGCGAGTGCTCCCAGTCGGCGTCGGTGAACTGACCTGCGAACGCCTCGATGACCATCTGGCGCGCGTCTTCGCGGGTCTCGTTGTCGAGGTCGGAGGTGTGGACGAGGCGTGCCGTGTGCACACCGCGGACGTGAGGAGCATTGGGGTTGCCGCGGACGTGAGGAGCGTTGGGGTTGCCGCGGACGTGAGGAGCATTGGGGTTGCCGCCCACGTGAGGAGCGTTGGGGTTGCCGCGCACGTGAGGACCATTGGGATCGTGCGTGTCCACACTGTCGTTCTACCAGCGCGGGCGCCGTTTGACACCCACCTCGGGAGGGTCAACGACGGTCGGTGAACGGCTTCCTCGGCCTCGACCAGTGCAGACGGACCGTCTGGCCCGGCCGGATCTGAGCCACCCTGTCGATGTCGCCGTCGGTGACCACGCCGATCACCGGATAGCCGCCGGTCACCGGATGGTCCGGTCCCAGGATCACCGGGAATCCGTTCGGCGGGACCTGGATCGCGCCGCGGGCGGCGCCCTCGCTCGCCAGCTGCCGGTCGGGCCACCGGTACTCCAGCGGCATCCCGACCAGCCGCATCCCGACCCGGTCGCTGTGGTTGGTCACCAGCCAGTTGGTGCGTACCAGGACATCGGGATCGACGAACCAGTCGTCGCGGGGCCCCGGTACAACATCGAGATCGAGCACGTCGGTCTTGATCGCGGCCACCGGCGCCTGGTCGAGTTCGGGGAACTCGTCAGGGTGGTCGCCGACCTCCAGCACGTCACCGGCGCGCAGGGGGGCGGGCCCGATCGCGGACATCACGTCGTAGCTGCGGGAGCCGAGGACTGGTTCGACGTCGAAGCCGCCGCGGACCGCGACGTACGTGCGCAGCCCCGCCTGCGGCGCCCCCATCGATATCACGTCGCCCTCATGGGCGTAGTGAATGCTGTTGGTGCCGAACGGGACCCCGTTGACCGACGGGTCCGTGTCGGCTCCGGTGACCGCGATCGCCACGTCGCCGCCGCGCACCCGGGCAGCGAACCCTCCGAACGTCACCTCGATGGTGGCGCTGTCGCCGGGGTTGGCGACCAGTCTGTTGGCCAGCGCATGGGAGCGCCTGTCGGCGGCGCCGGAGCGCGTCACCCCCATGTGGGCGAGCCCGGGCCTGCCGAGATCCTCGACGAGCGCCAGCGGTCCTGTGCGCAGGACTTCCAAACATGCGGTCATCGGAATCCCCTCACACTGCCCGGAACTGAACCCACATGCCTGGCGTCAGCAGGGCGGGCGTTTCCCGTTCGACGTCCCACAGCACGGCATCGGAGCGGCCGATGAGCTGCCAGCCGCCTGGCGATTCCCGCGGGTAGACACCACTGAACTCGCCGGCGAGGGCGACGGATCCGCGGGGTACCTTCGTTCGCGGTTCCGCGCGGCGGGGAACCTGGAGGCGTTCGTCACCACCGACGAGGTAGGCGAATCCGGGCGCGAAGCCGCCGAAGCCGACCCGCCATGGGGTGCCGGTGTGCGCGGCGATCACCTGGGCGGGCGCAAGCCCGGTCAGCCGAGCCACCTCGTGCAGGTCGGGGCCGTCGTACACCACGTCGATGGTGATGTCGACGCGGTGGCCGTGCGCCGATTCGGCGATCACGGCGGGATCGAGCCGCAGGGCGGCCACGCGCTGTCGTGTCGGCGCCAGATAGCGCGGGCCGGCGAGTTTGATCAGCACGGTCGCCGAGGCCGGCACGATGTCGACCACCCCGGGCAGGTGGGCGTCGCGCACCACGTCGGCCCACGCCAGCATCTCGGCGGTGCTGTCGAACTCGAGCAGCAGCGCTTGGTCGCCGTAGTCGTGCACCTTGCCGATGACCTTGCCGATGATCTCGCCGGTGATCTTGGCATCCGTTGTCGCGGTCATACTTCCCAAGCTACCCGCCGGTAAAGTCGCCGGCCGCTCCTTTGTGAGCGTTGCCAGAGCTGCCTTACCGAAGGCTCATGACTTTATCGGCCGCTCACACGGTGACGGGCCGGTAGGTCGGCTCACGCCGCTTGATCGCTGCGATCACGCGGTAGGTCACTGGCAGCAGCAGCACCTCGACCAACGTCTTGTAGATCCAGCCCAGCGCGGTGTAGGTGACGAAGTCACCGAAGGAGCTGATGCCGATGGCCCCTGCGGCGATGCTGCAGAACACCAGTGTGTCGCCGAGCTGTCCGGCGAACGTCGAGCCGACAAGCCGGGCCCACAGATGCTTCTCCTTGGTGCGTTCCTTGATTGCCACAACCACCCAGGCGTTGATGGTCTGGCCGACGATGAAACCCGCGAGCCCCGCCACGATCAGCTGGGTGTAGGCGTGCACGATGTTCTCGAGGTGTGCCTGATTGGCGTAGAAGTCGGCGGCAGGAAGATAGAGCGTCACCCAGAACGCGAGCGCCGCGAGCGCGTTCATGGCGAATCCGAGGAAGATCGCCCGACGCGCGGCCCGGAACCCGTAGACCTCCGAGAGCACGTCACCGATCACGTAGGTCAGCGGAAAGACGATGAATCCGCCGTCGGTGATGATCGACCAGTCACCGATGATCGGCCCGAACGCGACCCCCTTGGTCGCGGTGACGTTGGAGATGATCACGAGCGCGGTGAAGACCGCGACGAGCATCGGATAGTAGGTCGATCCGACCTGGGCGAACGCGGCGGCATGAGGCTCGGTCGGGGTGGTCTTCTGGCTTGTCACCCCGACATCTTGTCAGGCAAGTGCCGCGCCGATCAGCGCAGGCAACCGGCCGGCGACCACTGGATAGGACAGCGGTGAAGCGAACGCGATCGCTCCGGCGAGCTCCTTGTCGGTGAACACATGGCGGCGCCGGTCGGCCGCCCGTAGCCCCGCGATGACAGGGTCGGCTTCGAGCGCGGCCTGCTGCTCCGGGCTCTCCGTCGTCCACACCGACACGTCGGCGGCATCGAGGACCGACGCGATGTGGTCGCGGGGAATGAGGGTGCGGCCGTCGTGGTCGTAGTCGTCGATGCTGTCGGGGATCACCAGGCCCATCTGGGTAAGGAAATCGGTGCGCCAGCCGGCGGGCGTGGCCTGCACACTGTCCCGGTAGAAGGTGCCGCTCAACAGAAGCACCTTCGCCCCCGAGAACCGCGGCTGGCCCTTGCCCGCGGTGGTGAACGTGTCGTCGACACCCTCGATGAGGGCCTTCATGTCATCGGCTTTGAACACCGCCTGACCTATTGTGGTGGCCTGGTCCTTCCACGGTTCGAAGAACGCGTCCTGACCGGATTGCGCGACGGTCGGCGCGATCGCCGACAGCCGCGTGTAAATGTCCGCATCCAGTCCCGCGTTGGTCGCCACGATCAGGTCGGGCTTCAGCGAGGCGATCTGATCGACCTGGATGCCGTCGCTCAGGCCGAGGACGACGGGCTGGGCGCCCCCGAGTCTGGGCTGGGCCCAGGGCCACACGCCGAACGGCTCGCCGCCGAACCAGTCGGTGACGGCGATCGGGACGACCCCGACGGCCAGCAGATCGTCCTGTTCCGTGAGGCCCGCACTCACCACCCGCCGAGGCGGTGACAGGATCCTGGTCTCGCCGAACGCGTGCGCGATGGTCACCGACCCGTCGTCGGCGACCGTCCCCGGTTTCGGTGGGCCGCACGCGGCCAGCGTGGCGGCGGTCGCGCTGAGCGCGAGGAAGCGCCGGCGTGACAAGCCCGTTTGCACCGGCCAGAGCGTACGCGCTAACTCACCTGGAAGTTGCCGAACAGCACCAGGGCCAGGCCCAGCGCCACGACGATGTTGACGAAGGTGGCCGAGGCGAACACGGCGACCGGCCGCCAGCCCGCCTCCCGCAGCCCCTTCAGCGAGAACTCCAGGCCGATCGCGACGAACGCGAAGATCAGGAACCAGGTGCGCAGGTCGTTGACGGTGCCGATGACCGCCTTGCCGTTCTCGGCCCACTGCAGGTAGAGGGTTCCGATCACCGAAGCCACGGTGAAGCCCAGCACGAACTTCGGGAAGCGTTCCCAGAACTGCCCGATGGTGGGTCGGGCCTCGTTCGCGTCGCGTCGCTCGACTTTCAGGGCGAAGTAGGCGGTCAGCGCGATCGCGACGACGCCGATGAGGGCGTTCTGGGTGGTCTTGACGATGGTGGCGATCTGCAGGGCATCCTCGCCGGCGATGGCGCCCGACGCGGCCACCGCGGCTGTGGTGTCGATGTTGCCGCCTATCCATGCCCCGGCGACCGCATCCGGCAGCCCGAACCAGTGCGCCAGCCACGGCAGCAGAAAGATCGAGGGCAGTGCGAACGCGATGACCAGCGACGCGGCGTAGGCGAGCTGTTCACGCTTGGCCTGCACCGCTCCTGCGGCGGCGATCGCGGCGCTGACCCCGCAGATCGACACCGCCGAGGCCAGCAGGGCGCGCAGTTTGTCGTCCAGTCCGAGCCTGCCCCCCAACCACCAGGTGAAGCCGAAGACGATCGAAATGAGCAGCAGAGCCTGAATGATCGCCGGTCCGGCGGCGCTGATCAACAGCTTGAGGTTGATCGACGCCCCGAGCAGCACCAGGCCGGTCTTGATGAAGAACTCGGTACGAAACCCGCGTGACAGCGCGTCGCGCAGCGCGAGCTTGCTGAGGATGAGGTTGCCGATCAATCCCAAAGCGATTGCATAAACGGGGAACTCGACCGACTTGGCGATCTTGGCAAATGGCGTGCCGGCGGCCCAGGTGGGGACTTGCGCCTCCAGGAAGCGGGTGGCGGCGCCCAAGGCCACAACCACGACGACACCGGCAACGGCGTAACCCAGTGCCGAGGTACCCGTTCGCGACCGCTCTTCGGTGGTCTGCGTGGTCACGGAATCACGCTGCCCGGGATCGCGCCGACAAGCACCAGGACCAACAGGCTCAGGCCGACGATGACAGCGAGCCAATCCTCACTCATGACCCCGCAGGCTAGTCAGCGACGCGGTGGGTGGCACGAGTTGTGCTCAGCGCGAATCGAATCGTCCGACCGGAATCGGTTCCTACGTGGTCGACTGGAGTCGCCGTTGTCCGGCCCGTTTGATCGTCGCCATTGCCGGGTAGCAGAGGGCTACGGGAGAACGCACCGGGGAAACGCACCGTCGGTGCCCAGGACGCCCAGCGGAAGGAGCACCCGTGGGAGACACATCGCAGGATCCGGTCGACCATGCCCGGACGACACGGCAGCACGCAGGCGAGTCGATGAAGAACGGGACGAACGCGCCCGGCTTGATCGCGGTGGCGGTTGGCATCGTCGCACTGGTGGTGTGCCTGTTCGCCTTCGCCACCGGCTCCGCGGCCACCGCCTGGGTGGCGGGCATCGTGTCGGCGGCCGCGATCATCGGCGGTCTGGCGTGGCTGGCCATCGCGCACCGGCGGGTCCGCATAGCCGAACGACGCTGGCACGCGGAGAATCCGCACGCATGGGCGGAGCCTCCGACCAGTTGATCACCCGCCGCGGTTTCGCGGTGCACAGGGGCGGGAACTCGCGCGCAGCGGGCAGTCGCGCACGGATGGAACGTAGACGGAGGTGACTGGATGCCGAATGCATCGATCAAGGACGAGAAACTTTACGAAGAACTCCGCCAGGAGGGCAACTCCAAGGAGAAGGCCGCCAGGATCGCCAACGCCGCGGCCGCCCGCGGCAGATCGGCGGTCGGCCGCAAGGGCGGGAAGTCAGGTTCGTATGACGAGTGGACCGTCACTGAACTGAAGGCCCGGGCAAAGGAACTCGGCATGACGGGCTACTCGCGAATGCAGAAGGACCGGCTGATCGAGCTGCTGCGTAACCACTGAGGGCGGATCGGACGTTTGGCACGATAAGGGGAAACGGGCGTGGATCGAGGGGAGTCGGACCTGTGGGCAGCGAGCGTGTCCCCGGCGGTGTCGTGCACGACCTTCCCGCCGACCTGCGCACGGCGCTGACCGCCGACGCCACGGTACTGGCCGCATGGAAGGACATCACCCCGCTGGCGCGCAACGAGTTCATCTGCTGGGTCGAGGACGCCAAGCAGGATACGACTCGACAGCGGCGCATCCGCCGGACCCAGGAGGAACTCTCTGACGGCATGCGCCGGCCGTGCTGCTGGCCGGGGTGTAAACACCGCGAGCGCACAGGTCGTTAGCCGGTTCAGGCGCTGTCGGCGAGACGGGTCAGGATCGCGGCAGTGGATTCCTGCCGAGCGTGCCGGTAGCCGGTACCGGCCCAGAGGTGAACGAGGTCGGCTTCGCCTGCTGCCGCGGCGGCCTTGCGCAGCGGGCTGGTGAGGTGATGAATCGCCGGATAACCCAGAGGCGCTGTCGCTTCGTACTTCTCGATGAACGAGTTGCGTAGCCCGCGCGCGGGTCGGCCGGTGAAGGCGCGGGTGAGGACGGTGTGTGTCCGCGCCGGATCGGTCAGCGCGGCCCGATGGGTGGCGGAAGCGCCGCTTTCGTCGGCCAGGAGCAGCACGGTGCCGACGGCGGCCGCGACCGCACCGGCCCGAAGTGCATCGGCCACACCCTCCGCAGTTGCCAGGCCGCCTGCCGCGACGACCGGAGCCGGCACCGCGGCCTTCACCAGCCGGATCAGGTCGATGATGGGCACGGGATCGAGAGGGCGATCGGGGGTGAACGTGCCCGAATGTCCTCCCGCGTCTGCGGCCTGCACGACGACCATGTCGACGCCCGCGGCCACGGCCAGTTGGGCTTCTCCCGGCGAGGTCACCGTCTGCACGACGGTGGTGCCCGCTCGCTGCAGCGCTCGGATCACGGTGTCGGCGGGCAGGCCGAAGGTGAAGCTGACGACCGGAACCGGATCGGAGAGCAGGAGGTCCATCTTGGCCCCGAAGGCGTCGTCGTCGTCGACGGGATCGTCGGGCAGGGTGATCCCGAACCGGTCGGCCTCGCGCTGCATCTGCACCGCGTACCGGTGGTAGGACTCGACGTCGATGGGTACCGGATTCGGTGCGAAAAGGTTGACGCCGAACGGTACCGAGGCGTCGCGCACCGCGGCGATCTCCGCCTGGACGCTGTCGGGAGACTTGTAACCGGCGGCGAGAAATCCCAGGCTGCCTGCGCGTGACGCGGCGATCACCGTCGCGGGGGTGGTCGGTCCGCCCGCCATCGGGGCGGCGAGCACCGGGATGCTCAGGCCTAGGTTGGTCAGTGGTGATGTCATCGATGTCGTCCTATCACGGCGGTTGGCCTTCGATGTAACGATGGTGTCCCTGGTGGCGCCCGCTGGCGGGAACTCAGGGTGCCGCCGCGCGGTGCGGATCATCTCGAGGCAGCCACACCTCCGGCCCGGTGAGGCCCGATCGGTCGACGCCGGCCGTGAAGGCGTCGATGACCGCGTGTACCAACGGGTTCGGCTCGCTTTGCCGCCAGACCAGCGACCACGTCCACATCGGAATGGGTTGCTGCACCGGACGCCGTGCCAGGTCGGGTGGCGTTGTGTCGTGCTGCCCCTTGGGGTTGTTCAGTACCGGACGCCGGAGTCTGCGGACGTGGTCGAAGAAGGTCGCACCTGTCACCCCTCCGTCCTCGACGCGTACGACCTGAGCGCCCGACGCCCCGGCGAACTGCGCGGCGTACCTGTTCCACGACGACCAGCTCGCCTCGTCGGAGTCCAACAGCACCGTCAGGTTGCGCGCGTCCACGGGCGAGGAATCCCGTCCGACACTCAACGCGAAGAGCCGGTCGGCGCCGACCAGCCGTGCCTCAAGTGACATCGCCTGCAGATCGGCCCGCTCGACCCAACAGATCGCGAGGTCCAGGTTGCCGTCCGCGACGCGGGCCGCCTGCGTGTGCGAGGGCATCACCCAGGTGTCCACCCGCAGCTGCGCCACTCCCGCGGCCCGCTCAGCCCAATCCGTCGGGCACCACTGCACATAGCCGATCCGGACGGGCTCGGACGACGCCAGACCGACGGCGTGGCGGCGAAACTCGTCGGCCTGCCCGATGAGGGCCCGCGCCCGAGGGAGTAGCGCCGAGCCGGCATCCGTCAGTGCCACCGAACGCCGATTGCGGTCGAACAGCTGCACCTTGAGGTCGCGTTCGAGCGCCTTGATCTGCTGGGAGAGCGAGGGGCCCGCGATGCGCAGCCGTTCGGCGGCCCTGCCGAAGTTCAACTCGTCGGCCACCGTCACGAAGTAGCGCAGCTGCCGCAGCTCCACACGGGCCAGCGTAATGCAGTGAGAGTCTGCGCCTACCAGTTGCGAGCGAACCGGTCTTGCGGGCCGGGACTGCCCATCGCCCGACCGGGTGTTCCGAAGATCAACACCACGAGAAGGGAACACGAACGTGACATCAACCCCCCGCGTCGCACTCATCACCGGCGCATCGCAAGGAATCGGGGCGGGCCTGGTGGCGGGGTACCGCAAGCTCGGCTACGCCGTCGTCGCGAATGCCCGCACCATCGGAGACAGTGGCGACCCGATGGTGCTGGCAATCCCGGGTGACATCGGGAAACCCGGAGTCGGCCGACGCATCGTCGACACGGCGGTCGAACGCTTCGGACGCGTTGACACCGTGGTCAACAACGCAGGCATCTTCATCGCCAAGCCCTTCGCCGACTACACCGACGACGACTACGACGCCATCACCGGCGTGAATCTCCGTGGCTTCTTTGAGATCTCCCGCGCTGCGGTCGCCCGGATGGTCGAGCATGGCGACGGTGGCCACCTGGTGACGATTTCGACGTCGCTGGTCGACCACGCCAATTCGTCGGTGCCGTCGGCGCTCGCCTCTTTGACCAAGGGCGGGCTCAACGCCGCCACACGCGCACTGGCTGTCGAATACGCCTCGCGCGGAATCCGTTCCAATGCAGTCGCACTCGGCATCATCAAGACGCCCATGCACCAGCCGTCGGACTACGACACCCTGGCGGCGCTACACCCGGTGGGCCGCGTGGGCGAGGTTGCCGACGTCGTCGACGCGGTGCTCTACCTGGAGAACGCGCCGTTCGTCACCGGCGAGATCCTGCACGTCGACGGCGGCCAGAGCGCGGGCCACTGACATGAGCGCCCTACAGATCATCGCCTCCGTCATGGACGAGTGGAAAGCCGGGATCGACAGCCACGATTCCGGCCGGGTGGCCGCAGCATTCGCCGACGACACAGTCTTCCAGGGTCTGCGCCCCTACGGGGTGGGCAGGCAAGCCGTCGCCGACTACTACGAATCGCAACCCACCGGCATGACGGTCAACTACCGAGTCCTCGAAAGCCGCAGTCCGGCAAACAATGTCGTGCTCGGCTATCTCGCTGCGACGTTCAGCTTCCCAGACCGCCCGCCGGTCGAACTGGCCATCGGTGTGGTACTCACCCGCCTGGGTGGCCGGTGGCAGGTGGCGCAATATCAGGCGTCCCCGCGCGACCTGGTGGTGGCGGTCCAATGACGTCGCGAGAGTATCCGGCGGTGCGGCACGGCTCGAACAGACAGGAAACCTCGACCAAAAGGGAACAGGGAGTCGTCATGGATTTCAAGCTCGAAGTTGTAGTGCTGCCGGTATCAGACGTGGACGCAGCCAAACTGTTCTACCTCGGACTCGGCTGGCGACTGGATGCAGATTTCGCCGTCGACGACGACTACCGGGTAGTGCAGCTCACACCGCCTGGCTCGCCGGCGTCGATCATCCTCGGCTCCGGTGTCACCACCGCCGTTGCGGGCTCCACGCAAGGTCTCTATCTGGTGGTCGCCGACGTCGACGCCGCACGGGCGGAACTGATCGCCCGCGGCATCGACGTCAGCGAGGTGTTCCATGATGCCACGGGGATCTTCAACCACGCGGGGACGGAGGCGCGAGTGGCCGGCCCCGATCCGCGGCGTCGCAGCTACGGATCGTTCGTCTCCTTCGCCGACCCCGACGGCAATCGTTGGGTTCTGCAGGAGATCACCGAGCGCGCGCCGGGTCGCTGACCCTACTCACACTTCATCCAGCTATCACAGGAGACATCGGATCATGAACACTGAACACGTCACCGCATTGGTCACCGGAGCCAACCGCGGACTCGGGCGCCAATTCGCTGTCGCACTCGTCGCACGCGGCGCCAAAGTCTACGCAGCGGCACGCCGACCGGAAGCGGTCGACATTGCCGGCGCCATACCGGTGCAACTCGACATCACCGACTCGCAGTCGATCCAGCGTGCCGCGCTGCACGCATCCGATGTGAACGTACTGATCAACAACGCTGGAATATCAACCCGTGCAACTCTTCTCGATGGATCACTGGACGACATCCGCGCCGAGATGGAGACACATTACTTCGGTACCCTGCAGGTGCTTCGGGTGTTTGCTCCGGTGCTCGAGCGCAACGGCGGCGGAGCGGTCCTCAACGTTCTGTCCGTGCTGTCCTGGCTGCACCCGGCCACCAGCGGGGCTTACTCCTCGGCCAAGGCCGCCGCATGGGCGATGACCGACGCCGTACGAGACGAACTGGCGCCCAGGGGAATCAGCGTTACTGCATTGCACGTCGGCTACATGGACACCGACATGGTCAGCTACATTCCCGCCGACCAGAAGACCGACCCGGCCGTGGTTGCCGCGGCGGCACTCGGTGGGCTGTTCAACGGCCGACGTGAGGTGCTGGCCGACGGTTGGTCGCGCGATGCCAAGGCGAAGCTGTCGACGACCCTGTAGGGAGGGTGAATAGCGTTGGGCGGTAGGAGGAGTCAGTCGACTGCGATGATCTCGAGCTGAATGTTGTCGGGATCGCGGAACACCACGGTCGAGTACCGGATCGGTTCGGTCTCGTCGACGATGCCGGTGTTGGGGACGCCCAGTTCGTCCAGCCACGCCGCCCAGGCCTGCAGGGTGTCTCGACCGGCCACGCCGAACGACACATGGTCCAGACCCGTGTGCGCTTCGTCGAACGGTTCTCCGCGATTGCCTGTGTTGGTGTGCAACGAGAAGATCAATCCGGAGCGCGGCTCCGGTAACAGCACGCTGTAGCCCGTCTCCTCCTTCTCGTGGTGCGGAACCTTGATGTCCGGGCGCTCGGTTTGAAACACCCGCTGATACCACGCCAGGCTCACCTCGAGGTCGGTCACCGTCAGTGAGACATGGTGAACCCCGATGATCGCCGGGCCAGTCGTCTCGCTCACCGATACCTCCTCCTGGCCAGGGTCCGTCAGATGCTACTCGCCACCCTTGCTGCCACACGCCGAGCGTCTTAAGGCGTTCTGCACCTTGGTGATTGCGCCAGGTGAGTGCGCCTGGGTGATCACACCCCGCAACCGGGGGCGGCAATGTCGGCGGCCGCCCCCACCCTCTCGCATCCGGTGACGCCGCATGCGCCACCGGATGCGCCACGAAGGCCAACGGTGCACCCTGGGTGGTGTTGGCTACGTCGAGGCGCTGGTGAGTGACCGCTTCCGCAGGATCTCCAGGGCCTGCAGCAGGTACGTGCGGAATACCGCGTGGTTCTCACTCATCGGGAAATGACCGATTCCCTTCATCTCGATGAACTCGCCGTTGCGGATCTGGGACGCAGTCCGTGCGCTGTCCTCCGGGGTGGTGAGGTAGTCGTAGTCGCCGGTCATCATGACCACCGGGCACCGCTCACCGTCGATCTCGCCGAGCTTGTCGCGTAGATCGTGGTCGACCGAGTAGAAGTGCAGGTCGCCCTTGAAGGCTTCCGAACCCTGGCTGTAGTAGAACCACGTCTTCCAGCGGTCGGCTTCGGGAGACTGCGGTGCCATCAGATCCCACACACCGCTGGCGCAGACCTGGGCGGCGTTGGCGTGAGGATGCTGCCACCAGTCGAGGTAGAAACCGGGGGAGTAGTCGGCGCCCTCGACGGGGATGACGCCGGCGAACCGGTCGGGCCGGCGAAGCGCCAGTTGCAGCGCAATGTTGCCGCCGAAGGAGGACCCCATGAAGATCGGGTTCTCCAGTTCGAGCGCGTCGCAGAGCGCGACGATGAAGTTCGCGTAGTGATCGGCCGTCAACGCGTACTCCTCCGTCCACCACGCGGTGTTCTCGGGCGGGTCGGACTTGCCGTGGCGCGGAAGGTCGTAGGCGATGACCCGGTAATTCTCGGTGATCTCCTCGTCCTCGAGCAGCCCGCGCCACTGGTGGTTGTGGCATCCCGCGGTGTGCTGACACACCAACGGCTGCCCGGCGCCGTTCTCGAGGTAGAAGACCTTGTAGTGCAGACCGTCGACCTCGACGTCGACGTAGTGGCCGGTGACCGGAGAGATCTTGCTCATGAGGGGTGTCCTTCGGTTTCGCAGGGTGTTCGGGCGGGGGTGTTCAGACGGGGGAGCCAACCGAGCGCAGCAGCTCGATCTGACGGGTGATGCAGCGCAGGTTCTGCATGAGTACCAGCAGATCGCCATCGAGTTTCATGTCGCGCTGAAAGCTGGCGGCCCAGATGCCGTGGTACATCGGGGCGGGCACCGGAACACCGAAGTTCCGCCAGGTCTCGGCGCTTGCACGGATCGCGAACTGGTAGGGCACATCGAGAGGGCCGGGATCGACCGCGATGTCGGTGACCTGACCGTCGCTCATCTGGATGACGAAGGTGTGATCGGTCATGTCGAGTTGGTACGAGCACGTGAAATACTTTCCGTGCGCTTGGATTTCGGGGTCCGAGTTGTTCGCCTGCGCGAACGACTCGGCCCAACTCGCCGCGGTCGAGGCGGGGGTGGTGACGGTCATCGTGGTTTCCTTCGAATCGGATGGGTGAGGCGGGTGTTCTCGCCCCGTGCCGGCCGACCTGGTCCAATCGGCGGACATGACGTCCATCACAGCTGCCGCGGCCGCTGGGCGTCCAATACCTGTCAACCATCGATCGATAGCCAATTCCTAATGGTCAGCGGATGTCGACTCGTTTAGCCTCGAAAGATGCTTCCCCAGCTCGACCTGCGGCTGCTGGCGTACTTCGTTGCAGTCGCCGAGGAGTTGCATTTCGGGCACGCCGCCGCCCGGCTGCACATTGCCCAACCGTCACTGTCGGTTCAGATCCGCAAACTCGAACACACCCTGGGCGCGGCGCTGTTCCTGCGCAGCAGCCGTCACGTCGAACTCACCCCCGCGGGTCTGGTGCTGCTGGAGGAGAGCCGGCGGCTACTCAGCGACGTCGAACGGATTGTCGGCCTCACCAGGGCGGCGGGGCACGGCACCGGCAGCCGCAAACTCGTCGTCGGGTTCCAGGCCAACGCCGCCGCGGAACTGACTCCTCAGATACTCAGCGCGTTCCAATCGCGGTACCCCCGCGTTCAGGTTCAGATGCAGTCGTTCGATTTCGCCGATCCATATGTCGGTCTGGCCGACGGTTCCTCCGACGTCGCGTTTGTCCGGCCGCCGCTCGTCGTCAGAGACTGGTTGGGAATGGAAACCCTGTTCGTCGAGCCGAGGGTGCTCGTCGTATCGACGGGCTCACCTCTCGCGGCCCGGTCCGATGTCAGCGTGGAGCAGGTGACGAACGAATTCTTCGTGGCGCGTAAGGCTCCGGAGGAGTGGCGCAACTTCTGGCTGGCCACCGAATCCCGGCAGGGTGAACCGGTCCGGCTCGGAGCCGAAGTATCCACTGTCGACGAGTGTTTCGAGGCGATCCTGTCGCAGCGCGGCGTCGCGTTCTCACAGGCGTCGACACAACGGTTCTACAGCCGACCGGGCCTCGCATTCGTTCCCGTCACCAACATCCCGCCCACTTCGCTGTCGATCGCGTGGCGCACCGATGTCGATTCCCAACTGGTCCGCGATTTCATCGAAACCGCGCGGATCGTCGCGTCCTTGCGCACCGTCCCCAATGCGTGGCCTTCGCCCGTTGGCGCGTCCGCCCCCGGGGCAGCCGGCGGCGACTACCTGCTTGCGGCGACGATGAACCGGTGAGCGGGTGTCGTCCGCTGATCGACACCGGCGCACGCCGGGCCGGTCAGCAAGCCTTGCGTCCGACAAGGTGGAAAACGCGACTGAGCTGACGGTACGGGTCTCGCCTGCTCGCTTCGAGTTCGACGGCGGCCGTCGCCGCCAACTGGTCAGAATCCCGTGGGTCCAACTGCGCTCCACTGAACTCGAGCCAATCGACGAACAGCCACACCCCGTACCAACGCAGCGGCTCCACGTCCCGGCGCCGCAGGAGATCGCTGAGGTGTTCCACGGTGTCGGCTCGGGTCGGGACCCCGAGCACCCCGATCTCGCCGGTGGCGTCGAACGCCGCCAGCGCGTCATCCCACCGCCGCTCCAACGCCGGGCGCACCGCCAGCGCCTTGGCGTTGCCTGCCATGATCGACACCACCCCACCGTCGGCCGCGCATCGGCACAGCTGATCGACCAACGGCTCCGGCTGGTCGAGATACCCGAGCACGCCATGGCACATCACGGCGGCGAAGCGCGTGCCGTCGACCGCATCGACGGCGTTCTCCCCGTCGGCCTCGACGAGAGTCACCCGTCGCCGGGTTTCCGCCGGCAGTCGCTGCAGCCGCTGGCGGGCCTTGCCCAGCATCGTCGGCGACGGATCGAGCACCGTCACGTCGTATCCGGCCTGGGCCAGCGGTAGGGACTGGTGCCCCGCGCCACCGCCCACGTCCAGGACCGATGCGGGAGGCGCGGGCAGATGCTCCAGCAACTGGTGGTGCAGCACGTGGGTGCGCACGTGGCCCTTCACGGAGGCGTACGCATCGTCGGCAAAGCTATCGGCCAAACCGGACCAGCTGTCGTCGCCCACCACGTCGAAGATATAGGTAACGGGTCGGTCAGAAGCTGGCGTGCGGCGCGCCGATGCCCGGGTCGATCTGATGGGGTCCCGCGGCCGACGGCGCGATGGGGAAATCGAAGATCGCCGTCGGAATGTACACGGTGGCACAGGAATTGGGGATGTCGACCACGCCGGACAGGCGCCCTTCGATGGGCGCCGATCCGAGCAGCAGGTAGGCCTGCTCAGGGCTGTAACCGAACTTGGTCAGGTAGTCGATCGCGTGCAGACAGGCCCGCTGGTAGGCGAGGTCGGAGTTGAGGTACTTCTGCTCGCCGTCCAGCGTCACCGAGGTGCCGGAGAAGGCGATCCACTCGGAGTACTGGGGATCGGTGTTGCCGGGCATGAAGATGGCGTTCTCGGACACCCCGTAGGTCTGCATGCCACCCTTGATGAGGTCGACATGGAGATCCATGAAGCCGCCCATCTCGATGGCCCCGCAGAACGTGATCTCACCGTCGCCCTGCGAGAAGTGCAGGTCCCCGAACGACAGGTTCGCGCCGGGGACGAACACCGGGTAGAACACCCGCGTTCCCTTGGTGAGGTTCTTGATGTCCTGATTGCCGCCGTTCTCCCGTGGCGGGGCGGTCCTGGCGGCTTCGGCGGCCACCCGGGTGAAATCGGCGCCCGTCAGCGAGCCGAGGATCGCGTCCTGGGGTTCCGGTGGCAGCGCAAGCGGCGGTACCCGGTCCGGGTCGGTGGCGATGAGCGCACCCTCACGAGCGTTCCATTTGGCCAGCAGCCCCGCCGACGGTGCGGTGCCCATCAGGCCGGGGTGGACGATCCCGGTGTACTTCACCCCGGGGACGTGCCGCGAGGTCGCGCTCTGCCCGGCAAAGTCCCAGATCGCCTTGTACGCGTCGGGGAACTGCTCGGTGAGGAACCCACCGCCGTTGAGTGTGGCGAAGATGCCGGTGTACCCCCAGCCCTGACCGGCGAGGGGGCCGGAATCCTCCTGCGGGATGGGTCCGACGTCGAGGATGTCGACGATCAGGAGGTCGCCCGGTTCGGCCCCTTCTATCGCGAACGGACCCGACAGGCGGTGCACACCCTTCAACGGGGCGTTCAAGATGTCCTCGGCGGAGTCGTCGTTGTGAATCGCGCCGTCGAACCACTCGCGGCAGTGCGCGCGGAAGGTGTCACCCGGCTTGACGGTGACGGCGGCAGGAATGTCGGGATGCCAACGGTTGTGCCCGACAATCTGCTGCTCGGTGAATTTCTTGGTCGAGTCCAATGGGAACAGCAATTCGGGCATGTCGGCCTCCTCCGTGCGATTGCTTTCGGTACTGGAACGACTCGCTCTTCCGAACCTAGCGCGGTCCTGGATGCGGCCGCATGGAAAGCACGTGACGCACGGTGGGGACTACGGTTTCGGATATGCCGTCGTACGCGTTTCGATGCGAGCAGGGGTGCGTGGACTTCGTCGAGCACCATCCGATCACGTCCCCGCCCGACGGCACCGACTGTCCACAGTGTGGCGCACGGGCGCGGCGGATGATCGGGTCGCCCGCGCTCGGGGTGGGCCGCAACGCCGCGATGCGCATGCACGACCGCACCAGGGCGACCGCCGACACTCCCGATGTGGTGACCGGCCTCCCGCCGGCAACGGGCCCGGGGACACCGACGACCAGCAACCCGCTGCACCGGAAGCTTCCACGGGGGTGAACCCAGCGCGTCTATACGATGATTTCGACCCTATCGGTCCCCCGGCAACAGAATCAACGGTGACACCCCATGCCAGATATCGTCTATCCGGCTGCTGATGCCCACGTGCCCGGCTACCTCGCCATCCCCGAAGGCGACGGCCCATGGCCCGGCGTCGTGGTCATCCAGGACGTACTCGGTCTCACATCCGACTTGAAGCGGATCACGGACCGCTTCGCGGCGCATGGCTATCTGGCGCTGGCTCCGGCGCTCTACGGCGGCCACGGCCCCAAGATCAAGTGCATGATCAGTACCATCCGCTCCCACTTCACCGGCCGCGGCGACGCCTACGACGACCTGATCGGCGCCCGCGAATACCTGGTCGCCGACCGTCGGTGCACCGGCAAGGTCGGCCTGGCCGGGTTCTGCATGGGCGCGGGCTATTGCCTGCAGCTGGCCCCCAGCGGCCTGTTCGACGCCACCGCACCCAGTTATCCCCTCCTGCCCAAGGATGTCGAGAAACTCCGGCAATCCTGTCCGGTCGTCGCGAGCTTCGGCGCCAAGGACCGTGTCGTCGCGCGCGGGACCGCCGCCCAGCTCGAGGCCGTGCTCACCGAAGGTGGCGTGCCGCACGACGTGAAGGAATACCCGGACGTCGGCCACGCCTTCATGAACGATCACCCGGTGCCCGCTCGGATCCGGCCCGTGGTCGGCGTCGCCCGAATGGCCTATTCGGCGCCCGAGGCCGAAGACGCCTGGCAGCGCATCGTCTCGTTCTTCGAGGAGCACCTCAGCGAAGCAGACAGCGATCGCGATCCTGCCGGAAAAGCCTGACCCGGACCGCCCGACGTATGACGCGTCCTAGCGGCGCGATCGAACACGGGCCCTGATCGGGGCGCCGGCGATCATGGTGAAGTGCAAGGCAAGTGGGAAATCGTCGTCAAGAGAACAGATTTCGGCTTCGCGGACGAGGGTTGCCAACGCGAGCGTGACCTCGAGCATGGCGAAGTGGTCGCCGATGCACGAGCGCGGGCCGCCGCCGAACGGAAGGTACTGCCAACGATCGAGTGCCTTCATGTTCCTCGGGCTGAACCGGTCGGGGTCGAACCGAAGGGGGTCATCCCACAGCGCCGGATCGCGTTGAACGGCCATCCGCCCGACGATGAGCATGGTGCCCTTCTCCACCCGATAGCCGCCGACGGCGACATCGCGGGTCGCCATCCGTGTTCCGGTGGGCGCAGGCGGGCACAGCCGAAGCGACTCCCGGATCACCTGCACGGTGTAGCCCAGCTGCGGGATGTCGTCGGGCGTCAGTGGCCGGTCAGGCAGGGCCGCAACCTCTGCCGCAACCCGGTCCTGGTACTCGACGTGGCGGCCCAACGACCACAGGGCGTACGCCAAGGCCGTTGCGGTGGTGTCGTGGCCGGCGAAGAGGAAGATGATCAGCTCATCGCAGATCTCTTCGTCGGACAACCCGCGCCCGGTCTGCGGATCTTTGGCGGCGATCAACGCCCGCACCAGCGGCGCTTCTCGCGTCGGATCCGCACGGCAGTCGCGCAGCAGATCCCGGGTCAGGGCGTGCAGCTGCGCGCTCGCCGCCCTAGCGCGACGGCGCGCCGGTGTAGGTAACCAGTGCGGGGCGCGCAGCGGGTATGTCGCGCGCCTGATTGCGTAGGTCAACGCGATCCGCAGCGGGTCGACGACCTCGTCGGACCGCCGTTCCAAGTCCATCCCCAGCACCGATCGGCCCAGCGCGCGCAGCGTGAGCGTGCGGCTCTCGGCGTCCAGGTCGATCTGGGCATCCTCACCCCACCGCTCGCGAACCGATTGTGCCGCCTGTGCCATGTGACCACCGAACTCGTCGACACGTTGTTTGGTGAACACCGGTTGTATGGTGCGCCTGCGCGGCTTCCACGGCTCCAAGGGGAGGTCGGCGAGGTTGCCGCCGATGATGCGGCGCATCTCCTCGAAGACCGGGGTGGTCTTGTCGACGGACGCGTCCTTGGTGCTGAGGATGTCGCGAATGGCACCTGGCGAGGTTGCCAACACCATGGGAGGGATCAGCCAGCGCGGGCCCAGTGTGAAGGCGGTGACAGGTCCGCCGGCATCACGCAGTCGTTCCGTACCGGTGCTGAAGTGCCGGACCGCCGCGATGCGCTGGCGAAGACCCAACGGGTTAACCGGCGGCAGGGGCAACGAACTGAGCTCATCGCCCGCAAGGGCTTGTACATGAGCCACGTTCTCTCCTGGGACGGCACCGCGATTGTTTGCAGGTAGAAGCTTAATGAGTGTTGCTGAGCGGGGCTTGCCGCCGGGGACCGCGATGTGACGGACAACACGATGCGACACCCGCCCGGCCCGATTGGATCATCATGTATTCCGTCGGCGCCAAGCGTGACGCGACGTTGAGAGCTCGTGGTGAGGTTCGTGGTGAGGACAATCCGACCGCTGTGGCGGGTACCTGGGATCGTGGTGCGCGAACGGTTCCACCCGGCCGGGCGTGAGCGCGTCCCCGAACCCATGGTGATGGACGATCCGGAGTCGGTTGCCCAGTTCCACAGCGGTGGCGCGGCCAATCCCGGGATGCGGGCGATCTACGACCTGTGTGCGCGCGCACTCGATGCGTTGCTGCCGCCCGGTGGCCGGCTGCTTGACCTGGGGGTCGGTTCGGGTCGCGCGCTCAGTGCCGTCCTGCGTCGACGGCCCGACGTTCGGGCCACCGCGGTCGACCTCGCCCCGAATATGCTGACCACCGCCCGCGAGCTGTTCGACAGCGAAGGCCTGGGCGACCGCGTCGAACTGGTGCAGGCCGACATCACCGCATTGCCCGAGCGGTTGTCCACCGGCCCGTGGGACGCGATCTCGTGCATGTGGACCTTGCACCAACTTCCGGATCTCGACGTGTTGCACGCTGCCCTCGGCCAACTCGCGGCAGTGCAGAGCCGCAGCGGAGCCGCGGTGTGGATCAGCGACTTCCAGCGTCTGCGGGATCCGGAAGCCTGCTCCAGGATGTTGGTGTGTGTTGACCCCCAATCGCCAGAAGTGCTGCGCCAGGACGCAATTGCCAGCGAAGCGGCGTCGTTCACCATTGCCGAGCTGTCGAGCGAACTGTCGGCTGCCGGATTGCGGGGAATGCACGCTGGCCATACGACACCACTTCCGTATCTGCAGGCGCACTGGATGTTGGGTGCGGGCGGCAAACCGGATGCCCGACTCGGCAGGAATGACGGCCAGCTGTGTGGTCAGGCCCGGCGCGAGGCGGCGTTGCTGCGCTGGGGATTCACCGCCAAACCGTTCTGAGGCGTCCTCGGCGAATCGGCCGGCGTGGGATTAGTTCTGCGGCGGGCGGATTCGGTTCAGACTGCGCCGACTCGGCTTCGACGGTGGCGGCGCGAACGTGAACCGCAACACCAGCACGATGGCCGCCGCCGGATCGATGGCGGCAAGCCGCACGAAATCGCCTTGCAGTTCCCTCAATTCGGGTGCGAAGCGCGGTGACATCTCGTAGAGCTCCGCGGTGCTCCTGGCATGCAGGAACACAGGTGACAGCGGCTGTACGCTCAGGCCTTCCCGCTGGGCGGCGATCCACATCGCCTCGACGGCAGAACCTCCCCTGGCGTAGTCGCCGAGACTATCCCCCGTCACGGTGACCACCGCCAGCGCGGAGCTGGCGAGCACCCGGTCGCGCATGTTGTCGCCCAGCGCGCTGCCGGCGTCCCACTCCGCGAGGCGGGCCATGACGTCGGGCCGGCGCACGACGTCGAGGAACGCCGCGTCGCTGGCGTCGAACTCGAGGGTGCCGACGTCCAGGCCGACGTCGGGCTCGGGGTCCCCGGGCCGGCGAAGCTCGGCCATCATCTCCGCGTGCAGCCGCGGCGTTAAGAAGCGTATACGGTCGGTAGCACCGAAAATCGCTGCGGCCCTGGTGAGCTCGCCTCGATCGGTGATCAGGTGCAGATGGGCGCCTTCACGTTCGGTTGCGATGGCGAGACGCTCGATGGTCTCGTCGCCGAGTGGCTGGGGCGTTCCGTGATGGCGGTTGGTGTGGCGGGCGAGCATCGGTTCGTACAGCTCGGCGAGGGCGGGGTCGTCTCCGTTGCCGAAGGCCATCGCGGCTCTAAGGGGGGATCCGGCGTCGCCCTCGGAGACGCTCACCGGGCCGAGCACCCCGCGTGCGGCGGCGGCGATCTGGACGTTGAACAGGGCGGCGCCCACTGCGACAGCGCTGCCGCGGAGACCGATGTCCATCATCGACGTGTGTTCTGCGGCAATGCTGATCGTGATCCTTTGCGGCTCTACGTCGATGAGCCAGGGCTGGGCGTTTCCGCCGGACGGTGCGCGCAGAGCGGCGGCGACGACGGGGTCCTCGACTGCGGGCGCCGGAGTCTCCTCGAGTGCGGGGCCGTTCAGATTCATCTCGGGTTCTTCGATCTGGTCGAGCGCCCCACCGATGTCGACGCGGCACCGACCCGATCTGAGGGTTTCACCCACACCGATTCTGCGCACCGCCTCGGCCAATGCCGAGGCGCCGACGACGACGTCGGATGCCAACTGCGGCCAGGTCGACAACGACCGGTCGATCTCGAGAAGGGATGCCGCCGTGCGTGGCGAGAGCTGTTCGGCCTCCAGGTGCCGCAACATGTGGGGGACCTTCTCCCGGCTGCTCATGCCGGGCAGCAGCCGCACATCGAGTTCACCCAGCAGTCCGTGCAGGATCGGTCGTTGCGGTGACTGATCGAAACGTTCGACGTCGACGATTCCGCGGTCACTGGTCGCCATCAGGACCGGAACGCGCCGATCGCGGGCCCCTAAGCGCAGCACGGCCTTCATGTCGAGCGAATCGCACTCCTCCACGAGGATGTCGAGTCCATCGAGGAATGGGTCAACCGTGTCGGCGGTGATCCCCGCGACGAACACATCGACCGCCAGGTACGGGTCGAGTTCGGCGATCCTGCGGGCAGCCACATAGGCCTTGTTGACCCCGAGGTCGAACACCGTCGCCGGCACCCGATTCAGATTCGACAGCTCCAGATGGTCGAAATCGGCCAGCCGGATACGTCCGCACAAGCCTTCCATCGCCAGGGTGTGAGCGATGACGTGGCCGACACTCAGGCCGGCGACCCCGACGGTCAGCGAGTTGAACCGGGCTTGTTCGTCGGTGGTGATGCCGTTCCTGTTGCGGTCGAGTCGGAGTGCCCGGAATCCGCGCGGACCCACCACCGCGACGACGCTTCGCCGCCAGGGGTAGTAGGCCCACCGGCCGGGTTCGGCGAGGACGTCATCCCCGGGCGCCGGGCGGAGGCTGCGCAATCCTGAACGCTGTGCGTCGCGGTGGTCGAGGAACTCCACCGCGGGGTCCGCTCGTAGCCGCTCCAGCATCTCGCGATCCGTGGCGTCGGCGGGGTCCAGGATCCGCGCGGTGTAAGCGGTTGCATCGGGCCCTATCACGGGCTCTGTCACGGTGGCCCCTGTCTCGCTGTTGAGCGCCAGACATGCGGAAATGGTGCACATCGCCTGCGGCGTCGATCAGCGTGCAACACTACCGTCCGCACCGTTCGATTCCAGGAGGTGGGCTGCGGCGTCGACGATGGCTCGGGCGTGCAGTTCGAAAAGCGTCATCAGGTCGACGGCGTCGCCGCCGATTTCTTTCGCCATGAACAGCCCATCGCCGGCCGCGAGCGCGTAGGTCGCCAGGAGCTCCACGCCGCCATCGGTCAATCCCGGTGCAAGGTCTGCGATCACCGTGCGCACCTGCGCGAGCGCCTGATCGCGGACCGCCATGAACATCGCCCTGGCCCGGGGTTCGACCGGACGGCGCTCAAGCGCCAGCATCAGGCCGAGACGAAGGAATTCGGGGGAATCCCGTAGCGCCCTGGCGATCTGGCGACCCACGGCAACGGCGCGGGTCGGCGCGTCACCGTCTGGTGGCATTTGCCAGGCCGTCAGCCAGCTGCCGAAGCTGCGCTCGATGACCGCGGCCAGCAAGTCGTCCTTGTCCTTGAAATGCCAGTAGATCGAGCTGGCCGGCAACCCGCATCTGGCGCTGACCGCCCCGATGCTGGTCCCTTCGTAGCCCCGTTCGGCGGCGATCTCGGTGGCCGCGTCGAGGATGCGGCCCCGCGAGATCTCACCGTCGGCGCGTTGTCGCCGCCGTTTGGGCTTACCCGGGTCCGGCATGGATACCTCCGATGGCATTGACTCCGTAGTGATCGCTACATTACCGTAGTGATAACTACGGAAACAAGTCGGGGAGGACCACGATGTCCCGGATAGACACCCACCACCACATCATTCCGCCCGATTACCGAAAGGCGCTGCGCAGAGCGGGGATCGACGACGCGGGTGGCCGTACACTGCCGGACTGGAGCACAGAAGCGGCCCTGCAGGCCATGGCCGACCTCGACGTCGGCACCGCGATTGTGTCGGTGTCCGCACCGGGGACGACCTTCGTGCCCGATCCCGTCGGCGCCGCGGCGCTGGCCAGAGATGTCAACGATTGGGCCGGCGCTCTTGTGGCGGACCGGCCCGACCGGTTCGGCTTCTTCGCGACGGTGCCCATGCCGCATCTCGATGAGGCCGTGGCAGAGGCTGTGCGGGCCCTCGACGTCCTACGGGCCGACGGTATCGTGCTGCTGGCCAACAATGCGGGCACCTATCTCGGTCAGGATGGCCAGGATGAGTTGTTCGCCGCGCTGGATAGCCGCTCCGCTGTGGTATTCGTCCATCCCGCCGAGTTGCCCGGCCCCGCCGTTCCCGGTGTGCTGCCGTGGGCCACCGACTTCCTGCTGGATACCACCAGAGCGGCATACCTGTTGGTGCGCAACGAAATACGAAGGAGATTCCCGAACATCAGATTCATCCTGAGCCATGCGGGCGGCTTCGTTCCCTACGCCAGCCACCGGATGGCGCTCGCCATCATGGCCGACACCGGGCGGGCCGCCGCCGACAGCCTGGCGGACCTCGCCGGCTTCTACTTCGATACCGCCCTGTCATCGAGTCCCGCGGCGCTACCCACCTTGCTCGCCTTCGCCGAGCCGGGTCACGTCACCTTCGGCTCCGACTGGCCGTTCGCTCCGGTGGGTGTCGCCCAGCTGTTCGCCGCCGGCCTGGAAGCCTATCCGGGGCTCGACGCCGACGCCCGCGCCGACGTCGAGCGGAACAACGCGCTGGCGCTGTTCCCGCGCCTGGCGTCGCTCGTCTGAGCCAGCCCCGTCCCCTTCAGGCTTGTCTGACGCCGACCCTGTCCGCCGGCGCATGCGCCGAGGGTGACCTCACGGCGGAGATTCGTCGAAATCCTCTCCGTGACGTTACTTTCGGCGGCAGCCGGCCGCCCGTCAGATGAGTACGGCCCGCTCCTGGAGCGCGAGCTCCGCCTCGTGCAGCAGGACCGACTGCGCCTCCTCGTAGATCCGCCACGCCTCCTCGGGGCTGTCGCCGACCGCCGTCAGACCGATCCGGCCGCACTCGGTGAGACAGCTGATCATGTGGAACACCACCCCGGTGCGCCGGGACTGGTCGAAGTGCAGCCCGTGCTGGACGACGACGTCGAACAGATCCGGAACGGTGAGCACCTTGAGCCGGTCGTCTTCCAGGTGGTCGGTGGCCACCAGGTACTTACTGGTGCCGCCCGGGGTCACGAACACTCCGCGCTGTCCGTCATAGCTGCCGTCGGTGAGGAACTGCAGGGTCAGGAACGGGTGCGTGGTGCCGCCCTTGCGCAGGTTCAGCTCGATCGCATAGGGCGTCCATGCACCGCTTTCATCTTGCACGACAACGAAATCGACCGCGAACCGGCCCAGGACACCGATCTCGGCGAGATGTCCGCCGATCACCATCGCGGGCTCGGCGATGGCCGCGGCGTAACCGGGATCGGCGGGGAACACGCACCCGAGATACTTCTGGCCGCTCGCGCCGCCGAGTAACTGATCGTGGGTGGACAACAGTTCGGCGGTGCCGTCCGGCAGACCCCGCATCTGGACGCTCGGACTGGTCAGCCGCGTTCCGGTGATGCGCTCTTCGACGATGCCGCCGCTCCTGTCGAATGCCGCCAGAAAGACCTCCGGCGTGAGCGTGACCGCCTCGGGCTGCAGGCGGAACACCCGCTCCCTGATGGCGGCGGCCTCGTCGGCGGCGCCGACATCCGGCAGGTCCCGCAGGTCGAGCATGGCATTGCCGGAACCCGAGACCCCCTCGTTGATCTTCACGATCGCCTCGGTGAGCGCCGGGCGCCGGGTGCGCATGGTCTGCACGCCCGCCACGATGTCGTCGACCGTGTGCAGGTCTTCGGCACCGACCGGGCATTGCACCCCGAGTGACTCGAACAGTCGGCGGCACCCCGTCTTGGTGCCCAGATCGGCCAGCCGCGGATCCGCCCCGTACATCGGGATACCCAGCGACAGTGCAACGTCGCGCTCGAGTGTGGTGGTGTTGTAGGGGATCAGGTGACTGCGCGCCGGATTGGGCACCATGGACCGGATGGTCTGCAACAGACGTGGTCGCGCAAGCAGTTTCGCACTCAGGGACCCCGGCGACGAATCGCCGACGGGGATCAGGGTCAGGCGGGCGCGCGCATGACTCGGGATCACACCGGGCAGCAGGCCCAGGTAGTACTCCACGACGGACTCCGAGATCGGTTGCGACGTCACGTAAATCATCCGCAGCCGCGGCTGGCGCAGCAGCAACAGCAGGAACAGTGCGCGTTCCTCCATCGCCTGCATGACGGTGCCGCTCGTCGCGGTGGTGCGTTCGATGCTGATGGAGGGGACCACCACCACCGACTCGTCGGGGTAGCCGAGGCGCATCGCCTGCCAGGCCGGGCCCATCGCCTCCTGCAACTCGTCGAAGACGCGGTAGCGTTCCTCCTCGCTGAGCTCGGACAGGTGCCGGCCGGGAGTCTGAAGTTGTGTCATGTGCTCACCTCGTTCAATGCACTGATGTTGTGGATCCGCACGGAGCGGCTGAATCCCTTCGGCTGTGCGTCGCCGATGAATTCCGACACGGACAGGTGCTCGACGGAGGCAAGCACGCGTTCGGTGACGAGGATCTGCCAGGGCCTGGCGTCGGCGCACAGCCTCGCGGCGAGGTTGGTCACGCTGCCGATCGCCGAGTAGTCGAAGCGGCCCTCGAAACCGATCCTGCCGAGAGTCGCGTAACTCTGGGCGATTCCGATGCCGAGAGCGAGGTCATGGCCGTTGCGGAGCCAACGGGTGGCAAGCCCCTTGACTGCGTCGCGGATGTCGACCGCCATGCGTACCGCACGCTCGGCCGCGTCGTCGCAGGGGATGGGGTCGTTGAAGAAGACCATCACCCCGTCTCCGGTGAACCGCTCCAGCGTGCCCTCGTACTGGTGGATCAACGCCCCGATCACTTGGTGGTATTCACTCAATACCCCCATCACCTCCTCCGGCTCGCTGGTCTCTGCGAACGGGGTGAAGTTGCGCAGATCCGTGAACACCACGACGATCTCGCGGCGATGGCTGCGAAGCAGGGTCTCGTCTCCGACAACGAGTTCGGCGAGCTGCGGGGAGAGGAACCGCCGCAACCGGTTGGTGCGCTCCAACTCGGCGACCTGCCGGGCGACCCGGGTCTCCAACTCGGAGTTCCATGCCGCGAGCTCGTCGGCCTGCCTGCGGATGGTGTCGTGGTATCGCTTGATGCGCGCCAGCGACGCCACCCGGGCGAGCAGTTCGGCCTGGTCGAAGGGTTTGGCGACGAAGTCGTCGACACCGGCCTCGAGCGCGGCCAGGCGCTGCGTACTGCCGCTCGCCGTGATCATCACCACCGGAAGGAATTCGGTCGCCGGTATGGAGCGGATTCTGCGGGAAACCTCGAGGCCGTCCATCCCCGGCATCACGAGGTCGAGGAGCACCAGATCGACGTCACCGGTTTCGAGCAGTTCGAGCGCCTGCGCCCCCGAGGAGGCGGTGAGTACCCGGTAGCCGCGCGGCGTGAGGACCGCGTCCAGGAGTCTGAGGTTGACGGGCTGGTCGTCGACGGCTAGCACGGTGACCGGTATGTCCATCATTTCCCCTGGCCCGCAAGGAAATTCCCGATCTGCCCAGGAAGTGCCCGCACGCTGATCGGCTTCTCGATGTAGCCGTCGAATCCGGCGAGTTCGGCCCGCGCGCGGTCGGCGGCCATCGCGAATGCCGTTACGGCGACCACGGGTACGCTCGGCGCGAGAATGCCCTGCCGCAGCCTGCGCATCGTTTCGGTGCCGTCGATGCCGGGCAACTGGAGATCCAGCAGCACGAGATCGGGCGGATCCGACGTCGCGGCTTGCAGACCCTCCTCACCGGTCCGGGCCTCGACGATGTCGTACCCGGCGACCTGGAGCACATCGCGGACAAGCTTGAGATTGAGCGGATTGTCCTCGACCACGAGGATCCGGCGGGGTGTCACGACGACTCCGAAGGGCTGAGTCCCTTGGCCGAACCGGTCGGGACACCGACGCGGTTCAAGGCGTCGATCAGCTCGTCACGACGAACCGGCTTGCCCAGGTAGGCATCCGCACCCATGGCCGCGCCCCGCGGGCGGTCGTCGACCACCGTGGCGATGATCACCGGTATCGCCGCGGTTGCGGGCTGTGCCTTGAGTTCGGCAAGCACCTGCCAGCCGTTCAGCCGTGGCAGCTTGATATCGAGGACCACGGCCGCCGGCCGCACGCGGCGGATCAGGTCGAGGGCGTCCACACCGTCCCGTGCCCGCAGGACCCGGGTCGGCGTGCCGTCAAGGTAGGCCGACAGCAGATCCAGGGACGCCCGGTCGTCGTCGACGAGGACCACCACCGGTTCGTCGCTTGGGGATGCGGGGGCCTCGTCGGCGAGCGGCAGCAGTCCCGGTATCGAGAAGCCGAAGGTGCTGCCGGAGCCCACCGTGGTGTCCAGCCACATCCGCCCACCGAACAGCCCGACGATGCGCCGCGACAGCGTCAACCCGAGTCCGGTGCCCTCCTCCTTGGCGGGTCCCCTGCGGCCCTGCTGGAACGACTCGAAGATGCGATCCCGATCCTCTGGCGGCACGCCGATCCCGGTGTCGGTGACGGTGACGGTGAGTTCGCTGCCCTGCCGAGAGGCGCGCACCGACACACTGCCGCCGTCCGGGGTGAACTTGACGGCGTTGGACAGCAGGTTGAGGACCACCTGCTTGAACCGCAGCTCATCCGCCTCGATCAACCCGACGTCGTCGGCGACGTGCAGTGTGACGGCGATGGCATGCAGCGCCGCCCGCTCGCGGACCATGGCCAGGCTGTACTCGAGGGCACCGGCCACGCCGAATGTGGCTCGCTCGAGCACCATCTGGCCCGCCTCGACCTTGGACAGGTCGAGTATCTCGTTGAGCAGTTCGAGGAGATGGCGGCCGGAGTTCCAGATGTCGCGCAGGTACTCGTCCTGCCGTTCGTTGATCTCGCCGAACATGCGCTCCAGCAAGACTTCTGAGAAGCCGATCACCGCGTTGAGCGGTGTCCGAAGTTCGTGGGACATGCTGGCCAGAAACTCGGACTTGTGCCGGCTGGCAACCTCGAGTTCGGTCGATTTGGTCTCCAGCTCACGGAATAGCCGCGCATTGACGATGGCCAGAGCCGACTGGCCGGCGAAGGTCTGCAGCAGTTCGATCACGTCGAGGGGGAAGCTGCCCGTCCCGCGTCGCCGGATCACCAGCACGCCGATGACCTTGTCGCCGCGCAGCATCGGGACGGCGAGCACCGAGCGCCAGCCGTCGCGGAACAGGACCTCCAGATAGTGGTCGAGATCGGCCTGGCTCAGATCGGGGATCTGAAGAGGCTTGCGGGCCCGCACGGCCCGACCGACCAACGTCGACTCCCCGTCGATGGTGATGGACCGCAGCTGCTCCAGAAGGTCGCGACGGCTGCCGAACACCGCCCGGACGAGGAACGAGTCGTTCGCCTCGTCGTACTCGAGGATCGAACCGCCGTCGGTGCCCAGCGTGATGTCGCCGAAACCGAGGTTGGTCAGCCGCACGGCGTTGCTGACGATCCGGTCGAGGACCTCTTCGAGGTCGAGGCTCGAGCCGACGGCCTCGTTCACCTTGCGCAGCGCCTCGAGCTGGGTGACCTTGTTCGACAGCTCCGCACCTCTGGATTCGAGGGCGCGCATCAAGGTGACCTGGCGCAGTGCGATCGCGCCCTGCGCGGCGAACTCCTCGAGCAGTTCGCATTCGCGCGCGTCGAACGGTGCGACCTCGGTCCGCCACATCGACAGCACCCCGACGACCTCGTCCTGGAGCAGCATCGGTGTGGACAGCAGCGTGCGAAAGCCGGTGAGCCGCTGCAGATCACGCCGCCCGTAAGCAGCGTCGCTGAGCACGTCGGGAACCTGGTGGGTGCGCTTGTCCTCGGCAGCGCGCCCCACCGCGGACAACCGGTTTCGGGCGATCGGCTGGTCCAGCAGGAGTCTGCGGTAATCCTCCGGGGTTTCGCCGGAGACCCGCGAGAGCCGGAACACGTCCCCGTCGAGCAGGAACAGCTGTGCGGCCCGCGCCCCGCACAGGCGCGCCGCGTACTCGAGCACGGTGTCGAGCACGGCGCCCGGGTTGGCCACGTCTCGACCGAGCGCCGCGAGGATCTCGCGGATGGCCGCGGACTGCTGGTGCGCCTCGCGCAGCGCCCGGTGCTCGTCGATCGGGTCGTCGGCGCTCGGGGTGGGAATGCTGGGGTCCGTCACGGCAACCGTCACCCGTCTTGGATGATCGTGATCGTCGTCCACGCGCCGACGTGGATGCGATCGCCGTCGGTGAGTGGGGTTTCCTCGCCGTTGCGCAGAAAGTCGTCGCTGTCGTTGAGGCTCGTACCGTTGGTCGAGCCGAGGTCGGTGACGGTGACGCCGGAGTCCCGGATCCGCAGCACCGCGTGTTGGGTGGACACGCCGCGGTCGACGGGGTGGATGCCGAGGTCGATCGCCGGCTCGACGCCCTGGTCGCGGTTACGCCGCCCGATCAGGGTCGTGTTGGCGCGCAGGGCGATCCGCCGTTCGGGGAAGTACTCGGGAAATTCGACGGTGTCCGGACCGCCCCGGGCCAGCACGCGTTGATAGAAGGTCCGGTCGGCGGCGATGACGGCGATCCACCGGGCGGCTCCCGATGGCAGGCGACTGTCGCCGGCCGCGACGGGTTCCGGTGCCGGAGCAGGCGGTGCGGGCAGCGCCGAATCATGTCCACACGTTTCGCAGAACCGCCCGGCGATCGGCGCCCCGCACCCTGGGCAGACCGTCACCGCCGAAGACGACGACGAAGCCCGTTGTCCCGCCGCAATTTCCATCGGCGATCCGCACACGTCGCAATAGTCGGTGGCGGTCGAGTCGTGCCCATCGGCGCAAATCGGCATCAGGTCTCCTTCCGCACCCTCGCGGTTCTCGTCGAGCGTGCGTCAAGGGCCATCTCATCGGCCGCCGCGATGTCGCGGTGCAACCGCGCGGTACCGGTGCGCTTGTCGACCTCGATCACGCCTTCGAGCAGCTTGGCGGTGCCGTCGTTGCCCGACTCGACGGCCAGTTCCATGGCGCGCTTCAGTTTGGCTGTCGCGGTGGCGATGTCACCGCTTTTGCGTGCGCTGAGCCCGTCCTGGACCGCCTGCGCCAGTTCGGCCTGGCCGGTGTAGTGCGCCACCCGTCTGCTGATCCGGGCCGACAGCGCCGTGTCGGCCGTCCAGACCGCCTTCACCAGACCCTCACCCAGCGTCTGGTCGCCTGCGGTGACGGTCACCCGCGCCGCGAGCTTCTCCCGCCCGACCGCGGCGGGTTCCACCGCAACCTGGATGTGGTAGTCGCGATCCTCCACACCCCAGGAACCCAACGGGTACTCGCCGCTCTGACTTCCCGCGTCCACCCGGCGATGGGTCAGGTCCTCCACCGTCGGCGCTACCTGTTTGACGAACTCGACGCGAGCCCCCGCAGGAGTCCACAGCCGCAGCGTCAGATCGGGGATCGACTTGGCCATCGACGCGCGCATCATCGCGGCGAAGTCATCCGCCAGATCGGCCGGATCGGCGACGATGTCCACCGTGCCAAGCAGCGCCGAGGAGATCGCGCGCAGTTCCTCGACGTGCCAGCCTGTTCCGACCCCCCGGCAATCGCACGTGAAAACCCCTTCGCTGAGCCCGATCTCGTGTCCGAGCTGTTCGGGCGTCTCGTGCTCGTCCTTCCCGTCGGTGAGCAGGATCGCGTGGGTGAGTGCGCCCGGACGTTGTGCGACGACCCGTCGGACGTACGCCAGCCAGGTCCCCATCGCGGTCCCGCCGTTGGGCCGTAGGCCGTCGACCGCCACGGCCGCCGCGCCCCTGGTCGCGGTGCTCGCCCTCGTCGGGCGGCCATCCGGGGGATAGACGGGGACCGCCTTTTCGGTGCCGGCGATGATCGCGAAGTAAGTGCCGTCGACGAGTTCGTCGATGGCGGCCGCCGTGGCTCGCTTGGCCGCGTCGAACTTGCCCGACGGCGCCATCATCGACGTCGAGCAGTCGATGACGATGGCCTCCACCCGCTCCAGCACGGACTGATCTGCCACCTGGTTCGCGATGCCGCTGTCTGCCGTGATGCTGACGATCGCATCGACGGTGCCGGTTCCCTCCGCGAGGTACGGATTGTGGTCGACATCGACGGTGATGCCGGAAGGTCCTTGTGCGTCAGCTGAACTCATGAGGTCCTCCGATCGGTATCACGGCGACGGTGACATTGTCGTGGCCTCCGGCCTGTAATGCGAAGTCGACGAGGGCGGTTGCCACGGCAGCGGCGTCGGCACCGGTGCAGAGCCGGGCGATGTCGTCCGCCTCGGGCAGGTAGTTCCACAGTCCGTCGGTGCACAGCAGCAGCGAACCAGGACCGGTGGCGGTGATGGTGTGCACGCTGGAATCCGACCACGGTTTGGATCCGGCGTCGGCGCCGAGCCACCGGGTCAGCGTGTGCGCGCTGCGCTGGACGGCATCGGAGTCGGCACTCACGCCTGCGGTGATGAGTTCCTGCGCAAGGGAGTCGTCGACGGTCAGTTGCCGTGCGGGTTCCGGTCCGGCAGGAAGCCAATATGCCCTGCTGTCACCGACGTTGGCGATAGTGATCTGCGCGGTGCCATCGGCGGCGGGTGCGATGGCGGCCGCGGTGTATGTGCACGACGGTGAGGATGACGCATCCGAGTTCGTTCCCGCCGCCGCGGCGGCCCGTGTCGCTTCGGCCAGACCCGTCAGTGCCGCCGGGCGCCCCTTGCCCGACGCGGCAAGCGCCGCGAGCATCGCGTCGACACCGGCGGCAGCGGCCGCGGCCGCGGCCATGTGAGCCTGCCCCGACGTGGAGACGCCGTCACAGACGGCCACCGCGATAGCGTAGGGCGGCAGGCCGGCGCTGACCGCCACGGTGCCGGCGGCGGCGGCGTCCTCGTTGCCGACATGGACCAGACCCCGGTCGCTGACGAGCACGATGGCATCCAGATCCGCCGCACTGCGGTCGGGTTCGGCGCGCCGATGGCCGCAGGCGGTGCAGTACTCCTCGACGAAGGTGTCGTTGCCACAATCGGCGCACGGGCCCTGATTCGCGCCCGGCGTCCCGGCGGGTCCGGGGACGGAGATCCGGCGCAGCTCGGACAGGGCGGCGCCGCAGCTCTCGCAGAACCGGTCCGTCCGCGTGACCGCCGCGGCGCAGCGCGGACACGCGATCGGCGGCCCGGTCACAACCGGGTCCTGGGACGAACCGCGTTTGCCTGCTCCACCAACGCGATACGGTCCCACATGTCGTCGGTGTCGTGAGCAAGGTCGCGGTAAGCGTGTTCCATACCCGTGCGGATCCCTCGTTCGTCGAAGTCCCCGCCGAGCAGTCGCGGGCTGGTGTTGTTGTTGCCCGCACGCAGCCACGCCAGCGCGCCGCCGAGCACCTGCAGCCGCAGCGACGCCCGCCTGGCCGCCGATTCCAGCTTCAGGGCGCCCGCCCGCGTGGCGGCGTCAAGTAGCGTCTGTTCGTCGGTGTCGGCGGGTGCCCGGCCGTCGAGGAGGATCTCGATCGCGGTCGCGCGGGCCGCCGTGCAGTGTGCCGACTCGGCGGGAACCTGGTCGAGCACTGCGACCGCGCCGACGCGGTCACCTGCCCTGACCCGCTGCCTGGCCAGTCCGAACGCCGCGCTGACGTAACTGTGATCGGTGCGCCACACCGTCTCGTAGTAGTTACTTGTGCGGCCGCCCAGCTCGGCGGTCGCCGCGGCGGCCAGCTTTGGCGCCAACTCACCGGGCAGCATGCCCAGCACCGCTGCGAAATCTGCTGTCGCCAGGTCGAATTGGCCCTCCAGCAGTGCGCATTGCCCGCTGTACCATTTCAGCCGCCAATCGCCGGGGATCACCGGCTCCACCGCGGCGAGCCGCTTTCTGGCCCCCTGCGGATCGCCCAGTTCCAGCGACGCGCGCGCCAATCTCAGCGGAACCTCGACCGAGGATGTGCGCAGCGGGTGCGCTCCACCCCTGGCCAGGCTGAGCGCCTGCTCGAGCTGGGCGGGTGAAGTACCGCTGGTGGTCGCCAGCACCCCCGCCCCGGAGTCGTTCGGGTCGACCACCGGCACCGGCAGCGCCGCGATCACATGGGGGGCGTCGACCGGCATGTCGCGGCCTGCGCCGAACACCGGGCGCTGCGGGCTGAAGTAGCTCGACATCCGGGGACGCTCGGTGCCGCTGTCGGCGGCCGCGATCTGGTGCAGCACCCCGGTGAGCTGATCGGTCATCTCCTCCATCGACGCGAACCGCCGGCCGGGATCGGGGTCGGTGGCGCGCAGGATCGCCAGGTACAGCGATTCGTGCTGAGCCAGCACGGGCACGCTGTCGGGCCCCGGTAGCTGATCGACGAAGCGTCCATGCTCCTGAGGCACATCCATGACGAGCACTGCCAGCGTGCGGCCCACCGTGTACACGTCGCTGGCGACGGTGGGTCCGGTGCTGGCGATCTCGGGTGCCTGATAGCCGACGGTGCCGAAGATCGCACTGTCCAGATCGTCCATGGCGATGACGGCGCCCAGGTCGATCAACTTGAGTTGTTCGTCGGTCTGCATCACGTTGTCCGGCTTGAAGTCGCAGTAGGCCAGCCCCTGCGAGTGCAGGTAGCCGAGTGCCGGTGCGATCTCGACGATGTAGGCGACGGCCTGGTCGGGCGGCAGGGGGGCGTTGCGGGCCTTGCGGATCTGCTTGAGCGATGTGCCGCCGACGTACTCCATGACGATGTAGCCGACCGGAACGCCTGCGCTGTCGGGGTGTTCGACGAAGTTGTAGATCCGCACGATGTTGGGATGCTCCACACCGGCGAGGGTGAGCACCTCCGCGGCGGCCGCGGCCATGGCGTCGGCATCGCCGGAGTTCAGCAGTCCCTTGAGGACCACCCAGCGGCTGTGCACGTTTCTGTCGATGGCCAGATAGATCCAGCCGAGGCCGCCGTGTGCGATACAGCCCTGAACCTCGTACTGCCCGCCGACGAGATCACCACGGGAAAGCTTGGGAACAAAGGAGTATCGGGTGCCGCAGGCCGGGCAGAAGCCCTCCGCGCGTCCCGCTTGGCCGTCCCGCGCCCGCCCGACCGGTTTGCCGCATTCGGGATTGCCGCAGAACCGTTTGCCCTCCGGCACCTCTGGATTCGGCAGGATCGCGGCCGCCGGATCGCCCGTCGGCATGCGCGGCATCGTGACGACGCCCGCCCCGAGCCGCCCCCGGGTGCTCGACGACGTCGTCGAGGAGGTGCGTGCGGTCCTGGCCGAACCGGTGGTGGGGCGGCTCACCGCGGCCGCGGTGACCGGCCCCGCGGCCGCAGTGGCCGGCCCCTCGGATGTCGCGGGGGCCGATATCTGTCGGGAGGCCGTCGCCGGAGCTGCGGGCGCGGGCGTCGCGGGCGCGGGCGTCGCGGGTGCGGGCGCCGTGCCGCACACATCGCAATAGCCGTCGACGATGGTGCCGCCGCAGCCCGGCTCGCCGCACGTCATCTCGATTCTCCCTGCTTCTCGGCGATCAACTGCCGGTAGTCGGTGATGGCACGGGTCACCGCGCGCAGGTCACAGGGCTGACGGGACAGCAGCCCGGCGGCGATACGGCTGCATGCCAACAGATCTCGGTCCTCTCCGAGCCCCAGCCGGGCCGCCTTCGCCTGGTAGGCCGTCAGTCGTCCCTTGAGTTCACCGCGCCGGTCGAGCAGGCCCTGAGCGAGCACCTCGCTGTCCCGTATCGCGTTCAGTGCGGTCTCGATCCGTTGCCGCAGCGACCGCAGCGCAGCCGCGTCGGCCGATGCGAGCGACCGCAGGTCCGCGCGAAGCGCGGGTTCGGTGTCGGCGGGCGTGGGCAGGGGGGCGGTCAGGACCAGCTGCTCGGCGTGGGCGCGGGTGTCGGCCGCCTGCCGGGTCGCGCCGTGCAATGTGTCCAACAGGGATGTCGCCGCTGCCAGCGCCGCCGGCCAATCATCCTTGATCGCCGCCAGTTCGGTGAGTTCGGCTTCGCGGCGTCCGATTTCGTCGGCGATGTCGCGGATGCGTTCCTCGACGACCTGTGGGGTCAACGACAGCGGATCGGTCGCCGAATCGGTCAGCAGCACGGCTAGCGCCTTCGGCCCGGCCGCGCCCGCGGCGTCGAGGCGTTTCTGCGACGGCGCCAACCCGTGGGCGATCAGCGAGTCGATCTCGTCGACGGCGTCGAGGAACTCCGCAACGGCGGGGTACGCCGCGCGGATCCGATCGGCCGCGGCGGCGAATCCGGCCGCATCGGCATGCGAACCGTTGTTTGTGTTCTGCACCAACAGCTTCCGCGGACGCGGTGGTTCGGCGGGGCCGGACAGCAGCCGGGTCAACTCGGCCCGCTCATCGTCGTCGAGCTTGGTACCCCGCGCCCGCACCGCCTGAACGGACTCCAGCATCGACGTGAGCCGTCCGAAGTCGTCCCACATCTGCCCGAGGGATCGCTCGACCGCCTTCCATCGTTGCGCGGTGATCCCGGCAGGCGGGTAGCGACGCACGTGCGCGAGTCCCGGATGGTTGTCCAGCGCCACCAGTGCGGCCGAGATATCGGCGGCTTCGGCTGTGCGCGAAGCGAGTTCACGATCGATCTGTTCGGTGGTCAGTACGTTCACGGTCAATCCTCATACCGCGGCGCCGGGGGTCCCGGCGACGGTCCCAGACCGCGCAGCCAGGTGTCGTACAGTCGCTGCCAGGTCCCGTCGACACGCATCTGTTCCAGCGCGCCGTTGACGAATCGAATGAGGTCGTCGTCACCCTTCTTGATCCCCACGCCGTAGGGTTCGACGCCGAGACTGGCGCCGGCCACCTCCACGTTCGGATCCTGGGCGGCAAGGCCCGCCAGCACGACGTCGTCGGTGCTGATGGCGTCGACCTGATCCTGCTGCAGCATCAGGAGGCAATCGGTCCACGTTTTCGCACCGACCAGCGTCGGCCTCGGGTCCAGCGCGAACAGTGTGGACAGTGAGGTCGTGCCCGACACCGCACACACCCGCTTGTCACCAAGCGCCGCAGCTGAATCGATGCCGGATCCCTTCGGTGCCAGGATGCGCTGATTCGCCAGGAAGTACACGGTGGAGAAGGCGACGTCGTCCTTGCGTTCGCAGGTGATCGAATAGGTCCGGACCACCAAGTCGACCAGACCCGATTGCAGTGCCGACACCCGCTGGCCGGCGTCGACCACCCGCAGGTCGATGCGGTCGGGATCGCCGAAGATGCGGCGCGCGAGCTCACGGGCCAGATCGATGTCGAACCCCTCGAGCTGACCCGTCGCCGGATTGCGGTAGCCGAATAGGTAGGTGTTCTGGTCGACGCCGACGACGAGCCTGCCGCGTTCGGCGATGGCGGCCATCGTCGAACCCGGCGGCATGTTGCCCGGTGCGGGAAGCGACCCTGGGCGCAGACTGGCTTCGCGGTCGCAGTCCTCGCGACCCGCCGCGGGTGCTTCGCTGACATCCTGCGCGCCTGCCGGTCGCACCTCCACCGGCGGGACGGTCGCCGACGGCGGTGGAGGCGATGTCGATCCGCATGCGGCCGTGACCGCAACCGCCAGTACGGCCGCCCAGATCCGTGGCCTCATAGGAACTCCTTGAGCCGCGGCCAGAGTCCGGCGACGGCGGCCGCCGCGGCCGCGATCATCAGCACGAGGGTCCCTGCCGGGCTCCATACCAGGAAGTTCCCCGCCGCCCACACCCTGTTACGCAGCGCGGCCCTGGTGTCCTCGAGTTCATCCCGCAACCCGGCCTCGACGGCGGCGAACTGCGCCGCGGACGCGTGCGGGTCCGGGCCGATCGCCTGCGCGACCGCGTCGGGGTAGGCGCCGGCCAGATAGGCCTCCACCTGCTTGCGATGGCCGGCCGTCCACCGTTCGACGGCCTCCGACACAACCGGCGAGCCCTGGCCGAGCACCTCCACCAGGCCGTCGATGCGGTCGGTGAACGCCTGCTCGCCTGCGGTGATGTCGCCGCGGGCGATCAATTCCAGGGTTTCATCGGTCCTGGCCTGTTGAGCGAGGATCCGCGCTTTCGTGAGCCGGTCGAACCGCTCGGAGCCCTCGATGCTGCGTCCGACGTCGGCCGCCGCCAGGCGGGTGGCGAGGACGATCCACAGGATCGCCAGCAACACCAGGGCGCCTGCGATCAAAAGCCCTACGTTGAACTGCCGGTTGGTGCGGGTGACCATGATCGCCGACCCGACGCCGATCACCACCAGCACGAGCGCAAGCAACGCCAGGCTCAGCAGGGGCGTCGATCCGACAGCGCGCTGGTCGTCCGAGACGGTGGCGAAATCGGCGGAGTAGATCCGTTCCGCGCCGGGAAGCAGTTTGGTCTGCATCAACGTCGACGCCTCGCGCAGGTAGGCCGACCCGATCGGGAACCCCTGCAGGTTGTTCGCCCGCGCGGCCTCCACCAACCCGGTGTAGGCGGCCAGCAGCGCCGATACCTCGGCGACCGCGGTACGGCGGTCCGTGTCGGCTGCGCCCGCGGTGGTGTCGGCCAGCGCAGCCGCCGCGTCCGCCAACGCCTGCTGATAGCGCTCGCGCGCCTGCGCAGTCTGCGTCCCGCCGGACAGGAACGCTGACGCGGCGGCGGCATCGGCCGCCGAGAGGGCGGCGTACAGATTCTGCGCCGCGTAGGCGACCGGCTCGGAATGGTCCAGAACCGCGTCGCGCGCGGCGATCCGCCTGTCGAGCTGAGCGGCGGCGACGAACCCGGCGATGATGCACGAGGCCGCGATGACGACGGCGAGGATTCCTACGACCCCTGGCGTGGTTCGGGCGAATCGGCGCAACCATGCCGCGGAGGCACGCGTGTCGAACATCGGAGCGCCTACGGCATTCACCACCCACCTCCCCCGCGCGGATTGATCGTAGCCGCTGCGTACCCGCATCCAGCCGACAATGATCGATTCGTCGGGGCGGCCCCGGCCGGTGGGGACACGCAGGTCGTCGGCCGTTTCGTGGCGTGACGGCGGTCGCGCCGCGGTGCCGATCTCACTGGCGCAGGCGAGGGCGCCCCCGCCTGGATACCGTGATTCGTCACTGGCCAGTCCCGTCCGTTCTGTTCGACCCCGTGCTGTTCGACCCCTTGCGGGCGACACCGCGATCATCGCGCCCCGCCACGCCCGCCGGGCAGGTAGTGGATTACTGGATTTCTGCGCCAAGGTCCTCGGCGACTACCTCCATCGATCGGACGGCTCATCGATTCCCTGCCCGCCCCGCCGCCCGCCGTCGCGGGCGTTGGCGGTGTTGGGCTGCGGCGCCGGTACCTGCGCTCCTACGCTTGTGGATATGCGCTTGACGTGGCCGTTGACCGGGCGCTCGAACGAGATGCGCCTCGTAGAGGCAGCGCTGTCCGACCCCGACGCGTCCGGGATCGTCATCTGTGGTGCGCCGGGGGTGGGCAAAAGCCGAATCGCGCGCGAGGCGCTCGCCTCCGCGGCGTCGAAGGGACATGAGGTGCGCTGGGTCGTCGGCACCTCGTCAGCGCGGGCGCTTCCGCTCGGGGCCCTGGCGTCGTGGGCGGGGTTGGCCGGAAGTGACAGTCTCCAGTTGGTCCGCGGTGTCATCGACTCGCTGACTGCCGCGTCGGCCCCGGGCACGGTGGTGGTCGGCGTCGACGACGTCCACCTGCTGGATGACCTGTCGACGTTCGTGGTGCACCAGATCGTGCAACGGCACGCCGCCAAGGTCGTCCTCACCATGCGGGACGGCGACCCGATTTCCGACGGGGTGCAGGAACTTTGGAAGGACGGAGGGTTCGACCGGATCGATCTGCCGCCGCTGTCGACCGATGAGAGCGCCGCGCTGCTGTCGGCGACCCTTGCCGGACCGGTCGATCCGCATGCCGCCGACCGGCTGTGGGAGCTCACCCGGGGCAACGTTCTCTATCTGCGCCACATCGTCGAGCAGGAGGTGGCCGCAGGCCGGCTCGAACGGGGGTTCGGCAGCTGGCGGTGGATCGGCGACTCCGTCGTCCCGCGCGGCCTCGTCGAGTTGATCGAGTCCCGGATCGGTGCGCTGCCCGACGGAGTCGGGACGGTGCTGGATGCGCTCGCCGTCGGTGAGCCCGTCGAACTGGCCGCGCTGAGCCGGATCGTCGATTCCCGATCGGTCGAGGAAGCCGACGCGCGTGGCCTAATCAGGCTCGAACACCTCGACACCGGTGTGGTGGTGCGGGTCGCGCACCCGCTCTACAGCGAGGTTCGCAAGAAGTGCGCCGCGCCCACCCGGCTGCGGCGGCTGCGCGGACGGGTTGCCGTCGAGCTGGGTAACGCGCCCGACCGCGACGATGTGCGAATCATGGTTCGGCGCGCCGCATTGAGCCTCGATTCCGATCTCGCCCCGGACGCCGGTCTACTCGTCAGGGCGGCACGTGGCGCCATCTGGCTGGCCGATCTGCCGCTGGCCGATCGGCTGGCCCACACCGCGATCCGCGCGTCCGCCGGACCGGAAGCGAGGTTCGTCCGGGCGCATGCGCTGTCGTGGCTCAGCCGGGGGCAGGAGGCCGAGGATGTGCTCGCGGGCATCCCGGTCGCCGACCTGACCGAAGAGGACGAAGCCCGGTTCACCTATCTGCGGGCCAGCAACATGCTGTGGGCGCTGGCGGAGCCAGATCGGGCCAAGGAGATCATCGACGCGGCGGAGCATGTGACGGCCGGGCAGGCGCGCAGCTGCATCGACGCGGTCCGCACGGTGTACCTGTTTGCGATCGACCGGCCGGAAGCCGCGACCGCGTCATCGAAGGGTCTGGTGCTGGAGGAGCTGCCTCCCATCGTGGGGACCGAGACGGCTTGGGCGCTCGCGGCCATTCGCGCGGACGCCGGGCGCGCGGCCGACGCCGAGGCCGTGGCCGAGGCGGGATACGACATCGCGACCCGCTGTCTGGACGCGCCGCACATGCGCTTCAACATCGCCGACGCGCATGTCAGCGCGCTGGTGCTGGCCGGCCGCATCTCGGATGCGCTGGAGGTGGCCGAGCGGGTCCGCGACCAGGCCGCCGACCTGCCGGGCGCGGCGCAGCTTCTCGGAGCGGCCATCGCGGGCAGGGCCGCACTCGGTGCCGGGCGTCTCGACACGGCATGCAGGTCACTGGATCAGGCGGCGGGAGCGTTGTCGGCGTCCGGGCACGCCATCGGCTGGGGGTATCGCTACAGCCTGCCGCGTGTGACCGCGCTGGCGATGCGCGGTGTGACCGCCGAGGCGGCGGCCGCGCTCACCGCGCTGGACGACCTGCGACGGCCATTTCGGTTGCTCGACTTTGAGAGGAGCCTGGCGCGGGCCTGGGTTTCCGCGGGTGGGGGAGCCATCAGCGAGGCGGTTGCGATCCTACTGTCGGCGGCCGAGACGGCTTCGGCCAACGGGCGATTCGCGGCCGAGACGATGTGCCTGCAGACCGCGACGCAGTTCGGCGACCGAACCTGCGAGCCCCGGCTTCGGGCCCTTGAGAGCGTCGTCGAGGGCCCCCGGGTTGGTATCGCGGCGCGCTTCGCCGCGGCTATGTGCGACGGGGATCCGGCCGAATTAGAGTCGTTGGCAAAGGCTTTCGAGACGATGGGGGACCGCGTCGCGGCGGTGGACGCGGCGGCCCACGCGGCCATGGCCTTCCGTCGCCAGGACCTGCGCGGCTCTGCGCTGCGATGTGTGACCCGCGCGGAGGCGCTGGCGGCGCAGTGCGGCGGCGCCAACACGCCGGCCCTGCGTGAGGCCCGCACCCCGCTGCCGCTGACCGACCGCGAGCGCGAGATCGTGTTGATGCTCGGTCAGGGCCTGTCCAACCGGGACGTCGCGGATCGGTTGTACGTTTCGGTGCGCACCGTCGAGGGTCACATCTACAAGGCGATGACCAAGACCGGGACGGCCAGCCGTGGGGAACTGGCGGCGCTGCTGTCCCCGGCGTCGGCACCGATCGCCGACCCGGGTCCGTATCCGTCGTCCCAGTGAGGGTCACGCCTCTTCTGTGGGCGCGAAAACCTCGATGGCCCCGTTGTTTTCGCGGATCTGAAGGTGCGGCAGGGGTGGTGGGGCGATCGGCAGCTGATGGGTGAGGGTGGCTCCGTCCAGCGAGAACGACGTCGAATGGCATGGGCAGCGCAACTGCTGCGCCGCCGCGTCGAGCCATAGGGAGCAGCCCTGGTGGGTGCAGACCCCCGACACCGCCCGCAGTCCAGAACCGGTGCGGTGGACGAACCCGCGTACCGAACCCAGGTCGAACGCCATGGCGTGTCCGTCGGAGAGGTCGGCGCCCGCCCCGACGGTATGCCACGAGCCGGTGTTGGGCTCAAGGACGCCGTCGGCAGTCGCAGTGGGCGGCCGCTGCTCGTCGCTCCGCGGCAGCACGCGGCCGACGACCAGGCCCGTCGCTGCCGAGGCTGCGGCCAGACCGGTGCCGATGACCACCTGCCTGCGTGTCCCAAGCGTTGCTCGCCCGGAGGCGGGCGGGTGTTCGGCCATCGCACCGGCCAGCCGCCGATGCAGATCGGTGACGAACTCCTCGCGCGGCGAGTCGCTACCGAGCCGGGCAGCGCGCAGCTCGATGGCGGTTCGCATCTCCTGGGCCTCCGCGTCGTCGGGGCGCGCCCGGGCGGTCGGCTGGCCGCGCAGAAGGCCCTCCACGAAGCGGGGCACGATTCGTCTGGTCATCGCGTCCCCTCCTGCCCGGACTGTGCGGCCATCCGCAGGGCACGGTACTGCAACACCTTGGCATTGGCGACGCTCACGCCCATCTGGCCGGCTGCCTCACGGATCGAGAATGATTGCAGGAAGCGCAGTTCCAGGATTCGTCTGTAGTTGTCCGGCAGATGCGCGAGCAGCCGGCCCACCGTGTCGTGCGCGTGGCCCGTCTCCGCAGCGGGAGCGTCGGATTCGGGTACATCGACGTCAATTGTCGTGATCTGCCGGCCCATCCGGTCGGCCCAGTAGGCGGCCAACACGGTGCGTGCGGTCATCCGCAGGTACTTGCGCACCTCCGGCACCGTGGCCGAAACCCGCATCGGCCGCAACGCCGTCATGAACACCTCCGCGGTGAGATCCTCCGCGTCGGGCTGGTTGCCCACCTTTCCGTACATCAGGCGGTACACCCAGGTGACATTGTCGCGGTACACCGCGTCCCAGTCCGGATACGCCGCGTCCGTCACCGGCTGCAGCCCTCCCCTCGAACGCGGCGTGCGCACCGTCCCCGGGCGGACACGGCGCACCTCATTGTCGCGATTGTCGCGCGCCGTCACCGGCCGTCCCTGGCGATCGCACCTGAGGGGTTGCTGTGCATGAGGACTAGATCGAGGCGGCGGAGACCGGAGGAGACGACATGCGTCGGGCGTCGAGGGACATCGTGCCGGCACCGACGATCAGCAGGAAAACACTGCCGCACAGCATGGCCAGCTCGAGGCGGCCCTCATGGAAGAAGTCCCAGAATCCGCCCTCCTTCGGATACAGCGGCGCACCGGCCCATAGGATGGGCATCTTGGTTATGAAGAGCGCGCCGAGCATGTCGACGATCATCGGCACGGCCGCCAGCCTGGTCAGTAGACCTACCAGGATCAGGACGCCGCACCCGATCTCGAACACCCCGTCGAGGTAGGCGAAGAACGTTCCGCCCGGGATTCCCGCCTTGTCGAACCGGCCGGGGCCCAACGCGTCCGGCCGCAGGAACTTCAGCGCACCTTCGCCGGCGAAGATCAGCCCGACGTAGAGGCGGATGAGCACGACGGCGCCTGAGGCGCGGGTCCGGGAGATGTGGGAGAGCTGGGTCAACTGGGTCATGGGGAGTACACCTTCCTGGCGCCGCCGTTGTTTCGGCACCTCACCAGGAGATAGGGGCCGTGGTTACACCCGAGTCGAGCCGGCCGAGCGGTCGGGCGCATCTCGAACTCCTAACGATTGCGTTGTGTCTCGGCCGCGTCGCTCGCCACATCAAGAGGTCCGTGGTCTGGTGGGGCGTGATGTCCTTCTCCGGTCCCTCCCGACGGGTGAGCGTCGCCGCCATGGCGTGTTGCGCGTTGCTCGCCCTCGGCATTCCCGCAGCGGGGGCTGCGCCGGCGTTCGATGGCCAGGGGTACATCGATTCCACGGCTCGGTGCTCGGCCGCAGACACCACGGTCGCATTCGGCAGTACACAGGCGTCGCGGGTGGCCATCTGCCAAACCCCCGGCGGTCGGTATCAGTACCGCGGTGTGCGGGTGCGCGACGGCGCGAAGCTGATCATCCCGGCGTCACGCAACGCCGACGGTGCATTCGTCGCCGAGAACGACGGTGTCACTTACACGGTGACCTCGGATGCACTGGTGGTCACTGCGGGCGGCAGGGTGCTGCGCAGGGAGCCCATGACGGACTTCCACGGCCAGCCAACGCGGCAGGCCCCGGGGGATACGTCAGGGGATACGTCGGACGATTCGGCGGGGGATACGTCGGGGCCGACCGTCGCGCCGACTGCCACCCCGGCGCCGGAAACCCCGCGACCGCTGTCGCCCCCGCTGCCCGCCGAGGTGGGTGGCACCAGCAGTTGAGGGGGCACCAGTGTCGGCGGGACTAGCCCGGTCGCACACCCCAACTGCGCCGAGTTCTGCGTAAGGGCTGTCAGCGCCGCCGGTGTCACGACCGCTGCGCAGTACTCGGCGCGCACGGTGGCTAGCGGGTGGTGAGGTCGAGCGTGGCGTTGGGACCCGCGGAAACGCCCTGGGGACCGAACAATTCGAGTGTGACGCCGTCACAGGCTGGGCGGCGGGCGAAGAGGCCTGGGTGATCCATCACGAAACCACCGCCGCCGCCAATCTCATTTCCAAGACCGACTCCCGGTACACCGGGTCGAACGTGCCCGGCAAGCCCCGGCGGGTGCTTTCCTACACGGGCGGTGTCGGCGATTATCGACAACGTACCCAGGAGGCCGCGGCCAACGGCTATCGCGACTTCTCGATGCGCTGAACGAGCCGGTCAGGGAAGGACTCGCAATGAATGCCGATTTCACACCACCGGCTGGCGCGGGAGAAGGGGCAGCCAAGCGTCCTCATCGCCACCCGCGCGGCACTGACCACGCCGCTGCTGTTCGATCCGGGCACCCGATGGGAGTACGGCTCCAACATCGACTGGGTCGGTCAGGTTGTCGAGGGCATCACCGGCTCCCGGCTCTCGCAGGTCCTGGAGAGCGAGGTCTTCGCTCCGCTGGGCATCGAGTCGATGACGTTCGCGCTTGACGACAGCCGCCGCAAGCGGCTGGCTACCATGCACGACCGCAATCCCGACGGGTCGCTGACCGTGACGGACTTCGAGCTGCCGTCACCGCCCGAGGTCGACATGGGCGGGCACGGGCTGTACGGCACCGTCGAGGACTATCTGAAGTTCATCCGGTTGTGGCTCAACGACGGCCAGGGCGACAAGGGGCGGGTGCTGGCGGCAGAGACCGTCACGATGGCGGTCGCGCGACATCTCGCCGACGGCCTGAGCGTCGGCATGCTGCCCGGTGTGATCCCGAGCCTGTCCAACGACGCAGAGCTTTTCCCGGGAACCCCCAAGTCATGGTCGCTGCCGTTCATGATCAACGAGGCCGTCGCGCCGACGGGACGCCCGGCCGGCGGGCAGGGTTGGGCGGGGCTGGCCAACCTGTTCTATTGGATCGACCGGGAGAACGGCTTCGGTGGCTATTGGGCAACCCCGATCCTGCCGTTCGGGGATCCTGCGTCGTTCTCGGGCTATCTGGCCTATGAGTCGGCCTTCTACCAAAACCTCACCCGCTGAACCGCGTCGGCGGGGTGTCACGCGTCCGTGCCGTGGGCCTTGCCGGTGCCCTTGCCGAACGGCAGCACGTGCACGATCGCCACCACCAGGGCGCCGACCACCAGGCCGATCACGGCGGACGCGGCGGTGTTGACCAACCACGCCAGCAGGCCGCCGGCCGCTTCGACCGCGTGGTGGACGGCCTCCTCGAGGTGGTGGACCAGACCGTACGGGGTGTGCCAGCCAAGTTCGTCGGCCCCCACGAGCAGAATGTGTCCGCCGACCCACAGCATCGCGACCGTCCCGATCGCCGACAGCGCGGCCAGCAGTTTGGGCATCCCGGCCACCAGGCCGCGGCCCAGCCGCTGGGCGAACCGCGACCGCCGCTGTGTCAGCAGCAGACCGAGGTCGTCCATCTTGACGATCAGCGCGACCACCCCGTAGACCGCCGCGGTGATCACCACCGCGACGACGGCCAGAATGATCAGCCGTGGTACGAACGGCTGTTCGGCGACCTCGTTGAGCGCGATCACCATGATCTCCGCGGACAGGATGAAGTCCGTCCGGATCGCACCCGCTGCCATCTGGCGTTCGGCATCCTCACCGACCACCGCGACGGGCATGTCGTGGCCGCTGTGGCCGCTGAACCGGCCCCACACCTTCTCGGCGCCCTCGAAACAGAGGTAGGTCGCGCCGAGCATCAGGATCGGTGTCAGCAGCCATGGCAGGAACTGGCTGAGCAGCAGCGCGGCGGGAAGGATGAAGATCAGCTTGTTGCGCAGCGAGCCGATGGCGATCCGCTTGATGATCGGCAGTTCGCGTTCGGCGGCGATGCCGTGCACATACTGTGGCGTCACCGCGGTGTCGTCGACGACGACCCCGGCCGCCTTGGCCGTCGCGCGTCCGGCGGCGGCGCCGATGTCGTCGACCGAGGCCGCAGCGAGGCGGGCGATGGCAGCGATATCGTCCAGCAATCCGAACAGGCCGGCGCTCATCGCTTCTCCGTCATGGCACGTAAGGTTACCCGCCGGTGCTGTTCCGGGCGCGGGTGTGCGGGGGAGCCGAGCGCAGCTCACGCGCCTTGATCGCAATCCATAATTCGGCCCTGACGTCGGCGGATTGCAGGTCACGGTCGAGCAGCTCGCCGATTCTGGCGAGGCGGTTGCGCATCGTGTGGCGGTGGATGTTGATCGAGGTCGCTGCGTTTTCGACGTGGCCGTTGTTTTGCAGGAAGGCGTGCAATGTGGCGACGAGCCCCGGACTGTCGGCGGGCAGGTCACGGTCGTGCTCGTCGAGCGGATCCAGCGATCCGCCGAGGATGTCGAGTTCTTCGGTGCTGCGGCCGCCGAGGATGACCCCGAAGGGGCCCAGCTCACCGAAGTCGGACAGTCGCCCGTCGCTCGCCGCACGGGATGCGGTGCGGGCCTGCTGCAGGCCGCTTCCGATCTCAGCGAACTCGTGGGGCAGGCTGGCGCCGCCGTTCACCGGCCGTTGCAGCTGCGCGCTCAGCCCCTGGTGAAACTGTTCGGCGTGGCCGGCTTCGGCCGCCGGCAGCACGACGATGAGGTCGTCGTCCCTGGTACACATCAGGTAGGCGGAGTCGATGCCGTCCAGGATCTGCCGTGCCTGTGTTTCGGCGGTCAGTGCCGGGCCGACATTGCTGAACACGAGGGTGACGATGTCGGCCTCGGGGTCGAATCCGAAGTAGCGCAGCACCGCCGGTTCGACGGGCGGACGCGAGGGGCCGGGATCGCCACCACCCGGCGCGACCAGGATCGTCTGGGTGACCGCCGTTCGCAGCCGCTGCTCGGCGTCGATGACCCGTGCGGGTTTCTCCAGCTCGATGCTGATCAGCGACACCGCGTTCGCGACGAGCAGGCGGTCGCGGTTGGACAGCGGCTGCGCGGAGCGGACCGCGAGGTAGCCCCGTACCGTCTGGGTGGCTCGCAGGGACTGCAGCGTGCAATATCCCTGGCCATCGACCACGACCCGGCTGGCCTGACCGCGGCCCGCGGTCGGGCGGGCCTTGCGGATGTGGTCGGCGGCTAACCGCGAGATGCGGTCCTGATCGGGTCCACCCGTCGCCAGCACACGGCCGTCGGTGCCGAGGACCACCGCCGTCACCGACAGCGCCTGGCTCAGTGCCGACACCAGAGCCGGGATGCCGCCGCGCAGCGTCTGGCGGGCCAGCATCTCCTGCTGGTCGACGATGCGCTGGACGGAGCGCACCTCGTCGGCGTTCACCTCGTCGATGACCACCCTGGTGATCGCGATGAATGGTGTCGATGCCGGCACCTTGAGGACTGGCATGCCGAAGGCGTCGCCCGCCGCGACGATGCCGTCTGGCACGTCGGGGAAGGTGGTTCCGGTGTCGAATGCGAGCGCGGCGACGCGGGCCGCGGACAACCGTGCGACGTAGTCGAACTGCTCGCTGCCGGTGGTCCCCACCGTCAGACCCGTGGTCATCACCAACTCCCCGCCGAACAGATACGGGGCGGGGTCGGCGAGTTCGATCGCGTGTGCCCAGGAGATCGGGCGGTCGGCGTTCTCGCGACCGGCAACCAGCTCCAAACCGAGATCGGGGTGCTGTGCGAGCCGGCGCACGGTGATCGCCACGGCCTTTTATGGCACCGGTCGGACAACCCCGTCAAGGGTTGCGACCGCCGAGACCAGCCCGCCGCCCAGCGCAATTCGCGCGGCGGAGTCGAGGCAACCGCCGGTTGATTCCGCGGCCAGATCGCAATCCGTCGCGGATCGGCGATCTGTCCGCAGAATCATGCGCTCATCCCGCCGCCGAGGGCCGGCGGCGCGCTGCGGTAGCTGACCGGTGTGGCCGACAGCGAAATGGGGTTGGCGACTTGGGGTGTCGAGCTGCCCGGCACGGATACGGTCGCACCGATCCCGAGCCGTTCGGCGAACGCGAACGCCTCGGAGAGGTCGTTGATCGGCCCGGCGGGCACACCGGCCGCGGTCAGCACGTCATACCAGTAGTCGGCCCCCTGCGCCTTGAGAGCCGGTTCGAGCAGGGCGCACAACGCATCCCGGTTCGTGACGCGCAACGGATTGGATGTGAACCGGGCGTCCTCGGCGAGTTCGGGCCTGCCGATCGCGATGGCCAGCGAGGCGAACTGCCGGTCATTGCCGACCGCCACCGCGATGGGCCGGTCGGCGGTCTCGAATGTCTGGTAGGGGGCGATGCTGGGGTGGCGGTTGCCCATAATGGCAGGCACCGCTCCGGCGCCGAGATAGCCGGAGGCCTGATTCACCATGGACGACAACAGAACCGAGAACAGATTGACCTCGACGCGCTGGCCCTCACCGGTGCGGTCGCGGTGCGCCAGTGCCGTAAGGATGCCGGTCAGCGCGTGCATTCCGGCCAGCACATCCACCAGCGCCACACCGACTTTCGTCGGATCGCCGGGCTCGGTACCGGTAACGCTCATCAGACCGCCAACCGCCTGGACGAGCAGGTCGTAGCCGGGCATCGCGGCGCCGCCGCCACGGCCGAACCCGGTGATCGAGCAGTAGATCACGTCGGGGCGCACGGCGCGCACGTCGTCGTAGCCCAGGCCGAGCTTCTCCATGGTTCCCGGCCGGAAGTTCTCCACGACGATGTCGGCGGTCGCCACCAGATCGCGGGCCTCTGCGGCATCGGCCGGGTCGCCCAGATCCAGCGCGACGGAGCGCTTGTTGCGGTTGACCGCATTGAAATACGTTGCCACTCCGGCCGTGTCATAGGGCGGACCCCAGTGTCTGGTGTCGTCGCCAACGCCGGGCCGCTCGATCTTGATGACCTCGGCGCCGAAATCGCCGAGCATCATCGTCGCGTAGGGCCCCGCGAGCACCCTGCTGAAATCGGCTACCACGATGCCGTCGAGGGCCCCGTTCCTGGTCGCCATCACACCGCCGGCTTTCCGCCGCGCAGGTACACGGTCGTGGTGTGCGTGAAGAATTCCCGCGCCGCCGCACCCTGCTCCTTGGGTCCGAGACCGCTCTTCTTCGCCCCGCCGAAGGGCACATGCGGGTCGGCGCCCGCCGACTCCGAATTGATGTGCAGCACGCCCACGTCGATGTGCTCGACGGCCTGCAGTGCGCGGGTGACATCCTGCGTGAAAATCGCCGCCGACAAACCGAATTCGCTGTCGTTGGCCAGGTCGAAGGCATCCTCGGCGTCGGTCGCCCGCTTGACGGCGAGCACGGGGCCGAACAGCTCCTCCGTCCAGATGTCGGCAGGCTTTCCGTTCAGTTCCACGATGGTCGGGCGGATGAAGTAGCCCTCGGCCAGTGGGCCCTCGGTGTATGGCCGGCCGCCGGCCAGGACGCTGACACCCTGGCCGGCGGCGGTGTCGATACCCCTCGTAATCGACGTGTGCGCCGAACCGCTGACCACCGGCCCCATCTGGGTGGACTCGTCGGTGGGATCGCCGACCGTCAGCGCCTCGGCCCGCGACGTGAGGGCATCCAGGAACCGTTCGGCGATGCCCTTGGTCACGATCAATCGGGAAGTGGCGGTGCACTTCTGGCCGGTGGACCGGAACGCGCCGAGCATCACCTGCTCGACGGCGAGGTCGATGTCGGCATCATCGAGGACCACCGCGGCGTTCTTGCCGCCCATCTCGGCCTGCACGGGTACGCCGCGCGCCGCTGCCGCGGCGGCGATGCGCCTGCCGACACCGGTCGAGCCGGTGAAGGTGAGGGCGTCGATCCCGTGGTGGGCGACGATCCCGTCGCCGACGACCGAACCGCCGATGACCAGGTTGAGTACACCTGCGGGCAGCCCCGCGTCGGTGAGCGCCTGTGCGAGACGCATCGCCAGGAGCGGGACGGTACTGGCCGGCTTCCACACCACGGTGTTTCCGTAGACCAGTGCGGGCGCGATCTTCCATGCCGGGATCGCGATGGGAAAGTTGAACGGCGTGATGACGCCGACGACGCCGATCGGCTTGCGGGTCACCAGGATCTGCTCACCGGCGCGTGGCGAGGCGAAGATCTCGCCGCACGCTCGGTCACCCTCGTTGCCGTAGTAACGCAGGATCTGCGCGGCCCGTCGCACCTCGCCGATCCCCTCGGCCTTGGTCTTGCCCTCTTCGGCGGCGAGTTCGACGCCCCAGCCGTCGGCGTTGCGATCGACCACGTCTGCCGCCGCCAGCAGCACCGCACCACGCTGATGGATCGGGGTGCGCGCCCACCCGGACGCCGCCGCAGTAGCGGCGGCCACCGCGGTGTCGACGTCGGCCGCCGTGGCGGCACGGCCTTCGGCGACGACCACACCTGGCCGCGCCGGATTGACGCTGCGCAGCAGATCGCCGTCGCCGGGCTGCCAGCGGCCGGCCACGAGGTGGCGCAGCTGGGTGGGTGTGGGGGAGGTCGTCATGGTGGTGGCCCCATCGGGTCGAGGAACGGTGTGGTCAGCGGTCAGCGGAAGGCCGCCTGTCCGGTGAGCGCCTTGCCGATGGACAGCAGGTGCATCTCCGAGGTGCCCTCGTAGGTCAGCACCGACTCCAGGTTGTTGGCATGCCGCAGGGGGGAGTACTCAAGAGTGATTCCACTGCCGCCCAACAGGGTTCGGCACTCTCGGGCGATGGCGAGCGCTTCCCTGACGTTGTTGAGCTTGCCCAGGCTTACCTGCTCGGGTCGGACACCCTCGGCGTCCTTGATGCGGCCGAGGTGCAGTGCCAGCAACATGCCCTTACCGAGCTCGACGGTCATGTTCGCGAGCTTCTCCTGCGTGAGCTGATAGCTCGCCAGCGGCTTGTCGAAGACGTCGCGCGACTGCGTGTAGGCGATGGTGGTCTCCAGGCTGTCGCGGGCGGCGCCGAGCGAACCGAACACGATGCCGAACCTGGCCTCGTTGAGGCAGGAGAGCGGGGCGCCGAGGCCTTCGGCGAGCGGGAGTTGCGCGGAGGCGGGCAGCCGCACGTTGTCGAGCACCAGTTCGGAGGTCACCGACGCGCGGAGGGACAGCTTGCGGTGGATCTCGTTGGCGGTGAAGCCGGGCGTGTCGGTGGGCACCAGGAAGCCCCGAATGCCCCCGGCGCCTTCGTCGGTCTGAGCCCATACGGTGGCGACGTCGGCGAGGTTGCCGTTGGTGATCCACATCTTGGTGCCATTGAGCACCCAGTCGCTACCGTCGCGGCGTGCGCGGGTGCGCATACCCGCGGGGTTGGAGCCGAAGTCCGGCTCGGTCAGCCCGAAGCAGCCGATGGCGTCGCCCGCCGCCAGCCGCGGCAGCCACTCGTTTTTCTGCTCTTCGGAGCCGTATCGGTAGATCGAGAACATGGACAGCGAGCCCTGTACGGACACGAAGCTGCGGAATCCGCTGTCACCGGCCTCTAACTCCATGCAGGCCAGCCCGTAGCTGACGGCATTGGTGCCTGCGCATCCGTATCCGTCGAGGTGCATGCCGAGCACACCGAGCTCGCCGAACTCCTTGGCGAGTTCCTTTGGCAGGGTGGCCGATTCGAACCAGCCCTCGACGTTGGGGCGAAGGCGGGTCTCGACGAACTTGCGCACGGTGGCGGCGATGTCGCGTTCGTCGGAGTCGAGCAGCCGGTCGGTGTCGAACAGTTCGAGCGGGGCGTAGGTGCGGTTGGCGGGCGGTGCGGCGGTGATGCTCATGTGGACTCCTTGGTGGTGTCGGTCAGAGGTTGGCGAAGCCGTCGCGCAGGATGTCGAGGGCTTCGATAAGCAGGTCGTCGGAGATCGTCAGCGGCGGCAGGAACCTCAGCACGTTGCCGAAAGTTCCTGCGGTCAAGGTCAATACGCCATTGTTCTGGCAGTGTCTTGTCAGTGTGGCGACCGCGTCCCGGTTGGGGGTGCGAGTGCCGGGCAGCACCAGCTCGGCGGCCACCATGGCGCCCCTGCCGCGGATGTCGCCAACGATGTCGGTGCCCGCGGCGATGCCGCGCAGTTCGCGAACGAGGATGTCCCCGATGGCCTGTGCGCGGGTGAGCAGCCGGCCGTTCTCGACCTCGTCGAACACGCCGAGCGCGGCGGCGCACGACGCGGGGTTGCCGCTGTAGGTGCCGCCGATACCGCCGGGGTGAGCGGCGTCCATGATGTCGGCGCGACCGGTGACCGCGGCCAGCGGCAGACCGCCGGCCAGGCCCTTGGCGGTGGTGATGAGGTCGGGCACGATGCCCTCGTGCTCGCTGGCGAACCACGCGCCGGTGCGCGCGATGCCCGTCTGCACTTCGTCGGCGACGAGCACGATGCCGCGGTCGCGGCAGAAGTCGGCCACCCTGCGCAGGAATCCGTCGGCCGGGACGATGAACCCGCCCTCACCCTGGATGGGTTCCACGACGACGCATGCGACGGCGTCGGCTCCGATCTGGCTGTCGACGAGTTGAGCGAACTGGGCGAACGCTTCGTCGGCGCAGCGCGCCGGACCGGAAGGCCAGCGGTAGGGGTAGGCCATCGGCGCCCGGTACACCTCGGGGGCGAACGGCCCGAAACCGTGCTTGTACGGCTGATTCTTGGCCGTCATCGTCATGGTGAGCAGCGACCGGCCGTGGAACGCGTGGTCGAACACGACGACGGCGTCCCGCTTGGTGGCGGCCCGGGCGTATTTGACGGCGTTCTCGACGGCCTCACTGCCGGTGTTGAACAGCGCGGTGCGCTTCTCGTGGTCACCGGGGGCGATTCGGTTGAGTGTCTCGGCCACCGCGATGTACGGCTCGTAGGGGGTGGCCAGGAAGCAGGTGTGGGTGTACTGCGCGAGCTGGGCCGACGCGCGGGAGACGACCGCGGGCGAGGCGTTGCCGACGGTGGTCACTGCGATGCCGCTGCCGAGGTCGATGAAGGAGTTGCCGTCGACGTCGACGATGACGCCACCGCCCGCGGCGGCTACGTACACCCCTGCGCTGCTGGTCAGCCCCGCGGGCAGCGCGGCCTTTCGGCGGCCGGCGAGCTCGAGTGATCTCGGACCCGGAATCTCCGTGACCAGTCGCCGTACCTGCGCCAGTCGCGGGCCGCCGATCAGGGCGTCCACCAACGTCATATCCAGGTCCTTCCGTTCGGTATGCGGCAAGCGTAGGAACGACCGGCCCCACCAGGGTATGTCCATATCGGACAGTGACGCGGATCCGACCTATCCAATACGGCGATTAGCCGCATACGATCAGTCGGCCCCGACCGCCACCAGGGCCCACGGGGTACCCGGAATCGCTCGCGTGCGGGTCGCTGCGCTGGCGCGCAGCCGCGATCCCGTCAGGTGGTCGGGGTGATTGGCCACGATCACGCGCCCCTCGGCGTTGACGAGCGCCAGCGGACGTCCACCCTGGCGAAAGACGGGCATCAGCGCGGCGTCGATCGACACCACGGGCACGTCGGCTCCCGCGACGCCGACGAATGTGTCCCCGTGCGCCCGCACGGGCACTGAGAAGGTGCAGACGTAGAGGTCGACGCCGGTGAAGTCCAGGTAAGGGCCGTACACCCAGCGACGATCGTGGTCACGGGGCCCGGTGAACCACTCCATCGTCAGGTAGTCGTAGAAGTATTCGCTTTGCGGGTTGAGGTCCAGCCGCAGCCTCTGCGGTGAGCCGCTCGCGGGGTCGGGGCGCCACCACTCCAGGTACGTGCGCCGGTCGGCCAGCATGTCGTCGTCGACCACAACGCCTGCACCGTTGAACATCGGGCCGAATCGTTGGAGTTCGGCGATCACCACGTCGCGAAGGGCGTCGAGATCGGCCGCGCGCGGCGTCGTCCCGCCCCCTTCCAGCTGGTCCCACAGCGTCGTCGTCCCGGCGGCGATCCGGTCCAGCGCCGAGAAGATGTCCTCGACCAGCGCCGAAACCGCAGCCTGTACCTGATCGACTGCGGCGCTCAGGGTTTCGTCGGTGGTCACTGCGGCAGCTCCATACGTAGCGTGATCAGCCGGCGCATTCTGGCGGCGTTGTGGTCCTCGGCCAGCCTTCGGGCTGCCACCTCATCTTCGGCCTCTATCGCCTCCACGAGTGCCAGGTGTGCGGCGCCCTCGGCTCTAGGGTCGGTGTCCAGTTGCGGAAGCCACACGAACGACGACAACTCCGCCTGCAGATTGACCTCGGCGCGGGTCAACCTCGCCGACTGCGAGCACACCGCGACCTCGATCTGGAACCGGCTGTCGGCGCGTCTGCTGCGCACCGGGTCGTCGGAATCGACCACGCGCTGGGCGAACGACCGCAGCCGGGCGACGTCCGCGGCCACCACCCGCCGGGCGGCCAGTACCGCCGCCGCCCCGGCGATCGCGAAATGCTCGTCGCCCAGGTCGCGCAGATCCTGGATCGTCCGCTCCTGCAGCCGGGCCAGTGACCGGGTGTTGACGACGTCGGCGGACGCACGCACGAAGCTGCCGCCGCCGCGGCCCCGCTTGGTCTCCACCAGGCCGAGTTGCCGCAGTACGGCCAGTGCCTCACGCAGTGTCATGGTCGACACCCCGAGTTGGGTGGCGAGCTCGATCTCGCTCGGCAGCTGTTCGCCGTCGCGGATCGCACCCATGCCGATGGCGGCGGAGATCCGTGCCACGACTGCATCGGTGCGCGGACCGGCGCCATCCAGCGGTGAGAGCACCGCACCAAGGGCGGTCAGCCCGCCGAGTTGCTCGACTGCCACGACCACCTCTCCCTTGCTGTGACTGAGTAGATCCGAGGAGATCCGACCATAACATTTACGACTTGAACTATGAACTATGAAGATTTATGATTTCAGCCATCATGTGATCCACCGCACACAAACTCGCATAGAAACTAAGGACACGACCTATGACCGCAACCGCCCACGACCCTCACGACGAGGACCAGGCTCAGCTCGCCGCGCTCGGATTCCAGTCCGAGTTCAAGCGCGACATGAGCCTGTGGGCCAATTTCTCGCTCGGCTTCACCTATCTGTCGCCGGTCGTCGGCATCTATACGGTGTTCGCGTTCGCACTGGCCGCCGCTGGCCCACCGATGATCTGGAGCCTGTTGATCGCGGGCGCCGGGCAGATGCTGGTGGCCCTGATCTTCAGCGAGATCGTCGCCCAGTTCCCGGTGGCCGGCGGTGTGTACCCATGGGCGCGACGGCTGTGGGGCCGCAAATGGGCGTGGATGACCGGATGGGTCTACATGTTCGCGCTGCTGGCGACGATCGCCGGTGTGGCCTACGGCGCCGGACCGTTCGTGGCCGCGGTGTTCGGCTTCACCCCCACCGTGTACACCACGGTGCTGTGCGCGCTGGCGATCCTGCTGCTGGCGACCGTCATCAACCTCACCGGTACAAAGATGCTCAGCTACTTCGCGATCTTCGGTTTCGCCGCCGAGCTCATCGGTGCCCTGGTGGTCGGCGCGTGGCTGCTGCTCACCCAGCGTCATCACGGACTTGGCGTACTGTTCAACAGCTTTGGTGCGCAGGGCGACCACAGTTTCCTCTACGCGTTCCTGGCCGCCAGCCTGATCGGCTTCTATCAGTACTACGGCTTCGAAGCCTGCGGTGACGTCGCCGAAGAGGTCCGCAATCCCGGTGTGCAGATCCCGAAGTCGATGCGACGCACCATTTACATCGGTGGCGCGGCGGCGACCTTCGTGTGTCTGAGCCTGATCCTGTCCGTCGTCGATTTCGGCGCGGTGATCCGTGGCGACGAGGTCGACCCCATCGCGACGATCCTCGCGCGGGCCTTCGGACCCGTCGGTTCCACCATCGTTCTGTGCGTCGTGCTGATCTCGTTCGTCTCGTGCGCTCTGAGTCTGCAGGCTGCCGCCAGCCGGCTCATCTACTCCTACGGGCGTGACGGCATGATCGTCGGATCCCGGCTGTGGTCGCGGTTCGATACCAACCGCCACGTGCCGCCGTATGCCTTGCTGGCCGCTGTGGTGGTCCCGGCCGTGCTCATCGTCGGGTCGATCGTGTCCACCGACGCGCTGACCAAGCTGATCAGCTTCGGGGCCGTCGGCATCTATATCGCGTTCCAGATGGTCGTCCTCGCGGCGCTGCGGGCCCGGATCAAGGGCTGGGTTCCGTCCGGCAAGTACCGGCTGGGCCGGTGGGGCATGGCCGTCAACGTCGGGGCACTGATTTACGGCGTCGCCGCGATCATCAACATCTGCTGGCCGCGTACCCCGGACGCGCCCTGGTACGACAACTACATCGTGCTGCTGATGTCGGGCCTGGTGATCGGCCTCGGTGCGGTCTACATGGTGCTGGCGCGCTCGCACTCCACCGGCGAGGCTCCGCACTCCGACGCCATCCCGGCGTCGACCCCGACCGCCGTCGGCGTCCACTGATCAACTGACCGAATGCCGCACCAACGCCGGCGGTGTGAAGGCCGCCGGTGGTGTGGACGTCGTGGGCGGTGTGGAGGTCGTGGGCGCCGTGGAGCGCAGGCTCGCGGTGCGTCGCATCCGGAGGACGACGCCGACGTTGCGTCGCAAGAGTAGTCCGGCGATCGGGAATGTCTGGCGGACGGCGACGACTTGTAGCAATAAGTGGGTGAACCCGGATCTATCTGGGTCGATTGGCGGTGCGTGAGCGCGCCGACCCGCTTAAGCGTCGTCCTGAGTCGAGGGAGATCTCTTCATGGAGCTCGGTTTTCACGTGCCAGTGTTCGATATCGACGGGGGAACGACCGCGATAGCCGGTGAGCTTGCCAGGGTGGGTACCGCAGCGGAGGCGTCTGGCGCCACCTGGCTGTCGTTCATGGACCATTTCTTTCAGATCGCGCCGACCGGCCTGCCCGCGGAGGCCAAGATGCTGGAGGGGTACACGACCCTGGGCTATCTGGCCGCGCATACCTCGTCGATCAGCCTCGGCCTGCTGGTTACCGGGGTGACCTATCGGCACCCGGGCCTCCTGGCGAAGACGGTCACCACCCTCGATGTGCTGTCCGGCGGCCGCGCAGTGTTGGGGATCGGCGCGGCGTGGTTCGAGCGTGAGCACCGTGGATTGGGTGTGCCGTTCCCACCGCTGGCCGAGCGGTTCGAGAGACTGGAAGAGACGTTGCGTATCTGCGCGCAGATGTGGGATCCGCAGAACAACGGGCCCTTCGACGGCAAGTACTACCGGTTGGAGGAAACGCTCTGCTCGCCACAGCCGATCCATCGCCCCGCCGTGTTGATCGGCGGCAGCGGAGAACGCAAGACGCTGCGGCTGGTCGCCCAATATGGCGATGCGTGCAATCTGTTTGCGTCCTCCCCCGAGGAGGTCGAACACAAGATCGACGTGCTGCGGCGGCACTGCGACGACGTCGGCCGCGACTTCTCGCAGATCCGCGTGACCATCATCGTGAACGATCCTGGGCTCGCACCTGACACGCGTGACGAGTTCGTTCGCAAGATGGCCGGTTACGCGAAGGCGGGTGTGCACACCGCGATCGTGACCCCGAATGGCAGTTCTCCCGCCGCGTGGATTGACGGAATGGCACCGCTGGTTCCGCAACTCGTCGAACTCGGGTAAGGCTCGCGGAACGCGGGTAAGGCTCGCCGAACTCGCGTAAGGCTCGACGAAGCCCCGTTAGTACTGCAGCCGTAGATCGGGGCTTGTGGGTTTTCGGCGTGTCTGCGCTGGTCAGGGCGGTGACCGCGGCAGTGTTCGGAGTTTGTGAAGACATCTGAATATGCCGCGGTCCCCGCGGTTGACAGCGTAGACCCTGACCGATGGCAGGCCGAGTTCACCGCAGTGCTGGATCGCATCGCGCCGCGCTTCGCCCGTACGAGCCCCTTCGACGCGCCGGTGAGCTGATGGCCGGGATGGTCTCGGGCCTGGATCGCAAGAATTGCTGGACCATCGCCGAACACCGCGGCGACACCAGCCCAGATGGCCTGCAGCATCTGTTGGCCCGGGCCAGCTGGGATGCCGATTTGGTGCGTGACGATCTGCGTGACTACGTCATCGAGGCACTCGGCGGTCCGGGGGCGATCTTGGTCGTCGATGAGACCGGAGATATCAAGAAAGGCGCGCACAGTGTCGGGGTGGCTGTGTCAACTCATAGTGGCCCCGGAGTGACCGCCCGGAGATATTTGGCCCCACCCCAGGGGTGATGTGTCGAGGCGCTCGGTGTCGGGGGTCGTCAGGGTTGGTCGCTGTCGTAGGGCCATCTGCGGTCGGCGATTGGTGATTCGGGGTCGAACTGCAGGTGTGCTTCGTGGGGGTTGGTGCCGAGTGCTTGGGCGATCTGGATCCAGGTGTGGCCGTTGTGGCGGGCGTCGTGGACGAGTTGGGGTAGGCATCGTTGGGCCTGTTCGATGAGGCTGACGAGCAGTGCGATGGTGGTGACGTCGTCGCAGAGGTTGACTCGGCGGCGCTGCGCGAGCGCGGCGACGGCGTCGTCGATGAGGTCGAAGGTGTCGTCTGCGCTGTGCGGGGCCGGCTCGGTGGTCATGGTGTGTCCTTGGAGTTGGCGTGATGGTGGCGGCTGTGGGCGAGCCGGTAGGATTCGGTGCCGGTCTCGATGATGTTGGCGCCGAAGGCGATTCGGACGACGATCGCGGCGCAGAGGCGGGGGTCGGTGAAGGTTTTTGGTCCAGCCGGAGAAAGCCTCGTTGGAGGCGATCGCCACGCTGTTCTTCTCCTCGCGCTCGGTGAGAACCTGGAAGAGCAGCTCGGCGCCGCGGCGGTCGAGTTCCAGGTAGCCCAGCTCATCGATGCAGAGCAGGTCCACGCGGCCGTAGCGGGCGATGGTCTTGCTCAGCTGGCGGTCGTCGGCGGCTTCGGCGAGTTCGTTGACGAGTTTGGCGGCCAGGGTGTAGCGGACCCGGAACCCGGCCTCGGCGGCGGCGGTGCCCAGCCCGATCAGCAGATGGCTTTTGCCGGTGCCGGAGTCGCCGATCAGACACAACGGCTGCCCGGCGCGGATCCAGCCGCAGGAGGACAGGGTGTGGACGGTGGCGGGGTTGATGTTGGGGTTGGCGTCGTAGTCGAAGTCGGCCAGCGACTTGGCCCGGGGAAAGCCGGCCTCCTTGATCCGTCGAACGGTGCGCCGCTGATCACGGTCCTCGCACTCGGCCATCAGCAGCTCGGCGAGGAAGCCCCGGTAGGTGAGCTGGTCGCGTTCGGCGGCGGCGGCGATGGGGCCGAACTGGGTGCGCATGGTGGGTAGCCGCAGCGATCGGCAGGCTTGGTCGATGGCGGCGTCGGCGGCTTGTTCGGTCATCGAACGGCGGCGGGTCTTGGTGCTGGTCATGATGCGGTTCCCTTGCGCTGCTTGTCTTTTGCGGATTCAGTGGTCGCGCGGCGCCGCGGCAGCAGTTCGTCGTAGGCGCTCACCGACGGCGGTGGGCGGTGATCGGCGGGCGGCCCGGCGATCACCGCGGCCGGGTCGGCCAGGCGCCGCTGGGTCAGGCTCACGACCGGCTCACCAGCCCAGGGCGTCGGTCTCGGCGCGGGAACGGTGCTGTCGCGGCATCGGTCGGCGGCCTTGCGGGCCTCCACCGCGACCACGTCGGCGCTGCTGGCCCCGACCGTGTCCGCAGCGATGAGCCCGGCGACCACGTCGGCGTGGCGCATGTGGCGGTGCAGCAACAGCACCTCGATCAACGCGCGGGTGCCGGCGGAATCGCCGAGCCGGGCGCGCGCGGCCGCCCAGAACGCGCGTCGTGCGCGGCGGTGAACCTGCCGCACTGGCGGGCTTGGGCCAGCGCGGTCGAGCCCGGCAGCGCGCCGGGTTTGCGGGCCAGCACCTCCAGGTAGTGATCCAGCAGCAGCACCGAGCCACCCTTGGTGGTGCACCGCTGGTGGCGGGCGATCTGGGCGCCGCCGTCGAAGATCAGCAACTCGCTGGCGCGCAGCAGCACCCGCACCCGCCGCCCGATCAACCGCACCGGCACGGAGTAACGGCAGGTACGCACGGTCGCCTGGGCGTAGCGGTCGACGCGTGCGGTCAGTGTCAGGCCCGGCTCGAACGGCTCGACCGGCAGCGGCCGCAGCAGCGGCTGCTCAGTCGCGAAATCCTGCCCCACCGTGGCGGCCCGGTTACCGATCCGGCGGAAATCGTCGGCCTCGTCGTAGCCGGCCAGCCGCTCGTTCAGCTCATCCAGACTGTCCACCCGAGGCACCGGGGCAAGGTGAGTGCGCCGGAACCGGCCGCCCTCGCCCTCCACCCCGCCCTTCTCGTGGGCGCCGTGCAGCCCGCGCTCGCAGTAGAACGCCTCAAAGCCGTACCACGATCGGAACAGCACCCACCGCTCCGACTCGATACGGTTGCGCCCCAACAGAACCCGCGACACCGCAGACTTCAGGTTGTAGTCACGGATATGCGTGATCGGCACCCCCCAGGCGATCAAACGCGTACACGTGGCCCTCCAGAAACGCCTCCTGCCCCTGAGAGGCAAACACCCGGTGCACCGCCTTGCCCGAGTACGACAGTCGCAGGGTGAACAGAAAAACCTTGGTGCGCAAGCTTTTCAGATCGATCCACAAATCGGCGAAATCCACCTCAGCCTCGGCGCCGGGGTCATGGCTCTGCGGCACGAACGCCTCCTCCACGCATCGACCGGCCTCGGCGTTGATCTCCACCCGACGCGCACGCCGAATGTGTTGCGACCACCAGCAGGACGGCCAGCGCACGCAACGCTGGCGGCCTCCGCCTGCGTCGGGTGTCAGCCGGTATCTTGCTCGTCCACTTGTTGCTCCGTGTCGTTGTCTTCGGTGTTGTTGTCGTTGTCGGGTTTGAGGAGGTATTCGGGGTGGTGCATGTTATTCACCCGGGCCTGGCCGGTGTCGAGATCGGGTGGTGGAATCCACTCAATGCGGCCGTCGTCGCGGGTGTGGGTGGTCCATGCGGTGGTCTCGATGAGCCGGTTGTCCGGGCCGCAGGCCAGGGTGAGTTCGTCGATGTCGGTCTGCCCCTGTGAGGCCCACCCGTTGACGTG
>NZ_JBGAME010000019.1:0-105944 GCF_044223235.1 Mycobacterium sp.
AAGCTGATCGTGCGCGGCACGACCGCCCCGCCAGCCGCTTCAACACCGACTGCTACAACACCGACAGCGCCGACTCCGCGGCCAGTTTGAGCGCCTGACGCGGAGGCAGTGCCCGATAGTCGATGGACAGGACCGCCGCACTGCAAGCGACGGTGTCCTCGAACAGCGTTCCGATGACCTGGGGTGCGGCGTCGTCGAGTTCGACCCCGAAGATCATCTCCGGTGCCAGCGTCGCGGTGAGGTCATCCAGTGACATGCCTGCCCGGAACACGTGCCACGCGTCGACGACCAGGCCGGCCGCGGGCCAACGCGAGCAGCGGCTCGATCATCCAGGTTTCTCGCTCAGTTGGTGGGGAAGCCGAGGTTGATGCCGCCGTGGCTGGGGTCGAGCCAGCGGCTGGTGATGGCTTTGCCTCGGGTGAAGAAGTGCACGCCTTCGGTGCCGTGGGCGTGGCTGTCGCCGAATAGGGAGGCCTTCCAGCCGCCGAAGCTGTAGTAGGCCATGGGGACCGGGATGGGTACGTTGATGCCGACCATGCCGACTTCGACCTCGTTCTGGAAGCGCCGCGCGGCACCGCCGTCGTTGGTGAAGATCGCGGTGCCGTTGCCGTAGGGGTTGGTGTTGATCAATTCCAGTGCCTCGTCGTAGGTTTCCACGCGCACGACCGAGAGCACCGGCCCGAAGATCTCGTCGGTGTAGACGCTCATCTGCGGGGTGACGTTGTCGATGAGGGTGGGGCCCAGCCAGAATCCATCGGCTGCACCGTCGGCCTCCACGGTGCGCCCGTCGAGGACGATCTTGGCGCCGTCGGCTTCGCCGGCGTCGATGTAGGAGGCCACCTTGTCGCGGTGGGCGCGGGTGACCAGTGGGCCCATGTCGGAGTCCTTGGTGCCGTCGCCGGTTTTGATGGTGCGGGCGCGTTCGGCGATCTTGGCCACTAGGTCATCGGCGATCGGGCCGACGGCCACGCAGGCGCTGATGGCCATGCAGCGTTCTCCGGCCGAGCCGAAGCCGGCGTTGACCATTGCGTCGGCGGCCAGGTCCAGGTCGGCGTCGGGCAGGATGACCGCGTGGTTCTTGGCGCCGCCGAGGGCTTGGACCCGCTTGTCGTGCGCGGTGCCGGTTTCGTAGACGTAGCGGGCGATCGGCGTGGATCCGACGAAGCTGACCGATTTGACCGCGGGGTTGGTCAGCAGCTCATCGACGGCGGTCTTGTCGCCCTGCAGGACGTTGAACACGCCGTCGGGCAGGCCGGCTTCTTTCCACAGCCGGGCCAGCCACAGCGAGGCGGTGGGGTCCTTTTCGGAGGGTTTGAGCACCACGGTGTTGCCGGTGGCGATGGCGATGGGGAAGAACCACATCGGCACCATGGCCGGAAAGTTGAACGGGCTGATGATTCCCACCGGGCCCAGCGGTTGGCGGATGGAGTACACGTCGACCTTCGTGGAGGCGTTCTCGGTGAAGCCGCCCTTGAGTAGATGCGGTACCCCGCAGGCGAACTCGACGACCTCCTGGCCGCGCGAGACTTCACCCAGCGCGTCGGAGACAACCTTGCCGTGCTCGGCGGTGATGATCTCGGCCAGCTCACCCTTGCGGGCGTTGAGCAGCTCACGGAAGTTGAACAGGATCGCCCCGCGCTTGGCCAGCGAGGTGTCGCGCCACGCCGGGAAAGCCGCCGCCGCGGCGTCGATCACCGCCCGCGCATCGGCCACACTGGCCAGCGCCACCTCACCGGTCACCGCCCCGGTCGCCGGATTGGTCACCGGCGCGGTCGCGGTCGACGTGCCGGCGAAGACCTCGTTGTTGAGCCAATGCCGGATGGTGTTTGTCATCTTCGCTCATTCCTCTTCTGTGGGTTCAGGTTCTGGTGGGTTCAGGTTCTGTGGGTTCAGGTTCTGTAGGTCAGGGGTGTGCGGCGAGCTGCACATCGACGGGCAGTCCGGTTTCGAGCGATTCCACGCCCGCTGCGCAGACTGCCGCGGCCGCATAGCCATCCCATGCGGTGGGGCCGTCGATGTAGTTTCCGGTGGACGATCCGCCTCGCACCGCGTTGATCCAGCGTTGGATCTCGGTGTCGTAGGCCCTTTCGAACCGTTCGCGGAAGCCGGGGGTGATCCGTCCGCCCCAGGTGCCCGGTGCACTCTTGCGGATCAGTCCGACGTCCAAACCGATGATGGCGCTGCCTTTTTCGCCGACAACCTCGGTGCGCACCTCGTAGGCCACCCCGGTCGTGACGAACAGCTCCACGTCGACGTGCCGACCGGAGACGGTGCGCAGAATCGCGATCTGCGGATCCTGGACTCCTTCGGGCGCGCCGGGATTACGGATCGGCCTGACGATTTGCACCGAGGCGATCTCCTCGTCGAACAGGAACCGGGTGACGTCGACCTCATGGACCAGTGAGTCTTTGACGATCAATGAGCTGTCGAAGTACGACGGCACGGACGGGTTGCGGTGCACGCAGTGCATCACCAATGGCCGGCCAAGCCCACCCTCGTCCAGCAGCGCCTTGAGAGCCATGTACTCATCGTCGAAACGGCGCATGAAACCGACCTGGATCAGACGCTGACCGAGTTCGGCCTCGCGGCGAACGATCTCCAGCGATGTGGAAACGTCAGTGGTCAAGGGCTTTTCGCACATCACCGGCTTGCGGTGCTCGATGCATGCCAGCAGCTGTTTCTCGTGAGTGGTGCCGGGGGTGGCGAGCACTACGGCGTCGACATCTGCATCGGCGATGGCGTCCAGCGGATCGGCCACCGCCCGGCAGCCGGGGGTCGCGGCGGCCAACTCTTCCGCCTTTTCGGCAACGAAGTCGTTGACCACGCTGATCCGCGCACCGGAGATCTTCGACGTGATGCGTGCAACGTGGTCGGCACCCATCACCCCGACGCCGAGGACGGCGATTCTGAGATCTGTAGGGTCAGTCATTGCCGTTCAGCGATCCGAAGGGCGGATGAGCGGGCGCTGGACCTTCTTCCAGTCGGCGTAGCGCTGGTAGGCCTGTTGGGTCGACTCGAGTGTCGATTCCTCGCTGACCGGCACGTCCCACCACGAGTAACTGTCCGGTGCGAAGACCATCGGGTCGGTTTCTACGTGGATGACGGTGGTGCGTTCACTGGCCTTGGCGACTTTGACGGCGTCGGTGAACTCGGCGGCGGTGTTCACCCGGATCACGTCTGCGCCCAGGCTGGCGGCATTAGCGGCCAGGTCGACCGGCAGTTTGTCGCCGTCGAGGCGGCCGTCGGCGCTTCGATAGCGGTAGGCCGTGCCGAATCGCTGCGATCCCAGCGATTCCGACAGCCCACCGATCGAGGCGAACCCGTGGTTCTGCACCAGAACCGGGATCACCTTGACTCCTTCCTGGACGGCGGTGACGAGCTCGGTGGCCATCATGAGGTAGGAGCCGTCGCCGACCATGATGAACACGTCGCGATCCGGGGCGGCCATCCGCACCCCGATACCGCCGGCGATCTCGTAGCCCATGCACGAGAAGCCGTACTCGACGTGGTAGCCCTTACGATCGCGCATCCGCCACAGCTTGTGCAGGTCGCCAGGCATCGACCCCGCCGCGCACACGACCACGTCGCGGGGGTCCGAGAGTGTGTTGACCAGTCCGATCACCTGGTTCTGATTGAGCGCGACGCCGTCTTCGGTGCGGTAGGCGGCGGATACGGTCTCGTTCCACTCCGACATGAGTTCTGCTGTGTGGGCGCGGTATTCGTCGTTGACCGAGAAGTCGCCAAGCGCCGAACCCAGTGCCTCCAGGGCCTCGCGGGCGTCGGCGACGACGCTGATGCCGCCCTGCTTGACGGCGTCCAGCGTGGCCACGTTGATGTTGACGAACCGGACATCGGGATTGTTGAAGGCGGTGCGCGACGCGGATGTGAAATCGCTGTAGCGGGTGCCGATTCCGATGATGACGTCAGCTTCGGCGGCCAGCGCGTTGGCTGCGGTCGTGCCCGTCGAACCGATCGCTCCGACGGTCTGCGGGTGATCGTGGGTCAGCGAGCCCTTGCCGGCCTGGCTCTCGCCGACGGGGATACCGGTCTTCGCGGCGAACTCCGCGAGGGCCTCGTTGGCGTCGGAGTAGATGACGCCGCCGCCCGCGACGATCAGGGGTTTGGTCGCGGTACGGATCACCTCGGCAGCGCGTGCGATCACGGCACGTTCGGGCACCGGCCGCGCGACATGCCAGGTCCGTTGCGCGAAGAGCGATTCCGGCCAGTCGAATGCCTCGGCCTGAACGTCCTGCGGTAAGGACACCGTCGCTGCGCCCGTCTCGACGGGGTCGGTGAGCACCCGCATGGCGCCGAGCAGCGCGGCGGGCAGCTGCTCGGGGCGCCACACCCTGTCGAAGTAGCGCGACAGCGGCTTGAACGCGTCGTTGACGGTCACGTCGCCGGACGAGGGTAGTTCGAGTTCCTGCAGCACCGGGGAGCTGGCCCGGGTGGCGAAGGTGTCGGCGGGCAGCAGCAGGACCGGCAGGCGGTTGATGGTGGCGAGAGCGGCGCCGGTGAGCATGTTGGTCGAGCCGGGTCCGACGCTGGCGGTGACGGCCCAGGCCTGCAGCCGGTCTCGCTGCCTGGCGTAGGCAACCGCGCTGTGCACCATGGCCTGCTCGTTGCGGCCGAGCACATACGGCAGCCCGGGTGTGGTCCCGGCCCGGTGGGCGTCGACCTCATCCTGCAACAGTGCTTGGCCCAACCCGGCCACGTTGCCGTGTCCGAAGATGCCGAAGCAACCGGCGAAGAACTTGGTTCGCTCGCCGTCGCGTTCGACATACTGGTTGGCCAGGAACCTGACGGTGGCCTGGGCAACGGTCAGCCGGATCGTCGGCTCGGAGTCCGCGAGTTTCTCGGTGGACTTGGGCGCGGTGGAGACCACGGTTGTTGCTCCTATCCCGCCGGCGGAGCCGGCAATTAACTCTGGGGCGACAGGCTGCCGAGCGGCAGCCGGGGGTCGATGTCCTGGTGTTCCCAGCTGCCTCGTAGCCAGGTGTGGTTGGGGTCGTCGCAGATCAGCCAGGCCCGGGTGGGGCCGGAGCCGGCCATCACGTTGAGGTAGTACATGTGGTGTCCGGGCGCTGCGATGGACGGTCCGTGGTAGCCGTGGGGGACGAGCACCACGTCGCCGGTGCGGACCTCCTCGAGGACCTCGATGGGCCGTTCGGGGGTGCCGTAGACCCGGTGATAGCCGAAACCCGGTGTGCCGGCCGGGCTGTCGTCGATCTCGAAGTAGTAGATCTCCTCCAGCTGGGTCTCGACGTCGGTGTTCTCGTCGTGTTTGTGCGCGGGGTAGCTCGACCAGTTGCCACCCGGGGTGATCACCTCGCACGCGATGAGGGAGTCGGCCTCGAACGCGGTGGCGGTGCCGAAGTTGTGCACCTGCCGGCTGCAGTTGCCGGCCCCACGCAGTTCGACCGCGACGGCGCCGGCCGCGACCCTGCGGTTGGGGAATGAATTCGAGGCGCGCGCACCGCAGATCGCGATCCGGCCCGTCCCCGTCAGGGTGTAGCTCTGGTCGATGCCGACGTAGACCATGTCGGCGGGGCCGTCGAAAACCGAAGCACGCGGCGACAGTTCGAACGTCTCTCCGTCGCATTCGACGCGTCCCGATCCCGCTAGCGGCAGGATCATCACCTCGCTGTCGCCGGTGGTCAGTGACACCGAGCGGCCATGGGCGAGGTCGGGTCCGAGATCGACGACGTGCAACGACGACTCGGCCCAGCCGGCATCCTCGGGGCTTATGGCGACGGTAAACGGTGCTGTGGCGCTGTTGGCCGGGATGTACAGCTTGCTGTGCATGTCAGCGGACCATCGCCACGGCCGTCGCGACCGCCGAGCTCACGTCGTCGTCGGGCGGATACAGCAGGGTGCGGCCGACGATGAGGCCCCGCACCGAGGGCAGCGTCAGTGCCTTCTCCCAGCTGGCGAAGGCCTCATCCGGGTCGGCCGGGTCACCGCCGAGCAGCAGCGTGGGCAGTGTGGTCGCGTCCATCACCCGGTCCATCTCCTCGACCACCGGCAGCTTCATCCAGGTGTAGGCCGACGTCGCGCCCAGGCCCTGGCCAATGTGGATCGACTTGATCACCGCATCGGGGCTCAGGTCGTTGCGCACCTTGCCGTTGACCCGCGACGACATGAACGGCTCCACCATCGCGATCAGGCCTTCGGCTGCGAGCTCATCGATGGCCTTGGCGCACGCGGTCAGGGTCGCGACGGTGCCATGATCGTCGAGGTCGATGCGGCACAGCATCTTTCCGCCGTTCATCTTCGCCGCCGCGGTGGACGCGGCGGTGGCTCCGGTCATCCGGTCGTCGAGCTCGAAGGTAGCGCCGGCGAGCCCGCCACGGTTGAACGAGGAGAACACCACCTTGTCCTCGAGCGCGCCGAGCAGCAGCAGGTCATCGAGGATGTCCGAAGTGGCCAGAACACCGTCGACCCCCGGGTCGGCCAACGCCGCGCGCAGCCGGTCGAGCAGGTCGGTCCTGCTGTTCATCGCGGTGGGCTTGGTGCCGACCGCCAGGGCCCCGCGGGCCGGGTGATCGGCGGCGACGATCATCAGCCTGCCGTCGCCTCGCGTCGTCGGCCGGGTGGTGCGGTTCTCCCAGGCCCGCGCCACCGCACCCGGATCGGCGGTGCGCAGGTCGGTGACCCCGGCGTAGCTGGAGCAGATGGGCGCGACACCAGACTTGGTATCAGACGTGAGATCAGACGTGAGATCAGACATTGACGGCCTCCGAAGCGGTCTGGTCGGCGAGTGCGGCAACCTCGTCGGCGGTGGGCATCGCGGTCGAGCATTCCAGGCGGGACGCGACGATAGCGCCTGCCGCGTTGGCGTAGCGCAGGATCTTCTCCAGCGGCCAGTCGCGCAGCAGGCCGTGGATCAGGCTGCCGCCGAACGAATCCCCTGCTCCCAGGCCGTTGACGACATCGACCTCGTTGGGTGGCACGGTCACCGAGCTGTGTTTGGTCTTTCCGAGCACCCCGCGCGGCCCCTGCTTGACGATGGCCAGTTGAACCCCGAGGTCGAGCAGCGCGTCGGCGGCCTTGTGCGGGTTGGTCTCGCCCACCGCGATCTCGCATTCCTCACGGTTGCCGACCGCGACAGTGACGTACTGCAGGGCCCGCTGAACCTGCTCGGTCGCCGCCGCCGGAGACGCCCAGAACATCGGACGGTAGTCGAGGTCCAGGACCGTCAGCGGAGCGCGTTCGCGCGCCTCCCAAGCGGTGAAATGTGCGCTACGGCTTGGCTCCTCGGACAAACCGGTGACAGTCGACCAGTACAGGCGGGCGTTGCGCACCGCCGCGGTGTCGATCTCGTCGGGCCGGATCTGCAGGTCGGGGGCCGACGGCTTCCGATAGAAGTAGAGCGGGAAATCGTCGGGCGGGAAGATCTCGCAGAAGGTCACCGGCGTCGGGTACTGGCCGTGCACGCTGACATAGCGGTTGTCGACGCCAAGGCCGGTCAGCTGAGCGCGCACGAACCGGCCGAAGGGGTCGTCGCCGACGCCGGAGATCAATGCCGCGCGGTTGCCCAGCCGCGCCGCCGCGACGGCCACATTGGCTGCGCTGCCACCGAGGAACTTGCCGAACGATTCGACGTATTCGAGGCCGACGCCGACCTGGAGCGGGTAGATATCGACCCCGCTGCGGCCGATGGCGAGCACGTCGAAGGCTTGGCTGGGCTGCGCGTGGGGATCTGAGGCGGTCACTGGCGACTCCCGGTTACGAGTTGCGTGGTCTGTTGGCTGAGTTGGCGTCGAGTGCGCCTGGGTGCTGATGTCGACTGTGCGCCCCGTCACCCGACTCTGTCAAGAGTTTGTTCGGACATTCTTACTTTCAGTCATAGCGCGGTAGGCTGGGTCACACTTGCCAGCGAACTCGACGGGCTGAGGCGACCGACAGGAGACATGGTGACCACGATGCTGTCCATCGAACTGGACCGTTCGAGCCCGGTGCCCTTGTACTTCCAGGTTTCGCAGGCATTCGAAAAGGCCATTCTGGACGGTGAACTCAAGCCGGGCGACCGGTTCGAGAACGAGCTTGCACTGGCTGACCGGCTAAATCTGTCTCGGCCGACGACCCGTCGGGCTATCCAGGAGCTTGTCGACAAAGGGCTGCTGGTGCGCAAGCGCGGGGTGGGCACCCAGGTGGTTCAGGCCCCCGTGCATCGGCCGGTCGAGCTCACCAGTCTGTTCGACGACCTCGCGCGTGCGGGGCAGGAACCGGCCACCACGGTGTTGGACTACTCAGTCGGCCGAGTGACCGACGAGATCGCTCACCACCTGAACCTGCCCGCCGATGCCGAAGTCGTGACGATGCGGCGATTGCGCACTTCGGGCGGTCAGCCCCTGGCGTTGATGACCAACTATCTACCGCAGAGCCTGGCACCCGACCCCGAGGAACTCGAGCGGACCGGTCTTTATCAGTCGCTGCGCGCCAAGGGCGTGCACATCCGGCTGGCCAGGCAGCGCATCGGCGCCAAGGCCGCCGACCGCGACGAGGCGCGACTGCTCGACGAGAAGCCCAAGGCTCCGCTGCTGGTCATGTCCCGTACGGCGTTTGACGACTCCGGGCGGGTCGTCGAGTACGGAAGTCACGTCTATCGGGCCTCCCGGTACTACTTCGACACCACGCTCGTCGACCGCTAGGTCCGTCGGCGCCCTTCTGGCGGCAGGTAAAAGTCAGAATGTCAGAACAAAGTATTGACAAGCTTGTGTGAGCCGGATTACGTTTCGTTTCGTCCACGCTCCGCCGTCACAGTGGACGGATAGCCAATACGGGCACGACAGGACGACTCGTGATCACTACGCCGCCAGCTCAGTCCCCTCTCGGATGGTCGGTCGATCGTTGTGACTCGGATTTGACCTGCAGTCCTAATGTCAGAACAAAGTATTGACTTCCGCGTGTGATGCGTATTACATCGAGACGGAACAACCACGACCGACCACAGCGGCCGCGTCGCCTTCATCGACAGAGGGAGAGTTCATGAAGTTGCAAGGAGGCCCGCAGCGCCGCTGGGCCAAGATCGCCGGAGTGGCCGCCGCAGTGACCTTGGTCGCCGCTTGTTCCAGCACCGGAGGTAAGCCGGAGAGCAGCGGTTCGGGAGGCGAGGGTGGCGGCAGCGTCGACACTCCGCGCATGACGATCGCGATGATCACCCACGAGGTACCGGGCGACTCGTTCTGGGACCTCATCCGTAAGGGTGCAGAGACGGCCGCCAAGAAGGACAACATCGAACTTCGCTACTCGAATGATCCTGAGGCTCCCAATCAGGCCAACCTGGTGCAGACCGCCGTCGACAGTGGGGTCAAGGGCATTGCGGTCACGCTGGCCAAGCCGGATGCGATGAAGGCCGCGGTCGAGAACGCCAACTCCAAGGGCATCCCCGTGGTCGCCTTCAACTCAGGTTCTGACGCCTGGCAGGCGATGGGCGTGAAGGAATACTTCGGTCAGGACGAGTACATCGCCGGCCAGGAGGCCGGCAAACGACTCGCTGCCGACGGTGCGAAGAAGGCCATCTGCGTGATCCAGGAGCAGGGCCACGTCGGACTGGAGGCCCGCTGCGCGGGTGTGAAGAACACCTTCCCGGCCGTCGAGAACCTGAACGTCAACGGTAAGGACATGCCGTCCGTCGAGTCGACGATCACCGCCAAGCTGCAACAGGATCCCAGCATCGACACCGTGCTGACGCTGGGCGCGCCGTTCGCGTTGACCGCCGTGCAGTCGGCGAAGAACGCCAACAGCTCGGCCAAGGTCGCCACCTTCGACACCAACGCCGCGCTCGTCGACGCTATCAAGAACGGCGACGTCGAGTGGGCGGTCGATCAGCAGCCATTCCTGCAGGGCTACCTTGCCGTCGACTCGCTGTGGCTCTACCTGACCAACGGCAACGTGATCGGCGGCAACCAGGCGACGCTGACCGGCCCGTCGTTCATCGACAAGTCGAACATCGACGCGGTCGCCGAATACGCCAAGAACGGAACGCGCTGATGAGCGCCTGCGCGAAGAAGGGACAAGCACTGATGAGCGCCTGCGCGAAGAAGGGACAAGCACCGATGAGCGCCTGCGCGAAGAAGGGACAAGCGCTGATGAGCGCCTGCGCGAAGAAGGGACAAGCACCGATGAGCGCCTGCGCGAAGAGGAGACAAACGCGATGACAACTCAAGCAGACCTTGATCTCGGTACCCACAAGGTCGTCCACGACGAGCGGGTCAAGGAGCAGAACCGGCTGCAGCGCTTGCTGATCCGCCCGGAAATGGGCGCACTGGTCGGTGCGGTCGGTATCTTCATCTTCTTCGCGATCGTCGCCCCGCCGTTCCGCAGCCCAGAAGCGCTGGCGACTGTGCTCTACGCCAGCTCGACCATCGGCATCATGGCGGTCGGTGTCGGCCTGCTGATGATCGGCGGAGAATTCGACCTGTCCTCAGGTGTGGCGGTGACGACGAGTTCGCTTGCGGCGTCGATGCTGGCCTACAACCTGCATCTGAACCTGTGGATTGGCGCGGCCCTGGCGCTGGTGGTGTCGCTGGCGATCGGATTCTTCAACGGCTACATGGTGATGCGGACGAAGATCCCGTCGTTCCTGATCACCCTTGGCACTTTCCTGATGCTCACCGGCATCAACCTGGCGGTCACCAAGCTGATCACCGGCCAGGTCGCCACCCCCAGCGTCTCGGATATGGCCGGCTTCGATTCCGGTAAGGCGGTGTTCTCGTCGTCGATCACGATCGGCAGCGTGTCCGTCCGGGTCACGGTCCTGTGGTGGATCCTGTTCACCGTCATCGCCACCTTCGTCCTGTTCAAGACCCGCATCGGCAACTGGATCTTCGCCGTGGGCGGCAATCAGGACAGCGCCCGCGCCGTCGGCGTCCCGGTTATCAAGGTGAAGGTCGGCCTGTTCATGCTGGTCGGGTTCTGCGCCTGGTTCGTGGGTATGCATCTGCTGTTCGCGTTCAACACGATTCAGTCCGGACAGGGCATCGGCAACGAGTTCCTTTACATCATCGCCGCGGTCATCGGCGGCTGCCTGCTCACCGGTGGTTACGGCACCGCGGTAGGCACCCTCATCGGTGCCTTCATCTTCGGTATGACCAACCAGGGCATCGTGTACGCGGGTTGGAACCCCGACTGGTTCAAGTTCTTCCTCGGCGCGATGCTGCTGTTCGCGGTGATCGCCAACAACGCCTTCCGCAATTACGCGGCGAAGCGATAGGAGACGACATTGAGTACTACTGCTGAAGCTCCGATCGCCGAGACGCCGGCGGGTGGCGAGACGCCCCTGGTCGAACTCAGGCACGTCGGCAAGAGCTACGGAAACATCATCGCGCTCAAGGACATCAACCTCCGGGTCGGTGCCGGCGAGGTCACGGGTGTGCTCGGCGACAACGGCGCGGGCAAGTCCACGTTGATCAAGATCATCGCGGGCCTGCACAAGCCGACCGAGGGTGAACTGCTCATCGACGGCAAGCCGACCGAGTTCAACTCACCCAAGGACTCGCTCAACGCCGGCATCGCCACCGTCTACCAGGATCTCGCCGTGGTGTCGCTGATGCCGGTGTGGCGCAACTTCTTCCTCGGCAACGAGCTGAACAAGAGCGGCATCCTGAAGTCGTTGGATGTCAACGGGATGCGCTCGACGACGATCAGTGAGCTGCACAAGATGGGCATCGACCTACCTGATGTCGACGCGCCGATCGGCTCGTTGTCGGGTGGTCAGCGTCAGTGTGTGGCGATCGCGCGGGCCATCTTTTTCGGCGCCAGGGTGCTGATCCTCGACGAGCCAACGGCGGCCCTTGGTGTGAAGCAGTCCGGCATGGTGCTGCGCTACATCACCGCGGCCAAGGAGCAGGGTTTCGGGGTCATCTTCATCACCCACAACCCGCACCACGCACACATGGTGGGTGACCACTTCGTGTTGCTCAACCGCGGCAGGCAGAAGCTGGACTGCACCTACGACGAGATCACGCTGGAGCACCTGACCCAGGAGATGGCCGGTGGCAACGAACTCGAGGCACTGACCCACGAGTTGGGGCGTCGCTAGCCGACCGTTCCCCACTTCGCGAGTGTGCGTGTCCTCGCCCGCTCGCCAGGACCACAGAACCCCGTCGGCCGGACAGGTCGGCGGGGTTCTGTTAGTCCGCTATTCCGCGTGCCGGATCTTCGTCGGTCCATCACCGTCGAACCAGCATGAGTGAAAGCCGAGAAGCGGTAGGCATTCACCATCTGTGCAACGTCATTGCCCGCCTTCGCCGGCTGGGGCGAGCGTCTTGCGTTCGATGCTCTTGGCGAATAGGGGTGTCTCCACGGTGTTATGCCGGGTGATCGATGCTTGGCTTTCGGCGGCGGCCTGGTCGGCTGGTATGCCGTGTTCGTCGAGGAACGACAGATACTCGTCGGTCGGCAGGATCACGACCCGATTGGTCAGCAGGCATTGGTTCGTTCCGGTGGCGGTGAGGGTGAGCTCCCAGGTGACGTGAAGGGTGGTGCGGCCGGCCGGCGTGAAGGAATCCGACAGCGACACCAATCGGCAATGTGACGCGCCGACAATTTCGCCGACGTAGTGCTGGACGGCCAGTGCTGTTCCTACCTGTTCCACGTTGATCGACATCGGTCGGCCGTCATCGGTTGTGGTGGCACCGGCGGCGATGTGCTCGCCTGGCGCACAACGCCGGTACTCGGCGTCGCCGAGGGTGAACAGCCAGTCCTCAAGGTCGACCGCCTCGATGGGGGCGTCGATGACAGCCGTCGCGGTGGAGTCTGCGAGAACCCTCGATGCCATGATGGCCTCCTCATTATGTGTGTGATTCATCGGATTAGTGCGCCAGGATGTCGACGAGCTCGGTGGTGGTGACAATCGCGTGGGCGTATGTCGGTCCGTTGAGTTCGTGCGCGGCTCGCATTGCTTCCACGCTGAATGCCGCGGTCGCGTCGCGAACCAAGGTGACGTGGTAGCCCAGTTCCATCGCGAAACGTCCGGTGGATTCCACGCAGGTGTTCGCGACGACGCCAACCAGGACGACGTGAGTGATGCCCCGTTGGGTGAGTTGGGCGTTCAGATCGGTGTTGGCGAAGCCGCTCTGCGCCCAGTGTTCGGTCACCACCACCTCACCCGGACGCGGCCGGAAGTCGGGATGAAACTCTCCACCCCATGTGCCGCGGGCGAAGATCTGTTGTTGATCCACGCCAACCTGATTGGGATTCGGATGGTCCCAGCCGACGTAGTTCGTTTCCTCCCAACGCCGGTGTGGCACGAAAACCACTGGCACACCAGCGTTTCGTGCGACGGCGATCGCCGTGCGCAAATTGTCCAGCAAACCCGCCGCGGTGGCTACGGGCTGCAGGAGGGGCCAGAGCTTGCCGCCGTCGGAAAGGAAGTCGTTGTAGGGATCCACCAACAGCACAGCAGTCCTGCTGAGGTCGTAGGTACTTGTCGCTTCAGCCATCGACGTTCACTTCGCCAGTTGGTCAGCGAGATTGAGCTCGAAATCGCCGTGCTGTTGCAAGCCGCTGGAGAGGAAACCACCGACCCGCTGTTGTACGTGCGGCTGCGCCAGCAGATCGAAGAAGGCCTGCTGAGTCGGCGCAAACCAGGAGACCTCCGGGAGCCCGCCGTGTTCGTTGAGGGTGCGTTTGGCCAGCGCGATCGCCGCCCGATCAAATGTTGCGACCCGGCGCGCCCAGTTGTCGACGAATGCCTCGAACTCGTCATCGGCGATGGCGCGGTTGATCCAGCCGTAACGCTCAGCGGTATCGGCGTCAAAGTCGCAGGCGCCCAGGATGATTTCCAGTGCCCGGGCACGTCCGGTACTCAGAGACAGCCGCTCCAGGCCGCCGCCGCCCGGCGGAAATCCGAATCCGATCTCCGGCTGACACAGGATGGCTTTCTCGCGGCTGGCGAACCTGATGTCGGTGGCCAACGCAAACTCACTGCCGACGCCGCGGGCGCGCCCGCGAATCGCCGACACGGTGACGAACGGTGCCCGCTCCAGTCGGATCGCCAGATCCGGCCATACCGGCAGTCCGGTCGTTGCCTGCGGAGTCAGATCGAATTGATCAGCTTTCACCAGATCGACGTGGGCGATGAAGTAGTCGGGATTGGCCGAATCGAAGACGACGACTCGGGTTTCGTTGTCGCCTTCCAGGACGGTCATCAACTGATGCAGTTCGGCCACCAACTCGGGGTCGAATAGATTCAGCGGCGGATTGTCGATCGTGGCCCGGTAGTAGCCGGGCGTCGGTCGGTGTATGTGGAGGATCTCAGGCACGACGGGCTCCGTTCGCTAGGCGGTGTGTAGGCCGCGTGGCTTGGTGTCGGCGTAGGCCAGTGCCCAGTCCAGGGCGTGGTCGGCGACCATCTCCCAGCCCGGTGCGGCGCACGTCCAGTGGTCGCGTCCGGGGAACTCGTGGTACTCGGTGACAGCCGGCGATTTGTCGTAGTGCTTGGCATTGGACTTGTTGACCGACGGCGGCATGATGTGGTCCTTCTCGCCACCGATGAACAGCAGCGGCGCCCGGTCTGCTGAGTAATCCACCCAGGTCTCCTGATGTCCCGGTTTGAAGTTCGCGATGAGGCCGTAGGCCCATACCCAGTTGCCCGGTGCGGGAATGGCGTAGCGTTCCCATGCCTGGTCGGATTCTTCACGGCTGAGTGTGTTGGTGAAGGCGTAGTGGAACTCCTCCTGCGTGAACCCGACCGCCCTGTGAAGGTTCGCGGGATTCTTCAGGGCGGGGAACAACGACCTCACCTGTGACAGCGGATTGACTCGCACACCCTCGGTCGGGGCGGAATCGATCACCACGGCGGCGGCCCCGAGTCCACGGGCAAGCAGCAGCTGGGTCAACGTCCCGCCGAAGGAGTGGCCCATGATGATTGGAGGCACGTCGACAGATTCGACAACGGCGGCAAGGTGGTCCACCGTCTCCGGCACGGTCAGCGTGGCGATGACCTCAGGATTCTTGCGGAGCTCCTCCACCTCGATCTCGAAACCGGGATAGGCGGGGGTGAGCACCCGGTAACCCTTGGCTTCATAGTGCGCCTTCCAGCCTTCCCAGCTGCGGGGTGTCATCCACAGCCCGTGTACGAGAACGATGGTGTCGCAGGGTGTTTGTGGTGTTGTCACAGTTGTCTCTCTTTCGTGGTCGGGCGACGGTCAGGAGTCGATGAACTCGAGTAGGTCGGCGTGCAGACGTTCACGGTCGGTATCGGGTATGCCATGCCCGGAGCCTTCGTAGACCTTGAGTGCCGAGCCGTCGATCAGCTGCGCGGAGCGCTTTCCGCCCACTTCGAACGGGACGATCTGGTCGTCGTCACCATGGATGATCAACGTGGGCACATCGATCTTGTCGAGGTCTGGACCAAAGTCGGTTGCCGAGATGGCGGCAATGCTGTCGTAGGCCGCGCGCAGGCCGCATGCCATGCTCTGCAGCCAGAATGCGTCGCGCACACCCTGGGAGACGTCTTGGCGGCGATTGTGACCGAAAAACGGCCCGTCGGCGAGGTTCCGGTACTGCTGGGAGCGGTCGGCGAGTTCGCCTGCCCGGATTCCGTCGAACACCGAAATCGACAGTCGGTCGGGATTGTCGTCGGTCTGCAACATCATCAGGGGCACCGCCGAGACCAGCACCAGCTTGGCGACCTTGCTGCTGCCGTATCGACCCACGTAGTGGACGATCTCGCCGCCTCCGGTGGAATGCCCGACGAGCGTGAGGTCAAACAGATCCAAGCTGTCGATGAGGGTGGCCAGATCGTCGGCGTAGGTGTCCATCTCGTTGCCGTGCCAGGTCTGACTGGATCGACCGTGTCCACGCCGGTCGTGGGCGATCGCGCGGTGACCGTGGTGCGCGAGAAACAGCGCGGCGGCCTCCCAAGCGTCGGCGTTGAGCGGCCACCCGTGGCTCAGCAGCACGGGGCTGCCGCCAGTGCCCCAGTCCTTGTAGAAGATCTGGGCACCGTCCTCGGCGATGATGTAAGGCATCGGCCGCTCCTTGGCGTCGTGGGGTGACCGATCAAGTGTGCGTTGCGCGGTGGGGTCAAAGGCCTACGTGATGCTCGTAGTCACGACTGCGTCAGTCGTTGAATCGTTCCCTGAGTTGGCGGCGCGAGGAGATTCCCAGCTTTTGAAAGACCTTGCGCAGGTGGTAATCCACGGTGTGGGCGCTGATGAAAAGCGACTCGGCGATCTCGGCGTTGGTGGCACCGCCGGCAGCCATCTTGGCGACGGTGGCCTCCCGCTCGGCGAGTTCGACACCGGCCACCTTCTGCCGCTGCTCGACGCGTTCGCCGGTGGCGCCCAGCTCGGTCCGGGCGCGATTCGCGAAGGCGGGGGCTTTCATCCGCTCGAAGGTCGTCAGGGCTGACCGTAGGTGCTCGCGCGACTCTCGGCGGCGTTTCGCTCGCCGCAGCCACTCCCCGTACAACAGGTGTGCTCGGCCTGAATCAATCGGCACCACAGCAGGATCGAGAAGCTCGATGGCCCGCCGGTAGTGGCTTTCGGCCTGCTCGTCGTCCGCGGAGACCAGTGCCTGGCAGCGGTGGTCGAGACCCCGCAGCCACGGCGTCGGGCTCGCTTCTGCCATGGATTGCAGGATGTGGGCGGTGTGGACCGCCTCGGCGGGGTGGTCACTGCGGATCGCAGCCTCGACGAACGGGGCGAGGCTCAGAAACGTGGGGTGCAGAAACGGCGTATCCAGCAGAGACCTCAGCCGGTCGAACGCCGACTGGTAGTCGCCGTTGGCCAGGTCGACATTGGCCAATGCCGCCTCCGCCGAGGTGTATATGCCACCGAGACCCATTGATTTGGTGTGGTCGCGGAGGGCCTCGACGTGCTGCTTCGGCGTACCAGTCCAGGCCAGATAGGCCGGGTTCACGACGTTCTTGGAGTAGCCGTTAGCGCGCCGCAGCTCGCGGATCTGGTCGATGTTCAGTGCCGCGGCGACCAGGTCGCCACGTTCCGTTTCGACCAGGGCACGCGCCCACAGCGTTGCGCCCAGAACCCGCAGTGCTGCGTTGCCCCGGGCGATGGTCACCAGCCGTGACAGGTACTGCATGCTGGCAGGCATATCGAACAAGGCGATCGTGAGCGCGATTCCGTTGAAGCCGAACTCCGGCAGAGTCGCGTCATCCAGGGCGAGCAGCACATCGACCGCCCTGCGCATCACCGGTACTGCCTCGGCGTACGGCAGCGACGCGAGGGCGGACAACCCTGCCAGCACCGAGGCGAACGGTTCGTTGCCGTTTCGCGCGGCGCCGCTCAGGTGACGCCCCAACTCGTCCAATGTCGTGCCCTGCATTTCGCGTTCGGCCACCAACGTCATCTCGAAGGCTTGCAACAGGGCCTTCTGTTGGCGGTCGGGTTCGTCGCGCAAGAGCTCTGAGGCACGAAGCAGCTCGGTGGTCTGATCGGCGACCGACCGGTCGGCCATGAGGGAAGCGACCGTTGCTTTGGTGGTGAGGATCCTGCCGCGCTGCGGGGCGTCCACCCTGGTGGCGTCGATCCGGTCGAGCAGGTCGACCGACAGCTGCGCCGCGCCGGCGGCAACCGCGATCTCTGCGGCGCTGATCAATCGGTCGTTGCGCTGTGGTCCTGGCGGCGTCAAGGCGGCGGCGCTGGCGAGCAGACGGGCTTGCGAAACCTGCCCGCCGCGACGGGACGCGCGTAGAGCCGCCGCCGCAAGTTGATCGGCGACGGCGATGTCGGAACCCACCGTCGCCTCCGCGGCGTGCCACGCCGCGTGTTCGACCAAACCCAGAGCGGCTGCCTCGGCGGCCAGCGCTCGGTGGACCGTGCGCCGTTGACCTGCTGCGGCAGCACCGTACACAGCGGAGCGCACCAGCGGATGACGAAACGTCACCACATCTGAGACAGTGACGAGGCCCCGCCGGATCGCACCGTCGGCGCCATCCGGTGTCACGCCCAGCCGGACCGCAGCTCCGTCGATGAGTTCCCTGTGGCCGGCGGATTGGACCGCGGCGACCAACAGCCACTGCTGTTCGCACGGCGCCATCTCACGGACCTGACGTAGATAGTGCTCCTCCAACTGACGTCCGATCGGCACCGGATTCGTCGACAAAGCCAGATCTGTGAGCCGCCTGACGTCGAGATCGCGGGCGAGATCGATCAGGGCCAGTGGATTCCCACCAGTCGCGGCCGCCATCCGGCTTGCCACGTACGGATCCGTGTCCCCGGCAAGCACCGCCTGCAACAGCTGCACTGAGGACGCCTCGTCGAGCCCTTCGAGGTGCATCGATCCGATGCCGGCCAACGCCACGCCAATGTCGTCGGCACCCCGCGTGGCGAATAGCAGCACCACCGACTCGGCCGTCAGCCGGCGCGCCACGAATCCCAGCACCGCCAAGGACTCGACATCCAGCCATTGCGCGTCATCGCACAGACAGACCAGCGGAGCACATGAAGCCGCAGCGTCGAACAACGCCAACGTCGCCAGGCCGACCATGAACGGATCCGGGGCCGGCCCGTCCTCGATACCCCATGCGACGTACAACGCTTGACGATGACGCAGTGACAAGCTGTCCATCTCGTTGCGTAACGCAACTCCAAGTCGATGGAGCCCGGCGAAGGGAATTCCGGACTCGGCCTCGAACCCATCCGATCGAATGACAGTAACGTCGGCAAGCGCGGCGGTGGCCTTCTCCAACAGGGCGGTCTTGCCGATTCCGGGGTCACCATGCACCACCAGCGCAGCACTCAGTCCATTCCGTGCGCCGCTGATCAACGACTTGATCTTTGCGAGTTCGTCGGGCCGCCCGAACAGCTCGTCAGCGCCCGCAGCCACGTCGCGAACGGTATCAGACCGTGAACGCCATCCGGAACGCCTCCAGGGCCATGACGCTGTCCCCGGCGGCGTAAGCCTCCATGCCGACGGTTCCGGCATATCCGCTGTCCCGCAACGCCTTCGCAACGGCGGGGTAGTGGATCTCGCCGGTGCCGGGTTCGCAGCGGCCGGGCACGTCGGCCACCTGGATCTCCCCGATGGCCGAGCCGGCGCGGCGCACCAGTTCGACGAGGTTGCCCTCGCCGATCTGTGCGTGGTACAGGTCCAGCATCATTTTGACATTCGGATGACCCACGGATTCGACAAGGGCCAGCGTGTCCTTGGCTCGGGCGAGCGGGACCCCGGGATGATCGACGATGGTGTTCAGATTTTCCAGGCAGAATGTGACACCGGCAGCGGCACCGAGATCGCCGAGCGCCGCCAGGCCGCGCTGCGCCGAGAACCACATCTCGCCGGTCGCCCGATACCGCGGTCGAGCGGCCAGCCCGTCGACGAGTTCCCCGGGATGCACCACCAGACGCGGAACACCCAGGATCGCTGCGGCTTTCACCGCCTGTTCGGCGGTCCTCACCACCTCGCGTGCGCCGTCGGGATCATAGAGGTCCCCGTGCAGGTATCCGGTCATCGAGGAGAAGCGTGCGCCGGTCGCGGCCAGCGCGTCGAGATCCTTATCGTGGAAGCTCCAGATCTCGACGTCGAACCCGAGTTCGTCGATGCGGCGGGCACGTTCGACGATGTCGAGGTCGGTGAACACCATCTCCGAACACACCGCAAGAGTGAACGTCATGACCGCACCGCCCCGGCCAGTGCCACCGGTGCACCGGTGCGTACGGATTCAGCTGCGGCGAGCGCGATTTCGAGTGCGACCCGGGCGTCGTGACCAGACACCGACGGGACGGCGCCTGCGCGTACGCAGGCGGCGAAGTGTGCGAACTGGGCGACGTACGCGTCGGCGAAGAGCTCCGTGTTCAGCCTGCCGGCGTGCTCGGGATCGCGGCCCGCCAGCAGGACGCCGGCCGATCCGAAGACCTCGCCGCGCACGTCGTAGCCATACACCGCCTGGAAGCTGGCCTCGGCGACCGCGAACGCGCCGTTGTCGAACCGCAGCTGAACCACCGCGGTGTCCAAATACCCTGCTTCGGCGAACTGCGGATGGATCAACGCTGCGGCCTGCGCGTACACCTCCGTGACACGTGCTCCGGGGTTCAGCCAGCACAGGGTGTCGAAGTCGTGGATCAGCGTCTCGTTGAAGATCGTCCACGGCTTGACGCGGGCGGCGACTTTCGCAGGGATACCCGGGTCGCGGGTGAGCGATCGCAGAATCTGCGGGGTGCCGATCGACCCGGCGACGATGGCGTCGTGCATCTCGGCGAAATCGGCCGCGAAGCGCCGGTTGAATCCGACCTGCAGCGCCACGCCGGCGCGTTCGGCGGCCGCGATCGCGCGGTCGGCGTCATCGAGCGTCAGCGCCATCGGCTTCTCGCAGAAGACGTGCTTACCCGCCCGGGCGGCGGCGACCACGAGGTCCGTATGCGTGGCCGCGGGTGAGCTGATCGCGACGGCCTGCACATCGGGGTCGGCGATGAGATCGAGGGGGTCGGCGTAGGCCCGTGGCGCGCCGATTGACTGCGCGGCTTCGATATTCGGGTCCGCGACCGCGGCCAGTGCCGTTCCCGGCACCCGGCTTGCGAGTGACTCGGCGTGAAAACGACCGATCCACCCGGTGCCGATGAGGCCGACGCGAAGCTGCTCTGACATGGGGCTCCTTGACCAACTAGAACGTTCTAGACAGACAAAAGTTAGACGACGCCGAGGGTGTGCGTCAAGAGTTTTCCTAGAACGATCTAGACTGTCGGCGTGCGGGACAGACCAACGCTGCAGGATGTGGCCGACCGGGCCGGCGTTTCGCGTGCGCTGGTGTCCATCGTCATGCGCGACGCTCCCGGCGCCAGCGAGGCCACCCGTGAACGGGTCCGTCGCGCTGCCGACGAACTCGGCTACCGGCCGGACCCGCGGGCGCGGCTGTTGCGCGCGCAGCGCACCCGGCTGTTCGGCGTCGTCTTCACCGCGGGCCAGGAGTTTCACGCCGGACTCGTCGACGGTGTGTACCGCGCAGCCGAGGCGGCCGGCTACGACGTCCTGCTCAGCTGCGTCACTCCGCACCACGACGAACGACGCGCCATCCGCACGCTGGTCGACGACCGCTGCGAGGCCGTGCTCTTGATCGGCTCCGAGCTTCCGGTGCGCGAACTGTCAGCACTCGACGCCCGGTTGCCGGTCGTCGTCGTCGCGCGCAAGATCCGTGGAATCGACGCGGTTCGCAGCGATGACGCGCATGGTTCGGCGTTGGCGGTGCGACACTTGGCGGCGCTCGGCCACCGCGGCATCACACACCTCGACGGCCGGCGAGCGGCGGGGGCAGCGGAGCGGCGCAACGGTTTTCGCAAAGCCGCGGCGGCATCGGGGGTCGTCGCGACCGTGGTCGACGGCGGGCTCACGGAACGTGAGGGTGCCGCCGCCGCGCAGCGGCTTCTTCATGCCGAGTTGCCCACCGCCGTCTTCGCGTTCAACGATCGCTGCGCGCTTGGTCTTATCGACGTGTTCCTGCGCGCCGGTGTGCGAGTGCCGGGGGAGGTGTCGGTGGTCGGGTTCGACGACAGTCCACTGGCGGGCCTCGCGCACGTCGACCTCACCACGGTGGGTCAGGACAGCTCCCGACTGGCGGAGCTGGCGGTGGCCCGCGGCGTCATCCGCGTCGAGGGCACCGACGACGAACACAGACCCGCCGATACAGTCGTCGAGCCGCACCTGGTGGTTCGCGGCTCTGCCGCCGCGCCGAGGCCCTGATCGCGCACGCTCGCGGGAGGTGGGGGAGGACTCACGGGCGGCGGGCGTGCTTAGCGCGCGGGCAGACCTGCGGCGGCGTAGGCCTGGTCGATGAGCACCATGTTCGCGACGGCGTCAGCGGAATCAATCGGCAGAGGGGCCCCGTCGAGCACATGCGCCGCGAACGCCTCCAGCTGATAGGTGTACGACGTCCGGGTACCCAGGTGCTCCACCTTCTCGCCGGACGACGTCGAGATGAGGACGCGGTCGTCCTCCTGCGGCTTGATGAAGTTGGGCGCCAACACTTCCCCGCGGCTGCCGACGACCTTGACGCTGAAGTGGAAGTCGTCGGCGAGCATGTTGTTCACCGAAAGCCCGGTTGCCTCACCGATGCCGACCTGCGCCTCGAATATCGCGTCCACACCGGGGCCGCGTTCCTCTGCGCGCGCCGAGACGATCTCGGGCGTGGCGCCGACGACCGCGCCGATGGTCCGCATGATGTGCAACCCGTAGCAACCCAGGTCCATCAGGACACCACCGGCCATCGCGGGCGACCAGCGCGGATCGCTGTCGGCGGGCGCCGGCATCAGCATCCGCACCTCCACGTGGCGCAGCTCGCCGAGCTCACCCGAGCCGATCAACTCCAGCACACGCTGGAATACGGGGTGGTAGAGGTAATGAAACGCCTCCACCACCGGCACACCCCCGGCCTCCGACGCGGCGGCCACCCGCCTGGCCTCGGCGGCGTTGGCGGCGTACGGTTTCTCGGCGAGCACCGGCTTACCGGCCTTGACGGACTTGATATTCCACGGTCCGTGCAGGGAATTGGCCAACGGGTTGTAGACGACGTCGACCTCCGGGTCGGCGAGCAACTCGTCATAGGAACCGACAACCCGCTCCACCCCGTACTTTTCGGCGAAGATCTCCGCCCGGCGGGGGTCACGGGCCGCGACCGCCACCAATCGGTGTCCGAGGTCCCCGGCGGGCCCCACGATCGCCTCTTCGGCGATGCGGGACGCGCCGAGGACACCGATGCGCAACGTCATGCCGAGACGCCGGACGCGGCACCCTGCAGATACGCCACGCTGGCCAGCACATCGGCCAGCGGCCCGTCACCCTCGGGCTCGCCGTCGAGAATGTTGTCCTGCTCCATCACGTACCAGCCGTCATAGCCGTTGTCCTCCAACGCTTTGACGATGCCGGCGATGTTCACGTCACCCGCGCCCAGCGGGACGTACATACCGGCGGCGACGGCCTGGGTGTAGGTGAGCTCACCGGCTTGCACCTTCGCCGCCAGCGCGGCGTCGACGTCCTTGAGGTGCGCGTGCTCGATGCGGCCGGGCACCTCAAGCGCGAGTTCCAGCGGATCGGTGCCGCCGATGAGCAGGTGGCCGGTGTCCAGGCACAGCGGGATCGTCGAGCCGGCCAGCACCCGGTCGACCTCGGCCCTTTTCTCCACCATGGTGCCGACGTGTGGATGCAATACCGCCTTCAATCCACGCGCAGAGACGACCTCCGCCAGCCGATCAAGGTTGGAAAGCAGTGTCGCCCACTGTGTCTCGTCGAGAACTGGTCGTTCGTCGTACCCGTCGGAGCCCGTCGCGGCGGCAAGCACCACCACGCCGGCCCCCGCGGCGACCAGCGACTCAAGCGGACCGGCGAGATCCTCGACCGGATCGTGGTCCTCCTTGAACAGCACGACGGGCACGAAACCGCCGACGCACGCCAGGCCGTAGCTGTCGAGCAGCGCCACCAGCGCGTCGGTCTCGGTGGGCAGGAACCCCTCTGGGCCCAGTTCGGTGGCCGTCAGTCCGGCCTGGCCCATCTCGGTGAGTACCCGGTCGGGGCTGAGCTGGTAGCCCCATCCGGGAACCTCACATACGCCCCACGAGATCGGGGCACCGGCGATCTTCACTATTTGACCTCCTCGATGCGCACCGGGACGCCCCGGCGTAGTGATTCCGTTGCTGCCTCGGCGATCCAGGCAACCTCCACGGCGTCGGCCACGGTGGCGCCGAGGATCGGCCCACCCTTGACGACGTCGACGAATCCGGCCAGTTCGGTACGGAAGGCCTCGGTGAAGCGGTCCATGAAGAAGTGGTGCGGTTGCCCTGTTGGGAAGGACGAATTCCCCAGGCGGGGATCGACATTGCGCATCGGCGCGCCCTGATCCCAGCCGGCGACCACGGAATCGTCGAAGCCGTGGACCTCCAGCCGGCAGTCGTAGCCCCGGCCGTTGTAGCGTGCGTTGGACACCACACCGAGTGCGCCCCCGTCGAACCGGACCACGACGGCCGCGGTGTCGACGTCACCGTACTCGGTGAACAGCGGATCACCCTGGACGCTGCCGGTCGCGTACACCTCGACGGCGTTCTGTCCGGTGATCCAGCGCAACGCGTCGAAGTCGTGCACCGCGCAGTCGCGGAAGATGCCGCCCGAGCCCTTGATGTAATCCATCGGTGGGGGAGCGGGGTCCATGGTGGTGCTGCGCACGGTGTGCAGCGCCCCGAGCGCGCCACTGTCGACTGCCGCCTTGGCCGCAGCGAAGGCCGCGTCGAACCGGCGCTGGTAGCCGATCTGCACCGGCACCCCCGTCTTGGCGATGGCCTCGGCGACCCGAGCGCTCTCCTCGGCGGTGGAGGCCACCGGCTTCTCACAGAACGTGGGCAGCCCCCGCTCGACGGCGGCCAGCGTCAGTGACGCGTGGGCGGGCGTGGCCGCCGCGACGACCACACCGTCGATGCCCGAGGACAGCAATTCCTCAACCGTGGCAACGGGTTTGGCGCCGTACTTGTCGGCGACCTGCTTGACGACGTCGGGTCGCTCGTCGGTGATGACCAGTCCGTCGAGTTCGGGCAGGTTCATCAGGGTATCGGTGTGGAAGGCGCCGATGCGGCCGAGGCCGATGAGGCCGAGGGTGGTCACGGGATTCTCCGTTCGTCTTGTGCGGTCAGTGAGGCGTCGAGCTGTTCGGGGGTGTAGCCGGCGGCCAGCGCCGCGAGCACGGTGTCGACCTGGCTGGGCGGGGCGAGGCTGCCGATCGGCTGGTCGCTGTCGAGGTTGGTGGGGAACGGGTAGCCCTCGGCTGTGGCGACCACTGCGTTGAGCAGTTCGTGGTCCGGGCGCCCCGCGGTCTTCATCGCCTGCAGCGCGGGGTAGACGGCGCGCACCATCGCGCTGCGATCCAACGATTCCATGGCGCGGCCGAACGGCGAGCTGATCTGCATCAGGTTGGCCATCCGCGCGATGGCGGTGGATACGTTGGAACCCGCGCCGTGATAAAGCGCGGGGTTGAAGAAGACCGCGTCGCCCGTGCGCAGCGGACTCTGCACCATGTGCTCGGCGAAGTACTCCAGGAATTCGGGACGGTAGAACGCGATGTAACCGGCTTCGAACTTCTGCGAGTGGGGCAGCAGCATGGTCGGCCCGCTTTCCAGCGGCATGTCGCAATGGGCGACGGCACCCTGCAGCGTCAACACCGCCGAAGTGCGGTGCACATGGGCCGGATACGCGGACAGCTGGTCGACGTTGACGAACCCCAGGTGGTAGTCGCGGTGTGGAACCTGAGCCGCGCCACCGGGATTGACGACGTTGACCTGAGAGGTCATCTGATAGCGCGGCCCCAGCCAGGCCTGCGACACCAGCGCAAGCACATCGTTGGCGTAGTAGGTGGCGTAGACCTCGGGGGCGTGCAGGGCCAGCTTCTGAGCGGCGTTCCAGATCCGGTCGTTGGCGCCGGGCTTGCCGAAATGATCGCCCTTGGCGCCGTTGGAGGCACGCTGCTCGGCGATCAACTCGTTGAACGCCGTGGTGGCCTCCTCGAGAACGGAGTGGTCGAACGCGTTTTCGACGATGACGACGCCGGGTCCGTCGGCGAACGCCCGGATCAGTTCGGCCTGCAGGGTGCGGCGGCCGGCGCCAGCCGAGTTGCGGGCGAACGTCTCGGCGGAGTAGACGAGCACCTCGGCGCGAACGTCGGTGGCATGCGGGTAGTCGGCCAGCTCGATGCGCTGTTCGACGACGGCGCGGAAGGCCGCCAGGTCGCAGTCCGACTCCTCGATCCAGGCGGTCGACGACCGGGTGGGAAGTGTGTGGGTCATGACGGCAAGTCTTGCTGTGCGACAGGACACAATCAACACCATAAATCCATCAAAAAGCCCTCAACGGCGTAGCGTTGGGGCCGAACGGTCGACCGAAGGGAAGGCACTCTGGCCCACCGCTACAAGGTTCGTGAGATCGCCCAGCAGTCGGGACTGAGTGAGGCGACGGTCGATCGCGTCCTCAATGACCGGCCGGGCGTGCGGGAGGCCACCCGTGCCGAGGTGCTGCGGGCGATCTCCGACCTGGACAAACAACGAGCGCAGTTGCGCCTCAACGGACGGCGCTACCTCATCGACGTCGTCATGCAGACGCCCCAGCGGTTCTCCGATGCCTTTCGCGCCGCGGTCGAGGCGGAGTTGCCCGCGTTCGCGCCCGCCATGCTGCGGGCACGATTCCACTTGTGGGAAGCCGGGACCACCGCGCAGATGGTCGACGTGCTCGGCCGGATCCGCGGCAGCCACGGCGTCCTGCTGAAGGCGCAGGACGAACCGGAAGTGGTCGAGGCCGTCGACCGGGTGGTGGCATCCGGCGTACCGGTGGTGACCTACACGACCGACGTGCCCACCAGCGCGCGCTGCGGATACGTCGGCATCGACAACCACGGGGCCGGTATGACGGCGGCGTATCTGATGGATCAATGGCTGGGGCCGGATCCGTCGGATGTCCTGATCACGCTGAGCCGGACCGTGTTCCGGGGTGAGGGCGAGCGTGAGGTGGGGTTCCGGGCGGTGCTGCGCGGCTCGGGCCGCACCATCATCGAGGTCAGCGACAGCGACGGTATCGACGCCACCAACGAGCGGCTGGTTCTACACGCGCTGCGTGAGAATCCCGGCGTCGCGGCCGTCTACTCCGCGGGGGGCGGAAACGCGGCCACGGTTGCGGCTTTCGAACAGCTGGGCCGGCCCTGCCGCGTGTTCATCGCCCACGATCTCGACGTCGACAACCGGCGACTGCTTCGCGAGGGACGCATCTCGGCCGTCCTACACAACGATCTGCGTGCCGATGCGCGGCTGGCGATGCGGCTGATCCTGCAGCAGCAGGGCGCGCTGCCCGCCGAGCCCGCGCGTCCGGTCCCGATCCAGGTCATCACGCCCTACAACCTGCCCGGATAGTGCTAGCGGTTAGCTACCGACGGGTAACTATTTCCTTAGAAAAGGCCTCCGCGGGAACGTGACGAACACCACATCCAGCCGGAAGCGCCGCCCACCTTCATGTCGCTGAGCAGCGGATTCCGCCAACCCTTACCCGCGTGTCGAACAGCGATGTGGTAAAGCGGCGCCTAAGAGAAGTGCAATAATCGGTACTGCGAGTGACATCTAAACTTTCTGGTGGCCGTCCGCCCGATGGCGCGTCATATCCGACCGCGACTCGGCGGGTGCCACCGCAACAGCGCGAAAGGCAAGGGGATGGGTCTGAACGGCACCGGAGCCAGCCCGGGTGATAACGACTCCCTGGAGGCTCCGACCCGCACCCGGCAACGGCTGGAGAAGGTCGTCATCCGTTTCGCGGGCGACTCCGGCGACGGCATGCAGCTCACGGGCGACCGGTTCACTTCAGAAGCGGCGTTGTTCGGCAACGACCTGGCGACCCAGCCCAACTATCCCGCCGAAATCCGCGCCCCGCAGGGCACGCTGCCCGGCGTCTCCTCGTTCCAGATTCAGATCGCCGACTACGACATCCTCACTGCGGGCGACCGCCCCGACGTCCTGGTGGCGATGAACCCGGCCGCACTCAAGGCCAACGTCGGGGACCTGCCCCGCGGCGGCCTGATCATCGCCAACTCCGACGAGTTCACCAAGCGCAACCTGGCCAAGGTCGGCTACGACGCCAACCCGCTGGAGACCGACGAGCTCGCGGACTACGTGCTGCAGCCGGTCGCGATGACCACCCTCACGCTGGGTGCCGTCGAGGCGATCGGCGCGTCCAAGAAGGACGGCCAGCGCGCCAAGAACATGTTCGCCCTCGGCCTGCTGTCATGGATGTACGGCAGGGAACTCGAGCACAGCGAGAACTTCATCCGCGACAAATTCGCCCGCAAGCCCGACGTCGCCGAGGCCAACGTCTTGGCGCTGCGCGCCGGATGGAATTACGGCGAGACCACCGAGGCGTTCGGCACCACCTACGAGGTGCCGCCGGCCGCGCTGGCCGCCGGTGAGTATCGGCAGGTCTCCGGCAACACCGCACTGGCGTACGGCATCGTCACTGCCGGGCACCTGTCCGGGATTCAGGTCGTGCTCGGCAGCTATCCGATCACGCCGGCCTCGGACATCCTCCACGAGCTGTCCAAGCACAAGAACTTCAACGTCGTCACCTTCCAGGCCGAGGACGAGATCGCCGGGATCAGCGCGGCGATCGGTGCTTCCTACGGCGGCGCGATCGGCGTCACCACCACGTCCGGTCCCGGTATTTCGCTGAAGTCCGAGGCGATCGGCCTTGCGGTGATGACCGAACTGCCGCTGCTGGTGATCGACGTGCAGCGCGGCGGCCCCTCCACGGGACTGCCCACCAAGACCGAGCAAGCCGACCTTTTGCAGGCCCTTTTCGGCCGCAACGGCGAATCGCCTGTTGCAGTGATCGCACCCCGCTCACCGTCGGACTGCTTCGACATCGCCATCGAGGCGGTGCGTATCGCGCTGACCTATCACACCCCGGTGATCGTGCTGTCCGACGGCGCGATCGCCAACGGTTCGGAGCCGTGGCGCATCCCCGATGTGGCCGCCTACCCGGCCATCAAGCACACCTTCGTCAAGGAGGGTGAGCCGTTCCAGCCCTACGCCCGGGATCCGGAGACGCTGGCACGCCAGTTCGCGGTGCCGGGGACACCGGGGCTGGAACACCGCATCGGTGGCCTGGAGTCGGCCAACGGTTCGGGCAACATCTCCTACGAACCGAAGAACCACGACCTGATGGTGCGGCTGCGCCAGGCCAAAATCGACGGTATCCCGGTGCCCGATCTCGAGGTGGACGACCCGACCGGTGATGCCGAGCTGCTGATGATCGGCTGGGGTAGCTCCTACGGCCCCATCGGGGAGGCCTGCCGGCGGGCGCGGCGAAAGGGGATCAAGGTCGCGCACGCGCAGCTGCGTAACCTCAATCCGTTCCCCGCCAACCTCGGGGACGTCCTGCGGCACTACCCGAAAGTGGTGGCGCCGGAGATGAACCTGGGTCAGCTCGCGCTGCTGCTGCGCGGCAAGTACCTGGTCGATGTGCAATCGGTGACCAAGGTGGAAGGGATGGCGTTCCTCGCCGACGAGGTCGAAGGCATCATCGATGCCGCCCTCGATGGAACGCTGGCTGACAGAGAATCCGGCAAGGCCGAACTCGCACGGCTGGAAGCAGCCATCGCGGGCGTGAATGGTGTGGGAGCAAGCACATGACTGACCTCATCGGAGTGGATCTGGGACTGACGAGCGGTCTGACCAAGACCAGCGGGGTGCCCACCACCGACCAGCCGCAGAAGGCCAAGGACTTCACCAGCGACCAGGAGGTGCGTTGGTGCCCCGGCTGCGGTGACTACGTCATCCTCAACACCATCCGCAACTTCCTGCCCGAGCTGGGTCTGCGGCGCGAGAACATCGTGTTCGTCAGCGGCATCGGCTGCTCGAGCCGGTTCCCGTACTACCTGGAGACCTACGGCCTGCACTCGATCCACGGCAGGGCACCGGCGATCGCCACCGGGCTGGCGCTGGCCCGCGAGGATCTGTCGGTGTGGGTGGTGACCGGTGATGGCGACGCGCTGTCCATCGGCGGCAACCACCTGATCCACGCCCTGCGGCGCAACATCAACATGACGATCCTGCTCTTCAACAACCGGATCTACGGACTGACCAAGGGCCAGTATTCGCCCACCTCGGAGGTCGGGAAGATCACCAAGTCGACCCCGATGGGTTCGGTGGACTACCCGTTCAATCCGGTGTCGCTGGCACTCGGGGCCGATGCCACGTTCGTCGGGCGGGCGCTGGACTCCGACCGCAAGGGACTCACCGAGGTGCTGCGCGCGGCGGCGGCGCATCGTGGCGCCGCTCTGGTCGAGATCCTGCAGGATTGCCCGATCTTCAACGACGGCTCATTCGACGCGCTGCGCAAGGATGGCGCCGAGGAGCGGTTGATCAACGTCCGCCACGGCGAGCCGATCACGTTCGGCGGCTCCGGCGAGTACTGCGTCGTGAAGAACGGCTACGGGCTGGAGATCGCCAAGACCGCCGACGTGTCGGCCGACGAGATCGTCGTCCACGACGCGCAGCTGCAGGATCCCGCGTATGCGTTCGCCCTGTCCCGGCTGTCCGAGCAGAACCTCGAACACATGGTGATGGGCATCTTCCGGCAGGTCAGCCGTCCCACTTACGACGACGCCGCGCGCGCGCAGGTGAGCCTGGCCAAGGACACCAAGGCGCACCACACCGCTGCCCTGCAGGCACTGCTGCGGGGTCCCGACACCTGGACTGTCGACTAACGTGACGTCACCCACCGGGCTGCCCACGGGTCTTGCTGCGGTGGTGCTGGCGGGCGGTGCGTCCCGCCGGATGGGCCGCGACAAGGCGACCCTGCCCTATGACGGGTCCACCCTGGTCGAACGTGTGGTTTCCGTGGTGGCCAAGCGTTGTTCGCCGGTGTTCGTGATCGCAGCACCGGGCCAGGCGCTGCCGCCGCTCGGCTCGGCCCATGTACTGAGGGACGAGGTCCGCGGAGTCGGCCCGCTGCTGGCGACGGGTCGCGGTCTGCGTGCCGCCGCCGACGCGGGCTGCCCATGGGCTTATGTCAGCGCGGTCGACATGCCGTTTCTCTCCGCGGACCTGATCGACGAGTTGGCGGCGTTCGCCGGGCGGGTCGACGCCGACGTGGTGCTTCCGTGGGACGGTCGCGATCACTACCTGGCCGGGGTGTACCGCACCGCGCTTGTCGACCAGATCACCGCGCTCGTCGCCGCGGGCGAGCGCAGCATGCGCTCGCTGGTGGATACCGTCGACACCCAGCGGATCGTCATGCCCGAACAGCGGTCGCTGACCAACGTCAACACCGTGGCCGACCTGCGCTGACCGCAGCCGGTCAGCAAATTCGTGCATTGACTTTATCAATACTCGAAATGGTAGGTTGCGCCTATTATGCGTTCATAATGTCGCTATTACCGAATCGTTATAGTGTGGCCGCTGTTGCAGGTGGGACGACGTGCCGTTGGTCACCTTCCGCCTAGTTTGAGCGGGATCCGTTGTGCGGGTGCAGGTTTGGGTTCCCTCCGGCTCGTGAGCCCGGTCCGCCACGTGTGTCTCACCTTTCGGGTTCCCGCGCGGGAAAGGGACTCTGCGACAACTGAAAGGGTGTCTTGCGAGCGCCGACTGTTGCGTGGTATCGGTTCGGGAACCGAATACCAGTGCAGAACGGGTGAAATATGTTCTATACGAACAGAATTCATGTTCATACGCGTTGTGGTGCGCGCGGGCAGGATTTCCCGTGGCCTCGCCCATCACGGCGGTTTGATTCTAAATCTACTGTCCCCCAATAGTATTCGATGCACAGCGCCTCGGTCGGGCTGATGTGACTGCCCAGCGAATGGTTTACCTGCGATGAGGAACGAACTCGCGCCGGCGCAAGGGCTTCTACCTGCGTCTTTCCTGCTTGTGTCGTCTCGATCGGGACCGTCGTCCGACGTCGATGGCGGCGGGACGTGGTCAAGGTCACAAAAAGTGCGTGATTTGACTCACGTTTTCGTGCGCGGTAGGGGTCGCGCTCCGGCGTTCCAATTGTCTACTTGACCTGCGTAAACCATTATTTTGGTCTGCCGTGATCTGATCGTGATCTAACTGGGATCGGTCCGTTCTCAATATGACTTATCGACCCGTTGTTTGTACCGTCCTAATGTCTCCGGCAATGGGGCAAACAATTTCAATACCAAGAACCTGCGTGTGAGTAGGGCCGCGGAACGGGTGTAGCGCCCGCGCGGCTGTCGGGACACCGCGCCCGGCGAGGCTTATCTGGCCTCCCTCTGTCGTGCCTGACCGAGACGGCGCGACCCGAATTCTCCTGCCTGTTTTCAGGCTCCCGCACCCGCGTCAGCGGGTGGCGATGGCGCGCGCTTGGCGAGAGGAATGAAGTGAAGAACATCCGCAAGAAGTTTGGGCTGGCCACCATCGCTGGGGCGCTTTTCGTGGCCCCCGTGGCCACCGTCTCCCTGGGTGCGGGTACCGCCAATGCGGACGCCGTCAACTGGGATGCCGTCGCACAGTGCGAGTCGGGCGGCAACTGGGCGATCAACACCGGGAACGGCTATTACGGCGGCTTGCAGTTCGCGCTGGGGACCTGGCGGGGCCACGGCGGTGACGGGATGCCGCACCAGGCATCGCGCGAGGAGCAGATCCGCGTCGCCGAGAACGTGCTGCAGACGCAGGGCATCGGCGCGTGGCCGGTGTGCGGACGTCGCGGCTGACACCTGGCCGAACCTTGGGGTGGATGAGGCGAATGGGGTAGATGTGACAGATGAGACAGTTGTCGGGCCGGGCTGATCACGAACCGATAAATCCGGCGCTGTCTCTTTTGCCTCAAACGACCCAATAATCCAGAAAGTCAATTTCAGAAACTTTAGTCTCCCCTGTAACACGTGATGCCTATCACCCGAAGGAACGGATGACTGCGTCACACGAAGTGTGGTCGCGGCACTGGTGTCCAAGGTCGGGGAAGGGCCTGAAGTGAAGAACATCCGTAGTGCACTGACCAGGAGCCTGTGGCTCTCCGCCGTCGCCGGAGGGCTCGCACTCGCGCCCGCGGTGCTTTCACCGGCCGCCGCCGGTGCCGACACCGTCAACTGGGACGCCATCGCGCAGTGTGAGTCCGGCGGTAACTGGGCGAGCAACACCGGCAACGGGCACTACGGAGGCCTGCAGTTCAAAGAGGCCACCTGGGCTTCTCACGGTGGCCTTGGCTCACCTGCCAGTGCCTCGCGTGAGGAGCAGATCATGGTGGCGGAGCGGGTGCTCGCCACCCAGGGCATCGGCGCCTGGCCGACCTGCGGCGTGCGGGGCGGAACCCCCGTCGGCATTCCCGCTGTCTGGGCCGTACCCGCCGCCCCGACCACCGGTTGCGGCGCCATCCGGGCCGGCAGCGTGTTCGGCATCGTCGATCTGCGTCAGCTCTGCACGACGCTGCTCAACCCGTTGACTGCATTCGGCCCTCGCTGACGGGCAGCGCGAAAGCCGACCGCGCCGCTATCGAGGCGAGATGCCGGTCGCCGACCCCGCGCCATACCCCCGCGAGCAGACGGGATCAGTAGACCGGCGGCTCGCCTTCGGCCGCGGGTCCGGCTTCGATCGGCGTGTGGTCGACGATCGCCTTGTACGCGTGATTCTCGTGCTGGACCATCCGTAGGAAGAACCCGACGAACAGGGCCACGGCGAGGATGAACATCGCAATCGCGCCGAATGAGAACCCGCCGAAGGTGAAGACGACTCCGGCATCGTCATAGCTGTCGATGGGGCTGAACATCGTTTATTTCACCTCCTCGGTGACGGCCAGAACGGCTCCGTTGACGCGCATCGTGGTGATGGGGATGCCCTCCGGGTACGGGGTGGCGGGCACCTCGGCGAGGTCGAGGCCCTGCTCCTCCACCTCGGCGGGGATGCGCAGCAGCTTGACCTTCTTGAGTGCCAGCGACGCCAGGTACGCGGGAATGAAGCCGAGCGCCGCGAAAATCACCGCACCGATCGCCTGGCCCCAGAACGTGACAGAGGGATTGCCGTCGGTGTTGGGATAGCCGTGCAGGAAGACGCCCGCCATCAGCACGGAGTACAGACCGATGCCGCCGTGCACCGTGACGGCGCCCACGACGTCGTCGATCTTGAACCTCTCGATCAGCTTGCCGATGTAGGGGATCAGAGCGCCCGCACCGAGCGCGATGACGAAAGCCAGGCCGGGGTAGTACAGATCCATACCGGAGGCCACACCGATGACGCCGGCCAGGCCGCCGGAGATCGTCCAGAACGGCTCACCCTTGGAGGTCAGGTAGGCGCCGATGATGCCACCAGCCAGGCCCATGAGGGTGTTGAACGTGAACGCCGACAACGTGGTGGGGCTGCCGTAGATCGTCGCGTACCCGGTGGGTCCGTAGATGACGCAGCCCATCAGGAAGCCGAAGAAGCCGGTGAAGATCAGCATCAGGCCGAGCATGGTCAACGGCAGGTTGTGCGGGCGGATGGTCACAGCCGTTCCGTCGGGCAGGAACCGTCCGATGCGCGGCCCCAGGTTGATCAAGACGCCCAACGTGGCGAAACCGGCGATCATGTGCACGCAGCCGGCCGCGCCGACGTCGTGGAAGCCGAGCTTGGTCAGCATCCAGCCGGCGCCGTGCCAGCCCCACGCCGCGCCGATGATCCAGACGACGGAACCGACGAGCACCGTCAGCACGAGGAAGGCGCTGGTGCGGATCCGTTCGAGCACCGCACCCGACATGATCGAGCCGGTGGTGGCGGCGAACAGTGCGAACGCGCCCCAGAAGATGCCGGAGGCCGGGTCCTGGACGTTGGGACCCATGTTGTCGCTCCACGGGAGCGCCGCCTTGGCGGCATCGTTGAATTCGATGAAGCCACTGGGCATGGCGTTGTAGAGGAACCAGCCGACGAAGAAGAACGAGGCAACGATCGTCGCGAATGCGAGCAGGTTCTTCATCGCGGTGGCCAGCACGTTCTTGGACCGCGATGCACCGACCTCGTAGGCCAGGAACCCGGCGTGGATCAGCATCATCAAGGCGATGGAGACCCAGTAGAAGAACTCGTTGTTCACTGCTGCCATGGACGATATTGCGTCCTCGACTTCAGGTGTCATGCGCAACCTCTGCCTAATCCTGGGGGAAGGAAATTGGTTTCTTGGTAGTGCTCATCGAGTACTGACGGTGTACGAACCTTGACGCTAGCTGGCAGCGTGTGTCCCGCCTGTCACCGTGTGTTAATTCGCTGTGAAGACCATCGGCGGGAAATCCGCGACGTGCCTACGCGCGGGCGTAGCCGCGGGGAAGTGGCTGGCAGTGTCCATGGGACTGTCTCCAAACGCCCCGATTCCTGTGGTCGGAGCGGTGTGTTACGAACGAGACGTGACCGTCCCCCCTTCGCCCATCGGCGACCTCGATCACTTCCTCGCGCTGCCGCGGGTCGCGGGCCTTGCGGTATCCGCCGACGGGTCCCGGCTGGTGACGACGGTGAGCGAGCTCAGTGAGAAGCGCGACGAGTATGTGACCTCGATATGGGAGCTGGATCCCGCAGGCGAGCGGCCCGCCCGCAGGCTCACCCACGGTGCGAAGGGGGAGTCCTCGCCGGTGTTCACCGCCGAGGGTGATCTCCTGTTCCTTGCCGCCCGGCCGACCGCGGAGGACGACAAGCCGCCCGCCGCGCTGTGGCGGTTGCCCGCCGCGGGCGGGGAAGCCGTCGCCGAGCTGGCGGCGCCGGGCGGCGTGCAGATGGTGCGGTGCGCGCGGCGGGCGGCGGTCACCGTCGTCGCCGCTCCGCTGCTGCCTTCCTCGACCGACATCGACGACGACGAGCGGCGGCGTCACCAGCGCAAGGCCGGGAAGATCTCGGCGATCCTGCACTCCGGCTACCCCGTGCGGCACTGGGATCACGACATCGGTCCCGACCAGCCCCACCTGCTCGACGCCTGCGGCGCCCGCGACCTCACGCCCGGCCCCGGGGACGCGCTGCGCGAGACCGGCTTCGACGTCAGTGCATGCGGCGAGTTCCTGGTGTCGTCCTGGCACGTGCCGGGACCGGGCGCCTCGGTGCGAAGCACGCTGGTCCGCGTCGACGTCGCAACCGGTGAGCGGACCGTCATCGCCGACGACCCAGCCGCCGATCTCGGATCACCCGCGATCTCACCCGATGGCACCGCGCTGGCGTTCCTGCGCGAAACGATCTCCACACCCGATCATGCGCCCCGGATCACGTTGTGCCACATGAATTTCGGCTATAAACCCGTGGAAGTGGCGACCGACTGGGACCGCTGGCCCACGTCGGTGGCCTGGTCGACGGACGGCGCGTCGCTCATCGTGACCGCGGACGAAAACGGTCGCGGCCCGATCTTCTCGGTCGATCCGGCGAGCGGGGAAGGGTCGGCGGTGCGACGGCTCACCGACGGCGACTTCACCTACACCGACGTCGCGACCGCGCCGGGCGGGGTGATCTTCGCCCTGCGCAGCTCATATGCGACTCCACCGCATCCGGTGCGTATCAACCCCGACGGCGGCGTCACGGTGCTCCCGTGCGTCGAACTGCCCACGCTGCCGGGGACACTCGCCGAGGTCACCGCGGCAGCCGGGGACGGAACACCGATCCGCTCATGGCTCACCCTGCCCAACGGCCACGATCCGGCCCCACTGGTGCTCTGGATCCACGGCGGTCCACTGGGGAGCTGGAATGCGTGGCATTGGCGCTGGAATCCGTGGCTGCTGACCGCCCGCGGCTACGCGGTGCTGTTGCCGGATCCGGCGCTGTCCACCGGCTACGGTCAGGACTTCATCCAGAGGGGCTGGGGTGCGTGGGGCGCCGCGCCGTACACCGACCTGATGGCGGCCACCGACGCGGCGTGCGCTCACCCGCGCGTGGACGAGACCCGCACGGCGGCAATGGGCGGATCGTTCGGCGGGTACATGGCCAACTGGATCGCCGGGCACACCGACCGATTCGGCGCGATCGTCACCCACGCCAGCCTATGGGCGCTGGACCAGTTCGGATCCACCACCGACGGCGCCTACTGGTGGGCACGGGAGATGACGCGGGAGATGACGGCGGCCAACTCCCCGCACGGCTCGGTCCGCCAGATCAGCACGCCGATGCTGGTGATCCACGGGGACCGGGACTACCGCGTGCCGATCGGCGAGGCGCTGCGGCTGTGGTACGAGCTGCTGACCCTCTCCGCGGCCCCCGCCGACGATTCCGGCAGCAGCCCGCACCGTTTCCTCTATTTCCCGTCCGAGGGACATTGGGTGCTGAGCCCTCAACACGCGAAGATCTGGTACCAGGTCGTCACGGGGTTTCTGAGCACGCACGTGCTCGGCCAGGAGGCCGAACTGCCGGAAACGCTGGGGTAGCGTCGAGGCGGTGAGCGCGAGTGACAATCAGCGCGAAAACGGCCGCGAATGCGCCGAGGACGACCGCGACTACGACATTGTCGTCTATGGGGCGACCGGATTCGCCGGGCGGCTGACAGCCCAATACCTCGCCGGCGCCGCAGGCGAGGCCCGGATCGCCCTGGCGGGCCGGTCGGCTGAGCGGCTGCTGGCGGTGCGGGAGTCGTTGGGTGAGGCGGCGAGAACCTGGCCGATACTCACCGCCGACGCCGCTTCCCCGTCCGGCCTGGCTGCGATGGCCGCCGCGACGCGGGTGGTGGTCACCACGGTGGGGCCGTATATGAAGTACGGGATGCCGCTGGTGGCGGCGTGTGCGGCGGCCGGTACCGACTACGCCGATCTGAGCGGTGAGCCGATCTTCGTCCGCGACAGCATCGACCTGCACCACAAGCAGGCTGTTGATACCGGCGCACGCATCGTGCATGCGTGCGGATTCGATTCCATTCCTTCCGATCTCACGGTGTACGCGCTTTACAAGCACGCGCAACGCGACGACACCGGAACACTCACCGAGACCAATCTCGTGCTGCGCGGCTTCGCGGCCGGGTTCTCCGGCGGCACCGCCGCATCGTTCTTCGGGTTGGCGGACGCGGCGTCCAACGATCCCGAGGCGCGCCGCCTGCTCAACGATCCCTACTCGCTGAGCCCCGACCGCGCCGCCGAGCCCGACTTCGGCCGGCAGTCCGACACCGTCGTGCGCCGCGGTGGGGACATCGCGCCCGAGCTTGCGGACATCTGGACCGGGGCGTTCCTGATGGCACCGACCAACACGCGAATCGTCAGACGCAGCAATGCGTTACAAAACTGGGCCTACGGCAGGGGTTTCCGCTACGCGGAGCAGATGAGCCTGGGCTCCTCGCCGCTCGCACCGGTCGCCGCCGCGATGGGCACCGCTGGCAATGCCGCGGTGTTCGGCTTGGGCACCCGCTACTTCCGGTTCCTGCCGCGCGCCCTGATCGACCGTGTCGCGCCCAAGCCGGGGACCGGACCCGATGAACGCAGGCGCGAGCGCGGGCATTACACGGTCGAGACGTACACGACGACAACGAGCGGCGCCCGCTACAAGGCGACGATGGCCCAGCGCGGCGACCCTGGCTACAAGGCAACCTCAGTGCTGCTCGGACAGTCCGCGCTGGCGCTGGCGTTCGACCGCGACAGGCTTTCCGAGCTGCGGGGCGTGCTGACGCCCGCCGCGGCGATGGGCGATGCGCTGCTGACCCGATTGCCAGCGGCCGGTGTCAAGTTGGAAACTTCGCGACTGAACTGATCGGCACGCGCCGAACCCCTGTCAGCGCAGGTGGTTTGGGCTAGTGTCGGCAAAGGAGTCAGAGTTCCGCGCGACCCAGCAACGAAGGTGAGTGACATGGCGGCTCTAGATGATCTGTTCGCGCAGATCCCGGTACAGGACATCGCGGCGAAGCTCGGCGCCGACCAGACTGAGGTCACCAGCGCTATCCAGACGCTGGTGCCCGCACTCGTCGGCGGACTCGCCCAGAACGCCCAGGACGACGACGCGGTGGCAGGCAAGATCGAAAACGCCGCCCAGAAGCACGCCGCCAGTGGTCTGCTCGACGGCGGGGTGACCGTCGACGATGTCGACGAGGACGACGGCGACAAGATCGTCGCCAACATTTTCGGCGGCAACAACAGCGGTGCGGTGGCCTCGGCCCTGGCCGGCACCGGGGCCGGCGGCGGCGACCTGATCAAACGGTTGCTCCCGATCCTGGCTCCTATCGTGCTCGCCTATATCGGCAAGCAGTTCTCCAGCGGCCAGGCCGCGCCCGCGGGTGCGGGTGCCCCGGCGTCGGCGCCGGCAGGCGGCATCGGTGACCTCCTCGGCAGCATCCTCGGCGGGGGCGGCGGTGGTGGAAACAACCCGCTCGGCAGCATCCTGGGAAGTGTGCTCGGTGGCGGGAGCGGCGGCCAGAGCAACCCCATCGGCGAGATTCTCGGCGGGCTGCTCGGCGGCAAGAAGTAGACCGCGTGCGCGCGATGGCTCCCGCTCGCTGGGCGGGGGCTTTCGCGCCCCTCTGTCCGGTCTTCCTAGAATGGCGCGGTGACCGCCAGTTCCCATCCCGCAGCTGACCCGGGCGTTGACGCCCTGCCCAAGTCGTGGGATCCCGGGGCGGTAGAAGTCGATCTGTACCAGGGCTGGGTCGACGCCGGCTACTTCCAGGCCGACCCCACCAGCCCCAAGCCCGGCTACTCGATCGTGCTGCCGCCGCCGAACGTCACCGGCAGCCTTCACATGGGCCACGCGCTGGACCACACCCTGATGGACGCGCTGACCAGGCGCAAGCGTATGCAGGGCTTCGAGGTGCTGTGGCTGCCGGGTATGGACCACGCCGGTATCGCCACCCAGACGCTGGTGGAGAAGCAGCTCGCCGTCGACGGCAAGACGAAGGAAGACTTCGGCCGCGAGCTGTTCATCGACAAGGTGTGGGACTGGAAACACGACTCCGGCGGCACCATCGGCGGCCAGATGCGCCGCCTGGGTGACGGCGTCGACTGGAGCCGGGACCGGTTCACCATGGACGACGGCCTGTCCCGCGCGGTGCGCACGATCTTCAAGCGGCTCTTCGACGCCGGCCTGATCTATCAGGCCGAACGGCTGGTGAACTGGTCGCCGGTGCTGCAGACGGCGATCTCCGACCTCGAGGTGAAGTACGAGGACGTCGAGGGTGAGCTGGTGTCGTTCCGCTACGGCTCGATGCGCGACGACGAGCCGCACATCGTGGTCGCCACCACCCGGGTGGAGACGATGCTGGGCGACACCGCCATCGCGGTGCACCCCGACGACGAGCGCTACCGCCACCTGGTGGGCACCACCGTGCCGCATCCGTTCGTGGATCGGACCGTGATCATCGTCGCCGACGAGCACGTCGATCCCGAATTCGGCACCGGCGCAGTGAAAGTCACCCCGGCACATGATCCGAACGACTTCGAGATCGGGCTGCGCCATCAGCTGCCGATGCCCTCGATGATGGACGCCAAGGGCCACATCGCCGACACCGGAACGCAATTCGACGGGATGGATCGGTTCGAGGCCAGGATTGCGGTGCGTGAGGCGCTCGCCGCCGAGGGCCGCATCGTGGCCGAGAAGCGTCCCTACCTGCACAGCGTCGGGCATTCCGAGCGCAGCGGCGAGCCCATCGAGCCGCGGCTGTCCCTGCAGTGGTGGGTCAAGGTGGATTCGATGGCCAGGGCGGCGGGTGACGCGGTTCGCAACGGCGACACCGTGATTCATCCGGCGAGCCTCGAGCCGCGGTGGTTCGCGTGGGTGGACAACATGCACGACTGGTGCATCTCGCGGCAACTGTGGTGGGGCCACCGGATCCCGATCTGGCACGGCCCCAACGGCGAGACGGTGTGCGTCGGACCTGGCGAGACGCCACCTGAGGGGTGGGAACAGGATCCCGACGTGCTGGACACGTGGTTCTCGTCGGCGCTGTGGCCGTTCTCCACGATGGGCTGGCCCGACCACACCGCCGATCTGGCCAAGTTCTACCCGACGACGGTCCTGGTCACCGGGTACGACATCCTGTTCTTCTGGGTCGCCCGGATGATGATGTTCGGAACTTTCGTCGGCAGCGACCCCGCAATCACCCTCGAGGGCAGTCGCGGACCCCAGGTGCCGTTCCGGAACGTGTTCCTGCACGGCCTGATTCGCGACGAGTTCGGCCGCAAGATGAGCAAGTCACGTGGCAACGGCATCGACCCGCTGGACTGGGTGGACAAGTTCGGTGCGGATGCGCTGCGCTTCACCCTGGCCCGCGGCGCCAGCCCCGGCGGCGACCTGTCGATCGGCGAGGACCATGCCCGCGCGTCCCGCAACTTCGCCACCAAACTGTTCAACGCCACCCGCTTCGCCCTGATGAACGGCGCGGCCCTGGCGCCGCTGCCGCCGGACGACGAACTCACCGACGCCGACCTGTGGATCCTGGGTCGGGCGGAAGAGGTTCGCGCCGACGTCGACGATGCGTTCGGCTCATACGAGTTCAACCGCGCCTGCGAATCGCTTTACCACTTCGCTTGGGACGAGTTCTGCGACTGGTACCTGGAGCTGGCGAAAGTGCAACTCGCGGAAGGGGTCCGGCACACCACTGCGGTGCTGGCCTCCGTTCTCGACACGTTGCTCAAGCTGCTGCACCCGGTGATGCCGTTCGTCACCGAGGTGCTGTGGAAGGCCCTGACCGGGCGGGCCGGGGCGAGCGAAGCGACGGGAAATGTGGAGTCGCTGGTCATCGCCGACTGGCCGATCGCGTCGGGTCGTTCACCGGATGTCACCTCCGCACGGCGTGTCGCCGATATGCAGAAGCTGGTCACCGAGATCCGCCGGTTCCGCAGCGACCAGGGCCTGGCCGACCGGCAGAAGGTGCCTGCGATCCTGCGCGGGATGACCGAGGTCGATCAGGAGGACCAGGAACCCACGGTGTACGCGCTGGCCTGGCTGACCAAATTGCCTTACGGCACAGAGGAATACGCGCGGTTCGCGCCGACGGCGTCGGTCGAGGTCCGGTTGACGCACGGAACCGTGGTGGTGGAACTGGACACCTCGGGCACCGTGGACGTGGCCGCCGAACGTCGCCGCCTGGAAAAGGACCTGGCCGCCGCGCAGAAGGAACTCGCAGGCACCACGGCCAAACTCGACAACGAGGCGTTTCTGGCCAAGGCGCCCGACGCGGTGGTGGCCAAGATCCGCGACCGCCAGCAACTCGCAGGCGATGAGGTCGACCGGATCACCGCCCGCCTCGCCGGGCTGGCCGGGCAGGCATGACCGAACCGACACCCGACGAGATCGCGGCGCTCGTACAGGTCGAGCACCTGCTCGACCAGCGGTGGCCGGAGACCAAGATCGAGCCGACGACGGCGCGGATCGCGGCATTGTTGGAGCTGCTCGGTTCTCCGCAACGCGGATACCCCTCCATCCACATCGCCGGGACCAACGGCAAGACGTCGGTGGCGCGACTGGTCGACGCCCTGCTCACCGCGTTCAGCAGGCGCACAGGCCGGACCACCAGCCCGCATCTGCAATCGGCGGTCGAGCGCATCTCCATCGACGGAAAACCGATCAGCCCCGCCAGCTACGTGGCGACCTACCGCGAGATCGAACCGTTTGTCGAACTGGTCGACAAGCGGTCCGAAGCCGCGGGGGGCCCGCGTATGAGCAAGTTCGAGGTGGTCACGGCGATGGCCTTCGCGGCGTTCGCCGACGCGCCAATCGACGTGGCCGTCATCGAGACCGGCATGGGCGGCAGGTGGGACGCCACCAACGTCGTCACGGCTCCCGTCGCCGTCATCACCCCGATCGGGCTGGATCATGCTGACTACCTGGGCAATACGATCGCAGAGATCGCCGGGGAGAAGGCAGGCATCATCGTCAAACAGGAGGACGACCTGGTGCCCACCGACACCGTCGCGGTGATCGGGCAGCAGCCGCCGGAGGCGATGGACGTGCTGCTGGCCCAGGCGGTACGCGCCGATGCCGCGGTGGCCCGAGAGGATTCCGAATTCGCCGTGCTCGGTTGCCAGACCGCGATCGGTGGCCAGCTGTTGGAGCTACAGGGGCTCGGCGGGGTGTACTCCGATATCTTCCTTCCCCTGCACGGGGAGCATCAGGCGCACAACGCCGTGCTCGCCCTGGCCGCCGTCGAGGCGTTCTTCGGGGCCGGTGCCCAGCGCCAACTCGACGTCGACACCGTGCGCGCGGGTTTCGCCGCGGCCACCAGCCCCGGCCGGCTGGAGCGCATGCGTAGCGCCCCCACGGTCTTCATCGACGCGGCGCACAATCCCGCCGGTGCCGCCGCGTTGGCGCTCGCCCTTCAGCAGGAGTTCGACTTCCGGTTTCTGGTCGGCGTCGTATCGGTGATGGCCGACAAGGATGTCGACGGCATGCTCACGGCGCTGGAGCCCGCGTTCGACCAGATCGTGGTCACACACAACGGCTCACCACGGGCCATGGACGTCGAGGCGCTCGCCGCGCGTGCCGAGGAGCAATTCGGCCCCGACCGTGTCCTGACCGCCGCGACGCTGCCCGACGCGATCGAATCGGCCACCGCGCTCGTGGAGGAAGCCGCCCACGACGGCGAGGGCCTCGCCGGCAGCGGAATCGTCATCACCGGTTCCGTCGTCACCGCTGGCGCGGCGCGCACCCTGTTCGGCAAGGATCCCCAGTGACCTCTCCTCAGCGCGGACCCGATCCCTGGAAGAGCTTCCGCGGCGTCATGGCGGGCACGCTGATCCTGGAGGCCATCGTCGTGCTGCTGGCGCTGCCGGTGGTGGCCAACGCGTCAGGCGGTCTGAGTCCGTGGAGTGCGGGGTACCTGATCGGTCTGGCAGTCGTGATGGTGCTGCTGACGGGGCTGCAGGGGCGGCCATGGGCGATCTGGGTGAACCTCGGACTGCAGTTGGCGGTGATCGCGGGCGCCGTACTGCACGTGGGGGTGGGGTTCATCGGGGCGATATTCGCTGGGGTGTGGGCGCTGATCGCCTACCTGCGCACCGAGGTGAAACGACGGCAAGACCAAGGACTGCTGCCGGGCCAGCAGCTGCCGCCCGATTGATTACCGGTCTCGGCGTGAGCGGACCCGTGTCCGACGGCCTGATTCGCTCCTCAGGTCCGCGGGTCGGTACTGTTTGTCTCCGTGACCGAGCGGACTCTCGTACTGATCAAGCCCGACGGCGTGAAGCGCCGCTTCATCGGGGAGATCCTGAGCCGAATTGAACGTAAGGGCCTGACCATCGCGGCCCTCGAGCTCAAGAACGTCACCGATGACCTCGCCAGGCAGCACTACGCCGAGCACGAGGGCAAACCGTTCTTCCCTTCGCTGCTCGAGTTCATCACGTCGGGGCCGGTGGTGGCGGCCATCGTCGAGGGCCCGCGGGCGGTGGCGGCGTTCCGCCAGATCGCCGGCGGCACCGATCCCGTCGAGAAAGCCGTACCCGGGACGATCCGCGGTGACTTGGCGCTTGTCACTCAGGACAACCTCGTCCACGGTTCGGATTCACCCGAATCCGCGGAACGCGAAATCGAGCTCTGGTTCCCCGGCGTCTGAACGATCCGGGAGTCTCCCGCAGCGCCTGGTCAGTCCGGTACCCGCGATATGGGATACTGGTGCCGGGTTGTCGGCCTCACTCCGGGGCCCGGCCGCCCGAATGAAGACTCAGACGAGCGCGACCATCGCCCCGTGCGGTGTGGCGCCCACCGTCCAGCCATCATTCAGCCAGGCACCGAGGCGGTTCAACCGGAACCCACTCGGAGCGAGACCACAACAAGTCCGGGGAAAGCATCCCGGGCATAAGAGCGGAAGCCCTCGCGTGGCCGCGTCGACACGACGCGCCCGGGGGCTTGAGGAGAATACGTGGCCGACAATGAGAGTGCTCAAGCCCCGACCGAGGACCGATCAGAAGAGATCCAGCCGCCTGTGGGCCTGCCCGAGCGGCTGAGGGTCCATTCGCTGGCCAGGGTCCTGGGCACCACGAGCAAGCGGGTGCTCGACGCACTGGCCGAACTCGACGGACGTCAGCGCAGCGCGCACTCCACGGTCGACAAGACCGAGGCCGAGCGCGTCCGCGAGGTGTTGGACAAAGCCGAGGGCGGAGCTCCGCCGCAGGAGGCGGCTCCCGTCGAGGTCGCAACGCCCGAGGTCGCACCCGTCGGCGAGGCGCCGACGGACGTCGTGGTGGAGGTCGTCGTCGCGGACACGGCGTTCGCCCCGGACGTGGTTGCTGACGCTGTCGCTGAGGTTGCTGACGCTGTCGCTGAGGTTGTTGACGCTGTGGCTGAAGAAGTCGCGTACGCCTTCCCTGACGAACCTGTCGAAGTACCTGAAGAAGTATGGGTCGTCGAGGATCTCCCCGGCGCGGCCGAGTACGTGGTCGCCGACGAGCCGGAGTCCAGACTCATCCTCGAAACCGCCCCCCAGCCCGGTGGCGAACGCGCGGATTACCTGCCGCTGTTCGTGGCGCCTCAGCCGATCTCCTTCGACTCCGAGGAGGAAGAGGACGACGACGAGGACGACGACGCCGCGCTGGAGTCCGACGAGGATCAGGGTGAGCGTCCCGCCGCGCGCCGCAGGCGCCGTGGGCGTCGTGGCCGTGGTCGTGGCCGCGGCGAGCAGAGTGACGACGCGCCCGAGCGCGCGGAGGACGTGGGAGAGGATCGCGCCGAACCCTCCGACCAGGAATCCGATGAGGACTCCGACGACGAGGCCGGCGACGAAGACGCCGCAGGCACTGACGGTGGCACCCGTCGCCGCCGGCGTCGGCGCAGGCGCAAGTCGGGTGCCGGTGAGGACTCCGACAACGGCTCCGCGCCCGACGACCCGCCCAACACCGTGGTGCACGAACGCGAACCACGCCAGGGTGGTAAGGGTGACAAGTCCGACGCCGACGAGATTCAGGGCATCTCCGGGTCGACCCGGTTGGAGGCCAAACGTCAGCGGCGCCGCGACGGGCGTGACGCCGGACGGCGCCGTCCGCCGATTCTGTCGGAGGCCGAGTTCCTGGCCCGCCGCGAAGCCGTCGAGCGGGTCATGGTCGTGCGCGACAAAGTGCGCACCGAACCCCCGCACGAGGGTGCCCGCTACACCCAGATCGCGGTGCTCGAAGACGGGGTGGTGGTCGAGCACTTCGTGACATCGGCGGCGTCGGCGTCCCTGGTCGGCAATATCTACCTCGGCATCGTCCAGAACGTTCTCCCGTCGATGGAGGCGGCGTTCGTCGACATCGGCCGCGGCCGCAATGGTGTGCTGTACGCCGGCGAGGTGAACTGGGAGGCCGCCGGTCTGGGCGGGGCGAACCGCAGGATCGAGCAGGCCCTCAAACCCGGTGACTATGTCGTCGTGCAGGTCAGCAAGGATCCGGTGGGACACAAGGGTGCCAGGCTGACCACCCAGGTTTCCCTTGCGGGGCGCTACCTCGTCTACGTGCCCGGCGCGTCGTCGACGGGCATCAGCCGCAAGCTGCCCGATACCGAACGCCAGCGCCTGAAAGAGATCCTGCGTGAGGTGGTCCCCGCCGAGGCCGGCGTCATCATCCGCACTGCGTCCGAGGGCGTCAAGGAAGACGACATCCGCGCCGACGTGAATCGGCTGCAGGAACGCTGGACGAAGATCGAGGCCAAGGCGGGTGAGATCAAGGGCAAGGCGGCCGGCGCCGCGGTCCCGCTCTACGAGGAGCCCGATGTTCTGGTCAAGGTGATCCGCGACCTGTTCAACGAGGACTTCTCCGGCCTCATCGTGGCCGGTGACGACGCCTGGGACACCATCAACGCGTACGTGAACTCGGTCGCGCCAGACCTCGTCGGCCGCCTGACGAAGTACCAGCCCGCCGTGCCGTCCGGCGCCGGGACGGCCCCTGACGTTTTCGCGGTTCACCGCATCGACGAGCAGCTGACGAAGGCGATGGATCGCAAGGTGTGGCTGCCGTCAGGCGGCACTCTGGTGATCGACCGCACCGAGGCGATGACCGTCATCGACGTCAACACCGGCAAGTTCACCGGTTCCGGCGGGAACCTGGAGCAGACGGTGACCCGGAACAATCTCGAGGCGGCCGAGGAGATCGTGCGCCAGCTCCGGCTGCGCGACATCGGCGGCATCGTGGTGATCGACTTCATCGACATGGTGCTCGAATCCAACCGGGATCTGGTGCTGCGCCGCCTGACCGAGGCACTGGGCAGGGACCGGACTCGACATCAGGTTTCCGAGGTGACGTCGCTGGGGCTGGTGCAGTTGACGCGTAAGAAGTTGGGCACCGGGCTGATCGAGGCGTTCTCGACGGCCTGCCCGCACTGCGCGGGCCGGGGCATCCTGCTGCACGCCGATCCCGTCGACTCCGCGCAGCCGGTCACGCGCAAACCCGAGTCGAGTGGTCGCCGGGGCAAGAGGGGCAAGCGCGGTGGCAAGCTCGAGGATGTGCCGGTGGCCAAGGTGCCGAGCCATGCTCCCGGTGAGCACCCGATGTTCAAGGCGATGGCAGCGGCGAATGGCCGGCACGAGGATGACGACGAGTTCATCGACGCTCTGATTGTCGGCGACGCCGGACACATCGGGGGTGTCGCCGAGCAGGTCGCTCGTGATGTGGCCGAGGAGGATTTGGTCGACGATGACCTGGATGCCGACACCGATGAGGACGACACCGTAGACGACACCGACGAGGATGTCGAAGACGAGGACGACGTCGACGTCGACGATGAGGAGGACGTCGACGAGGACGCCGATGCCGAGTTCGACGACGCCGACGAGGACGACGACTCCGATGTCGAGGATGGCGAGGATGTCGAGGATGTTGAAATCGACCTGGACGCGGACGACGAGGACGAAGGCATCGACGATGACATCGAAGTTCTCGACGACGATTCCGAGCCCGAACCCGAGGCCCACGAGGACACCGGCGCCGACGACAGACATGCAACCGTCGGGCGGGTGATCGTGACCGCTCCACCGCGCCGTGCACGCCGCCGGGCCGCGGCGCGCCCCGCCGGCCCACCCGTCCATGGGGACTGACCGTGGCCGGTTGGGGCGCGGTTTGACCCTCTACCCGCTGCTCACGTAACCTTGAGCAGTTGTCGCCAGGCCCGGCCGGCGACAGCGGGATCTCAACGAGCCCGCGACACAGACCCGCTCGCGCACCGACCGGTAGCGCGCGCCCACGATACGAAGAGGAATGATGGCAGCCGAGAACGCCACATACGCAATCGTCAAGGCCGGTGGCAAGCAGTACAAGGTCGCCGTTGGCGACGTGGTCAAGGTCGAGAAGATCGACTCGGAACCGGGTGCGGAGGTCTCGCTACCGGTCGCGCTCGTCGTCAACGGAGCGACCGTCACCACCGACGCAGCGGATCTGGCCAAGGTGGCCGTCACCGGTGAGGTGCTCGAGCACACCAAGGGCCCCAAGATCCGTATCCACAAGTTCAAGAACAAGACCGGCTACCACAAGCGGCAGGGTCACCGTCAGCAGCTGACGGTCCTCAAGGTCACCGGCATCAAGTAGCAGGAGGCGAACATGGCACACAAAAAGGGCGCATCCAGCTCACGCAACGGTCGCGACTCCGCCGCCCAGCGGCTGGGCGTCAAGCGCTTCGGCGGTCAGACCGTCAAGGCCGGCGAGATTTTGGTGCGGCAGCGGGGTACTCATTTCCATCCCGGCACCAACGTCGGCCGCGGTGGCGATGACACGCTGTTCGCGAAAGCCCCCGGCGCTGTCGAGTTCGGCATCAAGCGTGGCCGCAAGACGATCAGCGTGGTGCGACCGCCCGCTGCCCAGGCCTAGGCTTCGCGACTGTAACGACACGGCGGGATCGCAAGCCTATTTCCCGCCATGACGTTACATTCGGAGGTTCATCGCAATGCCGCGCTTCGTAGACCGCGTCGTGATCCACGCGCGGGCGGGCAATGGCGGGAACGGCTGCGCGTCAGTCCATCGCGAGAAGTTCAAACCGCTCGGCGGCCCTGACGGCGGCAATGGCGGGCGCGGCGGAAGCATCGTGCTGGTTGTCGACCCGCAGGTTCACACGCTGCTCGACTTCCACTTCCATCCGCACGTCGTCGCCCCATCGGGCAAACAGGGTGCGGGCAGCAACCGCGACGGCGCCGCGGGTAACGACCTGGAGCTGAGGGTGCCCGACGGCACCGTGGTCCTCGACGAGCACGGCAGATTACTCGCGGACCTGATCGGGGCGGGCACCCGCTTCGAAGCCGCCGCGGGCGGGCGCGGCGGTCTGGGCAACGCTGCGTTGGCATCCCGTGCCCGCAAGGCGCCCGGATTCGCCCTTCTCGGCGAGAAGGGGAAGGCCCGCGATCTCACACTCGAGCTGAAGACCGTCGCCGATGTCGGGTTGATCGGTTTCCCCTCGGCGGGGAAGTCCTCGCTGGTGTCGGCCATATCGGCCGCCAAACCCAAGATCGCCGACTATCCGTTCACCACGCTGGTGCCCAACCTCGGTGTGGTGTCCGCCGGGGATCACACCTTCACCGTTGCCGATGTGCCCGGGCTGATCCCCGGCGCCTCCGAGGGCAGGGGGCTCGGCCTGGATTTCCTGCGCCACGTCGAGCGGTGCGCGGTGCTGGTTCACGTCGTCGACTGCGCGACGCTGGAACCGGGCCGCGACCCCATCTCCGACATCGAAGCGGTGGAAGCCGAACTCGCCGCGTATACGCCGACGCTGCAAGGCGATTCGACGCTGGGCGACTTGGCGGACCGGCCGCGGGCGGTGGTGCTCAACAAGATCGACGTGCCGGATGCCCGTGAGCTGGCCGAGTTCGTCCGCGATGAAGTGGCCCGCCGGTTCGGCTGGCCGGTCTTCGAGGTGTCGACCGTCGCGCGTATCGGGCTGCGCCCGTTGACCTTCGCGCTGTGGGACATGGTGTCGGCCTACCGCGAGTCGCAGCCCGCGATCGCGCCGCGGCGCCCCGTCATCCGGCCTGTCCCCGTCGACGAGAGCGGTTTCACCGTCCAGTCCGACGGGCAGGGCGGCTTCGTGGTGCGGGGCACCCGGCCCGAACGATGGATCGGGCAAACGGATTTCGACAACGACGAGGCCGTGGGCTACCTGGGCGACCGGCTTGCCCGGCTCGGCGTCGAGGACGAATTGCTGCGGCTCGGTGCGCGACCGGGTTGTGCCGTCACCATCGGCGACATGACCTTCGACTGGGACCCGCAGACACCGGCAGGCGTCGACCTGCCGATGTCCGGCCGCGGCACCGACACCCGCCTGGAACAGACCGACCGCACCTCGGCCGCCGAACGCAAGGCCGCCCGCCAGGAGCGCCGCAGGCCAGGCGGTGAATCGTGATGGGCGCCTCGGCGGTGTCGGTGCACCGCGAAACCATCCGTACGGCCCGCAGCATCGTCGTCAAGATCGGCACCACGGCGCTGACCACGCCGGCCGGGGTGTTCGACGCAGGCCGGCTGCAATACCTGGTCGACGCGATCGAGGCCAGGATGGAGGCGGGTTCCGACGTGGTCATCGTGTCCTCTGGCGCGATCGCGGCGGGTATCGAACCGCTCGGCCTGACCAAACGGCCCGCGGATCTGGCTACCAAGCAGGCCGCGGCCAGCGTCGGACAGGTCGCGTTGGTCAACTCGTGGAGTGCGGCCTTCGCCCGGTACAACCGCACCGTCGGTCAGGTGTTGCTGACCGCCCACGACATCTCGATGCGGGTGCAGCACAACAACGCCCAGCGCACGCTGGACCGGCTGCGCGCCCTGCATGCCGTCGCGATCGTCAACGAGAACGACACCGTGGCGACCAACGAGATCCGATTCGGCGACAACGACCGGCTCTCGGCGCTGGTCTCGCATCTCGTCGGAGCAGACGCGCTGGTGCTGCTGTCCGACATCGACGGGCTCTACGACGGCGATCCGCGCAAAGCGTCCGCCGATCAGCCCGCCCGGTTCATCCGCGAGGTGGCGCGGCCCGACGACCTCGACGGTGTAATCGCCGGGCGGGGTAGCCATCTGGGGACCGGCGGGATGGCATCCAAGCTGTCCTCTGCGCTGTTGGCCGCGGACGCAGGTGTTCCGGTGCTGCTCGCGGCCGCGGCGGATGCGGCGACCGCGTTGTCCGACGCCTCGGTCGGCACAGTGTTCGCACCGCGCGCCGAGCGGATGTCGGCCCGTCGGTTCTGGGTGCGGTACGCCGCGGAGTCCACCGGGGCGTTGACGCTGGACGAAGGCGCTGTGCGTGCCGTTGTGCGGCAACGCCGTTCCCTGCTGCCCGCCGGGATCACCGGGCTGACCGGACGGTTCTACGGCGGCGACGTGGTGGAGTTGCGGGCGCAGGACACGACCACGGTGGCCCGTGGTGTGGTGAACTACGACGCGGGTGAGCTGGCCACCATGCTGGGCCGCTCAACGTCCGAACTACCCGCCGAGCTACGCAGGCCCGCCGTTCACGCCGACGATCTGGTGGCCGTCTGAGCGATTGCGGGCAGTTCGTCGGCCAGCAGCGCGAGCATCGGTGAGCAGCCGTTGTCGATCTTGACGTCGGCCAGGTCGTCGCCCCTGGTCGGCCCACGGTTGACGATGGCGACTGGGATACCCAGTGCCGCGGCGTGGCGGACGAAACGGTAGCCCGAATACACCGTCAATGACGAGCCGGCGACAAGCAGTGCATCTGCGTCGTCGAACAACGAATAGGCTTGTTCCACACGGTATTTCGGCACATTCTCGCCGAAGTAGACGATGTCGGGCTTGAGCATGCCCGCGCAGGCCGGACAGTCCACGATCCGAAACGACGAGGTGTCGTGCACGACGGCGTCGGCGTCGGGGGCCACCGCGATTCCGCCGACCGCCCCTGCGCGGTCCAGGAAGCCGGGATTAGCCGCCTCGAGCAGGTCGGCGAGCGCTGTACGGGACATGGTGCGCCCGCAGTCCAGACACGCCGCCTGGGCGTAGGTGCCGTGCAGGTTCACCACCGTGCGGCTGCCGGCCTTGGTGTGTAGTAGGTCGACGTTCTGCGTGATCAGCCCCGTCACCACCCCGGCTTGTTCCAGAGTGGCCAGCGCGCGGTGCCCGGCGTTGGGCCTGGTCTGGTCCATGTGCCGCCAGCCGAGGTGATTGCGGGCCCAGTAGCGCTGCCGGAACACCGGATCCGACGTGAACTGCCGAATGGTCATCGGATTGCTCGGCGGCGAGTCGGGGCCGCGATAGTCGGGGATGCCCGAATCGGTGGACATTCCGGCGCCGGTCAGCACGACCAGCCGCCGTCCCTGCAACAGGGTGACGAGTTCCGGGGCTTCCACGCCATCGAGGGTATGCGACCCGGCCTCAGTCGCCGGATCGGGGCTGGTCAGGGTCGTCCTGGGCGTCGGCCCGCGGGTAGGTGTCCCACACTCGAGCAGGGTCGGACGGGACAGCGGGTGGCCGGCTGAGCCACCCCGGATATCGACGCCTGCCGCGTCGCGAGCGCCCTCAGGGGCCAGAATGAGACACGATGAACTTCTACTCGGTGTATCGGCACGGTTTCGTGCGCGTGGCCGCCTGTACACACCACACCACCCTCGCCGACCCCGCGGCCAACGCGGATTCGGTGCTGGGGCTGGCCCGCGATTGCCATGACGACGGCGTCGGGCTCGCGGTGTTTCCCGAGCTGACGCTGTCGGGCTATTCGATCGAGGACATCCTGATGCAGGATGCGCTTCTCGAGGCGGTCGAAACCGCGCTCCTCGACGTCGTGTCCGCTTCGGCGGACCTCCTTCCCGTGCTGGTTGTCGGGGCGCCGCTGCGCCATCTGCACCGCATCTACAACACTGCCGCGGTCATCCACCGCGGCCGGCTGCTGGGCGTCGCACCGAAGTCCTACCTGCCGACCTACCGGGAGTTCTACGAACACCGCCAAGTCGCCGCCGGTGACCTGGAGAGCGGCGTGATCCGGGTCGGCGGCGCCAACGTCCCGTTCGGACCGGATTTGTTGTTCGCCGCCTCTGACATCCCGGGCTTCGTGCTGCACGTGGAGATCTGTGAGGACATGTTCGTCCCCGTCCCGCCCAGCGCGGAGGCGGCGCTGGCGGGCGCGACGGTCCTGGCCAATCTGTCCGGCAGCCCCATCACCATCGGCCGGGCCGAGGACCGCAGCCTGCTGGCGAGGTCGGCCTCCGCGCGCTGCCTGGCTGCATACATCTACGCCGCCGCGGGCGAGGGTGAGTCCACGACCGACCTGTCCTGGGACGGACAGACGATGATCTGGGAGAACGGGACGCTTCTCGCGCAGTCCGAGCGTTTCCCGAGGGGGGAGCGGCGCTCTGTCGCGGACGTCGACCTGGAATTACTGCGGGCCGAACGTCTGCGCATGGGCACCTTCGACGACAACCGCAGGCATCACGGCATCACCGTAGACTCCTTCAGGACGGTCGAATTCGAGCTGAATCCGCCCGCCGGCGACATCGGCCTTCGCCGCGAGGTCGAGCGGTTCCCCTTTGTGCCCTCCGATCCCGCACGGCTGCAACAGGATTGCTATGAGGCCTACAACATCCAAGTGTCCGGCCTTGAACAGCGGCTGCGGGCACTGAACTTCCCGAAGGTGGTGCTGGGGGTATCGGGCGGGCTGGATTCGACGCACGCGCTGATCGTCGCCGCCCGCGCGATGGATCGTGAGGGCAGGCCGCGCAGCGACATTCTGGCGTTCACGCTGCCTGGATTCGCGACCGGCGAGCGCACCAAGTCCAATGCCACCCGCCTGGCCGAGTCGTTGGGGGTGACGTTCGAGACGATCGACATCAGGCCGACCGCCGAGCTGATGTTGTCCGAGATGGGTCACCCGTTCTCCCGCGGTGAGAAGGTCTACGACGTCACCTTCGAGAACGTGCAGGCCGGTCTGCGCACCGATTACCTGTTCCGGCTTGCCAATCAGCGCGGCGGGATCGTCCTGGGTACCGGCGACCTGTCCGAACTCGCCCTCGGCTGGTCGACATACGGCGTGGGCGATCAGATGTCGCACTACAACGTCAACGGCGGCGTGCCGAAGACGCTGATACAGCACCTCATTCGCTGGGTCATCTCGTCGCACCAGTTCGGCGCCGAGGCAGACAACCCGATCAACGCCGCACTGCGATCCGTGCTGGACACCGAGATCACCCCGGAGCTGGTGCCAACCGCCGAGGGTGAGCAGGTGCAGAGCAGCGAGGCGAAGGTCGGACCCTATGCGCTGCAGGATTTTTCGCTGTTCAACGTGCTTCGCTTCGGGTTCCGGCCGTCGAAGGTGGCCTTCCTGGCTTGGCACGCGTGGGGAGACGCCACCTGCGGCGACTGGCCGCCCGGGTATCCCGTCGAGAACCGGCCCGCATACTCGCTCAAGGAGATCCGGCACTGGCTGGCCGTCTTCGCGCAGCGGTTCTACTCGTTCAGCCAGTTCAAGCGCTCGGCACTGCCCAACGGGCCCAAGGTGTCCGCGGGCGGATCGCTCTCGCCGCGGGGGGATTGGCGGGCACCTTCAGACATGTCGGCGCGCACCTGGCTCGAGGAGATCGAACGCGACATCCCGTCGGAGTGAACGCCGCCGACGCTACATCCGCCAGCGCGCCATCGCGGCGTCGATCGCAGGGGCTTCGGGGGCGCAGTCACCGGCCCCATGCCGCTGCGTCGACAAGGCCGCGGCGACGCAGGCCCGGCTCAGCGCCTTCTCGTGTCCACCCGGCCAGGCCGCAGCGAGGACCCCGGCGAACACGTCACCCGCCCCGGTTGTGTCAACCGCGTCGACCGCGGGCGCGGACACGTCGAACCGCTCGTCCCGACCTAGGTAACTGGCGCCGCGTGAGCCACGGGTGATCACCAGATGCGTTACCGGCCAATGCCATTCGCGAGCCTCGGCCTCGTTGACGACGACGATGTCGGCCAGCTCTGCCAGGGCCAGCAAATCGTGGGGCCGCGCGCCCGCCGGTGAAGCATTGACCATGACCAGCGCGCCGGCGGATTTGGCGATGCGGGCCGCCGCGATGGCCGTCGGGACCGGAATCTCCAACTGCATCAACAGGATGTCGCTGGCCGAGATGGCGACATAGGCGTCGGGCGAGTCGACCGTGAGGTGGGCATTGGCGCCCGGCGCGACGACGATCGCGTTCTCGGCCCGTTCATCCACCATGATGACGGCGGCACCGCTGGTGCCCGGCAGGCTCATCACCGCGTCCAGGCCGACCGCGTTGGCGTTGAGGTGGATGCGCAGCCGGTCGGCCGCCTGATCCTCGCCCAGCGCCGCGACCAGCTGCACCGCCGCCCCGGCCCGCGCCGCGGCCACCGCCTGGTTGCCGCCCTTTCCGCCGGGCGCGTGCGACACCGAGGACGCCAGCACGGTCTGCCCCGGCCGCGGCAGCGTTTTCACGACGAACGTCACATCGGCGTTGACACTGCCGACCACACAGACCCGGGGCAACCCCATGGTCTGTAACGCTAGTCCAGTGCTGACACCCGCCGCGGCCGCTTTCGGGTCCGATACGCTGGGCGGATGAGTGTGCAAGCAGAGCCGCTGCCGACCTCGTCCCCGACCACCGCCGCCGCTGACGACCCCGAGGCGCTGCGCCGCGCGGTCCACGACGCCGCCCGGCGCGCCAGAAAAGCCGCCCGCGCGCTGGCCACTCTGAGCACGGCCACCAAGGACCAGGCCCTGCACGCTGCGGCCGACGCCGTGCTGGCCCGCACCCATCAGATCCTGGCGGCCAACGCCGCCGACCTCGACGGTGCGCGCGCGGCGGGCACGTCCGAGGCGATGCTCGACCGGCTGGCGCTCAACCCGCGGCGCGTCGACGGGATCGCCGCGGGGCTGCGCCAGGTTGCCGGGCTGCCCGATCCCGTCGGCGAGGTGCTGCGGGGACGCACCCTGCCCAACGGCCTGCAGCTGCGCCAGCAGCGGGTGCCGCTGGGCGTGGTCGGCATCGTCTACGAGGGCAGGCCGAACGTGACCGTCGATGCGTTCGGGCTGACACTGAAGTCCGGCAACGCCGTCCTGCTGCGGGGCAGTTCGTCGGCCGCGCACTCCAACGACGCGTTGGTCGCCGCGTTGCGCAACGCGCTGCTCGGCGAGGGCCTTCCGCCCGATGCGGTGCAGCTGCTGCCCAGCCACGATCGGGCCAGCGTCACCCACCTGATCCGGGCCCGCGGACTCGTCGACGTGGTCATCCCGCGCGGGGGGGCGGGCCTGATCGATGCGGTCGTGCGGGACGCGCAGGTGCCGACCATCGAGACCGGTGTCGGGAACTGCCACGTCTATGTCCACGAGACCGCGGATCTCGATGTGGCCGAACGGATCCTGCTCAACTCCAAGACCCGCAGGCCCAGCGTGTGCAACGCCGCCGAATCGCTGCTCGTGGACGCGTCGATCGCCGACCGCGCGGTGCCCCGGCTGGTGGGCGCACTGCAGGCTGCCGGTGTGACGGTGCACACCGATCCGTCCGAGGAGGAGCTGCGCGCCGAGTTCCTGTCGATGGATATCGCGCTGGCGGTCGTGGACGGGCTGGACGCGGCCATCGCCCACGTCAACGAGTACGGCACCGGGCACACCGAAGCCATCGTGGCAACGGATCTCGCAGCGGCCCAACGGTTTACCGAGCAGGTCGACGCCGCCGCGGTGATGGTCAACGCATCCACCTCGTTCACCGACGGTGAGCAGTTCGGTTTCGGCGCCGAGATCGGCATCTCCACGCAGAAGTTGCACGCCCGCGGACCGATGGGTCTGCCAGAATTGACGTCGACGAAGTGGATCGTGTGGGGCGACGGCCAAACCCGTCCCGCTTGACCGACCGGACCAGGACAGGACCCAACCGATGAGCGTGCCCGCACGCTCGGCACCGCTGTTCGCCGACATCGATGATGTCGTCACGCGGCTGGCCGAGACCGGCTATCTGGCCGACACCGCGACCGCAACGGCGGTGTTCCTGGCCGACAGGCTCGGCAAACCGTTGCTGGTGGAGGGGCCCGCCGGGGTCGGCAAGACCGAACTGGCGCGCGCGGTAGCTCAGGCCACCGGCTCCGGTCTGGTGCGGCTGCAGTGCTACGAGGGGGTGGATGAGGCACGCGCGCTGTACGAGTGGAACCACGCCAAGCAGATCCTGCGCATCCAGGCCGGCTCACGTGAGGGTGGCGATTGGGACCAGACCAAGACCGACGTCTTCTCCGAAGAGTTCCTGCTCGCGCGACCCCTGCTGACCGCGATCCGCCGAACCGAGCCGACGGTGTTGCTGGTCGACGAGACCGACAAGGCCGACATCGAGATCGAGGGCCTGCTGCTCGAAGTGCTCAGCGACTTCGCGGTGACCGTCCCCGAATTGGGCACCATCACCGCGCGTCGGCCCCCGTTCGTCGTGCTCACCTCCAACGCCACCAGGGAGCTGTCCGAGGCGCTCAAGCGACGGTGTCTGTTCCTGCACATCGACTTTCCCGATCCGGACCTGGAACGGCGGATCCTGCTGTCGCGGGTGCCGGAACTACCCGAGCGGCTGGCCGAGGAGCTGGTGCGCATCGTCGGTGTGTTACGCGGGATGCAGCTCAAGAAGCTGCCGTCGGTCGCCGAGACCATCGACTGGGGCCGCACGGTGCTGGCGCTGGGCTTCGACACCATCGACGATGCCATGGTCGCCGCGACGCTGGGGGTCGTGCTCAAGCATCAGTCCGATCAGCAACGCGCGGGCGCCGAGCTCAGGCTGAACTGATGGCCGCCGCCAGGCGGGTGTGCCCGCCGCAGCCGCTGGCCCCGCACGGCCTGCCCGGTCACCTGGTCGAGTTCGTCGAAGCGCTGCGCGCGCACGGCATTTCGGTGGGTCCGTCGGAGACGGTGGACGCAGGCAAGGTGATGGCCGAACTCGGCCTGGGCGACCGTGCGGTGTTGCGCGAGGGGATTGCCTGCGCGGTGCTGCGGCGCCCCGATCACCGTGAGACCTACGACGCGGTGTTCGACCTGTTCTTCCCCGCGGCACTGGGGTCACGGACGGTGCTGCCGGACGATAGCGACGATGGCGACGGGGCAGGGGCGCCGGCGTCCGCCGATATCGAGACGATGCGCGCCGCGCTGGTCGAGTTGCTCACCGCCAACTCCGATGTCGCGGACCTCGACGACCGGCTGGCCTCGATGGTCGCCCGGATCGTCGAGGCCTACGGCCGGTACAGCACCACCCGCGGCCCGTCCTATTCGTCGTATCAGGCGCTCAAGGCGATGAACCTCGACGATCTGGAAGGCCGCCTGCTGGCGGGTCTGCTCGCGCCGTACGGTGAAGGGCCGACGCCGACCCAGGAGCAGATCGCCAAAGCGATCGCAGCCCAGAGGATCTCGCAGCTGCGCAAGCTGGTGGACGCGGAGACCAGACGGCGCAGCGCCGAACAGCTGGGCCGCGAACACGTGCAGAGGTACGGGGTACCCCAACTGGCCGAGAACGTCGAGTTCCTGCGGGCCTCCGGTGAGCAGCTGCGCCAGATGCGGCGGGTGGTGGCGCCGCTGGCGCGGATGCTGGCCACCCGACTGGCCGTGAAGCGGCGCCGGTCGCGGGCGGGGGAGATCGACCTGCGCAAGACGCTGCGCAAGTCGATGTCGACGGGTGGGGTGCCGATCGACCTGGTGCTCAAGAAGCCGCACCCCGCGCGGCCGGAGCTGGTGGTGCTGTGCGACGTGTCCGGCTCTGTGGCCGGCTTCAGTCACTTCACGCTGCTGCTCGTGCATGCGCTGCGCCAACAGTTCTCCCGGGTCCGGGTGTTCGCCTTCATCGACACGACCGACGAGGTGACCGCCCTGTTCGGACCGGACGCCGACCTTGCCGTGGCGATCCAGCGCATCACCAGGGAGGCCGGCGTCTACACCCGCGATGGGCACTCCGACTACGGCAACGCGTTCGTGTCGTTCCTGGAGAAGTACCCTGCGGCACTGTCGCCGCGCAGCTCACTGCTGGTCCTTGGCGACGGGCGTAACAACTATCGCAAGGCGGAGGCCGACCTGCTGGGCCGCATGGTCAGCGCCAGCAGGCACGCGCACTGGCTCAATCCGGAGCCCAAAAACCTGTGGGGCACCGGCGACTCGGCGGTCCCCCGGTACCGCGACATCATCACCATGCACGAATGCCGGTCGGCCAAACAGCTCGCCGCAGTCATCGACGAGCTGTTGCCGGTGTGACCGGGGCGTCCCCGTAAGCTGGCTGGTTGTGCAATCTCCACGCAGGCTGGGCGTGATGGGTGGGACGTTCGATCCCATCCACAACGGTCACCTGGTCGCGGCCAGCGAGGTGGCCGATCTGTTCGACCTCGACGAGGTGGTGTTCGTCCCGACGGGGCAGCCCTGGCAGAAGCACCACCGGTACGTCACCGCGGCCGAGGACCGCTACCTGATGACCGTCATCGCGACCGCCTCCAACCCGCGGTTCTCGGTGAGCCGCGTCGACATCGACAGGGGCGGACCCACCTACACCAGAGACACTTTGCGCGACCTGCGCGCCCTCAACCCCGGCACGGACCTGTACTTCATCACCGGCGCCGACGCGCTGGCGTCCATCCTGACCTGGCAGGACTGGGAGGAGATGTTCTCACTCGCCCGATTCGTGGGCGTAAACAGGCCGGGCTACGACCTCGACGGCGAGCACGTCGCGTCGGCGCTGGACGAACTGCCCCCCGACGCGCTGACCCTGGTGGAGGTGCCTGCGCTGGCGATCTCGTCGACCGACTGCCGGGAGCGCGCCGGCGAGGCCAGGCCGATCTGGTACCTGGTGCCCGACGGTGTGGTGCAGTACGTCGCCAAACGCAGGCTCTACGAGGGACACGGGGGGCGGAAAGGAGCCGAGGTGACCGACGAGCGCTTGCGCGAGGAGCCGACATGACCGACGAGCGCTTGCGCGAGGAGCCGACATGACCGACGAGCGCTTGCGCGAGGAGCCGAAATGACCGCCACTGACGAGGCGATTCGGATGGCCGGGGTCGCTGCGCGCGCGGCGGCGTCCAAATTGGCCGATGATGTGGTCGTCATCGACGTTTCGGGGCAGCTCGTCATCACCGACTGTTTCGTGATCGCCTCGGCGTCCAACGAACGCCAGGTCAACGCGATCGTCGATGAGGTGGAGGACAAGATGCGGCTGGGCGGGTACAAGCCCGCCCGGCGCGAAGGTGCCAGGGAAGGACGGTGGACGTTGCTCGACTATGTCGACGTCGTGGTGCACATCCAGCATCAGGACGAACGCAACTTCTACGCCCTGGATCGACTGTGGCGGGACTGCCCGGTTGTTCCCGTCGATCTCGATGCTCACGGGGACAAGGATCGGGACGGCCGCCGATGAGCGTGCGCCGACTGGTCATGCTGCGGCATGGCCAGACCGACTACAACGCCGGCAGCCGGATGCAGGGCCAGCTCGACACCGACCTCAGCGACCTGGGCCGCGAGCAGGCGGTGGCGGCCGCCGAGGTGCTCGCCAAGCGGCAGCCCCTGCTCATCGTGTCGTCGGACCTGCGCCGTGCCCTGGACACCGCCGTGGCGCTGGGTGAGCGCTCCGGGTTGTCGGTGCAGGTCGATACCCGGCTGCGGGAGACCCACCTGGGCGACTGGCAGGGACTCACCCACCTGGAGGTCGACGCGATGGCTCCTGGCGCTCGGCTGGCCTGGCGTGACGATGCGCGCTGGGCCCCGCACGGCGGCGAGAGCCGCATCGATGTCGCCGCGCGCGGCCTGCCGGTGGTGGCCGAGCTGGTCGCGAGCCAGCCGGAATGGGGATCTGACCGAGGTGGCGCCGAGCCGGACCGGCCGCTGGTCCTCGTTGCGCACGGCGGGTTGATCGCCGCGCTGACCGCGGCGCTGCTCGATCTGCCGGTCGACAACTGGCCTGCGCTGGGCGGCATGGGCAACGCCAGCTGGGTGCAGCTGTCGGGTCACAGCCGGGCGGGCGGCCCATCCGACGCCCAACTCGAGGGAATCCGATGGCGGCTGGACGTGTGGAACGCCTCGGCGCAGGTCGCCAACGATGTCCTGTGAACGTGCCGCACCGGTCCTTTTGGTCTTCGCCGACTCGCTGGCCTACTACGGGCCCGCAGGCGGGTTGCCCGCCGACGATCGCAGGATCTGGCCCAACATCGTGGCAGGCGAGCTCGGCTGGGACCTCGAACTGGTAGGGCGCATTGGATGGACCTGCCGCGACGTCTGGTGGGCGGCGACACAGGATCCGAGGGCGTGGGCGGCGCTGCCGCGCGCCGGGGCGGTGGTGTTCGCGACGGGGGGAATGGACTCGTTGCCTTCGCCACTGCCGACCGCGATGCGTGAACTGATCCGCTACCTCCGGCCGCCGGCGTTACGGCGCTGGGTGCGCGACGGCTACGGTTGGGTGCAGCCGCGGCTGTCGCCGATCGCCCGCCCCGCGCTGCCGCCCCACCTGAGTGCGGAGTATCTCGAAATGACCCGTGGCGCAATTGATTTCAACCGACCAGGGATACCCATCGTGGCCTGTTTGCCGTCCGTGCACATCGCCGAGACCTATGGCAAGGCCCACCACGGCCGCGCGGGAACGGTCAGGGCGATCACCGCGTGGGCCGACCGCCACGACGTGCCGCTGGTCGATCTGAAGGCCGCGGTGGGCGAACACATCACCAGCGGCAGGGGTAACCCCGACGGGATCCACTGGAACTTCGACGCGCACCGGGCCGTGGCCGACCTGATGCTCAAAGCTCTCGCGCAGAGCGGCGTCGAGGCGGCGCCGTCGCATCCGGTGGACTAGCGATGGCCGTCGTCGTGGTGACCGATTCGTCGTCGCGGTTGGCGACTGACGACATGAAGCAGTGGGAGATCCGACAGGCACCCCTGCATGTCCTCGTCGACGGCGTCGATCTGCGCGACGGCGTCGACGCGGTGCCCTACGACATCCACGAACGGGCCACCGCCACTACCGCGGGTGCGACGCCCGCCGAGCTGGCCGAGCTCTACCGACAGGCGCTGCATGACAGCGGCGGCGACGGTGTGGTCGCCGTGCACATCTCGGCGGCGCTGTCGGGCACGTTCGGTTCGGCGGTGCAGGCCGCACGCGAACTCGGCCCCGCCGTACGCGTGGTGAACTCACGCTCGGCCGCCATGGGAGTGGGTTTCGTCGCGTTGGCCGCTGCACGATCGGCGGCAGCCGGCGCGAATCTCAACGCTGTCGAGGCTGCCGCCCGTGCAGCCGTGGCCCGCGGGCATTCGTTCATCGTCGTGCACCGGCTGGACAACCTGCGCCGCAGCGGCAGGATCGGCACGGCCGCCTCATGGTTGGGCACCGCACTGTCGCTGAAGCCGCTGCTGTGCCTGGATCTGGACGGCCGGCTGGTGTTGTCGCAGCGGATTCGGACTGTGTCCAAGGCGCATGCCGCGATGGTGGATCAGGTCGCCGAGATCGTCGGTCACCGGCGCGCATCCCTCGCGGTGCACCACGTGGATAACCACGACGCGGCCGATGAGGTCGGCGCGGCGCTGACCCGTCGGTTGCCCCAGGTCGAGTCGCTGACGGTATCCGACATGGGCCCGGTGTTGTCTATTCACGTCGGCGGGGGAGCGGTCGGCGTGAGCCTGCAGCTCGCCGAATGATCCCGATCCATCCACAAACCCGGTTTCATCCACAACTCGCTGTCGTTTGCCGCCGGGACGTCCTGGGCCGTCCCCGCCCGCACCTACCGTCGGGCCCATGCGAACCGAACCCTCCGCCGAGCGGCTGCATCGCCGCCTGAACCCAGAGGCCGACCCGGACAGCGGCGACGACACCGAGGAACGGCCGGATACCGCGCTGTCGCGGTGGCTGCCTGACAACCGGGGGGGTGATTCGCCTGGATGGGTCGCCGCCATCCGCGCCGATCCCGGCCGCGCCGGGGTGATCGCGCTCGCGGTGGTCGGTGTGGTTGCCGTGCTGGTGACCGTGTTCAGCCTGATGCGGGACGGGGCGCCGCCGGTCGCCTCGGCGAAACTTCCTCCGGTGCAGATGGTTTCGTCGGAGGGCCCAACCCCGGGCCCGCCTGCCGCTGGGCAGGGGGCGGTGGTCGTCAGTGTCGTCGGCCTCGTCCACCGGCCAGGACTGGTCACGCTGGCGGCGGGCGCGCGCATCGCCGACGCACTGGACGCCGCGGGCGGTCCGATCGACGGCGCCGATCTGATCGGACTGAACATGGCCCGCAGGGTGGCCGACGGCGAGCAGATCATCGTCGGCCTCGCCCCGCCGCCGGGTGAACCCGCTTCGATGGGCAGCTCGATTGGCGCGTCCGAGCAGGCACCCGGATCACCCGCTCCCGCGCCGGCGCAGAGCCCGTCGGCGCCGCCCGACGCGGTCGATCTGAACACCGCGACGGCACAGCAGCTCGACACTTTGCCCGGGGTCGGACCGGTCACCGCCGCCGCCATCGTGGCCTGGCGCGACGCCAACGGCCGGTACACCAGCGTGGAGCAACTCGCCGAGGTGGACGGGATCGGCCCCGCCCGGCTGGAGAAGCTGCGCGACCTGGTCCGGGTGTGACGGCTTCCGGTGGTCAGGGCGATGCCGTCGATCGGCTCGACCTGCGGCTGGTCCCCGCCGCGGTCACGGGATGGGCGGCCACGGCGGCGGGAATCATCTGGCACGCGGGAGCTGCGGCGGCCGCGGCGCTCGGGGCGGTCGCCATCATCGCGGCCGCAGCAAGGTGGATCGCCGTCCGCAGGAAATCGTCGGCGCTGGCGGGCGGGATCGGGGCCACCGTCCTCGCGGCGGTGTGCGCGGGTGCCGGGTTCACCATCGCAATCGGGCTGCGGGTGCAGGATCTGCGTGACCACCCCGTCACGATGCGGTACGGCACGGAGGGCACGGTCGTGGTGACACCGGCTGAGAGCCCACGCACCGTCGGTGGCCGGGTGATGTTCCAGGGTTCGCTGGATTATCTGGACGATGCCGAAACATACGGCCGCGTCGTGGTTTTCGCGTCCGCCCGTGGCTTCGCCGATCTGGCGGCGGGCCAGCCCGCGGCATTCCGCGCCCGGATCGACCGGCCGACCAGGCGTGACCTGACCGTCGCCGTGTTGTCGGCGGCCGGTCGTCCGACGCCAGGGGAGGCCGGGCCGATCCTTCGCGCAGCGCAGAGGGTGCGGAGCGGCTTCGCCGACGCGGCGCGGCGCGCCCTCCCGCCGGATCAGGCCGCGATGCTGCCCGCGTTGGTGCTCGGCGACACCTCCGCGGTGAGCGGCCGCACGACAGACGACTTCCGCACGTCGGGGTTGGCGCACCTCACCGCCGTGTCGGGGGCCAACGTCACCATCGTCTGCGGTGCGGTGCTGGCCGCCGCCGTGGTGACCGGGCCGCGCGGCGCTGTCGCGCTGGCCGCACTCGCGCTTGTCGCGTTCGTCATCGTCGTGCAACCTTCGGCCAGCGTGCTGCGGGCCGCGGCGATGGGTGCGGTCACCCTGCTGGCGGTGCTCACCCACCGCAGGCGCCAAGCCATTCCGGCGCTGTCGGCCAGCGTCATCGCACTCCTGATCAGCGCACCGGCCCTCGCCGTGGACGCCGGGTTCGCGCTGTCGGTGTCGGCGACGGCCGCGCTGATCCTCATCGCGCCCGTCTGGTCGCGGCGGCTGACCACCCGCGGCTGGCCCAAACCGTTGGCCGACGTCGTCAGCATCGCCGCCGCCGCCCAGATCGTGACGGCACCGCTGGTTGCGGGGATGTCGGGCACGCTGAGCCTGATCTCGGTCGTTGCCAACATCGCCGTCGCCGCGGTGATCCCGCCCATCACCGTGATCGGCACCGCCGCGGCCGCCCTGAACACGCTGTGGCCCGCCGGTGCGCAGCTGCTGATCCGGTTCACCGGACCCGAACTGTGGTGGCTGCTGCGGGTGGCGGGCTGGGCAGCCGGTGTCCCCGGATCCTCCGTGCCGGTGCCGTCCGGACCGCTCGGGGTGCTGCTGGTGGCGTTCTGCGGCGCTGCCCTGGTGCTCGGCTGGCGGTCGCGGTGGCTGCGCGTGGGTGTGGTTGGCGGCGCGGTGTGCCTGCTGGCATGGACCCTGACAGGCCATGTCGGGTCGGCGTGACACCATCGTGACGTGAGCCAACAGGGAGCCGGTCTGCATCTGGTGCTAGGCGACGAGGAGCTGCTGGTCGAACGCGCGGTCGCGACGGTGCTGCGGGCGACCCGGACTTCGGCCGCAGGGGCCTCAGGTGGCTCGTCAGCGTCGTCAGGGTTTGCGGGGGCCGATATCCCCATCGACCGGCTGCGCGCCGGCGAGGTGAGCACCAGCGAGCTGGCCGAACTGCTCAGTCCGTCGCTGTTCGCCGACGAGCGGGTGGTGGTGCTGGAGGCCGCCGCGGAGGCGGGAAAGGAGGCCGCGGCGCTGATCGCGACCGCGGCGGGCGACCTGCCTCCGGGCACCGTCCTCATCGTGGTCCACTCCGGCGGAGGACGGGCCAAGGCGCTGGCCGATCAGGTGAAGAAGCTCGGCGCCCAGGTGCATCCCTGTGCTCGCATCACGAAAGCCAGTGAGCGGGCCGACTTCGTCCGTGGCGAATTCCGCGCGTTGGGGGTCAAGGTGTCCGACGACACAGTCGGCGCGGTGATCGACGCGGTCGGCTCCGACCTGCGGGAGCTAGCCGCGGCGTGTTCGCAGCTGGTGGCCGACACCGGCGGGCGGGTGGACGCCGCCGCGGTCCGTCGCTACCACTCGGGAAAGGCGGAGGTCAAGGGTTTCGACATCGCCGACAAGGCCGTCGCCGGGGACGTCGCCGGGGCCGCCGAGGCGCTGCGGTGGGCGATGCTCAGCGGTGAGCCGCACGTCGTGCTGGCGGATGCCCTGGCCGAGGCGGTGCACTCGATCGCCAGGGTCGGGCCCCTGTCCGGGGATCCGTATCGGCTGGCCGGTGAACTCGGCATGCCGCCGTGGCGGGTACAGAAGGCGCAGAAGCAGGCCAGGCGCTGGTCGCGCACCTCGGTGGCCGAGGCGATGCGGTTGGTGGCCGCGCTCAACGCCGACGTCAAGGGCGCCGCGGCGGATGCGGACTATGCGCTGGAGGCGGCGGTGCGCAAGGTGGCGCAGCTGGTGGCCGACGACTGATGTCGGCACTCACCGAGCTTGTTGGCGCTGTCGGCCCCACGTGGAGCTTATTGCCCCACGCGGAGCTGATTGGCTGAAGCCGGGAGCTCAGAGCTTGTTGAGTGACAGCGCGAGGGCCGACTTCTTGTTGGCGGCCTGATTCTTGTGGATGACACCCTTGCTCGCGGCCTTGTCCAGCTTGCGGCTGGTGGACGCGAGCAGCTCGGCGGCCTTGTCCTTCTCACCTGCCGCGACGGCCTCACGGAACCCGCGGACAGCCGTGCGAAGAGAGGACTTCACCGACTGGTTGCGCAGTCTGCGGCGCTCGTTTGTGCGGATGCGCTTTTCCTGCGACTTGATGTTGGCCACGCGGTAGTTCCTTCGTAATTCTCGGCTGGGTTTACCAAAAGTCATGCGCGCCCGGTTGCGGGCAGCGGTTGTTCAGACTACCAGCGCAGACGCAAACACCCAAAAGCGCTCGGGCCGCCAATCGGACGCAACCACGACACATGCGGGCACTGGCCTGCCGAAACCGCGCCGGTGGTGCAGCATATCTGCTGTGAGCCTTCGAACCCTCCCTTCCGACACCGCACGGACGTCGCGAAACACTTCACGAACGTCAAGACGCCACGAAGGCATATTCGACGGATACAACTCCCTCGGCAGCTACGACAAGGCGTTCGACGAGATGTTCGACGCCCAGGGAAACGTGCGCGGTCCCTACAAGGGGATCTTCGCTGAGCTCGCCCCGTCGGACGCATCGGAACTGGCGGCTCGCACCGACGCACTCGGGCGCGCGTTCATCAATCAGGGCATCACGTTCTCGTTGTCCGGTAAGGAGCGGCCCTTCCCGCTCGATCTGGTGCCCCGGGTCATCTCCGCTGCGGAGTGGTCCCGCCTGGAGCGCGGCATCAGGCAGCGCGTCAAGGCGCTCGAGATGTACCTCGACGACATCTACGGGGAGCAGGAGATCCTGCGCGACGCGGTCATCCCGCGCAGGCTCGTCACCTCCTGCGAACACTTCCACCGCGAGGCCGCAGGCATCGTTCCGCCCAACGGTGTGCGCATCCACGTCGCCGGAATCGACCTAATCCGCGACGCGCAGGGCAACTTCCGTGTCCTGGAGGACAACCTGCGTTCGCCGTCCGGTGTGTCCTACGTGATGGAGAACCGCCGCACCATGGCGCGGGTCTTCCCGAACCTGTTCTCCACCAACCGGGTACGAGCCGTCGGCGACTACTCGTCGCACCTGCTGCGGGCGCTTCGCAACGCGGCGGCAAACAACGTCGCCGACCCGACCGTGGTGGTGCTCACCCCAGGGGTGTACAACTCCGCCTACTTCGAACATTCGCTGCTGGCCCGCCAGATGGGCGTCGAGCTCGTCGAGGGCCGCGACCTGTTCTGCCGGGACAACACCGTGTACATGCGCACCACCGAGGGCGAGCGTCAGGTCGACGTCGTCTACCGCCGCATCGATGACGACTTCCTGGATCCGATGCAGTTCCGCCCCGACTCGGTGCTCGGTGTGGCCGGCCTGCTCAACGCGGCGCGCGCAGGCAACGTCGTGATCTCCAGCGCCGTCGGCAACGGCGTGGGCGACGACAAGCTCATCTACACCTACGTGCCCACGATCATCGAGTACTACCTCGGCGAGAAACCGCTGCTGGCCAACGTCGACACCCTGCGCTGCTGGCTGGACAGCGAGCGCGAGGAGGTGTTGGACCGGGTCAGTGAGCTGGTGATCAAACCGGTGGAGGGGTCCGGCGGGTACGGCATCGTGTTCGGTCCCGACGCCTCGGAAAAGGAGCTGGCCACGATCAGCAAGAAGATCCGCACGGACCCGCGCGGCTGGATCGCGCAGCCCGTGATGCAGTTGTCGACGGTTCCGACTCAGGTGGGTGACAAGCTCGCGCCCCGCCACGTCGACCTGCGGCCGTTCGCCGTCAACGACGGTGACGACGTCTGGGTGCTGCCCGGCGGGCTGACTCGCGTCGCACTGCCGGAGGGCTCCCTTGTGGTCAACTCCAGCCAGGGCGGCGGGTCCAAGGACACCTGGGTGCTGGCTTCGCGTGGCGCGGTGACCGACCGCGAACTCGGCGGTGCCGAGGTGGTCCGGGCGCTGCCGAAGGCGCCCGCCAAGGCCACCAAGGCCGCCCGCGTCGAGAAGTCGTCGGCGGCGTCCTCCTCGCAACAGCAGCAGCACCAGGCACAGACCAACGGGCTGCAGCACGACCAGCAGCAGCAACAGCAGTAGGGCGGTGATGGATCATGTTGGCTCGCAACGCTGAATCGTTGTATTGGATCGGCCGCTACGTCGAACGCGCCGACGACACCGCGCGAATTCTCGACGTCACGGTGCACCAGCTGCTGGAGGACGCCAGCGTCGACCCCGACCAGGCGTCACGGACGCTGCTGAGGGTGCTGGGCATCGAGTCGCCCGACTCACCGCTGGACGTGTGGTCGCTGACCGACATCGTCGCGTTCGGCGAGGAAACCACCGGAGGCTGCTCGATCGTCGAGTCGATCTCGGCCGCGCGTGAGAACGCCCGCGGCGCACGGGAAGTCACCTCGACCGAAATCTGGGAATGCCTCAACACCACCTACAACGCGCTCGCCGACAAGGAACGCGCCGCCAAACGCCTCGGCCCGCATGAGTTCCTGTCCTATATCGAGGGCAGGGCGGCGATGTTCGCCGGCCTGGCGGATTCGACGCTGTCGCGCGACGACGGGTACCGATTCATGGTGCTCGGCCGGGCGATCGAGCGCGTCGACATGACGGTGCGGCTGCTGTTGTCCCGGGTCGGAGACAGCGCGTCGTCGCCGGCCTGGGTGACGCTGCTGCGTTCGGCGGGGGCCCATGACACCTACCTGCGTACCTATCGTGGCGTGCTCGACGCGGGTCGGGTTGTCGAGTTCATGATGCTCGACCGGCTCTTTCCGCGGTCGATCTTCTACTCGCTCAAGCTCGCCGAGCACAGCCTCGACGAGCTGCTCAACCGGCCGCACAATCGGCTGGGCGCTACGGCCGAGGCGCAGCGGCTGCTCGGGCGGGCCCGCAGCGAACTGGAATTCCTGCATCCCGGCGACCTGCTGGACTCGCTGGAACGGCGGCTGGCCGACCTGCAGGAAACATGTCGCGAGGTGGGAGAAGCCTTGGCGCTGCAGTACTTCCACTCCGCGCCGTGGGTGGCGTGGTCCGACGCCGGACGCAACGGCGCACTGGTCATCGAGGAAGGTGAGATCTGATGTGGCGAATGCGGGTGGTGCACTCGACGGGCTACGCCTACAAGTCGGCGGTGACCGCGTCGTTCAACGAGGCACGCCTGACCCCCCGGTCGGACTCACGCCAGAACGTCATCCTCAACCGCGTCGAGACCGTGCCGGCCACCCGGTCCTATCGCTACGTCGACTACTGGGGCACCGCGGTCACTTCTTTCGATCTGCACGCCCCGCACACCGAACTGGAGGTCACCGCATCCTCGGTGGTCGAGACCGACCGCGGTGAACTTCCCAAGGAGAAGGCGAGCTGGGAAGACCTTCGCACCGAAGCCGTGATCGACCGCTTTGACGAGGTGCTCAGCCCGACGTGCTACACCCCGGAAAGCAAGCGGATCGCGCGCGTGGGGGAGCGCATCGCGAAGTACCACGATCCGCAGGACGCCGTCCTCGCGGCCGCCGACTGGGTGCACGGCGAACTGGACTACGTCGCCGGAACCACCGGCGTGCACTCGTCGGGACTGGACGCCCTCCGCGAAGGCAGAGGCGTGTGCCAGGACTTTGCGCACCTTACGTTGATCCTGTTGCGCAGCATGGGAATTCCCTCGCGCTATGTGTCGGGCTATCTGCATCCCAAGCCCAAGGCGACGATCGGCCACACCATCGACGGCCAGAGCCATGCCTGGCTGCAGGCCTGGACGGGCGGCTGGTGGAACTACGACCCGACCAACGTCACCGAAATCAACGAGCAGTACGTCAGCGTCGGCGTCGGCCGCGACTACTCCGACGTCAGCCCCCTCAAGGGCATCTACTCCGGTGAGGGATCGACCGACCTCGACGTGGTCGTGGAGATCACCCGGTTGGCTTGACGCAGACGCCCGGGTGGATCTCGACCCGGTGCAGGTCATCGCCGAGTTCGATCTGCCGCGGAAACGTCGTGGCCGCCAGTGCCCGCCAATGCTCTTCCTGGCCGGGCGCGATGGCGGGGACGTAGTGGGTGAGGATGAGAATCCCGACCCCGGCTCGGGCAGCCGTGGCGGCCGCTTCCTCCACCGACGAGTGATAGTCGCAGATTTCGCGGATCCGCTGCAGCGCCGCCTGCTGCATGAGGTCCTTGCGCACCACGGTGTGTACAAGCGCACCGGCGCCTGATGCCAGCGCGTCGAGGCTCTCGCAGGGCACGGTGTCGCCGGCCAGCACCACCGATGCGCCCGCGTGCTCGACCCGAAACGCGATCGTCGGCGTCACCGGCCGGTGGTCGGTCGGCGCCACCCGGATCCGCACACCGTCTCGGTCCCACGCAACACCGTCGATTTGCTCGTGGACCGTCACGGGCGGTGCCGCGGTCAGATCGGCGTGGTGGGCGATCCGATAGCCGATGTCGAACCCGAAGGCTCGCAGCGTGGCCTCGACCACCTCGCCGGTACCGGGCGGGCCGATGATCGGCAGCGCCGGTTGGTCGGGTGTGAACGTGCTGACCCACCGGGTGATCAGCACATCGCCAAGGTCGGCGATGTGGTCGCTGTGCAGGTGAGTGAGCAGCACGGCGGTCAGCGCGTTCGCGCCCACACCGATCGCCGCGGCCCGTTGCAGCACACCCCGGCCGCAGTCGACGAGAAAGGTCTGTGCGCCCGCGCGCACCAACGTCGCCGGGCCGGCCCGGTCGGGGTCGGGTATCGGACTGCCGGTCCCGAGCAACGTGACTTCGATCATGACGTCATGCCTACTCGTGCGCCCATGACGTCAATTGTCTCCACTCCGGCGTGTCGCGATGTGAAAACACCAGGGATCGGCCCGCTTCGCGACCGGCTGGGTCCTGATGCAGCCGGCCCGCTTCGCGACCGGCTGGGTGTTATTGCAGCCGGCCCGCTTCGCGACCGGCTGGGTGTTATTGCAGCCGGCCCGCTTCGCGACCGGCTGACACCCACGTGAGGTCGCCGATCCGGTTCCCCGACACCAGATCCGCCGCCCCGTCGAGACCGGCCACCTGCTCCGGGGTCAGCGTCACCCGCAGCGACGCGACGTTCTCGTCGACCCTCGCGGCTCTGCGGGTGCCCGGAATCGGCACCGACGCCACGCCGAGCGCATCCGCCCGATACCGCAGCCAGGCCAGCGCGATCTGCGCGGGCGTGGCACCCACCTCGGCGGCCACAGCGCTGATCACCTCCACCACCGCCTGATTCGCCTCCAACGCAGCCTCGGTGAACCGCGGCAGCAACCGGCGAAAGTCGGTGTCGGAAGGCAGGTCGGCGGCGCCCCGGACCGTCCCGGTCAGAAAGCCGCGCCCGAGCGGCGAATACGGAACAAAGCCGACGCCGAGTTCGGCCGCGGCGGGTACGACGTTGGTCTCCACGTCGCGGCTCCACACCGACCACTCGCTCTGCACGGCGGCGATGGGATGCACGGCGTTCGCGGCGCGCAGTTCGTCGGCGGTCACCTCGGACAACCCGAGATGACGCACCTTGCCCGCGGTCACGAGTTCGGCCATGGCGCCCACCGTTTCCTCGATCGGGACGCTCAGATCACGTCGGTGCATGTAGTAGAGGTCCACGACGTCGGTGCCCAGTCTGCGCAGACTCTCGTCGATGCTCTGTTGCACATAGGCCGCATCGCCGCGGGTTGCCGGCAATCCAAGGGTGGGGTCGGCGCGGTCGGCGGGGTTCGCGGTGATGCCGAACTTGGTCGCCAGCGTGACCTCGTCGCGTCGGTCGGCGAGCAGCGCGGCGATGAGCCGTTCGTTGTCGCCACCGCCGTACACATTGGCCGTGTCGACGAACGTCACCCCGATGTCGAGGCAATGGTTCAGTGTTGCCAGCGATTCGGCCGCGTCACTCGCCCCGTACACCGACGTCAGCGCCATACCGCCGAAGCCGATCGCGCTCACCACCAACCCGTCACCGAGTTGGACAGTGGGCAACGCACCGGTGTTCGTCACACTCGTCTCCAATCCTCAATGCGCGCAACGCGCTACACCTGTTCGACGGCCCTGTGCGCGAATCTATTCCAGCAGGCCCTCCCGCAAACCGTGTCGCGTCTTTCGCCCGGCGCACGAACGGCCTAGCCTGGTGTGAAGCGGATCCCACCCCGGCGGGAGGTAACGATGCGGATTGCCGACATCTTGCGCAACAAGGGATCGGAGGTTGCCACCGCGGCACCCGACACAACGGTCACCCAGTTGCTCGCCGAGCTTGCCAAGTACAACGTCGGCGCGATGGTGGTGGTCGGGCCCGACGGCGTGGTGGGCATCGTCTCGGAACGAGACGTAGTGCGCCGGCTCCACGAACAGGGCGCCCGTCTGCTCGACCGCCGGGTCTCGGAGATCATGACGACGGTGGTCGCCACCTGCACGCCTGGCGACTCGGTGGACAGCCTCAGCGCGCTGATGACGACCAACCGGGTACGCCATGTCCCCGTCATCGCAGGCGGCAGCCTCGCGGGCATCGTCAGCATCGGCGACGTCGTCAAGAATCGGATGGAAGAGCTGGAGGCCGAGCAGGAACAGCTGCAGGCCTACATCAACCAGGGATGACCGGCCGCAGCGCGTGACCAGCGTCGAGGTACGTCCCGGTACGCGCGCTGATATGCGCGCGCTTTCGCGAACTCTCGGCCGGGCATTCGCCGACGACCCGGTCATGGCGTGGCTGCTGCCCGACCGCGTCGAACGTCACCGCAAACTGCATCGGTTGTTCGCGGCGATCGCCCGCCACCACCACCTGCGCAGGGGTGGAGTCGACGTCGCGATGGACGGCCAGGTCACCGGCGGCGCCGCGCTATGGGATCCGCCCGGCAACTGGAAGCACACCCGCATCGAGGAGCTCATCGCGCTGCCCGGCCTGCTGGTGACCTTCGGGCGAGCCCTCGCCCGCGGAGCGGTGGTCACCGAGTTGATGAAGGACGCCCACCCGGAGGAACCGCACTGGTATCTCGCGGTGATCGGCAGCGACCCGGCCGTGCGGGGTAAGGGTTTCGGCCAGGCGCTGATGCGTTCGCGCCTCGACCGTTGCGACGCCGAGCACGCCCCGGCCTATCTCGAATCGAGCAACCCCGACAACATCCCGTACTACCAGCGATTCGGATTCGAGGTGACCGGCGAACTCGCGATCCCCGACGGCGGGCCCAGCCTCTGGCCGATGTGGCGCCAGCCGCGGTGAGCGGACTCAGCTCCAGGAGTATTCGGCCCGCAGTCTCGCCGCCACGATCTCGAACCGGGGGTGGTCGAGGATCGCGCCTTCGCGCCTGATGCCCTCCTCGGGCACATCGAGCACCCGGTCCAGCCGAACCCAGCTGTCCCGGCCGTCGTAATCCCAGCTGCCGCTGCCGATGCCGACCCACTGCGGGTCGTCGCGGTGGTGCTCCTGACTCGACAGGATCAGGCCGAGCAGGGTGGCGCGATCACGCCCCACGACAAGCACCGGACGGTCCTTCCCGCGGGTGGGATCGTCCTCGTACACCACCCACGTCCACACGATCTCGCCCGGATCGGCACGGCCGTCCAGATCCGGCGCGTACACGATCTTGCGCGCGCGCTGCGCGGTGGGCACGCTGCCCTCGGTTACCGGTCGGCCCGCGGTGATCGCGGGAGACGACTGGGTCGAAGCCGCGCCCGCCAGTGCGTTCAGGCCCGCGTCCAGACCGAGCTTGATGCCCTGCTGGATGGTGTGCTGCACGGTGCGCGAAACGTTGTCGGAGTTCTGAAGTTGCCGGATGAACTTCGGTGCCTCGTTGAACACCAGGTTCTCGGTGACATCCAGAATCCGCTGGAACGTCTTCCACTGCGACGCCATGGTGTCGAGCATAAGTGAGGTCGAAGCGATGAGGAGGGACCGCGGCGACGGGCCGCCGATCGAGGCCACGATTGTGTCGCGGCGCCCGGATCTCGATACCCTTGAAGCGCGCAGCACGCGCCCGAGACCCGTCCCTGCCAGGAGATTCCCATCAGTAGTTTCGCCGACAAGACCTTCACCGCGCCGGCGCAGATACGGAACTTCTGCATCATCGCCCATATCGACCACGGCAAGTCGACCCTGGCCGACCGGATGCTGCAGCTCACCGGCGTCGTCGACGAACGTTCGATGCGGGCGCAGTACCTGGACCGGATGGATATCGAGCGGGAGCGCGGCATCACTATCAAGGCCCAGAACGTGCGCCTGCCTTGGACGAGCACAGTGGGTGGGACGACACAGGACTTCGTCCTGCACTTGATCGACACCCCCGGCCACGTCGACTTCACCTACGAGGTGTCGCGCGCGCTGGAGGCGTGTGAAGGGGCGGTGCTGCTGGTCGACGCGGCGCAGGGCATCGAGGCGCAGACGCTGGCCAACCTGTACCTGGCGCTGGACCGCGACCTGCACATCATCCCCGTACTGAACAAGATCGACCTGCCCGCCGCCGACCCCGAGCGTTACGCCGGGGAACTCGCCCACATCATCGGCTGCGAACCCTCCGACGTGCTGCGGGTGTCCGGAAAGACCGGGGAGGGGGTGGCCGACCTGCTCGACCACGTGGTGCGTGAGGTGCCGCCGCCGACGGGCGATCCCGACGCCCCCGCGCGGGCGATGATCTTCGACTCCGTCTACGACATCTATCGCGGTGTCGTCACCTACGTGCGTGTCGTTGACGGCAAGATCACGCCCCGTGAGCGCATCGCGATGATGTCCACCGGCGCCACCCACGAGCTGCTCGAGGTCGGGATCGTCTCACCGGAACCCAAACCGTCGGCGGGATTGGGGGTCGGTGAGGTGGGCTACCTGATCACCGGGGTGAAGGACGTCCGCCAATCCAAGGTCGGCGACACCGTCACCAGCGCGCGGCGCGGCGCCACCGAGGCGCTGACCGGCTACCGCGAACCCAAGCCGATGGTCTACTCCGGGCTCTATCCCGTCGACGGTTCGGACTACCCGGATCTGCGTGATGCGCTGGAGAAGCTGCAGCTCAACGACGCGGCGCTGACCTACGAGCCGGAGACCTCGGTGGCACTGGGGTTCGGCTTCCGGTGCGGGTTCCTCGGGCTGCTGCACATGGAGATCACCCGCGAGCGCCTCGAGCGGGAGTTCGACCTCGATCTCATCTCCACCTCGCCGAACGTGGTGTACCGGGTGATCCAGAACGATGGAACCGAGTCGATCGTCACCAACCCGTCGGACTGGCCGGAGGGCAAGATCCAGACGATCTTCGAGCCGGTGGTGAAGACGACGATCATCGCGCCGAGCGAGTTCATCGGGACCATCATGGAGCTGTGCCAGTCCCGTCGCGGCGAGCTCGGCGGCATGGACTACCTCTCCCCGGAACGCGTCGAACTGCGCTACACGATGCCGCTCGGCGAGATCATCTTCGACTTCTTCGACTCGCTGAAATCCCGCACCCGCGGCTACGCCAGCCTGGACTACGAGGAGGCAGGCGAGCAGGAGGCCGCCCTGGTCAAGGTGGATATTCTGCTGCAGGGCGAGACCGTCGACGCATTCAGCGCGATCGTGCACAAGGACTCCGCCTTCGCCTATGGCAACAGGATGACCACCAAGCTCAAGGAGCTCATCCCGCGCCAACAGTTCGAGGTGCCGGTGCAGGCGGCCATCGGGTCGAAGATCATCGCCCGCGAAAACATCCGCGCGATCCGCAAAGACGTGCTATCGAAGTGCTACGGCGGCGACATCACCCGCAAGCGCAAACTGCTGGAGAAGCAGAAGGAAGGCAAGAAGCGGATGAAGACCATCGGACGGGTCGAGGTGCCGCAGGAGGCCTTCGTGGCGGCGCTGTCCACCGACGCCGCCGGTGACAAACCGAAGAAGTAGCCCGTGCGGTGCTCGGCGGTGGTCGCGGCGGGTGTGTGCATGCTGCTCGCCGCCTGCTCCACCACCGTCACCGGAACGGCGTTGGTGGCCCTGCGCTCGGATCCGCCGACGGCGGTGCGCCCTCTCGACGAGGTGCTTCCGACCGCTTGGGAAATCGCGGCTGCGCTCGGGATCCGTCAGGACGGATACCTGGGCCAGCTGGTCGAGGGCGGCGCGGACACCTTGCTCGCGGGTGTCGACCAATCCGAGGCGACCCCGATCGAGTGCGTCAGCGCGACATATCGGCTGCAGCAGGTGGTGTACGCTGCCAGCCCGGTGCGGACCGTCGTGACCCGGTCATGGGCCGGTGGCGGACCCGACGGCCCGTCGTCGACGGCGTTCATCGGAGTGGTCAAGCTGGCCAGCGCCGACGATGCCCGCGCCTTCTTCGCGGCCACCGCAGACAAGTGGCGCGCCTGCGACGGCCGCACGATGGTGCTGTATCAGGCCGATCGTGCGATGCGCGCCTCGACGCGCATCACCGATGTGACGGTCGGCGACCGGATCGTCTCGGCGGTGCTGGTGCATGACCCCGGGACAGGCGCGGCCGGCGTCGGACGTGCGCTGGGTGTCGGATCGGACTGCATCGTCGACGTCGAAGTGACCGGAGGGCAAGCACCCGGTGGCGCGATCGACATCGCTGGTCTGATGCTGCACAAAGTCACGGGCTTCTAAAGAGGCGAATCGGCGAACCTGTCCGCCACAATGTTCGGGTGAGTGTCAAGGGAAGCCGCGCACGCGAGGAGCGAAACAGACGCCGCGCACGCGAGGAGCGAAACAGACGCCGCGCACGCGAGGAGCGAAACAGACGCCGCGCACGCGAGGAGCGAAACAGACGCCGCGCACGCGAGGAGCGGAACAGACTCCGTTGCCGAACCATTACTGCGGTAGTCGTCGTTGCGGCCGCACTGTTCGGGTTGTCCGGGTGCGCCAACACGGTGTCGGGCACCGCTGTCCGCGGTGAGGCCTTGCCTCCGCTGGAGGAGTCCCAGCTCGATGACGTGATGGTGCCGATCGCTGATCTGAACAGGATCGTCGACTCCACCGAGATGGAGGTCACGAGCGAGATCGACACGATGTCCGACCATTCCGGCGACGTCTCCGATCCCGAATGCCTCGGCGCGGTCTACGGCGCCGAGGAAACTGTCTACCAGCACAGCCGGTGGACGTCGATGCTCGACCAGATCGCGCGGGAACCCACCGACGACAACGACCACTGGGTGGAGCAGACCGCTGTGATCTACCCGTCGGACGCCGACGCCCGCCGGTTCTTCGAGGCTTCGAAGGAGGCGTGGGGCAAGTGCGCCAACTACACGGTGACCGTCCGCGGGGACGATACGGACTCACTGTGGGATATCGACGAGGTCACCACCGCCGGTGACATGATCATCCAGACGTCGATCCAGCAGCATGTGAACGGCTGGGGGTGTCAGCATGCGCTGGCGGTGTCCGGCAATCTGACGACGGAGACTTGGGCCTGCTCGTATTCGCCCGGTGATGAGGCGGCCCAAATCGCCGAGGAGATGATCGCCAGAGCGACCGAGCGGTAACCGTGCCGGGTGTTCAGCCCCTGGCCGGGACCCAGCTGACCGTGCCCGGCGTCGACAGGTCGACGCCGACGTGACCGAGGTCGCCCAGGACGGCGACGATCGGCTGGGCCGCGTCAACTCCCTCGGGTATCGCAATGGTCGAAGTGGTCGGTACGTAGTCCATCGTGGACGGCCGGCCCTCGTCGTTGGCCAGCACGACGGTGATTACCTGCCCGTCGGCCGTCACCTCGCGGGGCAGCTGCGGATTGGAGCCGCTGCCGTAGGTGACGACCCACAGTGTGCCGGGCTCGTCGGGCACGACAACCCCGGCCGGCGATTCCAACGTGCCCTGCACACCGTCGGGCAGGCCCTTGAACGGCGATGGCAAGTCGTCGGCGGGCGGGGAGGCCGGCACCGGCGAGTCGGTGCTCCGCGCCTGGGCGGACGGGGCCATGTCTGCGCAACCGGACGCGCTCACGGTGAGCAGGGTGAACACGAGTGCGGTCAGGACGCGCATGGGTTGCAGGGTATGTCATCCCCGTCGCGGCACGGTCACGCCACTTCTGCACCGGGGTCGTGCTCAATCGCGGCGGTGCTGCCATGGCGCAGATATCGGCGCGAGCCTTCGGGGCGATCAGGGTGACGCGGACAGCGGGACCGTCCGCCGCTGCAGGACCAACTCGCCCCATGCGTTGAACGCGGGTGATTCAACGGCTTCTTCACACCCCTCGCGGCTCCGTGAACCGGATTGGCCGACGGGCCCCGCTGTGCCGACAATGGCGGCCATGCTTCCCGTTCTCGATCTGGCCGACGCCGACACCGACACAGCTGCGTTTCAGCGCTCGCTGCGCGAAGCCGCCCACGACGCGGGGTTTTTCTACCTCGTCGGGCACGGAGTGCCGCGGGACCAGATCGACGCGGCGCTGCGACTTGCACGTGAATTCTTCGCGCTGCCAACGGATGTCAAGAACGAGATCAGCCAGCTGCAAAGTCCGCAATTCCGCGGGTACTCGCGTCTGGGCGGCGAGCTGACCAACGGCACGGTCGACTGGCGAGAACAGATCGACATCGGGCCGGAACGCCCGGTCATCGAGGCCGCGGAGGGCTACCGGCGCCTGCAGGGGCCCAACCTGTGGCCGTCGAACCCTTCCGGGTTCCGGAAGGCCTTCGAGGAGTGGGATACCGCGCTGTCCGACGTCGGTCTGAAGCTGCTGCGGCATTGGGCGGTGTCGCTGGGTGCGCCGGCGGACACCTTCGACGCGTCCTTCGCCGACCGGCCGGCCACCCTCATCAAGGTGGTGCGCTACCCCGGCACCGCCGACACCGCCCAGGGCGTCGGCGCGCACAAGGACTCCGGGGTTCTGACCCTGCTGTTGATCGAGCCCGAATCAGAGGGATTGCAGGTCGAATTGGGTCCCGATCGCTGGATCGAGGTGCCACCGCTTGCCGGCGCGTTCATCGTCAACATCGGCGAACTGCTCGAGGTCGCCACGGGCGGCTATCTGCGCGCCACCCGCCACCGGGTTCGCGCGCCCCGGCCGGGCTCCGACCGGGTGTCGATCCCGTACTTTCTCAACCCGGCACTGGACGCGCTCGTGCCCATCATTTCGCTGCCACCGGAACTGGCCGCGCTGTCCCGCGGCGTCGAGGCCGACCCGGCCAACCCCATCTTCCAGACATACGGCGAGAATGCGTGGAAGTCGCGCACCCGGGCGCATCCCGACGTGGCGGAACTGCATCATGGCATCAAACCCGCCGGCCGGGCGTCCGCCTACTGAAGCTGGAACTCATCGGCGCGGACCCCGATGAGGGTGTCGCCCTGCTGACCAGTGACGGCGTCGACGCGGCGGTGGTCACCGAAGTGCCCGGTGAGGCACCGGAGTCCCCGGTGTGCACCGCGTCGCGGTGTACGACGGCGAATTCTTCGTCGTGCTGCCCGCCGGGCACCGCCTGGCGCGCGCCGCCGAGGTGCCGTTCGCGGCGCTCGCATCCGATCAATGGGTGGTCAGCTCGGCCGCCGGAACGTGTCCGGACACCCGGGTGTTCCATCAGGCCTGCCGCAGAGCGGGTTTCACACCTTCGGTGACGTTTCGGGCCGAGGACTACACAACGGTGCAAGGACTGGCCGCGGCGAATATCGGGGCGTCGCTGGTGCCGTCGCTGGCTGTGCCGGGCACCCGGGGGATGTCGCGGTACGCCGGGTGGCCGGGCAGCATCCCGTGCGCCGCATCGCGCTGGCAACCTCCCGTGAACCCACGCCGGATCGGCTCTGGCGGCGCTGGTTTCGTTAGTGCGAACCGCGGGTTCACGGCTCGCGACCGACCCGGTCTACAACGTTCCTGCACGCCCCTTCAGCGTCGCTTGATTCCCCATCTGCCCGCCATCCGGTGCGGCATGCCGTTCGGCGGCAGCGTGAACCTGCCACCCGATGAAAGGACCTCTTGCACATGACGATCAGCGACACGACCACGACACCGGTGCTGGGGTCGGTCGACGAAGCGCTGGCGGCCGCGCAGGCGGTGGCCGCCGAGATCGCCGTCGGGGTCCAGGCGGCGACCGCCACCGCATGGACCAAGCGTGCGCACTGGCGGCCGCTGGCCGATCTGGCGCTGGAGACCGAGACCGAGTTCTATCTCGGGCTGCTGCACGCCGGGGACGGGGCGCACGGGGCGCGGGAACGCGCCGCGCTGGCCGCCGAATTCCTGCCCACGTTCGGCGTCTCGACGGAATGCGGGCCGGGCCGGCATTCGGCCGATCAGCTCGAGGCCGTCCTGGTGGCGTGGGCCGAACTCGCCGCAACCCGGGAACCCGCGTTGTTCGCCTGATACTTTCCCTGCTCGAGCAGACGCAAACTGCCCCAGAAGCCCGGGTTTCGGGGGCCTTTTGCGTCTGCTCGGCGGGAAAAGGCCCCGCGCTAGATGGAGCCCTCGGCAATCCGGCGGACGGCGCGGATGAACACGTCGATCTCCTCGAAGGTGTTGTAGAACGCGAACGACGGACGCACCGTGGCCTCCAGCCCCATCCTGCGCAGGATCGGCTGCGCGCAATGGTGCCCCGCCCGCACCGCGATACCCTCGGCGTTGAGCGCCTTACCCACCTCGAGCGGCTCGTGGCCGGCCAGCACGAACGACAGCACACTGGCCTTCTCGTCGGCCGTGCCGACCAGCCGCACCCCGGGGATGTCGGCGAGCAAGGGCGTGGCGTACTCCAGCAGCGCGTGTTCGTACTCCGAAATCCGCTCGATACCAACCTTTTCCACGTACCGTAGGGCCTCGCCGAGGCCTACGGCGTCGGCGATGTTGCCGGTGCCTGCCTCGAACTTGTTCGGCGGGCCCTGGTAGAGCGAGCGCTCCAGGGTGACATCGGCGATCATGTTGCCGCCGCCCTGCCACGGCGGTGTCTCGGCCAGTGCCTCCTCGGTGCCGTACAGCGCGCCGATGCCGGTTGGGCCGACGATCTTGTGTCCGGAGAACACGAAGAAGTCCGCGCCCAGCTCGCTGACGTTGATCGGGATGTGCGGGATCGACTGCGCCCCGTCGATCAGGACCTTGGCGCCGTAGCGGTGGCCGAGCTCGACGATGTCGTGAACGGGTGTCACGGTGCCCAGCGCGTTGGAAACATGGGTGGCCGCAACGAGTTTGGTGCGCGGCCCGAGTAGATCCTCGAACTCGCCGAGCAGCAGATTGCCTGCGTCGTCGACCGGAGCGACCTTGAGGATGGCCCCTGTCTGTTGCGAAAGCAGTTGCCACGGAACGATGTTGGCGTGGTGCTCCAGGTGGGTGATGACGATCTCGTCACCCGGACGGAGGTGCTTGCCTCCCCACGCGTAGGCGACCAGGTTGATCGCCTCGGTGGTGCCGCGCACGAAGATGATCTCCTCGTCCTTCGCCGCGCCGATGAAGCGGCGCACGGTGTCGCGCGCCTCCTCGTAGGCATCGGTGGCCCGCGCCGCCAGCTCATGGGCCGCGCGGTGGATGTTGGAGTTCTCGTGGGTGTAGAAGTACGACAGGCGGTCGATGACGGCCTGCGGCTTCTGCGTGGTCGCGGCGTTGTCGAACCAGATCAGCGGCTTGCCGTTGACGGTCTCGCGCAGGATGGGGAAGTCCGCCCGGATCGCGTTGACATCGAAGATCTCGTGGTCGTCGGGCAGCTGGGGAACCGGCTCGCGAAGGAAGTAGTAGCTGGCCTCATCTCTTGGATCGCCCGGTACCGCCGGAGCGGTGGATGACCCGCCCAGACCCAGATCCGCGACCCGCGGGGCCAAGGGCAACCAGTCGGGAGCCGTCGGCGCCGAACCTCTCGGAGCCGTCGGCGCCGACCCGCGAGGTGCGACCGGAGCGGTCGGTGGCGATCCCGCCAGCACGCCGGGGATCGTCGGCACGATGCCCGACGGTACCGCGTATACCGACAGATCACCCACGCCTGCAGGCGCATACGGGTTCGCGATGCCGCCGGCGGCAGTGCCCGTGGAGGCGGCCGCCGTGGCGTCGGGCGCCGATCCCCGCGGCGCCACCGGCACCGACTGCGGCGGCACGAACTCGGGGCCCGGCGACGTCGGCGCCGGGATCAAACCCGGTCCCTGCGGCGCAGTGAACGCCGCGGCCGACGGGGTGGCGGGATCGGAGGTCCTCGCCGCCGTGGAGGCCGCCGACGTCACCGCCGTCGTGTCGGGGGCGGATCCGCGCGGCGCCACCGGGGCGGTCTGCGGCGGGGTGTCCGGGCCGGGCCGGATGCTGGCCGCGAACAGCTGCGTGGCCAGCGCGGCCAGCTCGGCCTCGCTGATGGGAAGGTCGCCCTCGGCGGCTGGCGACCGGTATTCGTTACCCATCGCTGCGCTCGCTCTGGGATTTTTTCCCGTCGCTTCGCTCGCCCCGGTACGTTTTCCCGTCGCTTCGCTCGCCCCGGAACTCACTCGTATTCATGGATCTGGTCCACCGCCGCGTCCTCGAGCACCGCCAGGGCGTCGTCGGTCAGCACCGCCAGCGACGTGTACAGCGTCACCAGGTAGGACGCGATCGCCGACCGGTTGATGCCGGTGAACCGCACCGAAAGACCCGGCGCCTGCTCGCCGACCAGACCCGGCTGGAACAGGCCGACCACACCTTGGCGCTCCTCACCCGTGCGGATGAGGATGAACTTGGTCTTGCCGTCCTCGACCGGCACCTTGTCGCTCGGGACGATCGGGATGCCGCGCCAGGTGATGAACTGGGCGCCGAACAGGCTGACCACCACCGGAGGCACCCCGCGGTAGGTGGCTTCCCGGCCGAACGCCGCGACACCCAGGGGGTGGGTCAGGAAGAACCCGGGTGTCTTCCACACCTTGGTGATCAGCGCGTCCAGATCATCGGGTGTCGGCGCACCCGCCAGGGTCTGGATCGTCTGTTCCGGTGTCACCTGCGACAGCAGGCCGTACTCGGGGTTGTTGATCAGTTCGGATTCCTGACGCTCCTTGATCGTCTCGATGGTCAGGCGCAGCTGCTGGGCGATCTGGTCGTGCGGGCTGGAGTAGAGATCCGATACGCGGGTGTGCACGTCGAGCAGGGTGGAAATGGACCGCAGCGTGTACTCGCGCGGGCTGGTCTCGTAGTCGACGTACGTCTCCGGCAGCGGCTCCTCCGAGCCGGCGCCCTCCTCGGCGTGGATCGCCACCTGCTCTGGGTTGACGACGCGGTTCACCCGGTAGATGCCCGCCTCGACCGGCACCCAGCCGAGCAGGTGCAGTAGGAATCGCGGTGTGATGGTGGACAGTTGGGGAACTGTCTTGGTGGCGTTGGCGAGCTGCCGTGCGGCGTGATCACCGAGTGCCTGGGATTCGTTCTGTGCCGACGTCATGTAAGTCCTCCCGACAGGGTCTGGTCGGACCCATCATTGACGACCACCATGCCAGTTGCAGAGGTTTGTTATGGGCCGTGATGTAAAAGTCGTGCGTGCGGGATCGGCACCCGATGCCGTATGGTAGGCGGCATGCAGCAGACCGCCGAGCCGCGCATCGTCTCCACGCGCAGCATTGTCGTGCATTTCTGTTGTTGTTGATTTTCTGACGCCGTAGTTCCTGCGTTCCAGCCCGCCCTTCTTTAGCGGTGTGCTGTTCGCGCTGCTCGCTAGCCCCAGAAAGTCAACCCGCCATGTCAGTTGTCGCGTTTCCCGTCCTTCAGCCGCTGCCACGCCGCGCCGTCGTCTCCGTGCGGCGGCGAGTGCAGCCGCGGCCCGCCGCCGACATCACCCGCATCACGCGCTACCGCGGCGGCACCTACTCGCACACCGTCGACTCGGTCACCTTCACCGACGGGACCCGCGCGCGCACCGACCTGATCAGGCTCAATCCGGGCATCGAGGCGTACTCGCTGGACTTCACCGGGGTCGCGCCCACCCAGCCGTCGCAGTACCGGGTCGAAACCTGGCGCGCACTGCCCAACCTGCGCGCACACGCGTACGAAGCTGAGGTGGACTGGATCCTGCGCAACTCCTACCCGACCCTGCGTACAGCCGAGCTCAGCCGTCGGCTGCGCGCCGCGGGTTACCCGCTCGGCACCGCCAACATCGCCGAGCACGAGGCGATCGCAGGCACCCAGGCGGCGATCTGGTATCTGACCAACGGGATGGAACTCGACAACCGGCCGCTGGCCAACCCCACGCGCGTCGCCGACACCCGCGACGGCGTGGTCTTCGAGTTCGACGGTCCTCGCGAACTGGGCGGCTACACGATCGACTTCGTCGCGGACGGCGAGGTGACGCTGATCTGGCACAAGTCCACCGACGGCGAGACCTGGCGCGAGATCGCTGCTTCGCGCCTGACCGTTGGCGAAGGCCGCCACCGCAAGTCGTTCGGTGTGGGCACCACGGTGTCGTCGATCCAGCACGGCCGTGGGGGTAGCGGGTATCCGTTCTACCGGCTGACGATCAGCACGCCGCGCGGTCGAACCGCGACCGTGACCGACGTGGGATTCTGGCTGCACGGCTCGGGCGCATTCCGCAACGCCGACCGGATCGTGCACCTGTACAACTACTTGCTCGATGGGGCGCGGCGGGCCCGCGCGCGCACGGTGGCTCCGAACCTCGACAGCTCGGCCGCGATTGTTAGTGGTGAGCTCATTGGACCGCTGCGCCTGCGGGCCACCGAGTCGGCCGCGCTGGCCGTGACACCCGATTCGCGGGGCGAGATCGTGGATGCCGACGGCGTCGCGATCACCGAAGCGATCGTTCCCGGCCAGGAGTTCTATCTCCGCGTGCCCTACGGCCGCGGGTCGGTGTCCCTCACGGCGACCGTGCCGGGCACCCCCGACGGCCACGGCGGTCGGGTGCTCACCGGCGTCGCCCGCGACGAGCGGTCCCACCGCTTCACCCCGCTTGCGCTCGCGATGCCCGCCAAGCTGGTGGTGGAGTTCGACGTCACCGCGGGCGGGTCGGCCGCAGACTCGCGCGCTCGTGCGTAGGGGCGCGATCTACGGCGTTATCCACGACATCTACATCGGGGCGTTGGCCGGCTGGAAGACCCCGGAGCTGTCGGCCTCCTCCTCGGCGCGGATCACGTGCACGACGGCGTTGATCAGCGCCAGGTGGGTGAACGCCTGCGGGAAGTTGCCCAGGTGCCGCCCGGTACGCGGCTCGATCTCCTCCGCGTACAGGTGCAGCGGGCTGGCGAAGGACAACAACCGTTCGCACAGATGCTTGGCGCGGCTGACCTCGCCGATCTCCACCAGAGCCGACACCAGCCAGAACGAGCAGATGGTGAACGTCCCCTCCTCGCCGGACAGGCCGTCGTCGGTCTCCTCGACGCGGTAGCGCAGCACCAGGCCATCTTCGGTGAGCTCATCGGCGATGGCGATGACCGTGGCCCGGATGCGCGGATCGTCCGACGGGAGGAACCGGGTCAGCACCGCCAGCAGCAGCGACGCGTCCAGCGCGTCGTCGCCGTAGCGCTGGGTCAGCACACCGCGGGCGTCCACCCCGTGAGCCAGGATGTCGGCCTTGATCTCCTCGGCGACCACCCGCCACTGCTGGGCGTAGCTCTTCTCGCCCTGCAGCTCGGCCAGTTTGGCCCCGCGGTCGAGCGCCACCCAGCACATGATCTTGCTCGAGGTGAAATGCTGCGGCTCGCCGCGCACCTCCCAGATGCCGCGGTCGGGCTCGCGCCAGTGCTTGATCGCCTCTTCGACCTGCTCCTTGAGTACCGGCCACAGCTGGTCGGACATCTGCTCGCGGGACTTGGAGTGCAGGTACACCGAGTCGAGCATGGTGCCCCAGATATCGTGCTGGCGTTGGTTGTACGCCCCGTTGCCGATGCGCACCGGCCGCGCCCCGTCGTAGCCGGACAGGTGCAGCAGCTCCTCCTCGACCAGGCTGCGTTCGCCGCCGACGGCGTACATCACCTGCAGGGGGTGGCGTTGGCCGTTGTTGGCGCCTGACACGTCGGCGATGAACGCGAAGAAGTCGTCGGCCTCGCGATCGAGCCCCAGGGTGTAGAGCCCCCAGAGGGCGAACGTCGAGTCGCGCACCCACGCGTAGCGGTAGTCCCAATTTCGTTCGCCCTGCGGCGTTTCCGGCAAGGACGTGGTGCTGGCTGCCAGCAGGGCGCCGGTCGGGGAGTAGGTGAGGCCCTTCAGCGTCAGGGCGCTGCGCTGTAGGTACGACCGCCACGGGTGGTCGGGGAAGTCCCCGACGTTGATCCACTGCCGCCAGCACTCGCTGGTCTTCCACATCTTCTCGGCGGCTTCCTCGTAGGTTTGCGGCGCCGGGTGTTTCGACCAGCTCAGCGCCACGAAGACGTTGTCGCCTTCGTTGAGCCGGGTGCGGGCGCGGGCCTCGCGGCCTTCCAGCCCGATCCGCAGGTTGGTGGTCAGTCGCAGGGTGGGATGCGAATCGGGATCCTTGTGCGCCCGCGCGATCGCCTCGCCGTAGGCCTGGGCGGAGTATTCCCAGCCCGCGCTGACCCGGTGGTAGTCGAACGACGGTTCGCAGTTCATCACCAGCTCGACGGTGCCGCTCACGCAGCGCACGGTGCGCAGCAGGATGTGCTCGGCGTCCCAGTCCATCGGGGTGCGCCGGTGGGTGCGCGAGCGAGTTTCCAGATCATGCCAGGGGCCCATCACCAGCGCGTCGCGCACGATCAGCCAGCCGGTGTGAGTCTGCCAGGTGGTCTCCAGGATGAGGCTGCCCGGTAGGTAGCGACGCGCGGCGGGTACCGACACCCCGTAGGGGCCGAGGCGGAAGTGGCCGGCACCGCGGTCCAGGATGGCGCCGAACACGCTGGGGGAGTCCGGCCGCGGCACGCACAGCCACTCCACCGAGCCCGCTGAGGAGATCAAACACGTTGTCTCACAATCCGAGAGGAACGCGTAGTCGGCGATCGGCGGGAAGGGGTTCCGCAATGACCCACTCGAGGCGTGGTGCACAGGTGCCGCGTCGGTGCTCGGCCTCCCCGCTTGATGGTTGCCCTGGGCGGCCTCATCGGTGGGTTCAGTGTGTTGCAGGACCATCCGCACATCATCGACCGCCGGTGCGCTCGCCGTCTACTCGTGCGGACGGTAGGCAGACGGCGCCGGTCAGCGACGTGCGAACGCGGGTGTGCGCTGCGGGAACGGGCCGATGGCCACGGCGTAGCCGAACACCCGTCCGACGATCCCGCGCAGCAGCGGGCTGCTGTTGAAGTACCGCAGCGCCGCGGGCGTCTGGGTCCGTCCGGTGCCCGACACCGCCACGGCGACGACCCGGTCGTGCGCGACCCGCTGCGCCGACTGGACCAGCACCGTCGGCACCCACCGGCGCGCCTGGACCAGCGCCAGGTCGCGGGTGGACACCCGGCCCGCCCGGAGCGGACCGGCCAGCATGCCCGCCGCGGCGACGGCATCGGCTATCGCCAGGTTGATGCCCACTCCGCCCACCGGCGACATCGCATGAGCGGCGTCGCCGATAAGCAGCAGTCCGTCTTCGAACCACCTGCGGAGGCGGTTGAGCTGAACGTCGAGCAGTTTCACGTCGTCGAACGAGGTGAGGGTGTCCACCCGGTCGGCAAGCCAGGGAACCAGCCCGGCGATCCGGCGCTGCAGACTGCCGATACCCTCGGCCCGCAGCTGCGCATCGGCTCCTTTGGGGATGATGTAGGCGATCTGGAAGTAGTCGCCGCGGTCGATGGCGGCGACCATGTGCCCGGTCTCGAGCACCCCCGCCAACCCGGCCGGGTCGTCGGCCGACCTGGGCAGCCGGAACCACCACACGTCCATCGGTGCGCCGAAACTCCTGGGCGTCAGCCCCGCCGCGGACCGCAATGTCGACCCGCGGCCGTCGCACGCCACAGTCAGCGCCGCTCGCATCTCGGCGATCTGTCCATCGGCTCCGCGGTAGGTCACGCCGGTGACCCGGCGGTCGGTCCGCAGGGGATCTTTTGCTCCTCGCGTCCGCAGGGGCCCCAGCACCTCGGTGTTGCGCATCAGGGTGAACGTCGGTTCCTCGGCCGCGGCCCCGGCCAGCAGCTCCAGGAAGTCCCACTGCGGCACCAGCGCAATGTGCTTGTGCGGTCCGGGAATCCGGCTGATGTCGAATTCGACCGCGGTGCCGCGCACCTGTAGTCGCAGGGAGTCGATCAGGCGGTGCGGGATGTGCTGGAACCGCCCGCCCAGACCGAGTTCGTCGAGCAGCCGCAGCGTGCTGGCGTGCACGGTGTCGCCCCGGAAGTCGCGCAGGAAGTCGGCGTGTTTCTCCATCACCGTCACCCGCACGCCGGCCCGCGCCAACATGAGGCCCAGCATCATGCCGGCGGGGCCGCCGCCGGCGATGACGCAGTCTGTAGTTCCCGTGCTTCCTGTGTTGCTGGGCACCAACCCATCATCGCATCGCATAGTCTGGCCGGATGGACGCGATCCTGAGCTGGTGGGACGGCGTCGAGTTGTGGCTGTCCGGGCTGGGGTTCGCGGTCCAGACGGCCATCGTCATGCCGGTGGTTCTTGCGCTCGCCTACGGGATCGCGCTGGGGCTCGACGGTGCGCTCGGGCAGGGTGTGCGACTTCTGCGACGCGCTCGGCGCGCGACCGAGGACGAGGGGGAATAGCGGGCATGCCCCGGTCCCGGGTGACGCTGATCCTCATCATGCTGGTGCTGCTGGTGATCGTGATGTGGTTGTTCGCCCGCTGACGCTCGAGTCTGCACGATGCCGAGAGTCTGTTAGGCTTCGCGCCATGCAACAGGCGTCCGGCGTTATCGAGGGCCATATCCTGGTCCTCATCGCCGTGGGCACTTCTGCCGTTGCCGATGTCGCTTGTTGTTGTTGCTGACCCCAATCCCCGTCCGCGGTGTGGTGTCGGTAATGGCTGTCGTTTAGTCGTGAGCTGACTGTTCCGTTCGGGCGGACGGGGTTTCCCGTCATTCCGCCTCGAACGAAAGGTCACCGATGTTCCCCAAGGTCAAGTCCGCCAAGTGGTGGCGATACGCCGCCGCGCTGTCCGCAACGGCGACGCTGGTCGCCGGCTGTGGCGGCGGCGCCAGCGACGTCGCAGGCGAGACCGGCGGATCCGATGCACACACCACGCTGACCCTGGTCGCCTTCGCGGTGCCGGAGCCCGGCTGGGCCAAGGTCGGACCCGCGTTCGGCGCCACCCCCGAGGGCGAGGGTGTCAACGTCACCGCCTCCTACGGCGCATCGGGTGACCAGTCGCGCAGCGTCGAATCCGGCAAACCAGCCGACATCGTGAACTTCTCGGTCGAGCCCGACATCAGCCGCCTGGTAAAGGCCGGCCTGGTCGACGAGGACTGGAATGCCGGAGCCAACAAGGGCCTACCGTTCGGTTCGGTGGTGAGTTTCGCTGTCCGCCAGGGCAACCCGAAGAACATCCGCGACTGGAACGACCTGCTGCAGCCGGGCGTCGAGGTCATCACCCCCAGCCCGTTGAGTTCAGGGGCGGCCAAGTGGAACCTGTTGGCGCCGTACGCATATGCGAGTAAGGGTGGTCAGGATCCGCAGGCGGGCATCGATTTCGTCAGCAAGCTGGTGACCGAGCATGTCAAGCTGCGCCCCGGTTCGGGACGGGAGGCCACCGACGTGTTCCGGCAGGGCAGTGGCGACGTGCTGCTTGCCTACGAGAACGAGGCGCTCAACTTCGATCTCGAGTACGTCAACCCGCCGGAGACGTTCAAGATCGAGAACCCGGTCGCGGTGGTCAACACCAGCCAGAACCTGGAGAAGGCAACCGAGTTCGTCAACTACCAATACACGCCCGAGGCGCAGAAGCTGTGGGCCGAGGCGAACTTCCGTCCGGCCGATCCCGCGGTGCTCGCCGAGTTTGCCGACAAGTTCCCGGCACCGGCCAAGCTGTGGACCATCGCCGACCTGGGTGGTTGGGGCAAGGTCGACAGCGAGCTGTTCGACAAGGACAACGGCACGATCACCAAGATCTATAAGCAGGCGACCGGATGACCGCGGTCATCGAACCTAATCCCGAGGCCAGCAGGCCCGACCTGGATCCGGGCGAGCCGGCGGGCCGTTCGGGGTCCAGACGCATCGACGGGGCGTCGATTCAGGTCGGCGTCGCGGTGGTGTGGCTGTCTCTGATCGTTCTGCTGCCGTTGGCCGCGATCGTGTGGATCTCGGCCAAGGGTGGCTGGGACGCCTTCGTGTCGGCGGTGACGTCGCCGTCGGCGCTGGCCTCGTTCCGTGTGACGCTGACGATCTCGGTGACCGTAACGCTGGTCAACGTCGTCTTCGGGCTGCTCATTGCCTGGGTGTTGGTACGTGACGATTTCCCGCTCAAGCGGGTTGTCGACGCCATCATCGACCTTCCGTTCGCGCTGCCGACGATCGTCGCCAGCCTGGTGCTGCTGGCCCTGTACGGCCCGTCCAGTCCGGTGGGGATCCACATCCAGCACACGGCGTTGGGTGTCGGATTGGCGCTGGCGTTCGTGACGTTGCCGTTCGTCGTGCGCGCCGTGCAACCGGTGCTGCTCGAATTGGACAGGGACGTCGAGGAGGCGGCGGCGTCGTTGGGCGCCACCAACCTGACGATCTTGTTCCAGGTGATCCTGCCCGCGCTGGCACCCTCGCTGCTGTCGGGTGCCGGTCTGGCGTTCTCCCGAGCGATCGGGGAGTTCGGTTCGATCGTGTTGATCGGCGGTGCGATTCCCGGCGAGACCGAAGTGTCTTCGCAGTGGATCCGGACGCTCATCGAAAACGACGACCCGGCGGGTGCGGCCGCGATTTCCATCGTGCTGCTGTTGATCTCGTTCGTGGTGCTGTTCATCCTTCGGTACTTCGGCGCCAGGGCGGCCAAGCGGGAGGCGGCGGCGCGATGACGCTTTCCGTACCAACCCGCCTCGTGCTGCGGGTGGTCGCCCTGTTCTATGTTGTTGCGTTGCTGGTGGTTCCGCTCGGCGCGATCCTGTGGCGGACGTTTGCCCCGGGCTTCGGTGCGTTCTTCGCGTCCATCTCCACCCCGGCCGCCCAGTCGGCGCTGCAGCTTTCGCTGCTCGTGGTGGCCATCGTGGTGCCGCTGAACGTGATCTTCGGGGTCCCCACGGCGATCGTGTTGGCGCGCAGGAAGTTCCGTGGTAAGAACGCGTTGCAGGCCGTTATCGACCTGCCGTTCGCGGTGTCGCCGGTGGTGGTCGGCGTGGCATTGATCGCGCTGTGGGGTACCGCGGGTCTGTTCGGGTTCGTGCAGAACGACCTTGGCTTCAAGATCATCTTCGGATTCCCCGGCATCGTTCTCGCCAGCATCTTCGTCACACTGCCGTTCGTGATCCGCGAAGTGGAGCCCGTGTTGCACGAGATCGGCACCGATCAGGAGGAGGCGTCGGCGACGCTGGGCGCGACCGCCTGGCAGACGTTCTGGCGGGTCACCTTGCCGTCCATCCGGTGGGGCCTGACCTACGGCGTGGTGCTCACCGTCGCGCGCACGCTCGGCGAATTCGGCGCGGTGCTGGTGGTGTCGTCCAACCTGCCCGGTCAATCCCAAACCCTGACATTGCTCGTGCACGACCGCTACACCCGCGGCGACGACTACGGCGCGTACACCATTTCGACCGTGCTGATGGCGGTCGCGATCACCGTCCTGATCGCCCAGATCGTGTTCGACGCCCAGCGCGCCCGCACCAGCACCGAAGACTGACCGGCCGAAAAACTGATCGAGGAGTATCTGCATCTCATGACCACCTACGCGATCGAGGTGAAGGGCGCCAGTAAGCACTACGGCGATTTCGCCGCGCTGGACAACGTCGACTTCGTCGTTCCCGCAGGCTCGTTGACCTCGTTGCTGGGGCCGAGTGGATCGGGCAAGTCCACCCTGCTGCGAGCCATCGCCGGCCTGGACAGACCCGATTCCGGCACCGTCGTCATCAACGGGCGCGACGTGACCAGCGAGCCGCCGCAGCGTCGCGGAATCGGTTTCGTCTTTCAGCACTACGCGGCGTTCAAGCACCTGACCGTGCGCGACAACGTGGCTTTCGGGCTGCGGATCCGCAAGACACCCAAGAACGAGATCAAACGCAAGGTCGACGACCTACTCGACGTCGTGGGACTCGGCGGCTTCAAAGATCGCTATCCCGCACAGTTATCGGGCGGTCAGCGTCAGCGCATGGCGCTGGCGCGCGCGCTCGCGATCGATCCCGAGGTGTTGCTGCTCGACGAACCGTTCGGCGCGCTGGATGCAAAGGTGCGCGAGGATCTGCGGCTGTGGCTGCGCAAGCTGCATCACGACGTGCACGTCACGACGGTGCTCGTCACCCACGACCAGGCCGAGGCGCTCGACGTGTCGGACCGGATCGCCGTGCTGAACAAGGGCCGCATCGAACAGGTCGGCTCACCCACCGAGGTGTACGACCAGCCGGAAACCGAGTTCGTGCTCGGCTTCCTCGGCGCAGTGTCGTCTCTGGACGGAGCCCTGGTGCGGCCGCATGACATCCGCGTCGGACGCAACCCTGAGCTGGCGTTCTCGGGCTTCAGCGAAGGCAACGGCACCAGCGTGATCGCAGCGACCATCGACCGCGTCGTGAAGCTGGGATTCGAGGTGCGCGTCGAGCTCACCGACAACACCACCGACTCGCCGTTCACCGCTCAGATCACCCGTGGCGACGCGGAGGCGCTCGGCCTCAAGGAGGGTGACACCGTCTACGTGCGTGCCACCCGCGTTCCGCCGATCGGACAGCCCAGCAGGATCACCGCCTGACGTGTCGCTCCCGGCGCGGTTCCGGCTACTCGCATCTTCGCGGGCTGTGTGCTTCTGTGGTGGTGATGCGCGCGTCCCAACGCCATGACCGCCGAGTAGCCGCCGAGGAGCCGTACCTTCATGACCAACGCGATTACCGTGACGGGCGCCAACAAGAGCTTCGGCGACTTCGCCGCGCTCGACAACGTCGACTTCGTTGTCCCCAAGGGTTCGCTGACCGCGCTGCTGGGACCCAGCGGCTCCGGTAAATCGACGCTGTTGCGTGCGATCGCGGGACTGGATCATCCAGACACCGGGACCATCACCATCAACGGCCGCGATGTCACCGGCGTGCCGCCGCAGAACCGCGGCATCGGCTTTGTCTTCCAGCACTACGCGCCGTTCAAGCACCTCACCGTGCGCGACAACGTCGCCTTCGGGCTGAAGATCCGCAAGCGGCCCAAGGCCGAGATCGCGGCCAAGGTGGACAACTTGCTTGAGGTGGTGGGGCTGACCGGGCTTCAGCGTCGCTATCCGAGCCAGTTGTCCGGCGGACAACGCCAGCGGATGGCCCTGGCGAGGGCCCTGGCCGTCGATCCACAGGTGCTGCTGCTCGACGAGCCGTTCGGCGCCCTGGACGCCAAGGTGCGCGAGGATCTGCGCGCTTGGCTGCGGCGGCTGCATGACGACGTGCACGTCACCACTGTGCTCGTCACCCACGACCAGGCCGAGGCGCTCGACGTGGCCGACCGGATCGCCGTGCTCAACAAGGGCCGCATCGAGCAGGTCGGGTCGCCGACGGACGTGTATGACAGCCCCGCCAACGCGTTCGTGATGTCGTTCCTCGGCGCGGTCTCGTCGCTCAACGGTGCCCTGGTCCGGCCACACGACATCCGGGTCGGGCGCAGCCCGCAGATGGCGATCCCCACCGACGACAACCGGGTGCAGCAGACGGGTGTGTTGCGAGCGACGATCGATCGGCTCGTGATGCTCGGTTTCGAGGTACGGGTGGAGTTGACGGCGGCGGCCAACAACGCCCCGTTCACCGCGCAGATCACCCGCGGGGACGCCGAGGCGCTCGGGCTCACGGAGGGGGACACCGTCTACGTTCGGGCGACCCGGGTGCCCGCACTGCCCGCCGAGGAGACCGCGCCCGGCACTGGGGAAGCGCTGACCACGGCCTGATTCGGGCGCCGCGCGCGATTGGAAAGTGCTATGAGTGGCTGATTACTCGGCGCGGGAGGCAGGAGGCCGCAGCATGGACGTCCGATTCCTCACCGCCGACGGCGTCGAATCGCGCGGCGCCGACGAGCTGCCGGACCTGTTGACCCGTGCCGACGGGCTGGTGTGGGTCGACGTACCGGTGTGGGACCAGCAGGCCGAGGAAACGCTGACGTCCACGTTCGGATTCCACCCACTGGCGATCCGGGACTGCGCGAACCGCAACCAGGTGCCGAAGATCCATCGATACCCTGATCACCTGTTCCTGGTGCTGCATGCACCGCAGCCGGGCGAGGGCGGCCATGTCCACTATGTCGAACTCGACCAGTTCATCGGTGACCGCTATCTGGTCACGGTGCACGGACCGCTCAACCCGGCCGTCGACCTGGCCGCAGCGATGGTCGAGGTGGACACCGTCCTCGGGCGGCTGGACGCGGCGAAGATCAGGCCCGCCAAGGGATTCGAGCTCTCCTACGCTCTGCTCACCGCGTTGACCGGCCGGCTGCGCGGGTACCTCGCCGAATTGACCAAAGACGTGTGGCGGCTCGAACAGCGGGTCACCGGTGGACATCTGGGCGATCCCGAGTCGTTTCTCGACGAGATGTTCCGGGCCCGCCACGGGCTGCTGACCGTCAGCAACATGTCGTCGCTGAGCCGCGAGGTCTACGGGCGGATGGTCACCATCACCGCGTTCGGACCCGGTGCGGGGCAATCGCTTCTGCAGGACGCGGTCGACCAATTCCACCATCTGTCTGTCATGGCGGACAGCCAGAAGGCGTACCTGCAGGGGACGATCGAGTTCTACCAGGCGCGGACCAACACCAAGATGACCGTCGCGGCGGAACGCCTGGCCGTGATCGCCGCGATCACGCTGCCGATCACCGCGTTGTCGTCGGTGCTCGGGATGAACCTGATTGTCAACGAGGAGACCCATTGGATGCTGCTGACATTCACGCTTGGCGTCATGCTCGCCATGTCGGCGACACTGCTGGTCTGGGCCAAACGCAAGGGCTGGTTCTAAGCGCGTCAGGCGGCCGAGGCGGCGTAGGTCATGCCAACGCGAGGAACAACTTCTCCAGTTCGTCGACGGTCATCTCGGGTGCTCCGTCTTCGGCGCTGCGGCCCACGCATTCCCGAAGGCCGGTCGCGACGATCTTGAACCCTGCTCGATCCAGCGCGCTCGACACGGCCGCGAGCTGGGTCACGACGTCCTTGCAGTCGCGACCCTGCTCGATCATCGATATCACACCGGCAAGTTGCCCCTGAGCACGGCGCAGCCGGTTCAGCACTGCGGCGATGGCGGCTTCATCACCCACCATGATGGCTCCTTTCATTTACCCTCGGGTTTCATTTACCCTCGGGGGTATAGCGCTCTCCACGGGCAGAATATGCCCATTCGACAGCTCAGATAGAGCACACCTACCAGGGCGGTCAGGGAAGCCGTGGTCAGGCCCACCACGGGATGAACCTCCTGGGCCAGGATCACTGACGCCATGACCAGCACGAACCAGCCGAAAGCCCGGCGCAGCACGTCCGGTTTCACCCGCCCGGTCAGCCGAGAGCCGATAAGCGCCCCGGCCACCGCCGCGGCGGTCACGGCGCCCGCCAGCCGCCAGTCGATCTGACCGCCGGTCAGGTGTCCGGCCAGGCCGGCGGCCGAATTCAGCGCGATCACCACCAGCGAGGTACCCACCGCCACCGGCATCGCCAGTCCGGCCAGCAATACGAGGGCGGGCACGACCAGGAAGCCGCCGCCGGCGCCGATGAGACCTGTGACGAATCCGACCGCCAGTCCTTCTGCGGCGATCTTCACCAGCGGCAGACGCGCGGGTCGTTCCGGGGGTCGGCGGTCGGATCGGCCGCGCAGCATGGCCACTGCGGTTGTGATCATCACGGCGGCGAACGCCACCAACAGTGCCGAGCCGGGGATGAACCTGCTCGTCACGCCGCCGAGAAAGGCCCCGGCCATACCCGCCGCAGCGAACGGCACCGCCGTGCGCCAGTCCACGCGTCCGGCCCATCCGTGCGAGACCGCGCCGACCACGCTCGTCACGCCGACCACCAACAGGGACGTGGCGATGGCAGCCTTGGCGTCCAGGCCGCCGACATAGGCGAGCAGTGGCACCGTCAGGATCGACCCGCCACCGCCGAGCAGGCCAAGGGAGACCCCGACGAGTACCGCCAAAGCGATGGTCAGCGCGGTCATGTCAGGACGCCGACTTTCTGGCGTCGACCAGCTGTGCCACCACCGCGCCGGCGTCGCATGTGGCGCCGCGGTTGTACGGCAGCCGTGCCAGCGCCATGCCCATCGCACACGTGTTGGTGACGGCGGCCGTCACCAGGCCTGCACCGAGGGCGGCAGCCGCCCATTTCAGTTTGGGCACCTTGATGCTTCCCAGGATGCCGGCAACCACCACCGACCCGGCAACCAGCCGGACCTGACGTTCCAGATCCCAGCGCTGTGCGCCCTGGCGGACGTCGAAACCGCTGTGCTGCCACGCGGTAATCCCGCCGGACAGCACGTGCACATTCGACAGCCCGGACTCGCGCAGGGTCTGTTCGGCCGTGCTGGCCCGCTGGCCCGATCGGCACACCAGCACGACGTCGTCATCGAGGTGTTCGACAATCTCGTGCCGGTGTTCGTGCAGCAGGTTCAGCGGTACGTTATAGGACCCGGGGATGTGCGCGGTCTCGAACTCCGCCGGCGTGCGGACATCGATGAGCCGCGGGGAGCGCCCCGCGCCGAGCGCCTCGTGCAGCGCGTATGCGTCCAGCGTTGGGGGAGTGGATATTTGGGAGTTGTTCTGCATCACGCCAGTCCCTTCAGCATCAGGTTCCAGTACAGGAACGGCAGTCCGTACTTCTTGAGGTACCAATAGGCGCGGTGCGGGCGAGTCGGGTCGAGCACCGGGAACGACGGCTTGAGGTCGAATGAGTAATCGAATTCGGCCAGCAACATGTCATGCGAGGACGTCACGATCGGGCACGATGCGTAGCCGTCATAGCTGGCTTTGGGTGGTCGGCCTCTTAGCACGGCCTCCACGTTGGCTACCAGAACCGGAGCTTGCTTGCGAATTGCCGCGCCGGTCTTGGAGTTTGGCGTCGACCCTGCATCACCCAGAGCGAAGACGTTCGGATAGCGCACGTGCTGCAGGGTGTGCTTGTCGACGTCGACATATCCGTTCGCGTCACCGGTGGACAGCGGCGAAGCCTTGACCCAGTCCGGCGCCGACTGGCGCGGCACCGCATGCAACACGTCGTAGGGCAGCGTCGTGGCGGTGCCGCCTTCGGCGACCGCGGTCACCTCCACCTTTCGACTCGCCGCATCGACCGAGGTGATCTCCGAATTGGTGTGCACGTGGATGCCGTAGTCGGCGGCCACCCGGTCGAGGTTGTCGGCGATCGCGGCGATGCCGAACGTGCGCGGTGTCGGCAGTACCAGATGCACGTCGATGTCCTTCAGCACACCTTCGCGGCGCCAGTAGTCGCACGCCAGGTAGGCGATCTTCTGTGGCGCGCCAGCACATTTGATCGGACCCGACGGCATCATGAACACCGCAGAGCCGGACCGGGTGTTGCGGATGACATCCCAGGTTTTCGGGGCGAGGTCATAGCGATAGTTCGAGGACACCCCGCCGCGTCCGATTGCATCCTGCAGGCCTTCGGTTCGGTCCCAGTCCAACTGGATGCCCGGGCAAACCACCAGTGCGTCGTAGCCGTAGACCGCTCCGTCTGCGCAGGTGACCTCGTTGTTGTCGGGGTCGATGGACGCCGCGGCGTTGCGGATCCAGGTTGCCTTCTTTGGCATGACCGAGGATTCGGCGCGACGGGTTTCACCCGCGGTGGCTTGACCAGCCCCGACCAGGGTCCACAGCGGCTGGTAGTAGTGCGAATCCGATGGCTCGATGACCGCGACGTCGGAGAGGCCCTTGCGAAGCACGCGGGCCGCCACGGTGACGCCCGCGGTCCCGCCTCCGATGATGAGGACTTCGTGGTGCTTCTTCATATTCGGGTTCCCTTCCGGCTCAGGCGTTCTGGACCGCTGGAGCGGTTTCGGCCCAGGCGTTGTAACCGCCCAGGATGTCGCTGACGTCGGCGAAACCGCGTTGCCGCAGCAGGCTGGCCGCCACCGATGACCGGTAGCCGCCGGCGCAGTAGACGACCGTCGGACGACCCGGGTCGAGTTCGGCAAGCCGGTCGGGAAGCTGACTCACCGGGATGTTGACCGCGCCGGGGATCATCCCGGCGTCGGTTTCGCCGGGGTTGCGCACGTCAACGATCTGCAGGTTGAGCACCGATGTGGTCCGCTCGCCGAAACCCGTCACGGTCAGCCGTGACGCGGTCTGCACGTCCTGCTGATGGTCGAACATCGCGCGGTCTGGGTTCTCGACGTAGCCGACCACCCGGTCGAAACCGATGCGCGCCAGCCGGTTCTTACCCTCGGTCTCCTGGCCCGGGTCGGTGAACAAAACGATGTCGGCGTCGGGCTTGACCACCGAGCCGGCGAACTCGGCGTAGCGGCCTTCCAGCCCGATGTTGACCGCGCCGCGCAGATGCCCAAGGGCGAAGTCCTCCGGGTTTCGGCCGTCGACCAGAATCGCGCCCTGGGCGACGGCGGTCATCGCCGCGTCGTAGCTCAACGGAGTTGGGGCGGCCTGTTCGTCGAGCAGTCGGCGGTCCTTGCGGTTGAGCACGGCGTCGTAGACGAAATAGCTCGGTGCTGGTGGCTGGCCTGCGGTGACCAGTTCGACGAAGGACGCCTTGTCCGGGGCGCGCAGCGCATAGTTGGTGCGTTTCTGTTCGCCCATGGTGGAAACCAGGTCGGCCGACAGGTTCTTGCCGCAGGCAGACCCTGCCCCGTGCGCCGGGTAGACCCGAGTGCCGTCGGGCAGCGTCATCAGCTTGTCGTGCAGTGAGTGGTACAGCTTGTCGGCCAACTCGTCGCGGGTGAAGCCGATGGAGGCCAGCAGATCGGGGCGCCCGACGTCACCGATGAACAGGGTGTCGCCGGTGAGGACGCCGTAGGGCGCGGCATCGGTGGCGTGTTCGTAGACGACGATGCTCATCGATTCCGGGGTGTGTCCCGGGGTGTGCCGGAATTCCAGGGTGACCCCGGCTTCGTCGCCCAGCTGATAGCGCTGACCGTCGGCAACGCCCATGAAGTCGAACTCGGGCTCGGCCACGTCGGAGTACACGATCGTGGCCCCGGTGGCGTCGGCCAACTCGAGGTGCCCCGAGAGAAAATCGGCGTGGAAGTGGGTCTCGATGACCAGTTCGATGGTCATGCCCATCTCCTCGGCGTCCTTGAGGTATTCCGAGACGTCGCGCTGCGGGTCGATCACCACGGCCCGACCCGAGGATTCGTCGCCGATCAGGTACGACGCATGGGACAGGCAATCCAGGTAGTACTGGACGAATTTCATCGCTCCACCTTTCGATAGATACCCATAGGGGTATATGTCAACGTAACCGAATATACCCCCAGGGGTATAAAGGTCAAGGTGACGAAAGTCCCTACTTGGGTGGACTTTGGCCGCGCGTGCGCGCTCTCGCCTGGCTCAGCGCACGCTGGTGCGCAACGAAGGATGGGGAAGTGGAACTGTCACGCCGCTTGCGGCGCGCTGATCATCGTCTCGTAGCGATCCAGCACGGTGGCCGCCACCAGACGGTGCGAGCCCAACGGCTCAGCCATCGCAATACCTTGTGCTGCGGCGAATTCGGCAACCCGATCGGTAATGACGCCGGGTGCCAGAAACCATGGTGCAATGACGATCCGGCGGGCGCCTGCGGACCGCAGTCGCAGCGTGGCTTCGGCCAGGGATGGCTGCGGACGGGTGGCAAGGGCAATGCGTGCGCCCACCCACTCGGTGCCGGCAGCGAGTGCCGAAGCCACCGAAGCGGTGTGCGCGTTGGCAATTGGATTCGAGGAGCCCACAGCCGCCACGATCACGCCGACGTGGCCGTCATATCGGGATACCCCGGCCTCGGCCAGTCGCTGGCGCAGCACGGCGAGTAGCGCCGGGTCCTCACCCAGCACCGGGGCCTGCAGAACGTGCGCACCGGAGGCCGCGACCATGGCCGGGATATCGATCCGGGCATGGTAGGCGTCGGCCAGCAGCATCGGGGTCAGCACGGCCGGACCGCGCAGGTCCGCCAGCACGGCAGCCAGGTTCGGCGCGATCTGCTCGCAGAACGCCACCCGTACGTCGAGTTCGGGCCGAAGCCGGCGGATCCGGCCCGCCACGGCGTGGGTCACCCCCGCTGACCGGGGATCGGCGCTGCCGTGCGCGGTGAGGACCAGGGTCGGTCGGATCACGACGCGTGCAGCCCGCATTCGGTCTTGGCCAGCCCCTGCCAGCGCCCGCTGCGCGGATCGGCGCCCGGCGCGGGCTTGGCCGTGCACGGCGCGCACCCGATCGACGGATAGCCTTCGTGGACAAGCGGATTGACGAGGATACCGTTCGCCTCGACGTAGCGTTCCATATCCTCGTCGCTCCACGCGGCCAGCGGGTTGATCTTGACGAGGCCGAATGCGTTGTCCCAGCTGATCAGCGGTGCGTTGGCACGCGTCGGTGCCTCCACCCGCCGCAGGCCGGTCACCCACGCGGAGTAGCCCTGTAACGCCTTGCTCAGCGGAGCGACCTTGCGCAGCCGGCAGCATTCGTTGGGATCACGCGAGAACAGATCCTTGCCGAGCAGCGCATCCTGTTCGGCGACGGTGCGCTCGGGCGTCGCGTTGACGATCGTGATGTCGTAGACAGCCTCGACGGCGTCGCGGGTGCCGATGGTCTCCACGAAGTGATAGCCGGTGTCGAGGAAGAGGACGCCAATGCCGGGGCGCACCTTCGCCGCGAGGTCGACGAGCACAGCGTCCTGCATGTTGGACGCCACGATGTAGTCGCCCGCGAAGTTCTCGTCGGTCCAACGGAGCAGGTCGATGGCGCTGGCGCCGTCCAGCTCGGCCGCGCCATGCTCCGCCAGCTGTCGTAGGTCGGACTCCGTCATCGATACGCTCCCATTCACCGCAGGTCGGCCTCGTCCGCTCGGACTGCCCATTGTGCGAAACGCTCGCCGTCTTCGCGTTGTTTCACGAAGTTGCGAACCACCCGCTCGATGTAGTCGCCGAGCTCGCTGGACAGCACCTTGTGCTGGCGCAGCTTGCGTCCGAATCCGCTGTCGAGGCCGAGGCTGCCGCCCAGATGCACCTGGAATCCCTCGACCGGCCCGTCGCCCTCGTCCACCATCTGGCCCTTGAATCCGATGTCGGCGATCTGGATGCGGGCGCACGAGTTGGGGCAGCCGTTGATGTTGATGGTCACCGGCACGTCGAGTTGGGCCCCGAGTTCGCTCGAGATGTCCTCCAGGCGCTTCTCCAGCTCGGGCACCAGCACCTGCGAACGCTTACGGGTCTCGGCGAAGCTCAGCTTGCAGAACTCGATTCCGGTGCAGGCCATCAGGTTTCGCCGCCAGTGCGACGGCGTCGACGGCAGCCCGAGCGCATCGAGGCCCGCGCGGAGCTCATCAAGCTTCTCATCGGCGACGTCGAGGATGATCAGCTTCTGGTACGGCGTGAACCGGATACGGTCCGATCCGGCGGCCTCGGCCAGATCGGCCACCTTGGTCAGGATGGTGCCCGACACCCGGCCCGCGATGGGGGCAACGCCGACCGCGTTGAGCCCGTTCTTGAGCTTCTGCACACCGACGTGGTCCAGCGGACGGGTCAGCGGCGTGGGCGCGGGACCGTCGATCAAGGGGCGCTTCAGGTACTTGGTCTCGAGAACCTCTCTGAACTTATCAATGCCCCAGTCCTTGATGAGGAACTTCAGCCGCGCCTTGGCCCGCAGCCGGCGGTAGCCGTAGTCGCGGAAGATACTGACGACGGCCTCCCACACGTCGGGGACCTCGTCGAGCGGAACCCATGCGCCGACCCGCTGGCCCAGCATCGGGTTGGTGGACAGCCCGCCGCCGACCCACAGGTCGAAGCCGGGCCCGTGTTCGGGATGGTTGACGCCGATGAACGCGATGTCGTTGACTTCGTGCACCACATCCTGCAACCCCGAGATCGCACTCTTGAACTTACGCGGCAGGTTGGAGTACTCCTTCTTGCCGATGTAGCGGCGCACGATCTCCTCGATCGCGGGCGTGCCGTCGATCACTTCGTCGAGTGACTCGCCGGCGAGGGGCGAGCCGAGCACCACGCGGGGGCAGTCGCCGCAGGCCTCGGTGGTCTGCAGACCGACCGCGTCGAGACGCTTCCAGATCTCGGGCATGTTCTCGACCTCGATCCAGTGGTACTGGACGTTCTCGCGGTCGGAGATGTCGGCGGTGTCGCGGGCGAACTCGGTGGAGATGCCGCCGAGGGTACGCAGCGCCTTCGCGGTCAGGGCGCCGCCGTCGCAGCGCACTCGCAGCATGAAGTACCTGGCCTCGAGGATGTCGATGTTCTCGTCGCCGGTCCAGGTGCCGTCGTAACCCTGCTCGCGCTGGGTGTAGAGGCCCCACCAGCGAAACCGGCCGCGCAGGTCACCCTTGTCGATGCTGTCGAAGCCGTTCTTGGCGTAGATGTTCTCGATGCGGGCCCGCACGTTGAGCGGGTTGTCGTCCTTCTTGGACTGTTCGTTGGCGTTGAGGGGTTCCCGGTAGCCGAGGGCCCATTGGCCCTCACCGCGGCGCTTGGGCGGTCGGGCCTTGGTCGGTTGAGTCATTGGGGTGGCTCCTTTGTGGAGCCGGAACGTGCGTCGTCACCGGATGGGCTGACCGGCGGCGCAGATCCGGCGGCCGGCTGAAGTGCGGGTGGGCAGGTCTACGACATCAACGGAAACAACAACAGCAGCTACAGACGCGCTTGAAGTCGACATGACGCCGTACCACCAGCGGGACACCAACGGTGGCTGAACGGGCGGCGATCACCTGTCCGATTCTGCCACGGCGACGCCCACATGCCCTAACCGGGCCAGATTTGGGCTCACGGTGAGTAAAATTCGCCAGCCCCGCTAGATCGCGTTTTGTGCAGGAGAAATGCGAGTGGGCCCCTGCCAGCATGCAGCCTGGCGGAGCACACGCCTGGCTCTGGGAAGATCGAAGGCGTGACGGTCCGTTCTGCGCCGGTTGCGCTGCCCGCGCTGGCGGCCACCCCGACGCGGCCGTTCGGCATCTATGTCCACGTGCCGTTCTGCGCGGTGCGCTGCGGGTACTGCGACTTCAACACGTACACGCCCGCCGAGCTGGGCGGTGCGAACCCCGACGGCTGGCTGGAGGCACTGCGCACGGAGTTGGGGCTCGCGTCGGCCCGCCTGGGCGCTCGGGTGTCGGATGTCGCCGCCGGGGCGGTTCCGGTCGTGGAGACGGTGTTCGTGGGCGGCGGCACCCCCTCGCTGCTCGGCGGTGTCCGTCTCGCGGCGGTGCTCGACGCGATCCGCGACCACTTCCCGCTGGCCGCGCGGGCCGAGGTCACCACGGAAGCCAACCCGGAGTCCACCTCTCCCGAGTTGCTCGGCCAGCTGCGCGCGGCGGGGTTCACCCGGGTGTCGCTGGGCATGCAGTCGATGGCGCCGCACGTGCTGGCGGTGCTGGACCGGGTTCACTCCCCGGGCCGCGCGCTCGCGGCGGCGAGGGAGGCGCTCGCCGCCGGGTTCGAGCACGTCAACCTCGACCTGATCTACGGCACGCCGGGGGAGGCCGACGACGACCTGCGGCGATCCGTCGACGCGGTCATCGAGGCGGGTGTGGACCACGTCTCGGCGTACGCCCTGGTGGTCGAGGACGGAACCGCGATGGCCCGCAAGGTGCGCCGCGGCGAGATCGTGCCGACCGATGACGAGGTGCTGGCCCGCCGCTACGAACTGCTCGACGCGCGGCTGCGCGCCGCCGGTCTCGACTGGTACGAGGTGTCCAACTGGAGCAGGCCGGGCGGGGAATGCCGGCACAACCTGGGCTACTGGGACGGTGGTGAGTGGTGGGGCGCCGGACCAGGTGCGCACGGTTTCGTCGACTCGGTCCGGTGGTGGAATGTCAAGCACCCCAACGCCTATGGGTCCGCCCTGGCGGGGGGTGCGCTGCCGATCGCCGACTTCGAGGAACTCGATGCCGCCACGCGGCATATCGAGGACGTGATGCTGCGCCTGCGGCTGCGCGCGGGGTTGCCGCTCACGATGCTGACCGAGGACGAGCGCCTGCGCGCACGTGACGTGATCGCCGACGGACTGCTCCAGGCGCACGACGGCAGCGTGGTGCTGACCGACCGGGGACGGCTGCTTGCCGATGGCGTGGTGCGCACCCTGTTGACCGACTGACGGTCGGGAAGCCCACCGCGTCCGCGGGGCCTATGCCAGGATGGGCGCCATGGCGCATGGGTTATTAGGCAAGGCTACCCACATTGATCGCCCGTTGGGCGCCGGATAGACCCGGTGGAACTGCGCGCATTGTCGACCGTCTATGGGCGTCGCGAGGGGGAACCCTGCCGGGTTGGATCGGTCAAACCCAACACGGGTCATCTGGAGGGTGGGGCGGGCGTCGTCGGGCTGATCAAGGCCGCGCTGGCGCTGCAGCACGAGGTGATCCCGCCGACCGCCGGTGTGCGCACCCTGACCTGCGCGGTGGACTGGCAGGCCAGCGGGCTGCGGGTGCCGACCGCACCTTCGCGGCCGCGATTGGGTGGCCAACCTGCGCGGCCGGGTGCGCTTCGCCGAGGCCGTCGCGGCCGCGACCGAAGACGGGCACCGGCTGTTCCTGGAGGTGTCGGCCCACCCGGTGGTGTCGCATTCGATCATGGAGACCGCCGAACACCTCGGCTGTCGTCGCTTCTGGTGTCGGCGCCGTCCAGGCATCGGCTGGGCCCCCAGGCGCGGGCGCTGGTGACGCACCTTCGCGGCCGCGACGAATCCCCTGGATCGGGTGGCGGCGACGCCTGTGAACACGCCGAGTACGAAACCCGCGAGGGCGGCCGTCGTTGCCGACCACCGCGATGACCTCCCCTTGCCGGCCGGGACGCCCTCGCCCGTGGGGTCCGCCTCCCGGCGGTCGTCACCGGCGCCATGGTACCCAACGCGTCGAACGGTGCCGTGGTGTTCTCCGGGCACGGATCGCAGTGGGCAGGCATGGGCCAGGAGTTGCTTGCGGGACGAACCCACCTTCGCCGCCGTCATCGGCGAGGTCGACCCGGTCTTCTCGGCCGAACTCAGTTCTACCAGCCGTGGCGCTGGCCGCCAGGTCGCCTGGGCGGCACCGACCAGGTGCGCAGGCGCTGACGTTCGCCGTGCAGGCCGGACTCGCCGCGGTGCGCGGGGACCGCGGCGTGACGCCCGCCGCGGTGATCGAACACTCGGTGGGAGAAGGTCGCCGCGTGTGCTGGCGGCCGAGGAATTGCTCGACCTGACCGAGGGCGCCGCCGTGGCATGCCACCGGGCTCGCGGGTTCCGGCGGGTTCCAGGGGACCAGGGCGATGGCCCTGGTCCGGCTGCCGATCGACGAGGCCGGCGGCGCCTGGACGGGCGCGCCGACGTGGTGGCGGCCATCAGCGCATCGCCGGCGTCGACCGTGATCTGCGGTGCCGCCGACGCCGTCGCGCAGGTATGCGGGACCTGGGCGCGGCAGGGTGTGACGGTGCGCAGCGTCGACACCGACGTCGCCTTCCACAGCCCGGCGATGGATCCGCTCACCACCGAGCTGGCCCGGCGCACCGCAGCCATCGCGCCGTCGAGCATCCCCGCCGTTCCCGTGTAACGACCGCGCTGGCTGATCCCCGGTCGGCCGCGCCCCACGACACGCTACTACGGTGGCCAACCTGCGCGGCCGGGTGCACTTCGCCGAGGCCGTCGCGGCCGCGACCGAACGGGCACCGGCTGTTCTGGAGGTGTCGGCCCCGCGGTGGCGTCGATTCGATCATGGAGACCGCCGAACACCTCGGTGTCGGCCATCAGGCGATCCCGGTGCTGCGTCGCGGGCAGCCCGGATGCAGTCGGTGGCCGCGGCGGTGGCCACTGCACTGCCACGGTGCCCCCGTCGTGCACGGGGTCACCGTCGCCGACCCGTGGTGCGCCGAACTGCCCGGCACCCAGTGGCGCCACCGGCGGTACTGGTGCACGCCCGCTGCGCCGCCAAGCCGAAACAGCCTGCACGACATCGAAAGTCACACGCTGCTGGGTGGCAGCACCGAGGTGACCGGCCGTGTCGCGTCGCGGGTGTGGCAGACGCGGCTGGAGATGGACACCCGGCCCTACCCCGGTGATCACCCCGTCGCAGGCACCGAGATCGTGCCTGCGGCGGTGCTGCTGACCACGTTCCTGGCCGCCGCGGGCACCGACCTGGCCGATGTGCGGCTGCGCATGCCGGTGGCCCCCGGGCGCGCCCGCGACATCCAGGTGGTGCTGCAGGACGGCGCTCTCACCTTGTCCTCACGGCTGGCCGATCCCGCCGTGCCCGACGGGCCCGATAGCGGATGGCTCACGCACTGCGCCGCCGCCGCGGCGCCCGCTGCGCAGCTGGACGACAAGCTCGACGGGAACGCCATCGCCCTGCGCTGTGCACGCACACTGCCGCCGACGCAGTCGTCGACACCCTGGCGGAACTCGGGGTGGCGGCCATGGGCTTCCGGTGGCAGCTCCTCCCGGGTCGCCGTGATCGGTGGTGGCGAGACCGCGGCATCGATGCTCAATGAGCTTTTCCGGCATCGGGTTTCGACCATCACCGTGATCTCACCGCAGGCCACGCTGTTCACCCGCGGGGAGAGCTTCTTCGAGAACACGC
>NZ_JBGAME010000004.1:0-401798 GCF_044223235.1 Mycobacterium sp.
GAGCCGTTGGTCCAGCGGGGCACCCTGACGCTCTTCGTCGGCGGATCTACCGAACTTCTCGACGCCGCTCCAATGCTCGGGCGGATCGACCACTTCGTCACCGTCGGCGTTCCGCCGTTCGTCGGCGTCAGTGGCGTCCATGGGCCTCAACGTGTCATCGTCGCCCCCCGTGCCGTTAGCGGCGGTGCCGCCGAAGTCGCAGTAATCACGCTCATCTCCTTCTCATGGGGAGCCGCCGGTGCTTTGCGCCATAGCCATCGGCCGCCCGGCTGAACACGGCGCGGGCGGGATACCCACGTACGAACCGTCCACAGACATGCCGCAAGAGCGTCAGGGCCGAAAGATCGCTGTCCTTGCCGCCGACGTGATCAGAGACCGGACGCTGACGTCGTACCCCAGTCTGCGCACCGATCTGCTGCAATGCCGGCGGCCGCCGTCGTTGACCAGCAAGTCTGCGTTGACGGGAACTTGACCACCAGCCGATCACCTCAGGATCTGCCCGCGTTCTGGCAGGCGATCACCGACCGCTTCGCGCACTCACACACCTGATTCCCGGGCCAGCCAACTCTCGACTCAACGGACCGAACACCAAATATCCCTGCCGACAACGGATTGGGTGCTGCCATCAATGAGAGCGCAGAGGGTATCGCAGCGTCGCGCCGATACCATCCGCCGGTTCGAGCCGCTCGTCCATGCGCACGAGCGACGCGTCAACGGCCACCGCCGCCAGCGGCAGCGCTTCGTCGGCGCGGGCCACTCCTGACGGAGCCCAACCCCACTCGGAAAGCACGTCGGCATTGGGCGCGACGGCTGTCTTGCTCTCGCCGACGGTTACGGTTGCATCGCCCATCTCGCCACCGATCAGAGTGTCCACAGCACCGTCTCGCAGGGCGGCGCACACGGCGGCGAGCCCCTCGACAGCGAGGCCGTCATCACGACCCACACCCATGCGGAATTGCTGCGCTACCCCATCAATCACCGCAACCCCGCGCGACTGGAGGTGGGTGTCGACCTGGTGCGCCAGCTGTTCGTCGTCCGTGCTGTTGCGGGCGCCTGCCGTCAACTCGATCACATTCGCGGTGACCCGGTCGCGGACGGCGGCGATCAGATCGCTGCGGTACCGAACCTCACCGGTCACGAACACGATGTCGGCCCCCTCGGCCTCGACAACATCGGCCAATCGGCGGGCGACCGCTCGGACGTTCTTGCGTGCGCCCTCCTCGGCACGCGGTTGCGGATCGCCGTAGTCCGGGGTTTCGGCTCCCACCGCCTTGTGCACCGGATATCCGCCTCCGTCGATGCTGTGCCGCGCCGCCTCGCGGCCAGCCCGATACATGGTGATGTCCGCACCGTGATGGTCCACGGCCACGACGGCGTAGGTGGGACTCTCCATGCCGTGGGTCACGATCGGGAGGATGTAAGGAAGCGCGGAAACCCGCACCACCGTTGTACTTTCGCCACGCAGGAGGCGGTCGTCGAGTACGACGCCGTCGCGCCCGGCGATGAGTGCGCGGCCGCTTCGTCCAACCGCGGGCTGAGCCGTCATCACGGCTTGCTCCAGATCGTCGACGACACGCTGCTCGATCCGGCCATCGACGCCGTCGCGAATCTCGCGCCAGCGCAACGAAAGCTGCGTCGCCGCGTAAGGGGTGTCATGCGAGTCGTCGAAGTAGATCGACGCGAAGGGACCCGTGGAGAACAACAGGGGTTTGAAGCGGTCTGATCGCATGATCGGCTCCTCGACGATTCGAAGTCTGGGCGGTGGTGTCCCCCGGTCCCCGGCGTTCAAACCGGCGGGCACGTTTGGTGTCTGACCGCCTGGGTATCGCAGCAGCACGTCCGCCGTTTATCGATGCACACGAGGAGCACCCATGGCGCAACAAGGCGCTCGCCCCAGGTCTGGCCCCCGGAATGACCCCACGCCCTCAGGTACTGTCCCCTACCCTGGACGCACCGCCGACATGAGCCCTCGTCCCCGCGATGAGATGGCCGACTACGAGGGACGAGGTCTGCTGACGGGCAAGCGCGCCCTGATCACCGGCGGCGACTCCGGCATCGGCCGGGCGGTTGCGGTGGCGTTCGCCAAGGAAGGCGCCGACGTCGCCATCGCCTACCTCGAGGAGTCGGACGACGCGCGTCACACGGTGTCGCTCATCGAGGCCGCGGGACAGCGCGGGCTGCACATTCCCGGCGATCTCGCCGACGCGGGCCACTGTCGGAAGGTGGTGGCCGACACGGCGGACGCGCTCGGCGGTGTGGATGTGTTGGTCAACAACGTGGCTTACCAGTCGCCGGTCGACGACCTCGCCGAACTCAGCGAAGCGCAGTGGCGGCGCACGTTCGCGGTCAACGTCGACAGCTACTTCTACGTCACCAAGGCCGCTCTGGACCACCTGACATACGGCGGCGCGATCATCAACACCGCCTCCATCAACGGGTTGCGCGGCAACAAGAGCCTGATCGACTACTCGGCGACCAAGGGCGCGGTCATCGCGTTGACGTACTCGCTGGCCCAAGCGCTGGCAGACCACGGCATCCGGGTGAATTGCGTTGCACCCGGGCCGGTCTGGACGCCTTTGATACCGGCGACCATGGATGAGGAGAAGACCGCGTCGTTCGGTGAACAGACCCCGATGGGCCGAGCCGCCCAACCAGACGAGATCGCGCCGTCCTACGTGTTCTTCGCCGCCGGCCGGCTCTCGTCCTACTACAGCGGAGAGGTCCTTGCCCCCATCGGAGGCGAGACGCTGCCCGGCTGAAAGGTCAACTCCGCCGGCGCACCCGCTCGCTTCCCTCGAACGTGATCCGGTCATGGGGCCCGTCGCCGTAGAAGCTGAACACTCCCCCGTCTGCCGCCGTGACCACCCGCACCGCGCCGACGGTCATCCAACGCCCGCCGGCCGGGTCGTAAATCACGTCGCCACGGACGATGCGGGCCGGGTCCACCGCCTCGGCCACATACTCGGCGCGTCCATTGGCCCCCTGCGTTACCGACATGGTGCTCGGATACCCCCACCTGGGTGGAATCAAGCGAACGCGTTTCGGCGCGCCTCCGGTGGGTAGACGCTGGCCCGCCACGTCATCGAAAGGAGCCGCGCATGCGAGCAGTCACCTGGCAAGGGAAACGCGACGTCCGGGTCGAGACGGTGCCCGACCCCAAGATCGAGAAGCCGACCGACGCCGTCATCGAGGTCACGTCCACCAACATCTGCGGGTCGGACCTGCACCTGTACGAAGTCCTCGGCGCGTTCATGACGCCTGGCGACATCCTCGGGCATGAACCCATGGGCATTGTGCGTGAGGTGGGCACCGCCGTCCCGAATCTAACGATCGGCGACCGGGTGATGATCCCGTTTCAAATCTCGTGTGGCAACTGCTTCATGTGCGACCGGCAGCTCTACACGCAATGTGAGACCACGCAGGTGCGTGATCACGGCATGGGCGCGGCACTGTTCGGCTACTCCGAGCTGTACGGCGCCGTACCGGGCGGGCAGGCGGAATACCTGCGCGTACCGCAGGCGCAGTTCACGCATATCAAAGTGCCCGACGGCCCACCGGACTCACGGTTCGTCTACCTATCCGATGTACTGCCCACCGCCTGGCAGGCGGTCGCCTACGCGGATGTACCCGACGGCGGTTCGGTGACGATCCTCGGCCTGGGACCGATCGGCGACATGGCCGCGCGGATCGCCGCTCACCGGGGCTATCGAGTGATCGCGGTCGATCGTGTGCTGGAACGGCTCGCCCGCGCCGAGAGCAGAGGCGTGGAGGTCGTCAACGCGGCTGAGTCGGCCGCTCCCATCGGTGAGGTGATCCGCGCGCTCACTGACGGTCGGGGTACCGATTCGGTGATCGATGCGGTCGGCATGGAAGCTCACGGTTCGCCCGTGGCCAAGGCCATTCAGCAGGCGAGTTCGTTTCTGCCGGACGCCATCGCCAAACCGATGATGCAGAAGGTCGGCGTCGATCGGCTGGCCGCCCTGTATTCGGCGATCGACATCGTCCGCCGGGGCGGGACCATTTCGGTCATCGGCGTCTACGGCGGGATGGCCGACCCACTGCCGATGCTCACCCTGTTCGACAAGCAGGTGCAACTGCGGATGGGACAGGCCAACGTCAAGAAATACGTCGACGACATCATGCCGCTGCTCGACGATAGCGATCCGCTGGGGGTGGACACCTTCGCCAGCCACGTGCTGCCGCTCGAAGAGGCGCCGCACGCCTACGACATCTTCCAGAAGAAGCAGGACGGTGCCGTGAAGGTGGTCCTCAAACCCTGAACCCGCCCATGTGAGGCTCATACCGTGACTGGAGATGAACTGGCCTGGCTCGACGCCGTCGCGCTGCGCGATCTGCTCGCTGACGGGCAGATCACCCCGGCGGAGGTTACGGACAGCGCCATTGCCCGAATGACCGCGGCGAACGCGACGCTGAACGCGGTCGTCGTCCCGCTGCCTGATGTCGGCCGTGCACTCGCCGCCGATCCCGCGTTACCGCCCGGGCCGTTTCATGGTGTGCCCTTCCTGCTCAAAGACGCCGGAGCCGCCATGGCCGGCCTGCCGATGTACATGGGAAACGGGCTACTGCGGACGCTGGACTGGCGACCTGCCGCCGACACGGTGCTCGGCGCGCGGTTCCGTGCCGCCGGTCTGGTCGTCATCGGAAAGACGGCGATGCCCGAGTTCGGCTGCCAACCGACGACCCAGCCAATCTCGTTCGGCGCCTGCCGAAATCCGTGGGATCCCGCGCGCTCCACCGCGGGATCCAGCGGCGGCGCCGCTGCCGCCGTCGCGGCCGGGGTGGTGCCGGTGGCGCATGCCAGCGACATCGGTGGCTCGATCCGGCTGCCGGCCGCCTGGTGCGGCGTCGTCGGACTGAAGCCGTCCCGCGGACGCACGTCGAGCCTGCCGATCACCGATCCAAATCTGGTCGAACACGTCATCACCCGGACCGTGCGCGACACCGCCGAGTTCCTCGACGCGATCGGCGGCCCCGATCCGCGCGACATCTATCAACTGCCCGCTCCCGCGTCGCCATACGCCGAGACGACGGCAGTTGAACCGGACGGGCTGCGCATCGGCTACATCGAATCCGTCGACCACATCGGCGTCACCGTCGACGAGAACTGTGTCGCCGCGGTCACGGAGGCGGCTGAGCTGCTCGACTCGCTCGGCCACCACGTCGAACCGGGCGGGCCGGACCGCCTTTTCGACGAGGACTTCGCCACGCATCACCTGCGCTCCGCCGCCTGGGAATTCCAGCACATGCTCGACGGTCTCGCTACCGCAATCGGACGGCCCCTGACGGCAGCCGATGTCGAGCCATATTCCTGGGCACTCGCCGGTGTCGGTGCGACGCTGACGGATGCCGCCTACTCCGCCAGTCAAACCTGGCAACGCGCCTACACTGCCGCGGTAACCGCGTGGTGGGCTCAGGATTTCGATCTGCTCCTCACTCCCGCCGCCGGCGAGCCACCCGCGCCGCTCGACGAACTCCTGCCGCCGCCCACCGAACCGTTGTCGATTCTCCCGCGGTTTGAGCGCATTTGGTGCTTCGCGGCACCATTCAGCGTGACCGGCCAGCCCGCCATCAGCGTGCCGATCGGTCAGACGGCGCAGGGACTGCCGGTCGGCGTGCAGCTGGTCGCCGCGCTCGGTCGCGAGGATCTGCTGCTACGCGTAGCGGCGCAACTCGAGCGGGCCGCACCGTGGTGCGACCGCCGGCCACCGCAGGTGTGAGCCCGGTTCGACGGGGTATGCGCCCAGGAGAACTGAACCTGGCACGTCGAGAAGAGAGGGCCCTACCGCTATGACCGCCCTACCACCAGATCCCGATCCCGCGCGAACCCCTGGACTCCAACCGGGAGGTGGCGTCGCGCCGGGAACGACTCCACCCGAATCCGCGCAGACCTCCGGCCTGTCCGAACCGGAGCCAACTCCCAGGCGACGGTTCACGCCTACGGCGATCATCAGCCTCACCGCCCTCGCAATTTTCGTTCTGCTCTTCGTGGCGACCGGCATCCTCCTACTCGCCAATATGTGAGTCGGATGCTGTTAGCAAATCCCGGAAAGATGTTTGCGCCGAAGGGAACTGGGTAAACGTCCTCCCTACAGTGGGTAGGAGCAATGACTTCCACGTCGCGCAGACTCGGCCAGGCCGGCGGCAAGATCCGGCTAACGCACCATCTCGTGGAACTGGATGGCGGTCAGACGGTCGGTGTTTCGGTGGGCGGCCACGGTGTGCCGCTGGTGTTCATGCACGGGTTGGCACTCAGCCGCAGGGCGTATCTCCGGTTCCTCAGCCGGATTGCGGCGCTCGGCTTTCTTGTCGTGGCCGTCGACGCCGCGGGTCATGGCGACACCCACGACCTTCCGCGGGGCGCCTGCACGTTCAACGACCGGGTCGACCTGACCATCCGCGCCCTCGATGCTCTCGGCATTCACCGTGCGGTGTTCGTCGGACACTCGATGGGCGGCCGGATGGCGATCCAACTCTCGGCCGCGGCACCCGATCGGGTGCTCGCCGTCGTGCTGTTCGACGCGGCGGCAGGCATATCGTTCGATACCGCGGTGTCGACGGTTTTGCGCTCACCGCGCGAAATGTTGCGCACGTTTGTGGGGGCCGCCAACGACATCCGCGGGGACCCATTCAGAATGAAGTTCGCAGACGCCAACCGCTATCTACGGTTGCTCGCCACGGTGGCGATGGGGAATGCCCGGCGACCGGCCGGCGTGACCGGCGCGGCACGCGCAATCATGGAGTCCGGCGACTACACGCCGCTACTGCACACCATGCGGGAGTTACGGATCCCGACCGTTGCACTGCATGGGGAACGCGATCTCATCGTGCCGTTCGCAAGCGCGCTCGAGGTCGCCCAGGATGCCGACGCGACCCTTTATCGGGTTCCAAATGCGATTCACTCGTGGATGATTGCCAATCCCCGACACGGCGCAGATTCTTTGCGACAGCTCCTCGGCGCCGAGATCGGCGATGCATTGCGCTGTACTGCAATCACATTGGGCTTGCATGACTGGCGAGATCCCAGCGGATGGGATGAGGCCTTGATCGAACGCGGCGCGCAGATACGGGAACTCAACCGGCGCGTAAGGGAGATCGGCCTCGATGTGGGGCAGCGAGTCGAGTTGCAGTTGATCCGTCGTGCGAAGTCTTCGTGTGATCCGTCGTGCGAAGTCTTCGTGGGCGGGGACGTGTCAATTGCGTTGGGAAACAGCCTGATGCCCGTTGTCGTCGCCGACCTCGCAGGGAATGGGTGCGCGCCGCCGGATCAGCCCCTCGCCCAACTCGTAGTCGTTGTCGGCATTGCACGTCAGCACGCCGACCACCGCGCCATCTGACTCGTACCAGATCGTGAAGCCGTCGCTGTACTCGACGAGGTGGCTTCGGTCGTAGCCGTCACCCCATGCGTGGTACTTGAGCGTCGTATCCCCAATCGAGGTCCAGAATCCGGGCACCTGATCCCATTGGCCTGGGTGCCCCGCGGCCGCCGCCCCGGCGAGCGCGCCCTGATCGGTGGCGTCCTGCCAGTGTTCCACGGCAACAACGCGTTCCGCGGTTCGATTCCACGCCGAGGCCCCGTCACCGGCGGCGTAGATGTCCGGCGCCGAGGTCGCCATATCGGCGTCCACGGCGATCCGCCCGTCGCGTAGGGTCAGTCCCGCGGCCGCGGCGAGGTCGGTGCGCGGGGTTACCCCGGTGGCGGCCAGCACCAGGTCGGCATCAAGAGTGTCACCATTGTCGAGTTGAACGGCACCCTCATTCACCTCGGTGACCTCGACGCCACCGCTGTAGTGCACACCGGCAGCCTCCAGCGACACCACGAGCCGACGCCCGGCCTCCTCACCCAACCTGGCGATCTGGGGCAGTGACTCGGGAGCGATGAGCGTCACCGAAACCCCCTGCAGTGCGAGGGACGCCGCGGCTTCACAGCCGATGAAGCCGGCTCCGATCACCACGGCCGATTCAGCCCGTTCGGCGGCCGCCCGCAATGCGGCCGCATCGGCCAGTGACCGCAGTTGCAGCGCACGGTGAGCTCCGGGCACCGGCAGTGGGTCGGGGCCGGCGCCGCAGGCCAGTACCAGCGCACGGTAGGGATAGTGCTGTCCACCACCGATGATGACCCGGTGACCCGCGACGTGGATGCGCTCGACCGCCCGGCCCGTCAGCACGTCGATCTCCCGGTCGGCGAACCAGTCCGGCGGGTGCAGGGCAACGTCGTCGGTCTGTCCCCGCAGGTACTCCTTGCTGAGCGGCGGGCGGGCATAGGGCGGCTGCGGGTCGGCGGTCAGGATGGTGACCGTCGCGCCGCCGTCGTGCTTGCGGAACGCCTCAGCGGCGGCCACGCCCGCCGGACCACTGCCGACCACGACCAGACCCGGTTCGTCCATGGCGTTGGCATACCCATTGGCGAGCGGCTCACTCCGAAACCGGAATCAGCTCGGCGGTTTGGCGGCGCCGCGAAGGGTATACCGGCGGGGCGCCAACGCGAAGCTCAACTCAGGAGATGAAGCGGTGACCGCGCGTGGCGCCACCCCATTGCTGACCGCGCCGGTCGGTGGCGTGCTCAAATCGGGGCGACGCAGCGAGATCGTCGAACGCACATTGCTGACCGCACGTTCCATCGAGTTCGACGCGGTGGTGGTGGCTGCGGGTACCGCCGCAGGCGGCGATATCAAACTCGTCACGTTGCTGCAGGAAGCGTGCGGAATTGGTGATGGCCTCGGCGCTGCCGCCAAACCAGGTCGGATGACCCGTTGCATTGCCGTCGCGCCGAAACGACATCCCCAAGCCAGCGTTGGTTTGGCTTGCGCACCGTCGAGAAGGCCCGAACCAGCCCCGCCGAGCTCCGCCCAGACAAGGAGATGAAGGGCAAAAACGACCTCTCAGGAAAGGACCGCTCCCTCGGCATCGCACATCAATGTGCGTCGGGGGCGTCCTCCAGCGCGCCCGCGACATGCCGGTTACCATCCGGATGCGTGTGGGACAACACCTGTGTGGTCGACGGGGCAGCTGTCCGGGGGGTAGCCATGAATCTGCTGCACCGGCGGGTCACCTGTTATTACTTTTGCATCTGCGAGGACGATTTCGGGCCGGGGTTCGTGAAGGTGTATGACCCTGGTGTTCGGCGCGCGGCACCGCGCCCGCGGGTTCTTCGGGGCCCTGGTCACCGACAACCTCGACATCGGCCGCCCGGAACTGATCGAGCTGATCTTCAAACATGGCGCCACTTACAGTGGCGGCGCACAGCTCAGCTCCAGCTACAGACCATGCGGCGCCCGGCCGCGGACCTGGCCCGGCTTGAGGTTCGGTGACAATATGCCGGGAGCCGATGACACGTCTGACCGCACCGCCGCCATCAGCGGATCAGCCGATGCCGGGGCCGGCGTGCCCGCGCGGACGGCCTCGAGTTGGGCGGCGAACGCGACACCGAGGAACAGCGCCACCGAGGAGAGGTTCGCCCAGAGCAGCAGGGCGAAGATCCCGGTCAACGGGCCGTAGGTGGTGCCGAACGACGCACTCCGAGCGACGTAGAGCGCGAGCAAGCCGGTCAACAGCAGCCAAAGCGCAAGCGACACACCCGCCCCGAATGCCAACCAGGAGTAGCCAGGCTGGCGCCGGCGCGGCGCGCGTTGCAGAACGACTGTGAAGGACCCCCAAGCGAGGATGAGCCCCACTGGCCAGCGGCCGATGGTCCACAACGTCTCGAACGTGTCGCCCCAGCCATACGTCGCGGACAGCGAGCGGCCGAGCGCGTCGCCGGCGATGATGACGAGAAACCCCAGCAGCAACAGCAGGCCGGCGGTCAACGCCATCAGCAGCGCCACACCATACTTCAGCATCGTCGGTCGGTCGCGTTCGATACCGTAGATGCGGTTGGCGCCTCGCTCGATCTGACCCATCGCCGTGGTCAACGCGACGATCGCGGCGAGCAAGCCGAGCCACAACGCGAGCAGGCCGCCGGTCGCTCCCTGGTCTTGACTGCGCTGCGCGGCCTGCTGCATCATGTCGCCGTTGCCGCTGCCCGGCAACACCGCGGCCAGGGTCTGCGTGATGACCTGCGCGATCTTCTGCTGATGCAACGCGCTCGACAGGCCGACGATCGCGATGATGAGCGGGATGAACGACAGGCAGAACTGCAGCGCGAGGGCGCGCGCGTTGGTGAAGCCGTCGGCGTACCGGAAACGAACGAACGAGTTCTTGACCAGGTTCCAGCGCCCGTAACGCCGCAAGGTCGTGACAGCGTCGTCGGCGGAAAGGTCGTCGCCGGCGATGGTGATGGTCTCCGGCACGCGCGTCGCGGTGCTCATTTTGGGGCTCCTCACTCAGTGGGCGGCCGTCGCCCCCGCTGCGGCCAGCGTCTTGTCCCCTTCGCCGGGTTGACGATGATTGCGGCGCGCATTACCCACTCACCACCCGCCTGTCGGCGCCGGCGGCAGCGCTGGGCCGTCCGCCGGCGTCATGGGTGCGTATGTAGAAGGTGACGACAGTCAGCCAGATCGCGCCGAGGAGCACGCCGGCGATCACGTCGGTCGGGTAGTGCATTCCGCGGTATAGCCGACTGCCGCCGACCATCAACGGCACCGCGGCGCACACCACAACCGCGACGACTTTGATCCACCGCTGCCGGCTGCGCCAGAGGATGACCGCGGCAAGCGAGCCGTAAAAGCACACGGCGGCAGCAGTGTGGCCCGAGGGGAACGACGAAGTCGGCGGCGCCGCGTCGAGGTGCGGCACGCTCGGCCGCGGACGATCGATGAACAACGTCGTCGCTACGAATATGGACGTCTCGCCGACCACCGCGTAGATGACGAGGAGAGACTCGCGCCAGCGGCCGAACTTCCAGCGGAACACCGCCGCGGCCAGCGCCGTGAGGGCGATGATCGTCGGCGTCGCCGACAGCATCGTGACGATCTTGCTCTCCGAGACGCCATGTTGTCGGCGGTACTCCACGAGCCGACTCGGTACCTCGGCGTCCCACCTCCCGATCGCGGTGGAAGGGAGCACCTCGGTGACGAGAAACCCCAACGCAACGGTCAACGCGACGAGGCAAACGGCCGGAACGACGAGCCACCGGACATCCCGGACGATGCCACCGAAACGTTGTGAGCGCACGTTGACGAATACCCACCGGCGAGCGCGGTTACTCGTAAGGGCGATCGGACCGCTGAACCTCCATGTCACCCGGCCGCCGACGGCTCGGCGGTGCCGACTTCGGCCGGCCGCTCGACCGGCCGCCCGATCTCACGCCGCCATGCGACGTACGCCCAGGTCGTCACTGCCACCCAGCCAATGCCCAGCGTGATGCCGGCCAGGACATCGCTGACGAAATGGACCCCGAGCACAACCCGCGCGAGCGCGACGATGCCGACGATCAACACGGCCGCGGCGACGGCGGCGGCACGGCCCCCGCGCGACAGGAAGCGCAGAGTGATCAGCAGAAGCAGACAACAGCCGATCGACGCCCCAAGTGCATGGCCGGACGGAAAGGACAACCCGGGCGCCGTCGAGACCGGATCAGGTAGAACCGGACGGGCTCGGCCGACGATCGCCTTCAGCGCGAAACCGAGCCCCGCACCGCCGAAGACTGTGACGACGAGCCACGTCGCGTGGTGCCATTCGCCGTGGATCAGGTACAGCAGCGCGATCACCGTGAGCACAGATCGGAAAAAGTTCGGGTCGAAGACATCGCTGACCACCTCGGCCGCCCTCACCAGCTCCCGATGAGCGGCGTCGATCCGGTTGAATGTTTCCGCGGTGCCGGTGTCGAGACTGCGCAGCGGCGCCCAGCCCGCGCGGACGAGCAACAGCAGCAGTGCGAACGTCACCGCCGCGACGAACGTGCCAATCAAACCCGCGCCGAGCCGCAGCCCGAAGCGCTTGTCGGCGGCGGACAGATGGCGATGGACAGCCTGCCCGATCCCCTTCAACACGTCGTTTCTTATTCCCTGGATGGCGGCTCAATACACGCGGGACCCATGCACTCGACCACGAGTTCGCGTTGCACGAATGCGACGGTTTCTTGCCGACGTCAGCTTGAGCCTTCCGCTCTGCCAGCGCCGCAAAACCGGATTCCGACGCGATCCCGCATCGGTCCGCGGTGAATCTGGACTCAGTCGAAAGTGTTTCGGTCCGGGTGTTGGTGAATCGGCGTGGCCGGCTCGCCGGCACGCGGATGCGCGCCATCTGCGCGGCGCTCGAAGTTAATGGTCGACTACTCCGCGTGGCGCATGAGCGATTTCGAGGCCCTGACGGCCGTCGGAGTTCGATCAAAACCCTTTAGGTGTACGACAATTGGAGCTAAGGGGATTCGAACCCTTGACCCCCGCCCGGCTGCAGACCTACCCGCCTCCGCGCTCATCCCCAACCTGGTCCGAGCACCGCATTACCAATGATTTAGGCGCTCAACGCTATTCAACTTCTGGTAGTCCGGATAAGGTGGTCAGCGGTCACTGTACGTTTGAGCCACCTGATCCGAGCCTCCTCGGGGTACCGGGCGATCGTCATGCGGCCCAGGCAGGTTGCGCGCTGATGAGACTGGTCAGACCAGCGCGGTAGGCCTCCAGGCTGTGGCGGTGAGTCTGGTCAATGGAACCACCCGAATCCACGGCGATCTGCACGCCCACATGCTCGTAGGGCAGGCCGGGAAACGCCAACGGCAGGTGCGGCACGATATCGAAGAGGTTAACCACCCGGAAGCAGGCGTCGATCAGCAGGTTGAACGGCAACACGAAGTCGTGCAGTCCGGCACGTGGGCCACCGAAGGTCGTCAGTTTCGGTTCCGGAACACCCGATGTGTTCTTGGCGATATCCGGCGCGGCGAGCACCGCGAGGGCGGCGCCCAGGCTATGTCCTGCGACAATCAATTGGTCGCAGCCCGCGCAGGCGGCCGGGAGATTCGCCGCCAGATTGGCCCGCATCGTCTCGTAGAGTCCCATCCACCCCATGTGGACGTCGCCGAAATCGGGGACCGGGCGATAGCCTGTCGTGTCGATGTCGAGGTTCTGTAACCACTCTGTCCGGGTTTGGGTACCGCGGATTGCGACGAATGCTGTCTTGGTCGCAGTGTTCTTGCCGACCAAGCCGAACACCGGGGTCACGCGGGCGACCGATTGAACGAACGAGCGGGCGCTGTCCGATAGTTCTGTAATCTCGTCGAGCAGCGTCGGGTCTGCTTCGAGCAGGGCGGTCTTCTGATAGCCAGCCGGCAGGATCGGGTCCACATCGGGGTGGTGGAAGACCTGATAGGCGGCCTGCAACAGGGGCAGGACTGTGTCACGGGCGAATTGAGGGTCAAAACTCATACCGCACGGTCTACTCTTTTCCGCGCCGCGCCACAGCTTTACTGTCAACGCCCCACAATGCTTAAGGTTTCATACGGTGATGGCACTACGCACGCGGCACTGGTCGCCGCCATCGACGTCTTGAATCGGGGTGGGGTATGGGCGATCTATCCCGAGGGAGCACGATCGCCGGACGGGCGCCTTTACCGGGCACGAACGGGCGTGATGCGGGTTGCGTTCGGCTACGACTGAGCGCCCGCACGGCCAGCGGCAGCGGAGGACCCGATGCAGCTGAGCGGACGAAGACCCTCAGTCATGTCGTCGCGGTCGCACGGGATGAGGTGATGGAATGGGCCGAAGTGGACGACCTACCCGCGCCGCGTCCCGGTCAGGTCGCCATCGATGTGGTGGCCGCGGGCGTGAACCGGGCCGACGTGATGCAACGATGGGCTTCTACCCGCCGCCACCGGGCGTCAGCGAGGTACCCGGTCTCGAGGTGTCCGGTGTGATTGTCGGAGTCGGTGGCGGAGTGCAGGATTGGGAGCCCGGCGATGAGGTGTGTGCGCTGCTGGCCGGCGGTGGTTACGCCGAGCGGGTGAACGTGGCCGCTCGCCAGTGCCGACAGGCGTCAGCGTCACCGCTGCGGCGGCACTGCCAGAGACCGTCGCGACTGTGTGGTCGAACGTGGTGATGACCGGCGGCCTGGGCGAGGGTCAGACGTTGCTGATTCACGGCGGCGGGAGCGGAATCGGCACGCACGCAATACAAGTGGGCCGGGCGCTGGGTGCGAACGTGGCTGCGACCGCCGGTGGCCAGTACAAACTCGACCGCTGCCGGGAACTCGGCGCGCAGACCCTGATCAATTACCGGGAGCAGGATTTCCCCGCAGTGATCAACACCGAGTTCGGCGGCGCCAACCTCATTCTCGACATCATGGGCGGCAGCTATCTGGCCAAGAACATCGAAGCGCTGGCCGAGAACGGGCACGTGACGATCATCGGATTGCAGGGCGGACCGACGGCGGAACTCAACCTCGGCGCCCTGCTGTTCAAACGCGGATCCGTACACGCGAACCACCTGCGCCGCCCACCCGAGCATGGTCCCGGTTCCAAGGCCGAAATCATCACCGAACTGCGGAAGCAGCTGTGGCCGCTGATCGCCGAGGGTGCGGTGGAACCCGTCGTCGCGGCGGAGGTCCCGATCACCGACGCCGCCGAGGCTCACAGGCTGCTGGACTCCGACCGGACGGTCGTCAAGGTGCTGCTCGCCGTGCGCGAGCACTGACATGTCGACCCTGGTGTCATGCACCGACGTGTATTCGCGTAGTACGCCGAGATAGCGTTCGGTGAGGTGATATGGACCGAGAACTCTGAGGTCGCACACATGCCCGGAGTAATCAGTAGGTGGCCCCCGCAGGGGACCTCAGCTGGTCACCTCACCCTGTCGTCGTGGACCACCGACGAGCGCGTCGCGCGCTGACGCATTCGTGAACTCTGAGGTGCACTGGCGCGCACTTCCGCCGCCCGAGCGGCTCGTGCTTCTTGTCTTGTCCCGCGGCGGATTTGACCCGTCGGGGTGCTGGTGACCGCCGCCGGGGTGGTGGGCTTCCCGACTGCCGGAGTGAGGGGTTTGCTACCGCCAGTCAACGCCGTGCGGACCCGGGTGGCGACCGATGAGATGGCCGTGCGGACCGGGGTAGTAACCGATGAGACCGCCATGCTGACCACCGACTGCACAGTTTTGGGGGCGTTGGCGGCGTTAGCGCCCGCATTGGTGGAAACGGCTGACTTAGCGTTGGTGGTGGCGGCCTCGGTGTCGGTGCTGACGATACTGGCGGCGGCAACGGGCTTGGTGCTGGCGGCGCCGACCGGGGTGGTGGAGGCAGCCGTGACGGGCGCAGCCAGCGGGTTAGGCACCAGCCCGGCGAGCTGGGCCACCTGGGCCACCGGGGTGGCAACCGCCTCCGCGATGGGAAAGACCCCACCGGCCACGAGCACGAACGGAGCCACCCCGAGATCTGCGGCGATAGGCAAGCCGACCGCGTTGAGTACGTTCCCGCTGGCAAGCTGGCTGGTGAACAGCCTGGCGTCGTACTGGGGAAGGTTGACCGCAAGGGCCGTGCCGGTGTCGGCGAGCACCTTGGGCAACGAGAGCAGCGAGCTGCCGAGATTGACCGGGGTGACCGGGGTGCCGGTGTTGTCGAGGATGGCGAAAGCATCCACCAGTTGCAGCAGCGACGGAGTGGCGCTGGGGGTCCACCCGACGGTGTTCGCTCCCTCCAGGAACAACGACAGCGGCGAAAGATCAATCAGCTGAGGCGTTTTCAGGTCGTTGACGGCATTGGTGATGCCCTGCGGGATTCCGTTGGCCAGCGCGGTGACCACGTCGGCGGGGTTGGTGTTGGTCGGCCACAGCCCAATGGGGGTCGCCACGTTGGCCGGGCCGGCACTCCAGCCGTTGTCGAGGTTGCCGTAGCCCAGGTTCACCAGCACCCTCAAATCCGGCTGTACCAGGTCGGCTAGCGGGTCACCGACCAGCGGCAGCAGCCGTACGGGGGCCAGCAGCGGCAGGTTGGGCGTCGGGATCATGTAGTACGTAGTGTTGCCGCCCGTGGTCTGCAGCTGGACCGCCGAGCTGATCTGGTCCGGGGTGAGGTTCAAATACCCGCCGTGCTGGGTGACAAAGCCCAGGGTGGCGTTAAGGTCGGACAAGAAGTTGAGCGGGTACTGTGGGGCATCGCCAGCCAGGTCGTATTCCTGGTTGTAGACGGTGGTGGGATACGGAGTGCCCCCCGTCGGCGCGGTGTTGAACGTGAGGCCTAGGGCAGGCAGCGACAGCGGAGGCGTCCCGGGAATCTGGTAGCGGGTGGTGAAACCGCCGTTGGGGGTGCTGGGATCGCCGAGCAGTATGAAGCTCACCTGGTCCGGGCTGGGTGGATTCGGCGATGCCGCGAGATCCGCGGCTTCCTGCGAGGTGACGGACGCGCCTTGGGAGTAGCCGACCACCACCACCTTGTTCCCGACGGGATTGTTCCCGGCGGCGAGCTGTGAGCGGATCGCGGCGTCGAGAGCGGTCACACCCTCGGCGACCGAGGTGTCGACGGTCACGCTGTTCGGTCCGGTGAGCGGGTAATACTGCTCGGGAGTGGTCACCGACACCGGGGTGTATGAGCCGTAGCCGAGCGGGTCGAGATAGAGGTTCTGGATGGCGTCCACATAGCTTTGCGGTGGGGTCGGGATTCCCGTGCCACCCACGATCAGCGCCGTGTCCGCGGCGAACGCCGGAGGACCCGTCATCAATGTCGTCAGTCCCAGCAGGCTCGCACCGGCGACAGCCGAGACACCAAGACCCAGCCCACGACACCCATGACTTACCATCGGGACCTCCCACAGCAAAGCATTGATGCGGTGGAATCATCGTAAGAGTGGCGTCGCAAAGAAACCTACCATCGGCTGCTACCCAAAGGACCTTGACACCAGACGTACAGCAACCTTTCATCTTGACCTGCTCTGATAGCGGTAAGAGAAGTACTCACCACATCCAGTGGTCCCTCGGCTGTCCGTCGGTCGGCGGGACCATCTTGGTCGTCTATCGATTCACACTTTTGCCGTCACGCTCCTGACAGCAAACTCACAGGCCCTGCTGTTGGCATTAGGCAAGGAGACAACTCTCGAACCCGCAAACGGCCGACCGGCGACATCGTCTGCCGAGGTCAGGGGATGATTGACCGCCGCCAGCGTGGACCAAAGGCACCGATACCAATAATGGGTATCGTCGGGGCGCGTGGGTAAGAACACGTCGTTTAGCCTTGACGAGCATTTCAGCGCGTTCGTCGAGCAGCAGGTCGCGTCGGGCCGTTATGCCTCGGCCAGCGACGTCGTGCACACTGCGTTGCGGTTGCTGGAGGATCGTGAGACACGCATCCGGACGTTGCGCCGGGCTCTGATTGCTGGCGAGCAAAGTGGCGAGTCGACACCGTTCGACTTCGAGGCGTTCGCCGCGCGCAAGCGAGCGGCGCAACCTCGTCATCGGTGAGCCGGTATGTACCGTCGCCGGTAGCAGTCGCCGACCTGGAACAGATCTGGGACTACAACTGTGAGCGCTGGGGTGAGGCTCACGCCGAGGAGTACACGCGTGAAATCCAGCGTGCGATCGCACGCGTCGTAGATGACCCGATGATCGGACGCGCCTGCGACGACGTCCGCCCCGGCTACCGCAAGCACGCCGTCGGATCGCACACGTTGCACTACCGGATTGCCGACGTGGATGGGATTGATGTGGTACGTACCCTCCACCAATGGATGGATGTCGACCGGCACTTCGACTGACTCACGCAGCGAGACGATCGAAGCTACCGGGGTCCGCGATGGCCGATGGGGTTCGATCTAGAAACGTTAGGTGTCGAAACGTTAGGTGTCGAAAAAGTGGAGCTAAGGGGATTCGAACCCCTGACCCCCACACTGCCAGTGTGGTGCGCTACCAACTGCGCCATAGCCCCGTGAACGTGCTCATCGAAGTTACACCACGGACACCTGCGGTTCAAAGTCGCTGGTCAGGGCAGTTCCCCACCGGCCTCTGGCCCGAGCGGTCGGGCCGGGGTGTGCTGGGTGGACGCCCGCGTACGGGTCTCGGGTGAGAACACCCAGGCCAGTGCGGCCACCAGCAGGATTACCCCGCTGATCACGAACGCCGTCCCGAAGCTGAGGTACTGGGCGATCTGACCGACGGCAAGCGACCCGACGATGGCTCCCACGTCGGCCATCATCTGGTAGGTCGCCACCGCCGTGCCGCCGCGCGCCTTGCTGCCGATGATGTCGGCGACGGCGGCCTGCTGCGGTGAACTGAAGATCCCCGCCGCCGCCCCCGCGACGAACGCCGCGGCCAGGAACAGGGTCAGCGACGACGCCAGCCCCACCAGCAGGGTCGCCACCCCCGACACCGCCAAGCCGGTGATCAGCGGCACCTTCCTGCCGATCCGGTCGGAGAGGTACCCGCTGGGAATGACCGCGGCGACATTGCCGATCGCGAAGGTCGCCAGCGCGACGCCGGCCATCCGGGGCCCGCGGTCGAGCACCTCGCTGACGAACAGCGGCACCAGGGCGATGCGCAACCCGAACACCGACCACCCCGTGGCGAAGTTGGAAAACAACGCCGCACGGAACGCGCGGTTGCGCAATGCCGTCTTCAGCGTGACCGCCGGGGCGGTGTGGTCGGCGGGTGCCGCCAGCGCCGAACGGCGAAGGCTGACGAACACCACCGCCACGGCCACCAACAGCGCCACCCCGTAGATGAGAAACGGCGCTGACAACCCGAGCCCGGCGGTGAGGCTGCCCAGCACGGGCCCGCCGACCGAGCCCACCAGGAACGCGCTGGAGAACATGCCCGCCACCCGACCGCGTGCGTCCGGCGGCGAGATTCTGATCATCAGCCCCAGCGAGGACACGGTGAACATGGCCGAGCCGATGCCGCCCAGCGAGCGGAACAGCAGCAGCTGCCAGTAGGTCTGCGCGAACGCACACGCCCCGGTGGACAGCGCCACGATGAGCAGCCCGCTCAGGTAGACGCTCCGCTCCCCCAGCCGCTGCACAAGCATTCCGGTCGGCGGTGCGAAGCACAGCCGCATCAGCGAGAACGCCGTGATCACGAAGGTGGCGGCGCTGATCGTCACCCCGAAGTCGCGCGCATACTGCGGCAGCACCGGGGCGACCACGCCATAGCCGAGGGCGATCACCGCATTGGCGGCGATCAACACCCAGACTTCGCGCGGCAGCCTCGGCTTGGGCGGCGCAGCCTGCCCGTCGGCCGGGCAGTCACCTTCCGCGACGGAACTCACGCAATGACTTTATTGACCACCTCGCGGGCGGCTTGCTGCACCTCTGCCAGATGCTCGGGACCCAGGAACGACTCGGCGTAGATCTTGTAGACGTCTTCGGTGCCCGACGGGCGGGCGGCGAACCAGGCGTTCTCGGTGGTGACCTTCAACCCGCCCAGCGCCGCGCCGTTTCCGGGTGCGGTGGTCAGCTTGGCGGTGATCGGCTCACCCGCGAGCTCGGTGTCGGTGACCTGTTCGGGTGACAGTTTGGCCAGCCGCGCCTTCTGCTCGCGGTCGGCCGGTGCGTCGATGCGCGCGTACGTCGGCGCACCGTACTTCGCGGCGAGCTCGGCGTAGCGCTGCGACGGCGTCACACCGGTGACGGCGAGGATCTCCGAGGCCAGCAACGCCAGGATGATGCCGTCCTTGTCGGTGGTCCAGGTCGACCCGTCCTGCCGCAGGAACGACGCGCCCGCGCTCTCCTCACCTCCGAAACCGATTGCGCCGCTGATCAACCCGCTGACGAACCACTTGAATCCGACGGGCACCTCCACCAGGTCGCGCCCGATGCCCGCGACCACCCGGTCGATGATCGACGAGCTGACCGCCGTCTTGCCCACGGCGGTCGACCCGGGCCACGACGGCCGGTGGGTGTACAGGTAGTCGATTGCGACCGCGAGATAGTGATTCGGATTGAGCAGCCCGCCGTCGGGGGTGACGACGCCGTGCCGGTCGGAGTCGGCGTCGTTACCCGTGGCGATCTGGTACGTGTCGCGATTGGCGATCAGCGAGGCCATCGCGTTCGGCGAGCTGCAGTCCATCCGGATCTTGCCGTCGGTGTCCAGCGTCATGAACCGCCACGTCGCATCGACCAGCGGGTTGACCACCGTCAAGTCCAGGTTGTAGTGCTCGGCGATCGCGCCCCAGTAGTCCACACTGGCCCCGCCGAGCGGGTCGGCACCGATCCGGATGCCCTCGGCCCGGATCGCATGCACGTCGACCACGTTCGGCAGATCCGCGACGTAGGCCTCGAGGTAGTCATGGCGCTGCGCGGTCCCCAGCGCGCGGGCCAGCGGGATGCGCTTGACCGCCCGGAGGCGGTCACGCAGGATGTCGTTGGCGCGCTTGGCGATCACGCTGGTCGCGTCGGTGTCGGCGGGCCCGCCGTTGGGCGGGTTGTACTTGAAGCCGCCGTCACGCGGCGGATTGTGCGACGGCGTCACCACGATGCCATCCGCCAGATCGGTATCCCGACCGCGGTTGAACGTCAGGATCGCGTGACTCACCGCAGGCGTCGGTGTGTAGCGGTCGGCCGAATCGATCATCGCCACAACATCATTGGCCGCCAGCACCTCCAGCGCCGACGCCCAGGCCGGCTCGGAGAGCGCATGCGTGTCCCGCCCGATGAACAGCGGGCCGGTGGTGCCCTGAGCCGCCCGGTACTCGACGATCGCCTGCGTGGTGGCCAGGATGTGCGCCTCGTTGAACGCGGTGTCCAGGCTCGACCCCCGGTGTCCCGACGTGCCAAACGCCACCTGTTGGTCGATATTCTCCGGATCGGGCTGTTTGGTGTAGTACGCCGTCACCACATGGGCCACGTCGATCAGATCTTCGGGTTGCGCCGGCTTGCCGGCGCGTGGGTTGGCAGCCATGGTTACCGATTCTGCTCCTGCTGCCGGGGTGCGGTCCTCTCGGATGGCGGAATTGCCGTCATACTTTGGCCCATGTTCGGTCACGACGGCCGCGAACTGGCGGCGGTGTTCGTCGGCGGCGCTCTGGGAACCCTGGCCCGCGCCGGCCTGGAATCGCTGGCAGCGCCCGACCCGGGCCGCTGGCCCTGGCCGACGTTCACGGTGAACATCGTGGGTGCGTTTCTCCTCGGATACTTCACCACCCGACTGCTCGAGCGTCTTCCGGTGTCGAGTTATCGGCGTCCCCTGCTCGGGACGGGGTTCTGCGGAGGCCTCACGACGTTCTCGACGATGCACGTCGAAACGGTCACCATGCTCGAGCACGGCCATTACGGCCTGGCCATCGGCTACACCGCCGCCAGCGTCGTCGCCGGCCTGATCGCGGTGTACATCGCCACCGCCATGGTGCGCAGGGTGCGAGTGCGACGGTGACCGCCCTGCTGTGGGCCGGTGTCCTGCTCCTCGGCGGCGTCGGCTCCGTGGCCCGCTTCATGGTCGATCGGGCCGTGACAGCCCGCGTCGGCAGGCCGTTCCCATTCGGGACGCTGGCGGTGAACATCAGTGGGGCGGTGGCCCTCGGCTTCCTCGGCGGCCTGGCCTTGAACCCGCACACCGCGCTGCTGGCGGGTACCGCATTCGTCGGCGCCTACACCACGTTCTCGACCTGGATGCTGGAGACCCAACGGCTGAGCGAAGAGCGCCGGGTGTGGCCGGCGGCAGCCAACATAGTGGTCAGCATCGGCTTCGGATTGCCCGCCGTGTGGCTGGGCCTATGGCTCGGAGCGCACCTGTGAACGACGAGTTCCTCAAGCTCACCGCATATTTCGATGAACGGCAGCGGACGGCCGACCGCTTCACCGCCGACGCGCTGCTCGATCTCTACGGCGATGCGGCGGTGGCGGCCAGCGTCATGCTGCGCGGTATCTCCGGCTTCGGCCTTCATCAAGTGCTGCGCAGCGACGAGACACTGAGCATGTCCGAAGACCCGCCGGTCACCATCATCGCGGTCGACACGACCGACAAGATCGCCGGCCTCGCCGAAAAGGCGTTGTCGATGGCCAGCCGCGGACTGTTCACGCTGGAACGCGCGCAGCTTGTCACCCCGTCGACTGAGCCCGTGCCGCACGACACCACCCGGCTAACGGTCTATGTCGGCCGCAGGCACCGGGTGGCAGGCCGGCCCGCGCACTACGCCGTGTGCGATGTCCTGCATCGCCACGGATTCTTCGGGGCCACAGTTTTCCTCGGCGTCGACGGCACGGCACACGGCCAGCGCCGCCGCGCCCGCTTCTTCAGCAGCAACGCCGACGTCCCCGTCATCGTGATCGCCGTCGGAACCGGTGACCGGGTGATCAGTGCGCTACCCGACCTCAAGGCGTTGCTGCCCAACGCCCTGCTGACCGTGGAACGCGCCCAGCTGTGCAAACGCGGCGGCGAACTCATCGCCGCGCCCGCACCGGTGCCGGCCCAGGACGTCAAGGGGCGCGGCCTCTGGCAGAAGCTGATGGTCCAGACCTCCGAAGCCGATCTGCACGACGGCCAGCCGATTCACCGCGCGCTGGTGCACCGTCTGCGCGACTCACAATCCGCCAGCGGGGTCACCGTGCTGCGCGGAGTGTGGGGTTTCCGGGGTGATCGAGAGCCCGAGGGGGACAAGCTCATTCAGTTGGGCCGACAGGTTCCGGTCAACACCATAATCATCGACACCCCCGAGCGCATCGCCGCCAGCTTCCCCATCGTGGACGAACTCACCGACCGCCACGGGCTGGTCACCTGCGAGCTGGTGCCTGCGCTGGTATCGATCGACGCCGACGTGCGTCGCGGCAGCACGCAGCTGGCGCGTCACCACTACTAGTCGACGACGTCGGCCTGGACTCCGTCGCATTCGCGGTCGGCATGGTGGCCATCGAGGACCGGCTCGGCGTCGCGCTTACCGAGGAGGATCTCCTGGGCTGCGACACCGTCGCAGACTTGGAGGCGGCGATCGCGGCGAAGATTCCGTCGACGCCAAGCGGCCGGTGAACTCGCTGACCTCCGCGCCCGCCGACGCGATGACGACGGCGGCGGGCCACCTGGCTGCTGGACGACCACGCCCCCGCCGTCGGCCTCGTCGGGGAACCAACGGTGGAACTCATCGCGGCGATTCCCGGCGCGCTGCTGGCCGGTGCGGCGGTCTCGATTCTGCCCGGGCCGGTGCGGGGTGCCGACGCGGATGTGTGGGCCAGGACGACACTGAACCGGTTCGCGGCCATCGGTGTGCGCAGTGTGTTCACCCACGGCGCCCACCTCGAGCGGCTGCGTGCGGCCGACGCCAGCCTGCGCGTGCACGACGTCACGACCGTCGCACACGATCGGCGCTCGACGACATTCACACCGCCCGCCACCGGCACGGTGGCGGTGCTGCAGGGCACCGCGGGTTCGACGGGAACGCCGAAAACAGCGCAACTCTCACCCGACGCGGTGCTGGCCAATCTGCGCGGCCTGATCACCCGCGTCGGGGTCACGCCAGGCGACGTCGGTTGTTCGTGGCTGCCGCTGTACCACGACATGGGGATGAGCTTCCTGATGTCGAGCATGCTGCTGGGCGCCGACACCTGGCAGGCCCCGACCGCCGCATTCGCCGCGTCGCCGTTCTCCTGGCTGCAGTGGCTCGACCAGACCCGCGCCACCTTCACCGCCGCGCCGAATATGGCCTACCACCTGATCGGCAAGTACTCACGGCGTGTCTGCGACGTCGACCTGGGTAGTCTGCGCTTCGCCCTCAACGGAGGTGAGCCGATCGACTGCGGCGGCACCCAGCGGTTCGTGACCGAGCTGGCCCGGTTCGGCCTGCAACCCGGCGCGCTGGCGCCGTCGTACGGACTGGCCGAATCGACCTGCGCGGTGACCATTCCCCTTCCGGGCTCCGGGCTGCGCGTCGACGAGGTCGTGACCACCTCCGGCGACCAGACGACGGCGCGCCGCCGCGCGCTGCTCGGCGAGGCGATCCCGGGTATGCAGGTGCGCATCGTGCCCGCCGATGACGAGGACCACGGCGTGGCCAACCGCGCTGTCGGGAACATCGAGATCCGCGGCACGTCGATGATGTCCGGCTATCTGGGCGGCCCGGCACTGGACGGCCAATCCTGGTTCCCGACGGGTGATCTCGGCTACTTCGTGGACGGCGGACTGGTGGTGTGCGGGCGCGCCAAGGAGGTGATCTCGGTGGCTGGGCGCAACGTCTTCCCCGCCGAGATCGAGCGGGTCGCCGCCCTCGTGAAGGGCGTGCGCGAGGGTGCGGTCGTCGCTGTCGGCACCAACCAGCGCGCGGTGCGCCCTGGGCTGGTGATCACCGCCGAGTTCCGCGGCGCGGACGAACCGGGAGCACGCAGCGAGCTGGTTCGACGGGTGGCGTCCGAATGCGGCGTGGTGCCCTCGGATGTGGTGTTCGTGGCACCCGGTTCGCTGCCGAGGACCTCGTCGGGCAAGTTGCGCCGACTGGAGGTCAAGCGCGTGCTGGACGGCGTGGCGAGGTGACGACGGCCGACTACGATGCACTCCTCGACCGGGTGTTCGACCACGAGGTGGCCCGGTGGACCGCTGAAGCCGAAGAGGCGCAAAGCTTTCCACGGCAGCTCATCGAGTATCTCGGCCGGTCGGGTGTGTTCTCCCAGAAGTGGGGCGACCAAACCCAGCCGGATGTCGCCAAGCTGGTGGCGCTGGCCTTCGCGCTGGGACGGCTCGGCTCGGCGGGCATCGGGGTGGGCGTGAGTCTGCACGATTCGGCGATCGCCATCCTGCGCCGGTTCGGCAAGTCGGAGTATCTGCGCACCATCTGCGAGGCGGCCATCAACGGTGACGCGGTCCTGTGCATCGGGGCCGATTGGCCATGTCATGCTCACCGAGGAAGGCACACCCGGCGTACTCACACACCCGGCGTGCGCCGCTGTTGCGGTGATCGGGATCGAACATGATGCGCAGGCACTGCGGTTCGGCAGCGAACACGCTCGCGACGATGCGGGGCAACAGGATCGGGCCGAAGCCGCGATCGACGTACCTCGGCTCGGCGATCACGGCGTGCATCCCGACGTCGTGCGGATCGGCATCATAGCGCGTCGCGATGGAATCCCTTGCAGCACGGTATATTTCGACGTATCCGAGCTCCTGGCCGCGCAGGCTGCCGATGAACGGGCGGGAGTACTCGCCGTCGAGTTGAGCACGCAGATAACGCCGCCAGCGCGCGGGGGGCCAGTCGTACTCCCACGCGGCCACCAGATGCGGGCGGTTCATCCATCCCGACACCATGGCGGCGTCACTGTCGGGGTCGGCCGGGCGAAGCGCGTAGGGCGCGGCCAGCGTCGGCGCCGGGGGGGCGCCGACCGCGCGGACCGCCTCGGAGAGGCGAGGTGAGTTCGCGCGGGAGGACGAGCGCCGTCGCCTGGTCGATGTCGGTCATCGACGGTCGAGCCTAGCGCAGCCAGTGAGGATAGGTTTACCTATCTAGCATCGGTAGCCATCGATCCGCCAGCGCGGCGACCCGGTCGGCGGCAGCGCCGGGGTCATCGGGCGGCCCATCGACCAGGACGAACTCGTCCACGCCCAGGTCCGCGAGCGCCGCGAGATCATCGATCCGCGGGTCGCGCATGGCCACGGCGATGCGCAGCCCGTCCGGGTCCCGGCCGTACTGGCGACAGGCCCCGCGCAGGTACCCAAGCCGTTCGGCCACGGCGTGCGCGTCGCCCAGATTGAATCCGTACCACCCGTCGCCCCACTGCGCGACGCGCTGCAGCGCCGCGTCGCTGTCGCCGCCGACGATGACCGGAATTCTCCTGTCACGCAGCGGTTTGGGATTGACCCGCACGGCGTCGAAACTCACGAACTCGCCGTCGAACGACGCGACGTCATCCCGCCACAAGGTACGGATCGCGGCGACGTACTCGGCGGTGCGTGCCGCGCGCCCGCCGAAAGCCACTCCCAGCGCGTCGAACTCTTCGCGCGACCACCCGATGCCGACGCCCAGGCTGAACCGGCCGCCGCTCAACGTGTCCAGCGTCGCCGCCTGTTTGGCGACCAGCACCGGGTTGTGCTCGGGCAACAAGAGGACACCCGTGGCGATGCCGATGGTGGAGGTGGCCGCGGCCACGAAGCTCAGACCGATCATCGGGTCGATCCAATCCGCGGTGGCCGGCACCGCGATCCTGCCGTCAGCGGAGTAGGGATAGTGTGACCGCGACTCGTCGACCATCACGACATGCTCCCCCGACCACAGCGTGGCGAAACCGCATCGCTCGGCCGCGGGCGCGACGGCGTCGATCACCGCGCGCTGGGCCCCGGCCCCGATTCCCAGGGCGTGCAATCCGATTCGCATCGGGCGATCGTCTCACACACGCCGTCCGGCCAACGTGGCCTCAGGACAGCAGCCGCGCGAGCACCGCGACGTGGCTGAGGTCGAGGTCGCGGGTCGCCGTCACCAGCGTGACCGGCCCGGCGGCGGCCAGTGCCGTCAGCTCGGCAAGCGCCTCGGCACCCTCCGGGGTGGTCAGCTCCGCGGCGTAGCGTGCGGCGAACTCGCCGAACCGCTCCGCCTGATGGCCGTACCACTTCCGCAGAGCGTTCGACGGAGCCACCCGGGGCAACCAGCGGCCGACGCGCGGGTCGTCCTTGCGAATGCCCCTCGGCCAGAGCCGGTCGACCAGAACCCGCTGCCCCTCGCCGGTTCCGGGATCCTCGTAGACCCGGGCCACCCCGATGCTCACGAGGGCATGCTAGAAGCGTGCACATCGATCGCGTCGCCGAACTGCAACGCTGGGAAGACACCGGCGCCGTCTGGCGGGTGCTCGCGCGCACGGAGCGCGGCGTCACCGTCGCGTTGCTGCGCTGCGACGGCGGCGAGGAGGTCGACCGGTTCACGTCCGACGATCCCCGCCTGCTGGAGTTCATCGACGACCGGTCGGGCAATCCGGAGTGAACCCCTCGCCTTCCCCCGCGAGATAGCGCCTGTGGTCGTGTAATCATCGATTTCGCGACCAGGAACGCTATCTCGCGGCGTTCGAGCCGCGGCGCGGCGGCCACACCGGCGCGCCCAGCTCGCGGGATACGGTGCGCGCGGTGTCGCGCAGCGCATCCACGGCATCGGGACTCAGGGGCCACCGACCGGCGGGCACCACCAGGCCGATGGCCCCCGCGGCCTCCCCGGTCGCCTCGAAAACCGGTGCGGCTGCAGCGCATTCACCGATCACCGCTTCCTCGGTCTCGGTCGCGATCCCGGTCGTTCTGATCTCGCCGAGTTGATCGTTCAGGGCGGCGGGGTCGCTGATGGTCTCGCCGGTCATGCTGCGCAACTCGCCCTCGGCCTTGTAATCGGGCTGAAATGCCAGCAGCGCCTTGCCCAGCGCGCTGGCGTGTGCCGGGATGACGATTCCGACCTCGGGCATCTGGCGGGTCCCGTCCGGGCGGGGTTCGTGGGCGACGACGACGACCTCGTCGAACAGCAGGACCCCCGTGCGCACCGCACAACCGGTGCGCCTGGCCAGGCCCTCGGCCCAGATCGCGACCCTGGAACGCAGTTCGAGGGTGTCGAGATAGACGTTGCCCAGTCGCAAGGTGGCCGGCCCCAACCGATAGCGCCCGGAGTCGACCTCCTGCTGGACCATGCCGTGCGCGAGCAGCGTGCGCACTAACCCGTGGACCGTCGACGGCGCCAGATCGATCGCCGAGGCGATCTCGCCGAGGCTCATCCGCCGACCGCCCTGAAGCACCGTGAGGATACGCAGCGCACGGTCGACGGCCTGGATCATCGGGGCCCCTCGACGGTCTGGAACATGCTCCCACCTTCCTCCCGACTCGACCCTTGTGCTCACCGAAGCGTAAGCGTATGGTCCAGATCACATTCGACTATATCGAATGATATCCGAAATAGTCGACCACCAGACGGCGGCCGGCTTGCTCAAACTCCCAGGAGACCGTCATGGATGAGCCTTCGATGGCCCAGAAACTCGCTGCCGAAGCGCTCGGCACCGCGTTCCTGGTGTTCATAGGTGTGGGTTCGGTACCCGCGACGATCATCGTCAACGGGGACGCCCCGTTCACGATGGCCGACCTCGGTATGATCTCGTTCGCCTTCGCGACCATCGTGGTCGCGACTATCTATGCGCTGGGCCATATCTCGGGCAACCACATCAATCCCGCGGTAACTCTTGGCTTGGCGCTCACCGGCAAGTTTCCCTGGTCGCGGGTGCCGGCCTACATCGCCGCGCAGACCGTCGGCGCGATCGCCGGTGCCGCGGCCATCATCGGCGTGCTCGGTATGGCGGCCAGCGAGGCAGGGCTCGGCGTCGCCACCTACTCCGCCGACGTCAGCGCGGGACGCGCCTTCTTCGCCGAGTTCATCGGTACGTTCATCCTTGTGTTCACCGTCTTCGGCGTGATCCACCGCAAGGCGTCGGCGGGATTCGCCGGGATGGCCATCGGTCTGGTGGTGTTCGCGGCGATCATCCCGGTGGCACCCACCACGGGCGCCGCGATCAACCCGGCCCGCACCTTCGGCCCGATGCTCATCCAGCAGTTCGCCGGTGGCGAGGTGCAGTGGACCCAGTTGCCGGTCTATCTCGCCGCCGAGTTCCTGGGAGGCGCCATGGCCGCCCTCACCTACGTCGCGATATCGCGGACCCGCGCCGATGCGGCTGCCGCGTCGGTCACTGTTCCCGACAGCCCCAAGACCACCACCGCAGCCTGAGGAGACCCGACCGTGAAGAAGCTCATCAACGATCCTGCCGACGTCGTCAGCGAGGCGCTGCACGGCATGGCCGTGGCCCACCCCGAGTTGCGGATCGACGCCACCAACCGCATCGTCTACCGCGGCGACGCGCCGGTGCAGGGTAAGGTCGGTCTGATCTCCGGCGGTGGCTCCGGCCACGAGCCGTTGCACGGCGGGTTCGTCGGGCCGGGCATGCTCGACGCCGCCTGTGCGGGTGAGATTTTCACCTCGCCGGTACCCGACCAGATGCTCGAGGCAACCAAGAACGTCGACGGCGGGGCGGGCGTCCTGCACATCGTGAAGAACTACACCGGCGACGTGATGAACTTCGAGATGGCCGCCGAACTCGCCGACGCGGAGGGTATCTCGGTAGCGTCGGTGATCGTCGACGACGACGTCGCCGTGCAGGACAGCACCTACACCGCCGGGCGGCGCGGGGTCGGGGCCACCGTGTTGGTGGAGAAGATCGCCGGTGCCGCCGCCGACCAGGGCCGCTCTCTGTCGGAAGTCGCCGACGTCGCACGCCGCGTCAACGCCGCAACCAGAAGCATGGGCGTCGCGCTCACCTCCTGTACCGTCCCCGCCGTCGGGCATCCGACCTTCGACCTGTCGGACGGCGAGATCGAAGTCGGCATCGGTATCCACGGTGAACCGGGTCGTCAGCGGATGGGCGTGCAACCCGCGAGTGCGGTGGCCGAACTCATGCTCGATCCGGTGCTCGCCGACCTCGACTTCGCCGGCGACGACGGGGTGATCCTGTTCGTCAACAGCATGGGCGCCACACCGCTGATCGAGCTGTACGTCATGTACTCCGAATTCGCCGCGATCCTCGACAAGGCGGGGGTACGGATCGCCCGCTCACTGGTGGGACCGTACATCACCAGCCTGGACATGGCGGGCTGCTCGGTGACGCTGTTACGGGCCGACGACGAGCTGCTGCGGCTGTGGGACCACCCGGTCAACACACCCGCGCTGCGGAGGGGATGCTGAGTATGCACGGCGGGCAGGAGCGAAGCGACCCGGGGAAGCAGATCAGCGGGCAGGAGACGGTCGACCTTGACCTGCTGACCCGATGGATACGCGAATTCGCCCGCGTGATCGGCGAAAACGCGCAACTGCTCACCGACCTCGACGCGGCGATCGGCGACGCCGACCACGGCATCAACATGGACCGCGGGATGACGGCCGTCGTCGCGGCGATCGACGAGGCCCCGCCGCGCGACATCGCCGGGCTGTGCAAGCAGGTGGGCATGACGCTGGTCAAATCCGTCGGCGGAGCGAGCGGTCCGCTCTACGGCACCTTCTTCCTGCGGATGGCGGGCCCCCTGGGGGCACAGGCCGACGTGGATGCCGGCGGGTTCGCCAAGGCGCTGCGGGCCGGTGTCGAGGGGGTCGTTCAGCGCGGGCGCGCCGAATCCGGTGACAAGACCATGTTCGATGCGCTGGCGCCTGCCCTCGATGCGCTCGACGCCGCGCTAGCATCCGGCGCCGGGCTCGAGACGGCTCTGGCCGACGCGGCCGTGGCCGCCGACAAGGGTATGCAGGCCACCGAAGCCATGTTGGCCCGCAAAGGCCGCGCCAGCTATCTGGGGCCGCGCAGCGTCGGGCACCGGGATCCGGGCGCCACCTCGGCGGCGATGCTCGTGGGCGCGGCGGCCACCGCGTTCGCGACCGCGGGTGCGTGACACCGTGACCGTCGGACTCGTCGTCGTGTCGCACAGCCGGGCGCTGGCCCGCGCGGCGGTGGCGCTGGCCCAGGAAATGCTGCACGGCAAACACATCCGTATCGGCGTCGCCGCTGGACTGGACGAAACCACATTCGGTACCGATGCCGCCGCGATCGTGGACGCCGTCATCGCGGCCGACAACGGCTCCGGCGTGGTGGTGCTGATGGACCTCGGCAGCGCTGTGCTCTCGGCGGAGCTGGCGCTCGAACTGCTCGACGACGACGCCCGCGCCAGGGTCGTGCTGTGCCCCGCACCGCTGGTCGAAGGGTTGGTCGTGGCCGCCGTGGCCGCCGCGGGCGGCGCGTCACCCGATGAGGTCGCCTCGGAGGCTGCGGGTGCGTTGGCCGGCAAGATCGGACATCTCGGCACGCCATCCGAGCCAGCCCGGGCAGATGCGGCCGCCGTCGCCGAAGCCGAAGCGCTCAGTGGGCATTTCATCGTCGCCAACCCGCATGGGCTGCATGCCCGCCCCGCCGCGCGGCTGGTGCAGGAGGTGCGCCGCCGCGATGCCCACGTGCGCATCCGCAACCGTAGTTCGGGTTCGGGATGGGTTGATGCACAAAGCCTCTCGAAGATCGCGACGCTGGGGGTGCGCTCCGGCGACGAGGTCGAGTTGGCGGTGTCGGGCACCCAGGCCGCCGAGACCCTGTACCACATCCTCGACCTGGCAGCCCGGGACTTCGATGAGTCGCCCGCCGCGGTCGCGCCCGCCGCCGCGCCCGCCGTTCAGCAGGCACCGGTCGGCGCGAGCCCGGGATTGGGTATCGGTCCCGCCCGCACGGCGCAGCCTGGACCGGTGACGCTTCCGGATACGCCGGCCGAGGAGCCCGCGGCCGAATGGCGTCGGCTCGGTAAGGCGATCGCCACCGTCCGGCGCACCATCAGCCAGCTTCGCACCAGGACCGCACGAGAACTCGGCGAAACCGAAGCGGCGATCTTCGACGCCCACCTGCTGATGCTGGACGACGGCTCGATGCTGGACGACGCCCGCGGGCGCATCGACGCGGGTGCGTCGGCGCCGTCGGCGTGGTCGGCGGCGGTGAACGCCGTCGTCGCGGAATTCGGCGCCGTGACCGATCCATACCTGAGGGCACGCGCCGACGATGTCGGCGCCGTCGGCGATCAGGTATTGCGCGCGATGCTCGGCGACGCGGCGTCGGAGTCGGTCCCCGCGGGCGTGTTGGTCGCCGCCGACCTGACACCTGCCGAAGCAGCCGAATTGGACGCCGCCAAGGCGACGGGGGTGCTGCTCGCCTACGGCAGCCCCCATGCGCATAGTGTCATCTTGTTGCGGGCCAAGGGAATTCCCGCGATCGTCGGCGCCGGACCCGCGGTGCTGTCCATCCCGGTGGGGACAACGGTGGTGGTCGACGGCACGCGTGGCGAATACGTCGTCGATCCGCCCGGCGACGTCATCGCGGGCTATCAGGAGCGCGTCGCTGCACTGGCCGCCCGGCGCACCGAGGCACGCGCACATGCGCATGAGACCGCAATGACACGTGACGGCGTCCCGGTTCCGGTCGGCGCCAACATCGGTACCGTCGAGGACGCGCGCGCGGCGGCACTGAACGGTGCCGACCTTGCCGGCCTGATCCGCACCGAGTTCCTCTTCCTCGGACGCCACGAGCCTCCGGACGCCGAGGAGCAGCTCGCGGTCTACCGCAAGATCGCGGAGTCGCTCGACGGGCGCCGGATCACGCTGCGCACCCTCGACGTCGGCGGCGACAAGCCGCTGGATTTCCTGCCGACGCCGGCCGAGGTGAACCCCTACCTGGGGGTCCGCGGTATCCGGCTGTCGCTGGCGCACCCGGAGTTGCTGACCGAGCAACTGTTGGCGATCGCCCAGCTGGCCCAGCAGACGCCGATCAGCGTCATGTTCCCGATGGTCAGCACGCTGGACGAATTATTCGCCGCGCGTAAGCTTCTCGATGAAGCGATGGCCCGTACCGGAAAACGCACGCCGGACGGACTCCAGGTCGGCATGATGATCGAGGTGCCCGCCGCCGCGCTGAAGGCGGCGGCGTTCGCTAGGCACGTCGACTTCCTGTCGATCGGCACCAATGACCTCACCCAGTACGCGCTGGCCGCCGACCGCAACAACGACGCGGTCGCCGCCATCGGCGACACGTTCGATCCCGGACTGCTCGCACTCATCCACGCCACCTGCGTGGGGGCGGCGGGGCGGGCAAGCGTGTCGGTGTGCGGCGAGTTCGCCGCCGACGAGCGCGCCACCGGGGTGTTGCTCGGGATGGGCGTCGATGCGCTGAGTGTCGCGCCGCCGGCAGTGCCCGCCACCAAGGAATCGGTGCGTGCTGTCGACCACGCCGGCGCCGCACGGCTGGCGCGGGACGTGCTCGCCGCCGACTCCGCCGCGGCGGTCCGAGAGCTTATCGCCGATCTGCCGTCCTGACCGGCGGCGGTCGGCGCGCTACCGTCCCCACACGGCGTAAGAGTTGTCTCGGATCCGAGGAGTACAGGGTATCGGCCCTGGCGTGCTCGTCGCCGATGCGGTGTTCTGAATCGCGAGAGCCCCGGCCGCCGCCAGGACCAGATCACCACCGAAGCTGACCGCGACGGCATTTACGTCCTACGCACCACCGTGGGACCCGCCGAACTCGACGCCGCTGGCATCGTCACCAGCTACAAAAACCTCGCCCACAGCGTCGACTCGATTCCGTCCTCGGCCATGCAAGAGGACCACGTGTCGATGGGCTGGTCGGCGGCGCGCAAGCTGCGGCGCTGCATAGACGGACTGACCGGGGTACTTGCCATCGAAATCCTCACCGCCGCAAGGGTCACACCGGCCGGATCTCCCCCGAGCCGCGGCGGATCAGTGTCGTCGGCACGACGTGGGTGTGCGGCCGATGGTCGGCACCGGCGATTCGCTCGAACAACACGTTGGCGGCGAGGCGGCCCATCGCCATCGGGTCCTGCGCCACCACCGTGACACCGGGCACGACGAGCTCGGCAAGCGGGAAGTCGTCGAACCCCACCACCGCGACCGTATCGCTCCGGCCGAGCCTGCGCAGGGCCCTCACCGCGCCGATGGTGATCAGGTTCTGGGCGGTGAACAGGGCGGTCGGCGGGTCGGCCGCCGTCAGCAACCGCATCACCGCACCGTCGGCGATCTTCTCGTCGTAGAGGTCCTCGATGACATCGGACGGTTCGGGCACCAGTCCCGCGCCGGCCATCGCCTGCCGGTAACCCTCGTAACGCTGCCGCTCCGTCATGATCGAGCGCCGGTCGCCCAGGAATGCGATCCTCCGGTGCCCCGTCGCGATCAGGTGGCGGACGCCCTCCGCCGAGCCCGAGACGTTGGTGGTGATGACGGAGTCGACAGCCAGTTCGCGCGCCTCCCTGTCGATGCAGACCACCGCCGTTCCCGCGCGGACCTGCCTGCCCAGGTAGGCCTGGTTCGCGCTGGCAGGGGCCAGGATCAGCCCGTCGGCACGGCGTGCGATGAAGGCCTTGACGAATTCGTCCTCGCGGGCGGGATCCTCGTCGAGGCTGACGGAGAACACCATCACCCCACGGGGCAGCGCGACGTCCTCCACGGCGCGCTGCACGGCCGACGACCACGGGTTCGACACATCCTCGAGCAGCAGCCCGACCGTCGCCGTGCGCCCACCCGACCGCAGGCTGCTCGCTCCGCGATCGGGATGGAAGTCGAGCTGGTCGATCGCCCACTGCACCCGCTCCGCGAGCTGCGCCGACACCCCGGGCTCACCGTTGACGACCCGAGAAACGGTCTTGAGGCTGGCCCCGGACATCGCGGCCACATCCCGCATCGTGGGCCGCCGCGGGCCGTCGGTCATCGGTCCCGAAGCGGGCATGCGGCCATCGGCGATTTCGTCGCCGCCCAGGCTCTCCCCCCGCGTTCTGACAACGTTGTCCTCCCCTTCCGAAGAAAAATTCGCAGTTCCATTGACCCTGCGGTGTGTTCCTCGCTATAAACCACTGACAACGTTATCAACGTCACAGTTTTCACGCGACTCCCCCTGACCCAGTACGGAAGGCTTGCCCATGAACGACTCCTCAGGTCTGCGCCGCGGGCGGCGTGCCATCCGGAGGGCCGCGGTGCTCGCCGCCGCCGGCGCCGTCGGCTTCGCGGCCGTGGGCTGCGGTGGCGGCAACAGCGGCCAGCCGGGCGTCGCCCTCATCACCAAGACGTCGACCAACCCGTTCTTCGTCGCGATGCAGGAGGGTGCGCAGCAGGCTGCCGACAAGAACGGCCTCGCGCTCACCGTGGCCTCGGGAAAGACCGACGGTGACGAAGCCTCGCAGATCACCGCGATCGAGAACGCGATCGGCCGGGGCGACAAGGGCATCCTGATCACCCCGAATGGCCCGGGTGTCAACAGCGCGATCAAGAAGGCGCGCGACGCCGGCATCTACGTCATCGCGCTGGACACCCCGCCCGATCCCGCCGACACCGTGGACATCACGTTCGCCACCGACAACTTCCAGGCGGGCAAGCTGATCGGTCAGTGGTCGGCCGCGAAGATGGCAGGACAGCCCGTCGTCATCGCCATGCTGGACCTGTTCGACGACAAGGTCGTCTCCGTCGACTACAACCGCGACCAGGGCTTCCTCACCGGCATGGGCATCGGGACCGCGGATCCGAAGAAGAATGGCGACGAGGCGCCCACCGGCACCTACAGCGGCGGGCAGTACACCATCGCGTGCAACCTTCCGACCGAGGGCGCCGAGGACGGCGGGCGCACCGCGATGGAGAACTGCCTGGCCAAGAACCCCGACATCAACCTCGTCTACACGATCAACGAGCCGGCGGCCAGCGGCGCCAACAAGGCGCTGGAGGCGGCGGGCAAGAAGGCCACCATCGTGTCCGTCGACGGCGGCTGCGATCCCGGTCTGACTCTGGTGCAGCAGGGCGTCATCGGTGCCACCTCCCAGCAGTACCCGCTGAAGATGGCGTCCCTGGGCGTCGACGCTATCGCCCAGTACATCAAGGACGGCACCAAGCCGACCACGACCGAGGGCCTGGACTTCTTCGACACCGGGGTGTCACTGGTCACCGATCAGCCGCAACCGGGCGTCGCGAGCATCACCTCGGCCGAGGGCCTGGACCAGTGCTGGGGTAAGAAGAGTTGACCGACACCGTAGAACACTCCCATTCGCCCGGTACCGCGGCGGAGGAGTTCGAACAGCGCCGGCATTCGCCGGTGCACCGCCTACAGCACCTGCTACTGGCTCACGCCTGGATCGGTCCAGCCGCGGTGCTGCTCGTCGCGATCATCGCCTTCGGCGTGATCAATCCGAATTTCGTTGCCCCGACTAATCTTTCGCTGGTAGTGCAGCAGGTGGCCGTCATCGCGGCCCTCGGGCTGGGGCAAACCCTGATCATCCTCACCGCCGGTATCGACCTGTCGGTGGGCGCTGCGATGATCCTTGTGACCATGGTCGTCGGTTCCCTCGCCGCCGACCACGGAGTGCCCGGGCCGGCGGCGTTGGTCGCCGGCCTGGGCCTCGGCCTGGCGTGCGGCGTGCTCAACGGTCTGCTGGTGACCACGATCAAGCTGCCGCCGTTCATCGTGACCCTCGGGACGCTGAGTATCTTCACCGCGTTGTCGCTGCTGCTCTCGGGCGGCCAGTCGATCGACGGGGCGAAACTGGGCGATCTGCTCACCTGGACGGGCAAGACCCTCACGTTGGGTGAGTTCCGGGTAACCACAGGCGTTCTGGTGATGCTGCTGATGTACTTGCTGGTCGGGTTCGCGCTGAGCCAAACCGCGTGGGGCCGGCACGTCTACGCCGTCGGCGACGATCCGCAGGCTGCCACGCTCGCCGGTATCCGCACCCCGCGCGTGCTGTTCAGCGTGTACGCGACCGCGGGTGTCATCTTCGCCCTCAGCGCATGGATCCTCATCGGACGCACCGGCTCGGCCAGTCCCAACGCCGCTGTCGACGCCAACCTCGACAGCATCACCGCCGTCGTCATCGGCGGCACGAGCCTGTTCGGCGGCCGTGGGGCGGTGATCGGCACCCTGCTCGGCGCGCTGATCGTCGGTGTGTTCCGCAGCGGCCTGGCTCTGGCCGGGGTGAACGTCCAGTACCAGACCCTGACAGTGGGCGTGCTGGTGATCGTCGCGGTGGCGGTCGACCGCTGGATCCGGGGAGCGGGAGCATGACCCCGGACACCCGGGCGGCCGGAGGCACCCCGGAGACCCGCGAACCCACCGAACTCGGCCGGAAGTCCGCCGACGGGCGGTCGCCCGTCCTGCAGGCCCGCGGCCTGGTCAAGACGTTCGGCCGGGTGGTCGGCCTGGACGGCGTCGACTTCGAGCTTTACCCGGGCGAGGTGCTGGCGGTGATCGGCGACAACGGGGCAGGCAAGTCCACCCTCATCAAGGCGCTCACCGGGGCGCTCATCCCCGATGCCGGCGAGATCTACCTCGACGGCGAGCCGGTGCACTTCCGCCGGCCGCAGGACGCCCGCGACGCCGGGATCGAGACCGTTTACCAGACCCTGGCGGTGGCACCTGCCCTTGACATCGCCAGCAACATGTTCCTGGGCCGCGAGGAACGCCGGGCCGGGCCGTTGGGATCGGTGTTCCGCATGCTGGACAAGAGCGGCATGAAGGACAAGGCCAAACAGAAGATCAGCGCGCTGGGCATCGCCACCGTCCAGAACATGTCGCAGGCGGTCGAAACCCTCTCGGGCGGGCAGCGGCAGGCCGTCGCGGTGGCCAGGGCCGCGGCGTTTGCGACCAAACTCGTGGTACTCGACGAGCCGACCGCGGCGCTCGGGGTCAAGGAGACCGGTCAGGTTCTGCGGCTCATCAAGGAGTTGCGCTCGAGCGGCATGCCGGTGGTCCTCATCAGCCACAACATGGCGGACGTGTTCGAGGTGGCCGACCGGATCCACATCGCCCGGCTGGGCAGGCGCGCCACGATCGTCACGCCCTCGTCGCACACCGCGTCCGAGACCGTCGCGATCATGACGGGTGCCGCCAAACCGCCACCCAGGACCGACGTCTGACCTGTTGCCGTCGGCGCTAGCCTCGTGGGAGCGACCGGCATCCGACAGGGGACGACGTGGATCAGGCGAAGGCGACGACGGCCGCCCGCGATCTCGCGCTGGACTTCTACCGGGTCGTCGCCGTTGTGCTCGTCGTATTCGGGCACTGGCTGGCCGCCGCGCTGACATATCGCAACGGGTACTTCGGCAGGGACAACGCGCTGCTCGAGATCCCGTGGACGCAGTGGTTGACCTGGATCTTCCAGGTGGTGCCGGTGTTCTTCGTGGTGGCGGGATACGCCAGCGCGGTCTCCTGGAACCGCTGGCGCAGCAGCCCCACCGCCGCCCGCGACAGCTGGTTTCGGCACCGGCTGACGCGCATTGCCGGACCGACTGCGGTGTATGTGGCGGTGGTGCTGACGGTAATCGCGGTGCTGCTGCTGTGCGGGGTCGACTCGTCGGCGGTGGCGTTCGGCGGGTGGGCGGTGGCCATGCACCTGTGGTTTCTGGCGGTCTACCTCATCGTGGTGTGGCTGACGCCGGTCCTGGTAGCCGCCCACCGGCGCTGGGGTCTGGCCGTCCCCGCCGCGCTCGCCGTCGGTGTGATCGCTGTCGACGGGCTCAACATCGGGCTCGGACTATCCCATATCGGCTGGCTGAACTACGTCCTGGCCTGGTCGGCGATCTACCAGCTCGGGATCGCCTGGCACGGCGGGCTGTTGCGGGGCTGGCGGCCGGTGGTGCTCGGTGTGTGCTCCGCTGTAGCCCTGGTCCTGCTGGTGACGTGGGGCCCGTACCCGGTGAGCATGATCGGTGTGCCCGGCGACCCGGTGCAGAACACCACCCCACCGTCGGTGGCGTTGTTGGCATTCGGCGCGGCGCAGGCCGGACTGGTGTTCACCTGCGCGGCACCTCTGAATCGCCTTCTCGATTCCGGGCGTAGGCAGCGCTGGCTTGCGCTGGCGAACCAGAACGTCATGTCGCTGTACCTGTGGCACATGGTGCCGGTCATCGTCGTGACACTGGTCGGGTATCCGACCGGCCTGTTGCCGCAACCGCCGCTGGGGTCGGGGACCTGGTGGCTGGCCCGCCTGCAGTGGCTGACCGTCCTGGCGGTCGTCACCGCCGTCGAATTGCTGTTCCTCTGGTGGCGCAGGGCATGGTTCGCGCCCGCCCTCGGCACGGTCGGCGTGCCGCTGCCGACCCGGCTGGCCGAACCGCTGATGCTGTGCGGGGTGGCGGCCACGGCGCTCTCCCTCGGGCTATTCGCCGTAACGGGATTCGCGCCAGGTGGACGCTTTCCCCTATGGACTGCGCTGTTGTTCGCCGCCGGGCTGGCCCTGATCGCGGTGCAGCCGACGCGGCCCCGGGTGCGCTGACGGGCTTTGGGCACCCGCCGAAACAACTGTCAAAGGTGCTGCGCGGCCGACATTGCGCTCGGGATCTCGGGCGGCGCCGCGCTTTTGATTTCGTGGCGGCGCCGCCCGGGGGCGCGATCATCTCCGGTCCGGCGCGCACCGCGCTGACCTCTGGGCATCGCGTTGTTTCAGCGGCGGGTCTCGGCCGTTCCGTGACCGTTCGATGACGCGACGAGTTCGGCGGTGTGCGGCCCGAACTCGTCGGCGATCTCGGTGACGACGTTGGCGGGGAAGCCCCCGCGCCGGGCGTGCTCGCGGATGGTGTCGGCGCTGTCGGTCTCGTGGATGCAGTAGATCTTGTCGCCGGCGACGTAGCTGGTGATCCACCGGTACGGCACGCCGAGCGACTCCACTGTGGCGTTCGACTTCTTCGAGATCTCCGCCAGCTGTGTCTCCGTCAGCTCGGACGCGCCCGGAATGTTCCGTTCGATGATGAATCGTGGCATGGCCTCTCCTTGGTTCGGGTTGGTTCGGGGTTATTCAGGGTGGCCCGCCGCAGAAGCACCGGGCGCAATCCAGCTTCGATTTCCCGAGGAGCGCAGTCATCGGTAGAACTTCCCCATTTCGGTGACACCACTGCGGCCGGATACCCGTGGCAGCCGTATTGCCTGGTGAGAACGGCGTTTTGCCGATAGCATCCGTCCGTGACGCTCACCGAGCGCGAATACGAGTTCGAGCAGCTGATGCTGCGGGCGGCGCAGGCTCGCGGGGGGCGTGGCCGCGCGGTGTTGGTGTGCGGCGAATCCGGTGCGGGCAAGACGGCGTTCGTCGAGGCATTCGTGGAGCGGGTGGGCGCTCACGCCAGCTCGGACGAAGTGCGGGTGCTGTGGGGCGCATGCGACCCGCTGTCGACACCGAGACCGCTGGGGCCGCTGCACGACCTGGCGCACGAGTTCGGCCCGACAACACAGCGGCTACTGGGCGACAGCGACCAGCCGTACGACATCTTCGCCGAAGTGTTCGACGAGCTCCGGCGGCAACCGTCGATTCTGGTCCTCGACGATCTGCATTGGGCCGACCAGGGCACCATCGACCTGTTCCGGTTCCTGCTGCGCCGCGTACCGCAGACGCATCTGCTGGCCATCGGTATCGCGCGCGACGACGAGGTGAGCGTCCTGCATCCGCTACGGAGTCTGCTCGGAGACGTCGCCCGGTCCCCGCATGCGCAGAGCCTGGTTCTGCGCCCGTTGAGCATCGACGCGATCGCGACGATGGTCGGTGACCGCGATGTCGATCCGGCCTGGCTGCATCGGGTGACCGGGGGCAACGCGTTCTTCGTCTGCGAGATGCTCGACCACGGCGGCGCGGACCTGCCCAGCACCGTGCGCGACGCCATCCTGGCCCGCACCGCCGACCTCGAAGTCGCGGCATGGGATCTGCTCAACCTGCTCACCTGCGCGCCGGGAGCCATCCCCGATCACCTACTGACCGAACTCGGCGTCACCCTGCCCGCATTGCGGGCCCTCGACGAGGCCAAGCTGATCAAGCGCGACGCCCGCGGGGTCGCTTTCCGCCACGACCTGTGCCGGCTGGCCATCAGCAGCGTCATCCCGCCAGGCGCCGAGCCAGGTCTGCACCGCCGGTTCATCGACGCCCACCGCTCGGCGTCTCACGAGGATCCCGCGGTGCTCTGTCACCATGCGCTCGGCGCGGGTGACAAGGCGCTCATCACCGCCGCGAGCATCGCAGCGGGCGAGGCGGCGGCGCGATCCGGCGCCCATACCCAGGCCACCGAGTTCTTCGAGATCGCGCTGGGGCGGGGCGGGGCGCTGACCGGGGCGGCCGAAGCCGAACTGTTGGAGTCGCTGGCCAGCCAGTACTACCTCACCGACCGCCTCGACGATGCGATCGGCGCGTGCCGCCGCGCCATGCGGATCCGTCAGGATACGAACACACCCGTCGCCGTCGGCGCCAACCAGCATTCGCTCGCCGTGTACGAGTGGTACAACGGCAACCGCGCCATCGCCGACAGACATGTTGCCGACGCCATCGCAACGCTCGAAGACGTTGCCGCGCAGCATGATCCGTCACGACTCACGCAGCTGGGGCACGCCTTCGCGATGCAAGCCTTCCTCGCCGTGCAGTCGACGCACGTGGAGGCGGCAACGCGGATGCTTGTCCGCGCCCGCGAAATCGCCCGCGAGGCAGGCGATCCGGATCTGTCGGTGCACGTGCGACTGATCGGGTATTTCTGCGACATCCTCGCCGGCGATGACGCGGCGCGCGACCGGATACTGGCGGTGCTGGCGACGGGTCCCAAACACATCGACGAGGTGTACTCGACCGGCTATACCAACCTGAGCTACCTGGACGTGGAACAGCGTCGACTCGGTTTGGCGTCCGACTTCCTGGACACCAGCATTCCGCTGATGATCGAGCACGACCTTCCGATCTGCAAGATGGTCCAACTGGGTTCGCGCAGCCGCCTGAAGATGCTCGTCGGTGACTGGGACGATGCGCTCACCGACGCCGATTTGGTGCTCGACAGCCCCAGCGCGCCGCTGGCCCGCACCTGGCCGCTGCTGATTCGCGGTGTGGTGTCTCTGCGCCGAAACGGCGACGACGCAGGCGTCATCGACGATGCGTGGCGACTCGCCTGCCGTTTCGGCGAGCGCGTGAGGATGCTGCCGGTGGCGGCAGCAATCATCGAACGAGCCTGGCTGACCGGCATTGCCGACCCGCGCATCGACCAGTGCCGGACGCTGCTCGACAGCCCACCAGTGACCGGGCTGGAGTGGGCACGCGGAGAGTTGGCGATGTGGTTGCGCCGATCCGGCCCGGCGGAGACTGTAGTCATCGGCAAGAGCATCGAGCCGGACACGCTCGCGGAGCCTTACCGACTGCTTTTCGACGGACGGTTCGAGGCGGCCGCCGATGCGTTCCACTGCCTGTCGACCCCGTACGACGCCGCCCTCGCCCTGGTCGATTCGGGCGACCCTAATCTGGCTCGCCGCGCACTCGATGTGCTCGACCGTCTCGGCGCCGACGCCGTGGCCGCCAAGGTACGCCTCGACCTACGCTCGCGTGGAGTGCGGACGGTGCCCGCCCCGCGCCGCGGCACGACGCTTGCGAATCCGGCGGGTCTGACGACGCGCCAGGTCGAAGTGCTGCGTCTGCTCGAAGACGGCCTGACCAACGCGGAACTGGCCGAACGGCTGTTCATCTCGGTCAAAACCGTGGACCACCACGTTTCGGCGATCCTGACCAAACTCGACGTGACAAGGCGTCGTGACGCGGTCCGTCGCGCCAGGGAAGTCGGCCTGCTCGCCTGACGGTTCCCCATGGGTGACGTGTGCGTCGGCAATATGGGGATCACTTCCCGATGTTGACGATCCCCCGATCGCGGATCGTTGCCTCAGTACGCATCAGTCGAATCGAGGAGCACATCACCATGACCGTGACCGCCCCCGCGCCGTCTTCGATCGGGCAGGATGCCGACCGACAGCTCAAGGCCAAACACCGGGCCCTGTGGGCGTCGGGGGACTACCCTGCCGTGGCCGCGGAGCTGATCCCCGCGCTCGGCCCGCGCCTCGTTCAGGCCTGTGACATCGGCCCCGGACAACGGGTCCTCGACGTCGCGGCCGGCTCGGGTAACGCGGCCATCCCGGCCGCCGCCGCCGGCGCCACCGTCACCGCCAGTGACCTCACCCCCGAGTTGTTCGAGCCCGGACGCGCGATTGCGGCGCAACGCGGCGTGGACCTGGAGTGGGTCGAAGGCGATGCGGAAGCACTGCCCTTCGGCGACGGCAGCTTCGACGTGGTTGTCTCATGCGTGGGAGCGATGTTCGCCCCGCACCATCAGGCGGCCGCCGACGAGCTCATCCGGGTGACTCGTCCCGGCGGAACGATCGGGATGATCAACTGGACGCCAGGCGGATTCATCGGCCGGCTCTTCGCCACACTGAAGCCCTACGCACCCACACCCCCGGTCGGCGCGAGCCCTCCCCCGCTGTGGGGCGACGAGAACCATGTGCGGAACCTGTTCGGAGACACGGTCGCCGGACTTCGGACCCGGCGCGAGACCGTGCTGATCGACCATTGCGCAAGTCCGCTCGAATTCCGCGAGTACTGGAAGCGCACCTACGGTCCCGTCATCGCCACATACCGGTTCAACGCGGACCGACCCGAGCGGCTGGCGGCGCTGGACCGCGACTTCTTGGAACTGCTGGAAAGCTGGAATCGGGCGACCGAACCGGGCCGCACCGCATACCCCGCCGAATACCTTCTGGTCACTGCCACCAAGCTCCTGCGGCCGAGCGTCGCAGATCTGACCAACGTCGGGACGAGGCTCTACTCCTTCGCGACTACTTCGCGGCGTTGAGGCCGTCGAGTGCGTGCTCGGCGCCGCGGTTCAGCGGGACGGGGTCGGTGTCACGCGCGTTGTCGAGGCTGATCCCCTTCGCCGCTCCCACCACCTGTTCGAGCTCGGCCTTGCGCTCGAAAAGCGTCTTGGTGAGCACGCACGCGAGGTTGGCGTCGAGATCGTCGCGGACCAACAACACATTCGGCACCACGATGGTCTTCACGTCGGCAGGCAACCCGTAGGTGGCGGCTGGGATGACACCCTCCTCATACGCCGGGCTGACCTCCTGCATCTTTGCCAGTTGCGGCGTGATGTCGATGAACACGACATCGTCACGCGCGGTGGTGATCAGATCGGTGATCCCCGGCGTCGGCAGGCCGCCGGACCAGAACAGTGCGTCGATGCCTCCGTCCTTCATTCCGTCCACGGTCTTGGTGAGGTCGAGCCGCTGCGCGGCGACGTCGGAGTTTGGGTCCAGGCCGGCGGACTCCAGAAGGCGGTTGGCGATGACCTCGGTGCCGGAGCCGGGTGACCCTGTGGAGATTCGCTTGCCGCGCATATCCTCGATCGAGGTGATACCACTGCCGGTTCGGGCGATCACCTGGGTGTAGTTGGGGTAGATCCGCGAAAGGGCCTGCACGGGTTGCTTGTTCCCGTCGAAACTCGCCTTGCCCTCGACAGCGTCGGCCGCGCTGTCGGCCAGGGAGAAGGCGACCTGATACGTGCCCGCCACGAGTTGCTGGATGTTCTGCACCGATGCCCCGGTCTCGGCGGCCGTGGCCTTGACCCTTCCGTCGGTCGCTGTCGAGATCTGTTCCGCGAACGCGTTTCCGAGCGAGAAGTACACCCCGGTGGCGTTGCCTGTCGCAATACTCACCCGGGTGTCTGCGCCCACCTCACAGGTGACCTCGCCGCCTGAATCCGCCGTCGGCGCGTCCTGCCTGCCGCCGCAACCGGTGGCGGTCGCCCCGGTGAGGACAACCGCGGCAAGCCCCGCGAGAGCCGTGGCCACAGTCCTCATGCTTGTCTCCTCTTGTCGATGATGGTCAGCGCGACCGCGATGAGCAGGCACGCGGATCCCGCCACGATGGTGGCGGGGTCCAGGAACAACAGCAGCAGGGCGGCAGCAGCGGCGAGCAGCCGCGGAATGACCGGGGCCGCACCGGCACCCAGCACCCAGCCGCCCAGCGCGAAGGACAGTGCCGCGATGCCTGCGCAGGCGGCCGCGGCGGCCCAGAGCACGCCGACGGCGGGTCCCCGCGCGAGCAGGTACTCGCCGGGGGTGGTCAGCACGAACGCGATGGGCACCAGAAACGCCGGTGCGGCGTACCGCAGCGCCTGCCACATCGTCGAGATCGCCCGTCCCCCGGTGACTGCCGACGCACCGACGGCGGCCAACGCGGTGGGCGGCGTCACCTCCGAGAGCACCGAGTAGTAGAAGACGAACATGGCGGCGGCAGGTGCGGGCACACCCAACGCCAGCAGCGCGGGACCGATGATGACCCAGCCGATGACGAATGATGCTGTCACCGGGATCGCGAGTCCCAGCAGGGCCAGCGCCACCGCGGCGAACACCGCGGTCAACGCGAGCATGGCCGTGCGGTTGTCGGTGAGTGCGTCGACCCCGCCGACGAGGACCGACGAGAACTGCGCGCCCAGACCGGTCTTGGTGGTCATGGCGGTGATCACCCCCGCCGCCGCGCAGACCGCCACCACGGGCAGCACACCACGGACGCCGGCACTGAGCGCATCGAACACCCGCCGCGGCGTCAGCCGGTACCGGCTGTCCAGGAACGACAACACAAACGCCAGCGCGGTGGCGTAGACGACGGCGCGTGTCGCGGACATTCCGATGGCCAGCAGCACGACAATCGCGATCAGCGACGAGAAGTGATAGCCGAAGCGGCCCAGCAGCTTCCAGGGTGAACCCGTGTCGAGGGCCGCCGGTCTCATCCCGTGCTTGCGGGCGTCGATCTCGACGGCGAGCAGGATCCCGAGGTAGTACAGGACGGTCGGGATCATCGCCCAGCCGAGCACGGTGAGGTAGGAGACCTCGAGGTATTCGGCGACGATGAACGCGGCCGCGCCGAGGGTGGGCGGCGACAGCAGCGCTCCGACACCGGCCGCCGCGAGGACGCCGCCGGCACGCTCGGGCGTGTAGCCGGCCTGCCGCATGATCGGCCAGGTGACCGCGCCGACGCTGACGGCGGTGGCCGTCCCCGAGCCCGACACCGTGCCGAGCAGGAATCCCGATGCGACCGCCGTCCGGCCTGCGGCGCTGCGCGAGCGGCGGAAGGCCGACACCGACAAGTCGACGAAGAAACGTGCGCCGCCCGATAATTCGAGGACGGCACCGTAGATGGTGAACAGCACGATGTAGGTGGCCGCGACGTCGAGCGGGGTCCCGAAGAAGCCACTGCCCGAGTTGTACAGCGCATCGACGATCTGACCGAAGTCCAGCCCGGAATGCGCGATGGCCCAACTCTGGGGCAGCAGCCCGCCATAGTAGCCGTAGGCGAGGAAGAATCCGCACACGATGGGCAGGGCCCACCCCGTCGTGCGCCGGCACGCCTCGAGGATGAGCAACAGCAGCAGCGCCCCCATCGCCACGTCGACGGGGTCGAGCAGGCCCTGCCGGTCGAGGAAGGCGTTGTACCCGCCGCCGCCGGACCCGATGTGCACCGGCAGAATCGGGTAGAGGCAGACCAGCAGGGTGATCGCCGCCAACGGCCAGTCGAGGATTCCCGGCCGGTCGACGGGATCGAGGCGGCTCAGTCCGGACCGGTAGACCAGGAACACCAGCGGCAGCGAGCCGGCCAGGAACACGATGAGGTAGTACTGGCTGCCCTGCGACAGCGGGCGGAAGACCTGCCAGATCGCCAGCACCCCGACGGCGAAGGCGACGACGGCGACCAGACGTCCGGGCCAACCGCGCAGCTCACGACCAGGTCGCTCTTGATCGTCGACCTGCGGTACCGGCGCGGCCGCCGAAGGCTCACCGCCGGTCGCGCGCGTGACGACCTCGGTCGGCGAGTCGCCGGGATCCGTCGACGAGGTGCGAGTCATAGGTGTTCCCACGTTAAGCCGCAGCGGAATCGCTCGCGGCGGATTGCGGACTTCCACCGAGGTCGGCGGTGCCCGTCGACGTGTTGCGGGCGCAACGTGAGGCGGATGCCTCATGCGCGGGACGGTCGTCCGGTCCACCATTCCCTATACGCATTGTCGGCACCGCACGCCGGGCAGCTCCGGCGATTCGGTGATGGAAAACGTTGGGAGACAGCCATGATCACGGTCGACGAACTGGTAAGGATTCCGCTCTTCGCTGAGCTCGAGGACAAAGCGCTGGAGTACCTCGCCGGCGAGGTGGAGGACATCCGCCTCACACCCGGGGAGTACGTGGCCCACGAGAGCGATGTGCGGGCGTTGGCCGTGGTGGTCGAGGGCAAGACCGAGCTGACGAAACTCGTGAACGGCGTGGAACGCGTGATCGGCGTCCGGCTTCCCGGGGAAATCGGAGGGGAGGTCCCGATGACGCTGGGTACGCCCCTGCCCGCCAGCATGCGGGCGGTCGAGCCGTCCCGGGTGCTGAAGCTGAGCGCCGAGGTGTTCCACACGCTCGCCGCCATGGCCCCCGAGGTCTCCGCGGCGGTCGGCGCAGCCACGTTGGAGCGCATCGACATGCTCAGAACCGCAACCGCGCGGCCGCTCGAGCCAGCGATGGCCGTCATCGGCCCGCGCATCGACCCGGGCGTTCATCGGTGCGGCAACTTCCTCTACCGCAACCAGATCCCCTACGAACGCCTTGACCCCGACGACCCCCGCGCCCTTGCGCACACCGGGGGCGAACCGGTGACGGCCGGCCACTACCCGATGGTGCGGCTGCCCGACGGCACTGCGCTGACCAATCCGTCGATGCGCGTCGTCGCCACCGTTGCCGGACTGACGGTCACGCCGGGCCGCGCACACTATGACGTGGTGATCGTGGGCGGCGGGCCGGCAGGCCTGACGGCGGCGGTCAATGCTGCGTCCGAGGGCCTGAGGACCGCTCTCATCGAGTCCTTCGCGCCCGGCGGCCAGGCAGGCACTTCGACCCGGATCGAGAACTACACCGGCTTCCCATACGGCGTGTCCGGGGACGAGCTGGCGAGCCGGGCCCTCCAACAGGCGCGGCGGCTGGGCGCTGAGATCGTCGTGACGCGCAGGGTCGAACACGTCGACCCCGGCGAAATGACCGTCACGCTGGACGGCGGCGACGTTCTGCGGACGAGGTCGATCGTTCTCGCGATGGGAGTCCAGTGGCGGCGTCTCGACATCGATTCGATCGATCGGTTCGTCGGCTCCGGCGTCTACTACGGAGCGGCCCGCAGCGACGCCGGCCTGGCGCAGGGAAACGATGTGTTTCTCGTCGGGGCAGGCAACTCCGCCGGACAGGCCGCCCTGTTCTTCTCCAACCACGCCCGATCGGTCACCGTTCTCGCGCGGGGCGAGTCACTGGCCGAGAGCATGTCGGCGTATCTCATCGAGCGGATCGCGACGAAGGCGAACATCCGGGTGGAGACGCGATCCGAGGTGGTCGGCGTGTACGGAGCCGACCACCTCGAGTCGATCGAGGTCATCGATCAAACGACCGGCACGACATCCCGACGGGATGCTCGTGCGTTGTTCGTCCTCATCGGGGCCGAAGCGACGACGGACTGGCTTCCGCCGGAGATCGCGCGCGACAGACACGGATTCGTGCTGACCGGACCCGACGCGATGAAGACGGGCGGATGGGAGGCGGACCGCGAGCCGTTGGCTCTGGAAACGAGCGCCCCCGGCGTCTTCGCCGTCGGGGATATCCGCTCCGGCTCGGTGAAGCGTGTCGCGGCATCCGTCGGTGAGGGCGGTGTGGCGATCGCCCTCATACATCGCTACTTCCAGCTCGCCGCCCGGCCATGATCGATCCGCCGCTCGCAACCAACCTCGCCGAAGCACTGTCCGCCAGCGGGCTCAGCGCAACACGGCCGGGATGCACACTCGACCGACACGCGGACTTCGGCGATCATGCGGCGCGTTCTTGCGCGCCGACCGTCGTCACTGCCGGCCGATGAACCCGCCCGCGCCAAGAGAACCGAGTACAGGGGCCGTAGCCGCCATGCGGCGTGGAAGCGGGTACCAGCGATCCAAGTCGAGCTGGCATGTCCAGTTCGCACAGCAGAACGTCCCTTATCGCGCCCAGGAACAGCAGATGCGTCAGGAAAGATGCCGAGAATGACGTCAAATACATTGTGGCAAAACGCGTCTGGACGGAAGTGACCGAACCACCGTCGGGACGTAGGGCACGCACAGGTGGTCGCCGCCAGCGAGGTATCCAGGCCGTTCACTATCCAGCCACCAGGTTCACTTCGCGGCCGGGCATTGCGTGATGAGTGCGTGCGCGGTATCCATCGCGGTCGTGCCGCTGCCGATGATCCCCATCGGCGTGTCGCTCTCCGGCATGTCACCACTTCGAATTTCGCAGTGGTCCGGAGACACCGACAGCACCCGCGTGCTGGAAATCTCGAGCGGGTCGTTGGGTGCACGTCTCAGGCCGTCTGCATTGTCAGTCGCTTCGTCTCGACCACCATGGGCAGTGGTCGGTGTGCTCGAGCACTTCGCCTTTGGGTTGCCGAGTACGACGGATCCTGGCCGAGAGTCCACCCGATGTTCCCCACGGTGAAAAGGCCATTCGGCAGGTGCAATCGGACGTAGTCGTACGTGTCGACCCACGTGCCGCCGACGCACTCCCGACGGTCGACCAGGATGAACTTCTGATCGCGCCATAGGTATTGGCTGGCCGCGAACGGGGCGTTGAGTTCCGGCGATGCCCGCTCCGACGATGCAGACGTCGCAGCGTTCGACTCCTCCATCTGCATGACGCCCATGACGATCTTGAGGGCAGTGCCCTCCCGGACCGTTGCTGTCGAGGCGCGGGAAGGGCCGTGCAGATTCACGCCCTGGATCGTGGCCCTGACCTAGGATCGTGCCCGTGGGGCTGAGTCGCACGACGGTGACCTTCGCCTTCGCTTTCACCGTCATGGCCGATCCGGTCTCTTCGGTCGCTTACGCGATCGAAGCCGCTTTGCGGTCGCTTCACGGCCACCTCAGCAGCCTCGCCCCTGCCATGGTGGCGGTCATCGCGATCATCGCCGTCATCTCGGCGACCTATCACGAGCTGATCGGACGATTCCCGAGTGGGGGCGGCGGACCGGAGGGGATTGCCCATGCCTTTGGCGAGGGGTGGGCGTTCATCCCCCTGGGCGCGCTGCTGGTTGACTTCACGCTCACGGTGGCGGTCAGCTGCGCGGCCGGGGCATCGGCGTTGATCGCGTACAGGCCGCAGTTGGAGCCGTGGCGGACTCCGCTTGGACTGGCCCTTGTTGTGCTGGTCGCGGCCGGTGTTCTGCTCGGCCAGGCCGGCCGGGTTGTCTTTGCCGTCGCCACTGTCGCGTTCATTGTGTTGTCGGTCTGCGTGATCGTCGCCGGGCTCATCCATTGGCCCGGTGCGACCGTGGCCGGGAGCCATGCAACCCGTGCCGGGACACCGCTGCTGGACGGTGCCGGACTGGGCCCGGCACTGCTTGCTGTCCCCCTTGGCATGGCGTTGGCCACTGGCGTCGAGGCCCCGTCGAATGCGATTGCCCAACTGCCGCAACTGAGCGACCACGGGAGGCGACGGCTCGGGCGCCTGACGCTCTGGTTGATGGTCGGGATCGTCGGCACGTTGACGATTGCCTTCGCGGTGCTCGCCGTTTACCTCGGCATGGATCTCCCATCCGAAACCTCCACTCTGATCGCCGAAGTGGCTCGGTCCGCCACCGGGGGTGGACCGTTGTTCGTCGCCTTCCAGGCCAGCAGTGCCCTGCTTCTGCTGTCTGCCGCGGCCTCGTCCTATCTGGCGGGTTCGGGCGTCCTGAAGGCCTTGGCGACGATCGGCAGGGACGGAGAAGGTTTGGTGCCAAGCCGTTTCGGGCGCATCAATCGCTTTCTGATACCAGAGTGGGGCGTGGCACTGGTGCTGATTGCCGCGGCGATGCTCGTCGCCGCCGGCGGGCGCGAGCAGCGCCTCGTCGGGTTCTACGCGGTGGCCGTCTTCGCGAGCTTTCTGGCCGCGACCATCGCCTGCGCGCGTCTTTCTTATCGCGACCGCCGGCCTGCAGCCCTGATACTCAACATCATCGGTGCGGTCCTGGTGGCAATAATCCTCGTCGTCAACGCGACTCGCGTCGACGGGTTGATCGCATTGCTCGCCGCTGCCGCCGTGGCCACCTATCTGTGGAGGATGTGGGTGCTGCGCGGCCGACCTCGGGGGGTCGCGGCGGCGGGCGCCCAATAGGGGGGCGCAGACTCGACGCTTCGTCGACCATGCACGAGAAGACTTGCAGCCAAACAATGCTCAATCGCAGAGGCAGACGAGAAAAACGTCCGTTCGAGCGCGCCGGGCAACCCGACATTGCCCCGCATCCCCGATTTGCGGCGCGATCGGATCGTGAAGGCCCACCCCAGAACCAGAGTTCGACCCGCTGAACCCGCACAGCAGCCCCGGGAAATCCTTCTCGGAAACGAGGTCTAAAGTCCAGCCCAATACAGGGCGCAAACACCCTTATGCCGGGAAGTCCCTCGCGATGAGAGGAGGTGCGCCGTGGGTGATCGTATCGAGGCGTCCGCACTGGCTCTCGGGCAGGGCGACGCAGTGCAGCACAGGCTCGAGCGGTGCGTTGCCGCGCTCAAGCGCATGCTCGAGGCGGGTTGGTTCGTCTGCGACGAGCACACCATGGGCATGGAGGTGGAACTCGATCTCGTTGACCCGTTGGGCAGACCGCGGCTGGTCAACGATGCTGTGCTGGCACGGCTGGAGCGGGCGGACATGCAGCAGGAGCTCGGCCAGTTCAATGTCGAGCTGAACGTCGCCCCACGCCGGCTGAGCGGCTCTGCTCTGCGGGACACCGAAAGCGATCTCATCGACGTGCTCGACACGGGTAGGGCCCGGATCGAAAGTCTGGGCGCCCGGATCGTCGCCGTCGGCATGCTGCCGACCCTAGGCGCCGAGCACCTGACCGTCGAGCGGATCTCCACCAACCCGCGCTACGCGCTCATGAACGGCCGCATGCGCGCCGCTCGGCACAGGCCTTTTCTGGTGCGCATTGTCGACTCGTTCGAGCCGTTGCAGTTCACGACGGACTCGGTCGCCCCCGAGGCCGCCGCCACCAGCCTGCAGCTACACATGCAAGTACCGCCGGACCGGTTCGCCGACTACTACAACGCGGCGCAGATGATCGCGGGTGCGCAAGTCGCGGTGGCCGCCAATGCGCCGTTCCTGCTTGCTCGCCGGGCTTGGGAAGAAACCCGAATCACGTTGCTGGAACAGCTGCTCGACACGCGTCGCCCCAAAGAAGTCAGAGCTAGCGCACCGGCGCGTGTGCGGCTCGGGGACCGCTGGATCGACAGCCCGCTGGAACTCTTCGACGACCTGGTTCGGCTGTACCCGCCACTGCTTCCGACGCTGGAAGAGGAGGATCCCGATGCCGCCCTGGCGGCGGGGCGCGCTCCAACGCTGCGCGAGCTCAGGCTGCACAACGGCACGGTGTGGCGGTGGAATCGACCGGTATACGACGTCCAGGCGGGCCGCCCGCACCTGCGCATCGAGAACCGCGTGCTGCCGAGCGGACCGACAGCGATCGACATGGTCGCCAACGCCGCGTTCTACTACGGACTGGTTCGCGCCATCGTCGACAGCGACCGTGCCCCATGGCGGGATGTGCCGTTTGCGGTCGCCGAGCGGGATCTGCATTGCGGGGCGCGCGACGGGCTGGCGGCACGGCTGCACTGGCAGGGCGGGGACCACTCGGTCGAGCAGCTCACCCTTGACACGCTGCTGCCGGCCGCCGCGACCGGTCTCGACGCCTGGGGCGTGGATGGGACGGACCGTGACCGGTACCTCAGTGTCATCGAACATCGAGTGCAAAGCGGCCGCACCGGCGCGTCGTGGCAAACCCGAACGGTATTTCGCCTCGAAGAGAGTGGACTCGGACGCATTGCGGCGCTGCGCGAGATGACTCGGCGCTACGTCGAGTGCGCACGCACCGACACCCCGGTCCATGAGTGGCCTCTACCATGAGACACCCCGGTTCCGGGTTGATCGAGGGCATGCACCGGCGTCGCCGAGGAGACAAACATGATCGCTCGGATGTGGCGGGGCTGGGTTCGGACCGATCAGGCGACCGCCTACGTCGCGTACATCACCGCTACCGGCTTGCGTGAGTATGCGGCGACGCCGGGCAACCGTGGCTGTCAGATGTGGACGAAAGACCTGGGCGATGGCCGAACCGAAGTTGTCACGGTCAGTTGGTGGGAGTCGCTGACCGCCATCACCGGGTTTGCGGGACGCGACATCGACGCGGCGGTGTTCTACCCGGAGGATGACGAGTACCTCATCGACCGCGAGACCACGGTTTCCCACTTCGAGGTTGCCGCGTACCAGGCGGGTTGATGCCCGCCGGAGCGTGGACCTCCGCCACGCGTCGACCGAGCCGGTTTGTACGCTTTGGGACATGCCGTTGAACAACGGTGCCGTCTTCGCAGGCTATGTCATTGAGCGCCTGCTCGGTACTGGTGGTATGGGTGAGGTTTACCTCGTCCAGCATCCTCGTCTGCCTCGTCACGATGCGCTGAAGATCTTGTCCTTGGGCCCAACAGCGGACGAGGAGTTCCGGGCCAGGTTCAGTCGCGAAGCCGAATTGGCAGCGACGCTGTGGCACCCACATATCGTCCGCGTACTCGATCGTGGCGAGTTCAACGGCCAGCTCTGGATCTCGATGGACTACGTGGACGGAACCGACGCAGGTCGACTGGTTCGGGAGCACTACCCGGGCGGCATGCCAGAACACGACGTCTCCGAAATCGTGACAGCGGTGGCTGATGCGCTCGACTTCGGCCATGATCGCCGTCTGCTCCATCGCGACGTCAAGCCTGAGAACATCCTCGTGACCATGTCGGATGACCACCGGCGCAGGGTGCTGCTGACCGACTTCGGCATCGCTCGCAGAATCGACGACGTCAGCAACCTCACCGACGCCAATGTCGCCATCGGAACGGTGAATTACGTGGCCCCCGAGCAACTCCTGGGCAAGCCGCTCGACGGCAGAGCCGATCAATATGCGCTGGCTGCCACGACCTTTCACCTCCTGTCCGGCGCCCCACCGTTCCAAGACTCGAATCCCGGTGTCGTCATCAGCCACCACCTGGCCACGCCACCACCGCGGCTCTCGGAGCGCCGACCCGAACTCGCGCATCTCGACGCCGTCCTGTCCAGGGCGCTGGCCAAGGAACCCAACGATCGATATCCGACCTGCCTCGACTTTGCCCGCTCCCTCGCACAGCATGATGCACACCGCGACGCCGGTGCACCGCAGGCGAATTCCGGTGCGCATGCATCCCGGTCGGACGGGTCGGAACGGTCGGAGCCGACCCAGGACTTTCGCTCAGGCGAACGCCCCGCCACGCAGCGTCTGCAGCGTGTCGTCGTCCACGGATCGGCACGTGGCGTGCGGCAAAGCGCGGTCGGTGCTCAAAATCAGGTCGGGATCCTGTCGTTCCAAGTGGTCCCGTTTGACCCAACGGGCAACTTCCGTTCTCCCGTCCCCGTCGAGATACAAACCGATCTCGTGGCAGGCCAGCTCGCCGAAGGCGACGAGGTCGAGGTCAGTGGCGTCTGGGACGGCGGCATCCTCGACGCCGACAAAGTCGTCAACCTTTCAGCCAGGGCCTATCCGAAACGACACCGATCGCCGGCCGAGGGCAAACCGCCGCGAGACAGGGCACCGCAACGCCGAAGGATCCCGATCCTTGCGCTTGTCGCCATCGTCGGTGTTATCGCGTTGACCGCGGCTGCGGTTGGGTACTTCACCGATGGATTCGGCATGTGGACTCGCCCCGGACCGATCGTCAAGCCAGCGAGCGCAGTGGTGTTTTCACCCGACGGCGCCCCCGACAATCCGCAGAAGGCCGACTTGGCGATCGACGGCAACCCGGCCACGGCGTGGCCCACGGTTACCTACCGGGACGCCGTCCCGTTCCCGAAGTTCATCGAAGGCATGGGTCTGTTGCTGCATCTGTCCGAGCCGACCGCGCTGAGCGCGGTCACAATCGACGTGCCCAGCACGGGAACCCAGGTGCAGATCCGTTCGTCGCCAACGGAAACCCCGGCCAGGTTGGCCGACACCGTCGAGCTGACCCCAATCACGACACTGCAGCCGGGGCGCAACCGCATCGCCGTGAACGACCGGACCAAGACCTCCAATGTGCTGGTGTGGATCTCCACGTTGGGGACGACCGACGGTCAGAACCGGACGGAAATCTCCGAAATCACGCTGCAGGCGGCCGCGTAGCCGGCGCGGTTCCTTACCAAACGGACAGCAAACCCTTCCTTTCAGGAGGGAGATCTGGCTGCGCGAGTATTTCTCGCATGGGTATGAACCGTGTCGGCAGCCGACCACGACAGCGCGCGGCGCACGCATCGCGCTCGTCGGAATCGGCGTCCGCGGCACGCTCACGCTGAGCCGACTCGCAGAGCAGGCCGACAGCTCCTGGAGCGACTCGACGGCATAGCGGTATTCGGAGACACCGCCGACGTGCCGCCAAGCGATATCGCGGTCGTCGCTCCCGGCGTGTGGTCGCCGCGTCTGCCCGCGATCGCGCCCGCCGTCGTCGACGCCTACCCGCTGGGCGGTCTGCAGGCCCGTGTCGGCGTTTGGCGCAACGTGGCGGTTCTCGGCAGCGGGCTGAGCTCCATCGATGTGGCGTGTGCACTCGACGACGGCGAGAAGCGTGTTCACTTGCTGTCCCGGAACGGCACCCTGCCGCGCGTTCAGGTCTCGGCCGCGAACGGCGAGGCGCCACAACACCTCACGGAGGATGCCGTCATCCGACTCGCGGTGTGGACCGAGCCCACCGCCGAGTCGATGCTGGCTCCGATCGACCGTGAACTCGCGCGGTTCGGTTTCACCCGATCGGATGTGCTCTGCGACGCCGCACACGCCGAGCACTGGTCGGACCCGCTGGCCGACCATGCCGATCTGGCCTGCCACCACTCGCTGAGCGGAGCCAACCATGCGCTCAACACCGCGTTCACCCTGCTGTCGGACCACGAACGGACCGCGCTTCGCGCCGCCCTCGGCCCGAAGTGGTTCCGCTACCGGGTCCGGGTCCCGCTGAGCCGCTGGCGTCAGCGGCGCGCCATGCAAGCCGACGGACGACTTGTCGTACACGGCGGTGTGGACGCCCACGACGGAGACCTCGGCGACATCGTCGCCGACCTGGGAGCTGACCGTCTGATCCCCGCCATCGGCTAGTCGTCAGACCTCGAGGACACCGGAGCTGCGCACATCGTCGAGACCCACCTGCGGGGCGGCGGCGACCGAGAATGGTTTCGCCAGTGGCCAATTCGTGTTCCCGGTCGAATTCGGTGTCCTTTCCGGATGGGTCGGTGTCGAAGAGGCGCGATCGATGCCCGGTGTGGATGTCGTGACCACCCTCCTGAACGCGGGAGAGCGACTGCTGCCTGCGGTCGACTACAGCTACGGGAGGTCGGTGGGCGCGATGGCCGACGCCGCCGACCCGCACGAGGCGTGCAACCGGGCACGCGTTGCCGCACTCACGCCGATGCCCATTCTGGCGCCTGCGCAATGGTTTCTCTGGCTCCTCGGTGGCCCGGCTTGCGTCCGCTGGTCGGCTCCATGCTGTTCAACGTGGCGTCCGGTTGCTTCACCATCACGCTCGGGCAGGCGCTCTTTGAGAGATCGGGATCGGTGTCGGCTTTCACCGGCGTTGTGGTGATCGAGTATCTGGTGCCGATCCTTCTGGGGGCGGTCGCGGGAAGCCTGGCGGACCGAGTCAACCCTGCGGTGGTATGTACCGTCGCGTCGATCGACCCAGCCCGGGCGTTGATGGGGTACCTGGTGGCGCCGGCGGGCCTTGTCGTCGTGGGAATAGCAATCGGTCTGATCGTCAACCTCATCCGTCCGTTCTATCGAGCCGGGATCTTCGCGGTTGGGCCGCGATCACTGCCTCCGGCCGACCTGCCGCGGTACAACATGCGGTGGACCGTCTCCGTTCAGGCGGGTCAGATCCTCGGAGGTGCGATTGCCGGGGCTTTCCTATGGGCCGCGGGTTCGAAGTGGGCGTTCTTCGCCGCCGCACGTTCGAAGGTGTCGTCGACGACGCGCGACGGGGACCGCACCACGAGAGACGGGTGGATTTCGGTACGTCGGGACGCTCTCGAGAGTCGCTGGTCGGTCCTGTCGTTGCTCCTTCTCGGCGTCGACTTCCTGACGATCGCCGCATTCAACGTGGCGCTGACACCGCTCGTCCACCAGCTCTACGGAAGTGAAAGCTGGCTGGGCATTTTGGACGTGTGCTTCGCGGTCGGCGCGATCGCGGCGCCCGCGTTGTGGGCGCGGTACTCGTCACGCGTGTCGAGCAGAGGGGCCGTCACATCCGGTTTCGCGATCCAGATCGTGGGGTTCGCGACGATTGGGTTCGGGCTGGAATGGGCTGGCGCGCCGGGACAATCAGCTGTGCCGCTCGGCGCCGCCGTGCTCGGACTCGGCGTGGCAGTGTCGTCGAGCCAGCAGGTCAGCATCCTGCAGTCCGGGGCGAGGGCGTCCACCTTGGGCAGAATCGGTGCCTTGCGGCAGGCGGTGATCGGTCTCACGACCGCGACGACCCTGCCGATCGTAGGGTACCTGGTCGACAAGGATCTCGTAGCGGCCTGTGGCGGCGTCGTCGTCGTGCTCGCGCTGGCGGCGGTAGTGAACATCGTTGTGGCCCAACGGGAAACCGCCGGTCGCGAGACGGCCGCCGCGGCCTGACGGGGTCGGAGCGGGGTGAGCTGGGGCGGCCGCCCGATCGGTGACCGCCCCAGTGTCCGTTGGGGTTACGCGAGGCCGGTGGTCAGCCTTTCGTCACTGTCGGCGGCGTCCAGCTGCCATCGGTGATCGCCGGCTCGGGCCAGTACGTTCGTAGTATCATCTGGAAGTCACCGGCGGGGGTCGGGAGCCAGTTGGCCTCCTTCTCGGGTCCCGGCGAGGTGTGCTGCAGGTACAGCGTGATCCCGCCGTCGGGGTTGCGCACCAGGTTCGGCAGCATCGGCGAGTTGATCAGGTATCGGTTGATCGGGTTCTCCACCAGCAGGATCTCCGGCAACTTGTACATGGTCACCGACCAGAACGCCTTCACCGGCGGCAGCTGCCCGGCCGGGAAGGTCAGCGTGTAGTTGTTCGTGCCGCTGAGCTTGGCACCCGACGAATCGTTCGTGAACGGGATGTACATGGCCTCCGCACCCGGCAGGCCCAGGATGCCCATGACGGCACCGGCCATGCGGTAGAGGTAGTTGCCCTTGAGCTGCTCGGCCGACCCGAACAGCTGACCGGACGTCACCTTCCCGGTCTGCAACTGCTCCGTCTGGAACGTGTGCAGCTCCGCCCACGCGTCGGCCATGCCGTCCTCAACGGCCGTGCGCTGCTCATCGCTCAGCGTCGCGGGATCGAAGTCAGAGTCCGGCGCGATCCCAATCTTGGCGAACCGCTCGCGCAGCTGTTTCTCCTCGGGCTTGACCGGCGCGTACTTCAACGTGAAGTTGAGAACCTTGAAGAAGTCCAGCGAGGTCCTCTCCTCGTCCGGCGTCAGCGGCATGATGAAGACGACCGCGGGCGCGGTGACCGGGGCCGGCTTCCTCTCGAACGTCGACAGCGGCTCGGCCTTGTACTGGCCCTGGATCTTCTTGACGTTGTCGAGGTCGGCAGGGTCGAACAATTGCGTGCGGTACAAGACCATGCCGAATTCGGTGTCGGACCGGATCACCTTGTCGATACCCGGGGGCTTCTCGCCCTGCCAGCCCGGGCCGGCGAGCAAGTAGGTGCCACCGCCGTTGCCGGTGGCGCGACTGCCGATCAGGTCGTAGACGTAGGTGTAGTTGTCGATGAACTGCAACGAGAAGTACCGATTCGCCTCGATCGGCGGCACCGTGAGCACCAGCGGCTCGGTCCGCAGATCGACCGCGAGGAACGCGTAAGGCGTATCCGAGTTGGGTGTCTGCACCGTGGTGTCCTCCGGGGTGAAGACCCGGGCGATGCTGTGGATCTGGTTCCAGTCACCGAGATACTGGCCGCTGTTCTTGTTCACCGCGTACGCGTACTCGATGCGGTACATGTCCACCATCGGGAAGCCATACACGTAGGCCTCCTTGGCGATCTCGCGCACCTGCTCCGGCGTCAGCGGCGAACTCGAACCAGTCGGCGGTTCACCGGATTTGCCGCAGCCCGTCGTGGCGGCCATCAGCAGCACAGCAAGTCCCGAAAACCAGAGCTTCATTCGTTTCCCTTCATGTGGGCTGTCGCGGGGCGTATCGCCGCGAACACGGCTTACCAACTGTGTACATGTCCGGCGCGGCACTCGGTCGCCGCACGCCGCGGTGTGTCAGCCGCCGCTCCTCAGCGGGTCCGCCGGGCGGAGGCCGGTGTCACGCACACAACCGTCGCCACAGCCCATCGCGCGCCGGCACACTATCGCGGCCTGAGTCGTTGATGATCGTCGAAAATGGTCAGTGCGTCAAAGTCGGCGAGTTTGCCGAGTTGTTCCTTGACCGCGTTTCGCGCCGAGGCGTCGGGTTCGTTCGTGGTGTGTTCAACGACTCGAACTGCTCGGCCGGGGGCGCTCCTGTGTCAGATGTAGGCCGTCGCATCCGCACCGCGGGAGGTGTGTCTTCCTACGATCGGCGCAGACCGTATCGGGCCGACTGGATGAAGAGTGCGCGGGTGGAACTGCGGCTGGCCGTTGGGATGGTCGCGGACCCGTTCGCGTAGTGCTCGATCCAACAGCCGTTGCCCGCACCAACCGTCCTCGCGGTGGAGGACGGCTTAGGCTTAGGCCATCGGCGGCGGGCTGGCGGCCGGGCCCAACAGATCGGCGCTGGTGTTCGACGAGGTGCGCCGCCACCGCCCGTACAGCGGCAATTCGCGCATCGACTCGCCGGCCGGCACCGACCATCGTCGGGCAACGAACCGAATCACGGTCCGCACGTAACGGGTCGTCTCGGAGTACCACCGCCATTCGTAGAGGCGACCGGTCAGCAACCATTGCGCGAGCGCCTCGGACTCGACGCCCTGCAGATACGGCCGGACCCACGTCACCATTACCCATGCCCGCTCTGCCGCTTCGCCAGGAAGCCGGAAGGTCCACTCGATCGGACTGTCACCGGCGGCCATGGTGTGCCGCAAAGCGGGCCGTTCCAGCTCGGCACCCTGTCCCGTTTCCGGCACACCGAACAGTTGCACCGTCACGTTGTGAAAGACCCCAGAACCGCCCACCTCGAACCGCACGTGGTAGACACCACCGCCGTGGGGGTCGATCCGATCGTGGGGGTCGATGGAGTCGTCGCGGTGCGTGGAAAACGCCACCAACCCTCCGACGGCAACATAGCGGGAGAACACCAACTGGCTTCCCACGATGACGAACCGGCGCACAGCCAGCAGCACCGTCAACGTCGCGACGGTCAGCGCGACGACACCCCACATCAGGTCCACCCGCACAGGGTGTCAAAGCTTGAACAAGAACAGGTGACAACTCTCCGACACAGGAAAAGGCCCCCACTCCTGGGGGCCTTTTCCTGCTACGGGTGGAGCTGCCGGGAATTGAACCCGGGTCCTACGGCATGTCCTCGAGGCTTCTCCGTGCGCAGTTCGCTATGCCTCTACTCGGATCTCCTGATCACGCGAACAAGTCAGGATGGCGATCCCAGTCGCTGTTTGGTTTTCCGGCGAGTCCCGCGACCGAACTCACCGGTGGATCCCTCTAGCTGATGCCAGGGTCCGGGCCGAGGGCTCTCCCGGTCTGACAGACCAGCCGTCGCTTAGGCAGCGAGGGCGTAGTCGCGCTGATTGGAATCGGCGCTTAATTGGTTGCAACGACGCTTACGGTGGTCATTTGCCTGCACCGGCACGCTTCCCTTGATTCGATGCGCGAAGTCGAAACCGTTCAGCCCCCTGTCTTGTTGCGCAATTCCGCCGATCACCGGCAGGACCCTTCATGGTACGCGAACACGCAACAGGCCGACGAGGTGAATTTCGGTCCGCTCGACCGTCCCGACCATTCGTTCGTTCCGGCTGTCGGAGTTCCTCGACAAACTCACTTCAACACGGGCCAGAGTTGCACGGAGCGAGTAGCGTTCCTCGAAGGGCAAGCGCGGGTCCACGCCGATGCTGCTCACCGCGACGGTCGGTGATCGAGTCGCGGAGATGTGTTGGCGGCTTGCGCGGGGACGCGTGCCCAACCACTGGACGAAGCTACGCAGCAAATGGCTTGGAGGGACGGTGGAGATCGTTCTCGGCGTGTCCATGACACCCACCACGGTCCGCATGACGCTGGTTGAGGGCACGAAGGCCGATGGCGTCCTCATCGAGCAGGATGTCTTCGACGTGACAGCCCTTGACGGGGCGGCAACCTCGAGCGCATCCGATCAGGTCATCGGTGCGATCCTGGGTACCCAGGAGGGCGCGCTCGTGGCGGGCCACCGCCTGATGTCGATCGGGGTGACGTGGAGTAACCATGCCGAAGCGGCCGCGCTGCGGGCGGAGTTGGAGAACCGCGGCATCGACGATGTGCTGTTGGTTTCGGAATTACACGCCGCGGCGGCCCTCGCCCAGGCGATCGGCCGGGCTATGAGCTTCGGCAAGATCGCGCTGATGCTGGTCGAGCGTGACACCGCGACACTGGCGATCGTCGAGACCGCCGACGGCTCGGTCGTGAAGATCGTCAGCCACGACCTGCGCAGCCCGGACGCGATCGCTGTGCTCGCCGAGGCGGTCATCAGCCTGGAGGCCGAACAATCGCTGGCCCAGGGCATGTTCATCGTCGGTTCCGGTGCAGAGGTCACCGCCGTCAAGGCACACCTGCAGGATCTGGTGTCCATCCCGGTCATCGCCCCGGAAGAGCCCCAGCTGGCGTTGGCCCGCGGTGCCGCGCTGGCCTCGGCGAATGCACCGCGCTTCGACACGTCCACCATCGGCCTGGCCTACTCGCAATATTCGGGCGAAACGGTGGCCCACTCGATGGCCGTAACCGGTGGGGCCACCGACATTCTTGACCGCGGCGACACCGCCACCACCGGGGACATCGGTTCACGCAGCGACGACACACAGCAGGACCGCAAGCCGTTCCTGCTGGTGGGCAGCACGTTGGCCGCCGTCTTCGCGGCGGGACTCATCACCTTGACCGTCACGTTGGCGGTCAACATGGAATCAACCGTCGATCAGATCCCCCGTCAAGTCACGACGCCGACGAACGCACTGGCGCCATCGGCGCTGCCGAGTGCGCACCCCGTCGCGCCGCCGCCGGTCGCCCAACCCGCCCCGGCGGCGCCGCCGTCCGCCGCCGCTGTCACCGCACAGCGAATGATTCCGCCCGCTCCGCCGCCTTCGCAGGTAGTGATTGTGCGCGAAGCTGCGCCCGCCCCCGCGGCGCCGCCGCCACCAGCTCCCCCGCCGCCCGCCGCGCCTCCTCCCCCGCTGATACAACCGGTTCCGGTCCCCCCGTGGCTGGCGCCGTGGCTCCCACCCGTGCAGGGACCGCGGTGGAACCCGTTCCCGAAGATTCCGCCGGGCCACGGCGGTCGTGGTGGTCCCCGGGGCCACGGCGGCGATTAGGTTGAAATGCTGGGCGCATCAGTCGAATTCGTCCACAACGATGCGTCAGCTGAGTCACCGATGTGCCCGGCTGTGTCTCGCTGAATCGTCGGCGCCGGCTCAGGCGGCGGCCGGGCATTGACCGAGCAGGGATGTGGTCAGCATGATGCGGCCCAGCGCCACCCAGGCGGCCCCGTAATAACTCGGTAGCCGCTGCTCCAGTTGCGCCGCCGCGTCGAGGCGCTCGACGGCGCCATCGGTATCGCCGCCGCCCTTTTCGGTGGCCGCGGCGGCGACCAGGGCGACAGGATGCTGCCAATCGCTGGCCGCCGATCCATCCAGATTGCGCAACGCCGGAACGTCCCCCGACGCGGTGAGGACGGGGCGCATGACACCCGCGAGAGCCCGGTCCTGTTTATCGCAGGACTCCGCGAACCGGATGGGAAGCCGTGCAGCGTCGAGACCGAAGCGTACGGGCACTCCGCCCGTGACGGGTTCAGAGGGCACCGCGTGGCCGACTTCGCTGACGGTGGCCCAGTCGGGCGGCAGCATCCCGCTGCCCATGAGCTGCCAGCCCAGTACCCGCTGGGTGCGGGTGATGTCCGCCCACCGTCGGTCTCCCGACGATTCGAAGAGCTCCCATTCGGCGCGCGGACTGAAGTAACCCGGGTTGACAACGTATGGCGGCGTCGCGGCCCAGTTGCCACCGACGAGCAGGCGCCCCGATCCGGCCACCCACAAGCCCGGCGGATTCACATCGCCAGGAGGGGCCACCCCGGTACCGACTGCGACGGTCTCGTTCTCGAGGATCGCCACAGCCAACCGTCTGCCATCCCTGGTGAACTCCGGCGCATTGAACCGTCGGCCGGCCAACACCAACGACCGCGCGGCATCGAGATCGGCGTCGGCGGCGCTGTTGTCGTCGGTGACCTTGTTGTCGGCCCATCGCCAGGCCAGCACGCCGTCGGCCCGGAGCAGATGGGTCTGGGTCCATCGCCATATCGACCGGAACCGAGCCTCGTCACCGACCGCAACGGCGATGAGCATCCCGTACGCCTGCCCTTCGCTTATGACGTCACCGCCCTCGTCACGTCGCACGACCCGCCCGTCGGCTTCGACGTACTCATCGAGGAACCCCTGCCCCGTGATCCGCGCCGTGTCCTCCCGCAAGCGGGCGCTGTCCGCGGCAGCCCGCCGCGGATCGACGGAACTCGCGATCCACCAGCCCGCACCGACCATCAACACGAGCACGAGGGCAACTGCCGGCGCGGCAGTGTGTTTCCTCTTCAACCGCGCTCCCTCGTACGCGCCCGGACGAGCACGATCGCTGCACCCACGATGGTGGCGACGCACAATGCAAGACTGATGCGCCGTCCGCCCGAGAGGTCCGCAGCAGGCGGCTTCGCCTTGTGTGCGTCCACCTCGCCACCGCGTACCGGCATCGTCAACGTCGGAGGATTCAGCGCGGCGGGGGCATCGGGAACATCGCGCAGCGTCCGCAACACGGGTCCGTCGGGGCCGTCGGTGAGCAGGAGGCTCGTCGGCTCGCCACCGGAAAATTCGACAGGTTGGCGCCATTCCCGGCCGTTTGCCGACATCACCGCTTCGTACCGCCCCGCGGGCACCGGGGCATACCCGGTGATCAGCCCGTATCCGGCCTGGTTCGACAGCACCATCGGCTCGACCATGCCGGGTCCGACGAGCGCGAGGTAGATGGATCCCACCGCACTGGCTGCGTCCAACACCCGTACCGTGGGGTCGGGCCCGCCGGGCGGCGCGTCCGGCGCGAGTTGCGCCGCGACCTCGCCGGACTGCGCCGCTGAGAACAGTGCGAGGGTGTAGTTCACCCCTGGCTGGAGCGTGAGCACCTGCCGGATAATCGGGGTGCCGCCGATGGTGTTTGTCGTCACCACGTAGGTCCCGGCGGGCACCGACCGGTAGTTCGACGAAGTCGCGTCATCGCTCATGTCAAGCGAACCGACCGCGGCGCCGTCGATGCGGATCAGGGTGAGTTCTTCGGCCGGTTGGCCGCGGCGCAGGTCCGCCACTCGCAGCGCCGCCGGTTCGCCCTGCAGCGGCCCCCGACCTGTGCCGAGACCGATATCCCTGGTACGCAACGGAAATCGAACCTTCAGACCGTTGGCGGTCAGATCTACCGACGAGACAGCGAACGGACCCACCTGACGTTCGAAGAATGCCGCGAGGCCTTGTAGCAGGTGGCGCGGCCCTCCCAGAGTGAGGACGCGTCGGGGCATTCCGACGTTGTCCTCTCCTTCGATCGTCGAAATGTCTTCGACCCGAACGGGTTGCGTCGCGGCGATGACCGCCAGCGACGCCACAGCACGTTGATCCACGGTCGGCGACTGCAGAATCGCGAGCACTTCCGGATCGGTGGAACCGACAAGCCGGGCCGCCAGTTGCCCTCCGTATGCGGGCGCCGCCGGCGACGGAGGCTTCGAGGTCGGTGCGCCGTTGTCGACACGGAGCACGTCGACTCGCGCAGGGCCCGAGCCGAATGTCGCCGCCGGTTGCGAGTGCCCGACCACGTCAGCGAATACCCCAGTCCGGGGCATGCTGTCACGTATCGATGCCGTCAACACGACCCACTCGTAATCGGTCCAGCCGTTGGGCGCCCAGCCCTGCACCTGCTCGTCGGTGTCCACCTTGTAGGCCCACACGACATTGCGCCGGTCGCGGCCGTCCCGGATCAGGTCCACCCACAGCGCATCGTCGACGATCAGACGATCGGTCTTTGGTACGTTCTGCTGGATCCACGCAAGTGCTTGCCGCATCGACGCGTCATCGTCGGCCTGGATCACGCGGTGATAGGTGGGCACCCAGAGCGACACGGCGATGGACACGATCAGCGCCCCCGCAGCCAGCACCGGAAGACGCAAGCTCCGCAAACCTGTCCATCGCCGCTGTTCAGTGCCGAACAGATGGCGCAGCACCACCTCGCCGACGCCCGCGGACAGAAGCGCCATCAGCGGAAGCGCCGACAGGATGAACGGCGCCGGGAGGTATCCGGGACGGAACACCGTCACGATGAGTATCACCAAACCGACCGCGAACGGCCTGAGCCGCTTGACCAACAGTGCGGCCAGGGCGATCGGGGCGGCCAGGAACGGCAGGGCCGGATCGAGTCGTATCCATGCGTCAACGGTGCGGCGGTTGAGCGAATCGGGATCGTCGAGCGCGCCGCCGGGCATGCGCTCCCACAACTGAAAGCCGATGCCGTCCCACAGACTGACGTGGCCTGGCCCGGGGAACAGTTCGCCACGCAGCACGGCCATCAAGACATAGGTGCCCACCACAACGCCGAACACCGCGACGAAGACGGCGAGTGCATAGCGCCGGGTCGCCGGTGCGGTCCTCGTCCAGACCAGCCATGCGAACATCGGCAGCAGCAGCAGCATGGTCTCTTTGGTCAACACGCCTATGCCGAAACATGCGGCAGCGCCGAACATTGCCGACAGCCGACACCGGGGAGAGCACAGAAGCACAAGCGCGCCCAGCATCCAGGCGACCGCGAGATTATCCAGATACACTGTGCGGCTCAACGAGATTGACAGCGGAGACAGCGCGAAGATGGCGACTGCGGCCGCGCTTGCCCACCGCGACATCTGAATTCGGCGCGCAAGGCCCCAAAGCAGTGCGGCGGTGATGACGGCGACGATGACCATCAGGTATCTACCCGCCGCGATCGCGTTGCCGCCGAAATCAGGTCCTGAGATCGCGATCCACAGTGCCAGCTGCAGCCATCCGGCCGGCGGATGGTCGTACCAGTAGGTGTAGTGGGCGAGTTCGCCGAACTGGGTGACGGCGTAGGCCTGGGCCACGTAGGTGCCCTCGTCGTCAAGCCGAGCCGGCGACCCCATGAGGTTGATCAACCGCATTGTCGCCGTGAGGATCAACAGCAAACCGAGTATCGGGATCGACGGATTCAGACGGGACAACCGACCGTTGCCGGCTGGTCGCGCGCGATAAGGCACCTCATTGCTGCGCCCGCCCGCCCGCGGCAGTTCAAGCAATGAAGCAGCGTTGCGCCGTCCGGGCCGCAGCGGCACGAGGAAAGGCTCGACAAGCCCGACACCCGGATCGAGGCGCACAGTGGCGTCAACCGGACGTGCACGATCGACCACCGCAGGGCCGCGCCCCCACGCCCGAAGCGCGTCGCCCAGTGAAACATCGATCTGCCGTCCCGGCCGCCGCGTCACGACCCAAGGCCGAACGCCCCCGCGAGCCGGATCCAGCGGCGCGGTGTTGACTGCACTGCGGTCCAGCGGCGCGGTGTTGACTGCACTGCGGTCCAGCGGCGCGGTGCGGACAAACTCCGGGTCGAGGCGCGTAGTCATGCCGGGATCGGCCGCTTGGGTTTGGTGGTGCGGTGAACGTTGGCATGGGTGGTCTTCTCCCAGCCGCCGTCACCGCGGCTCTCACGCCACACCGACCGCACCGCGGCGGCCGCAAGCAACACCTGGTACGGAAAGAGGCCGAGCACCAGTCGCGCCTGGTCACGGAAACGGATGCGGATGCCGAATTCCCGTCCGAACTCACCAAGGGCGGCAGACTCGACCGCCATCGTGACAAGCGTCGGCGCCAGCGGCAGGAACGTCAGCAACGCCGTCGACACCGGAACCTTCAACAGCAGCATCGACGCCAGCGACAGCGGCAGTAACACGCCCGTTGCGGCCTGCAGGAAGGGCATGGCCAAGGTGTAGCGAGCCAACCAGCGTTGTCTGCGGCTGGCCAGCTTTCGCCATTCACCCTTGCGGAGCACCTGCAGAAAACCCTGATCCCAGCGGGTGCGCTGCTTCACGAGGGCACGGATCGATCCGGGCGTTTCCTCGCGGGTCACCACCTGCGGGTCGTAGGCGACGGCCACGACCGCTCCCCGGCTGGACAAGCGGACACCCAACTCGCAGTCCTCAGCCAGACAGTTGGGATCCCATCCGTTCACCGCCCGCAGCAGCTCGGTCCGGGTGAACACCGTGTTGCCACCGAGTGGTATGAACCGTTTCTCCGCGTGGAAATGGAGGCGGGAACGGAACCAGAAGTAATATTCGAGGCAGTTGCGCAGCGACCACCAACTTGTGTGGACGTTCATCAACTGCACGCCCGCTTGAACGACATCGGCGCCAGATTCTTCGAAGCGCGCTTCGACCAGACGCAGCAGCCCGGGATGCACCTCGTCCTCGGCGTCGAACACTCCGACGATGTCGCCGCGACATCTGGGCAGCGCGGTGTTGAGCGCCTTCGGCTTGTTCTTCGGCATGTTGTGGTCCATGACCACTGTGACGATCCGGCGGTGCCGCGCGGCCGCCTGACGCGCGACGAATTCGGTCTCCGGGTCGTCATGACCGATGATCACGATCACCTCGTAATCGGGGTGGTCCAGCCGAGCCAGCGCGTCGATCGTGTCGGCGAGCACATCCTGTTCGTGGCGAGCCGGCAAAAGCAGTGAGAACGACCGACATGTACGCGCTGCCCGACGCCGAAAACCCGTCGCTGCCAACGTGTCCGGACTGCGCCACGCGTGCAGCATCCACCACAGGGTGGTGCCGGAGACCGTGAACAGGCCCAGCGACAGGACCACCAGCCCGATGTTGAGCAGGAGCCGCCACCCCGACGGCGGCCGATTCTCGGCGTGCTCCTGCGGCTTTGGCTGTCCTTGCTGTCCCTGCTGTCCTTGCTGTCCCTGCTGACCGGTATCGCCCGAAATCGCTTGCACGCCTTGGGCCGGTGGCAGCGCGCCACCGGATGAACCGTCGGGAGGCGCACCCCGGCGATTGGGTGGAACCGCTCCGGATTCGCGCTCGGCAGAGGACCCCTGGCTCGTTGACGGGACCGACGTCGTCTGCGTGTGCGTGTCGCCCCCGAAGAGCCGTCCACTGAAGACCACTAAAGCGACGAAGAGCAGAACGGCGCCGAACGCCACCGCAGTACGTTTGACCCGGCGCTGCGAAGGATTAGCGCGGCTGCCCATCGCTGTTTCGCGCCGCGAGGTATCCTGCGGCCGCGACTGCCGCAGCACCCCGACCGACGCCCCAGCGAGATGCAGCCGCGAAGTCCTGTCAGCGTCTCGTCGCGCAGTGATACGAACCGGTCCTGCGCGGCCAACCACTCGGCCACTCGACCCGCCGGCCCGCAGCGCGTCGCGAAGTGAAACATCGGTCCACGGTCCCGGCCGCCGCACGTGAGCCAACGGCCGACCGGCCATCGCTCCCAGACCCAGCCTCGCCGTCTCACCAACATCCAGTTGCAGGCGGGAGGTGCGGTCGACGTCCGGATCTAGTCGCGCAGTGCCGTCGACACCGAGATCCAGCCGCACCGTATTGTCAACCGGCCCTGCGCGGCCTACCACGACACCGTCGCGGCCGCGCGCGGCCCCGGCATCCCGCAGCGGCGAATCGATGTGGCGTGACGGCCGCCTGACACTTCCGCTGGCCACATCGAATTGCCCAGCGTTCTCGACTGGTCCTGCGCGGCGAACCAGCTCACCGCCGCGCCCGCCCGCGCCGGCGGCGCTTGGTCGCACGTCGCCATCCTATTTGCAACCGCTACGCAAGTCCCCAGGTTTGACGGGTACCCGGGGCCGCTCAGATCACGTAGGTGAGGTGTTCGACGGCGCGGGCGGCCAACGCCGTGGTCCCCCTCGAACTGCGCATCCTCGACATGACGAGCCGGGATCGCCCACCCGCCGGCGAGTTGCGTGAAAAGCAATCCGTCGAGCCGAATGGCGACGGTACCGCTGCGGGCCCCACGTCGCGGGCGGATCAGCCCGCGGCGATCATCGCGACCGCCGCCAGGGCCATCGCCATGCCGACGGCCTGCCACCGCGTGACCCGTTCGCGCAGCACGACGATCGCCAACAGCACCGTCGCAGCCGGATAAAGCGACATCAGCACACCCGCCAGCGACAACATCGAGGCCTGCAGGGCCAGCAGTGTCGCGACGTTTGCGCAGGCATCGAGCACCGCGGCCAGCACCGCCAGCTTCAGCGGCGTCCCTCTCGGAATTCGCAGGTTGCCGCTCAGCGCGGCGATGAGGATCACCAACAGCCCCGCACAGATCCGGGAGATCACCAGCGGCCACAGTTTGGCGTCGTGCGGCAGCTGGTGGATCAGCACGAAGTTCAGCCCGAACGCCACCCCGGAACCAACGGTCAACAGCGCCACCTTCGCGGTGAACCGGTGCGGCCGCACATCCTCGTCGGTCGCCTCCCGGGACACCAGTGCGACCGCGATCAGCGCCAGGACTACGCCGATCCCCGCAACGAGGCCCGGCCGCTCCCCCAAGGCCAGCCCCGCGGCGACCGGGATGCCCGCGACAAGAACAGCGGTCAGCGGGGAGACCACCGAGATGGGGCCGGAGCCCAGCGCCGCGTAGAACCACCAGATGCCGAACGCCTGCGCGACACCGCACAGCGCGCCGAGGATCACCGCACGATCGCTGATATGCCCGCCCACCACCGTCGCGGCCACCGCAAGAAGCACCAGCGCGATCGGGTAGGACACCAGCACCACCCGCAGCGCCGCGACGCGGCGCGATGCGATACCTCCGACGAAATCGCTGATGCCGTAGCCCACCGCGGCGGCCAGCGCCAGGGCTATCCCGATCAGCTCATGCCCTTGGCGCGGCGGCCCAGCTCGCGCGTGACCTCACGCTGGGCGTCGCGGCGCGCCATATCCTGCCGCTTGTCGTGGGCCTGCTTGCCGCGAGCCAGAGCCAACTCCACCTTCACCTTGCCTTCGGTGAAGTACATCGACAGCGGAACCAGCGTCAGGTTGCCGTCCCGGATCTTGCCGACCAGCGAGTCGATCTGCCGCCGGTGCAGCAGCAGTTTGCGGTTGCGCCGCGGCGCGTGGTTGGTCCACGAACCGTGGTCGTACTCCGGTATGTGCACGTTGCGCAGCCACACCTCGCCGTCGTCGACCGTCGCGAACGCGTCGGCCAGCGACGCGCGCCCCTCGCGGAGGCTCTTCACCTCGGTGCCCATCAACGCGATCCCGGCCTCGTAGGTGTCGATGATCGCGTAGTTGTGCCGCGCTTTACGGTTGGTCGCGATGACCTGGGTCTTGCCGGATCCACCCGGGCTGGGTTTCTTGGCCATGGCTACCTGCGCACGTACAGGCGCAGCGTCACGTACGCGGTGGCGCCGGCCATCGCCACGCCGAGGAACAGCAGGATCGGTGAGATGTAGAGAATGTCGGCGTAGTCGATCCTCGCGATCAGATTGGCTTCGTAGAACTGGTTGAGCGCGTTCTCCAGGAACGCCGCCCGCACCACGATCAGCCCGGCGATCGCGATGATCACACCGATCAGCGCAGCCAGCATCGCCTCCAGAAGGAACGGCAGCTGCGTGTACCAGCGACTCGCGCCGACCAGTCGCATGATCCCGATCTCGGTGCGCCGGGTATATGCGGCGACTTGGACCATGTTGGCTATCAGGAGCACGGCACCGATCGCCTGCACCAGCGCGACCGCGAAGGCCGCGTTACTCAAACCGTCGAGGACCGCGAAGAGCCGGTCGATCAGATCCTTCTGGTTGAGCACGCCCTGCACGCCGGCCTGGCCGATCATCGCCTCGTCGAAGTCCTTGTGCTCTTCTGGGTTCTCGAGTTTGACGATGAACGACGCCGGGAACGCGTCCTTGCCTGCCACGTCCTTGTACTGCGGGAACTTGCGGATGGCATCGCCGTATGCGTCTTCGCGGTTGAGGAATCGCACCGACCGCACGTCGTCGCGGTTCTCGATCTGGGTCCGCAGCGCCTTGCAGGGGTCGGCATCGCAGGTCGGGTCGTTGGCCGAAATCTCGTTGGTGAGGAAGACCTGGCTCTCGACCCGGTCCAGATAGATTGCCCGCGAGTTGTCGGCAAGACGCACCACGAGCAGACCGCCGCCGAACAAGCCGATCGAGATCGCGGTGGTGAGGATCATCGCGACCGTCATGGTCACGTTGCGGCGAAGCCCCGTCAGGACCTCGTTGACGAGAAAACCGAAGCGCACTTAGCGATCCATTCCGTATACGCCGCGCTGCTCATCGCGAATCAGCCGGCCGAGTTCGAGTTCGACGACCCGCTGGCGCATCGAGTCGACGATGTGGTGGTCGTGGGTGGCCATCAGCACCGTCGTCCCGGTGCGGTTGATGCGCTCGAGCAGGTCCATGATGTCCTTGCTGGTTTCGGGGTCGAGGTTGCCCGTGGGCTCGTCGGCCAGCAGCACCAGCGGCCGGTTGACGAACGCGCGCGCTATCGCGACCCGCTGCTGTTCACCTCCCGACAGCTCGGCGGGCAGGCGGCTCGCCTTCCCCGACAACCCCACCATCTCCAGGACATCGGGTACGACGCGGTTGATCACGTCGGCCCGCTTGCCGATGACCTCGAGCGCGAATGCCACATTCTCGAAGACCGTTTTCTGCTGCAGCAGCCTGAAGTCCTGGAAAACACAGCCCATCACCTGGCGCAGGCTCGGGATATGCCGCCCCGACAGCTTGTTGACATGGAACTTCGACACGCGGATGTCACCCTGGGTGGGGTTGTCCTCGGCCAGCAGCAGGCGCATGAAGGTGGATTTGCCAGACCCCGACGGCCCGATAAGGAAGACGAACTCACCCTTGTCAATCTTGACCGAGACGTCGTCCAGGGCCGGACGGGCCGAGGACTTGTACTGCTTGGTCACGTGGTCAAGGGTGATCATCACGGCACGCCAGTCTAGCGGGGCGGGCAGTCGGCCCAGCGCACGCTAACGCTGCTGGAAGATCCCGGGCACCGTCGGTGCCGTCGCGGTGGTGGGTGTCGAGTTGGCGGGGCTGGTCGGAGTCGTGGTCGCCGGCCGCGGCGACAACGGTCCCGGACCGTCCGGATCCACCATGCCGGGTGACGTGGGCGACGTCGTCGTGGCCGGCGGGAAGGGCCAGAACGGGTTCGGCACCTCGGTCTGCGTGGGGGTCTCCGTCGGCGTCGTCGGCGTGGTCGTCGTCGTGGTAGTCGTAGTCGTCGTGGTGGTTCGTGGCGCGACCTGAGTGCGAGGGACCCACGTGTAATCCGGGTCGGGGACGAAGCCGGGCGGCACGATCTGAGGCGCGACCGGCTCCGGCGACGACTGCGGCGTGAAGTTTTCGTACACCCACACGAGCGCGATGAACGCGATGATGAGCGCCGCGGTCGACGTCCGCATCCGCCCCCACAGGATGTGACCGGGCCACCCACGCTGGGTGTCTCCGTCGTTCGGTTTCAGCTTCACGATCTCGGACCCGCTGGACCCTGCCCCTGCTCGGCGCCGGTGGAGGTCGCCGGATGCACTATGGAGCCGACCATCGGTTTGGGGTCGGCGCTGGTGACGATCCCGGCGCGGGCGAGCGCCCGCACGACGAGCACCCGCAGCCGGCGGCCCACCTCGAACTGCTTACCCGGCAATGTGCGGGCCACCATGCGCAGGTTGACGGTGTCCAGCTCGATGCTCTCGACACCCATGAGTTGGGGTGCGTCCAGCAGCAGCCTGCTGAGCAGGGTGTCGTCGGTGGCCCGGTCGGCCACGTCGTGCAGGACGTCGTTGACCTTGTTGAGGTCGGCGGTCGCGGGCACCGGGATGTCGATGACGGCGCGGGCCCAGTCCTTGGACAGGTTGAGCGACTTCATGATCTGGCCGTTGGGGATGGTGTACATCTCGCCCTCGGCCGTGCGCAATTTGGTGACCCTCAGAGTGACATCCTCCACGGTGCCCATCGCGTCATTGGCTGATCCCAGGGTCAGCTGAACCAGATCGCCGAACCCGTACTGCTTCTCGGTGATGATGAAAAACCCGCTCAGCAGATCCTGCACGATGCGCTGGGCGCCGAAACCGAGCGCCGCACCCACCACCGCCGCCGGCGCGACCAGCGACCCGACCGGAATCGACAGGATGTCGGTGATCTCGACGCCCACCACGACGAACAAGATCGCGATCAGAACCCACGAGGCCACCGAGGCCACGGCCTGGCGGTGTTTGGCACTCTCCGGGCGCACCAGCTCAGTGCTCTCGTCGAACTCGGCGTCGATACGCCGCACCACCCGCTGCGCCGCCCAGCTGATGAACCGGGCCGCGAGCAGCGCGCCGACGAGCAGCAGCGCGATCCGGACGCCGCGGGTGAGGATCCACTCGCCCATGTTGCCCTGCCAGAAGCTGAACCACCGGTCGGCAAGCGGGAAAGCCAGGTAGGCGCTAGTCGTCATCACGTCTATTGCGCCACCGGATGCCGGCCTCGAGGAATCCGTCGATGTCTCCATCCAGAACCGCGGTCGGATTCCCGACCTCGTGGTCGGTCCGCAGATCCTTCACCATCTGGTATGGGTGCAGCACATAGGAGCGCATCTGGTTGCCCCAGGAACTCCCGCCGTCGCCCTTGAGGGCATCGAGCTCGGCGCGCTCCTCCAATCGCTTACGTTCCAGCAACTTGGCCTGCAGCACCCGCATCGCCGAGATCTTGTTCTGCAGCTGCGACTTCTCGTTCTGGCAGGTGACGACGATCCCGGTGGGGATGTGGGTGAGGCGCACCGCGGAGTCGGTCGTGTTGACCGACTGCCCGCCGGGACCGCTGGAGCGGTAGACGTCGACACGGATGTCGCCTTCGGGGATGTCGATGTGGTCCGTGGTTTCCACCACCGGCAGCACCTCGACGTCGGCGAACGACGTCTGGCGCCGGCTCTGGTTGTCGAACGGGCTGATCCGCACCAACCTGTGGGTGCCCTGCTCCACCGACAGCGTGCCGTAGGCGAACGGCGCGTGCACCGCGAAGGTCGCGCTCTTGATGCCCGCCTCTTCGGCGTAGGAGGTGTCGAACAGCTCGACCGGGTATTTGTGCTGCTCGGCCCAGCGGATGTACATCCTCATCAGCATCTCGGCCCAGTCCGCGGCGTCGACGCCACCGGCGCCCGAGCGGATGGTGACGACGGCCTCGCGTTCGTCGTACTCGCCCGACAGCAGGGTGCGCACTTCCATCGCCTCGATGTCTTCGCGCAGCGTCTTGAGCTCGGCGTCGGCCTCCGCGAGCTCGTCGCCCCCTTCCTCGGCGGCCAGCTCATAGAGCACGGGCAGATCGTCGAGTCGGCTGCGCAGAGCCTCGACCCGGCGTAGCTCCCCCTGCGCGTGGGACAGCTCGCTGGTGACCTTCTGGGCGTTGGCCTGGTCGTTCCACAGGTTCGGGTCGGAGGCCTCGTGTTCGAGCTTCTCGATGCGACTGCGGAGCCCGTCGACATCGAGCACCCGCTCCACTGTGGTGAGAGTGGCGTCGAGGGCGGCGATGTCGGCTTGGAGGTCGGGATCCACGGATGTCAAGGTTACTCACCCGCGGCGCGGTGTCCCTACCTGGCGGCGAATGGCCGGGTGCTTGTCTAGCATCGGTCTGTAACCCGCCCGGGCACGTCGCGACAGCCCATGCGCGCGTGCGGGCAGCGACAGAAGGCACGCCATATGCCCGTTATGCGCCCATACCACGTGGCGATTGTCGGTTCCGGTCCGTCGGGATTCTTTGCCGCGGCCGCGCTGCTAAAATCCGCCGACGCCACGCAGGCCGCTGCCTCCGGCGACGTCACCCAGGCCGCACGGGACGTACACATCGACGTATACGAAATGCTGCCGACACCATGGGGTCTGGTCCGCTCCGGGGTGGCCCCCGACCATCCCAAGATCAAATCCATCAGTGCCCAGTTCGAAAAGGTTGCCAACGATCCGCGGTTCCGGTTCTTCGGCAATGTCAGCGTCGGTGAGCACGTGCAGCCCGGCGAACTCGCCGAACGCTACGACGCGGTGATCTATGCGGTCGGCGCGCAGGCCGACCGGCCGCTGGGCATCCCGGGCGAGGACCTGCCCGGAAGTGTCGCCGCCGTCGATTTCGTCGGCTGGTACAACGCACATCCGCACTTCACCGAGATGGCGCCGGATCTGTCGGGTCAGCGCGCCGTCGTCATCGGCAACGGCAACGTCGCGCTCGACGTCGCCCGCATCCTCGTGTCCGACCCGACGTTGCTCGGGATCACCGACATCGCCGATCACGCACTGACGGCGCTGCACCCGAAGGGTGTCGAGGAGGTGATCGTCATCGGCAGACGCGGTCCGCTGCAAGCCACGTTCACCACCCTGGAATTGCGTGAGCTGGGCGATCTGCAGGCGATGGCGGATGTCGATGTGATCGTCGACCCCGCCGACTTCGCCGACATCTCCGATGAGGAGCTCGAGGCCGCAGGCAAGACGGTCAAGCAGAACGTCAAGGTGCTGCGTGGATACGCCGAACGCGGTCCCCGGGGCGCCGCGCGGCGGATCGTGTTCCGGTTCCGCACCTCCCCGATCGCGATCACAGGTTCCGACCGGGTCGAGTCGATCGTGCTGGGCCGCAATGAGCTGGTCAGCGACGCGAACGGGCGGATCGTCGCGAAGGACACCGGCGCCCGCGAGGAGATCGCCGCGCAGCTGGTCATCAGGGCGGTCGGGTACCGGGGTGTGCCCGCCCCCGGGCTCCCGTTCGACGAGAAGACGGCGACCATCCCGCACACCGACGGCCGGGTCGAGGGCAGCCGCAACGAATACGTCGTGGGCTGGATCAAGCGCGGACCCTCGGGTGTCATCGGCAGCAACAAGAAGGACTCTGCCGACACCGTCGACACGCTGCTGCATGACCTGGCCGGCGCACGGCTCACGGAGTTCGGCCCCGACCACGCGGACCGGCTCGAGGAGTGGTTGCGCGGACGTCAGCCGGCGCTCGTCACGGCAGTGCACTGGAAGCTGATCGACGCGCATGAACGCGCCGCCGGGGAGGCCAACGGGCGGCCACGGGTCAAACTGACCACCGTCGCGGACCTTCTGCGCATCGGGCACGGCTAGACAGGTCCTCGCCGAATGTACGGTTGTTTGCGGACTCACTCGGACAACGCGTACAACTTCCGTACTTTCGGCGAGACCTAGGCACCGGTCGGCGGTGCCGGCTGCCCAGGTGGCGGGCCCGACGGAGCGAAGGCCCAGTTGTCCGGGTTCTTCGACGAGTACATCACCGGGAACAGGGCACCCATGCTGGGCCATTGGTCCGCGTCGACGACCATCCGCTGATAAACCACGTGCTCGTTGACGGTCGGACCGTTGATCACGCCGGTGATCGTGACGAACTGTTCCCCCGGTACGTCGGGACGCGGGCTTACGCCGGTGACGAGCAGCGTGCCCTGGGCCCAGTCACTGCCGGCTCCCCGCCTGCGCCTGATCCACGGCGCCGCGAACAGAGCGAGCGCACCGATCAACACCAGCAGCAGCACCAATTCGCCCACACCGCCATGGTAGGACTGCAGCCATGAGTCCAGTCGACAACGACGTAGCGTTCGCCCTCGGGTTGGCGGGAACCGCCGACACCATGACGATGGACCGTTTCGGCGCGCTCGATCTGCGGATCGAGACGAAGCCCGACCTGACCCCGGTCACCGACGCCGACGAGTCCGTCGAGCGCGAACTACGCGAGATGGTCAGCCGGGAATTTCCCGACGACCTGGTGTTCGGCGAGGAGTTCGGCGGCACAAAGACTTTCAGTGGTCGCCAATGGGTGATCGATCCGATCGACGGCACCAAGAACTTCGTCCGCGGGGTCCCAGTGTGGTGCACGCTGATCGCGCTGCTCGATGACGGCGTGCCGGTGGTCGGGGTCGTGAGCGCGCCCGCGCTCGGGCGGCGATGGTGGGCCGGGCAAGGCACCGGCGCGTTCAGCTCATTCGCTGGAAGGACCCGGCGGATTTCGGTGTCGGGCGTATCGGAGCTTGAGTCTGCGAGCCTGTCCTTCTCTGATTTCACCACCGGTTGGGACGACCGCCGCGAACAGTTCGTGGCCCTGACCGACGACGTCTGGCGGGTCCGAGCCTATGGCGACTTCTGGTCGTACTGCATGGTCGCCGAGGGCGCGGTGGACATCGCCGTCGAACCCGAGGTGAAGGTGTGGGACATCGCCCCGCTGGACCTGATCGTCCGTGAGGCGGGCGGCACGTTCACCAGCATCGACGGAGCGGTTGGACCACATGGAGGCAGCGCGCTTGCCACCAACGGGCTGCTGCACGACGCGGTGTTGGCGAGGCTCTCGCTGTCGTAGCTGCCGCGGCGCCACACCACCCGCAACTGTGACATGCACAACAATCAGCGGAACTTACTCATGAGTCAGTTCCAGTACCTTACTCTGGAGTCAGTTTGTAGGCGCATGTCAACCAACGAAGTGAGGCTGCCGACATGACCAATACGCTGCCGTCGAAGAAAGCCGACGAGCCGCGCGCGGGCCGGGAGACCGGGGTGGGTCTGCAAAGGCATAAACGCACGGCGACCGACATCGGGCTGGCGCTGATCACGCCGATCGTCGGCCAGGAATTCCTCGACCGCTACCACCTGCGCGATCCGCTCAACCGGACGCTCAAATACGGCGTCAAGCAGGTCTTCTCCGCCGCTGGCGCATCCACCCGCCAGTTCAAGCGGATCCAGGGACTCGGCAAGCCGCCGACCCGCCTGAAGACGAGCGGGGCCGACTATTTCGACCTCACTGCCGACGAGGATCAGAAGCTGATCGTTGCGACCGTGGGCGAGTTCGCGGCCGAGATTCTGCGCCCGGCCGCCCGCGATGCCGACGACGCGGCTGCCTACCCACCCGACCTCATCGCCAAGGCGGCGGAACTGGGTATCACCGCCATCAACGTCCCCGAGGATTTCGACGGGATCGCCGCACACCGGTCCACCGTGACCAACGCGCTGGTCGCCGAGGCGCTGGCGTATGGCGACATGGGCCTGGCGCTGCCGATCCTGGCGCCCGGCGGGGTCGCCTCCGCCCTGACCCACTGGGGCAGCGCCGACCAGCAGGCCACCTACCTGGCCGAGTTCGCCGGCGACTCCGTGCCCCAGGCGTGCGTCGCCATCGTCGAACCACACGCCCTTTTCGACCCCACGATGCTCAAGACCACCGCCGTGCGCACACCGAGCGGCTACCGGCTGGACGGCGTGAAGTCCCTGGTTCCCGCCGCCGCCGACGCCGAGCTGTTCGTCATCGCCGCGCAACTGAACGGCAAGCCGGCGTTGTTCGTCGTCGAGTCGGCTACCAGCGGTCTGACCGTGACAGCCGACCCCAGCATGGGAATCCGCGCGGCAGGCCTGGGCCGGATCGAACTCGACAAGGTCACCGTGCCGGTCAGCGCGCGGCTCGGCGAGGACGACGCGACCGATCGGGACTACTCCGAGGCGATCGCGCTGTCCCGGCTGGGCTGGGCCGCGCTGGCAGTCGGCACCGCCCACGCGGTGCTCGACCACGTGGTGCCCTATGTCAAGGAGCGGCAGGCTTTCGGGGAGCCGATCGCCCACCGGCAGGCGGTGGCCTTCATGTGCGCCAACATCGCCATCGAGCTCGACGGCCTGCGGCTGATCACCTGGCGCGGGGCCGCCCGCGCCGAGAGGGGCCTGCCGTTCGCCCGCGAGGCGGCGCTGGCCAAACGACTGGGCACCGACAAGGGCATGCAGATCGGCCTCGACGGTGTGCAGCTGCTCGGCGGCCACGGCTACACCAAGGAACATCCCGTCGAACGCTGGTATCGCGACCTGCGCGCGATCGGCGTCGCCGAGGGCGTTGTGGTCATCTAGGCCGTCATCCAGAGCGAAGGGTTCCCGTCATGGCTATCAACCTGGAAATGCCGCGCAAGCTGCGGGCGGTCATCGAAAAGGGCCATCAGGGCGCCGCCGAGATGCTGCGCCCGATCTCACGCAAGTACGACCTCGCCGAGCATGCCTATCCTGTCGAGCTGGACACCCTGGCCAGCCTGTTCGAGGGGATCTCGGAGGCCAAGACCATCTCGTTCGCCGGCGCCGAGGCTTTCCGCGACGGCGAGGGTAAGGACGAAAATCACAACGGCGCCAATATGTCCGCGCTGCTCAATGCGATCGAGATCAGCTGGGGCGACGTCGCACTGCTGTTGTCGGTGCCCTACCAGGGCCTGGGCAACGCCGCCATCTCCGGTGTCGCCACCGACGAACAGCTGGCCCGGCTCGGCAAAGTGTGGGCGGCAATGGCGATCACCGAACCCAGCTTCGGGTCCGACTCGGCGGCGGTGTCCACCACCGCGGCGCTCGACGGCGATGAGTACGTCATCAACGGCGAGAAGATCTTCGTCACCGCAGGGTCCCGCGCCAGCCACATCGTCGTGTGGGCGACGCTGGACAAGACGTTGGGTCGCGCAGCCATCAAGTCGTTCATCGTGCCGCGTGAACACCCCGGCGTGGCCGTGGAACGCCTCGAACACAAGCTGGGCATCAAGGCCTCCGATACCGCCGTCATCCGGTTCGACAATGTCCGGATACCGAAGGACAACCTCCTCGGCGACCCGCAGATCCACGTGGACAAGGGATTTGCCGGCGTCATGGAGACCTTCGACAACACCAGGCCCATCGTGGCGGCGATGGCCGTCGGTGTGGCCCGCGCCGCGCTGGAGGAGCTACGCACCATCCTCACCGAGGCCGGTGTCGAGATCTCCTACGACAGACCCGCCCATGTGCAGAGCGCCGCGGCGGCCGAATTCCTGCGGATGGAAGCCGACTGGGAGGCGGGCTACCTGCTCACGGTCCGCTCGGCATGGCAGGCCGACAACAATATTCCCAACTCCAAGGAAGCCTCGATGGGTAAGGCGAAGGCGGCCAGGGTAGCCAGCGACGTCACCCTCAAGGCCGTCGAATTGGCAGGCACTGCAGGCTACTCCGAGGAGACGCTGCTGGAGAAGTGGGCCCGCGACAGCAAGATTCTCGACATCTTCGAAGGCACCCAGCAGATCCAGCAGCTGGTGATCGCCCGCCGGCTATTGGGTCTGTCGTCGGCGCAGTTGAAGTAGTGCGGCCCTCCCCGTGACCTCCCCACACGACCTCCCCACACGACCTCAATGTCCATCACGAACTAAATGAGAACAATGTTGGCCATGCCGCGGCACACACTGGATGATCAAGCTCACAAGTGACGAAAGGTGTGAACATGGCCCAAAGCGGGACCGCCAATGGAGCTACATCACTCACCAGACCGCACTGGTCGGTGGCCCGCAGTTGGCTTCTGCTCCCCGGTAGGCCGGACAGCTTCGACGAGTTCAACGCGGCACGCAACTCTGCCGTCGACGTCCTCGTCCTCGATATCGAGGACGGCCTGCCTGCGCCGCTGAAAAACGACGGCCGGCGGTGCGTCGCCTCCTGGCTGGGGGCAGGCAATCGTGCGTGGGTGCGCATCGGCGGCATCACGTCGGACACCTGGGCCGCCGACCTGGAAGCCGTCGGCTTCGCGCCCGGCCTCGACGGAGTGGTGCTGGCCAAGACCGAGTCCCCCGCCGACGTCGCCGCCACCGCCGCCCACCTGCCGCCGGGCACACCGGTCGTCGCGCTCATCGAGTCGGCGCTCGGCATCGAATCGGCCTTCGATATCGCCCGCCACAGCTCATGCGCCCGGCTGGCCTTCGGCATCGGCGACTTCCGGATGGACACCGGAATGTCGGCCGATCCGACCACGCTCGCCTACCCACGGGGCCGCCTCGTCATCGCCAGCCGCGCCACCGGCCTGCCCGCCCCCATCGACGGACCCACACTGCGCGTCAACGCCGCGGACCTCGACCGCGACAGTCAGATCGCGAGGTCGACCGGCATGTCGGGCCGGTTGTGCCTGGCCGCCGAGCACGCCCAAGCCATCAACACGCTGCTCAGCCCGTCGCCGGCCGAGATCGCGGCGGCCCGCGAGACGGTGGCGCGGCTCTCCGACGCGGCAAACGTCTACGACGGAAGCGCCAAGCCCACCCTCGCCCGCGCCGAAGCCACGCTCGCGCTGGCCGGCAAACTGGGGCTGACGACGACCGAGTAGGGCCATGCCGCTGCCGTCATGACCGGGTATAGCGTCATGCCGTGCAGACATTTCAGGCATTCATGGCACGGCAGGACGACTCCGGCGCGATCACGACCGCGGTCGAGACGCTCACGGCAGACGATCTGCCGCCCGGTGATGTCATCGTCCGTGTCCTCTATTCCAGCGTCAACTTCAAGGACGGCCTCGCCGTCACCCCCAAGGGCGGGGTGGTGCGCAACTACCCGATCGTGCCGGGCATCGACCTGACGGGTGAGGTCGTCGAATCCTCGTCGGACGACTTCGCACCCGGCGACCTGGTGTTGGCGCACGGCTACGAAGTCGGCACCGCCCGCCACGGCGGCTACTCCGAGTACGCCCGGCTACCCGCGGACTGGGTGGTCAAGCTGGGAGCGCTGACGCCGCGGGAAGGTGCGGCGATCGGCACCGCGGGATTCACCGCGGCGATGAGCGTCCAGGCCCTCATGGACCGTGGCATCACGCCCGACGACGGCCCCGTCGTCGTCACCGGCGCCACCGGCGGTGTCGGTTCGGTGAGCATCGACCTGCTCGCCGGCGCCGGCTATCACGTCGTCGCCTCGACGGGCAAAGTCGAATCGGAGGCGACGCTGAAGCAGCTCGGGGCCGCCGAGGTGATCTCCAGACTTCCCGAGGATCCCGAGGCCAAGCCCCGCCCGCTGGCGAAGGCCCGATGGGCGGGCGCAGTCGACTGCGTCGGCGGTGCCGCCCTGGCCGATGTGATCAGCGCGCTGAACTACGGCGGCGCGGTCGCCGCCAGCGGCTTGACGGGCGGGGCCGCCCTGCACACCACCGTGATGCCCTTCATCCTGCGCGGTGTCGCGCTGTTGGGCATCGACTCGGTCAACGTGCCGATCGGGCCCCGCAGAGCGCTGTGGGAGCGGCTGGGGGGACCGCTGAAGCCTCGGCACCTCGACTCGGTATCCCGTGATGTCGATGTCAAAGACGTCGTCGCGGTGTTCGAGGAGATCCTGGCCGGCCGCTACTCGGGCCGCGCGGTCGTCCGCGTCTCCGGCGGCTTCTAGTCCGGGCACCTGCACAGACGCCTGCACAGACGCGAAGTCCCCCAACCTGAGTTGGGGGACTTCGTGTCTCGATCGGGGTTCAGGACCCGGTATCAGAGCAGGTGAGCCTGCAGATCCGGCTTCATGGCCTGCAGCTCCCGGCCCCAGTACGCCCAGTTGTGGGTGCCGTTGTCCGGGAAGTTGAAGACACCGTTGGTGCCACCCGCGGCCAGGTAGTTGTCGCGGAACGTGATGTTGGTGCGGATGGTCAGGCCCTCCAGGAAGGTGGCAGGCAGATCGCCGCCGCCGAGCTCATTGGGCTGGCCGTTGCCGCAGTAGATCCAGATTCGGGTGCCGTTGGCGACGATCTGGGGGATCTGCACCATCGGGTCGTTGCGCTTCCACGCCGGGTCGCTGGACGGGCCCCACATGTCCTCGGCCTTGAAGCCACCGGCGTCACCCATCGAGACACCGATGAGCATCGGCCACCAGCCCTCGGACGGGTTCAGGAAGCCCGACATCGAACCGGCATAGACGAACTGCTGCGGGTGATACACCGAGAGGATCAGCGAGGCGGATCCGGCCATCGACAGGCCGATCGCCGCGTTACCGGTGGGCCGCACGTCGCGGTTGGCCTGCAACCACCCCGGCAGCTCGGAGGACAGGAAGGTCTCCCACTTGTAGGTCAGCGGCGGACCCGCGTTGTTGCGCGCAGGCGCGTACCAGTCCGCGTAGAAGCTGGACTGACCGCCGACGGGCATCACAATCGACAGACCCGAGTCGAGGTACCACTCGAACGCCTGGGTGTTGATATCCCAGCCGTTGAAGTCTTCCTGCGCCCGCAGACCGTCCAGCAGGTACACCGCGGGGGAATTCGGACCGCCACTCTGGAACTGGATCTTGATATCCCGACCCATCGACGGCGAGGGAACCATCAGGTACTCGACCGGCAGGCCGGGCCGCGAGAACGCCCCGGCAGTCGCGGACCCACCAGCCAGACCGATCAGGCCCGGCAGCAGGATCGCCGCCAGCGCGGCGATCGAGAACCGGCGGACCCACTGGCCACGCATTTTCTCAACGAACGTCATACGCCAATCCATCCATCTTTCGTTACCGGGTAAACACGCCATCCAAGGCCATGATCGGAGATCGCTCCTCGGCCCTTCAGCGTTTCACGCATCAGGTGCCCAGACCGCTCAGCTCATGGAGCCGAGCGTGAAGAGTTTCAGTTGTCGCGACATGAGTAAAACATGTGCCCGCATTAAGAGAAAACTCAAGCAGAGCTCGCGCGCGTCGCCCGACGCACGGGCCGAAATCGGCAACGGCGCCGCTCACACGCCCGTCAGAGCTGTCACCTGCGCAGACGGATAGGCTTGGCGATGTGGTGACGGTCATATCGAGGAGCCACGGGCTCATTCCGGCTGTTCGCCTCGATCGAACCCGGATTCGATATCGGAGCCGAAAAGTCACTAATCAGTAATGAGGAATGACCGTCCGCACGCCCGCTTCCGTCCACCCACCTTCTGGAGGATCCTGCTGACGTGATCAACACCACGCCGACCGGTGCACTCGACGGCGTGCGGGTGCTCGAGCTCGGCACTCTCATCGCGGGCCCTTTCGCGGGCCGATTACTCGGCGACATGGGCGCCGAGGTGATCAAGATCGAGCCGCCCGGGGCGCCCGATCCGCTGCGCACGTGGGGGCAGGCCGAACTGGACGGGCACCACGTCTTCTGGACCGTGCACGCGCGCAACAAGAAGGCCGTCACCCTGAACCTGCGCGAGCCGGCGGGCCGCGACCTGTTCCTGGAACTGGCGGAGCGATCCGACATCGTGGTGGAGAACTTCCGCCCGGGCACATTGGAGAAGTGGGACCTCGGCTACGAGACGCTCCGGGGCCGCAACAAGGGACTGATCCTCGTGCGCGTCTCGGGCTACGGGCAGACAGGACCGGACGCGCACAAGGCGGGATACGCATCGGTGGCCGAAGCGGCCAGCGGGCTGCGCCACCTCAACGGCTTCCCCGGCGGTCCCCCGCCCCGGATGGCCCTGTCGATCGGCGACACCCTGGCCGGCATGTTCGCCGCGCAGGGTGCGCTGGCGGCGCTCTATCGGCGCTCGGTGACCGGCGAGGGCCAGGTGGTCGACGCGGCGCTGACGGAGTCGTGCCTGGCGGTGCAGGAGTCCACCATTCCCGACTATGACGTGGGCGGGGTGGTCCGCGGCCCGTCGGGCACCCGGCTCGACGGTATTGCCCCGTCGAACATCTACCGTAGCGCCGACGGCAGCTGGGTGGTGATCGCGGCAAACCAGGACACCGTCTTCCGCCGGCTGTGCCGGGCGATGGGCAGGCCCGAGCTGGCCACCGACGACCGGTTCGCCCACCACGGCGCACGGGGCCGTAACCAGGACGAGCTGGACAAGATCATCGGCGACTGGGCGGCCGAACGCCAGCCCGGTGACATCATCGACACACTCAGCGCGGCGGGTGTGATCGCAGGCCCGATCAATACGGTGGCCGACGTCGTCGGCGACGCTCAGCTACGCGCCCGCGGGATGCTCGTCGAGCATTGGGACGAACGCATCGGCCGCTCGGTGCTGGGCCCAGGGATCGTGCCGGTCCTGTCGGCCACGCCTGGTGCGGTACGCAACGCGGGCCCTGCCACGCCCGGCCGGCACAACGACGAGATCTACCTCGAACTGCTCGGGAAGAGCAGCGCCGAGCTCGAGCGGCTGCGCGAGGAGGGAGTGGTGTGATGACCACCTCGACACACGAGCCGACACACGAGCCGAGACGCATGCCGACACATGTTGACATCAGAGAAGTTTCGCTGCGCGACGGCCTGCAGATCGAGACGCCCGTCCCGCTATCGGCGAAACTCGAGTTGCTGGAGGCCGTCTCGGCCACCGGCGTTCGCGAAGTCGAGGTCACCGCGTTCGTCTCCCCGTCGAAAGTGCCCGCGCTGGCCGACGCCGCTGACCTTGCCTCCGAGCTGTGGCGGTTCCCCCATATCGAGTTCTCCGCGCTGGTGGCGGGTGCCGGGGGCGCAAAGCGCGCGGTGGCGGCGGGTTTGCGAGCGATCGAGTACGTGGTTTCGGCCGCTGACGGCCACAGCAACGCCAACGTGGGCCGCTCGTCGGCGGAAGCGACCGCCCTCATCCGCGAGATCGTGGCGATCGCCCACGGCAGTGGCGTCACGGTCGAGGTGATCATCGCCACCGCATGGGATTGCCCGTTCGACGGCCCGACACCCACTCAGCGTGTACTCGACATCGTTTCGCGTGCAACAGATTTCGGCGCCGACCGGCTGGCGATCGCCGACACCATCGGAACCGCCACGCCAAAACGGGTAACCGATCTCATCGATCGGCTCACGCCGTTGACCGGCGACCTGCCGCTGGGTGCGCATTTCCACAACACCCGTGGCGCCGGGCTCGCCAGCGCCTACGCCGCCGTCACGAGCGGGGTCACCAGGCTCGACGCGTCGGTTGGCGGCCTGGGCGGCTGCCCGTTCGCGCCGGGCGCAAGCGGCAACATCGCGACCGAGGACCTGGTGTATCTGCTGCGGGACAGCGACATCGACGTCGACGTCGACCTGGAGGCGGCTATCGCCGCCGCGGGCGTCGCCCGGTCCGTCGTCGGCCACGATCTACCGAGCGCACTGCTGCGAGCCGGCGACAGGATCGCGGCTGAGATCGAGAAGCCGTCGAATAGCCAACGAACACAAGGAATCTGACGGAGAATCAGATCCGTCGCATACGCGCTAGCCAGGCCGGCTCCTCAACCCGGCTCCCCACCGGCAGCCCGATCGCGTCGGCCTGCGCCGCAAAGACAATGCCCCGATAGACCGTGGCGCTCAACGCCTCGAGTTCCCAGCCGTCGGCAAACGCGTCTCTGATCGTGTCGTCGCTGACCTCGGGTCCGAATCCGCGCCCTGCGTCGGACAGTGCGAGCACGTGTACGCGCGCTCCCGGACGGGTGGCGCCGCGCAGGCTGGCAACATAGCGGGATCGGTCGTGGTCTCCGAAGGCCCCGAAGATGTGGAACAGCGCGCTGTCCACGACGGTGTCATACCGGGGTTCGGCGCCGAGGTCCATTGCATCCGCGACCTCGAACCGGGCGTCGACGCCTCGGTCGGCGGCCGCCTGCCTGGCCTGTTCGATGGCGTGAGGAGCAAAGTCGATCCCCAGCACGTCGTACCCGAGTCGGGTGAGCAATATAGTGTGTTCCCCCGTGCCGCAGCCGACGTCGAGGACCTTGCCTGCGATCAAGCCCGCACGTTCCACCTCGATGATCGCAGGCTGCGGCTCGCCGATCACCCATGGCGCGGTCCGCGACCGATATGCGTTGTCGAACCGCGACCGGGACGGTGTGGATGGTGTGGTTGCCATGGCCACAGTGTGATACGTCAACGGCACTTCAGGTCAAGGGTCTCACGGTCGGGTCCGAATGGGCAGGCCCCGAAACAACTTTCGCTCGCGCCGGGGGCGAGTCACGATCCCCGGGATACGCGCACCCCGCGCACCGCGACGCACTGCGGCACCGGACGTTTCAGCAAACGACGGCCATTCCGCACGGCTGTGGTGTGGACGGCCCGCCGCGCCGATGGCATAGCATTCGTCCCATGGCCGAGCGGGCACTGCGGGTCCTGGTGTACAGCAGCAACCCAAGGACGCGGGAAACCGTGCAATTGGCACTCGGCAAGCGGGTTCATCCCGAGTTGCCCGAACTGACATACACCGAGGTAGCAACCGCGCCGATGGTGATCAAGCAGATGGACGCCGGTGGCATCGACCTGGCGATCCTCGACGGCGAGGCAACCCCCGCGGGCGGTATGGGAATCGCCAAGCAACTCAAAGACGAGCTAGTCCAATGCCCGCCGATCCTGGTGCTGACGGGTAGGCCCGACGATGCGTGGCTGGCCAACTGGTCGCGTGCGGAAGCCGCAGTACCGCACCCGATCGACCCGATTCGTCTCGGCGATGCGGTCGTGTCGCTGTTGCGCGCTACCCCCGAGTAACCCGGAGGATTCCAGCACCCGGCTACGCAAATTGCCATGCGGCCGTTGACTTTTGACGTGGCGGATACCCCCGCCCGGAAGGGACGTCCGGTTAGTAACCGATACTAACCAAAATATGTGGCCCCGGTCGCAATGACCGCTAGGCTATGGGGTAGCTCACATCGGCGGCCCACGAAGGAGCACCTTATCGGTATGGATGTCTATACCCCGATTCTGGTTCTTGGTGTGATTGCGGCGTTGTTTGCGGTGGGTTCGGTGGGTATTGCGTTGGTGGTGGGGCCGCGGCGATTCAACCGGGCGAAGTTGGCGGCGTATGAGTGTGGGATTGAGCCGGCGGCGAGCCGTCTGGGTGGTGGGCGGTTCCCGATCAAGTTCTATCTGACCGCGATGTTGTTCATCGTGTTCGACATCGAGATCGTGTTCTTGTATCCGTGGGCGGTGGCCTTTGACGCGTTGGGCACGTTCGCGCTGGTGGAGATGGCGTTGTTCATGGCCGCGGTGTTCGTGGCCTATGCCTATGTGTGGCGGCGGGGTGGGTTGAATTGGGACTAGAAGAACAACTGCCCGGCGGGATCCTGTTGACCACGGTGGAGAAGATCGCCGGGTATGTCCGCAAAGGCTCGCTGTGGCCGGCCACCTTCGGGCTGGCCTGTTGTGCCATCGAGATGATGGCCACCGCCGGACCCCGGTTCGACATCGCCCGATTCGGCATGGAACGCTTCTCCGCCACCCCACGTCAGGCCGATCTGATGATCGTGGCCGGCCGGGTGAGCCAGAAGATGGCGCCGGTCCTGCGGCAGGTGTATGACCAGATGGCCGAACCCAAATGGGTGCTGGCCATGGGGGTCTGCGCCTCCAGCGGAGGAATGTTCAACAACTATGCCATCGTCCAAGGCGTCGATCACGTGGTGCCGGTGGACATCTATCTGCCCGGCTGCCCGCCCCGCCCGGAAATGCTCCTGCACGCCATCTTGACCCTGCACGCCAAGATCGCCGAGATGCCCCTGGGGGTCCACCGCGACGAGGTCGTCGCCGCCGCCGAAACCGCCGCCCTGGCCGCCACCCCCACCCTGGAACTCAAAGGACTCCTGCGATGAGCGCTCGCGCGAAGAGCCGAGGACCCCGATGAACGCCGGCGGTGGTGGCGGGCGGGGGATGTTCGGGGTGTCGGGCAGCGGGGACACCTCGGGGTATGGCCGGCTGGTGCGCGCGGTCACCGCGCCGGCGGGCAGTCCGCGCCCCTATGGCGGGTTCTTCGATGAGGTGATCGACCGTTTGGCCGAGGTGCTGGGCGCCGAGGTGTTCGACGCCGCGGTGGCCCGGGTGGTGGTGCATTGCGACCAGATGACCGTGCACATCGCCCGGGAGTATCTGCCGGCGGTGGCGCGGGCGCTGCGCGACGACCCGGGGTTGCGCTTCGAACTGTGCCTGGGCGTCTGCGGGGTGCACTACCCCGATCAGGCCGGCGCGGAGCTGCATGCGGTCTATCCGCTGGCCTCCATCACCCACCGGAGGCGCATCGGTCTGGAAGTGTCCTGCCCCGATGCCGACCCGCATGTGCCGTCGCTGTTCTCGATCTATCCCACGGTGGACTGGCACGAACGTGAAACCTACGACTTCTTCGGGATCCTCTTCGACGGCCATCCCGCGCTGACCCGCATCGAGATGCCCGATGACTGGATCGGGCACCCCCAGCGCAAGGACTACCCGCTGGGCGGGGTCCCGGTGGAATACCACGGCGCCACCATCGCACCCCCCGACGAACGACGCACCTACCACTGATGACCACACCCCCCACATCGAGGACGGAGACGCTGCAGTGACGGCCGAGACGGTGATCACCCTGGGCGGTCAGGACTGGGACGAGATCATCGCCCACGCCCGCGCCACCGCGGCCGCCTCGGCTTCCGAGCGGATCGTGGTCAATATGGGTCCGCAGCATCCGTCCACCCATGGGGTGTTGCGGCTGATTCTGGAGATCGAAGGCGAAACCGTCACCGACGCCCGCTGCGGCATCGGCTACCTACACACCGGCATCGAGAAAAACCTGGAATACCGCACCTGGACCCAGGGCGTCACCTTCGTCACCCGCATGGACTACCTGTCCCCGTTCTTCAACGAAACCGCCTACTGCCTCGGCGTGGAAAACCTGTTGGGGATCACCGAGCGGATCCCCGAGCGCGCCACGGTCATCCGGGTGCTGCTGATGGAACTCAACCGCATCTCCTCCCATCTGGTCGCCCTGGCCACCGGCGGCATGGAACTGGGAGCCATGTCGGCCATGTTCTACGGCTTTCGTGAACGCGAAGAAATCCTGACCGTCTTCGAAGCCATCACCGGACTACGGATGAACCACGCCTACATCCGCCCCGGCGGGCTGGCCGCCGACCTGCCGGACGAAGCCCCGGCCATGATCGCCCGCCTGCTCGACATCCTGCCCGCCCGGCTGGCCGAACTCTCCGCGCTGCTACGCGAGAACACCATCTGGAAAGCCCGCACCCAACACATCGGCTACCTGGATCTGACCGGCTGCATGGCCCTAGGCGTCACCGGCCCCGTACTGCGCGCCACCGGCCTACCCCACGACCTGCGCAAAGCCCACCCCTACTGCGGCTACGACACCTACGACTTCGATATCCCGACCGGCACCAACGCCGACTGCTACGACCGCTACCTGATCCGCGTCGACGAAATGACCCAATCCCTGCGCATCGTCGACCAGGCCCTGCACCGGCTGGCGCCGGGCCCGGTCATGATCGAGGACAAGAAACTGGCCTGGCCCGCCCACCTGAGCCTGGGCCCCGACGGACTGGGCAACTCCCCCGACCACATCGCCCACATCATGGGCCACTCCATGGAAGGCCTCATCCACCACTTCAAACTCGTCACCGAAGGCCTCCGCGTCCCACCCGGACAGTGCTACACCGCCATCGAATCCCCCCGCGGCGAACTCGGCGTACACATCGTCTCCGACGGCGGCACCCGCCCCTACCGTGTGCACTACCGCGACCCCTCCTTCACCAACCTGCAAGCCGTGGCCGCCATGTGCGAAGGCGCCATGATCGCCGACGTCATCTCCGCGGTCGCCTCCATCGACCCCGTCATGGGCGGAGTCGACCGATGAGCCCGGTGGAGTTGCGGCTCGGGCCGCGCCCGCAGGAACCCGGCCCCCCCATCGCCGGCCCCACCGCCTACCCGCCCGAGGTCGCAGACCGGTTGGCCGGCGACGCCGCGGCCATCATCGCCCGCTACCCCCAGCCCCGCTCGGCGCTGCTGGCCCTGCTGCACCTGACCCAATCCGAAGACGGCTACCTCACCACCGCCGGGATCCGGTTCTGCGCCGAGCAGCTCGACCTGACCAGCGCCGAAGTCACCGCCGTGGCCACCTTCTACAGCATGTACCGGCGCACCCCCACCGGGCGCTACCTCGTCGGGGTCTGCACCAACACACTGTGCGCCATCATGGGCGGCGACGCCATCCTGCACACCCTGCAAGACCACCTCGGGATCACCGCCGGACACACCACCGACGACGGCCAGATCACCCTGGAACACCTCGAATGCAACGCCGCCTGCGACTACGCCCCCGTAATCATGATCAACTGGGAATTCTTCGACAACCAAACACCAACCACCGCACAACAACTCATCACCAAACTCCAAACCAACCAACCCATCACCGCCACCCGCGGCGGAACCATCCCCCCCTTCACCACCACCGCCCGCACCCTCGCCGGGTTGCCAGACGCTGACCACACACCCGACCCCAAAGGCACCGCCGGGGCGACCCTGGCCGGGGTCAGGGTCGCGCGCGCGCTGGATATGACGGCGCCACCGTATGGTTCGGGCGGCGATGCCGCAGTAACGCTGTCCGACAACGAGTACGAACAGGCCCAAGCCGCCGAGTCGGTCCGCGACCAGCCCGCGCCTAGCCCGTCGGCGACGGTGCCGCCCAAACCCGATACCCCGGAAACCGACCCGGCCACAACGGAATCGGGAGACTGAATGCCACCTTCGACCCCGCTGACCCCGGTGCTGAGCCGGTTCTGGGATGACGACGAGCCGTGGACGTTGGATACGTATCGGCGTCATGACGGGTATCGGGCGTTGGCCAAGGCGTTGGCGATGGCGCCCGAGGATGTGATTGCGCTGGTGAAGGATTCGGGGCTGCGCGGCCGGGGCGGGGCGGGTTTCCCCACCGGCACCAAATGGTCGTTCATCCCACGCGAGCGAGGCTTACCGAGCGACCATCAGACTTCGTCGGGACCTGCCGGGGTTAAGCCGCACTATCTGGTGATCAATGCCGATGAGTCCGAACCGGGCACCTGCAAAGACATTCCGCTGCTGTTGATGACCCCGCACTTCCTCATCGAGGGCGCCATCATCGCCGCCTACGCCATCGGCGCCCACCACGCCTTCATCTACCTACGCGGGGAAGTGGTCCCGGTGCTGCGCCGCCTGCACACCGCCGTCGCCGAAGCCTACGCAGCGGGCTACCTCGGCAAAGACATCGCCGGCAGCGGTTTCGACCTGGACCTCATCGTGCACGCCGGGGCCGGCGCCTACATCTGCGGCGAGGAAACCGCCCTGCTGGACTCCCTGGAAGGCCGCCGCGGCCAACCCCGACTGCGCCCACCCTTCCCCGCCGTCGCCGGCCTGTATGCGTGCCCGACGGTGGTCAACAACGTGGAATCCATTGCCTCGGTGCCGCCGGTGATCCTCGGCGGGGTCGATTGGTTCAAGTCGATGGGGTCGGAGAAATCGCCGGGGTTCACGCTGTACTCGCTGTCGGGTCATGTCAGCCGGCCCGGACAATACGAAGCACCGCTGGGTATCACGCTGCGCGAGTTGCTCGACTACGCCGGCGGGATGCGCCCCGGCCATCAACTGAAGTTCTGGACCCCCGGCGGATCCTCGACCCCGCTGCTGACCGATGAACACCTCGACGTCCCCCTGGATTACGAGGGCATGGCCTCGGTCGGCTCCATGCTGGGCACCAAAGCCCTGCAGATCTTCGACGAAACCACCTGCGTGGTCCGCGCGGTACGGCGCTGGACCCAGTTCTACGCCCACGAATCCTGCGGCAAATGCACCCCCTGCCGCGAAGGCACCTACTGGCTGGCGCAGATCTACCAACGTCTCGAAACCGGCCGCGGCACTGAGGAAGACATCGGCAAGCTGCTGGACATCTCCGACACCATCTTCGGAAAGTCGTTCTGCGCGTTGGGTGATGGTGCGGCCAGTCCGATCATCAGCTCGATCAAGTGGTTCCGCGCCGAGTACGAGGCGCACCTCGGTGGGGGTTGTCCGTTCGACCCGTATGCCTCGATGCTGGCCGCACCCCAGGAGGTGCGCGCGTGAGCTTCTCCGCCCAACCCACGCGCCTGACTTCCGCCGAGCAGACGCATAAGCACCCCTTCTGGGCGGTTTCGGGGTCAACGTGCGTCTGCTCGCCCAGGAAACGGGGTGCGCTGTGACCCGGGCCGAACCCACCCACCGCACCGCAGAGCACGCCGCGCAGGTGCCTGCGGTGGAGATGGTGAATCTGACCATCGACGATGTCGCGGTGTCGGTGCCCAAGGGCACGTTGGTGATCCGCGCGGCCGAACTCATCGGCGTGCAGATCCCCCGGTTCTGTGACCACCCGCTGCTCGACCCGGTCGGCGCCTGCCGCCAATGCCTGGTCGAGGTCGAAGGCCAACGCAAACCCATGGCGTCGTGCACCATCACCGCCACCCCCGGCATGGTCGTGCGCACCCAGCACAGCAGCGCGGCCGCCGACAAGGCCCAGCAGGGCGTGATGGAACTGCTGCTGATCAACCATCCGCTGGACTGCCCGGTCTGCGACAAGGGCGGCGAATGCCCCCTGCAGAACCAGGCCATGTCCAACGGACGCGCCGAGACCCGATTCGAGGGCGTCAAACGCACCTTCCCCAAACCCATCAATCTCTCCGCCCAGGTGCTGCTGGATCGAGAACGCTGCGTGCTGTGCGCGCGGTGTACCCGGTTCTCCACCCAGATCGCCGGTGACCCGTTCATCGAGTTGCTCGAGCGCGGCGCGCTGCAACAAGTCGGCATCGGGCCGCAGGCCGCGTTCGACTCCTACTTCTCGGGCAACACCGTGCAGATCTGCCCGGTCGGCGCGCTGACCGGACAGGCCTACCGGTTCCGCGCCCGACCCTTCGACCTGATCTCCAGCCCCAGCGTCTGCGAACACTGCGCCGCCGGTTGCGCGCAGCGCACCGATCACCGCCGCGGCGTCGTACTGCGCCGCCTGGCCGGAGACGACCCCGAAGTCAACGAGGAATGGAACTGCGACAAAGGCCGCTGGGCCTTCACCTACCCCACCCTGGGCGACCGCATCACGACCCCGTTGATCCGCGACGAGGACGGGAAACACCGCACCGCGTCCTGGTCGGAGGCCATCGCGGTGGCCGCCTCCGGCCTGGCCGCCGCGGCGGGAAGCGCCGGGGTGCTCGTCGGCGGACGGGTCACGGTCGAGGATGCCTACGCCTACGCCAAATTCACCCGGATGGTGCTGGGCAGCAACGACATCGACTTCCGGGCCCGCGCCCACAGCGCCGAAGAGGAATGGTTCTTGGCCACCCGGGTGGCCGGGCGGGCGGGGTCGGTCACCTACGGCGACCTCGAAACGGCGTCCACCGTCGTGCTGGCCGGTATCGAGCCCGAAGAGGAATCCCCGATCGTCTACCTTCGGCTGCGCAAGGCCGCCCGCAAACGCGGCCTGAAGGTCGTCGCGATCGCACCCTTCGCCACCCGCGGCCTGACCAAGATGAGCGGGCGGCTGGTCATGACCACCCCCGGTGCCGAAGCCGCCGCCCTGCACGCCCTGGCCACCGACCTACCCGCCGACACCATCATCCTGGTCGGGGAACGGCTGGCCACCAGCCCCGGCGCCCTGACCGCCGCGGCCCGCCTGGCCGACACCACCGGGGCACGCCTGGCCTGGATACCCCGCCGCGCCGGCGAACGCGGCGCACTCGAAACCGGATGCCTACCCAACGTTTTGCCCGGCGGGGCCCCAGTATCCGACGACACGGCCCGAGAGCGGACCGCTGCGCAGTGGCATGTCGACGAACTGCCCTCCGCACCCGGGCGCGACACCACGGCGATCCTGGCCGCGGCGGATACAGGCGAGCTCGGCGCACTGCTGATTGGGGGCGTCGAACTCGGCGATCTGCCCGACCCGTTCCTCGCATTGTCCGCCGTCGAAGCGGCGCCGTTCGTAGTGAGTCTCGAACTACGGGAGAGCGCGGTCACCAAACTGGCCGATGTGGTGTTCCCGATCGCACCCGTTGTCGAGAAGTCGGGGTCATTCATGAATTGGGAGGGTCGTATCCGTCCGTTCGGTCCCGCGATGGCCAGCAACGCCGCATCGGATTCACGGGTACTGCAGACCCTGGCCGACGAGATGGGTGTGGACCTCGGCCTCAGCTCAGGCGTGCGCGCGACCGCCTGGGATGGCGCACCGCCTCTACGACCCGAGATCACCGCCCCCGCATCGACGTCACCGGGTCCCGGCGAAGCGGTGCTGGCGACTTGGCGGATGTTGTTGGACGCCGGGCGATTACAGGAGGGCGAACCGTATCTGGCCGGCACCGCCCGACCCAGCGTCGCGCGGCTGTCACCGGCCACCGCCGCCGAGATCGGCGCAGCCGACGGTGATCTGGTCACGCTGCGCACGGATCGCGGGGAGATCAGCCTGCCCCTGTCTGTCACCGAGATGGCCGATCGGGTGGTCTGGGTGCCGATGAACTCGCCCGGAAGCGCTGCCTACGCCCAGCTGGGTGTCGGTGCCGGCGCGGTCGTGCGTGTCGAGCGGGAGGCGGTCCGGTGACACATCCCGATCCGACGGTTTTCGGGCATGACCCGTTTTGGCTGATCCTCGTCAAGTCGGTCGCGGTCTTCGTGTTCCTGTTGTTGACGGTGTTGGTGGCGATCCTGGCGGAGCGTAAGGTGTTGGGCCGCATGCAGATGCGCTACGGCCCGAACCGGGTGGGGCCGTTCGGGCTGCTGCAATCACTGGCCGACGGAGTCAAACTCGCCCTCAAAGAAGGCCTGACCCCGGCCGGGGTGGACAAACCCATCTACCTGCTGGCACCGGTCATCGCGGTCATCCCCGCCATCCTCGCCTTCGCCGTGATCCCCCTTGGCCCCGTCGTCTCGGTGTTCGGCCACCACACCCCCCTGCAACTGACCGATATGCCCGTGGCGGTGCTCTACGTGCTGGCAGTCACCTCCATCGGGGTCTACGGCATCGTGCTGGCCGGCTGGGCGTCGGGCTCCACCTACCCCCTGCTGGGCGGACTGCGCTCCAGCGCCCAAGTGGTGTCCTACGAAATCGCCATGGCCCTGACCTTCGCGTCGGTATTCCTCTACGCCGGCACCATGTCCACCTCAGGCATCGTGGCCGCCCAAACCCACACCTGGTTCATCTTCCTGCTACTGCCGTCCTTCCTGGTCTATGTGACCGCGATGGTCGGGGAAACCAACCGCGCGCCCTTCGACCTGCCAGAAGCCGAAGGCGAGTTGGTCGGCGGCTTCCACACCGAATACTCCTCACTGAAATTCGCCATGTTCATGCTGGCCGAATACGTCAACATGACCACCGTCTCCGCACTGGCCATGACCATGTTCCTCGGCGGCTGGCATGCCCCCTGGCCCATCAGCCTCATCGACGGCGCCAACACCGGATGGTGGCCGCTGCTATGGTTCACCGCCAAAGTCTGGGGCTTCCTGTTCTTCTACATGTGGCTACGCGCCACCCTGCCCCGCCTGCGCTACGACCAATTCATGGCACTGGGCTGGAAACTGCTCATCCCCACCTCCCTGACCTGGATCATGGCCGTCGCGGTGGCCAAAACCCTACGGATGAACGGGTCCCCGCCGTGGACCACCGTCGTCGTCTACGGCGCGTTCTTCGCCGCGGTGGCGCTGGTGGGCATCGGCTACAACGCCCGGCGTCGCCGCACACTCACCGCACCACCACCCGCCGCGCTCGCAAACGGGTTCCCGGTGCCGCCCCTGCCGAACAAGGAGAACGTTCGTGCCTAAATTCCTCGACGCCCTCGCCGGATTCGGCGTGACGTTCAAATCGATGTTCACCAAACCGATCACCGAGCAATACCCCGAACACAAGCAACCCACCCAACCGCGCTACCACGGCCGCCACCAGCTCAACCGCTACGCCGACGGGCTGGAGAAATGCATCGGCTGCGAACTGTGCGCCTGGGCGTGTCCCGCCGACGCCATCTACGTCGAAGGTGCCGACAACACCGAGGGCCAACGCTTCTCGCCCGGCGAACGCTACGGCCGCGTCTACCAAATCAACTACCTGCGCTGTATCGGCTGCGGACTCTGCATAGAAGCCTGCCCCACTCGCGCGCTGACCATGACCAACGACTACGAAATGGCCGACGACAACCGGGCCGACCTCATCTACGGCAAAGACAAACTCCTGGCCCCACTGCAGCCCGGCATGCAACCACCACCACACCCCATGGCCCCCGGCACCACCGACGACGACTACTACCTCGGCAAGATCACCGCACCCACCCAACCCGCCACGCAGGTTACGACACAGGTGGAGTCATGAACCCCGAGGCGGTCGCATTCTGGGTGCTGGCCGTGGTGGCGGTGGCCGGGGCGATCGGCGTCGTCGCCGCCCCGAAGGCCGTGTACTCCGCGATCTTCCTGGCCACGACGATGATCAGCCTCGCGATTCTGTACGTTGCTCAGGACGCGTTGTTCCTCGGTGTGGTGCAGGTGGTGGTCTATACCGGTGCGGTGATGATGCTGTTCCTGTTCGTGCTCATGCTCATCGGCGTCGACTCGTCGGAGTCACTCGTGGAAACGATTCGCGGACAACGCATTGCGGCAATCGTCTCCGGGCTCGGCTTTGGGATCCTGCTGATCGCAGGCATCGGCTCGGCGACGACGACCGGGTTCGTGGGCCTGGCAGAGGCGAACGCCGGCGGAAACGTGGAGGGCTTGGCGGCGCTCATCTTCACCCGCTACCTGTGGGCCTTCGAGTTGACCAGCGCGCTGCTGATCACCGCGGCACTCGGGGCGATGGTCCTGACGCACCGGGAACGCTTCGAACACCGGAAGACCCAACGGGAATTGGCGCAGGAACGGTTCCGGGGTCTGGGATATCCGACGACCCTGCCGAGTTCCGGTGTGTACGCCAGGCATAACGCCGTCGACGTGCCCGCCCGGCTACCCGACGGCTCCGAGGCCGCAATCTCGGTGAGCAGCATCCTGGTGCGGCGCAGCGTGAACGGGACAGACGAGGGGAAACCGGGTGAATCCTGACAACTACCTGTACCTGTCGGCATTGCTGTTCACCATCGGTGCGGCGGGGGTGTTGTTGCGCCGCAACGCGATTGTGATGTTCATGTGTGTGGAGTTGATGCTCAACGCGTGCAATCTGGCGTTCGTCGCGTTCTCCCGGATGCACGGACATCTCGACGGTCAGGTCGTCGCCTTCTTCACCATGGTGGTCGCGGCCTGCGAGGTCGTGATCGGCCTGGCGATCATCATGTCGATCTACCGCACCCGACAATCAGCCAACGTCGACGACGCCCACCTGCTGCGGCACTGACACCGATGACATCGACGCTGTGGCCGCTGATCACGCTGCCCCTGGCCGGGGCCGCGGTCCTGCTGCTCGGGGGTAAACGCACCAACCGGTGGGGCCACCTACTCGGCTGCGCCACCGTGCTGGCGTCCTTCGCCTGGGGCGTGAAATTGTTCCTCGATCTGCTCGGCCGGATGCCTGAGGACCGCGTGATCGGGCAGACCTTGTTCACCTGGGTCCCCGTCGGGCACCTGCGGGTGGATTTCGGGCTGCAGCTCGATGCGTTGTCGGTGTGCTTCGTCCTGTTGATCACCGGGGTCGGCTCCCTGATCCACCTCTACTCGGTCGGCTACATGGCACCGGGATCGACGCTCGCGGAGCGACCCCACAGTCCAGGCCCGAGTCGACGCCTTTTTTTCGGCTACCTCAATCTGTTCGTCGCCGCCATGCTGCTGCTGGTGCTGGCCGACAACTACCTGGGCCTCTACGTCGGCTGGGAAGGCGTCGGGCTGGCCTCCTACCTGCTGATCGGGTTCTGGTCGCACAAACCCAGCGCCGCCACCGCCGCCAAGAAAGCGTTCATCGTCAACCGGGTCGGCGACGTCGGCCTGGCCCTGGCGCTGGCCGTCATGTTCACCACCGCCGGCACCCTGTCCTATACCGGCCTGTTCGACGCCGCCCCCGACCTAGGCCAAGGCAGCTTGACGGCGATCGGGTTGTTGCTGCTGCTGGCCGCCTGCGGCAAATCCGCCCAAGTCCCGCTGCAATCCTGGCTCGGCGACGCCATGGAAGGCCCCACCCCGGTCTCCGCGCTCATCCACGCCGCCACCATGGTCACCGCCGGCGTCTATCTGATCGTGCGCTCCGGGCCGGTGTTCAACCTCGCCCCCACGGCGCAGACCGCCGTCGTGATCGTCGGTGCGGTGACGCTGCTGTTCGGGGCGGTGATCGGCTGCGCCAAAGACGACATCAAGAAAGCCCTCGCTGCCTCCACTATGTCCCAGATCGGCTACATGGTGCTGGCCGCCGGACTCGGCCCAGCCGGCTACGCGGTGGCCATCATGCACCTGCTCACCCACGGGTTTTTCAAAGCCGGCCTCTTCCTGGGCGCCGGGTCGGTCATGCACGCCATGGGCGACGAAGTCAACATGCGCCGCTACGGCGCACTACGACGCGCCCTGCCGGTCACCTTCGCCACCTTCGGGCTGGGCTACCTCGCGATCATCGGGATCCCCCCGTTCGCCGGGTTCTACTCCAAAGACGCCATCATCGAAACCGCCTTCGCCGCAGGCGGACTACGCGGGCTGCTGCTCGGCGGGGCGGCGCTGCTCGGGGCGGGGATCACCGCGTTCTACATGACCCGCGTCATGCTCATGACCTTCTTCGGCGACAAACGCTGGGCCCCCCACGCCCACCCCCACGAATCCCCGGCGATCATGACCGCACCCATGATCATCCTCGCGCTGGGATCGGTCGGCGCCGGTGCGTTGCTGGCCGTCGGGGGCACCCTGACCCACTGGCTGGAACCCGTGGTCGGCGTCCACGAACCCCACCACGTCATCCCGATCTGGGCCATGACCACCCTCACCCTGACCGTCGTCGCCGCCGGCGTCGCCGTCGCTTACCGCCTCTACGCCACCCGACCGGTCCCCAACACCGCACCCGACGACGTATCAGCACTGACCGTCGCCGCCCGCCACGACCTCTACAGCGACACCCTCAACGAAACCGCACTCATGCGACCCGGCTTGGGTCTCACCAGGGACTTCGTGCGTATCGACGACGTCGGTGTCGACGGCGTCACCAGCGCGCTGGCGACGCTGGTGGGCCGCACCTCCGACGGACTACGGCGGATCCAGACGGGCTTCGCGCGGTCGTACGCATTGTCGATGCTGGCGGGTGCGGCTCTCGTGGTCGCCGCCATCGTGGCCGCGGGGGTGTGGCGATGACCGCCGGCTTCCCCCTGCTGACCGTGTTGTGGGCTGTGCCGCTTCTCGGCGCCGCTGTCATCATCCTGTTACCTTCGGCGGCACGGCAATTCGCGAAGTACGCAGGCATCGTGGTGGCGCTGGCGGTCCTGGCCGTCGCCGTCGTCCTCTCGGTGCAGTTCGACCCCACTGGGGCGCAGTACCAGTTCGTCGAGGACTACGAGTGGATCCCGTCGTTCGGCACGGGCTACATCCTGGGACTCGACGGGATCGCGCTGGTGTTGGTGGTGCTGACAGCGGTTCTGGTGCCCCTGCTGTTGCTGGCCGGCTGGAACGACGCCGCCGATGATTCGATCCTGTCCGGACGTTCGGCGCATGCGTACGTCGCGCTGACGCTCGCCGTCGAGGGCATGGTGCTGATCTCCCTCGTCGCGCTGGACGTGTTGCTGTTCTACGTGTTCTTCGAGGCGATGCTCATTCCGATGTACTTCCTCATCGGCGGATTCGGCGGGGCGGGCGGCGCCGCTCGTTCAGCGGCGGCCGTGAAGTTCCTGCTCTACAACCTGTTCGGCGGTCTGATCATGCTTGCCGCGGTGGTCGGGCTGTACGTGGTGACCGCGCGCAGCGACGCGTTCGCGGCGGGCACCTTCGACCTTCGGGCGATCGTGGCCGCGGCGTCGTCCGGCGAGCTCGTGGTCAACCCGGCCATCATGAACGCCCTGTTCCTCGGGTTCATGTTCGCGTTCGCGGTCAAGGCTCCGCTGTGGCCGTTCCACCGTTGGTTGCCCGACGCGGCCGTGGAGGCCACGCCGGCGACGGCGGTGCTGATGATGGCCGTGGTGGACAAGGTCGGCACGTTCGGCATGCTGCGCTACTGCTTGCAGCTGTTCCCCGACAGCGCAACACTATTCCGCCCGTTCATCATCACCCTGGCCGTCATCGGCATCGTCTACGGCGCCATCGTGGCCATCGGCCAGACCGACGTCATGCGGCTGATCGCCTACACCTCGATCTCGCACTTCGGCTTCATCATCCTGGGCATCTTCGTCATGACCAGCCAGGGCCAGTCCGGCTCGGCCCTCTACATGGTCAACCACGGCATCTCCACCGCCGCACTGTTCCTCATCGCCGGGTTCCTGGTGTCACGCCGCGGATCGCGGCTCATCGCCGACTACGGCGGTGTCCAACAGGTCGCCCCTGTGCTGGCCGGCACCTTCCTGGTGTCGGGGCTGGCCACGCTGTCGCTGCCCGGGCTGGCGCCGTTCATCAGCGAATTCCTGGTCCTGATCGGCACCTTCACCCGCTACCCGGTGTTCGCGGTGCTGGCCTCCAGCGCGCTGGTCCTCTCCGCGATCTACATCCTGTGGCTCTACCAGCGCATCATGACCGGCCCGGTCAAGGACGGCAGCGAGAAGGTCCGCGACCTGATCCCCCGTGAACTGGCCGTCGTCGCACCGCTGATCGCACTGCTGCTCGTCCTGGGCGTCTACCCCAAACCCGCCCTGGACGTCATCAATCCGTCGGTCGGCCACACTCTGACGATCATCAACCAGACCGACCCACTCCCCGCGACGGCGGAAGGACCGGGCGAATGATCCTGGCCGCGGACATCCCGACACCCACCGTCGAGTACGGCCTGGTGTCCCCCATGCTGATCGTGTTCGGGGCGGCCGTCGCCGGAATGCTCGTCGAGGCGTTCCTTCCGCGTCGCAGCCGGTTCGGCGCGCAGTTGGTGCTGGCGATCGGCGGCATGACGGCGGCGTTGGTCTCGGTGATCATGCTGATCCGCGAATTGCACGGCGGCACAGGGCGGCTTGCGGTCATGGGCGCCATCGCGATCGACGCACCCGCCCTTTTCCTGCAGGGCACCATCCTGCTGATCGGCATCCTCGGGGTGTTGCTCATCGCCGAACGACGCGCGCCGGGTACCGACCCGGAGGACACCGCCGGCGGGTTGGACGCGTTTACCCCGCAGGCCGCGGCCGTTCCCGGCAGCGTGGCCGAAAAGCTCGCCACCAAGGCGGGTGTCGTGCAGACCGAGGTGTTCCCGCTGACGCTGTTCGCCGTGACCGGGATGCTGCTGTTCCCCGCCGCAGACGACATGTTGACGATGTTCATCGCCCTCGAGGTGCTTTCGCTGCCGCTGTATCTGCTGTGCGGGCTGGCACGGCGCCACAGGCTGCTGTCTCAGGAAGCGGCACTGAAATACTTTCTGCTCGGCGCGTTCTCGTCGGCGTTCTTCCTCTACGGCGTGGCGCTGCTATACGGCGACGCGGGGACCTTCTCCCTGACCGGCATCGGGGCGGCGGTGTCGGACCCGTCGCGGGACAACACCCTGGCCCTGATCGGTATCGGCCTGGTGTCGGTCGGCGTGTTGTTCAAAGTGGGTGCGGTGCCGTTCCATTCGTGGATTCCTGATGTCTACCAGGGTGCACCCACCCCGATCACCGCGTTCATGGCCGCCGCCACCAAGGTCGCGGCGTTCGGCGCGATGCTGCGGATCTTCTACGTCGCGGTGCCCGACCTGCGGGCCGACTGGCGCCCGGTGCTGTGGGCGATCGCCATTCTGACGATGGTGATAGGCACGATCACCGCCGTGACCCAGTCCGACGTCAAGCGCATGCTCGCGTATTCGGCGGTGGCGCATGCCGGATTCATCCTGGTCGGCGTCATCGCCCTCAACGACAGCGGCCTGTCGGGAACGCTGTTCTACCTGTTCGCCTACGGCTTCTCGACGCTCGGCGCCTTCGCCGTGGTGAGCCTCGTGCGGGGCAGGGACGGACACGAGGACACCACGATGGCGCAGTGGGCGGGTCTGGGCCGCCGGTATCCCGTTGTCGGTTCGGTGTTCTCGCTGTTCCTTCTGGCGTTCGCGGGCATTCCGTTGACCAGTGGCTTCGTCAGCAAGTTCGCCGTATTCAAGGCTGCGGGCGAGGGCGGGGCCATCCCGTTGGTCGTCGTGGGCGTGTTCGCCAGCGCTATCGCCGCCTATTTCTACGTGCGTGTCATCGTGTTGATGTTCTTCACCAACCCTCCGGAGGACGCCCCGGTGGTGATCACGCCGAGATGGACGACGTCGGCCACGGTGGCGCTGACCGCGGCGATCACCTTTGCGTTGGGTGCGCTGCCGCAGCCGCTGCTGGACCTGGCCAACGACTCGGCGCACTTTTTGCGCTGAAGCGCCAGATTCAACGCGGGACGACGCCGTGGGTGACGATCGCGGTGGTCTGGTCGACCCATTGCTCGTCGAGCGGCTGCCGGGCCGCCAGCAGCAGCCGCAGCATCGTCGCTCCGCCGATGATCTCCACCAGCCGGTCGGGATCGACATCGGCGTGCACTTCCCCGCGTTCGACGGCGTCGGCGACGCGCGACCGCACTGCGCCGAACAACCCGGCGAACCGGTCCATCACCCGACTGCTGAGCCCGGGGTCCGAGGCCATGTCGGTGATCAGGCCCGGCAGCGCGGCGCGCACCACCGGGCTGGTGAAGACGTCACGGGCCGCGACGATCATCGCGCGGATGTCGGCGGCGATGTCACCCGGCGGACCTTCCAACGCGGACGGCACCGCCGGGAACGCCGCCTCATGGACCAGCTCGGCTTTGCTGGACCATCGGCGGTACAGCGCCGTCTTCGTGGTCCCCGCGCGCTCGGCCACCGCCACCATGGTCAGGTTCGAATAGCCGGACTGCACAAGCAGATCCGCGGCTGCGTGCAGGATGGCCTCATCGATGCGACGATCGCGGGGTCGCCCGGATCCGGTGCCCTTGTCAACCGCGGACCCGTCTGCTTTCATATCGCTACCCACCGTCTCGTAATCGCTGCGGGAAGGACAGGTTCGTGACCGGTGAACCGGCCGTCATAGACGTCGATCGGCTCCCGACGCTGCAGCCGAGATATTGCCGACGTCCCCGCGGCGGTTTCACGGTGGCTGTCCACGGTGCTGCCCGGCGGCGTTGCCCCCGATATCACCGCCCAAGGCGGTGTCAATGCCAACGGTATGTCGTCGGTGACCATTCTGCTCACCGGACGGTGGGACGAACGACGTCTGACCGCCGAACTGACCGACGTGCCGGCGCCCCGCGTGCGCTGACTGGAGGACACCGGCGAGATCGTCGGCCAGCCGTTCTTCCTGACGGAGTACGGACTCAGTCTCTCCGGGCTGCCCCGGTGGCGCACCGGCCGAACACCATCGACTCCTCGATGCGATCGAACCGGTGCTCGATGGCATCCAACACGTAGTTGTGCCGGACGGTCCACGGCCGGCGGGTTCCCGACTTCGGCAGCACATGCGCTGCCCGCCGGACGTAGCCCGCGTCCAGGTCCCACACCGGTTTGTCGGGCATCGAAACATCGCCGAGATGCGGGTAGGCGTGGGTATAGCCGTGAGAGACCATGTAGGCCAACAACTTTGCCACCGACCGCGCCGTCAGGTCCGACCTCAGCGTCCACGACACGTTGATATAGCCGACGGACCAAGCGAGGTTCGGCACATCCTCGAGCAGATACTCCTTGTAGACGAACCGGTCCTGCGGTTCGACCTCGGCACCGTCGACGCTCAGCGCGACGCCACCGAGCGCCTGCAGCTGTAGACCCGTCGCGGTCACGATCACGTCGGCGTCGATACGTGCGCCAGACGTGAGCACGATGCCGTCGGCGTCGAAGTGATCGATATGGTCGGTCACCATCTCGACGCTGCCGTCGCCGATCCGCCGGTACAGGTCGTTCTCGACTTGAAAGCACAGCCGTTGGTCCCACGGCTTGTAGCGCGGGTTGAAATGGGTGTCCACTGCATAGCCGGCGGGCAGGCTCCGCACGGCAGCGCGGCGGATCAGCCGCCGGGTGTACCGAGGTGCGCGCCGGAATACCCAATAGCTGCCCAGCATCACCGACGTTCGGTAAGCACGCACCGTTGCGTTGGCCCCCTTGAGCGGCAGCCTGTCCCGGATCCGCTGGGCGAGCGGGTCGATTCGCGGGATGGATGCCAGGTAGCCGGGTGAACGCTGCAGCATCGTTACCGTGGCTGCCACTTGGGCCAGCGCAGGTACCATGCTCACCGCGGTGGCGCCGCTACCGATCACCACAACCCGCTTGCCTGCGCAGTCCAGCCCGTCGGGCCAGTGCTGCGGATGGACCACCGCACCGGTGAACCGGTCGGCCCCCGGGAAATCCGGCGTGTACGGCTGGTCATAGTTGTAATAACCGGTACCGAAGTACAGGAACCGCGCTCGATACGTTCTGGCCGCACCGGCCTGGGTCATGTGGATCGTCCAGCGGTCGGTGCAGGGATCCCAGTCGGCGGCGGTCACCGCGGTGTCGAAGCGAATGCGCTCGCCGATGCCGTACTTGTCGGCCGTGCCGACGAGGTAGTTGCGGATGTCGGCGCCGTCGGCGATCAGCTCGGCCCGGGTCCACGGCTCGAACGGGTAACTGAGCGTGAAGATGTCGCTGTCGGATCGGACGCCCGGGTACCGGAACAGATCCCAGGTGCCGCCGATGCGCTCACGCCGTTCGAGCACGGTGTAGGTCAGATTCGGATTGCGTTCGTGGATGCGGTAGGCGGCCCCGATACCGGAGATGCCGGCTCCGATGATCACCACGTCGAAGTACTCGGCATCGGTCATCGGTACCTCCTGTGGTCCGCCGTCCCACGATAGTGATCCGCGCCGTGACATGAGAGCCTGATCGGGTGAGCATCCGTGCCGATGCCGAGGTCGTCGTGGTCGGCGGCGGGTTTGCCGGCCTGTCGGCCGCACGCGAACTCGTCCGGCTCGGGCATCGGGACGTGGTGGTCCTGGAGGGCAGGGACCGGGTCGGCGGCCGCTCGGCCACCGCGACGATCGCAGGCACCCCCGTCGATCTCGGGGCCACGTTCGTCGGCCCGACCCAGGACGCGGTGCTGGCGTTGGCCGCCGAATTCGGTTGCCAGACAACGCCGACCTACGACCAGGGCCTGAACCTGATCCGGTGGCGAGGCCGCGTGCGGGCCTACCAGAGCACCATCCCCAGGTTGTCGGTCCCGCAACTGCTGGACGTCGCACGCATCCGGTGGCGGTTCGGACGGATCTGCGGCGCAGTGCCGCAGGCCGAGCCGTGGACCGCGCCCGCCGCGCGCCGGCTCGATGGTCAGACCCTCGACGGTTGGCTACGTTCGGAATACGCAAGCGGGTCGACTCGCGACCTGATGGCGATCATGGCGCGGGTGACGTGGGGGTGTGAACCGGATGCGGTCTCGATGCTGCATGCGGCGCGCTACGTGCGGGCCGCCGGTGGTCTAGGCCCGCTGCTCGACGTGAAAGGTGGTGCGCAGCAACAGCACTTACCCGGCGGCACCCAGCAGATAGCGGTGCGGATGGCCGCCGAACTCGGCGATCGGGTGGTGCTGCACTCACCGGTCCGGGCAGTCGGCAGACACGACGCAGGCACGCTGACCGCGGAGTGCGGATCGACGCGGATCAACTCCAGAGCCGTGATCGTCGCGGTGCCGCCGGCGCATCGCGCGGACATCGCATTCTCACCGCCGCTGCCCGACGAGTGCGGCGAACTCGCCCGTCACTGGCCGCAAGGGAAACTCAGCAAGGCCTACGCCGCCTACGACACGCCGTTCTGGCGCGCCCACGGCTGTTCGGGTCAGGCACTGTCGGATGAGGGACCGGTGTTCGTCACGTTCGACGTCAGTCCCGACGGGGGACCCGGGATCCTGCTTGGCTTCGCCGATGCGAGAACGTTCGACTCGATGCCTGCCGCCCAGCGCCGCGAGCGGGCGCTGGCCGGCTTCGCGTCACTGTTCGGTATCCCAGCACTTAATCCGATCGACTACGTCGACCACTGCTGGGACACAGAGGAATTCGCGCCGGGTGGACCGACCGCGGCACCGCCGCCCGGGGCGTGGACCCGGTACGGACGCTGGCTGCGCACGCCGGTGCGCGGAATCCACTGGGCCGGCACCGAGACCGCCGACAGATGGACGGGTTTCCTCGACGGAGCGGTACGGTCGGGACTGCGGGCCGCCGCCGAGGTGCACCGCGAACTGGACGGTTAGGACGTGGCCCGCCGCTGCTCGGTCACCGATTCGGCAAGTGCCCGCAGATGCTTGTTGACCTCGTCGGGCCGCTCGACGATCGTGCAGTGGCCACTGGCCAGCTCGACGAAACCCGTGAGATTCGGTGCGGCGTCGGCGATTCGGCGCGACGAGCCGATCGGCAGGATGCGGTCGCGGTCACTGCCGATCACCAGCGTCGGCACGGTCAGATGCCTCAGGTCGATGTGCTGGGACCCCATCGCGTCGACCATCGTCCTGACCCACCCGCCGCGGCCCGCGGCGGGTGTCGACTCGAAGAGGTCGTAGACGAAATCGATGACCGCGGGATCCGCATCGCGTCCAACGGCAAGCGTCGACACGAACCGCCGGCTGGGCAGCTCGGCCATCCGCACCAGCGGGGTCGCTCCGAACATCCGCAGCAGCGTGCCCGCGGCGACGAGGCGGGCGCCTGCCAGGGGCGGCGGCATCGGCAGAAATCTCACGTTCTGTATGACGTCCCCGGTGCTGGTGTTGATGAGCGCCACGGCATCCGCGCGTCGGTGCACGCGGTCGGGGTAGCGCTCGGCCCAGGCCGTGATGGCCATTCCTCCCATCGAATGCCCGGCGATCACCGCCCGCTCACCCGGTGCCAGCGTCGCCTCCAGCACGGCGTCGAGGTCGCCCGCGAGATGGTCGAGGCTGTAGTTGCCGCGGTCGCCGCGGTTGCCGCGCGCCGGCGGAACCCCGCTGCGCCCGTGGCCGCGGAGGTCGTAGGCGATGACGCGATAGTCGGAGGCCAGGTCGGCGATCTGGTAGGCCCACATCTCGAGCGCGCAGGTGATGCCGTGCGCGAGGACGATCGGGTAGCCGTCCTCGGGGCCGAACACCTCGGCGTGCAGGAACACCCCATCCTTCGAATGGACGCGCACGGGCCGCCCTGGCGGCATGTCGTCGACGGCGGCAAACCTGGGTCGTGCGGAACGTGGCCGCCGGCCGGTGGCCAAGGTGAGGCGGGCCGGCTGGTGCGACGTCGTACTGCGGACCCGTTGGCCACGTCTCATGAGCAGCTCCGATCAGGTGCGGCAACCTTGCCGTGGCCCACAAGTCTACCTACCGGTGGGTCGAGTCTGTTCGCATGCCGGGCGCCGTTGTTAAATGGTGCCCCGGCTTTCAGACGGGGCCCGGTGGCGAGAGGAGTGCGATGCGAGCGATCCAGATAGCCCGACTCGACGGCCCGGCCGCGGCTGCGGTCGTGGAGGTCGACGAACCGGACGGCGCCGGACTGGTCGTCATCGACGTGCACGCCGCAGGCGTGTCGTTTCCCGACGCGCTTCAGTCCCGCGGGCTCTACCAGTACAAACCACCGCTGCCATTCATCCCCGGCGGTGAGGTGGCCGGTGTCGTGCGCAGCGCTCCCCCCGGCGCCCACGTCGTCGCGGGTGACCGCGTCGCGGGCCTGACGATGCTGTGCGGCGGCATGGCGGAGGTCGCCGCGCTGCCCCCGGATCAGGTGTTCAAACTGCCGGATCCGGTGTCCTTCGAAGCCGGCGCCGGACTGTTGTTCAACGACCTGACGGTGCACGCGGCGCTGCGCAGCCGCGGCAGACTCGCACCGGGCGAGACCGTCCTGGTGCACGGTGGCGCGGGCGGCATCGGAACGGCGACGCTGCGGCTGGCGCCGGCTTTCGGTGCCGCCCGGACGATCGCGGTGGTCGGCAGCGCGGCGAAGGTCGCCGTCGCTGAGGCCGCGGGCGCCTCGGATGTGGTGCTCGCCGACGGGTTCAAGGATGCGGTCATGTCGCTGACCGAAGGCCGCGGCGTCGACATCGTCGTCGACCCGGTCGGCGGGGATCGGTTCACCGATTCGCTGCGCTGCCTGGCACCCGCGGGCCGGCTGCTGGTGCTCGGGTTCACCGGCGGCGAAATCCCCACGGTCAGGGTAAATCGCTTGCTGCTCAACAACATCGACGTCGTCGGTGTCGGATGGGGTGCGTGGGTGCTCAGTCACCCCAGCTACCTCGCCGAACAGTGGGCCGAGTTGGAGCCACTGCTGGCCGCGGGCACGGTGCCCGCACCCGACCCGGTCCTCTATCCGCTCGAGCGCGCCAACGAGGCCATCGCGAGCCTGGAGAACCGCACGGCGAAGGGCAAGGTCGTCCTCACCGTGCGTCCGGCGGGACACTGACCGGCAACACCAGCCGTGACCGTTTGTGGCCGCCGTGATCGACGGTGTGCACACAGCGCGTCAGGCGCGTCGCGGTCGATGGCGGATCACCGGTTCCGGGGTTGCGGGCGAAGCGAGGGTGCGATCCTCCGGCAATCATCAGCCGGATGCGACGGCCCGCCCGGAACCGATGTGCGACCGGGTCGAATTCGATGCGCAGCGGTGACGGGCGATCGGCGTCGAGCCGGACATAGCCATCGCTGACGTTGCGCGAGCGCCCCGCGTCGTCGACCTCGCTGAGCCGCACGAACACGTCGGCGTGCGCTACGTCGGTGGTGTGGAACAGCTCCACGACCGGTGAGCCCATGACCTCGACATCGGCGGACAGCGCAGGGCCGGTGAAGGTGAGCACGTCAGCGCGGCGGGCAAGGCGCTGGTCGTTGCGGTATCCGCCGTCGGAGGACAACAGCCGTCCGCCGACGGTCGGTGTCGGGTCGGCGGGGTCGTAGACGAACGACGACGATCTCGGCGCGGACGTCGCGTCGTCGTACGACAAACGCGCGCCCGCCCCGAGATAGAGCGTCCTGTCCTGTGCGGGCGGTGGCCAGCTCGACATATCGCGCCACCCGCCGCCGCCGGTGACATACACCCGGACCGGGCTGAACCGTCGCGACGGACGCTCCGAGAGGTGTTCGGCGAGCCAGTCGTGGCGCTCACGGGTGATCCGACGCGCGCCGTGCAGGCCCGCCTGCATGTGCGTCCACGGCCCGATCGTCAGGGCGACGTCGACTCCCCGCTCGTGCAGCCTCCGGTACTGCGCGACGGTCTGGGTCAGGAAGACATCCTGCCAGCCGGCGATCAACAGCACCGGGACCTGAACCCGGTCCAGGGCCGCGTGCAATCGCAGCGGCGCCCAGAACTCGTCGTCCACGTCGGGGTGCTCGAGCCAGCTCTCGTACCAGGTGGCGCGCCCGCCGAGCAGCGCCCGGCCTGCCGCGGCGAGCGGCAACGCGTCAATCGCCGACGCGACGCGCCGCCGTGAGGCCACCGACCTGATGAGCGACCTGATCCTGCCCGGATCCTCCTGGTGGGCCACCATGAAGCTCCAGCCCAGCAGATCACTCAACGCGAAAGAGCCACTCCCCCAAGGAACTTCGCCGAAGTCATGGGGGCCGACGGTGATCACGGCGGTGGCCAGTTCGGGTGCCGGGTCCATCAGCAGCGCCCACTGCGTGAAGCCGAGATAAGATGCGCCGACGGTGGCGAACCGCCCGGTGAACCAGGGCTGGCGGCGCAGCCAGGCCACTGTGTCGGCGCCGTCGTCCACCTCGCTCCTGCCCGGCACGAACTCACCACCCGAACCGAATGTGCCGCGCGCGCTCTGCACGACGACGTGGTGTCCCCGCGCCGCGTACGCCCCGGCCGTGAGGGCTACCGCGAGCCCGTCACGTCCATAGGGACTCCGCATCAGCAGGGTGCCCTCGGGCTTGGCTGACATTCGGGTCGACAATGCTGCCGTCACTGGCGCCGACATCGGGGCGTAGTGATCGGTCAGCAGCGCCACCCCGTCGCGCATGGGCACCGGGACGGCCCGGGTGACCGTGTATTCGGTGGTCGCCGGGCCCATGCCCAGCCAGCGCGGGATCAGGTTGGTGACCAACCGTGTCATGAGCGTCATGGGCATTCACGTCGCGTGCGCATCTGCGCTCCGTCACGCTCCCATCGTCACGCTGGCTGTCCATTCGACCGGTTGGCCATATCCCATGCGGCTGCCGATGCGGCCGGATCGCCGACACTACCCCAGCTCACAGATGCGTCCTTGACAGGATCCTGTAGACAAGGTTCACTTCATTCCGTAAAACAAAATTGTTATTCCGCATTATGGAATCAGCAGCGTGGTCGCCAGTACGGTGATCGCCGTTCGGTCTTCCGCCTGCTGTCCGACGGCCCGCGACGAGCGCGGCCGGACCACCACAGGAAGGACTGGAGCGGTGACCGCCACCTACACCGTGAACTGCTCGATACTGCTGACCGACCTACCGCTGCTCGACCGACCCCGCGCGGCCAGGGAAGCGGGCTTCACAGCCGTCGAATACTGGTGGCCGTTCGCCACCCCGACGCCGGCAGACAGCGAGGTAGCCGCATTCGTGGCCGCCATCGAGGACGCTGGTGTGCAGTTGACCGGGCTCAACTTCGCCGCCGGGGATATGCCGGCGGGCGACCGCGGGATCCTGTCCCATCCCGAGCTGACCACTGCGTTTCGTGACAACGTCGAGATCGCCGTCGGCATTGCCGAACAGCTCGGTACCCGGGCGTTCAACGCGCTCTACGGAAACCGCGCCGAGGACGTGACTCCCCAGGTCCAGGACGACGTGGCCGCCGCCAACCTCGCCCACGCCGCGCAGGCGGCAAGCCGGATCGGCGCGACGGTCCTGGTCGAGCCGGTGAGCGGGGCGCCACGCTACCCGCTGAAGACCGCTGCCGATGCGGTTCGCGTCATCGACCGGGTACAGACCGAACACGGGCAGAACAACGTGCGACTGCTCGCCGACCTCTACCACCTCTCCGTCAACGGCGACGACGTCACGGCCGCGATCAGTGACTACAGCGTGCGGATCGGCCACGTCCAGATCGCCGACTCGCCAGGCCGTGGTGAACCCGGCACCGGCGATCTGCGACTGGACGCCTACCTGGGCCAGCTGCTGGCCTACGGCTACTCGGGCTACATCGGCCTCGAGTACAAGGCCACCCGCGCGGACACGTTCGACTGGCTTCCCCAGTCCGACCGCGCAGCCAACGGCGTCAGCGCCGCAACCCTTCGCAAGACCGAAGAAACGAGGACTTCATGAGCACCGTCGCATTCATCGGGCTGGGCATCATGGGCGGACCCATGGCCGGCCACCTGGTCCGGGCGGGTCACACCGTGATCGGATTCGACCGGTCCGCGGAGCGGACCGCCGCCCTGGTCGAGGCCGGAGGATCGTCCGCGGATTCCGTCGAACAGGCCGTCAAGGACGCCGAAGTCGTCGCCGTCATGGTCCCCGATTCCCCGGATGTCCAGGACGTGCTGCTCTCGGAAGGCGGTGTGTTCGCGCACGCGCAACCGGGAACCCTGATCATCGATTTCTCCTCGATCCGGCCGGATGTGACCGCCGAACTGGCCAAGATCGCTGCCGAGCGGGGCCTGCGCATCCTCGATGCGCCCGTCTCCGGCGGTGAGCCGGGCGCCAAGAGCGCGACGCTGTCGATCATGGTCGGGGGCAGCCCGGAGGATTTCGCCGAGGCCAAGCCGATCTTCGACACCGTCGGCAAGACCATCGCCCACGTCGGACCCAACGGCGCCGGCCAGACCGTCAAGGCCGCCAACCAGCTGATCGTCGCGGGCAACATCGAACTGCTCGCCGAGGCGATCACGTTCCTGCAGGCCTACGGCGTGGACATCGAAGCCGCGGTCAAGGTGCTCGGCGGCGGGCTGGCCGGTTCGGCCGTGCTGAACCAGAAGGCCGGCAAGATGCTGGGCCGCGACTTCGAGCCGGGTTTCCGCATCGCACTGCACCACAAGGACATGGGCATCGTCACCGCCGCGGCGCGGGAGGCCGGTGTCGTCATCCCCCTGGGTGCCGTCGTGGCCCAGCTGATGGCATCGGCCCTGGCCAACGGGGACGGCGGACTCGACCACAGCGGACTGCTGCTGGGTGTCGAGCGGCTCTCGGGACGTGACGGAGGTACGGCGAAATGACCCGGATGCGCGCGGCCGACGCGGCCGTCAGAATCCTCGAGATCGAGGGCGCCACACAGGCATTCGGTTTGCCCGGCGCCGCGATCAATCCGTTCTACTCGGCGATGCGCGCCCACGGCGGCATCAAGCACATCCTCGCCCGCCACGTGGAGGCGGCCAGCCACATGGCCGAAGGCTTCACCCGCGCGGCGCCGGGCAACATCGGCGTCTGCATCGGCACCTCCGGTCCGGCGGGCACGGACATGATCACCGGGCTGTACTCGGCGTCAGCGGATTCCATCCCGATCCTGGCGATCACGGGGCAGGCCCCGGTGGCCAAGCTGCACAAGGAGGACTTCCAGGCCGTCGACATCGCCGCCATCGCCGCACCGGTGACCAAGATGGCGATGACGGTGCTCGAGCCGGGGCAGGTGCCCGGCGCGTTCGCCAAGGCGTTTCATCTGATGCGCTCGGGGCGGCCGGGTCCGGTGCTGATCGACTTGCCGATCGACGTCCAGCTGGCCGAGATCGATTTCGACCCGGACACCTACCAGCCGCTGCCTGTGTACAAACCCGCCGCGACGCGTGCGCAGGCCGCCAAGGCGCTGGACATGCTGCTCACCGCGGAGCGCCCGTTGATCGTGGCCGGCGGCGGGATCATCAACGCCGACGCGTCCGAGCTGCTCGTGGAGCTCGCGGAGCTGCTCGATGTGCCCGTGGTCCCGACGCTGATGGGGTGGGGCATCATCCCCGACGACCATCGACTCGCCGCGGGCATGGTGGGACTACAGACCTCCCAGCGCTACGGCAACGCAACCATGTTGGAGTCCGACTTCGTCATCGGCATCGGCAACCGATGGGCCAACCGCCACACCGGCGGGCTGGACACCTACACCCGGGGCCGGCGCTTCGTGCACATCGACATCGAGCCGACGCAGATCGGGCGCGTGTTCGCCCCCGACTACGGCATCGTCTCGGATGCGAAGGCGGCGCTGGAACAGCTGGTGTCGATCGCCAAGGAGCGGCGCACCGCGGGCACCGTGCCGGACTGGACCGGCTGGGTGGCCGACTGTCAGGAGCGCAAGCGCACCATGCACCGAAAGACGCACTTCGACGATGTGCCGATCAAGCCGCAGCGCGTCTACGAGGAGATGAACCACGTTTTCGGGCGCGACACCCGCTACGTGACGGCGATCGGGCTGTCGCAGATCGCGGGCGGACAGTTCCTGCACGTGTTCAAGCCACGAAACTGGATCAACTGCGGGCAGGCCGGCCCGCTGGGCTGGACGGTGCCCGCGGCGCTCGGTGTTGTCGCCGCCGATCCCACGGCCAACGTGGTCGGCCTGTCCGGTGACTACGACTTCGAGTTCCTCATCGAAGAACTCGCGGTCGGCGCGCAGTTCAACCTGCCGTACGTGCACGTCGTGGTGAACAACTCCTACCTGGGCCTGATCCGTCAGGCACAGCGCGGATTCGACATGAATTACCACGTGTCGCTCGGCTTCGACAACATCAACTCGCAGGAGGACGCCGATACCCAGATCCCGAAGGGATACGGCGTCGATCACCTGCGGGTCGCCGAGGGGCTGGGCTGCAAGGCGATTCAGGTCACCGAACCCAACCAGATCGCGCCCGCCCTGAGCCGGGCCCAGCAGCTGGCCCAGGAGCACAAGGTGCCGGTCGTGGTGGAGATCTTCCTGGAGAGGATCACCAATATCGCCATGGGCACGGAGATCGACAATATCGTCGAATTCAACGACCTCGCCGAGACGCTCGACGATGCTCCGACGGCGGCCGCACTGCTGCTCGACTAGTTTCGCCACACCGCAAAGAGGCAGCCGTCGTCAGACGGCTGCCTCTTATGCGTCGTCAAAGGGCCGCTGCCGACGTGTCGAATTCGGAGGCGAGATCCCGCGCCACCCGCTTGAGCAGCGGCGTGACGTTCGTCGCCGACTTCAACGTGACACGCACCGCCGGGCCCGATACGGAGATCGCCGCCAGGGTCGGTGCGTCGGGTACCGGAACGGCGAAGCATCGCACGCCGACCTCCTGCTCCCCCTCGTCCACGGCGTAACCCCGCGCCCGGCACAGCTCGATGTCACGCAGCAGCGCCTCGACGGTGGTCAGCGAATTTTCGGTCGACGCAGGCATGCCGGTTCGTCGCACCAGCGCAGCGATGGCCTCGTCGGAAAGCTGCATGAGCAGCGCCTTGCCCACCCCGGTGCAATGCGGGTAGACGCGGCGGCCGACCTCGGTGAACATCCTCATCGAGTGCGGCGACGGCACCTGGGCGACATAGACCGCCATGTCGTTGTCGAGGACCGCCATGTTCGCGGTCTCCCCGATGCGGTCGACAAGTTCGGCCAGATGGGGCCGCGACCACGCCCCGATCAGCTTTGCCGCGCTCTCACCAAGACGAATGAGCTTGGGCCCCAGCGCGTAATGCCGGTTGGGCAGCTGCCGGACGTAGCCCATCGTCAACAACGTGCGGACCAGGCGGTGAATGGTCGGCTGCGGCAGGTCCGCACGCGCCGCCAGTTCACCCAACGCCAGCGTGCCGCCCGCGGCCGCCATGATCTCCAGCAGCTCGAAGACCCGCTCGACCGATTGGACACCGCCCTTGCCGGCCTGCTCGGCTGCCATGGCTTCCCCCCGAATGAGCACAAATGAATGGCCCGCGATGCGAGTTATAAATTTCGTATCACGAAATTTTGGATGGAGCAAGGCTTCTCGGCGCCCACCGCGCGAACTACTCCCAGCCGCTACACCCGCACGGGTACCAATCCGACACATCGCGCGCAGAATTTCGGTGCTGTGGATTGGATCTTGACGACTGTATGCTAAGTACCAAGGGGCCCCACGGCCCGGCCAAGTGAACACGTGAGCAATGGCTCCGTGATATCGAGCGGGAGGTTTCCCATGAGCCAACCCACCCTTGCGTCATCCCGCCCGGCCGCCGCGGGTCCCTCAGCCACAGCCGCGCGCGGCGTGCGGCCACCGCTGACGCGTCCGGCGCCGCTGCGACAGGCGGTATATGACGCCCTCGCCGAGATGATCATCACCCGCGAGCTGCAACCCGGCCAGCATCTTGTCGAGAACGAACTAGCGGCGCAGCTCGGCGTCAGCCGCCAGCCTGTGCGTGAAGCGTTGCAGCGCTTGCAAAGTGAGGGGTGGGTGGACCTTCGTCCGGCGCTCGGCGCGTTCGTCCACGTGCCCACCGACGAGGAGGCTGGGCAGCTGCTTGCGGTACGCACCCTTCTCGAGGCGGAGTCAGCCAGATTGGCCGCCCACGCCGCCACCCCTGACGAGGTCGAGCGGCTGTGGGAGATCCAGCGCACCGGCCTCGACGCCCTCGCGGCCGAGGACCAGGAGGGGCTTGTCGCCGCCAACGCCGCCCTGCACGCCGAGATCGTGTCGATGTCCGGCAACAGCGTCCTGGCCGATTTGATCGATTCCGTCGGCCGGCGGGTGCGGTGGTACTACCTGCCCATCGCCCGCGCCCGTGGCAAGGATGCCTGGGATGAGCACGCCGAACTGATCGGGGCGATCGCCAAAGGCGACGGGTCCAAGGCCGGCGACCTCATGCGCGGACACACCGAGCGGACGCGGCAGTTCTATCACGAGGCCCTGCTGGCGGCCGAAGGGAAGGCCTGACCCCTTCGGAGCGCCCTCCGAAGGCCTGGCCCACTTGCCGGCTCGGTCCGGCCGGGGCTTATTTGTGCGGGTTCGGCGCAAACTCGCAGCACCCGAACATTTGGCCCCAGTACGCGGCCGAGGGGAAAGTCAGGTGACTTTCCCCTCGGCCTGTGTCCCCGCCGGGCCGGTCCGGCGGGTCGTGCTCAGTCCGCCAGCGTCGGCGCGGGCGTCATCGCGCTCGTCGATTTGACCACCCGCGACTCGACCGCGACGTTGTCCCTGCCGGGCTGGCGGAACAGGCCGGCGATCAGGGCCGAAACCAGCGCGCTCGCGGCGGCGAGCCAATACGCGCCGGTGTAGCCCCAACTGTCGATCACGTTGGCACCCACGCCGATGCCCACGATGGAGCCGAGGAGCTTCGAACTGTAGATGAGGCCGTAGTTGCTCGCGTTGTAGTTCTCACCGAAGTAGTCCGGGGTCAGCGCCGCGAACATCGGATAGAAGGCGCCACCGCCGAATCCCACCAGGAACGCGAAGAACAGGAAGCCGACCTCATTCTCCGCCTTACCCGCGTACAACAGGCCGACCAGCGACACGGCCGAGACCAGCAGGACGATGAGCAGGGTCTGCTTGCGGCCGATCCGGTCCGACACGAAGCCGGTGACGGTACGCCCGGTGCCGTTGATGATCGACAGCACACCGGCCGACGACGCCACGATCAGCGGCCCGAACCCAAGGTCCTTGGCAAACGGGACCATGTAGCTGATACCGAACAGTGAGACACCGGCGCTGATGCCGAGCGACAGCCACATCAGGGGCAGCATGCCGGTCTTGATGGCCTGCATGGGCGTGAACTGACGCACCGCCGGCGGGTTCTTGCTCACGGCGATCGCGCCCTTACTGCTCGACCCCCACTTCAGCGGATCGATGTCAGCGGGCCACCAGTTCTTCGGCGGATCACGGAAAAGCCAGCCGCACAAAGCAATAACGACAAGCATGTACACGCCGACCAGGTCGAGGACCCAGACATAGGTGTTGGGGTGCAGCGCGTAGCTGAAGATGAAGATGAACGGCACGGCCCCGTAGGCGAACCCGCCGTTGACGAACCCGGTCTTGCCGCCGCGGCGCTCGGGATACCACTTGCCGACGATGTTGATGCACGTCGCGTAGACAAGGCCGGCGCCGATGCCGCCGCACACGGCAAACCCGAGGTAGGCGACGATCAGGTTGCTTTGCGTGATGCTGAAGAAACCTACCGAGGACAGGACCGCCCCGGCGAGCATGGCGGCTCGCGGCGATACGATCCCCTTCTCGCGGAGTTTGCCCGCGGGAAACGCGATGCCCGCCTGGAAGAACGCCCAGATGGACAGCAGCCAGAACGTCTCGCCCATGCTCCAGCCGTGCGCCTCGCGCAGCGACGCCTCGGCGGCGCCGTAGCCGTACTCGTACACGCTGACCGCCATCATGGCGATCCAGGGCAGCCAGACCATCCAGGCCCTGGATCTGCCGAGCAGCTGGCGGTCGGTCTCCCCGACGCGGTAGACGCGGTTGTTCGCATCAGTGATCTCGCGATAGCTCGCGACCGTTGTGGACATGGTTCTTCTCAACTCCAAGGACGATAGAGGGCTGTGCTCGACGACCCGGCGGGAGGGTCGTTCCGTTGGGGACGTCGAGGCTGCGGACTTACCACGACGGGACAGCTGTGCTGATCCGGACCGCCTTTCCGCATAGCGGTGGACTGCATACCGTATGCGGTAGTCCGAGTGTGACTCAGCTAACGCTCAGTCGTCCACTGCCTCAAGCGTTTTCACAGCAAAGCTCCAAGCGTTCTCACAGAATGGCGTGCCGACAGGTAACCGGCCGTGGCGTTATCCACTGACAACGCCAATATCGTTGACGTACAACGTAATTGAGTCCGTACGCCACCAAGGGTAAGGGACCGGCCGAGCACGGCGCCTGTGGTCACGTTGCGAGGTCGGCCGCCCACCTTCGAACGGCGCGAGCGTCGCAGCCCCGCACGGACCATCTGCGATACGCACTCTTCGGACACCGGGAGTCCACAAAGCTACCGGGAGTCCGGAGTCCATAAGGGGGTGCGGAGCGACGCGACCACCTCGGGGGCTCGATTCACGGGTGTGCCCGCAGCAGGCGGCGGGCCCTCTCGGGGGGTCCGTCATATGGCGATCCGTCCAGCCCGACACGCCGAGGAGGACGCCTTACATAACAAACCTGTAGATTCATCTTGCGCTTCGCATTGTATGCGGTATACCGTACGCATTGTGACGACGGTTACTTTCGAAGAAACCGAGTGAGCGGCTTCACAAGAACATCAACTGTATGCAATATTCGGTAGGCAGTACGCATGGCGGCTCCCCGCGGGGGGCAGGGCCCTGCAAGCGCCGCGGTCCGTGGATCAGCACATTCACAAGAAGGAGAATGTCTTGCGAAAGGCACTCGAAGGCGTGCGAGTCCTCGACATGACACATGTCCAGTCGGGACCATCGTGTACACAGCTCCTCGCCTGGCTCGGCGCGGATGTGGTCAAACTCGAGGCACCGGGCGGCGACGTCACGCGCAAGCAACTGCGCGACATCCCCAACGTCGACAGCCTGTATTTCACGATGCTCAACTGCAACAAGCGCAGCATCACCCTGAATATGAAGTCCCCCGAAGGCAAGCGCATCTTCACCGAGCTGCTGCCCCGGTTCGACATCCTCGCCGAGAACTTCGGGCCGGGCGCGATCGACCGGATGGGTTTCGGATGGGACGTCCTGCAGGAGATCAACCCCAGGCTGATCTTCGCGTCGATCAAGGGCTTCGGCGAGGGTCGCTACACCCATTACAAGGCCTACGAGGTCATCGCGCAGGCGATGGGCGGTTCGATGAGCACCACCGGATTCATCGACGGCCCGCCCATGGCCACCGGCGCACAGATCGGTGACTCGGGCACCGGCATCCACGCGGTGGCCGGCATCCTGGCGGCGCTCTACCAGCGCGAGCACACCGGCCGCGGACAGCGGGTGACCGTTGCGATGCAGGATTCCGTGCTCAACCTGTGCCGGGTCAAGTTGCGCGACCACCAGCGCCTACAGCGCGGCCCGCTCAACGAATACCCCAACAACGAGTTCGGCGACGAGGTCCCGCGTTCGGGCAATGCCTCCGGCGGAGGACAGCCGGGCTGGGCCGTGAAGTGCGCGCCCGGCGGACCCAACGACTACGTGTACGTCGTGGTGCAGCCAGTTGGCTGGGAGCCGATCGCCAATCTGATCGGCAGGCCGGAGCTGGTGACCGATCCGGAGTGGAGCACACCGGAGGCACGCCTCAACAAGCTCGACAAGATGTTCCAGCTGATCGAGGAATGGAGCATGGGGCTCGGCAAGTGGCAGGTGCTCGAGACCCTCAACCAGTACAACATCCCGTGCGGCCCGATCCTCTCCACCAAGGAGATCATCGAGGACGAATCGCTGCTGGCCAACGACATGGTCGTCCGGGTTGACCACCCCGAACGCGGCGAATTCACCACCGTCGGGTGCCCCCTCAAACTGTCCGACTCGCCCGTCGACGTCCGGACTTCGCCCCTTCTGGGCGAGCACAACGCGGACGTCTACGGAGAGGAGCTCGGCCTCCACGACCAACTCGTGACCCTCAAGGCGAAGGGGGTCATCTGAATGGATTTACACACCAACTAACAACAGCGCACTATCAAACGGGGAAGCAGGAGGACATTCGACCATCATGAGTACTACAGCTCAACCAACGTACCGAGAAATAGTCGACGACAACGGCAGGGTCTACCGCGTCGGCGAGACAGACCGCGACATCCTGGGCAGGTCCCGGGTATGGATGGTGTGGCTGCCGTGGATCTCCATGATGGCGATCAGCTCGTCGGAGTACGCGTTCACCTCCGCCGAGGACACGCTCGTAGGGGCCCACGGATGGGAGAGCGGCCATATCTTCTGGCTGCTGGGCCTATGGGTGTTCTTCCAGGCGGCGATCGCCTTCCCGGCCGGCAAGATGCGGGAGAATGGCACCCTTTCGGCCAAGGGCGCGATGATGCTCGGCGCCGTCGGGTCCCTTCTGGGCTACCTGTCACTGGCCTTCGCGCCCAACGTGTTCATCGCCTACGTGGGCTTCGGCTTCTTCGGCGGCACCGCGGCCGGACTGGTCTACGCCACCTGCGTCAACATGGTGGGCAAGTGGTATCCGGAACGTAAAGGCGGCAAGACCGGCTTCGTCAACGGCGGCTTCGCCTACGGCTCGGTGCCCTTCATCTTCCTGTTCACGTCCTACCTGGATGTCTCCAACTACTCCTGGCTGCTGACGGCCGTCGGCTTCTTGCTCGCCGGGCTGGTCGCCATCAGCGGCTTCTTCTTCAAGGATCCGCCGAAGAACTGGTGGCCCGCGAACGTCGACCCGTTGAAGGCCAGCGCCGACCCGCGGATCGCTCGCGCATTGAAGAAGAACCCGCCTGCCCCCAAGCAGTACACCCCGATGGAAGCCATCAAGACCGGCATCCTGCCGCTGATGTGGTTTGTCCTGCTCTGCACAGCAGGCATCAACATCTTCGGTATCGCCATGCAGGTTCCGTTCGGCAAGGAAATGGGCTTCGCCGGAGGCATCGTCGCCCTGGCCATGAGCCTCAAGGCCATCATCAACGGCACCGGCCGCGGCGTGATCGGCTGGATCTCCGACCGCTACGGACGCCGCGAGACGCTGATCCTGGTCTGCGTGGTCCTGGGGCTGTCGCAGTATGCCGTCTATCTGTCGGGCTCCATCGGCAGTATGCCGCTGTTCCTGCTGGCATCGATGGTCTCCGGCTTCGGCGGTGGCGCGATCTTCCCGCTGTTCGCGGCGATGACGGCTGACTACTTCGGTGAGAACAACAACGCAACCAACTACGGCCTGGTCTACAGCTCGAAGGTCATCTCCGGCCTGGTCGGCGCCGGCCTGGGCTCGATGGTTGTCGCCAACTGGGGCTACGGAGCGGCGTTCATGATCGCCGGTTCGGTGGGCGTGGTGTGCGCGTTCATCTCGATCTTCCTCAAGCAGCCCAAGCTGAAGCACGGGGCGCCGACGGAGCCGCCCTTTCCGAAGGTGACTCGCGACGAGGAGAGGACGCTGGTCAAGGACTAGCGTTCGGCTCAACGCACAGCGGGTCGGCCCCGGGTGAGGACAACCTCACCCGGGGCTTTCCCGTATCCGGGGCAGGCCGCACAAGCGCGGCCGGACCGCCGGACATGTCAGCCCGGGCGGCCGGCTCCGTGCGGCGAGCACACCCGAAAGTGGTGGCGCCAGAACGGAATTCACCCTTTCCGCAACAGTGCATACAGTCTACAATTAACCATGGACTTATTTGAGTATCAAGCGAGAGACCTCTTTGCCGGCCACGACGTACCGGTACTTCCCGGCTCGGTGGCGAGCACGCCCGCCGAGGCGCAGACCGCCGCCGAGAAGATCGGCGGCCGGGTCGTGATCAAGGCCCAGGTCAAGACGGGCGGTCGCGGAAAGGCCGGCGGTGTCAAGCTGGCCGCCGACCCCGCCGAGGCCAGGGAACGGGCCCAATCCATCCTCGGCATGGACATCAAGGGCCACATCACCCACCGGGTACTGGTGACGGCCGCCTCGGAGATCGCCGAGGAGTACTACGTCTCGTTCCTGCTCGACCGGACCAATCGGACCTTCCTGGCGATGGCATCGGCCGAGGGCGGGATGGAGATCGAACAACTGGCCGTCGAGCGCCCCGAAGCGCTGGCGAAGATTCCCGTCGACGCGGTAACCGGGGTCGACGAGGCCAAAGCCATCGAGATCGTCACCGCCGCACGGTTTCCCGAGGCCATTCGGCCCCAGGCGGCCGAGGTCCTCGTGAAACTCTGGAACACGTTCGTCGCTGAGGACGCAACGCTGGTCGAGGTCAATCCGCTGGTACGCGACCCGCACGGCGCGATCGTCGCGCTCGACGGCAAGGTCACCCTGGACGAGAACGCCGCGTTCCGCCAGCCTAAGCACGCCGATCTGGTGGACAGGCAGACCGAGGACCCACTGGAGGCCAAAGCCAAGGCCAAGAACCTCAACTATGTGAAGCTCGACGGTGAGGTCGGCATCATCGGCAACGGGGCGGGACTGGTCATGTCGACCCTCGACGTGGTGGCCTACGCCGGCGAGAAGCACGGTGGTGTCAAACCCGCCAACTTCCTCGACATCGGCGGTGGCGCCTCGGCCGAGGTGATGGCCGCCGGCCTGGACGTCATCCTGAACGACCCGGACGTGAAATCGGTGTTCGTCAACGTCTTCGGCGGCATCACCGCCTGCGACGCGGTGGCGACCGGCATCGTGGAAGCCCTCGAGATCCTCGGCGACGAGGCCACCAAACCGCTGGTGGTCCGGCTGGACGGCAACAACGTCGAACAGGGCCGCGCGATCCTCGACAACGCCAATCACCCCCTGGTCACCCAGGTGGACACCATGGACAGCGCCGCCGACAAGGCGGCCGAACTCGCAGCGGCAGGAGCCTGATTCATGTCAATTTTCCTCGATTCCACCAGCAAGATCATCGTTCAGGGCATCACCGGCTCCGAGGCCACCAAGCACGCGACCAAGATGCTGCAGGCCGGCGCCCAGGTGGTGGGCGGCGTGAATGCCCGCAAGGCCGGGCAGACGGTTACGATCGCCGGCTCCGAACTGACCGTCTTCGGCACCGTCGCAGAGGCCATCAAGGAGACCGGAGCCGACGTCAGCGTCATCTTCGTGCCACCGCGGTTCTCCAAAGCCGCTGTGCTCGAAGCGATTGACGCCGAGATCCCGCTCGCCGTCGTGATCACCGAGGGGATTCCGGTCCACGATTCCGCCTACTTCTGGGCCCACGCTGTCGCCACCGGCAATAAGACCCGCATCATCGGCCCGAACTGCCCCGGGGTGATCTCACCCGGTAAATCCAATGCCGGCATCATCCCGGCGGATATCAGCGGCTCCGGTCCGATCGGGCTGGTGTCGAAGTCCGGCACCCTGACCTACCAGATGATGTACGAGCTGCGCGACATCGGTTTCTCCACCGCCGTCGGCATCGGCGGGGATCCCATCGTCGGGACGACGCACATCGACGCGCTCGAAGCGTTCCAGAACGACCCCGAGACCGAGGTCATCGTGATGATCGGTGAGATCGGCGGCGACGCCGAAGAACGAGCCGCCGCCTACATCCAGCAGCATGTCACCAAACCCGTCATCGGCTATGTCGCCGGGTTCACCGCTCCCCCGGGAAAGACGATGGGCCATGCCGGCGCCATCGTGTCCGGCTCTGTGGGCACCGCCCAGGCCAAGAAGGAAGCGCTTGAAGCCGCTGGTGTCCGCGTCGGCAGGACACCGTCGGAGAGTGCCGCACTGGTCCGCGCCGACATCCTGGAACCGGCCCTGAAGGTCTGACAATCGCAGATCGCACGCCCCCACAGCCGATTCGCCCGGTGAGTCCCGTACTCACCGGGCGAATTCCTGTGAACCGCATGATGCATGCAGCCAACAATGACTGAACGACATCGAAACAGCGACGAGCGCACGGTCATTGGCGGCCTCCCTGACGGGAAGCGTCGCAACGACCGTGCGCTCGGGCCGGGCGGACTGGCCTCAGAGAGCTTTGAGCTCTTCGGTGACCGCGGACACGGATTTCTTGGCATCGCCGAACAGCATGGACGTCTGTGTAGCGCCGAACAGCGGGTTGTCGATGCCGGCGTAGCCCGAGGACATCGACCGTTTGAGGACGATGACCGAGCGGGACTGATCGACGTTCAGGATCGGCATGCCGTGAATGGGTGAACTCGGGTCATTGCGCGCCGCCGGGTTGGTGACGTCGTTGGCCCCGATGACGATCGTGACATCGGTACGGCCGAATTCGCCGTTGATGTCGTCCATTTCCTTCATCGCGTCGTAGGCGACATCCGCCTCGGCGAGAAGCACATTCATGTGACCGGGCATCCGGCCCGCCACCGGATGGATGGCGTACTTGACCTCGACGCCCTTGTTCTCCAACAGCTCGGCCATCTCCTTGACCGCGTGCTGGGCCTGCGCCACGGCGAGACCGTATCCGGGCACCACGATCACCTGGTTGGCGTAGGCCATCTGAATCGCGGCATCCGCGGCGCTGGTTGCCTTCACGGTGCCCTGCTCCCCGCCGGCGGGTCCGCCGCCGGTGTTAGAGCTGCCGAAGGATCCGAAGACGATCGCCGGGATCGACCGGTTCATCGCCACCGCCATCAAGTTGGTCAGGATCGAACCGGAGGCGCCAACGATCATGCCCGCCACGATCATCGCGGTGTTGTTCAGCGCCAAACCCGCTGCCGCCGCGGACAATCCGGTCAGGGCGTTGAGCAGCGAGATCACCACCGGCATATCGGCGCCGCCGATGGGGAACACCACGAACAGGCCCATGATCCCGGCAGCGACCAGCACCCCGACGATCCACCACACGCTGGTGCCGCCATCCGGCCCCGCGCTGATGCCGATGTACACCGCCGCCGCGACCGCCCCGATCAGCAGCACGATGTTGGAGGCCTGGAACACCTTGGCGGACTTGACCAGTGCCTTCTCGACGTTCTTGGGAATCAGCTCCTGCAGCTTGGCGAACGCCACCAGCGAACCCCAGAACGACACCGACCCGATGATCGCGGCGAACAGCGACCCCACCACCAGCGCCACCGTCGGGTGCTGGTCCGGCTTGAAGTGCGAGAAGCCATGCGTCTCGATGAATTCCGCCCACGCGATGAGCGCGACGGTACCGCCGCCGACACCGTTGAACAGGGCAACCAGCTGCGGCATCGCCGTCATCTTGGTCTTCTTGGCCGGTGGCACACCGAGGATGACACCGATCGCCAGACCGGCGATGATCAGAATCCAGTTGACTGCGGCGGTGTCGCGGACCTTGATCAGGGTGGCCAGCACCGCGGTGCCCATACCGATCGCGGCGATCCAGTTGCCGCGCACCGCGGTCTTGGGGCCGGTCAGGCCCATCAGACCATAGATGAACAGTGCGAACGCGCCGATGTAGAGCGAATTGACCAGATAGTTCATTTCTTCGCCCCTGCACTCTCGAGCACCTTGGGCTTGCTCTTGAACATGCCCAGCATCCGGTCGGTCACCAGGAAGCCGCCGATCACGTTGAGCGTGCCGAAGATCAGCGCCACGAACGCGATGACCCGCACCCCCCAGCCCGCGTCTGCCGGCAGGTTGCCCAACACGATGAGCGCACCAAGGACCACGATGCCGTGGATCGCGTTGGTGCCCGACATCAGGGGCGTGTGCAAGGTGTTGGGCACCTTGGAAATCACGGCGAATCCGACGAACCCGGCCAACACCAGGATCGCCAGATTGGCCAATAACTGGTCATACATGGGTCATGCACCCTCTCCGACAGTGCGGGTCACGCACGACGCCGCGATCACTTCATCGTCGTAATCCGGGGCGAGCGCCCCGTCCTTGATCAACAGGTCCAGCAGCGCGGTGATGTTCTTGGAGTACAGCTCGCTGGCGTGCTCGGGCATCGTGGCGGGCAGGTTCAGCGGCGAGGCGATGCTCACCCCGTGCTTGACGACGGTCTCGCCCGGCTCGGTCAGCTCGCAGTTGCCGCCGGTCTCGCCCGCCATGTCCACGATCACGCTTCCGGGCTTCATCCCCTCCACCGCCGCGGCGGTGACCAGCCTGGGCGCCGGACGGCCCGGTACCAACGCGGTGGTGATCACCACGTCGAACCCCTTGATGGCCTCCTCGAGGGCCTTCTGCTGCAGGGCGCGTTCCTCGTCCGTCAGCTCCCGCGCGTATCCGCCCTCACCGGCCGCGACCACCTCATTTACGCCCAAGTTCAACCACTGCGCACCAACCGACCGCACCTGGTCGGCCACCTCGGGGCGCACGTCGTAGCCCGTCGTGCGCGCCCCCAACCGCTTCGCCGTTGCCAGCGCCTGCAGTCCGGCAACACCCACACCCAGCACCAGCACGGTGGCCGGTTTGACAGTGCCCGCCGCCGTGGTCAACATGGGGAAGAACCGTGTGGATTCCGAGGCCGCCAACAGCACGGCCTTGTACCCGGCCACGTTGGCCTGTGACGACAACGCGTCCATCACCTGCGCCCGGCTGATCCGCGGAATCGCCTCCACCGCAAACGCCGTCACACCGGCCGCGCGAAGCGCCCCGATCTGATTGTCGGCGTTACGCGGAGCAAGGAACCCCACCAACGTCTGCCCGGAGCGCAGCCGAGTCACCTCGGCGGACGTCGGCGGGGCCACCTTCACCACCACGTCCACCGACCACGCATCACCGACGGTGGCGCCGGCCTCGATGTAGAGCTCGTCGGGCAGCAGTGCCCGCTCCCCCGCACCGGACTCAACGACCACCGCGACACCGTTGTTCACCAACGACGCAACCGCCTTGGGCACCAGGCCAACTCGGCGTTCGTCGGCCAGCGACTCGGCAACAACACCCACCGACACCGCAGCGTGGGGGCTGGTCTCCGTCTTCGTTTCAGTCATCGTTCGTTCGCCTCTACTTTCTCGGCAGGGCCGTGTCGCCGGGCCGCTCGGGTCTACCGCCTGTCGGGAGTTCTGGTCTCTTCCGGGCTACCGCGATCAACGTCATGTGTTCCCCTTCCCGGCTGGGCGCTGGACTGGCGCTGTCCCGCGTGATCCTGATCAAGGGGCCGACCGCCAAGGTCCGCCCGGCCCGTCCTGCCCTAGCCGTGGCAGCCGCGCATCACCTTGGCTCTAGCACTCGGTCTTTCAGAAGGATAGGCGAATCGCATACTGTATGCAATAGCGCAATGGTTTGGTGCTGATCGGACAACGCCGAGCATGCCGCGGTATGGCCGGGACCGCCGACATCACCAATCCTGTTGCCGGCAAGGACTACTCACGCACCGACGAGCGTCGCGTCCTCGAGTCCAAGCCGGTGTTTGCCGGTGTAGACGTTCATCGACGAGCCGCGCAGGAACCCGATCAAGGTGAGACCCGAGTCGGCGGCGAGGTCGGCGGCCAGCGAAGACGGCGCCGACACCGCCGCCAGCAGCGGTATGCCCGCCATCACGGCCTTCTGGACGAGTTCAAACGACGCCCGGCCGCTGACGAGCAGCTGGGCGCCGCGAAGTGGCAGCCTCCCCTCGCGAACCGCCCAGCCGATCACCTTGTCGACCGCATTGTGCCGCCCGACATCCTCACGCAGACAGAGCAATTCACCATCCGCCGAGAACAGTCCCGCCGCATGCAGGCCCCCGGTCTTGGAGAAGATCTGCTGCGCGGCCCTGAGCCGATTCGGCAATTCGGCCACGACGGCGGCGTCGACGCGCAGCGGGTCGTCGTGGACCGGCCAGGGCGCGGTGGTGCGCACCGCATCCAGGCTGGCCTTACCGCACAGACCACAGGAGGACGTCGTGTAGAAATTGCGCTCGAGCGACGGATCGGGAGCGGGCACACCGGCGGACAGCACGACATCGACGATGTTGTACGTGTTGGCACCGTCGTCGGTGGCGCCCGCGCAGTACCGGATCCCCGCGATGTCCGCGGATTGCCGAACGACACCTTCGCTTACGAGGAATCCGGCGGCGAGGTCGAAGTCATGCCCGGGGGTGCGCATGGTGATCGTCAACGGCTTACCCGCAACCCGGATTTCGAGCGGCTCCTCGGCAGCCAGGGTGTCGGGCCGCACGGTGACCTCGGCGCCCGTAACCCGAGTCACCCGACGCCTGCTTGTGACACGCCCCATTTCGGCACCTCGGTTTCCGTGTGCACGTGCACGTCGGTTGACACGTGTACGTCCGGTTGAATTGAAACCCGACCCTACTGCAGTTTGCATACTGTCTGCAAGATTCACTAGCAGATAGTTCGTTCCCACCCCTGGACATGTGACTCACGTCATAGTTAAATTGATCGCATACTGTATGCAGTCTTGTGGAGGTGGAATATGTCCAACACGAGAAGTGGTGTCGCGGTCGCTGAGGTGCGCGACCTGCACGGACGCTCATACCGGGTCGGGGAACGGCCACAGGACATCATGGGGCACTCCCGGCGATGGATGCTCTGGCTCTCCTGGACGGCCCTGGCCGGCATCAGCGTGCTCCAATACGGCTACGGCGTTGCGGTGGCGGCGCTGCAGGACACCGAGGGCCCCGGAACCGTCGGCGCGTTGTGGGTGCTCGCCCTGTGGGTGGTGTTCCAGGCCGCTGCGGCCGCGCCAACGGCCGCCCTGCGTCACTGCTTCGCCCTGTCCCCCTCGCGCACCATGCTCCTCGGGGCACTGCTGTGCGGGGCGGGTCCGCTGACGCTGGCCTACACCGACAGCTTCGCGCTCTCGGTGCTCGGCTACTCGGTGTTGTGCGGTACCGGCGCGGGCATCGTCTACGCCACCTGCTCGTCGACCGTCGCGAAGTGGTACCCCGAGCAGCGCGGCGCCCGGATCGGGCTCGCCACCGGAGCGTTCGGCTACGGGGCCATCCCGTTCATCGCACTGTTCGCCGTCGCGCTGGAACCCGAGACCCGCGCGACGATCTTCATCGCGGTGGGTGCCTGCGTCACCGCAGTGGTGGCATTGTGCGGCAGCCTGTTCCGCGATCCGCCGGCCGGCTGGTGGCCCGCCGACATCGACCCCAAGGTCTGGGCGGTCGACAGGCGGGTGAACCGCAGTCTGGCCAACAACGTCCCCGCGGTGCGGCAGTACGCGCCCGCGCAGGCCGTGCGAACCTCGGCCTTCGTGGTCATGTACCTCATTCTGGTGTTCGCAGCCGCGGCATCCCTGTTGGCCGCCGTATACATCCCGATCGTCGCCGTCGGCAACGACTTCAGCCTCGGCGTCGCCGCGGCGGCCGTGGCCCTGCTGGCCCTGGTCAACGGCGCGGGCCGCAGCGTGGCGAGCCGGATCTCCGACCGATACGGCCGGCGTGCGACCCTCAGCGCAGGCCTACTGCTTCAGGGCTGCGCCCAGCTGGGGCTGGTGTTTTCGGCTGCCAACGGGCTGTCCGGCGCGTTCATGGTGTTCGCCGGCCTCAGCGGTCTGACGGGCGGCGCGTTCTACCCGCTGTTCGCGAGCCTGGTCGCCGACTACTTCGGCGAGCGCAACGCGGTGCGGAACTTCGGACTCGTCTACAGCGCCAAACTGTTCGGAGGCATCATCGGAGTCGGATTCCCCGCAGCGCTGATGGCATCGCACGGGCTCCTGGTCGTGTTCGTCGCGGCCGCCGTGCTCAGCCTGAGCGCCGCCGTCATGACGAGGCTGCTACATCGGCCCGGCTATCCGGTCATTCGGCTGCCCTGACAGCGACCGCCAGCGCCACTCGCCGAGACCTGCCTGAGGGCTGCGCCAACGGTTTCACGACCACAGCGCAGATCTCGGCGCATCGAGGGGCGGCGTGGGGACGCTCGGCGCGATCCCGACGTATCGGTTTCTGCCAGTCGGCGATCAATTCCTGCCACCGGAATTAATCCCCTGACCTGCTGGTTTAGACAGTCAGACCGGCACGAAGCACCACCGCTTCACCGCCGCTACGACATCACCGGGAGTGATCACCATGAAGAAGTTCACCCTCTCCGCCCTGACCGCAGGCGCCCTGGCCGCAGGCCTGTTCGGCTTCGCCGCCCCCAGCCCAGGCCGACATCGACCACCACGGCTGGATCCAGGACATCCAACCCACCGTCACCGTCCCCCACGTCGACACCACCGTGCGCCACAGCGGCCGCTAAACCCCACCCACGCTCAACGGGCACCCCAACGCGGGGTGCCCGTCGGCGTTTCTCCGCACCCCCGTCTGCGCCGAGACCTACGCCGAGATCTGCGCCGAGGTCGTCAACACTCGCCAACGCACAGAATTCGGCGCAGACGCGCCCGGCGCAGACGCCAGGCGGAGCTCCGGCTAGGGCGCGCGTAGGGCCGGGCCCGGCGACTATCGCAACAGCGCCGTCGCCGCCGCGGCGCTGGGTTCCAGGCCCTGCGGGTCGGCGGCGGCCAGTTCGAACAGCCGCCGCTTCATCCGTGGATTCCAGAATTTGGCCACGTGATCGGCCACGGCTTCGGCCGCCTGGTCGGCGGGCAGATAGCCGAAGTGCACGGCGATCTTGTTGACCAGCCGGATCTCGGTGGGGTCGTGGTGCGCCATGTCAATCCACCAATTCCGACGCCATGGCGCCGGCCCGTTCGGCGTGCAGCGACATCGGGTGAGCCAACGCGACCTGAACGGCGGTCACCTTGTACTCCGGGCAGTTGGTCGCCCAGTCGGAGTTGTCGGTGGTCACCACGTTGGCACCGGTGCCCGGGTAGTGGAACGTGGTGTACACGACCCCGGTGGGCATCCGGTCGGATATCTGTGCGCGCAGGCGAGTTTCGCCCACCCGACTGGCCAGCGTCACCTCGTCGCCGTCGGTGATGCCGCGGTCCTCGGCGTCGTGCGGATGGATCTCCAGCACATCTTCGCGATGCCAGGCGACGTTGGCCGTGCGACGGGTCTGGGCGCCGACGTTGTACTGGCTCAGGATGCGGCCAGTGGTGAGGATCAGCGGGAACCGGCGGGTGCTGCGCTCGTCGGTCGGCACGAACGGGGTCGGCATGAACCGCCCCTTGCCCCTGGTGAAATCCTCCACGTGCATGATCGGAGTGCCCTCCGGGGCATTCTCGTCACACGGCCACTGAATGCTGCCGAGCTGGTCAAGGCGCTCGAACGACACCCCCGCGAACGTGGGCGTGACCGAGGCGATCTCGTCCATGATCTGGCTCGGGTGGTCGTACTGCATGGGATACCCCATCGCCGTGGCGATCTGGCAGACGATGTCCCACTCGTGCATGCCGCTCTTGGGCTTCATCACCGCACGCACCCGGTTGATCCGGCGCTCGGCATTGGTGAAGGTGCCGTCCTTCTCCAGGAACGACGCGCCAGGCAGGAACACGTGCGCGAACTGGGCGGTCTCGTTGAGGAACAGGTCCTGCACCACCACGAGATCCATTGACCTCAGCGCGGCCAGCACATGCTGGACGTTGGGATCCGACTGCGCGATGTCCTCCCCGTGCACGAACAGGCCACGGAAGGTGCCTTCGATCGCGGCGTCGAACATATTCGGGATCCGCAACCCCGGGTCGGGGAACAGAGTTGTGCCCCAAAGATTCTCGAAGACCTGACGCACCGCGTCGTCGGAGATGTGCCGATATCCGGGCAGTTCGTGCGGGAACGAACCCATGTCGCAGCTGCCCTGGACGTTGTTCTGCCCACGCAGCGGGTTGACCCCGACGCCGTCGCGGCCGATGTTGCCGCACGCCATGGCCAGGTTGGCCATACCCATGACCATGGTCGAGCCCTGGCTGTGCTCGGTGACACCCAGGCCGTAGTAGATGGCGCCGTTTCCCGCCGTCGCGTACAACCGGGCGGCGGCGCGCACCTGCTCGGCGGGCACCCCGGTGATCGGTTCGACCGCTTCGGGGCTGTTCTCCGGGCGGGAGATGAACTCCACCCACTCCTCGAATCCCTCGCACCTCGCGGCGACGAAGTCGGCGTCGAACAGACCCTCGGAGGCCACCACGTGCGCCATGGCGTTGACAATGGCCACGTTGGTTCCCGGCCGCAACGGCAGGTGGTGCGCGGCTTCGATTCGCGGCGAGCGCACCAGGTCGATGCGCCGCGGGTCAACCACGATGAGCTTGGCTCCCTGGCGCAGACGCTGCTTCATCCGCGACCCGAAGACCGGGTGTCCGTCGGTCGGGTTGGCTCCGATCACCATGATCACGTCGGCCTTGTCCACCGACCGGAAATCCTGGGTGCCCGCCGACTCGCCAAAGGTCTGCTTGAGGCCATAACCGGTGGGCGAGTGGCACACCCGCGCGCAGGTATCCACGTTGTTACTGCCGAACGCGGCGCGCACCATCTTCTGAACTACGTAGACCTCTTCGTTGGTGCAGCGCGAAGAGGTGATGGCGCCGATTGCCTCCGCGCCGTGCTCTGCCCTGATCTCGAGCATTCTGCGCGCGACGGTGCCGATCGCCTCTTCCCAGCTGACCTCACGCCACGGGTCGGTGATCTTGTCGCGAACCATCGGGCTGAGCACGCGGTCGGGATGGGTCGCATAGCCGAAGGCGAACCGGCCCTTCACGCATGAATGGCCCTCGTTGGCGCCGCCGTCCTTGTGGGGCACCATGCGAACCAGCTCGTCACCGCGCAGCTCCGCCTTGAACGAGCAGCCCACCCCGCAGTAGGCGCAGGTGGTGACGACCGAGCGGGACGGCATGCCGAGCTGGATGACGGACTTCTCCTGCAGCGTGGCGGTCGGGCAGGCCTGCACGCACGCGCCGCACGACACGCATTCCGAGTCCATGAACGACTCGCCGGCCCCCGGTGAGACTTTCGAGTCGAAGCCGCGGCCCTCGATGGTCAGCGCGAAGGTGCCCTGCACCTCGTCGCAGGCACGCACGCAGCGCGAGCACACGATGCACTTGGACGGATCGAAATCGAAGTAGGGGTTGCTCTGGTCCTTGACCGAGTCGAGGTGGTTCTCGCCTTCGTAGCCGTAGCGCACCTGACGCAGGCCCACGGCGCCTGCCATGTCCTGCAGTTCGCAATCGCCGTTGGCCGAGCAGGTCAGGCAGTCCAACGGATGGTCGGAGATATAGAGCTCCATGACGTTCTCACGGAGTTTGGCGACCTTGGGCGTCTGGGTGCGCACCACCATGCCGTCGGCGACGGGTGTGGTGCACGACGCAGGGGTGCCGCGCCGTCCGTCGATCTCCACCAGACACAGCCGGCAGGAGCCGAATGCCTCGAGGCTGTCGGTGGCGCACAGCTTGGGGACGTCGATACCGGCGAGGGCGGCCGCGCGCATCACCGACGTGCCCTCTGGCACCGCGACTTTCAGTCCGTCCACCTCGAGAGAGACCGTCGCGGGGCCGTCCTTGGCCGGGGTTCCGTAGTCGGGTTCGTGAACAAGCGTCATGGCTTACCTTCCGTCCTCGTGCTGATGTGCAGCGGGATGGTTTTTCCGCCGGCTGGGCGGGCGAAGAAGTCGTCGGGGAAGTGTGTGATGGCGCTGCGCACCGGCATCGGGGTGAGCCCGCCCATCGCGCACAGCGATCCCTCGGTCATCACGTCGCAGAGGTCCTCCAGCACCGCGAGGTTCTCGTCGCGGTTCTCCCCCGCGACGATCCTGTCGATCACCTCGACGCCGCGCACCGAACCGACCCGGCACGGTGTGCACTTTCCGCACGACTCCGCGGCGCAGAACTCCATGGCGAACCGGGCCTGCGCGGCCATGTCGACGGTGTCGTCGAACACCACGATGCCGCCGTGGCCTACCATCGCGCCCGCGGCCACGAAAGACTCGTAGTCCATGGGCAAGTCGAATTGCGAGCTGGGCAGATACGCCCCGAGAGGTCCGCCCACCTGCACCGCGCGCACGGGCCGCCCGGAGTGGGTGCCGCCGCCGTATCCGTCGACCAGCTCGCCCAGCGACACACCGAAGGCGGTTTCCACGATGCCGCCATGGGCGATGTTGCCGCCGAGCTGGAACACCTGGGTGCCGCGCGACCGCTCATACCCGTAGTCGTGGTAGGCGCGGGCGCCGTCGGCCATGATGGTCGGGACGCTGGCCAGGGTCAGCACATTGTTCACCACCGTGGGCTTGCCGAAAAGCCCGTGAATGGCCGGAATCGGCGGCTTGGCCCGGACCATGCCGCGCTTACCCTCCAGGCTTTCCAGCATGGAGGTTTCCTCACCGCAGATGTAGGCGCCGCCGCCCACCCGCACGTGCATGTCGAAGTTCAGCGACGACCCGAGGATGCCCTCGCCCAGCCATCCCTTCAGCCGCGCGATCTCGATCGCCGAACGCATGGTGGCCACCGCATCGGGATACTCGGACCTGATGTAGATATAGCCCTCGGTCGCCCCGACGGCATGGGCCGCGATCGTCATGCCCTCGATGAGCATGAACGGGTCGCCCTCCATCACCATCCGGTCGGCGAAGGTTCCGCTGTCGCCCTCATCGGCGTTGCAGCACACGAACTTCAGTTCGTCGACGCAATCGAGCACCGTCTTCCACTTGATGCCCGCGGGAAATCCCGCGCCGCCTCGGCCACGTAGTCCTGATTCGGTGACCTCCGCGACGACCTCCTGCGGGGCGAGCTCCAGTGCGCGGCTCAGCCCGGCAACACCGCCGTGACGCACGTAGTCATCCGGTGACAGCGGGTCGGTGACGCCCACGCGGGCGAACGTGACCCGGGTCTGCGAAGCCAGCCACGGCAATTCCTCGACCAGACCGACCCGCAGCGGGTGGCGCGCCCCCTCGAACAGGCCACCGTCCACCAACTCGTCGACGTCGAGCGCGGCAACCGGTCCGTAGCCGACCCGGCCATCCGGCGTCTCGACCTCGACCAGCGGCTCGAGCCAGAGCATGCCTCGCGAACCGTTGCGCACCAACCGAATCGCCACACCTTCGCGCGCGGCCGCACGCTCGAGCGCGTCGGCGACGTCGTCGGCACCAACTGATCTGGCCGCGGAATCGCGCGGCACGAACACGGTCACCGGAGTCGCGCTCATCGTGTCACCGCCTCGTCCATGATCGCCGACAGGCGAGCCTCGTCCACCCGGCCGTGGAGACGGCCGTTGACCTGGGCGGCCGGCCCGAGCGCACAGTTGCCCAGGCAGAACACCTGCTCGACCGTCACCGCTCCGTCGCGGCTGGTGTCCCCCAGCGACATCCCGTACCTGTCGCTGAGGAAGGACAGCAGCCGTCCGGCGCCGAGCGACTGACAGGCCTCAGCCCGGCAGACGCGCACGGTGGTGCGCCCGGCGGGCGCAGACCGGAAGTCGTGATAGAAGGTCACCACACCGTGCACGTCGGCCCTGGACAGGTTGAGTTCGTCGGCCAGCACGGGAATCGCTTCCGGCGGAACGCAATCCAGGGCTTCCTGAACGGCGTGCAGGATGGGAATCAAGGCGCCGCGCTCGCCGCGGTGTGCGGCGGCGATCTCCCGGACCACGGCCTCGGTGGTCGTGGCCGGGGGAGCTTGGCGTGTCGATCTGGAATTCATGAGCACCTCCAGCGATACATCATGTGAGAATACTGCATTCAGTATGCAATTGATAGAGGTGTGCGAGCGGAAATCGAAAACCGCCCCAGGCCGTGGCCTGGGGCGGTTCTCACCGGATGCCGGCTGACGACTCCGCCGGCACCCATCCCCCTCCGGAAGTCCTGCCGGACGGCGGACCCACCGTGTCGTGGTTAGACGACGATTTTGCTCTCGTGGAACTTAGCGATGGCCTCGGCGTCGTAGCCGAGTTCGGCCAGCACCTCGTCGGTGTGCTCGCCGAGCAGCGGCGCACCCGTGATCTCCGGCTTGAACGAGGAGAACTTGACCGGGCTGCCCACGGTGAGGAAGGTGCCACGGCCCTGCTGCTCCACCTCGACGACGGAGCCCGACTTACGTAGATCGGGATCCTCGGCGATCTCCTTCATCGACATGACCGGAGCACACGGCACCTCCCACTTGCGCAGGATGTCGACGGCCTCGTACTTGGTCTTGTCGGCCAGCCACTTCTCGATCTCGGCGAAGATGTCGAAGATCTTGTCCTGGCGGGCGCGAGCCGTGTTGTAGCCGGGGTCGTCCACCCACTCCGGCCGGCCGATGGCTTCGGCGGTCCGCTTCCAGTTCTGCTCCTGGACGGTGAAGTAGATATAGGCGTTGGGGTCGGACTCCCAGCCCTTGCACTTGAGCACCCAGCCCGGCTGGCCGCCACCGCCGGCGTTGCCGCCGCGGGGCACCACATCGGTGAACTCCCCGTTGGGGTACTGCGGGTACTCCTCCAGGTAGCCGATCTTGTCCAGACGCTGCTGGTCACGCAGCTTCACGCGGCACAGGTTGAGCACCGCGTCCTGCATGGACACCGACACGCGCTGGCCCTCGCCGGTCTTGTCGCGATGGATGATCGCGGCGAGCAGCCCGATCAGCAGGTGCATGCCGGTGTTGCTGTCGCCGAGGGCGGCCCCGCTGACGGTCGGCGGGCCGTCCCAGAAACCGGTCGTCGACGCGGCACCGCCGGCGCACTGGGCGACGTTCTCGTAAACCTTGAGGTCATTCCACGACGAGTCGTCGTTGAAGCCCTTGACCGAACCGAAGATCAGACGCGGGTTCCACTCGTGCAGCTTGTCCCACGACAGGCCCATGCGGTCCAGGGCACCGGGGGCGAAGTTTTCCACCAGGATGTCGGCCTCGCGGACCAGCTTCTGCATCACCTCGAGGCCCTCGGGGGACTTGGTGTCGATGGCCAGCGACCGCTTGTTGCTGTTGAGCATCGTGAAGTACAGGGCGTCGAGTTCGGGGATGTCGCGCAGCTGATTCCGCGTGACGTCACCCCCGCTCGTGCGCTCCACCTTCAGTACGTCGGCTCCGAACCAGGCGAGCATCTGGGTGCACGCCGGGCCCGCCTGGACGCCGGTGAAGTCGATCACCTTGATCCCGGAGAGCGGTAGTTGAGTCATATTCCCCTTTTCCTTTCTCATTTTTCAGTCTTGTCAGTTGTTTTCGATGGAGGTGAACGCCTGGGCGCCCAATGCCGGGCCGTTCAGTGCTGGACGGTGATGCCCTTGGGGTTGAGATGGGCGATGTTGCCGCTCTCGGTGCCGTCCGAGGGATCGATCACGCAGTCGATGAGCGCCGGCCGGCCCGACGCCAGCGCCTCCCGGAGGGCCTCGGCCACCTCCTGCGGCGTGGTGGCCTGATAACCCTTGCCGCCGAACGCCTTGATCATGTATTCGTGCCGGGCCCGCAGCGCCGTCGGCGCCGGATCCGTCGACGCGGAGGCGTCGTCACCGCGGTAGACACCGCTGTTGTTGAGGATGACCGTCACGATCGGCAGGTTGTAGCGGCAGACCGCTTCGAGCTCCATGCCGCTGAACCCGAATGCGCTGTCACCCTCGATGGCGACCACCGGGGCACCGCTTTCCACCGCGGTGGCGATGGCGTACCCCATGCCGATGCCCATGACGCCCCAGGTCCCGCTGTCCAGGCGGTGCCGCGGCACCGACATCGGAATCGTGTTGCGCGCCAGGTCGAGTGCGTTGGCGCCCTCGTTGACGACGTAAGCCTGCGGATTGTCCCGGAGGACGTCGCGGATCGCCTGCAGCGCGCCGAGGAACTTCATCGGGTGCGCGGTTCGGGCCGCTTCCAGCCGACCCGCCATCTTGCCGACGTTCTGCGCCGAACGGCTCGCGATCTCCTCCCGCCACGCGGCCGGCGCGACGATCTGGCCGGGCTTGATCCGGTCGTTGAGGGACTCCACCACCGAGCCGATGTCGCCCACGAGCGGGGCCGCGATGGGCTGGTTGCTGTCCATCTCGTTGGCGGCGATATCGACCTGGATGAACTTCGCGTCCGGGTTCCATTGCGGCGCATCGCCGTGGCCGAGCAGCCAGTTCAGCCGCGCGCCGATCAGCATCACGACATCGGCCTTCTTCAAGGCCAGCGATCGGGCGGTAGCAGCGGACTGCGGATGGTTGTCGGGCAGCAGCCCCTTGGCCATCGACATCGGCACGTAGGGCACACCGGTGGACTCGACGAGTTCGCGGATGGCGTCGTCGACCTGCGCGTAGGCCGCGCCCTTGCCCAGCACGATCAGGGGTCGCTCGGCTCCGGCCAGCAGATCGATGGCCCGATCGACCGACTCGAGGTCGGGCAGTTGCTTGGGTGCGGCGTCGACGACCTTCCACAGGGTCTTGGCCATCTCGGCGGCGTCGACGACCTCACCGAGCACCGCGGCCGGGATGTCGAGGTACACGCCACCCGGGCGGCCCGACACCGCTGTGCGGATGGCGCGCGCGATGCCGCGCCCGATGTCCTCGGCGCGCGAGATGCGGTAGGCCGCCTTGCAGAACGGCTTGGCCGCCGCCAGCTGGTCCATCTCTTCGTAGTCGCCGCGCTGGAGGTCGACGATGTGGCGCTCACTGGATCCGGAGATCTGGATCATCGGGAAGCAGTTGGTGGTGGCGTTGGCCAGCCCGACCAGCCCGTTGAGGAAGCCGGGCGCCGATACCGTCAGGCAGATGCCGGGCTTCTTGGTGAGGAAGCCGGCCGCCGCGGCGGCATGCGCCGCGTCGCTCTCGTGACGGAAGCCGATGTAGCGGATGCCCGAAGCCTGGGCGACCCGCGCCAGGTCAGTGATGGGAATACCGACCACACCGTAGATGTTGGTGACGTCGTTGAGCTTCAGCGCGTCGACAACCAGATGAATCCCATCGGTGAGGGCACGCGGTTCGTCGGTGCGTCCTGCCTCCGTCTCCGGCATGGAAGCAATGGTCATGATGTGGGCCTTCCTGGATGTTGACGCTTGTCCTGTACTTGATGCTTCTAACTCTTGCGGGTGGCGGCTACCCGCGTCCAAGACCTGTCAACAATGAGCCGATAACCAACGGTTATCACTGTGTCCCAAGTCTTTTCGGCGTCCCAAGTCGTTCGTGTCCCAAGTCTTTCGCGCAGGTGGGGGGCCTTGCCAAGTCCCGGGACGACCACCGCACTGGCATGCGCCGTCACTCGATGCACATCGCATCCACGGCATCCTCCCCAGTGATCGCCTTTGCGGAACCCGACCGGTTGGCAACGGGGCCTTGGGTTTTCAGTTCGAAGACCTCATTCATCGGCGAGCTCATGGCCACGTTCAGAAATGCCCGTGCCGCGACAGATCCGGGCCCGGCCGCGTGGATCGCCATCGAGATCTGCGCCCTGGTGTCCGGCTCGACGAGACGGATGGCGCGAGCCGCCCCGGTCACCGGCATGTCACGCAGCCAGGTGTGCGGTACCACGCTGGCCCATGCGCCGGTGGCGACGTGAGCGTATAGCGAAGCGACGGAATCTGTTTCGATCTGCGGCGCGGCGACCGCGCCACAGCTGGCGAATGCCTTGTCGATGAACTGGCGGAATCTCATATCCGGTGTCAGCAGCGCCAACGGCAACTGGGCGGCCTCCGACCAGGTGATGGTGCGGGCGGCAGGCACCAGCTGTTCGCCGGATACCAGCAGTACGTACTTCTCCTCGTAGAGCGGCACGACCTCCAGTCCGGACCGATCGTCGGGACCGAAATGTGCGATGGCGGCGTCCAACTCGAAGTCCCGCAACTGACGGAGCAGTTCGGTGGACGACAGCCGCGAACAGACCTTCACCCTGGCGAGAGGATGTAGCGCACAGAATGCCGCGACCGGCAGCGCCGCCGTCGTCGATACGGTCGGGCCGGTGCCCAGCCGCAGCACCCCGGAGATCCCCGACCGCATGGCGGCCGCCTCGGCCTTCAGCGCGTCGTGCTCGGCCAGCACCCGCTTGGCCCATACGACGAGCCGCTCACCCTCGGGGGTCAGACCCTCGAAATTCTGCCCCCGGTTGATGAGGGTGACGTTCAGCTCGCGTTCCAGCTTGGCGATCGAGGTGGACAGGGCCGGCTGCGATACATAACAACTCTCGGCCGCGCGGGCGAAATGGCGCTCGCGCGACACCGCGACGAAGTACTCCAGCTGACGTAACAGCATCGCGTCTCCTCCTCGCCCTCAGGCGGCTCTGCCGGGCCTGGCGGCCAATCCCGGGTTCTTGCCCGGTCTCGGCTTCGGACATTGTATTCAGTATCCGTTATCCCGTAGGCTAACGTCATCCCGCGGGGATGTCCAGTACGGATTTCAGAGCGCTCGCAGGCGACGCATAGGAAACACCCAGGGACGACTCCGCACGCAACGCAGCAGAAGGGGGCTCCCCATGGGGAACGTCGAGGAAACCAATAAGGGCACAGGAACCGAGACCGGCGACGCCGGCGTGACGGGGTCTGTGACGGATTCCTTGACGACGGCCTGGCTCGCCCAGGCCGTCGTCAAGGAATCCCCCGAAGCCATCGTGGTGGCCGATCCGCAGGGCATCATCCGCCTCTGGAACGCCGGCGCGACAAGGATATTCGGATTCTCCGCCGATGAAGCGCTCGGCCGGAACCTCGATCTGATCATCCCGGAGAAGCAGCAGGCTCGGCACTGGAAAGGCTACGACCAGACGATGGCCACCGGGCAGACCCGCTACGGGGACAAACTGCTCAGCGTGCCCGCGTTGCATCGCGACGGCCACCGGCTCTCGATCGAGTTCAGCGTGGCGCTGCTGCGCGACGACGCCGGTGCGATCGCCGGCATCTCGGCGATCATGCGCGAGGTGACCGAGCGCCGCAACGCCGAACGGGAGCTGCGCGGCAGGATCGCCGAACTCGAGAACTCGACTCGGGCTGGGGCGCACTGAGCGCTCGATCCCCTGCCCCGCCCGCGGGAACCCGACGCGGGCGGGGGGCTCATCTCGCCCGCCCCACCCGCGCGGTTCGCCGGGATCAGTCCGGGATCAATCGATGCGCACCACGCGCACCGAATCCGTCGAGCCCGGGACGCCGCTGCGGCTGCCGGACACCACCACCACATTGCCTGGGGTGCACATCCCCATGGCCTCCAGGCCGCGGCGAACTTCGGCGGGCAGCGTCTCCGCCGTGGTGGCCGGAGCCAGCACGGTCGACTCGATGCCCCAGGAGAACGCGAGCCGGGAGCACACCGATTCATCGTGCGCGAAGGCCAGCAGCGGCAGTGCGGAACGCTCACGCGCCAGGCGCAGCGCCGTGTCACCGGTTCGGGTGAAGCAGCACAGCGCAACCGCCCCGATCCGCCTGCCCACCTCGCAGGCCGCCGCCGCGATGGCATCCCCGGTCGCGCTGTCGGCGATGTCGGGACCGACCGTCCACTCGGCGACGCCCGCCTCGGCCTCCGCGACGATGCGCGCCATCGTGGCCACCGTGTGCGACGGATGGGCACCCACGCTCGTCTCGGCGGAGAGCATCACCGCGTCGGCTCCGTCGAGAACGGCGTTGGCGACATCGGACACCTCAGCCCGGGTGGGCCTGCGGTCGCTGACCATCGAATCGAGCATCTGGGTCGCCACGATCACCGGCTTCGCGGCCTCCCGGCACAGCTGGATCGCACGCTTCTGGACCAGTGGAATCTGCTCCAACGGCATCTCAACGCCGAGGTCGCCGCGAGCCACCATCAGGCCGTCGAACGCGTCGACGATCGCGCGCAGATCCGAAACCGCCTCGGGTTTCTCGAGTTTCGCGATGATGGGCACGCGCCTGCCGACTTCGTCCATGATCGCGTGCGCGAGCTTGACCTCCTCGGGAGACCGGACGAACGACATGGCGACCATGTCGACACCGAGTTCGAGCGCAAAGCGCAGATCCTCGATGTCCTTGTCGGACAAAGGCGGAACGCTGACGTCCACACCGGGAAGCGAGATGCCCTTGTGGTTGCTGACCGGACCGCCGTCGAGTACCCGGCAGGTGATGTCGTGACCCTCGACCTCTACGACCCGCAGCTCGATCTTGCCGTCATCGACGAGCAGCCGGTCACCTGGACGTACGTCGGAGGCCAGACCCTCATACGTCGTCGACACGCGGTCGTGGTCGCCGTCGCAGGCGTCGGTGGTGATGACGATCTGCTCACCGGTGGCCCACTCCACCGGACCGTTCGCGAAGCGCCCGAGGCGGATCTTGGGGCCCTGCAGATCGGCGAGCACGCCCACCACCCGACCGCGCTCGGCGGCGATCTGCCGGACGGTGTCGTAGACGGTCGAATGCTCGGCCTGAGTGCTGTGGCTGAAGTTGAGGCGTGCCACGTCCATTCCGGCGTCGACGAGCTCCTCCAGCCGCGGCGCGGTGTTGGTAGCGGGCCCCAGGGTGCAGACGATCTTCGCGCGTCGGTTCACGGTGTCCCCTTTCATCGCAGGGCGGGTTCGGGTTCCTGCTGCGGGGCGGCAACCGCCGGCGTCGCGGGCACCACCGTGCGCGCCAGCAGGTCGGTTGCCGCGTGAATGGTGCGAAGCGTCGGCGCGGGAGCCCCGGTCAGATCGGCCATCTCCACCACAGCGGTGACGATGGGACCGAGCTCCAGCTCCTTGCCCGCCTCGAGGTCCTGCAGCATCGACGTCTTGTGGTGTCCCACACCCTCGGCGCCGCGCAGCCGCTTCTCGATGGAGATGTCGGGGTGGCTGCCCACCCTGGAGGCGATGTCGAGGGTCTCCTCCATCAGCTGGGTGACCACCTGACGGGTTTGCGGATGCTGGCAGATCTCCACCATGGTCGCCCGGGTGAGCGCGCTCAGCGGATTGAACGCGACGTTGCCCATCAGCTTGATCCAGATGTCGTCGCGCAGGTTGGCCTCGACGGGGGCCTTCAACCCGCCGGCGACCATCGCGTCGCTCAGCGCCGTGCAGCGGGCGGAGATCTCGCCCGACGGCTCGCCGATGGAGAATCGGGTTCCCTCCAGGTGCCGGATCACGCCGGGCGCCTCGATGGTGGTCGCCGGGTAGACAACGCAGCCGATCGCGCGCTCCGGGGACAGCACGGCGCTCGTGGCACCGCCGGGATCGACGGCCTCGATGCGGTGCCCGCGGTACGGACCCTGCAGTTCGTGGAAGTACCACCACGGGATCCCGTTCTGCGCGGGCAGCACCGCGGTGTGCTCGCCGAGCAACGGCTCCACCAGCGGGCCGCAGGTCGGGTAGCTGTGCGCCTTCAGTCCGAGAAAGACATAGTCGACCGGCCCGATCTCATTCGGATCGTCCGTCGCATGCGGATAGGCGACGAAGTCGCCACGCGGGCTGAGCACCCGAACACCGTTCTCCCTCATGGCCCGCAGATGCGCGTTGCGCGCGATCAGATGGACTTCGGCGCCGCCACGTTGTAGTGCGGCACCCCAGTAGGCACCGATCGCTCCGGCGCCGACGACTGCAATTTTCACGGTGACTCCTTCCGCGTGCGTTCACCGCACGACTGAATGTGCTTCTGCCTCCACTGCCTTGCGCATGCGCATGCCACAGCGGGGGCCCACCGAATAGCGACCGCATTGGGGCGAGCCCGTGGTGCATACAGTATGCGATAAATATGGTCTCGTAAACGGGTATCCGAACCTCATGAGATTCCCTGCGGGACGCCGACCCGGATCCCCGCCGACGCCATGCCGGCTCGGCGGACTCCAGGGTCCGCTCGCAGTAATCGCAACGCGACGCACGTTTCCGGCCGGATACGGCGCAAAACAATTGAGAAGCACCTTGTACTGCATCCAGGATTCTGTATACTATCTACAGGCAATAGATCTTTCCCAGGTGGTGATCAGGATGCGACAGATTCCGATTCCCGAACCGCTTCCGGTTGGCCTGCCCCATCGTGTCATCTCCATGAGCACCGGCCATCACCGCCTCGCCGACGGACACCTGCTGAGGGTCGACGTCGAACTCGGCCGATTCGTCGGGACGCTCTACACCCCCGACATGCACGTCAGGACACAGGTGCACGGAACCGCCGCCAAGGTCCACGCCTGGGTGGACGCGGTCGCCGCCGGTTTCCCGACCCCCCTCCCCCGCTGACAGCGATCGCCCCGCGGTACACCAATATCACACGAGGACAACACTTCTCATAGCAGTGATGACTCGGCCACCAGCCGCACCTGGACTGGGTGCGATCAATTGCTGTGTGGGTCGGCCTGGTTGAGGGTGGCGACGACTTTGTCGTAGTCGCCGCGGGCCTCGCCGTACCTCAGGAACTTCACCCGTTCCACCTGGATCTCCGTGACGTCGGGCTGCGTCTCGAGAATGTCGACGACCTGCTCGACGAACTCGTCGAGCGGCATCGCGAACGAACTCTCCCGTTGTCCGGGCATCAGATCGGTGGCCACCGACGGCGGCTCGAGTTCCATGAACCGCACGTTGGTGTCGGCCAACTGCAGCCGCAGCGATTCGGTGAGCATGTGGATCGCCGCCTTCGACGCATTGTAGCTCGGGGTGACCTTCAGCGGGGCGAACGCCAGACCTGACGACACGGTGATGATGGTGGCTTCAGGCTGGTTCTGGAGGTGTTCGATGAAGTTCGCCATCAACCGGATGGGACCCAGCAGGTTCGTGGTGATCACCGACTCCGCGGAGGAAAGGAAACCTTCAGGCCGGTGCCAGTCCTCGACTCTCATGACGCCTGCCATCGCGACGATCACGTTGAGGTCGGGATGTTTGGCGATGACGTCGGTCGCTGCCGCGGCGATGCTAGCCGCGTCGGTGGTGTCGATGACGACGGTGTCCACGTCGTGTTCGGCGGCGATCTCGTCGAGCAGTTGTCGGCGGCGACCGCCGACAATGATCGTGTTGCCCTTGGCCTTCAGCGCCAGCGCCAGCGCAAGCCCGATGCCGCTGGTGGAGCCGGGGATGAAGATGGTGTTGCCGCTGATCCTCATGGTTGTCAATTCCTCTCGTCGATCATCGGTGGCAGGCGGGCTCTGGTGGTCCTGCACATCGTCATGCCAACGAACGTGTCAACGATCACCCACCGCTTGCTAATCCCGCGCTGATCAGACCGGGTGCGCAGGCGTGATAACTAACATCTATCAAGCGGTAAACGACTGCTGTTGGACGCTGCCAGGCCCCGGAGGCCACGATGGACTACACACGATGGACCACAAGAGTTGCAGCCCCAACCGGAGACCCGTACCGATGACCACCGCGCACCGATGAAAACCGTTGTGCCCCTAGGCGACACGGAGAGCGGCGCCGATGTGAACGCGCCTGGTCGGCGGTTGGGACGAATATTCGAGGACGCCGACGGTGCCACGGCGGGGTGCCCCGCGATCGCTGCGGGGGCGGGACGCACCGCTCTCACCTATGCCGCGCTGGCCGACCTCGTCCGCACCCTGACCGCTCGGCTGCGCGGTAGAGGCATCGCCGCCGGAGACGTCGTGACGGTGCAGGCGACCAACAGCGTCGAATTCGTCGTCTCGTTGCTCGCCGCATCGCACACCGGGGCGACGGTAGCCCCGCTCGATCCCGCGCTGCCCGCGGCCGATACTCGTGCGCGGATCGAGATGTGCGGTGCCCACGTAACTCTCACCGACATCCGGTCCGGTGCGCCCGCGGGGGCTGCCTACGGCATGACGGAAACCACTCACCAGGCAAGCACCGTTCGGCCGAACGACGATGACGCGATCCGCTTCGGCACGGTGGGGGTACCGGGCGTGCTGTCGGCGCGCATCGTCGACGCGCAGGGCAGGACCTGCGCGCCAGGGACCGTCGGCGAAATCTGCCTGTCGGGTCCGACCGTCGTGCGCGGCTACCTGAACGACCCCACGGGCACGGCAGATAGTTTCACCGACGGTTGGCTGCACACCGGCGACCTTGGCTCGATCGGCGTCGACGGCGCGCTGACCATCCAGGGCCGGATCAAGGAACTGATCAACCGGGGCGGTGAGAAGATCTCCCCCGAACGGGTCGAGGACGTCCTCACCTCCCACCCCGGCGTCACCCAGGCCGTGGTGTTCGGCCTCGCAGATGCGCTGTACGGTGAGCGCGTCGCCGCGGCTGTCGTCACCCGCGACGGTAGCCGGCCCGACCTGGCCGCCTACTGTCACGGCAGACTCGCCGAGTTCGAGATACCCGAACGCGTCACCTTCACAGCGGAGTTGCCGCTCACCGCCAAGGGCTCGGTGGACGGGCCAAGGTGACCGAACGGTTCGGGTGATGGACAGTTGGGTGGCGTGCCGGCTCGCGCCACCCATCGGAACAGGGCGATAGGCGCGGCGGCGATCGGACCGCCCGGACGATGAGAGAGGCAGCAAAACATGACTGCAGGAGAGGTCACCAGCGACGAGAACCTCACGGTCACCCCACCCAAGCAGTGGGCGGCGGGCGTACCGGCCGTCGTGCACGCGCTGGAGTACTCGCTGCATCAGACCTCATTGCGCCGCACCGCGCTCACGCTGCTGAACATCAACCAGGCCAACGGGATCGACTGCCCGGGATGTGCGTGGCCCGAGCATGAGCCGGGCAAGCGGACCCGCAACGAGTACTGCGAGAACGGCGCCAAGCACATCAACGACGAGGCGACCACCCGCCGGATCACGCGGGAGTTCTTCCGTACGCACTCCATCTCCGAGCTGGCGGGCAAGTCCGACACATGGCTCAACGACCAGGGCCGCCTGACCGAGCCGATGATCAAGCGGCCGGGTTGCGACCACTACGAACCGATCGGCTGGGATGAGACCTTCGAGGTCCTGGCTGCCGAGTTGCGCGCACTGGACTCCCCTGACGAGGCGCTGTTCTACACGTCGGGGCGAGTAAGTAACGAGGCGGCCTTCCTGTTGCAGCTGTTCGCCCGCGCGTACGGCACCAACAACCTGCCCGACTGCAGCAATATGTGCCACGAATCAAGCGGAACGGGGCTCAACGAGACGCTGGGTGTCGGCAAGGGCAGCGTCAGCCTGCACGACCTCGAATCTGCCGACCTTGTCTTCGTGGTCGGCATCAACCCCGGCACCAACATGCCGCGGATGCTGTCGTCGCTGGAAAAGAACAAGCGCAATGGCGGGCACATCGTCGCCGTCAACACCCTGCCCGAGGCCGGGCTCAAACGCTTCAAGAACCCACAGAAGGTCAACGGCGTGCTCGGGCGCGGCACCGCGCTCGCAGACCAGTTCCTGCTCGTCAAACCGTGCGGCGATCTGGCTTTCTTCCAGGCGGTCAATGCCTTGCTGCTGCAGGCCGAGGATGCCGCACCCGGCACCGTGCTCGACCGGGGGTTCATCGACGCCCACACCAACGGGTTCGCCGAGTTCGCCGATCACGCACGGCAGGTCTCGTGGCCCGATGTGCTTGAGACGACCGGCCTTTCGCGTGCGGAGATCGACCGGGTCGTCGAGCGAGTGCTGGTGAGCAAGAAGATCGTCGTGTGCTGGGCGATGGGCGTGACCCAGCAGAAATTCGGTGTGCCGACGGTCCGCGAGATCGTGAACTTCCTCATGCTGCGCGGCAATCTGGCGCGGCCGGGCACCGGTGTCTGCCCCGTCCGCGGCCACAGCAACGTACAGGGTGACCGCACCATGGGCATCTGGGAAAAGATGCCGCAGCCGTTCCTCGATGCCCTCGAGCGGGAATTCCGCTTCACCCCGCCCGCTGCGCACGGCCTGGACGCGGTCGACTCCATCCGGGCGATGCGCGACGGACGCGCCAGAGTCTTCATGGGATTCGCGGGCAACTTCGTGCGGGCCACCCCGGACAGCGAGGTCACCGAGCGGGCCATGCGCAACTGTCGCCTCACCGCGCACATCTCGACGAAGCTCAACCAGTCCCATGTCGTCTGCGGCGACACCGCGCTGATCCTGCCGACGCTCGGGCGCAGCGACCGCGACATCCAGGCCACCGGCGAGCAGTTCATCACCGTCGAGGACTCGATGAGCATCGTGCATCAATCCCACGGGCGCCTTGCCCCGGCCTCCGAGCAGTTGCTCAGTGAGGTGGCGATCGTCTGCAGGCTCGCGCGCCGCACCCTTGGCGATACCCCCGAAATCCCTTGGGAGGACTTCGAAGCCGACTATGACCTGATCCGCGATGCGATCTCACGGGTCGTGCCCGGCTTCGACGATTTCAATCGGCGGGTACGGGTGGCCGGCGGGTTCCAGTTGATCAACCCCGTCAACGAGTATCGGTTCGACACCAAGTCGGGCAAGGCGGAGTTCACCAACAACACCTTCGACCGGATCAACGCGCCCGACGGCCACCTGGTCCTGCAGACCATGCGATCCCACGATCAGTGGAACACCATCCCCTACACGGGCAATGACCGGTATCGAGGGATCAAGAACGGCAGGCGCATCGTACTGGTCAACCCCGCCGACCTCGACGCCCTCGGACTGGCCGATCGGCAGCTCGTCGATCTGGTCAGCACATGGGAGGACGGAACGGAACGCCGCGCCCCGTCCTTCCGGCTGATCGCCTATCCTGCCGCGCGTGGTTCGGCCGCGTCCTACTACCCCGAGACCAACGTCCTGGTTCCGCTGGACAGCGTGGCCGAGGCGAGCAACACCCCCACGTCGAAGGGTGTGTTCGTTCGGTTCGAGCCGATCGCCGAGCAGCGGACGCTGGTCGGCACCGGGCAGGCCCATCAGCAGGCCGACTGAATCCGTGCCCGCCGCGCCGACATGGGAATCACACCCAAACCGCGCCGGGCAGGAAGCCGACCTGTTGAGATGCTGTCAGACGATGCAGTCAGACAAGGAGACCCAGATGGAAGAATCCTCGCCCACCAGCCTCTCCGAGAACCCGGCGGTCGCCCTGCCCCGTGTGCCGCAGAACATCGCCGATGAGCACCCCGATGTGTGGGCCGCCCTGCAGCAGCTCGGAGCGGCCCTCAGCCAGGCGGGACCGCTCGACGGGCGAACCAAGAGGCTTGTCCATCTGGCGCTGGCGATAGGGGCCAACTCGCGCGGCGCGGTCCACTCGCACGCCAGACGCGGCCTGGACGAAGGCCTCTCGGCGGCCGAACTCGAACACGTCGCGTTGCTGGCGGGTACCACGCTCGGGTGGCCCCAGGCGGCCCGTGGGCTGTCATTGATCAAGGACGTGACCCGGTCGCAGTCAGACGGGTAAAGCACCTGGTCGCCCGCGGGCACATGTGCGCCCGCGGGCGGGTGGTCTCACCGCCTGACGCGGACGAAACCCCTTCCCTCGTTGCGCATCTGCCAATACAGCCCGGCATAGTGTTCGACCATCTCGGCGGACCCGGTGCGCTCGGGTGGGACGACGCCCTCGCCGTTTTGCCGCCAGTCACGCAGCGTCGCCGAGAAGCGGTCCGCCACCGCGTGCACCCGGTCGTCAGGCCGTCCGGCAAGCAGATTGCGCGTTTCGCCCGGGTCGTCGAGCAGATCGTAGAGTTCCCGGTCCGGTCGTGCCGAGTCGAGGTCGGGGACGGTCACCGTCACGGGTGAACCGTTCTCGGCGCCCCACAGGACTTTCGTCGACGGGAGCTTGTCGTAGTTCTCGATGTAGCTGTACTCCTTGGTGCGCACCGCGCGAATCCGGTCGAACGAATCGTGGCAGGTTCTTGCGCTGAACACGTGGTCGCGCACCGTTGCGACCTCGTGGGTCGCCGATCGGAGGTTGTCCGCGTGGGAGACCCCGTCGACGTCGGCACGGCAGGTGATTCCGAGCAGATCGAGCAGCGTCGGCACCAGGTCGACGCCGCTGAACAGCTCGTCGTAGACACGGGGCGTCAGCCCGGCGGACCGTGGTGGCCGCACGATGAGGGCGGTCCCCGTTCCGGCGTCGTAAAGCGTGGACATGGCCCGCGGGAACGCCGGTCCGTGATCGGTCATGAAGACGACCCAGGTGTTGTTGTCCAGCCCGGTCTCGGCGAGGACATCGAGCAACTGTCCGACGGCGGCGTCGGCGTGCGCGATCGCGCCGTAGAAGTCCGCGAGGTCGCGGCGGACGTCTTCGGTGTCGGGCAGGTAGCTGGGCACGACGACGTCGCTGAGCGCGGCGGGTGTGTACCGATGCCGCGGATAGGGCCGGTGCGCCTCGAACAGACCCGCGGTGAGCAGGAAGGGCTCCGAGGCGGCCGCGCGGTGGCGCACCCAATCGGCGGCCTGTGCGACGACATATTCACCGTGGCCGTTCGTCACGTCGAACTCGAAGAATCCCAGCCGAGACGGGAACGTCGTTTCGTGCTGCATACCGAATAGCGCCGGATACCAACCTGCGTCGGACATGATCCTGGGCAGGGTGCGCACCCCTCGCCGGTACTCCCAGCCGCGCTGCACCAGGTTGATCAGGCCGTGGTTGTGTGGATACCGGCCGGTGTACAACGACCCCAGCGCCGGCGAGCACAATGGTGCCGTGGCGTGCGCCCGCGAGAACAGGATCCCCTCCGCTGCCAGCGCATCCAGCCGGGGACTGTGTACGCCGTTGGGCCCGTAGGCCCCCAAGAACCGTCCCAGGTCGTGGCAATGGACGATCAGGACGTTGTCTCGGCGTTCAGGCATGGCTTGTTTCCTCCCGGTTGTCGATCCGGCACCTCGGGCGCCCGGCCACTCAAACCCATTGATTGAGGACCGCCGACCGCTATTGCATACAGTATGCGATAGCTCCAGTGTGACGTATCCCACCGCCCATGTCCAGCCTGGGCCGCGATCCGATCGGGACCGGGTATGTGGCGGATTCGGCAGTCCCCCGGCGTTGATGGAGGCACACTTGCGCCATGAGCGACCACACATACCGCGTGATCGAGATCGTCGGAAGTTCCCCCGAGAGCATCGACGCGGCGATCCGGAACGGCATCGCCCGGGCGGCGGAGACGATGCGCGGCCTGGACTGGTTCGAGGTGCAGTCGGTCCGCGGGCACCTGCAGGATGGCGCAGTGGGACACTTTCAGGTGACCCTCAGGGTGGGCTTCCGACTCGAGGACTCTCAGGGCTGAAACGTCCAACACAGGCTCGGCGACGATGCCGGGTACGGGGGATACTGGGTCGGTGCCCGATCGCAACGTGCTCGGCGAACCGCTCGAACCGTGCGGCACCGACCCCGTCACCGGCTTCTACCGTGACGGCTGCTGCTCGACCGGATCCGAGGATCTCGGCATGCACACCATCTGCGCAGTCGTCACGACAGAGTTCCTCAACCATCAGCGTTCCATCGGCAACGACCTGTCGACACCGGTGCCCGCCTACCGTTTTCCCGGCCTGGTGCCCGGCGACCGCTGGTGCGTCACGGCCGCCAACTGGCTGCGGGCACACGGCGACGGCTGTGCGGCGCCGGTCCTGCTGGCCTGCACCCACGAGCGCACCCTCGATGTGGTTCCGCTGACGACGCTGCGGCAGTACGCGGTCGACGTCCCCGACGACCCCGGTGATCTGTAGGGGCTCTGCAGTGTTGAGCGAGAACGGTTTTCGCTGCTGAGGCCCGCCACCCGGCCGCCCGCAGTCGCCGTCGGCTCCTGACATTCACGGGTGTGCATCACCGGTCGCGGGCCGCGCTGAGACGATGGTCTGCGTGGACAACAACGAACCGGCCGACGATGCCGTGGTGGTAGACACCGTCGTACGCTGCACCGAGATCGACGTGAACGGCCACGTCAACAACGCAAAGTTCGTCGAGTACCTGGAGTGGGGCCGCGAGGAGTGGTACGAGCGCAACGGCTTCGACTACGCCAGGCTCGAGGAACTCGGTGTGATCACGGTGGTGGTGAACATCAGCCTCGACTACCGCCAGGCCTGCCATCAGGGCGAGCGACTGCGCATCGTCACGACGCCGCGGTCGCGCGGGCGGCGCAGCTTCGTGCTGGCCCAGCGGATCGAGAGGGGTGACGGCACCGTCGTCGCCGACGGCGCGGCCACCCTTGTCACCGTCGACGCAGAGACGCGGCGCGCCGTCACACTGCCCGAGGCGTTCGCCGAGCTGTTCCCCACCCCCCACTGACGCTCCCGGGCCGGCCGTCGGCGACGCCGGTGTGGTGTGTGGCGGGGTCCGCACCGCCAACGCCAACGCCAACGCCACCGTGTATCTGATCGACACGGTGTTGATGCCGCCCGCGGCCTAGCGCCGACACCGAAGCGCACCCGAACCCCCGGCATCCGTGTGCCGGGGGTTCTGCGTTCGTACGTAAGATCGTCGGCCCATCCAAATGCGTTGCGGCTCCGAACGACTGACATGCTCACCCTGATACTGATCGGCTTCGTCGGTGGACTGATCACCGGCATCTCCCCGTGCATCCTCCCGGTCCTTCCGGTGATCTTCCTGTCCGGCGCCCAGAGCGCCCGCGGCGACTCCGCCACGGCGGCGGGCGGTGTCGCCACCGCCGCCAGGCCGGCCCGGTCCATCACCGACGCACTGCGCCCCTACCGGGTGATCGCAGGCCTGGTGCTCAGCTTCAGCGTGGCGACCCTGCTGGGATCGGCGCTGCTGTCGCTGCTACACCTGCCGCAGGATGCGATCCGGTGGGTCGCGCTGTGCGTATTGGTGGCGATCGGGATCGGCCTGATGTTCCCCCGCTTCGAACAGCTGCTGGAGAAACCGTTCGCCAAACTGCCACAGAAGCAGATCGCCACCCGCAGTGACGGATTCGGCCTCGGCGTGGCGTTGGGAGTGTTGTACGTCCCGTGTGCGGGGCCGGTGCTCGCGGCCATCGTGATCGCCGGGGCAACCGGCACCATCGGCGTCGAGACGATCGCGCTGACCGTGTCGTTCGCCGTCGGCGCGGCGCTGCCGCTGTTGGCGTTCGCACTCGCGGGACGACGCGTGGCCGAACGGGTGGGAACGTTCCGCCGCCGCCAGCGCGAGATCCGCATCGCCGCGGGAGTGGTGACGATCCTGCTGGCCGTGGCACTCGTGTTCAATCTGCCCGCGGCGCTGCAGCGGGCCATTCCCGACTACACCGGCACGCTTCAGGAGAGTGTCGGCGGGGACCAGCAGCTTGCCCAGAAACTCAATCTCGGCGGCATCGTCAACGACCAGAACGCCGAGCTGTCGAACTGCTCCAACGGTGCGACCGAACTGGAAAGCTGCGGTCCCGCACCCGATCTCACCGGCATCACCGGCTGGTTGAACACTCCCGGTGGCGCGGCCGTCGACCTGAAATCGTTGCGCGGCAAGGTCGTCCTCGTCGACTTCTGGGCGTACTCATGCATCAACTGCCAGCGTGCGATTCCGCACATCGTCGAGTGGTATGACGCCTACCGCGACAGCGGGTTCGAGGTGATCGGTGTGCACACCCCGGAATACGCGTTCGAGCGCGTCCCCGGCAACGTCGCCAGCGGAGCGGCCCGACTCGGTATCACCTATCCGGTCGCGCTCGACCCCAACTACTCGACGTGGACGAACTACCGCAATCGGTACTGGCCTGCCAAGTACCTCATCGACGCCGACGGCACGGTCCGGCACATCAAATTCGGCGAGGGTAGCTACCGCGACACCGAAACCCTGATCCGCCAGCTGCTGACGGGGGCGAATCCCGCTGTAAAACTGCCTGATCCGGTGGACACGGTCGACACCACCCCACAGTCGCCGACGACACCCGAGACGTACTTGAGCGTGGGCAAGGTGGCCAACTACGGCGGCGGGGGCCGATACGACGAAGGTTCCTTCGACTTCGACTACCCGCGCAACCAGCCCGAGGACAGCTTCGCGCTGCGCGGCCCGTGGACGCTGGACTACCAGGGCGCGACCGCGGGGGCAGACCATTCCAGCATCGCACTGAACTATCACGCCAAAGACGTCTTCATCGTCGCCGGCGGCGAGGGCACCTTGACGGTGACCCGCGACGGAATGAGCACGTCGATCCCGATCAGCGGGCCACCGACACTGCACCGCATCGTCGGCGAGGACGCCACCGGGCGCGGCGAGCTGAAGGTGCGGGTGGACGCCGGACTGCAGGTGTATTCGTTCACCTACGGCTGACAAGATCGGCGCGACCCGGCCAATGTCGACGACTGTGCCTCACCGATCGCCGCGGAAGGGCACGATGGTCCACAACGCGCGCGACTCAAGGAGGAGACCGGATGGGCGATCCAAGGGTGCTCGGCATCGTACTGGCCGGCGGTGAAGGAAAACGCCTCTCCCCGCTGACGCTGGACCGGGCCAAGCCCGCGGTCCCGTTCGGCGGGTTGTATCGCCTCATCGATTTCGCATTGTCGAACCTGGTCAACGCCGGGGTGCTGCGGATCGCGGTGCTCACCCAGTACAAGAGCCACAGCCTCGACCGCCACATCACCACGACCTGGCGGATGAGCAATCTGCTCGGAAACTACGTCACCCCGGTTCCCGCCCAGCAGCGCCTCGGCCCGCACTGGTACACGGGTTCGGCCGACGCGATCTACCAGTCGCTGAACCTGATCCGTGACGAACGCCCTGACCTGGTCATCGTGTTCGGCGCGGACCACGTGTACCGCATGGACCCCAGGCAGATGATCGCCCAGCACCTCGAGAACGGCGCGGGCGCCACCGTCGCGGGCATTCCCGTGCCCCGAGACGAGGCCAGTGCGTTCGGCGTTATCAAAACCGCCTCCGACGGGCTGCGGGTCGACGCGTTCCTGGAGAAGCCGGCCGACCCACCTGGGCTGCCCGGGCGCCCCGATGAGACGTTCGTGTCGATGGGCAACTATCTGTTCTCGACCGACGTGCTGGTCGAGGCGCTGCGCAAGGACGCGGCCGACGAGTCCAGCAAGCACGACATGGGCGGCAACATCATGCCGATGATGGTCGAGCAAGGCATGGCACAGGTCTACGACTTCATGAGCAACGAGGTGCCAGGCGCCGACGCCGCCAACGCCGGTTACTGGCGCGACGTGGGAACGCTGGACTCCTACTACGACGCTCATATGGATCTGTGTGCGGTGGTTCCGGTGTTCAACCTGTACAACAGCGAATGGCCGATCCTCACCCACATCCCCGCCAACCCGCCGGCGAAGTTCGTGCACGACGACGGCGACTTGGTCGGCCGGGCGATCAACAGCGTGGTGTCCAACGGCGTCATCGTCTCCGGGGCGCTCGTGCGCGACTCGGTGCTCTCCCCCGGGGTTCGGGTGGAGGACTACGCCTCGGTGGAGCGCGCGGTGATCATGGACAACACGGTGATCGGCGAAGGGGCGGTGGTCCAGAACGCGATCATCGACAAGGATGTCGTGGTGCCCGACGGTGCGGTAGTGGGGGTGGACAAGGACCACGACCTCGAGCGTGGGTTCGTCGTGTCGGACGCGGGCGTGACCGTCGTGGGCAAGGGGCAGGAGGTGGTCGCGTAAGTGCCGTCCTCCGTGCGTAATCGGTTACAGGGCACTGGAGGACGTATCGTGCGGTCAGGCCCCGCAGTTCGACCGTGGCTTTCTCCCTTGCCGAGCGCTACGGTCATTCCATCGGCAACCCCTGTGGCACAGCCCGCCAACGCCGAATTGCGAAGGGAGAAAACATGACCGGTGTGATCGAAGCCCCGAATAAATCCCCATTGTCACCCGAGGCGCTCGAAGTCGTCCGGGCGACCGCCGCCGTCGTTGCCGCACATGCCGACCAGATCACCGCCCACTTCTATCCGCGGATGTTCGCCGCCCATCCCGAGCTGTTGCGAGTGTTCAACCAGGGCAATCAGGCCACCGGTGAGCAGAGTAAGGCGCTGGCGGGGTCGGTGGTCGCCTACGCCGTGAAGCTCATCGATCCCGATGCGCCGCCGTTCGACCACGTGATGCGCCGCATCGCCTACAAGCATGTCTCGCTGGGGATCCGCCCCGAGCAGTACACCATCGTCGGGGAACACCTGCTCGCCTCGGTCGCCGAGGTGCTCGGTGACGCCGTGACACCTGAGATCGCCGCGGCATGGGGCGAGGTCTACTGGCTGTTCGCTCTGCAGCTCGTCGCCGAGGAGGCGCGTCTGTACCGGGACGCCGATGTGGACCCGGCCCGGCCGACGCGCCCCTACCGGGTGGTACGCCGGATCGACGAGACTCCCGACGTCATCACCCTCGTCCTCGAACCCACCGACGGTGCTCCCCTGCCTGCGGTCGCGCCGGGGCAGTACGTGTCGGTGTTCGTCAACCTTCCCGATGGCGGTCGGCAGCCGCGCCAGTACACCGTGTCCTCCACCGCGGTGCGGACGCGCCTGCAGATCACCGTGCGGCGGGTCCGCGGCGTCGACGGGGCGCCGGACGGCCGCGTGTCCAGCTATCTGCATGACCAGCTGCAGATCGGCGATGTGCTCGATGTGAGCGCGCCGGCGGGCGACTTCGTGCTCACCCCCACCGAGTCACCGATACTGCTCGCCAGCGCCGGAGCCGGGATCACCACGGTGTTGCCCATCGTGGAACAGATCGCGCGGACCCAGCCCCAGCGACCGGTCATCGTGGCCCACGCGGACCGCCGGGCACAGGATCACGCCCTGCGGGAGATCGTTCTGCATCTCGGACGGGAGATCGACAACTTCACGTCCTATGCCTGGTACGAAGCCGTCGACGAGGGTGACACCCGTTCGCGCAGCGGATACATGGACCTGACGGACATCCCGCTGCCCGATGACATCCAGGTCTTCACATGCGGTCCACTGCCGTTCATGCGGCATGTCAGGTCGACGTTGCTCGCCCGCGGTGTGCCTGCGACCCGCATCCGCTACGAGGTGTTCGGACCCGACCTGTGGGCCGCCCAGAGCGAGCCGCAGCCCCAGGACTAGGAGGGCGCTGAATAATCGGCGCGTCTTTCCCGAATATTGGCTTGAGCTGGGAAAATCGGTTCATGCAGGGTGTCGAGCGGGCGGATCGGGAACTTCTGGATGCGGAGGCATTGGTTGGTCATCTGGTGCCGGTGGGCAGCATGTTCGCGTTTCTTGCTGCCCATCGGCAGGACTTGTTCGGTGACAAGGAGTTCGAGGATCTGTTCCCTTCGGGGCGGGGACGGCCGTCGATTCCAGCGTCGGTGATGGCGTCGATCTTGGTGCTGCAGACCCTGCACGATCTGTCCGATCGGGAGACGGCCGAGGCGGCTCGGTGTGATCTGCGGTGGAAGGTCGCTACCGGAATGGCGTTGGACCATAATGGGTTCGACCCGACCACACTGGTGTACTGGCGTAAGCGGCTGGCGAAATCGGACCGGCCGCACCGGATCAACGAGGCGGTGCGCAAGGTCGTCGCCGAGACCGGACTGCTGGGTGACCGCCGCAAACGCGCGGTGGATTCCACCATCCTGGCTGATGCCGTTGCCACCCAGGACACCATCACCCAGCTCGTCTCGGCGATCCGGCGGGTCGGGCGGATCGTGCCTGGTGCCGCCGAGCAGATCGCGGCGGTGTGCACCGGGCATGATTACAGCCGCCCCGGCAAGCCGTCGATCGACTGGGACGAGCCGAGCGCGAAGGACGCGCTGGTCTCGGCGTTGGTCAACGATGCGAATGCGCTGCTGGAGGCGCTCGCTGTTGACCCGAACGAGGCCGAGGAGCCGGTGGCTTCGGCAGTGGGGTTGCTGGCGTTGGTCGCCGGGCAGGATGTCGAACCCGCCGAGGGATCCGACGGCACTGACGGGCGCTGGCGTATTGCCCGCAAGGTGGCACCGGACCGGGTGATTTCGACGGTGGACCCCGAGGCGCGCCACACCCGCAAGTCGCCGGAGGCACGCCGCGACGGGTTTCGGGCGCACGTGGTGGCCGAGCCGCAAACCGGGATCATCACCGACGAGGCGCTCACCAAGGCTGCCGGCACGGAGAACTCCGATGCAGCGGTGGCGGAGAAGTTCGTCACCGCCGCTGGCGGCACCGGCGATGGTGAGGCCCACGCGCCGCAGTGGTACGGCGATAGTGCTTACGGCACAGGAGATCTGCGTGGGGCGATCCACGACGCCGGACACGACGCGGTGATCAAGCCCAGGCCGATCCCTGCAGCGGTCGCGGGTGGATTCACCGTGGACGACTTCACCGTCGACGAGGCCGCCGCCGCCATGACCTGCCCGGCCGGCAACACCCGTCCCATCACCAAGACCCGTAACGTGATCTTCGGCGCACTCTGCCGCAACTGCCCGCTCGCCGTGCGCTGCACCACCTCCAAGATCGGCCGCACCATCAACCTGCACGAGCGGGACGACCTGCTCCGCCAAGCTCGCCGCGACTGGACCGACAAGCCCGACGTGCGGGAGAGGTACCGGATGAACCGGCCCAACGTGGAACGCGTCGTATCCCAGATCGCCAGCCGCGGCGGTCGCCGCCTGAAACTGCGCTACCGCGGCGTCGAGAAGAACCACGCCTGGCTCGCCCGCCGCACCGCCGGGCTCAACCTGCGCAATCTCGTCGGCCGCGGCCTCACCCGCACCGCGGGAGTCTGGACACTTACGCCGCGGACCGCCTGAAACCGCCCCACCGGGGGCCATCAGACCGTCACCGACCCCACTGCGCCCATCACCAAGGCCCGCGACGAGACCCGACAGATCGTCCCCTTCCTTGGCCCGCGATCGGCGTCTCCGGCGGCCACCCCGCAAAGCGGATCTTGTTGGCCCCAAAAACTGCCTTGTTCAGCGCCCTCCTAGAGCGCCGAGCGCTTCCACATACGGCCGCTGGGCTTCACGATCGCGGATCTCGCGGTCGAGGTGGGTGTCCTTCGGCCCGGCGTTGGCCCAGCAGCAGCTGTCGCAGACCCGAGTTGACGACGACAGAACGGCACTACCTTCCAGAGACAGACCCGCGGCCCTGACGTCCGGTCGGCGCTCGACAAATTCGCTGGTCAGGAAGTGGAGTGTGAAGTGCCCCCGGCAGGATTCGAACCTGCGACACCGGCTTTAGGAGAGCCGTGCTCTATCCCCTGAGCTACGAGGGCTGGCGCGCTGAGCTTACCTGCCCACGGCGGGCCCGCCGCACCTCCGGCCGAGGTGTCGACGCCACCACGCGTCGGCGCAGCTCGTCGATCATCTTCGCAGCTCGGCACGTCGGGCCCGCACGATGTGTTATGTGGCCCGGCTCGGCGGCCTGCCGACACACTCAAACGGGAGGCGACCAGTCGCCTTCCGGTCACCTTGCGTCCCGCCCTTCGGGTCGGTTGCGCGACGGTGCGATCGTTGCACCAGGGCGATGTCGGCCCAGTCCGGAAGTCCGGACATCGACTGGACGGCCACGGCCAATCATGCGGCCACCCAGGGTCATTCACGGTCTGCGCTAATCAAGCCGGGGGATCGTTTTCCGCGTTCTCCGCCGCCTGCGCCGAACCGACCGGATGATCGGTGTCGCGTGGATCGAAACCGCCCGCATCCCGTGTATCGCTGTGTTGAGCATCGGTTTTGGGATCTTCGCGGTTCATGGGAAACCTTTCGTTGTTTGTCCAACTGATTCGTGGGGATTGCGTGTCGGCCGGCGCGGCGGGCGAGCCGATGTCTGAAGCCCGCCCAGCCGCGCCCGTGCCTACGTGCAGATCTCGACCTCTGCGGTCGCCTGGATGAGCGCCAGCAGTTCCTTGTCCAGACCGGGCGCGAACTGCTCGCGCCGTTCCGGGGCGATAGTCATCGGGAAGCCGTCGGGCATCACGGCGGTGCTGAGTTCGGTGCCGTCGTTGGACGGCGACGCGCCGCGGTACAGCTTGGCGGCCTGGCTTTGGTTCTCAGCGCTGAACGTGTACTGGATGCTCTGTAACCCGAGGTCGAGGAGCTTTTGACCTCCGGAGACTGCGCGGCGTTGGTCTTGGGAATCGGCAGGGCGGCGCCCCAGTCGACGCCAAGGCTCTCCAACGCCTTCGCGAAGGCGTTCTCGTGGGCCTGACCGCGAACGATCAGGTAGGCGATCGTCGAGCGGGCCGTCTTGTTGTCGGTCATCTCGTAGATACGGCACTTCTGCAGCCGTCCGGTCGACTCCAGCATCAGGTTGTACATCAGGTTGAGGACCAGATTCCCGCTGTTGTACACGTAGGACCCGCTCCGGGGGTTGCCGGCGGCGTCCACCGGAAGCGCCCCCTGAGCCCCGACGAGGTAGTGGTGAATGTTGCTGGTATCCAACGCGATCTTCAACGGCGTCGCGCCGCTGGCGCTCGGTTCGTCAACCGGGTCGGTCTTCTTGCCGTTGTATTCGGGTGATCCATCCAGTAGCCGGGAGATGGTCGTTCCGATGAGTTCGACGTGACTGATCTCTTCGGTCCCGACGCGTTGAAGTAGGTCCTTGTAGGGCTTGGAAGTCGCATCGCCGCGACAATTTGTGCTTTGAAAGAGGTATTGCATCATTGTGCGCATCTCACCGAACTGGCCTCCTAACCCCTCCTGCAATGAGTTCGCGGCGGCAGGGTCCGGTTGGTCTACGGCTATTTCGTTGATGAATTGCGCTGTGTGTAAGTATATTTCACTCCTTACCTGACTCAAAACTGCCGAGACGGCGCGCCGCTCGTGACGGCCTACCTGAGTGCGGCGGAGATGGCGTCGCGAGCTCGATCGAGCATCGATGCGAACGGGCCAACGGCGAAATTGAGCGCGGCAGACTCGACACCGGGGTGCGGACGGGTCGGGGCGATGGCTTGGGCAGCTCGCACGGCGGACACCATCTTCTTCAGATCGTCCGCTTCGACGTCCCGCTGCAGTCGATCGAACTCCTCGGTTTCCTCGCGCTCAGCGTGGTCGATAACTGCGGCTTTGAACAGGACCAATTCGTCGAGAAACTCCTGCGAGTCGACGTCCATGTCCTCGAGTGCTGCGAGTTGCTCCTTGGCTTCGTGCTCCTCCCGCAGTCGAGCGTCGACAATGATGTCACCGCCCTGGATATCTCGCCGCGCGCGCGGATGAACCACCATCTCCTCGGCCGTTTCGTGCACCGCTAGCAGGTGCCGCAGGTCAACAAAGGCCTTCTCTCGCGCCTTCGATCCGGACGCATGAAGCACGTCGTCGAACATGTCTTTGATCTGGTTGTGTTGTCCTCGAAGGAACTCAACTACGTCATCGGTCGACTGTACAAACGTCTCTACCACGGCATATACCTCTGATTTCAAGATCTCGAACGAAGAGCGCGGACTGTGCGCTACGGACAGGATTGCCGAAAGATGGCCGACCAAACGTGAGCTCATCGACGGGGCACGAACCCCGCATCCGACGTTTGGCGCCACGACGCAGCGGGAACTTCTTCGCAGCGCGCCGCACGCCGCGGCGGGATATGGAGAGCCACCCCCAGATCCGGCCCGTCGTCGAGCATTCCGACGGGCCGGGTCGATGTTGCGAGGTCTCATGACCAGTCACCCCACCATCGGTGTCGAGGAGGAGTTCTTGCTCGTCGACCCGAACTCCGGAGCACCGCTTGCCCGCAACCGGCAAGTGGCCGAGCACGCGACCGCCCGAGGCGTGGAGCTACAACTCGAGCTCACCAGCTGCCAGGTCGAGACGACCACCGGGGTGCTGAGCAGCAGCGCGCAGCTGCGCGACGAACTGGCCCGGCTGCGCCACACCGCCGCCGCCGGCGCCCACGCCGCCGGGGCCCAGCTGCTCGCGGCCGGACTGCCGCCGGCCGTGCCGCAGGAGTTCCCGATCACCGACACACCGCGCTACCGCACCATCGCCGAACGGTTCGGCATGATCGCCCGCGAGCAGGGAATCTGCGGGTGCCATGTGCACGTCGCGGTGCCGACCCGGGAGCTCGCGATCCGGGTCAGCAACCGGCTTCGCCCGTGGCTTCCCCTGCTGCTGGCGCTCACCGCGAACTCCGCCATCTACCGCAACGCCGACACGGGCTATGCCAGCTGGCGGCGCATCCTTTGGGCGCGCTGGCCCAGCGCCGGACCGCCGCCGCACCTGGACTCCGCCGACGAGTACGACGCGGTGCTCCAGATGCTGCTGCACGCGGGGGCGGTGCTCGACGACGGCATGATCTATTGGGATGTCCGCCCGTCGGCCAACTTCCCGACGGTCGAGGTCCGGGTTGCCGACGTGCCTGCCACCATCGCCGAAACGGTGCTGCTGGCGACGCTCGTCAGGGCCGCCGTCATGACCGCCCTCGAGGACGAGCGGCGGCGGGAGGGGACACCGCGCATCGCCGCGCACGCGCTGGAAGCCGCCTACTGGAAATCGGCGCGCGACGGCCTGGACGGCGACGCGATCGATCTCGTCGACAGCCACGCCGTTCTACCCGCCCGTGAACTGCTGGATCGGTTCGTCGAGCGCATCCGGCCGGCACTGGAAGCGCTCGGCGACTACGACATGGTGCGCGCGGAGGTCGCGCGGATCACCGAGGAAGGCAACGGTGCGACGCGGCAGCGACGGGCCTGGCAGCGTCGCGGCGAGGTAGCGGACGTGATCGAGGAACTCGCCAGCGCGGCCCTGCGCACGTGAGTGTCAGGTCAACGGCAGCGCGGCGAAGGGCGGGGTCGTGGGTTGCTGAGAACCCTCACCCGGCTCGACGGTGAACGCCAGCGTCTGCGAGTCTCCGAGGTCGGGCAAGACCGCGGTGGTCGACGGTGCGACCGCCTGCGCATTCATCGTGCCCGCGGAGTGGGACCCTGCGGAATCGATCAGCCACATTTGGTAGACGGTGCCCGGCTCGGGCGGCGTGACATTGTTCATCACGAGCACACCCGCGTTCCGCTCCCGCGAGAACACCAGCGTCGCCGTCCCGCCGGTCGGGATGTCGCCGGAAACCGTCCGCACGTCGGATGCGGCGAACACCTGCTCGGCGGTCGACGGGGTGGGCGCCGGACGCAGCGGTCGCACGACCGCGTCGGACGGGCCGGGACTGACCGCCTCCAGCAGGCGCTCCCGCAGCTGCTGGGGAGGCTCGACGGCGGTGCTCGCCGACACCACCGCCATGGTTTCCCTGACGGCCCTGACCTCGTCGAGGAACGACGCCACCGCATCCGGTGCTGCCGTGGCCAGCCACTGCTCGATCTGAGCCCGTTCGGTCTCCGAGACCGCATGCAGCGCATACGGTGTCGCCAGTTCTCTCATGTCGGGTTGCACCGGTTCTGTCATGCGAACCCCAGGCAGTTCCGCAGGCCCCGGATACCGTCGCGCATCCGCGATTTGATGGTCGCCAGGTTTGCCGACAAGCGTTCGGAAACCTGCGCGTAGGTCAGCCCGTCGTAGTACGCCAGCTGGATGGCCTGGCGCTGGGCGTCGGTGAGCGAGTCGAGGCAATCGGCCACCCGGCGCCGTTCGTCGTGCAGGATCACCGCATCGGCCACATGGTCGGCGGGGGTGTCGACGGTCGTCGCGCCATACCGGGACTCCCGCTGACTGGCGGCCTGCTCGGCGCGCACCCGGTCGACCGCACGCCGATGCGCAAGGGTCAGCAGCCACGCCAAGGGGGATCCCGCCGCGGGATCGTAGCTGTCCGCGGTCCGCCAAACCTGCAGGTAGACCTCCTGCGTGGTCTCCTCGCTGTAGCCGGGGTCGCGCAGCACCCGAGAGACCATCCCGAACACCCTGGCGCGCGTGTGATCGTAGAACGTCGCAAACGCGTCGACATCCCGTCGCCCCACCCGGCGCAGCAGCTCGTCGAGTTCGGTGGACACAAGCCGTAGCCTAACGGTGCGCGCCAGCGTCGTCACACTAATCGGGAGTTCGGCGATCACCGCATCAAAGGCGAAGTGCACGAACGATACTCGGCGAGCACGGTGGCCATTGCCGCGATGGACGCCGTCACCCCGAGGTCGCGCGCGCGAACGTCCACTGATACACATCGAGGTAACCCGACCGGAAGCCGGCCTCCGAGTAGGCCAGATACAGTTCCCACATCCGCCGGAACACGTCGTCGAACCCCAGCGCCGCCATCTCTTGGTGACGGGACAGGAACCTGTCTCGCCACAGCCGCAGGGTTTCCGCGTAGTGCGGTCGCAGCGAGCACATGTCCACCGTTCGTAAGTCCGTGTGGCTCCGCGTGATTCCGAGGATGGCCTCGGTCGACGGCAGCAGACCGCCGGGGAAGATGTACTTCTGGATCCAGGTATAGGTGTTGCGGCTGGCCAGCATCCGGTCGTGCGGCATCGTGATGGCCTGGATCGCCACCCGCCCGCCCGGCGCGGTCAGACGGTCCAGCGTCCGGAAGTACGTCGGCCAGAACCGGTAGCCGACAGCCTCCACCATCTCCACGGACACCACGGCGTCGTACTGCCCTTCGGCGTCGCGGTAGTCGCACAGATCGACCATCACCCGGTCATCCAACCCGGCCTGGGCGACCCGTTGCCGGGCCAGGGCCTGCTGTTCGGACGACAGCGTGATCGATCGGATGTGCGCGCCGCGTTCCGCGGCCTGGATGCACAACTGTCCCCAGCCGGTGCCGATCTCCAGCACCCTGCTCCCGCGGCCCACCCGTGCGGTGTCGAGGAGCCGATCGATCTTGCGGCGCTGCGCGTCGGCCAACGCTGCCGGGGTGCGGGTCGGCAGCGTGTCGAAGAGTGCACTGGAGTACGTCATCGTCTCGTCGAGGAACATGCCGAACAGCTCGTTGGACAGGTCGTAATGGCTGGCGATGTTGCGCCGGGCGTGGTCACGGTTGTTGTGCTCGGTACGTGGCCGCCTGCTCAACGCGATCGGCCGAAATCGCTGCAGCACAACGGGAATCAGAGACGGGGCAGACTTGGCGAACTCGGTGAGCAGACCGGCCAGATCGTCGGATGTCCATTCCCCTGCCATGTAGGATTCGCCGAAGCCGATCAGGCCGTAGCGCCCGATCCGGCGCGCGAGCGCGTCGGGCCGGTGGATCACCATGGTGGGCAGCGTCGGATCCGCCGCGCCGATCACCGACCCGTCGGGGTAACTGAGCCGCAGCGGCAGCCGGGCAGCGGCACGGCGGAGCAGCCCGTCCGCGACCCGGCCCGAGAGGGCCCCGACGGGACCGCGCGGCACCCGCAACACATCCGGCCAGCGATCGGGATCGATTGCGGCCGAATAGTTTCCGTCGGTGCACGGGCGACCTGCGCGGTCGATGCTCACCACTGACGAATCCTTTCTCTGGTGACTGTTCGCTTCCGCGGCACCACCGGCACTCGGCGCAGCCACAGCGTGATTCCCTGGATACGAATGCCCAACGCGCCCATCAGCGGCGCCAGCGGGGCGATCACCTGAAGGCGGGCGAGGTCGCGCACCGGGCGCCGGGTTCCGCGCAATGTCGCGACGAAGGCGGGCTGATTCTCGCGGTGCAGCGAGATCGTCACGTCCAGTGCGGCGTCCGGCCGCGGCGCGCGCACCAGGTAGTAGCCCTCGACATCGTTGAACGGCGAGACGTAGAGCCGCTTTTCGACCAGGGCGGGACTTGTGCCGTCCGGCGGAAGCAAATAGGCGTGCCGCTCGCCATAGGTGTTGTGCACCTCCGCCACGATGTGGCGAAGGACGCCGTCGGCGTCGTGGCACCAATACAGGCTCAGTGGATTGAACACGAACCCAAGCACCCTGGCCTGCAGCAACGCGGTGATGCGCCCGCCAGGCAGCTCCGCACCGCGGCCGGCAAGGAACGCGTCGAGGCGCTGACGCAACGTCTGGCCCTGGTCTGCGGAGAAGTGATCGTCGGGCGAGAATCGGGCGAACGGGCGCAGCCACGGCGGCAGGTTCGGCGGTTCGTCGATGTCGATGTACCAGCTGTAGCCCCGATATTCGAAGTAGTGGTACACCGGGGCGCGGCGCAGATGGGTGATGCGCGTGCGATAGAGCGCGGGGGTCAGCATGACAGAGCCGCCATCCTGGTGCGGGTGGCCTCAGGCCAGCGGGATCCCAGCCGGTGCGCCGCGCGCAGGCCCGACGCGGCGCCGTCCTCGTGGAAACCCCACCCGTGGTAGGCGCCTGCGAACACCAGTCGGTCGTCGTCAAGGGAGGGCAGAAGCCGTTGGGCGGCAACAGACTCCACGGTGTACTCCGGATGGCGGTAGGTCATCTCCGCCAGCACCCGCGAGGGGTCGACGCGGCCGTGCCCGCCCAGGGTGACCAGGAACCGGCGCGGCCCCTGGAGCCGCATCAGCCGGGTGACGTCGTAGGTCACCAGCACGGCGTCGTCACCGGGGGTGACCAGGTAGTTCCACGACGCCCGGGCGCGGCGGTGCCGCGGCAGCACCGACTCATCGGTGTGCAGCTGAGCGTGATTCGTCGAATACCGCATCGCGCCGAGCACCCTCCGCTCGGCGGCGGTCGGCTCGGCGAGCATCAGCAGCGCCTGGTCGGGATGCGACGCGATCACGGCTGCGTCGAAAAGCCTTGTGCGGGAATGTCCTGCGCTGACCAGCACCCCCTCGGCCACTCGATGCACCGCCCGCACCGGCGTCCCTGCGGACAGCTCGTGAACGCGGGAGAGGATCCGCTCGACATAGGTTGCCGAACCGCCCACCACGGTGCGCCACGCGGGCGAGCCGAACACCGACAGCATGCCGTGATGCTCCAGGAAGGTGAACAGGTAGCGGGCCGGATAGGCCATCGCGTCGCCGGGCGGGCACGACCAGACCGCGGCCACCAGCGGCGTCATGAACAACTCGACGAAGTAGCGCGAGAAGCCGTGCCGGTCGAGAAACGCGCCCAGGGTCTCGATGTCATCGGGTTCACCGGCCAGCACGCGTGTCGCCGCCCGATGGAACCGAGTGACCTCGGCCAGCATGCGGAGATACCGCGCCCTGCCAAGCGTGGACAGGGACGGGATCAACCCGGACAGGCCGCGCGCCCCCGCGTACTCGAGCCCGCTCGCCTCGTCGCGCACCGACATCGACATCTCGGTCGGTTGCGTCGCGACGCCGAGCTCGTCGAACAACCGGCACAGCGTCGGATAGGTGCGCTCGTTGTGCACCAGGAACGCCGAGTCGACGCCGACCACGTAACCGTCGCCGCGGTCCAGGTAGTGGGTGTGCGCGTGTCCGCCGAACCGGGTGTCGGCCTCGTACAGCGTCACGAGGTTGTCGGCCGAGAGGGCATAGGCGGCCGTCAGGCCTGCCACACCGCTACCGATCACGGCGATCGAGCGCCGGTTGGGATGTCTGTGTTCCACAACCCCTATTCGGAGCCGGTCGGCCGCAGGATTGGACCCTGTGTTGTCTGGGGCGGCGCGTAGTGTGCCGTCCATGCCGGCGACCCTCTTCCGCAACGGGACCATCTGGACCGCCACCCGCGACGGCTCGACCGACGCGCTGCTGGTCGTCGACGGTGTCGTCCACGCCGTCGGCGAGGCCGCGCGGGTGGCGGCGGGGTCGGCCGACGAGGTGGACCTCGACGGCGGCTTCCTCATGCCGTCCTTCGGCGACGGGCACGCGCATCCACTTCTGGGCGGTCTGGAATTCGCGGGTCCGCCGGTGCGCCCGTGCTCCTCGGTGGACGAGATCGTCGAGTCGGTGCGCACGTTCGCCGCGCAACACCCCGAGCTTGACTGGATCGTGGGCGCGTCCTACGACAGCAGCCTGGCCCCCGAAGGCCTGTTCGACGCCCGCTGGCTCGACGCGGCGGTACCCGATCGCCCGGTCGCGTTGCGCGCGTGGGACTACCACACCATGTGGTGCAACTCCGTTGCGCTGGACCGGGCCGGCATCACCGCCGACACTCCCGATCCCGTGCTCGGCGAGATTCCGCACCGAGCCGACGGATCGGTGCTGGGCACGCTGCGCGAATGGGGCGCCATCGACCTGATGACTGCCGTGATCCCGAACCGTGACGAGGCCGTCCGGGTGGCCGCGCTGGGCGCCGCCGCCGACTATTACCTGGCCCGCGGCGTGACCTGGGTGCAGGACGCCTGGGTGGAGCCCGGCGACGTCGACACCTATATCGCCGCGGCGCGAGACGATGCCCTGCGGTTGCGGTTCAACCTCGGGCTCTACGCCGACCCGCGCCACATCGATTCGCAGCTCGGCCATTTCGCGAGCGCCCGCGACCGGGTGAGGGAGCTGGCGTCGCCGTTGCTCACCGCCAACACCGTCAAGTTCTTCGCCGACGGCGTGGTGGAGAACGAGACCGGCGCGCTGCTGGCGCCTTACTGCTCCGCGCTGCACTCGCATCCCAGGGGGCAGGAGCGAAGCGACTCGGGGGATAGGCACGGCATGCGGGTGTGGGAGGGGCAGTCGCTGGCCGAGGCGGCGCAACGGGTCGACGAGCTGGGCCTGCAGATCCACGTCCACGCCATCGGCGACGCCGCGGTGCGTCAGGCGCTCGACGCGATCGAGTACGTCATCGCCACCAACGGTCCACGTGACCGGCGCCCGGTGATCGCGCACGCCCAGCTCGTCGACGACGCCGACATCGGTCGGTTCGCGCAGCTCGGCGTCATCCCGAACATGCAGCCGCTCTGGGCCCAGCAGGACGCGCTGATGACGGTGCTGACGGTGCCGAGGCTGGGACTCGAACGCGCCGACAAGCAGTACCGGCTGCGCACCCTGGTCGACTCGGGGGCGCGGTTGGCCTTCGGCTCGGACTGGCCGGTGTCCTCCGGTGCGCCCCTGGACGGCATCTCGGTGGCGGTGTCGCGTCAGACCGTCGACGGTGACCCGGAGGGTGGCTGGACACCCGCGGAGATCCTTCCCGGGGAGCGGGCCCTTTCGGCCTACACCGCGGGCGTCGCGGTGCAGGCGTTCGCCGAGGGCAACTGGGGGCAGATCACACCGGGAGCAAGCGCTGATCTGGTTTTGCTGGATCGTGACCCGCGCGACACGCCCGCGTTGGCGATTCCGTCGATATCCGTGCGCGCGACCTATCTGAGGGGCAAGCTCGGATATTCGTCAGCCAGCTGAGGGGAGTCCCCATGTCCTCCACGTCTCCGCTTGATCCGCTGCCTCATCCCGTGGCCGACGAGCACGAGGGCCATCTGCTCCGAGTCCTCGGCGTGCCGTCACTGGTGCTGTTCGGCCTGGTGTACATGGTGCCGCTCACCGTATTCACCACCTACGGCATCGTCACCGAGATCAGCGGCGGCCGGGTGGCCGCCGCCTATGTGATGACACTGGTGGCAATGCTGTTCACCGCGCGGTCCTATGCGCGGATGGCCGCCGCGTACCCGGTGGCCGGCTCCGCATACGCGTACACCCAGAAGTCGTTCGGCGCTCCCGTCGGCTTCCTGGCGGGCTGGTCGCTGCTGCTCGATTACCTGTTCCTGCCGATGCTGAACTACCTGGTCATCGGGCTCTACCTCAACGCCGCTATACCCTCGCTGCCCAACTGGGCGATCATCGTGGTCACCATCGCGATCGTCACGGTGCTCAACATCATCGGCATCGTCTCGGTGGCCAGGGCCAACTTCCTGATCATCGCCCTGCAGACGGTCTTCATCATCGTCTTCGCGGTGCTGGCCGTCGTGACGTTGTCGGGCTCGGGCACCGTCGACGTGGCCGCCCCATTCGTTGGGGACGGTTCGGCGCCCGGCTTCGGTCCGGTGCTGGCGGGGGCGGCGATCCTGTGCCTGTCGTTCCTCGGATTCGACGCGGTGTCGACGTTGTCCGAGGAGGCCAAGGATCCGAAGCGCACGGTGCCGCGCGCGATCATGATCGCCACACTCCTGTGCGGCCTGATCTTCATCGCGCTGGCGTGGCTGGCCCAGCTTGTGTTCCCGTCCAACAATTTCACCGACGTCGAATCCGGTGCGCTGGACGTGATGGTGACCGCGGGTGGGACATTCCTGAACACGTTCTTTACCGCGGCCTATGTGGCCGGTGCGCTGGGGTCGGCGATCACATCGCAGGCGTCGGTGGCCCGGATCCTCTACGCGATGGGCCGCGACGGGATCCTGCCGCGACGGGTGTTCGGGCATGTCTCACCACGGTTCTCCACGCCGGTGTACGCGATCGTCGTGGTGTCGGTGATCTCGCTGCTGGCCGTGGTCATCGACCTCGCGACACTGGCGTCGGTGGTGAGTTTCGGTGCGCTGGTGGCGTTCTCGGCCGTGAACCTGTCGGTGTTCAAGCACTACTTCATCGACGGACATGAGCGTGCCGGTGGCGCGGTGATCAACAATCTGGTGCTGCCGCTGGTTGGTTTCGCGCTGACGGTGTGGCTGTGGTTCAGCCTGTCCGGTCTGACGCTGGTGATCGGATTGATCTGGCTGGCGGTCGGATTCGCGTGGCTGGCCGGGGTGACCCGCGGCTTCCAGCGCCCGACGCCGGTGCTCGAGCTCGAGGAGTAGGTGCGGCTCGCCACCTGCCCGGGCTCCCAAGTCCCGCCGCGTCCCCTCGCCGAGGGTAACGCTGGGGCGGGTTCCGGGGCGATCCCGCGCCCTGGCGTTACCGTCGGCGCGCCCGCGCCCTGCGCACCCGGCCGACGATCGCACCGTCGGTGTCGAGGACTGTCACCCGCACGATGATCCAGCCCAGTTCCTCGAGCTGTTCGAGCCGTCGCACATCGCGGTTGAATTGATCGCGGGTGAGATGGTGTGCACCCTCGTATTCGACTCCGACCTTGATCTCCTCCCAACCCATGTCGATGTATCCGACCGTCCATCCATACTCGTCGCGGACCTCGATCTGGGTCTGTGGCCGTGGAAATCCATTGCGGATCAACAGCAGTCGTAACCAGGTCTCCCTTGGCGACTCGGCACCCGCGTCGACAAGGTCCAATGCGGTTCGTGCGGCACGGATTCCGCGCATACCTCGGTGGCGCTCGACGAGGAGCTCGACGTCGGGCATCTTCAGCCGGGACGCCCGGGCCAGAGCGTCGATCGCGGTCACCGCAGCAAACAGGGGCGTGCGGCATGCCAGATCCACAGCCGTGCGGGCTGGCGTGGTGAGCGCCATCCCGTCGGCGTGACAGATCTCGTCGTCCTCGAGCCGTTCGGCCCACACCACGATTCCCGGTATGCGCCGCTTGTTGGTGTCGATGATCGTGGCGGGCAGCCGATCGTCAATCCATTTCGCCCGGTGCAGCGCCGATGCGGACAGGCCGGCGAGGACACCGCGCCGCCGGGACCGTAGCCAGGCCGCCCGGGCCCGCAGGTGAGGGGTCAGCCGAGTGCCCGCCGGCACATACACGTCGTGATGCACCGCGATGAAGCGAGACCGTAAGGCGTGCCGCGTGATTAGGCCATCCGCGAGCGCCTCGTGCCCGAGGAAAGGTATGTCCATGCACGGGAGTGTGCCGTGACCGACCGACAGGTACCCGAGGGTAACGCCAGGGCGGGAAAATCGGCGGGATGCCGCCGTGACGTTACCCTCGGCGTGGGGCGGGGGGCCGACGCGCGCGGGCTGGGGGAGGACGGCGCGCAGAACGGCTGGCCCAGCTGCGCGCCGTGGCGATCAGACCCTGCACCAGCGCGGACGTCGCAGGTGACAGGCCGTCGTCACCGGGAAGCGGGCTTCGGGGGCTGATGCCGCGGACCCGCGGGGACAGCTCGAGTTGGGTGCCCCCGTCGCGGGTCCGGTTCACCGGGTTGTGCGGATGCAGACCTCGCAGCTCGCGCGGCATCGCGTCGAGATCGGTGACCACCTGATAACCGGGTATCTGCACGTGAGCGGCCAGATGCCGCGCGAGAGTCCGGTTGCCGCCACCCGCCAGCAGTTGGGTACTGCGGCCGACCCGGCCGTAGCCGTGCACCGACACCGCGACGTCCACGTGATCGAGGAACTCCGCCAGCCGGGCCGACTCCTCGGCGCGATACCGAGCCGACGAGAGGTGGTGCGGGTACCCCTCGGGATGCCGCACCAGATACACCGACGCCCCCGCCGCTTCGGCGGCCCGCTCGGCGATCACGTCCGTCATCTTCTCCAGGCCGCCACCGTGAATGGCCATGAAACCGAACCTGGATCGCAAAATGCTGTGCTCGGTCACCGCTGGATTCTCGAGGAGCTCCGAAAGCGTTTGCGGCGCAGAAGGATCCGTCGTGAGTACCCTAATCGGCCAATGCGCGGGATCCCAGCGGCACAGGAACTCGACCCACCGCGGCGGCAGCCCGTGGTGCGTCGCACCGTCGATGATGCGCTCGAGGTACCCGACCCGCGGGGCGCCCGGGCCGACGCGGTGGTCGATGTACACCCACGCTTGCGACGGCCCAGCGTCGGTGTGCACCACCAGCCGGTCCCTGCGGTATCGCACCGGCACGCCCTCCGCGCTGTCCAGCGTTGCCAGGTCGCGATCTGTCAATTGCCACACCACGCCGTGCACCTGCGATCCGTCGAACGGCTCGACGGTGGCCACCCCTCGTTCGTTGATCAGCCAGCTGTGGTCGGACAGCATCGCCGGGCGCGGATCGGCCGCGCCGGGGCAGCGGGTGGCCATCTGCCGCACGCACAGATTGGAGCCGTAGGCGAAGTAGGTGTGCCGCCGGGCGGTATCGCGGCTGCGGATCAGCTTGCGACCGCCGGGTGAGATCTGCACCAAAACAGCCTATACGCCACTCGCGACCTGCGAAAACACCGCTGCGACCGCTCAGCCGGTCACGGTCAGGTAGATCAGCACGACGTTCAGCAGGCTGATCAGCGCCGCGACGCCCCAGCCGAGGGCCGTCGTCACCCGGTGGTTGGTGTCGGCGCCCATCAACACCCGGCTGCTGGTCAGGCGCACCAACGGGATCAGCGCGAACGGGATCCCGAACGACAGCACCACCTGCGAGATCACCAGCGCACGGCTGGGGTCGATGCCCATCGCAAGGATCGCCAGCGCCGGGATGAGCGTGACCATCCGACGCAACAGCAGCGGGTAGGACCGGCGCAGCAGCCCCTGCATGATCATCGCCCCGGCGTACGCGCCGACCGAGGTCGACGCCAGCCCGGACGCGAGCAGCCCGATCGCGAAGAGCAGCGCGACCGTCGGGCCAAGGGTGTCGCGGACCGCGGCGTGCGCGCCCTCGATGGAGTCCGTGTTGTCCCTGCCCTGCAGATTGGTCGCGGCGACGAGCAGCATCGCCAGATTCACCGCGCCCGCGACCAGCATGGCCAGGCCGACGTCGTAACGGGTGATGCGCAGCAGCGCGCGGCGCTGCGGGCCGGCCTCCGGCTGGCCGTGCCGATCCCGGGCCAGGCCGGAGTGCAGGTAAACGGCGTGCGGCATGACGGTGGCGCCCAGCATCGCGGTGGCAAGCAGGACGCTCTCGGCCCCGTCGAACCGGGGGATGAGGCCGGCCGTGACCTCCGCCGCCGTCGGCGGTTGGACGAACAGGCTCGTCAGGAACCCGATCGCGATGACCAGCAGCAGACCGCTGATCACCCGCTCGAATACCTGCTGGCCGCGGATGTTCTGGATCGCCAGCAGCAGCAGTGAGACCGCGCCGGTGATCACCCCGCCGATCAGCAACGGCAGATCGAACAGGAGGTACAGCGCGATGGCGCCGCCCACCACCTCGGCCAGATCCGTTGCCATCGCGACCAATTCGGCCTGGATCCAGTACGCGATCCTGGTTCTCGTTCGGGTGTGATCGGCGACGGCCTCCGGCAGTGACCGCCCGGTCACGAGGCCGAGTTTGGCGGACAGATACTGCACGAGCCCGGCCATCACATTGGCCATCACGATGACCCACACCAGAAGGAAGCCGTACTGGGCGCCAGCGCTGACGTTCGCGGCCACGTTGCCGGGATCCACGTAGGCGATCGCGGCCACGAACGCCGGCCCGAGCAGCGCCAAGCTCGATCGCGTGCGCCGCGCCTCGGTGTCCTGAAGCACCCGGCCCCCTAACGACTATCCGGCAAGACGAATAGAAAAGTTAGGTTAGCCGAAAAATCCGCCCCGAGCTACCGATCGCGATTACGGCCGGACGATGACCCCCGGGAAAGGCAGGCCGCAGTACGACGTGTAGCCGGCCTGGCAGCCATATCGGATGTACGGGCCGATCGGCGGCGGCGTCGTGCGGATCTGCACACTGCCGGCACTGGCGCAGCGCTGCGTGCCGGGTGCCACCTCGGTGCACTCCGGTGCCGCGGCGGCGGCAGGCGCCATGGCGATCGCCGATGCAACACCCAGCCCGGTCAGCAGAACCCTGACCGTCGTCATGGCTGCCTAGATCCCGATGCCGACGACGAAGCCGCCGAATGGATACCCGAACCACGGGTAGTTGTTGAAGTTCGGCGGCGACGTCACGATCTGTGTGCTGCCGTTGGTTTCGCACTGCGTGGTGTTCGGTGCGGTGGTGGTGCACTCCGGCGTAGCAAGCGCCGCCGGCGCCAGCGCAACTGATACGGCGGCACATCCCGCCGCCAGGACTGGCGCCAGGCCAGAGATTGCGATCCCCATGATGGCCTCCTCGACGGGCCGGGATTCGGGGTCAGCGGTCGCCGGGCCCACCCAGGTCAACGTGGGCCGGTGATCTCGTCATCCCATGGGTTGCTGGACGCCCGGTTGATCCACCGGCGCCGGCCCCGTGACCAGCTGGGAGTCGTCGGGGAGGGCGCACTCGGACATCTGGTCGTTCTGGGTGGCACCGCCGGGTGTCGTCCCGCACTGCGGGATGGTCGGCGGCGCGGGTTGCGCGAATGCGAGAGGAGCGGCCGCCACGCCGACGGCGATGCCGGCGGCTACGAACAGCGGTGCGCAGATGCGCCTGAGCGGTGGCATGCAGACTCCCTTCGCTGGCCGTGAGTCTACGCGCGCCGAACAGTGCTGTCAGAGTACGAAGAATTCGTCGTCCCACGGGAACATGCCGTACTCGGGCACCTCGGGGGTTGCGTCGATCTGGGTGTTGCCAGGCGATGCGCAGTCGGTGGTCTGACCGCCGATGACGGCGGAGCCACCGGTCGTCTCACACCCGGGCAGCAGCGGGTTGTCGGGGCCCCCACCGCCGTAGGGCTCGGCGGACGCCAGCGGAGCCGCGGCAATGGCAAGCGCCGCGCCGGCGCCGATCAACAGGCCTGTGAGTGTGCTCAGACGCGCGTACATGTCAACGAATCCTCTCAACCGGTTCCCAGCGCAGCGTACAGGCGCTGGCCCCTGATGAATGGTAGATCGAGCGCAGTGCGGACGCCCGGCGGTGCGGCCACCACGGCGGGGATCGCGTTGACGTTCTGGGTTTGGCTATGAAGCGGGTCTCCGCGCGCCGAATCCGAAACTCGCGGGGGCGGGAGCGCAGGGCTACTTCTTGGCCGCAGCCTTCTTGGCGGGCGCCTTCTTCGCGGACGTCTTGGCTGCGGCCTTTTTCGCGGGTGCCTTCTTGGCCGGTGCCTTTCTTGCCGGTGCTTTCTTGGCCGGAGCCTCGCCGTCCGAGCCATCGGCGTCCGAACCGTCGCTGTCCGAGCTGGACCCGCCCGACCGTCGCGCCTTCACGCTGGCCTCCAACTTGGCCAGCAGATCCGAGACGTCCTCGGTCTCGTCCAGTTCGGCGGGCTGCTCCTCAGTCGTAAAAGCTTCTCCGCCTTCGAGTTTCGCCTGAATCAGCTCATGCAGCTGTTCCTGGTAGTCGTCGCGGAACTGATCGGGATCGAAGTCGTCGGTCATCGACTCGACGACCTGGCCGGCCATCTTGAGCTCCGCCGGCTTGATCTGAACTTCGTTGTCCAGCACTGGGAAATCGGGATCGCGGATCTCGTCGGGCCACAGCAACGTGTGAATCACCATGACGTCGCGCTTGCTGAAATCCTTGACCCGCAACGCCGCAAGGCGCGTCTTGTTGCGAAGCGCGAAATGCACGATCGCCACCCGGTCGGACTGGGCCAGCGTCTTGGCCAGCAGTACATAGGACTTCGACGACTTGGAATCGGGCTCCAGGAAGTAACTTCGGTCGTACATCAACGGATCGATCTGATCGGCGGGGACGAACTCGAGTACCTCGATCTCGCGGCTGCGTTCCTCGGGCAGTGTCGAGATGTCCTCGTCGGAGATGATCACGGTCTGCCCGTCGTCGGACTCGTAGGCACGGGCGATATCGCGGTATTCGACGAGTTCGCCGCAGACCTCGCAGACCCGTTTGTAGCGGATTCGCCCGTTGTCCTTCGCGTGGACCTGATGAAACTTGATGTCGTGGTCCTCGGTGGCGCTGTAGACCTTCACCGGCACGTTCACCAGGCCGAACGCGATCGAACCCTTCCAGATGGAACGCATCAGCCCAGTATGGCCGACTGGGCGGCGGCATCGCGGGTGGCGCGGTCGGGAAGATCCGCGCCCGCCCGCGCGACCGTCAGCGTCGCGGACAGCACCCCGGAGGTGACCGCACCGCGCAGCGCGTCGATCCCGATGCGGGACAACGCCGCCCGGCGTTCGCCGCCCAGGAGGTCCTGCGACCACAGGGCGTCGATCAGGCCGGACATGAATGCATCGCCGGCTCCGACGGTGTCGACGACGCCGACTGCCCGGGCGGGTACCTCCACCGCACCCGCCCGGCAGACCGCGAACGCACCCCGGTCTCCCAGCGTGACGGCCACGATCGCCGGGCCGAGCGCCAGCCAGGTGCGCGCCACCTGATCGGCCGGGCGGCTCGGGTCGATCCAGCGCAGGTCCTCGTCGCTGGCCTTCACCACGTCGCAGCGCTCGACCAGACGCTCGATGCGGCCGCGGGCGGCGTCGGCGTCGGCGATCAGCCCCGGACGCACATTCGGGTCGAACGTGACGCTCGCCGAAAGGTGATAGGCATCGACCAACGCGGCCGTCGCCCGGCAGCCGGGCTCCAGCACGGTGGCGATGGAGCCGGTGTGCAGCACCGCGGGCGGGGGCACCTCGGGGGTGCCCGTCAGCTGCCAGTCGATGTCGAACACATAGCGCGCCGAACCGTCCGCGTCGAGAGCCGCCCGCGCCGTCGGCGTGTGGTCGGCGCTGGTGCTGCCCGGGACGAGTTGTACCCCAGAGCTTTTGACGTAGTCGGCGATGCGGTGCCCGCGCGAGTCGGTGCCGATGTGGGTGAGGAAATCAACGCCGCGGCCGAGCCGGGCCAGCCCGACCGCGACGTTGAGCGGGCTGCCGCCGACGTGCACGCCGAAGACCCGTCCGTCCCGCTCAACGATGTCGATCAGCGCCTCGCCGATGACCAGCGCCCGTCCGGAATTGCCGCCGGTCACCGGCTCACCAACCGATGTGTCATGACGCCGCCACCACGGCATCGACGCTACCCGGTGCCCGCCGGCCACCGGGCGTTTCCGCCCGAACGTCCCGAAGGTGTGAGGCGGCCCGTCAACCCCGATGGGCGGAGGCGTCGGCACCGGCCAACGCGCCCGCGGGCGCGTTGGGCTCCACCGTGACCTTGATGGCCTCACCGTTCTTCACGATCTGGAAGGCGTCGAGCACGTTCTCCAAGGCGATGTGCCTCGTGATGAGGTCCTTGACGGGGACCTGCCCGGTCGAGATGTATTCCAGCGCCCGCTTGTTGTGCTCGGGTGCCGACCCGTTGGCGCCGTGGATGTGCAGCTGCCGGTAATGCACGACGTTGGAGTCGCAGGTGATGGTCGGGTTCGTCTTGGGCAGGCCGCCGAAGAAGGAAATGCGGCCGTTGCGGGCGGCCATCGCGATCGCCTGCTCCTGGGTGATGTTGGCGGCGGTCGCGGTGATGACGACGTCGGCGCCCCGGCCGCCGGTCAGCTCCATGACCTTCTCCACCACGTCGACCTCGGCGGCGTTGATGATCGCGTCGGGTGACACCGCATCGGCGGACATCTGCAGCCTGCCGTCGTTGACGTCGACGAGGTACACGGGTCCGCAGTTGTGCACGCCGCGCGCGATGCGGATGTGCATGCAACCGATCGGGCCCGCACCGAAAACCACGACGGTGTCGCCCTCCTCGATGCCGAGCAGATCCTGGGCGTTGATGGCGCATGCGAACGGCTCGGCGGCGGACGCCTCGTCGTAGCCGACGTTGTCCGGAATCCGGTTGAGACCGTCCACCTTCAGCACCTGCCGTGGCACGATCATGTACTCGGCGAACCCGCCGTCGTATTGATATCCGACCGACGTTTGGTTCTCGCAGACCGCCATCCAGCCCTTGCGGCATTCGTGACACTCACCGCACGGCACCGCCGCGATCACCTGCGCCCGGTCGCCGACCTGCCAATTGGTGCCGTAGGTCGCGTTGACATCGGCCCCGACCTCGGCGATCTCGCCCGCGATCTCGTGACCGATGGTGCGCGGCGGCGTCAGGTTCTGGTGCCCGTTGTAGAAGATCTTGACGTCCGTACCGCAAGTCGAGCAGTTGCGGACACGCAGCTTGATCTCGTCGGGCCCGCATGTGGGCTCCGGGACGTCTTCCAAGCGGACGTCCTCGGGTGCGTAGAAGCGCAGGGCTTTCATAGGTGATTCCCTTCCGAGTGGTGGTGGATTTCTCGGGTCTACGGAGTGATCTGGTTCACCCCGCATCTGTACTCTAGCGGCAATGTGGGCATAAAACCAAGGACTATTTCGCCCATTTCTGCCCGGATACTTGCGCAGATGCCCGTTTGTGCGGTTTACTCATAGCGTGATGTGACTGACATCACCATCAAGTCTTTGAGATCGGGAGGTCACGGAGTTGTCCAACACCACGGAAGTACCCACTCGGTCAGGGATTCGTGTACGCGTCCAGAAGTTCGGCACATCGCTGTCGAACATGGTGATGCCGAATATCGGCGCGTTCATCGCGTGGGGCCTGATCACAGCGCTGTTCATCAAGGCCGGCTGGCTGCCGGGGATCTTCGAAGGACTGCGCGACCCGTCGGGGTGGGTGGCCAAGATCGGCGGCTGGGGTGACTACGACGGCAGCGGCATCGTCGGCCCGATGATCACCTACCTGTTGCCGATCCTCATCGGGGCCACCGGCGGCCGGATGGTCTACGGCGTGCGGGGCAGCGTCGTCGGGGCTATTGCCACCATGGGGGTCATCGCCGGTTCAGAGGTGCCCATGTTCATGGGCGCCATGATCATGGGGCCGATGGGCGGCTGGGTCATCAAGAAGCTCGACGCGCTCTGGCACGGCAAGATCAAACCTGGCTTCGAGATGCTCGTCGACAACTTCTCGGCCGGCATCGCCGGACTTCTCCTTGCCATCGTCGGATTCTTCGGCGTCGGACCCATCGTCACGGCGTTCAGCCGCGGAGCGGGCAACGTCGTGGACTTCCTCATCGACAACAACCTGCTGCCGCTGACGTCGATCTTCATCGAGCCGGCCAAGGTCCTGTTCCTCAACAACGCGATCAATCACGGCGTGCTCACGCCGCTGGGCACCACCCAGGCGCTGGAGACCGGCAAGTCGATACTGTTCCTGCTCGAGGCCAATCCGGGTCCGGGGCTGGGAATCCTGTTGGCCTACATGTTCTTCGGCAAGGGCGTCGCCAAGGCCTCCGCGCCGGGCGCGGCGATCATCCACTTCTTCGGCGGCATCCACGAGATCTACTTCCCGTATGTGCTGATGAAGCCGAAGCTGATCGCGGCCACCATCCTCGGCGGCATGACCGGCATCTTCATCAACGTGCTGTTCAACTCCGGCCTGCGAGCCCCCGCCGCCCCCGGCTCGATCATCGCGGTCTACGCGCAGACGGCCAGCGGCAGCTTCCTCGGTGTCACCCTGTCCGTCGTATCCGCCTGCGCCGTCTCCTTCACGGTGGCGTCGCTGCTGCTGAAGACCGACCGCGCCACCGATGAGCCGGATCTGGCCGCCGCCACCGCCGACATGGAGGCGATGAAGGGCAAGAAGTCCAGCGTGTCCGGCGCACTGCTCGGCGGTGGTGCCGGAGGTACGGCCACGGCCGTGGCCAGCGGTCCCATCACGAGTATCGTGTTCGCTTGCGACGCGGGCATGGGCTCGTCGGCGATGGGCGCGTCGGTGCTGCGCAGAAAGGTGCAGAAGGCCGGGTTCAGCGACGTCACCGTGGTCAACCAGGCAATCTCCAACCTCACCGACACCTTCGGTCTGGTCGTGACGCACCGTGACCTGACGGAACGGGCACGCCAGCGGACACCGTCGGCGGTTCATGTCTCGGTGGACGATTTCATGAGCAGCCCGCGCTACGACGAGATCGTCGACCTGTTGGGTCAGTCCAACGGCCCGGCCGAGGCATCCGCAGCTCCGGCGGCTGCCGCCGACGAACCCGAGGCAGCGCCGCAGGACGATGTGCTCACCCTCGACTCGATCGTGCTGGCCGGTTCGGCCACGACCACCGACGACGCCATCGACGAGGCGGGCAGGCTGCTCGTGGCTTCGGGTGCGGTCGAGCCGGCGTATGTCGACGCGATGCACGAACGGGAGAAGTCGGTGTCGACCTACATGGGCAACGGACTGGCGATTCCGCACGGCACCAACGAGGCGAAGGGCGCCATCCGCCACACCGGGATCTCGTTCGTCCGCTACCCCAAGCCGGTGGACTGGAACGGCAAACCGGCCGAGTTCGTGGTCGGTATCGCCGGCGCGGGCAAGGATCACATGGCGCTGCTGTCGCAGATCGCCAGCGTGTTCCTGGACAAGGACGAGGTGGCAAGGCTTCGAGCGGCGCAAACCCCTGCAGAGGTGAAAGCCGTCCTCGCCGGGGTCCGTGAGTAACACCGATCGATTGGTCGACCGTCCGCACCCGAGTTCGGGTGCGGACGGTTGACCCGCAACATGGCGGCGATGGAATCCCCCGACGGGGTCGCGATGGCGGCGCCGTCGCCGTCCCATGAGAATGTCCGGGTGGATTCCGACACCCGCCAGGGCAGGATCGTGGAGTTCGCCCGGACAAGGGGCCGGGTCGAAGTCGTCGCGCTGGCCGACGAACTCAACGTCGCGACCGAGACGATCCGCCGCGACCTGAAGGTCCTGGCCACCCGCAGGCTGCTCAAACGTGTGCACGGCGGGGCCATCCCGCTGGAGACCGCGGCCTTCGAATCGGGTGTCGAGTACCGCAGCCAGGTGGACCTGGCGCAGAAGCACCGGATGGCGGCGGGCGCCATTGAGCTGCTGCACGGGGCCGAGACCGTTTACCTGGACGAAGGGTTCACGCCGAGGCTGATCGCCGAACGCCTCGCCGACCGGGAGCTGACGGTGGTGACCTCGTCGCTGCTCGTCGCGGAAGCCCTGGCGCACAGCGCCGACGTCACCGTGCTCCTTCTAGGTGGACGGATGCGGGGCAGAACGCTGGCGACCGTCGACCACTGGGCGGTCGACATGCTGCGCAGCCTGGTCATCGACTTGGCTTTCCTTGGTACCAATGGGATCACGCTCGAGCACGGTCTCACCACACCCGACCCGGCGGTGGCCGCGGTGAAACAGACGGCGGTCAAGGTGGCGAGCCGGCGGGTGCTGGTCGCCGCGCACTCGAAGTTCGGCATGACCAGCTTCTGCCGGTTCGCCGAGGTGTCGGACTTCGAGGCCATCGTCACCGGGACCGAGCTGAGCTCGGCCGAGGCGCGCCGCTTCGAGGCGCTCGGCCCGGACGTCATCCGCAAGTAGGTCCCCATCGAAGTGATCACCGCATCGGCGCCCATGCGGGTATACGTGGGCTATGGAGGCGGAATTGGTGTGGCCGCCCGGGGCGACGTCGGGTCCCCGGGTGAAGCTGACCAATCCCGACAAGGTGCTCTATCCGGCGCGCGGAACCACCAAGGCCGAGGTGTTCGAGTATTACGTCACCATCGCGGCTGTCATGCTCCCGCACATCGCCGGGCGGCCCGCCACCCGTAAGCGCTGGCCGAACGGCGTGCACGAGGCGTCGTTCTTCGAGAAGCAGCTCGCATCGTCGGCACCCGACTGGCTGGCCCGCGGCAGCATTGCGCACAGGTCGGGGACCACCACCTACCCGATCATCGACGACACCGTCGGGCTGGCCTGGATCGCCCAGCAGGCCGCGCTGGAGGTACACGTCCCGCAGTGGCGGTTCGTCGACGGAAAGCCGGGTCCGGCAACACGTCTGGTCTTCGACCTGGATCCCGGCGACGGCGTCACCATGCGCGATCTGGGCACGGTCGCCCACGCAGTCAGGGACCTGATGGACGATCTCGGGCTGCGCACCTATCCGCTCACCAGCGGCAGCAAGGGGATGCACCTGTATGTGCCGCTCTCGGAGCCGGTGAGCTCCCACGGGGCATCGGTCCTGGCCAAACGTGTTGCGCAGCAGCTGGAAACGGCCATGCCCAAGCTCGTCACCGCCACCATGACCAAGAGCCTGCGCGCCGGCAAGGTGTTCCTGGACTGGAGTCAGAACAGTGCGTCGAAGACGACGATCGCGCCGTACTCGCTGCGCGGCAGGGAGCAGCCGACCGTCGCGGCCCCGGTCACGTGGGACGAGGTGGACGATGCATCGGTGCGGCACATGGGTTTTGACGAGGTACTCGACCGGGTCGAGCGGCTGGGGGATCTGCTCGACGGATTGGACACCGATGCGCCGGTGGCCGACCGGCTCACCACCTACCGCAGCATGCGCGACGGGACACGCACTCCCGAGCCGGTACCGGAAGAACCACCGCGGACCGGCTCCGACAACAGGTTCGTCATCCAGGAGCATCACGCGCGGCGGCTGCACTACGACTTCCGGCTGGAACGCGACGGCGTGCTGGTCAGCTGGGCGGTGCCGAAGAACCTGCCGGACAGCCCCGCCGTCAACCACCTCGCGGTACACACCGAGGACCACCCGATGGAATACCTCACCTTTCACGGCGAGATCCCCAAGGGCGAGTACGGCGGCGGCAAGGTCATCGTCTGGGACACCGGAACCTACGAGACCGAGAAGTTCAACGACGCACCCGACAAGGGCGGCGAGGTGATCGTCACCCTGCACGGATCCCGGATCTCCGGACGCTATGCGCTCATCCAGACCGACGGGAAGAACTGGCTGGCGCATCGGATGAAGGACCAGAAACAGTTCACCCCGGCCGATCTGGCGCCGATGCTGGCCACCGAGGGATCCGTGGAGAGGTTGACGGCAGGGCAGTGGGCGTTCGAAGGCAAGTGGGACGGCTACCGGCTGCTCGTCGACGCCGACCACGGCACCCTGACATTGCGTTCGCGGCGCGGTCGCGACGTGACGGCGGAGTATCCGCAACTGGCCGCGCTGGGCGCCGACCTCGCCGACCACCACGTCGTCGTCGACGGCGAAGTCGTGGCCCTCGACGAGACCGGGGTGCCCAGCTTCGGCGAGATGCAGAACCGGGCCAGGTCCACCCGGGTGGAGTTCTGGGCGTTCGACATCCTCTACCTCGACGGGCGACCGCTGTTGCGCGCCAAGTACTCCGACCGCCGCAGAATACTGACGGCGCTCGCGCAGGACGGCGGCTTGATCGTCCCCGACCAGATCCCGGGAGACGGTCCCGAGGCGCTGCAGTACGCGCGTAAGCGGCGCTGGGAGGGTGTGGTCGCCAAGAAGCGGGATTCCACGTATCAGCCGGGCAGGCGATCGGCGTCCTGGGTCAAGGACAAGATCTGGAACACCCAGGAGGTGGTCATCGGCGGCTGGCGGGAAGGCAACGGCGGCCGCACCAGCGGCATCGGCGCACTCATGCTCGGTATCCCCGCCGCGAACGGTCTGCAGTTCGTCGGCCGGGTCGGCACCGGGTTCACCGAGAAGGACCTGGCCCACCTCAAAGAGGTGTTGGCGCCCCTGCACACCGGCGAATCACCGTTCAACGCACGGCTTTCCACACAGGACGCCAAGGGGGTGACCTTCGTGACGCCCAGCCTCGTCGGCGAGGTGCGCTACAGCGAGCGCACGGCCGACGACCGGCTTCGCCAGCCCAGCTGGCGGGGTCTTCGGCGCGACAAGACACCCGACGACGTGGTGTGGGAGTGAGGAACGGCGGTTCATGACACAGTCGCTGCACAACACGGAGCCTGTAGAGGCCTCCGTAGCGGCCCCCGTAAAGCCCCTGTAAAGCGAGGAAGCACCGGAATGCGTCGGACAGGGGTGCACATCGCGGCGGGCGTGGTCGTGTCCCTCGCACTGCTTGCCCTCGCCACCGGTTGCACGAGCACGGTTTCGGGCACCGCGGTCAGGGCGCAGGGGGCGGCGGCCGAGGTGCCGCTGCTGACCATGTCCGACCTGAACCGGCTGCTGCTCTACGAACCCGACATGGTCGAGATCGTCGGCATCGATATGCGGGTGTTCGCCACCGAGGAGGACCTGATCTACCTCGCCGATCTGGTGTCCGAACCCGACTGTGTCGGAGCGGCATTCCCCTTGGACGAGGAGGTGTACAGCGCCACGAACTGGGTTGCCGCGCGGGACACCATCTTCCTGGAGGCCTCCGACCCCGACGACGTCCACGTCGTCGAACACGGACTGGTGCTGTTCGACACGGCCGAGGAGGCCAGGGCTTTCTTCGAGGGCTCCCGGCTGCAGTGGCAGGAGTGCGCCGGGATGTCCGGCATCGTCGTCGACGACAGCCCGTGGCTCGCCTTGGATGTGGTGGAACTCGGAGACTCGCTCATCACCCAGAACGCCGACCATGTCGGCTATGCGCAGTGCCAGCATGCGCTCGGGGTGGTGGCCAACCTGATCGTCGAATCGCTGGCGTGCGACGACACTTTCAACGACGAGGCCGAGAAGGTCGTCTCTGCCACGCTGGCGGAAGCAGCGCAGTAGGTCAGCAATACGTCCTGAAAAGTTCGGGCGGACGCCCGAATCACGCAACCCCCTGCAACTCTGGCACGGCGTTGTGATGCAGCTCATAGTTCCGCGATAGCCCCGCCGCCTATCGAGGAGCGCCATCGATGCCGAACACACACATCCCGCCGGTCGCCGAACAGAGCCGACCGCAACCCGGCCATTCTTACTCCGCAGCAGCCGCGGATGACACGGTGCGGCCCCGGGTGCGGCGAGACCGCTGGTTTGCTTTCGGCCTTGCGAACCTGGCGGTCGTCGTCGCACTGTCGGTCGCGGGTTGGTTCCTGCTGGCCGATCCCGTGACGAGTCCGTGGAGCTTCTACCCGATGCCGTTCAACGCCGCGTTGTTCTGGGCGATCCTGTTCGTCGTGTTCATCGGTTTCAACGCCGAGTTTGCCGGGTTCAGTCGGTTGGTCCAACCGTGGCGGGGCCTCGCCATCGTCGCGGCAACCGTGGTGTTCGCGGTCACCGTGACGGCGGTCCTGGCCAAGGGACTGGGCAGCATCGATCCCGACTTCGCGGCCGGCCGCCCGGGTGGTGCCGGATACTTCGCGGGGGCCCTGTTCGTGCTGTTCGGATTCGGCACCTTCGTGATGGCCGTACTCAACTGGCAACACTGGCCGTGGCCGCAGCTCGGGCTGAGACAACCCGCGGTGGGCCTGGCGGAGATCGCCGCCGTAGCCGGCCCCACGATGCTGGTGTATTTCGTCCTCGGGCTGCCCTCGGTCTCCCTGGCCGATGCTCACCCGCTGATGTCGGTGGACACCGTGCTCGGGTGGTTCTACAGCATCATCGTGGCGGTGCTGCTGACCGGACAAACCCTGGACAACTGGCCGTGGCGGATGGCGGGCACCCCGGCGCGGGTGGCGTTGGCGTCCACAGTGGGAAATCTCGCGGTGGGAACCGTCTTCTACCTCGCGGCGGTGCCGTTCGTCACGGCCCTCCTCGGACCGACGACGGCCGGCGCGCTGGGCGCCGGCGTCAATCAGTTCCCCGCCCAGTTCGGAGTCTGCTGGGCGTTCTGGATGATCTTCTGGGCCAACGCCTTCGGCAACCGACCCACTGGTCTCGGAATGGTGGCTAACCACACCGCCCGGGTCGCGATCACCTTTGCGCTCGGCGTGGTGACGTTCGTGTTCTACTACCGGTTTGCCGCCCAGCAGATCCTCCATGAGCCGACGGTGGCCCCCGGGATCAGCGGTAACGCACTTGGCTTCATGGACTGGGCGGTGCTCATCACGCTGTTCTACGTCGTCGCCTTCGAATCGCTCGGATTGCGGCGGCTCCTCGGTGGCGAACAGGTCGACACCGTTCCCCGATGACGATGGCCAGCATTCCGCTCGCCCGTGCTACGCCGTCCAGCGTTGCAGGGCCACCGAGACCGTCAGCACTAGCAGGCCCGCCGCGGCGAGCGCGGCTCCGGCGGCCGCGGGCGCGGTGTAGCCGAAACCGGCGGCGATCACCAGTCCGCCCACCCACGCACCCGTGGCGTTGCCGATGTTGAGCGCCGAGTGGTTGAGCGCGGCGGCCAGCGTCTGGGCGTCGTGGGCGACGTCCATCAGCCGGGTCTGCAGCGCAGGCCCGACCGCCGCGCCCGCCGCACCGATGGCGAACAGGCCGGGCAGGGCGGTCCACGGGTTGTGCGCGGCGAATACGAACAGCGCCAGCACGATACCCAGCGCGCCGATCGACAGGTACAGCGCGCGGATCACCGAGACGTCGGCCATCCGCCCGCCGACCAGGTTGCCGACCACCATGCCCAGGCCGAACAACATCAGCGCCACGGGGACCATGGCGCGCGGCAAGCCGGCCACCCCCGTCATCGTGGTGCTGATGTAGGTGTAGACCGCGAACATGCCGCCGAAGCCGATCATGCCGACCGCGAGCGCCAGCCACACCTGCACCCGCTTGAGCGCTCCGAGCTCGGTAAGTGGGCTGGTGACGTGCATCTCGCGGAGCCGTTCGGGCAGCCAGAACCACAGCGCAGCCAGTGTGATCAGCCCGATGACGACCACCAGGCCGAACGCGCTGCGCCACCCCAGTGCCTGCCCGAGCCACGACGCCATCGGCACACCGAGCACCGTCGCGATGGTCAGCCCGGACAGCACGTGGGCGACCGCCTTGGCGCGGTTGGCCGGGCCCATCAGGTGTGCGGCGACCAACGCGGCGACACCGAAGAACGCCCCGTGGGGCAGGCCCGCCATGAACCGCGCCGCCATCAGCGTCTCGTAGCTCGGTGCCAGCACGCTGGCCAGATTGCCCAGCGTGAACACGGCCATCAACGTCAACAGCAGCGTCCGCCTGTGCATCCGGGCGGCGGCCGCCGCGATCACCGGCGCCCCGATCACCACACCCAGCGCGTAGGCGGAGATAACGTGTCCGGCAACGGGTTCGGTGATGTGCAAACTCGCGGCGATATCCGGCAGCAGGCCCATTGCGACGAACTCGGTGGTGCCGATGCCGAACCCGCCCAGGGCCAGGGCGAACACCGCCAGCCAGCGCACCGATGGCGGCGGGGCGACAACCGACAGCGGAACCGACGGGCGGTCAACAGAAGTGGACACAGGCGGGAACTTTCGTGCTAGTTGGAACTGCCGGTTGGCGTGCTCAGTTGGAGGGTGCCGCACTGGCCGCGCCGGTGGCGGCGTCGGCGAGTTCTCGTGCGGCGCGTGCGAGCTGGGAGATGGCTGCCCAGTCCTGGCGTGCAACGACATCGTTGGGCGTCAGCCAGCTGCCACCGACACACCCTACATTCGGGCTGGACAGATACGAAGCCAATTTCGCCGGGGTGATCCCGCCGGTCGGGCAGAAGCGGGCCGCGGGGACCGGCGAGTGGATCGAGCGCAGGAACGGGGCGCCGCCCGCCGGTTCGGCGGGGAAGAACTTCATCTCCTTGTAGCCGTGTTCCAGCAGCCGCAGCACCTCCGACACCGTGGCCACGCCGGGCAGGTGCGGTAATCCGCTGTCGCGCATCGACCCTCGCAGCGAAGGGGTGTTGCCCGGCGAGACGAGGAACTGCGCACCGGCGGCGAGTGCCTGCTTGGGCTGGTAGGTGTCGACGATGGTGCCCGCCCCGACGAGGATGTCGGGCACCTCGTTGGCGATGCGCTTGATGGCCTCCAGCGCCGCAGGGGTGCGCAGCGTGAGTTCGATCACCGGCAGTCCGCCGTCGACGAGCGCCTGGGCGATCGGCACCGCATCCGCTGCGTCGTGCACGACGACGACGGGGATGACGGGGACGATGTCGAGCAGCGAGGAAGGGGGATTCGGTGTCATTCTGCACTCCTGAAGACAGATGCGCCCTCGTCGGCGGGGCCGACCGCCGAGCGCATGCTTGCGAACAATTCCCGGCCGGTTCCCACCCATTCGTCTGCCGAGAGCGCCCGGCCGGTGGGGATTCGAGCGCTGAATTGGTCGGCCGGAACGTCGAGGGTGAGCGTACCTGTGTTGGCGTCGAGCGTGATGACGTCGCCGTCGGCAACCCGGGTCAACGGTCCGCCCGCGGCCGCCTCAGGCGTGAGATGGATTGCGGCGGGAACCTTTCCGGATGCGCCGGACATGCGGCCGTCGGTGATCAACGCCACTTTGTGACCGCGGTCCTGCAGCACTCCCAGCGCCGGGGTGAGCTTGTGCAGCTCGGGCATGCCGAGGCCCTGCGGGCCCTGATAGCGCAGGACGGCGACGAAATCCCTTTCGAGAGAACCTGATTGGAACGCCTCGAGGAACTCCTCCTGGCTGTCGAACACCAAGGCGGGTGCGGTGACCAGACGGTGTTCGGGGGCGACGGCTGAAGTTTTGATCACACTGGTGCCAAGATTGCCGGTCAGCCGCTTGAGGCCGCCGTCGGGGGCAAACGGATCGTCGGCGGTACGCAGCACGGCGGTGTCCAGGCTCATCCGCGGACCGTCCACCCAGTCCAGGCCTTCGCTTGCGAGCTTGGGCTCCGAGGTGTAGCGGCGCAGCCCGGTGCCAGCCACGGTGCGCACGTCCTCGTGCATGAGGCCGGCGTCCAGCAGCGAGTTGATGACGCACGCCATCCCGCCCGCGGCGTGGAAGTGATTGACGTCGGCCTTGCCGTTCGGATACACCCGAGCCAGCAACGGCACCACGGCCGACAGGTCGGAGATGTCGTCCCACGTCAGGGTGATGCCAGCGGCGCGGGCGATGGCGACGAGATGCATGGTGTGGTTGGTCGAGCCGCCCGTAGAGAGCAGCACGACGCAGCCGTTGACAATGGCCTTCTCGTCGACGACCTCGCCGACGGGGGTGTAGTCGTCGCCGAGCGCGGTCAGGCCGGTGACCCGCTTACCTGCCTCGGAGGTCAGCGCATCGCGCAGCGGGGTGTCCGGATTGACCAGGCTCGATCCCGGCAGGTGCAGGCCCATCGCCTCCATCAGCAGCTGGTTGGAGTTCGCGGTGCCGTAGAACGTGCAGGTGCCGCGGCCGTGGTACGACGCGGCCTCGGCGTCCAGCAGCGCCTCGCGGTCGACCTTGCCCTCGGCGTAGAGCTGGCGGATGCGCGCCTTCTCGCCGTTCGGCAGGCCCGATGTCATCGGCCCGGCGGGCACGAAGATCGCGGGCAGATGCCCGAAGCCGAGGGCGCCGATGAGCATCCCCGGCACGATCTTGTCGCACACACCCAGCAGCAGCGCGGCGTCGAACATGTCGTGGGACAGGGCGATGGCGGTCGACATGGCGATCACGTCGCGGCTGAACAGGGACAGCTGCATTCCCTCGCGGCCCTGGGTGATGCCGTCGCACATGGCGGGCACGCCGCCGGCGAACTGGGCGATGCCGCCCGCCTCCAGCACCGCCTGCTTGAGCTGGGCGGGGTAATCCTCGAACGGCTTGTGCGCGGAGAGCATGTCGTTGTAGGAGGAGACGATCGCGACGTTGGGCTTGACCATGCGGCGCAGCGCTTCCTTGTCCTGCTTGCCCGACGCGGCGAAGCCGTGCGCCAGGTTGGCGCAGGCGAGCCGTCCGCGGGCCGGACCGCGCTCGGCGGCCGCCGAGATCCGCTGCAGGTAGGAGCTGCGGGCTGTGGCGCTGCGCTCGACGATCCGTTCGGTCACCTCGGCGATGACGGGATGGATCGATGTCTGTGTGTCTGTCATGTCCTTGTTCCGGTTTGCGGTTTGGGCTGGAGCTTCGGGTTGGGTCACACGGCGCCTTCGTGCCAGCGCCTGCCGTCCCGTTCGACCAATGTGGCGGCGTCGATCGGGCCGTCGGTGCCCGCGGGGTAGCTGCGCGGCACCCGGTCGGTTCTCTTCCATTCGCGCAGGATCGGCTCGGCCCATGCCCACGCCGCCTCGACTTCGTCGCGCCGCATGAACAGGGTCGGGTCGCCGCGGACGACGTCCATCAGCAGCCGCTCGTAGGCGTCGGTGGAGCGGCGCTGGAACGCCTCGGTGTAGTTCAGCTTGAGCGACACCGGCCGCAGTCGGATACCGCCCGATCCCGGCTCCTTGGCGGTCAGCTCGAGGCGCATCTCTTCCTTCGGCTGCAGCGAGATGATCAGCCGGTTAGGTTCGGGCCCGCGGTCGCTGTCGGGGAACATCGGCAACGGGACGGGCTTGAACTGGACGACGATCTCGGAGGAGCGGTGTGCCATCCGCTTGCCGGTGCGCAGGTAGAAGGGCACGCCCGCCCAGCGCCAGTTGTTGACCTCGGCCTTGACCGCGACGAACGTCTCGGTGGTGCTGTCGGGGTTCTCGGCGTCCTCGCGGTAGCCGGCGACCACGCCGCCCTCGGCGAGGCCGGGCCCGTACTGGCCCGTGACGGTGTTGCGCTTGATGTCCTCGCTGGTCAGGGGGCGCAGCGCCTGCAGCACCTTGAGCTTCTCGTCACGCACCGTCTCGCGGTGGACGTAGGTCGGCGGCTCCATGGCCACCAGGCACAGCACCTGCAGCAGATGGTTCTGCAGCATGTCTCGCAGCGCGCCGGATTTGTCGTAATACCCGCCGCGGGTGCCGACGCCGAGGGATTCGGCGGCGGTGATCTGCACGTGGTCGATCCGGCTCGAATTCCACAGCGGTTCGAGCAGCGTGTTGGCGAAGCGGGTGACGAGCAGGTTCTGGACGCTCTCCTTGCCCAGATAGTGGTCGATCCGGAAGATCTGGCGCTCTTCGAACACCGCGCCCACCGCATCGTTGATGGCCTGCGCGGATGCCAGGTCGTGTCCGATCGGCTTCTCCAGCACGACGCGTGCGGTGTCGGTGACCAGACCCTGGGCTCCGAGTGCCGCACAGATCGGGCCGAACAGGGCGGGTGCGCATGCCAGGTAGAAGACCCGGATGTCGTTGGGCGAATGGGTCAGCGTCTCGGTGACGGCCGCGTAGTCGGCGGGTTCGGTCAGGTCGATGCTCACGAACCGCAGCCGGCTGATGAAGCGGTCGAGCGTCTCATTGTCGAGGAGGTCGGCGGCGACGAATCGGCCCAGCTCCGACTGGATCTTGTGGCGGTAGCCGGGCTCGTCGAGGCCGGCCCTGGCCACGGCGATGACACGGGTGTCGTCTGTGAGCTGGCCGTCGCGGTCGCGCAGGTAAAGCGCGGGCAACAGCTTACGAACGGCGAGGTCGCCGGTGCCTCCGAAGATCACGAAGTCACAGGGGTCAACCGCGGTTGCGGTCGGCATCTGGTCCCTCCCGGGGGATGGTAGTTGCGGGTGATCGGTATCAAACTCAATCGATCCAGAAGAACCGTAGCGCATACTTCGGCGTGAAAGCAAACAGTCTTTTGCACTAGAAATACAAAAGTAACATGGGTTACGATCTTCGTTGTGGTGTTTTCCCAGAGTTCCGTGTCGCCACGTCCGCCGGGCGTGACGTGGAATCCCACGGGCGCGTCCGCAGGCGAGATCTACGCGCTGATCAGGGCGAAGCGCGACGTCACGCGTGCCGAGGTCGGTCAGCTGAGCGGGCTGTCCCGCACGGCGGTATCCGCCAGGGTCGCCGCGCTGATCGAACGCGGTCTGGTCGTGGAGCGGGAGCAGGCGCCGTCGACCGGCGGGCGCCCCGCCACGTTCCTGAGCTTCAACGCCGACGCCGGAGTGGTGCTGTCGGCGGCGATCGGCCGCAGCCGCACCCGGCTGGCAGTGTGCAACCTCGCGGGCGAGATCCTGGCGGGCACCGACATCGACCAGGAGCTGGGTCTGGGCCCCGATGATCTGATGCCCGATGTCGCGAAGGGGTTGGACGTCCTGCTCGCCGACTCCGGCCATCGCAACGCCCAGATCTTCGGCATCGGCGTGAGCCTGCCCGGCACCGTCGACCCGGATCTCGGCGGGACCGTCGACTCACCGATCATGAGGGGCTGGGACGGGGTGCCGCTGCGTCCCTACTTCGGCGAACTGACCGACGCCCCGGTGATCATCGACAACGACGCCAACGTCATCGCCCTGTCCGAACGGCGCGGCGAGCGCCTCGCGTTCGACGACCTTCTCGTGATCAAGGCATCGACCGGGCTCGGCGCGGGCATCATCGCGGGCGGAGCGTTGCAGCGTGGCGTGGCCCAGGCCGCCGGCGAGGTCGGCCACAACAAGACGTCCGCGGCCGCTGGGGTGCCTTGCCGCTGCGGCGACACCGGGTGCCTGGAGGCGGTCGCGGCAGGATGGGCGCTGGTCGGCGCCCTGCGCGAGCAGGGCCGCGCGGTGAGCCACCTTCGCGACGTCGTCGAGCTGGCGAACGGCGGCGACGCGGAGGCGCGACGGCTGATCCGTGACAGCGGGCGCCAGGTCGGCGAGGTGCTGGCCGCCGCCGTGAATCTGCTCAACCCCGCCGTGCTGGTGGTCGCGGGTGACATGGTCGCCGCCTACGACATCTTCGTCGCGGGTCTGCGAGAGAGCTTGTACCGCAACGCCACCGCGCTTGCCACGCGGACGCTGCAGGTGGTGCCCGCCACCCACGGCGACCGCTCGGGCGTGATCGGCAGTGCCACGCTCGTGCTCGACGAGGTGCTGAGCCCGGTGGCGATCGATGCATCGTTGGATGCCAAGGCCGGCAAGCGGTTTCGCCGGGCATCGAGCACGGACTAGTTCGCCGTCACAGTCCGGGCCGGTTAGAGCCGGTTCTCAGGACCGATGACCGCCCATACCGCCTTTCCCGTGGGCGTCGGAGTGTTTCCCCATGCGCGGCACAGTGCCGACACGACGGCGAGACCCGAAGGCGGGCGACGGCCCGTCGCCTCGTGACGGCTGGCGTGGGTGCGGTTGGAGTCCTCCACCACCACGGTGATCGCCGACCCGTCGGACTCCAGGCGCAGCCGGGGACTGGAATCCGTGTGCTGCAGCACGTTCTCGACAAAGGCGGTGGCAACGACGGTGGCCACCGGGATCAGGTCGGCCCGGGACCATACCGTGAGCCAGCCGGCGATCAACTCGCGCGACCGGCCGAGGCTGTGCACGGCTGTCAGCTGGGCCCTGGCCCGGTGGCGCGGCCGGGCACCCGGGGCGGGCAGCGCGCCGAGCGCGCGGTCAACCGTGTCGTACACCGCGACCCGCGCGTCGATACCGGATTGTGCGATGGCCGCGCGGACGTCGGTGTCCCCGCAGACCAGGATGATCGGGACCCGCGGCCAGCGGGCGACGTGCCAGCGCGCGCTGGTGAACGCCAGCCACGACAGGGTCGAAGGGGCGGTGAGGGCGGTGACGTCGACGATGACCGCCCTCGGCTCCTCGAGGGAGGCGTGAATAATCTTGTCGCGCAGCCAAAGATAGGTCGTATCATCCACAACGCCGCGGGTGCTGAGTACGGCGGCGCCGGCAGTCACCGCTGAGGTGATGCCGAGTGCACGCGGCCAATCGGTGTCTACCATGGCGTTTGCCGGGTACCCCGGGCTGCGTCGGGGTAATCGCCCGGTAGACGTGCGGTCCTCACGCTCAGACACCTCCGGTACCGGAACGTGTTCTCGATCGGGGTCACGGGTGGCGCCCACCGCGAGGGCAGCCATCGCGGTGGCCGGCACTCCGCGCCGCTCAGAACGACATGTCGCCGGTGACTCGAGTCGCCGTCATCTCGGTGCCGTGCATCTCCATCGACCACGTCCCGTATCTCATCGAAGGGGCCTGGCTCAGTTGCTGATTCAGTCGCATCTGGCGCACCTGGTCCATGAACGCCTTGTCCTTTGCCTTGATCGCGTCGGTCACCTTGTGGTCGCCGGGTGCGCTGTTGTTCATCACACCCGTGATGCTGCGGTCGGGTCGCACCACGTAGGTTGCGCGCGCATCGCCGTGCTTGGCCGTGTACAACCCCGCGGGTTCCGCCACGCGCGATGCCGCGAAGTTCATGACGGTGGTGTCGGCCTCGTTCATGGTCAGCTCACCGTTGATGGTCGTTCCGTCGAATGCCGCCTTGAGCTCGTCGCCGTAGACCGACATGAGATCCATCCGGCCGTCCCGCTGTTGGCCGAAGAAATACGCTTCGTCGGTGCTTCCGTTGGTGGCGTAGGCGACGACGTCGACACCATTGACCGTGATGGCCATTGTCATCGGTTCGTCGTGTGAGGTCATCGGTTCGCCGTGCGAGCCGGGAATGTCGGCGATAAACGTTGCCGTGGCGGGCATCGCCGCAGCCGCGGATGCGCTGGCGACCGTTTCCGCCGGATGCGGCGCGGTGCCGTTGGAACATGCCGTGACCAAGCCGGCGGCGGCGACCGCGCCTGCGGCGATCACCAGGGCGGTACGAATCTTCATGCTGAACCAGCCTCCTCATGACCCGTCCGCCACCATGGCGGCGGGTTCGGAGATGGGTGTGGCAACTGCGCGGGGGCGTTACACCGTGGGAACGTCCAGCTGGATCTCCCCGAGGGCGAAAGGCGGCGCGCCGGTGCCGGTGATGGAGTGACCCCACGGCGTGCGCTCGCCGATCCTGGCCGGCGCGGTGCGGTCGCCGATCGCGAGGCTGACATGTGCTGCCTTGACAGCGTCATCGGGCAGGTCGCCGAAAACCATTCCCCGCCAGTGGTATCGGCCGTCGATGGGATCCAGATGCCCGCTCAGGCGCGCCCGTACTACGTGTCCGCCGTCGATGGTGGCCGGCCCGTCGTAGACCTCGTCCTCGACGCCGACCGAACTCAGGTCGAAGGCCGACTCGATCTTGCGGCGGGCCAACGTCCAGTCGATCGCCCGATCGTCGGGCACCCGGTCGTTGAACACCCGCTGGGTGCTGTGCCGCACCTCGATGCGAGTGCTCGCGGTGCGCGCCATCACGGCGAGGCAGTCGCCGATGTAGCGCGTCGCGGCGGCGGAATCGCCCGCGGGTAGCAGGAACCAGTTGGGTAGGCCGTGCACCGCGACGCCGAGATACGGGCGCAGCGCCTCCCGGCCGGGCGGGTGGGGTCCCGCGGTGACGACGATCCTGGCCCGAAATCGTCGACCCGTTGGGCATTCGACGGGGTGGGCCAGCAGGTCCCAGCAATGGCCGGCCTCGTCGAACGCCCAACGGGTGGGCGGATTCTCGGAACCCATGACGACGCTGACCCCATCGGCGCGCAGCGCATCGCCCGCGCCGGGTGCACCGACGACGAGGACGTCGCAGATCGTCACGGGGTTACCGGGGTAGGAACCCGGTGCGTGTCCACATCCGGCGCGCGATGGGCCCCATCAGGCCCATCTCCTCCAGGAAGGCCCCAAGCGGGGCGAACCCGATCACCTGGACCTGGTGGCGGTGGGGGCTGCTGCGGGCCACCCGGCGGGCGGCATCGGCATCGAGGCCCATCCGCCGGTAGGGCACGCGGTTGGTGAACAAGTGGCGGAAGAACAGCCCGCCGAGCCCGTTGACGTTGGCCACGAACATCCGGTTCAGCCTGCGCATATGGGGGGCGCGTCTGCGCAGCCCGTCGCGGGCGAACTGGATGTGGCGCGCCTCCTCGGCGACGTGGATGCGCATGAGCCGCTGCACCATCGGCTGAATCTCGGGGTCGTCCATCATCTGGCGCTGAAGCGAGTCGAAGATCTCCTCCCCGATCAGCGCGGCCATCCACAGCAGCGAACCCTGAAAGGCCAGCGGCAGCATGTTGATGAACGTCCGCTGATATCGGCGCGGCCGCACCGGCTTTGCGCCCACCCGCTCGATCGCCTTGCCGAACATGATCATGTGGCGGGTCTCGTCCCCGAGTTCGGTCAGCTCGTAGTGGGTGGCGCGGGTGGTCGGGTCCCGGTGAATCATCCTGCGCAGCAGCGCCTGATTGAGCATGTTCTCGAACCAGATGCCCGCCGAGAGCGTGTTGACGAACTCCTGCCGGGACAACTCGATTCGCTGTGCGCGGCTCATCGAATCCCACATCGGCGTGCCGTACAGCGACACCGTCCTCGGCGGCAGGAAGAACTTGTCGGGATCCAGCGGGGCGTCCCAGTCGATGTCGACCACCGGCGCGTAGGACTTCTTCACCGAACCCTTGAGCAACCGCTCCGAGAACTCCTCACGGGTCGGCGGCGCCGTCTTCGGCGCCGGTCTCATCGAAGCGGTCATCGTCGACCTCCTCCCACGCGGTACGTCCGAAGGTAGCCAGCCCATGCACGCCGGTCAATACCCGCGGTACCGCATACTTCAGAGTATCCCCGAGCCGGTCAACCGTGGAAGTGCGCCTTCAACTGCCCGAGTGTCCCGAAGTCGGCGACCGCCTGGTCGCCGGGGCGCAGCGGGGCCGGGGCGGTGAGGGTGCCGCTGAGGACGATGTCGCCCGCGCCGAGCCCCTCGCCGCGGGCCGCGAGATGCCCGGCCAGCCATGCCAACGCGCGCGCCGGATCGCCCAGCACGTTGGCCGCGTGACCGTCCAGCCGCGTATCGGCCACCGTCGCGGTGACGGCGAGTTGTGTCAGGTCGACATCGCCGGGTGCGAACCGCGGTCCGAGCACGGCACGCGCGGCGTAGGAGTTGTCGGCCACCAGCATCGCGGCGGTGCGCGCTCCACCGTCCCAGCGGCTGTCGATGATCTCGAATGCGATGGCCAGTTCGGCGGTTGCGTCCAGGACGTCGCGCGGGGTGACCTGCCCGTCAAGGTCCGTGCCCAGCACGAACGCCACCTCGACCTCGAGCGCCGGGGCGATCAGCCCGGCCAGGGTGACGTCGCCCTCGGTGCTCACCGTTGCGGCGCTGAGGAATCCGCCGACAGGTTCGTCGGTCGAGAACGACGCCCGCCCGGCGGCCGACGTCAGTCCGACCTTGAAGCCGACCGGTTCGTCGCCGGAGGCGGAGCGCAATAGGAGGCGCTGGCGCTGCACGGCGTAGCCGAAGGTGATGTCCATCGTCTCGTCGTCCGCGGTGGGGGCGACGGGCGCACCTCGGCGTTGGGCGTCCTCGAGCCGTGCGGCACAGGCGGCCGGGTCTGCGTTCATGATCGTCTCCTCGCTCTGGCCGGATCGGCCGGGCCGGTGTTGTCCGGTCTATCAGACAGCGTCCGATAAGATGGGGTGATCGCACAGAAGTTCACCAGCACGCCCCCGCACTACGAATGGATCGCCATGAGCCGTGTCACCGCTCCCGCGCTGCGGCGGGGTTTGGACATCCTGGAGCTGTTCCTCGAACCCAACGACGGGCTGCGGGTTCCCGAGATCACCGAGCGGCTTGGCCTGCCCCGTGCCACCGCCCACGAACTCGTCGCCACGCTGGTCGATCGTGGCTATCTGCAGGCGGTTTCGGAGCCGCCCAGCCGCTACGTGCTCGCGACCAACGCGTTTCGCCTCGGAGCGGCCTATGAGCAGGGGCTCGACCTGGTGTCGATCGGACGGGAGAGCGCGGCCCGGGTCGCCGCCAAATGCGGTGAGACAGTCCAGATCGTCATCCGCGAAGGTGCGTACGTCGTCTATGTCGCGCGCGTCGACAGCACCCACACCATCCGGCTGGTTTCTCACGTCGGCAGCCGCCTGCCCGCGTACTGCACGGCCGGGGGCAAGGCGATGCTCGCGGCCCTGCCCGACGACGACATCGACGCCCTTTTCCCGACCGACGCTGCCCTGCCGGCGATGACCCCGAACAGCATCGACAATCGCGAGCGGCTCTTCGCCGAACTCGCCACCGTGCGTAAACGCGGCTGGGCCGAGGAGAACCGGGAGTCCAACACCGACGTCGCCTGCGTCGCGGCGCCGGTGTACGACCGGACCGGCACCACCGTGGCCGCGATGAGCATCTCGGTGCCCATCCTGCGCTGGAACAAGGCCGCCAAGTCCCGCTACGTGGAGCTCGTACTCGACGGGGCCAGGGATATGTCGGCGAACCTCGGGGCGCTGCCGAGGGCGTGAGCGCCGGCCGGTTCACCCATCCGGATCACCGCGCGGCCGACGGCGCCGGTGGCCATCGCGTGGTAGGCGTCGTTGATGTCTGCGAGTTCGTAGCTGCGGCCCAGCAGCCGCTCCAGCGGAAGCTTGCCTGCGCGGTACAGCCGCAGGATCTCGGGTATCTGCAGTGGGGTGTTCGCCGACCCGTACAGGCTCCCGATCAGCGTCTTCTCCTGCTGCACCAGGGAATTGATCGGCAGCTCGACGGTGGCGCCCGCCCTGCCCAGGCCCACCGCGACCACGGTGCCGCCCGTACCCACCACGTCGACGGCCTGACGCAAAGTGGCCGCGGCGCCCACCGCGTCCAGGGCCCACCGGGGGGCCCGGCCACAGTGCCGGGCGATCTCGGCGTTGGTGTCGGCGACTGTGGTCGGGTTGACGGTGTGCGTGGCGCCGACGCTTCTGGCCAATTCCAGCTTGGCCTCGACGGTGTCGACCGCGACGATCGGGTACGCCCCGAGCAGCGCCAGGCCCATGATCGCGCTCAGCCCCACCCCGCCCGCGCCGATGACCGCCACGGCGTCGCCCGCCGCCCCGCTCATGTGGTTGAGCGCCGCGCCGACGCCGGTGACGACGGCGCATCCGGTCACCGCGCTGATCTCCGGCGGGACGTCGGGGTCGATCGGGATCACGGAGCGTTCTGAGACCACGCATTGTTCGGCGAAGCACGACACCCCCATCAGGTGGTGAACAGTGCTGCCGCGCAGGCTCAATCGTGATTCTCCGTCGATGAGCCCGCCCGTTTCGCTGTGCACGCGGCCCAGTCCGCACAATGCGGGACGCCCGGTGAGGCAGAACTCGCATTCGCCGCACCGCGGCCGCCACATCGTGATCACCGAGTCGCCGGGTCGCACGCGGGTCACACCGAGGCCGACCGCCTCGACGACGCCGGCCCCTTCGTGGCCGAGCACGGCGGGCAGCTTCGCGGTGAGGTCACCGTTGATGTAGTGCAGATCGCTGTGGCAGATGCCCGCGGCCTGTACCCGCACCAGCACATCGCCGGGACGCAGCTGAGCCAGGTCGAGGTCTTCGATCGTCAATGGGGTACGGGCCCTGTGTAATACGGCGGCCTTCATGGTGCTCCTCGGGGATTCTGCGGGAAATCAAGCAGTTCAATATTTCAGACAATGTCTGTTATATCGAGTATGACGACCTCCTTGGGCGCCGTCAAGGGTTGACCGGTGATCGCCGCGCGTGCCAACATGATCTGTATATAGATCACGGTCCGAAATATGAGATTGGAGCAGGATGACGATCACCACCCCGCCGCCATCCGTCACGGCACCCGCCCAGCTTGAAGCGGTGCTTGCTGCGGCGGCGAATGCGGCGCGCACCTGGATGCGTACCACTCCGTCCACGAGGGCCAGAGTGCTCAGGGCCATCGCAGACCGCCTCGACAACGACGCCGATCAGCTGGTGGCCATCGCGGCGGAGGAAACCCACCTGACCGAGCAGCGGCTGCGAAACGAACTGGTGCGAACGACGTTTCAGCTCCGATACTTCGCCGACACGATCGTCGAGGGTCGCTACCTCGACGCGCGCATCGACCACGCCGACCCGTCCTGGGGGATGGGACCGCGGCCCGACATCCGCCGCATGCACGAACCGATCGGGCCGGTGCTGGTGTTCGCCGCCAGCAACTTCCCGTTCGCGTTCAGCATCGCGGGCGGCGACACCGCGTCCGCGCTGGCGGCGGGTTGCCCGGTGATCGTCAAGGCGCATTCCGGCCACCCTCGGCTATCCGAACACACCGGAGCGCTGGTGGCACAGGAGATCCGCAGGAGCGTCGGCGTCGACGGTATCTTCGCGGTGATCACCGGCACCGACGCGGGCCGGGTGGCGATCGCCGACGCGAGGATCAAGGCGGCGTCGTTCACCGGATCGATCCCCGGCGGCCGCGCGCTGTTCGACCTCGCGAACGCCCGGCCGGAGCCGATCCCGTTCTACGGCGAATTGGGCAGCGTCAACCCGACTTTCGTCACCGCATCGGCCGCTGCGCAACGACCCGACAGCATCGCCGCGGAGTTCATCGGGTCCTTCACGCTCGGCGCGGGCCAGTTCTGCACCAAACCCGGAATCCTGCTGGTGCCAGCCGAATCCGGTATCGCAGCCACCCTGGCGGCTGCGGCCCTGCCCGGCTCGGCCCCGCTGCTCAACGAACGTATACGAGCCGGGTACGTCGAGGCCTTCGACCATCTGGCGGCCCACGCCGCGGTGACGCCGCTGGCGCTCGGTGACGGGGCCCGCACCGATCCGCCGGCACCGACGCTGCTGCGCACCTCGATCGCCGACCTGTTGACCGACCCCGAGCACCTCATCGTCGAGGTCTTCGGGCCGACGGCGCTGGTGGTCGAGTACGACGACGAACGTCAACTCCTCGACGTCGCGGACCTGCTCGAAGGGCAGCTGACCGCGACCGTGCACGGCAACGACACCGACACGATCGCACCCGAACTCATCCGCCGCCTGGCGGGCAGGGCCGGTCGCGTGCTGTGGAACCAATGGCCCACGGGTGTCACCGTCAGCGATGCCCAGCAACACGGCGGCCCCTATCCCGCGTCGACGGCTCCGGGATCGACGTCGGTGGGTTCGGCCGCGATCGACCGTTTCGTGAGACCGGTGGCCTATCAGGGGTTCCCGGACCATCTGCTGCCCGCCGCCCTGCAGGAGGCCAATCCGTTGGGTATCCCTCGTCGTGTCGACGGGCGCGGGCCGGCCTGATCCGCAAGAGCCCACACTGACGGCCCCGCGCAACCGCGGGGCCGTCGGTGTGTTGTGGTGTATGGGTTTGGTACCCAGATCTGCGTGCGGGTCGTGCTTTGGCGGTGTGGACGACCCGCACGCAGAAATCGGCGCAGACAGCACGAGTGCAGAGTGCTCGAGCAGCGCAGGGGATTACCTGGCCCGAAGGTGCTGCGGCGCTGCATCGGATGGCGGCAGGCTGCCCGATGTGAACGGTTCGGCACCGGCCCGCAGCGCGATCAGCCGCTCTGCGTGGCGCCAGAGCGCGACGTCCTCGTCATTGGCCGGATGCCATTCGGGCACAGCGCGTTTACCTTCGGACCCGAACCCCACAAAGACCGCGACGGCGTGTGCGGCCAGTACGTGGGCGTGGGCGTCGGTGTCCATCGCCGTCACGTGGATGCCGAAGTGCAGACTGTAGGGTCCTGTGTAGAGCAGGCGGGCGTTCACCTCGATGATCTGGCCGATGTGAACGGGTGCGTAGAAGCGGATCCCGCCGAAGTAGGACGCGATGACCGGCCCTTCGCTCCATCGTGAGCCGCAGACATAGCCGGCTTCGTCGATCCAGCGCATGATGCGGCCGCCGTGCACCTTGCCGCCCCAGTTGATGTCGGTGGGGGAGGCGAGGAACCGAAGTGTCGCATCGGGTGCGGTCCCCGCCGTGGTGTACGCGGCGGCGGCGATCTCCGCCTCGATGTGCCTGCGCAGGTCGATGCGCATGCGCGCCTGACGGCTGCGCTGCAGGTCTAGGACGGAGTCGGGCACGAAGTCGGGGACCCGCACCGGCTTGCCGCGCCCGTCGACCGCGACGAACACAGTCAGGCATTGCGCGCTCTGAATGGCGTTGCCGCGGGCGGGATTCGACGAATAGACGGTCACCAGGATGTGCATGCTCGACGAACCGGTGTGCACGATCTGTGCGTGCAACTCGACGAGTTCGCCGACCGAGATCGGGCGATCCAGGTGCAGGTTCCCGACGTAGGCGGTCACACAGTAGCGTGCGCTCCACCGCGCGGCGGCGTCGTATCCGGCCTTGTCGATCCATTCCAGCAGCCTGCCGCCGTCGACGTATCCGACATAGCCGGCATCGGCGGTGCGCACCAGAAACCGGTGGATGACGGCGTCGGGCCGCTGACCCGCGTCCGCCGCTCCACCGGTTCCCGGCCTCACTGCGGGCACCCTTTCGGGACTGCGTGGTGAGCTCTCACGCGGGTGCCTTGTCGTCGTCCCGTTCCCGCGCCGCAGCCGCCGACCCGATGCCCGCGATGAGGTCGGTGCCACGGGTCTCCTTGACGATGAGCGCCGATACGAGGCCGATCGCGGCTGCCGTCGCCCAGATGGTGGCGATCGGCCAGCTGGCTCCGTTCGCCGAGCTGACGAGGGCGCCCGCGGTCAAGGGTACGAAGCCGGCGACCACGCCGCCCAGCTGATAGCCGATGGACGTCCCCGTGTAGCGCACGTCGGGTGTGAACAACTCGGCGTACAGCGCGGCGGTCGGACCGTACATGCCCGCATGCGCGACGGCCAACGCCAGGACGATGGCGAGCCACACCAGCGCGTTGGTCCCGGTCGCCAGCATGGTGAAGAACGGGAAGGCAAGGGCGAGCGCGAAAGTCGCCGCGGCGATGAATACCGGGCGCCGCCCTAACCGGTCCGACAGCGCGCCGAAGTACGGCACGGTGATCGCCTCGAGGATCGCGGCGGCCAGCATGCCGGTCAGCAGCACACTCTTGGGCAGTCCGAGTTGACCCGATCCGTACGCCAGCACGAAGACCGTCACGATATAGAACGGGACACCTGCCGACACGTACAGACCCACCGTCAGGGCGATGGCGCGCCAGTGACCCTGGATCGCCGCCTTGGCGGGCAGCCGATGTTCGGCACCGTGCTCCTTGAGCTGGGTGAACGCCGGGGTCTCGTTGATGCGCGCGCGGATGAACAGGCCGACGACGATCAGGAAGGCGCTGAGCAGGAACGGGATTCGCCATCCCCAGGCCTGGAAGTCCTCGTCAGGCAGCAGCGCCAGCACGGAGAAGATCGACGTCGACAGCACCAGGCCCAGTGGAACACCCATCTGCGGGAGACTGCCGAAGAACCCGCGACGATGCGACGGCGACGATTCGACGACCATCGTCACCGCGCCGCCCCACTCGCCGCCGACCGCGAAGCCCTGCAGGAATCGCAGGGCGACCAGCGACAGGGGCGCCCACACCCCGATCGAGTCGTACCCGGGCAGCAGGCCGATGACGACGGTGGCGGCGCCCATCAGGAACAGCGTGATCATCAGTGCGCGTTTGCGCCCGACGCGATCACCGAAGTGGCCGAAGATGATTCCGCCGAGCGGGCGTGCGACGAAGCCGACCGCGAATGTGCCGAATGCAGCCAGCGTGCCCGCCAGCGGCGAGAACGAAGGAAAGAACAGGTGGCCGAAGACGAGTGCCGCGGCCATGCCGTAGATATAGAAGTCGTACCACTCGATCGTGCTGCCGATCATCCCGGCGACACCGACGCGCACGGTGCCCTTGTTCGGGTGGGGTGGTTGTGTGCCGTCCATGCGGAGGGTCCCTTCGGTGAGGTGCAATTGGGTTCGGTGGGGCGTGGTCACAGCGTCGGCACCAGCCCGCCGTCACAGCGCAGTGCGGTGCCGGTGACGTAGGAAGCCTGCGCACTGCACAGGAAGGCGGCGACCGCGCCGAACTCGGCGGGATCGCCGTAGCGCCCGACGGGGATCTGGCCGGCGCTGGCGTTCTCCACCTCGGTGCGCGGCAGTCCGCTGCGTTGCGCCACGGCCTCGTCGATCTGGCGGGAGCGAGGTGTGGCGATGCGGCCGGGCAGCAGCGAGTTGACAGTGATGCCCAGCGGCGCGACCTCGGTCGCAAGGGTTTTCAGATATCCCGCCAGGGCGGCGCGGCCCAGGTTGGACAGCGCCAGATTGGCCAGCGGCGCGACGACACTGGTGGAGCTGATGCTCAGGATCCGTCCCCAGCGGCGGGTCGTCATCGCAGGCAGGACCGAGCGCACCAGGGTGAGCTGCGGCGCCACCAGCGTGCCGACCGCCGTGTCGAGGTCGGCGGGCTTGGTGTCCGCCGCGCGACCCGGCGCGGGGCCCGGCCCGTTCAGCACCAGGATGTCGATGTCGCCGAGACGGTCGGTCGCCTCGGCGTAGAGGCGGTGCGCACCCCCGTCGCTGACCAGGTCGCAGCCGATGCCGACGGCACCGGGCAGGGCGGCGGCGATGTCGTCGGCGCGGGCGGCGTCGCGGCTGGTGACGACGACCCTGACGCCCTCGGCGGCCAGCGCCTGCGCGGTCGCCAGGCCGAGCCCGGATGTGGATGCGCACACGAGTGCGGTGCGGCCGGCGAGCCCGAGGTCCATGGCTCATCTCCTGTCTGAAATATAGAACGCTGTCTGTTGTGTCGATCATTCTGCCCGACGACTGTGACGCGAGTCAATGCCGAGCGCGGCCTTGACCTCTTCGCGTCGCTGCCCGTAGCCTGATCGTTATTACAGACAACGTCTGAAATATAAGAATTGAGAGAGGATGTCTGATGACCGCTACGCTTGATGCCGACACCGCTGGACGTGCCGGCGGGCGGCAAGTGGGCCGCCCGCGTACCCCGAGGCGACTGCCCCGGCCCTCCGAACTCCGCGAACTCGTGCAGTTCCGGCGCGTCGCGCTCGATCCCGTCGAACGCAGGCTCGGAGCCGCACTGAGCATCGACGAGCTGCGGCACATCGCGCTGCGCACCACCCCCCGCGCGGTGTTCGACTATGTGGACGGGGGGGCGGACACCGAGTCGACGGTGCGCCGCAACCGGGAAGCCTTCCAGGACACCGTGTTCGTCCCCGAGGTGCTCAATTCCGTTGCCAATCCTGACCTCTCAACCGAACTGTTCGGGAAGAAGATCGCGTTGCCGCTGATCTTCGCGCCGACGGGATACACGCGGATGATGCATCACCACGGCGAGGCGGCGGTGGCTCGCGTCGCCGCGCGCGCCGGCATTCCCTACACCCTCTCGACGGTGGGCACCTCGACCATCGAGGAGGTCAACGCCGCTGCACCTCACGGCGACAACTGGTTTCAGCTGTACCTGACCAACAACATGGCCATCAACGAGGAACTCGTGGACAGGGCGATGGCCGCCGGCTGCTCGACGGTGATGCTCACCGTGGACACCGCCGTAGCGGGCCGTCACCTCAAGGACATCCGCAACGGCCTGACGATCCCGCCCGCCTTGACCGCGAAGACGTTCCTGGACATGTCCCGACACCCCTCGTGGTGGATCAACAAGCTGACAACCCCGCCGATCGGGTTCGCCTCCCTGCGCGGCCTGGTGGGCGCCGCGCTGGATGCCGTCGATGTGCCCGGCACCATGTTCGAGCCCGGCCTGAACTACCTGCACCTCGAATGGTTGCGCCAACGCTGGCCCCATCGGCTGCTCGTCAAGGGCATCGTCAACCCTGCCGACGCCGCCAAGGTGGTGGCGTACGGCGCCGACGGTGTGGTGGTGTCGAATCACGGTGGACGCCAACTCGATCGCACACCCGCGACGCTGGAGGTGCTCCCCGACGTGCGCGCCGCCGTCGGCGCCGATGCGGTGGTGCTGATCGACGGCGGCGTCAGCCACGGGCAGGACATCATCGCCGCGCGCGCGTTGGGGGCCGACGCGGTCATGGTGGGACGCGCCTACCTGTACGGCCTGATGGCCGGCGGGGAGCGGGGCGTCGAGCGAGCGGTGCAGATCCTGCGCGACGAGTACCAGCGCAGTCTGCAGCTACTCGGCCTCGACGCCACCAATCGCATCGAAAGCGCTCGGGTGCGGCGGTCGCCGCGGGGCTGACCGGCCCGGCGGCTACCCTTCCGGGGTGCGGCTGATCCACGTCATCGGCGTCGGCGCGGGCGACCCCGGCTATGTCACCGCCCAGGCGGTCGACGCCCTCAACGCCACCCAGGTGTTCTTCGCCATGGACAAGGGCGAGACGAAGAACGATCTCGTGGCGCTGCGCCGGCACATCTGCGAGCGCTTCATCCGCCAACCCGGCTACCGGTTCGTCGAACTGCCCGACCCGACCCGCGACGCGGACGGTGACTACCGGAGCGCCGTCGCCGACTGGCACGTCGCGCGGGCGAAGGTGTGGGCAGGTGCGATCGAGAGCGAACTGGCCCCCGACGGCGTCGGCGCCTTCCTGGCCTGGGGCGACCCGTCGCTCTACGACAGCACCCTGCGCATACTCGACCTGGTCGCCGAGCATGTCGACATCGACTACGACGTCGTCCCCGGCATCACCGCCATCCAGGCGCTGACCGCGCGCCACCGCATCCCGCTCAACCGGATCGGCGAACCCGTGCTCATCACGACGGGGCGCCGCCTGCGGGACGACGGACTGAACGGCAGCACCGTCGTCATGCTCGACGCGGAGTGTTCGTTCCTGCGCTGCCCACCCGGGACCGCCATCTGGTGGGGCGCCTACCTGGGCACACCGGACGAGTTGCTCGAGTCGGGCACGGTCGGGGAGGTGGGGGAGCGGATCGCCGCCGTGCGGGCCGAGGCGCGGGCGCGGCACGGCTGGATCATGGACACCTATCTGCTGCGCCCGTGAGCGCACGCGCCGCGCCCGGCCCGTGGCAGGATCGGAACCATGGGCAGCTTTCTCCTGCGCGCTGCGGTAACCGGCTTCGCCCTGTGGGTGGTGACCCTCGTCGTGCCCGGCCTGAGCTTCGTCGGCGGTGAGACCACGCTGCAGAGGATCGGCATCATCTTCGTCGTCGGGATCCTCTTCGGTTTGGTCAACGCCATCGTCAAACCGATCGTGCAGATCCTGTCGATCCCGCTGTACATCCTGACCCTCGGGCTCATCCATATCGTGATCAATGCGTGGATGCTGTGGATCACGGCGTGGATCACCCGCAACACCACCCACTGGGGCCTGCGGATCGACGACTTCTGGTGGACGGCGATCTGGGCGGCGATCGTGCTGTCGATCGTGAGTTGGGCGCTGTCGCTGGTGATCCGCGACCCCGCGCGGGTGACGCGGCGCTGATCTCTGATGCGCGCCGCGCAGCACATGCGGCCAGTCCATGCGTGACGGTTATCATGGCAGGTCATGCAGCTCGAGGAACTCCACTGGTTCGTCGTACTCGCCGAGACCGAGCACGTCACCGAGGCGGCCACCGAGCTCAGGATCACCCAGCCGACCCTGTCGCGGGCGCTGGCCCGGCTCGAAAGTGAGTTCGGCGCACCACTGTTCGATCGCGTGCACCGCCGGCTGCGCCTGAACCCCTACGGCGAGGTGGTCCTCGAACACGCCCGCCGCAGCCTGGCCGAGATGCGATCGGCACACGAACGCATTGCGACGCTGCGCGATCCCGACCGGGGCACCGTGCGGTTGGCGTTCCTGCATTCGCTGGCCAGCTGGTTCGTGCCGGATGCGTTGCGGCGATTCCGGTTCGAAGCGCCTCAGGTGGACTTCGCCCTCTATCAGGGCGCCGGGCATGATCTCACCCGCCGGGTGCTGGACGGGCAGGCCGACCTCGCGATCACGGCGCCGAGGCCGGGCGGCGCGGAGTTCGGCTGGCGTGTCCTGTACGTCGAGCAACTGTGTCTGGCGCTGCCCCGCGGGCACCGGTTCGCGGGGCGGGCCCGGCTGCGGCTGTCCGAGGTCGCCGGCGAGCCGTTCATCGCGCTGGGCGAGGGATTCGGCCTGCGTCAGCTCACCGACGAGCTGTGCGCACGCGACGGAATCCATCCGCAAATCCGCTTCGAGGCCGCCGAGATCCCCACCATGGAGGGATTGGTGGCGGCGGGCTTCGGCGTCGCCGTCGTGCCGGTGCCGCGGCCGGGACGGGGTGAGCCGACCGCCGTCTACGTGCCGCTGTCGGATGCACAGGCCAAGCGCCAGATCGGCCTGGCATGGGCGTCGGACAGGCAGTTGCCGCCGGCGGCGAAACGGTTCGCCGACTTCCTCCGGTGACTGCCCGCCACGCATTCATGTGATGAGCGTATGGAGTTGTGACGTTTCATGTATTGGACACATTGACGGGGTGGGAACTACCGTCGCGGCGGTGACCGTCGAATCTCCGCCGCCTGCCGCCGCATGGGCCGGGCACCCGCCGGGTTCGTCGGAATACCGCAGACTGCTGGCCGCGTTGTTCTGCGCGGGCATCGCCACGTTCGCTCAGCTCTACTCGGCGCAGGCGGTGCTGCCGCAGATCTCGGCAGGCCTCGGCGTCGGGGCGGCCGACGCGGCGCTGATGGTCTCGGCGGCGACGATCGGCCTGGCCGCTGGCGTCATCCCGTGGTCGGTTCTCGCCGATCGGATCGGCCGGGTGAAGGCGATGTCGATCTCGGTGGTCGGGGCGACCGCGGTGGGCCTGCTGGCGCCCTTCGCGGCCGACTTCCATCTGCTGCTGGCCGGTCGACTCCTCGAGGGCCTGATGATCGGCGGGGTGCCCGCCATCGCGATCGCCTACCTGATCGAGGAGATCGACCCGGGCCACGCCGCCCGTGCGGCGGGGACCTACGTGGCGGGTACGACGATCGGCGGGTTGCTGGGACGGCTGGTCGCCGGACCGGTCGCAGGGGTGGCCGGCTGGCGTGTCGGCATCTTCACGGTCGCCGTGGTGTGCGCCGTCGCCGCCCTCGGGTTCGTCAAGCTCGCACCACAACAGCGTGGCTTCACCCCGACCCGCCGGCGTGACGGCTCCGGTGCGGGCGGTGCGGGCGGGCTGTGGCACCGGCTGGCGGCCAACTTGCGATCGCCGCGGCAGCTGGCCCTGTTCGGCCAGGCCTTCCTGCTGATGGGCGGTTTCGTCGCGATGTACAACTTCCTCGGTTTCCGGCTGACCGCGTCCCCATTCGCCCTGCCGGACACCGTGGTGAGCCTGGTGTTCGTCGCCTACCTTGCCGGCACTTGGGCGTCGGCCCGGGCCGGCGCCGAAGCCACCCGGTTCGGTCGCAAGAACGTGCTGCTTGCGTCGATCGCCATCATGATCGCCGGCGTGGCGACCACCCTGAGCAACAACGTGGTCGCCGTCCTGGTCGGGCTGGTCGTCGCGACCGCGGGATTCTTCGGCGCCCACGCGATCGCGTCGGGATGGACCGGCAGGCTCGCCCCTGCGGGCAAGGCGCAGGCGTCCTCGCTGTACAACCTGGCGTACTACGGCGGCTCCAGCGTCATCGGCTGGTTCGGCGGTGTCGCCTTCGACGCACTCGGCTGGGGTGGGGTGGCCGCGACGATTCTGGTTCTCGCCACGGTGGCGGCGGGAGCCGCGATGGTGTTGTTACCCCGCGACTGAGTGACGGCCCGCTCCGCCCGGCACACTGGAGACATGCCCGAGTTGCCCGAGGTCGAAGCCCTGGCCGACTACCTGCGTCAGCATGCCGTCGGACGCAGCGTGAGCCGCATCGACGTGTCGGCGTTCTCGGTGCTGAAGACCTTCGATCCCGCGCCGACCGCGCTGTACGGGCAGACCGTCACCGGTGCCCGCCGCTGGGGTAAGTACCTGGGCCTGGATGTCGGCGGGCTGACGCTGATCACGCACTTGTCGCGGGCGGGCTGGCTGCGCTGGTCGGAGAAGCTGGCGACCGCACCTCTGAAGCCTGGCAAGGGGCCGATCGCGCTGCGGGTGCACCTCGGTGACGGTGTCGGATTCGATCTCACCGAAGCGGGCACCCAGAAGCGGTTGGCCGTGTGGCTGGTCGACGACCCGGCCACGGTGCCCGGGATCGCCACACTGGGACCGGATGCGCTTGACCTCGACCGCGACGCCCTGGCTGCCGTGCTGGCCGGCAACAGCGGCAGGATCAAGTCCGTCGTCACCGACCAGAAGGTCATCGCCGGGATCGGCAACGCCTACAGCGACGAGATCCTGCACGTGGCCAAGATTTCGCCGTTCGCCACGGCGGCCAAGCTCACCGACGCCCAGCTCGATGCACTGCATGATGCCATGATCTCGGTGCTCACCGACGCGGTGACGCGCTCGGTCGGCCAGCAGGCGGCCACCTTGAAGGGGGAGAAGCGTTCGGGCCTGCGGGTGCATGCCAGGACCGGCCTGCCGTGTCCGGTGTGCGGGGACACCGTGCGGGAGGTGTCGTTCGCCGACAAGTCCTTTCAGTACTGCCCGACGTGTCAGACGGGCGGCAAGGTGTTGGCCGACCGGCGGATGTCCAAGCTGCTCAAGTGAGACCCGCGCCGGTCGGGCGCCCCACGCGCCGTGACGCCGCCGAGCGTAACGCCAGGGCGAGATCGCGGCCGAAAGTTCGCCGTGGCGTTACCGTGGGCGGGCCGTCAGGCGCGGCGGGAGCGCGTTGCTGCGCGGTCGCGAAGGCGGCCAGCGGGGGGCGCACCCGCCCGCGGCTAGGCTGCGGTGATGACGCGGCAGAAGATCCTCATCACCGGTGCGAGCTCCGGCCTGGGTGAAGGGATGGCTCGGGCGTTCGCGGCCAAGGGGCGTGATCTGGCACTGTGCGCCCGTCGCACCGACCGGCTCGAGAGACTCAAGGCGGACCTCACCGCGCGGCACCCAGGCATCACGGTGGCCGTCGCCGAACTCGACGTCAACGACCACGAGCGGGTGCCGGTCGTGTTCGGCGAGCTGTCGGCCGCGCTGGGTGGGATCGACCGGGTCATCGTGAATGCGGGCATCGGAAAGGGCGCACCGCTCGGTTCAGGCAAGCTGTGGGCCAACAAGGCGACCATCGAGACCAACCTCGTCGCCGCGCTGGTCCAGATCGAGGCGGCGCTGGAGCTGTTCAAGACGTCGGGTGCGGGACATCTCGTGCTGGTGGCGTCGGTCGTCGGGAATCGGGGGGTGCCCGGCATCAAGGCCGCCTACGCGGCAAGTAAAGCGGGGGTGATCTCGCTGGGTCAGTCGCTGCGTGCCGAGTATCGCACCGGGCCCATCGCGGTGACGGTGCTCGAGCCGGGATACATCGAATCTGAGATGACGGCGAAATCGGCCACCACCATGCTGATGGCCGACAACGAAACCGGGGTCCGGGCGATGGTGGACGCGATCGAGCGGGAGCGGGGCCGCGCGATTGTGCCCGCGTGGCCGTGGATACCCGTGGTGGCAATGATGAAGGTGGTGCCCACGCGTTTCATGAAGTACTTCGCGTAGAGCGGTTTGGCTGCCGGTGGATTGTGGTAGCCACATCTACATGATGGTGAAACTCTCGAAGTTGGCTCCCGCACTGTTCGCCGGCGCCGCCGCGGCCGCGGTCGCCTTCGCACCGGGCGCGACGGCCCAGCCGCCGCCACCGCCGCCACCGCCGTGCGTCAACGTCGACGGCACCCCGTGCGTGGACCTCGGCACCGCAGGTCCCGGTGGGGCCAGCGGCGCGATTCCGTACGGTCCCGGAGGCGAAGCCGGACCTGGTGGGGCCAGCGGCAGCATTCCCTACGGTCCTAGTGGCTCGGCAGGTCCAGGCGGTGCGTCGGGCTGCATCCCGAACGTGGGTTGTGCGACGATCCCTGCCCCGTAAGCCGTGGTTTCGGCGCGCTTACCGCCGCTGAGCGTACGTAAGCGCGCCGAAATCGCTGGCTTCAGCCCGCCCGGCCGCGTTCAACGCGGTAGCGGCGCACCAGCCCGTCGGTCGAACTGTCCGACTGCGGGGCCGGGGACGCGTCGCCAATGAGCACCGGTAGCAGCGAATTGGCCTGCGTCTTACCGAGTTCCACACCCCACTGGTCGAAGGAGTCGATGCCCCAGATGACGCCCTCGGTGAACACCTGATGTTCGTAGAGGGCGATCAACTGGCCCACCACCGACGGCGTCAGCTTGGTCGCCAGGATCGAGGTGGTCGGCCGGTTGCCCGGCATCACCTTGTGCGGCACCACATTTGGCGGTGTCCCCTCGGCGGCGATCTCCTCTGCCGTCTTGCCGAACGCCAGCACTTGCGTTTGCGCGAAGAAATTGCTCATCAGCAGGTCGTGCATGCTGCCGGTGCCGTCGGCGGTCGCCAGGTCATCGGTGGGCTGGCTCAGCCCGATGAAGTCGGCCGGCACCAACCGGGTGCCCTGGTGCAGCAACTGGTAGAACGCGTGCTGGCCGTTGGTTCCCGGCTCACCCCAGAAGATTTCGCCGGTGTCGGTGCCGACGGGACTGCCGTCGGCACGCACCGACTTGCCGTTGGACTCCATCGTCAGCTGCTGCAGGTAGGCGGCGAAACGCGCAAGGTCGTTGGAATAGGGCAGCACCGCGCGGGATTGGGCGCCGAAGAAGTTCGCGTACCACAGGCCGATAAGCCCCAGTAGCGCAGGCGCATTGGCATCCAGCGGTGCCGTCCGGAAGTGTTCGTCGACGATGTGCATTCCGGCGAGGAACTCGGCGAACCGCTCGCGGCCGATCACGGCCATCACCGAAAGACCGATCGCCGAATCCACCGAGTAGCGGCCGCCCACCCAGTCCCAGAAGCCGAACATGTTGTCGGTGTTGATCCCGAACGCGTCGACGAGCTTCTTGTTGGTCGACACCGCGACGAAGTGTTTGGATACCGCGGCGTTGCCGAGCGCATCGGTGAGCCAGCGGCGCGCGGCCGTCGCGTTGGTCAGTGTCTCCAGCGTCGAGAACGTCTTCGAGGCGACGACGAACAGCGTTGTGGCGGGATCGAGTCCGTCGAGCTTGGCGACGAGGTCGGCGGGGTCGACGTTGGAGACGAACCGCGCCGAGATCCCTGCGTCGGCGTAATGGCGCAACGCCTGATAGACCATGACGGGCCCCAGATCGGAGCCGCCGATGCCGATGTTGACGACGGTCTTGATGCGTTCCCCTGTCGCACCGGTCCATTCGCCGTTGCGCAGCCGATCGGTGAAATCACCCATCGCGTCGAGCACCTCGTGCACGTCGGCCACGACGTTCTGCCCGTCGACGACGAGCTCGGCGTTGGACGGCAACCGCAGCGCGGTGTGCAGCACCGCGCGGTTCTCGGAGGTGTTGATGTGCGCGCCGGTGTACATGGCTTCGCGCCGGGCCTCGAGGCCGGCGGCCTTCGCGAGGTCGACGAGCAGCTGCAGTGTCTCCCGCGTCACGCGGTGCTTGCTGTAGTCGATGTAGAGGTCGCCGACGGTGAGGGTCAGCTCGGTGCCGCGCGCCGGATCCTCGGCGAAGAAATCCCGCAGATGTTTGTGGCCGATCTGGTCGTAGTGCCGTTGAAGTGCCGTCCACGCGGGTGAATCGGAGATCTTCGAGCTGTCGGGATTCTCGTCGCTGGTCATTCTCCAGACCCTAGTGCGGCGGGCGCGGTCAAGGGGTACATGATGAAGTATGGACACCGCCAAGCTGCTGTCATCGGTTCCCACCGGCCTGTGGATCGGGGGTGAGGAGCGCCAGGGCGGGTCGACCTTCGATGTGCTCAACCCCGCGACGGACGAGGTGGTGCTGTCGATCGCCGATGGCACCGCCGCGGATGCGATCGCCGCACTGGACGTGGCGGTGGCGGTGCAGGACGAGTGGGCGGCGACCCCACCGCGCGAACGCGGGGAGATCCTGCGGTCGGTGTTCGAGAACCTCATCGCCCACGCCGAGGACGTCGCCACCCTGATGACCCTGGAGATGGGCAAGGTGGTCGCCGAGAGCAAGGGCGAGGTCAAGTACGGCGCGGAGTTCTTCCGATGGTTCGCCGAGGAAGCCGTTCGCATCGGCGGGCGATACACCCACAGCCCGGCGGGCAACGGACGCATCGTCGTCACCAAGCAGGCCGTCGGCCCGTGCTATGCCATCACGCCGTGGAACTTCCCGCTGGCCATGGGCACCCGCAAGATCGGTCCCGCGGTGGCCGCGGGCTGCACGATGATCGTCAAGCCTGCGCAGGAGACGCCGCTGACGATGCTGCTGCTGGCCAAGCTGATGGACGAAGCCGGCCTGCCCAAGGGTGTGCTGTCGGTGGTGCCCACCACCAAGCCACGCGACGTCACCACCGCCCTGATCGACGACGGCCGGCTGCGCAAGCTGACCTTCACCGGGTCGACCGGCGTGGGTAAGGCGCTGGTGAAACAGTCGTCGGACAAGCTGCTGCGCACCTCGATGGAGCTGGGCGGCAACGCGCCGTTCATCGTGTTCGACGACGCCGACGTCGATGCGGCCGTCGAGGGTGCGGTGCTGGCCAAGATGCGCAACGGCGGCGAGGCGTGCACCGCGGCCAACCGCTTCCACGTCGCCAACGCGGTTCGCGAGGAGTTCACCGACAAGCTCGTCAAGCGGATGAGTGAGTTCACGCTGGGCAACGGCCTCGATGAGTCGTCGTCTCTCGGCCCTCTGATCAACGCCAAGCAGGTCAGCACCGTCGCCGATCTGGTGTCCGATGCGGTCTCGCGGGGCGCGACCGTCGCGGTCGGCGGGGTCGCCCCCGGCGGGCCCGGCAACTTCTACCCGGCCACGGTGCTCGCCGACGTCCCTGCCGACGCCCGCATCCTCAAGGAGGAGGTGTTCGGGCCCGTCGCGCCGATCATCGGATTCGACTCCGAGGACGAGGGTGTCGTCGCTGCCAACGCCACCGAATACGGGCTGGCCGCATACATTTACACCCGGTCCCTGGACCGGGCGCTGCGGGTCGCCGAGGCGCTCGAGTCCGGCATGGTCGGCGTGAACCGCGGCGTCATCTCCGACCCGGCGGCACCGTTCGGTGGTGTCAAGGAATCCGGCTTCGGGCGGGAAGGCGGCACCGAGGGCATCGAGGAGTACCTCGAGACGAAGTACATCGCGCTGACGAACTAATCCGTCCATCTGGGCGCCGATCCCCACTCTCGCCGAGCTGACGTAAAACTGTCCCAAAATGCGCGTGTTGGGACGGTTTTCCGTCTGCTCGCGCACATAGACTTCGATGCTCAAACCCCGACGTGGGAGGGCATGGAAGTGACTGCGGCGCCGGTCCGCGTAGTCGGGCGACGCCGGTGGGTCGTGCCTGAGCCGCACCCCATGCGCCGCGGCCACGGCCCCCGGCGGGGCATCGCCGCGCTCGACGGCGTTCGCGCCGTGGCGGTGGGGCTGGTGCTCGCCCACCACGGCGGGGTTCCCGGCGTCTCCGGTGGATTCATCGGCGTCGACGTCTTTTTCGTGCTCAGCGGATTCCTGATCACCTCGCTGCTGCTCGACGAGCTGGGCCGCACCGGCCGGATCGACCTGAAGGAATTCTGGATCCGGCGGGCGCGCCGGCTGCTGCCCGCGCTGCTGGTGATGGTCGCCGCGGTGCTCGCGCTGCGGGAGCTCTTCGCACCGGAGGCAATCGCCGCGTTGCGCGACGATGCCGTTGCCGCCTTCCTGTGGATGGCCAATTGGTCGTTCGTGGCGCAACGGTCCGATTACTTCAGTCAGGGCGCCCCGCCGTCGCCGCTGCAGCACACGTGGTCGTTGGGGGTCGAGGAACAGTTCTACCTCGTCTGGCCGCTGATGCTGGCGGCCGTCGTCGCCGTCCTGGCGCTGCGGGCGGCGCCGACCGTTCGCACCGTCAGGATCGTCGTAGTCGTGCTCGCGGCGATCGGTGTCGCGGGCTCGGCGGCCGCCTCGGTTCTGTTGGTCTCCGGCGACACGGTCAACCGCGTGTACTACGGCACCGACACGAGGGTGCAGGCGTTGTTGATCGGCGCGGCCGCGGCGGCCCTGCTGGTGCGGGACTGGTCGTCGTTGACGTTGTGCGGCACCCTGATCCGGTCGCGTTGGCGGCGCTGGGCGGCCTGGACGGTATCGGTGCTCGGGCTGGTGCTGCTGGCGCTGATCGCCCACTACGCCACGGGCGCGGCGGACGAATTCCGGCTGGGCCTGCTGCCCGCCGCCGCGGCAGCGGCGGTCATGGTGGTCGCGCCCGTCGCGCTGGACCGCGGCGGTCCCGTCGCCCGCGTCCTGGCGTGCCGACCGCTGGTCTGGCTCGGAGCGATCTCCTACGGCGTCTACCTCTGGCACTGGCCGGTGTTCCTCGTACTCAGCGGAGAACGCACCGGCTGGTCCGGATGGTCACTGTTCGCGCTGCGCTGCGCGGTGACGGTCGCCGTGGCCGCGGTGTCGTGGTGGATCGTCGAGCAGCCGGTCCGGCGGTGGCGGCCGTCGACTGTACCCATGCTGCGGCTGGCCGCCGCGACGGTGGCCACGGCAGCGGTGTTGACCGTGATGGTCGTGCCGGTCGGGCTCGAACCGGGCGATTCGTTGGCTGACAGCGGGGTGCCCGAAATGGCGTCGGTCGCCCAGGCTCTGCCGGAGGTGCCGGTAGAGATCGGGACGCCGCCGGATGCCACCCGACTGCCACCGGGAACTCGGCGCGTCGCCGTATTCGGCGACTCCGTGGCGTGGACGCTGATGCGCTATCTGCCGCCGACGCCCGGCTTGCACTTCTCCGACTACACGACGATCGGGTGCGGCATCGCGCGGGGCGGTCCGTACCGCGCGGTGGGCCAGACGCTGGACCAGAAACCCGAATGCGACGACTGGCCGGCCCGGTGGTCGCAGCGGATCAACCACGATCGGCCCGATGTCGTGCTGCTGATCCTCGGCCGTTGGGAAACCGTCGACCGGGTCAACGAGGGCACCTGGACCCATGTCGGCGACTCTGCCTACGACGGTTATCTCAGCGGCGAGCTGGGACGCGCGCTGGACATCCTTGGGTCGACGGGTGCGCACGTCGTCGTGACGACGGCCCCCTTCAACCGGCGCGCCGAGCGGCCCGACGGCGGCCTGTACCCGGAGGATCAGCCCGCGCGCGTCAACCGCTGGAACAAGTTGTTGCGCGCGGTCGCCGGCGTACGTCCGAACGTCACGGTGCTCGACCTGAACAAGAAGCTGTCACCCGGCGGGTACTACACCAACCGCGTGGACGGAATCCGGGTGCGCAGCGACGGAGTGCATCCCACCCCTGAGGCGGTCGAGTGGCTGACGCCGTGGCTCGAGGACGCGCTGCGCACACAGTGATTTTTGCGCGGATTTTGGCGCGCTTTCGTGCGCTGGGCGACGAAAAGCGCACCGAAATCGCTCAGTGGCCGAGCCGGCCGCGGCCGAGGCGCAGCAGCAGCATCGCGAGATCCTTGCCCTCGGGCCCGATCTCGCTGTAGCGCTCGATGACCTTCATCTCACGGCTGTGCACCAGCCGGGTGCCGCCGGAGGCCATCCGGGCCTTGCCGATGATCTTGGACACCTCGGTGCGCCGCTTCACTGCCTCCAAGATGGTGGCATCCAGCTGGTCGATCTCCTGGCGCAGCGCGTCGATGTCAGGAATTTGATCGGTGTCGATCGTCTCGGTACTCATGTCGTCGGTCTCCAACTCGTTGTGTGGGGGTTCTGGTCTCATCCGGTTTCGGGCCTCACACAAGAGACGAGCCCCGGATCCGGAAGCGGACCGCGGGGCTCTGGGAAGCAGCTAGACCACGGGCACCGCTGGCGGGTACCCGTAAAAAAATCGTCCCTGCTTGATGAGCACGCTGGACAGTGTGCCACCAACTGTGGTGTGCGCGCAAAGGGTGCATGCTGGGCGACATGAGCGGCTCGCCGCTGGGCGACATGAGCGGCTCGCCGCTGGGCGACATGAGCGGCTCGCCGCTGGGCGACATGAGCGGCTCGCCGCGGGCTGTCGCACGTCGGCGGTAAGTTGGGCGGAAATGAGCGTCCACACCACCGCGGAGAGTGCGGCCCGATCCGAAACCGAGCACCTGCTGGATGGCCTCAACCCCCAACAGCGGCAGGCCGTGCAGCACCGGGGTTCGCCCCTGCTGATCGTCGCGGGTGCCGGGTCGGGCAAGACGGCGGTGCTCACCCGCCGCATCGCTTACCTGCTCGCAGCGCATGACGTCGGGGTCGGGCAGATCCTGGCGATCACCTTCACCAACAAGGCCGCCGCCGAGATGCGTGAGCGGGTGGCGCAGCTGGTCGGACCGCGGGCCCGCAACATGTGGGTGTCGACGTTTCACTCCACCTGTGTGCGGATCCTGCGCAATCAGGCGTCGCTGCTGCCCGGCCTGAACTCCAACTTCTCGATATACGACGCCGACGACTCACGGCGGCTGCTGCTGATGATCGGCAAGGACATGGGGCTGGACACCAAGCGGTACTCGCCGCGGCTGCTGGCCAACGGGATCTCCAACCTCAAGAACGAGCTGATCGGACCCGAGCAGGCTCACGCCGAGGCATCGGAAGCCGCCGATGACCTGGCCCGCATCATCGCCGGCGCCTACGCCGAGTATCAGCGCAGGTTGCGGGCGGCCAACGCACTGGATTTCGACGACCTGATCGGCGAGACAGTCGCTGTGCTGCAGGCCTTTCCGCAGATCGCGCAGTACTACCGGCGCCGGTTCCGGCATATCCTCGTCGACGAGTACCAGGACACCAACCACGCCCAGTACGTGCTGGTCCGCGAGTTGGTCGGTACCGACACCGTGGACGGTGTCGAGCCGGCCGAGCTGTGTGTGGTCGGCGACGCCGATCAGTCGATCTACGCGTTCCGGGGCGCGACGATCCGCAACATCGAGGACTTCGAACGCGATTTCCCCAATGCCACAACGATTCTGCTCGAGCAGAACTATCGATCGACGCAGAACATTCTGTCGGCGGCCAACTCCGTCATCGCGCGCAATTCCGGGCGGCGGGAGAAACGGCTGTGGACCGACGCAGGCGAGGGCGAGCTGATCGTCGGCTACGTCGCCGACAACGAACACGACGAGGCGCGTTTCGTTGCCGAGGAGATCGACGCCCTGGCCGACCGGTCTATTGGGGCTGGCGGGATCAAGTACAGCGACGTCGCCGTCTTCTACCGCACCAACAACTCGTCACGTGCGCTGGAGGAGGTGTTCATCCGCGCGGGCGTACCCTACAAAGTCGTTGGCGGCGTTCGCTTTTACGAGCGCCGCGAGATCCGTGACATCGTCGCGTATCTGCGTGTGCTCGACAATCCCGGCGATTCGGTGAGCATGCGACGCATCCTCAACACGCCGAGGCGTGGCATCGGCGACCGGGCCGAGGCGTGTGTCGCGGTGTACGCGGAGAACACCGGATCGAACTTCAACGACGCGCTGCAGGCCGCCGCCGAGGGCAGGGTTCCGATGCTGAACTCTCGCTCCGAGAAGGCGATCGCAGGGTTCGTGGAGATGCTCGATGAGCTGCGCGGCCGGCTCGACGGTGAGCTGGGCGAGTTGGTCGAGGCGGTGCTGGACCGCACCGGCTATCGCACCGAGCTGGAGTCCTCCAGCGATCCGCAGGATCTGGCCAGGCTCGACAACCTCAACGAACTCGTCAGTGTCGCACACGAATTCAGCACCGACCTGGCGAACGCGACGGCGCTCGACGAGCCGGCTGACGAGGACGTGCCCGACACTGGTGTGCTCGCGGCATTCCTGGAACGGGTCTCCCTGGTCGCCGACGCTGACGAGTTGCCCGAGCACGGCGATGGCGTGGTCACGATGATGACGCTGCACACCGCCAAGGGTCTGGAGTTTCCCGTCGTCTTCGTGACCGGCTGGGAGGACGGGATGTTCCCGCACATGCGGGCCCTCGGCGATCCCACGGAACTGTCCGAGGAGCGGCGGCTGGCCTACGTCGGCATCACCCGCGCTCGTCAGCGGCTCTATGTGAGCCGGGCCAGGGTGCGGTCGTCGTGGGGGCAGCCGATGCTGAACCCGGAATCGCGGTTCCTTCGGGAGATTCCCCAGGAACTCATCGACTGGCGCCGCGTCGAACCGGTGCTGTCCCCGTCGGCGCCCGTCAGCGGCGCGGGCCGGTTCGGCCCTGCCGAGTCGAGGAGACCGTCGCCGGGCCGGTCTGCGGCAGGCAAGCGACCCCTCGTCGTCCTCGAGCCTGGGGACCGGGTCACTCACGACAAGTACGGGCTCGGCCGCGTCGAGGAGGTGTCGGGCATGGGGGAGTCGGCGATGTCGCTCATCGACTTCGGCAGCGCCGGGCGCGTCAAGCTCATGCACAACCACGCGCCGGTCCACAAGCTCTGACGCCGTCTCGAAACAGCCCTCAGGGGCGCCGGCTCCACCGTTCGGTCGACGGAAGGAACGTCAAAGCGATGCTGGCCAGCGGCAGCACCGGGATGGCGTACACGGCGGTGGGCAGTCGGGCGCCCGCCACGAACAGGCTCGCGAAGATGAGCAGCCCGACGACCGATCCGACGACGATCAACAGGCGGCCCATTCGGCGACGCAATAGCAGCAGGATGAGCCCGCCTATCGACGCTGCCGCCGATATCGCCGCGAGGAAGCCGATGGCCACACAGAACAGCCGGTCGGTGCGCCACCAGCCGGTGATGAGATCCGTCGCGATGAGCGCGGTGGCCCAGCCGCTCAGGATCGTCAGCACGGCGGCGGCCACCGCGGTCCCGGGGTTCGGGCCCGCCGCGGTCCGCGGAATGGTCACCGGCTTCGCCCGCGGAAGGTGACCCGTCGCAAGCTCTTCGGTCGCGGGGCGTGCGATGAGGCCGGTCTTTGGCTCCTCGGCGCCGGGGCGTGGCATCAGCCCTGTCGCGGGGTCGTCGGTGCCGGCGCGCGGGATGAAGCTGGTCCGCGGTTCTTCGGTGCTGGGCCGTGCGATGTAGCTTGTCGCCGGCTCGTCGCCGCCGAGGGCGGATACGGGACCCGTCGGGTGACGGCGGATGATGCTGGTCCTCGCGTCATCCGGGCTTGACTGCGGACCGGTCGAGGCCGGCGGCTGCGGAGGGCGCCTGAGACTGTGTTGCCGATCAGAAGGCGGTCGGTCAGGGGGGTCGGGCTGGGAAGCTCCGCTCACTCAGCCAACATAGCTGCCCGGCGAAAGCCCCCGCTTCGCCAGCCAGCCGGTGGGGTCGACCCGGTTGGTGCCGTCGAGCAACACCTCGAAGTGCAGATGCGGACCGGTGGAGTTACCCCGGTTGCCCATGGTGGCGATCTGGTCGCCCGCCATGACGCGCTGACCGACGCTGACCAGCCAGGTGTTGATGTGCCCGTACAGCGTGACGGTCCCGTCCGCGTGACGCAGTTTCACCCAGGCGCCGTAGCCGGCCGTCGGACCGACGTCGATGACCACACCGTCGGCCGCGGCCAGGATCGGCGTGCCGATCGAGTTGGCGATGTCGATTCCGCCGTGCAGCACACCCCAGCGGTAGCCGAACCCGGACGTCCACACGCCACGGGTTGGCATGACGAACTGCGGACGTGACAGTCGGGCCTCCCGCTCGGCGCGCTCCTGCGCGAACGCGGCGGCCTTGGTGATCTCCTCGGCATGAACCGACGAATCGACGGTCGATGCCACGGAGACGATCTGCATGCCCTCGACGGAGCCGGTGACAACGCCCGCGCTCATCGCGGTCTGTCCGGCCGCGAGCACGGTGTCGGTGGCTTCGGACTCGGTGCCGGTGCTCAGGGTGTAGGCGCCGGCAGCGGTCGCACCCGCGGCCATCGCGGCGATCATCACGCGGCTCTTGACCGGTCCGGTCGTCGCCTTTCGGTGCGCAGCGCCGCCTCGACGAGGTATGGCGATGATGGCGGTCGTGGCGCTGCCGTCGCTGACGTCGGTGTGGCTGTCGCGGTAGGCGTGGGAAGTCTCGCGCGCCCGGCCGGGGGAGACCGACGCGGTCCGGAATTCCTCGGGTACCGATAACCGGCTCGTCGTCACGTCGTCGGCCTGGCGCACGTCGCCAGGCTTCGGGCCGGGCGTGACGTCCGACTCGCGGACCTTCGACGCGAGGTCGCCGAACTCGGCGAACGGGATGATGTCGGTGATCTCGGTGGCTGCAGATTCACGCTGCCAACTGCGAGGATTCGCCGCTGCCCCGCGGCGGGAACGGGGCAAACGATGCTGCGCCAACCTGAGAATTCCTTTGCGCCGTGACCATAACGTTATCTAGACCAGAGAAACGTTAACGAAATCCCAATGTTGGTGGCAACTCGGACGCGTATTCCGCCGCGGATTGTGACTCTTCTCACGAGCAGTGTGAGGTGAGGCACAGTAGCGCGGCGGTGAGATCTACCACATGCGTGGCATGCAATGCAACAGATAACGACGGCTCTGGATATGGTTCCCCACGAGCCTGTTTGGCCCAAACCCTCAAAAGTCAACGCAGACAGACAGTGAGCCCATGGATCTTTTCGAGTACCAGGCGAAGGAACTGTTCGCCAAGCACAACGTCCCGACCTCCGCCGGTCGGGTGACCGACTCGGCAGAAGACGCGAAGGCCATCGCCGAGGAGATCGGCGGGCCCGTGATGGTAAAGGCGCAGGTCAAGACGGGCGGCCGCGGAAAGGCCGGCGGTGTGAAATACGCCCCGACCCCCGAGGACGCCTTCACCCACGCACAGAACATCCTCGGTTTGGACATCAAAGGCCACATCGTGAAGAAGTTGCTGGTCGCCGAGGCCAGTGACATCGCCGAGGAGTACTACGTCTCCTTCCTGCTCGACCGCGCCAACCGCACCTACCTCGCCATGTGCTCCGTCGAAGGCGGCATGGAGATCGAAGAGGTGGCCGCCACCAAGCCCGACCGGCTCGCCAAGGTGCCCGTCAACGCCGTCAACGGCGTCGACCTCGCGTTCGCACGTTCCATCGCCGAGCAGGGTCACCTGCCCGCCGAGGTGCTCGATGCGGCCGCGGTGACCATCGCCAAGCTGTGGGAGGTGTTCGTGAAGGAGGACGCCACCCTGGTCGAGGTGAACCCCCTGGTGCGCACGCCTGACGACCAGATCCTGGCGCTGGACGGCAAGGTCACCCTCGATGCCAACGCCGACTTCCGCCACCCCGAGCATGCCGAGTTCGAGGACAAGGCCGCGACCGATCCGCTGGAGCTCAAGGCCAAGCAGCACGACCTCAACTACGTCAAGCTCGACGGACAGGTCGGCATCATCGGCAACGGCGCGGGTCTGGTGATGTCCACCCTGGACGTCGTCGCCTACGCCGGCGAGAACCACGGCGGCGTGAAGCCGGCCAACTTCCTCGACATCGGCGGTGGCGCCTCGGCCGCGGTGATGGCCGCCGGGCTGGACGTCATCCTCAACGACAGCCAGGTCAAGAGCGTGTTCGTCAACGTGTTCGGTGGCATCACCGCATGCGACGCGGTGGCCAACGGCATCGTCCAGGCGCTGCAGATCCTCGGCGACGAGGCCAACAAGCCGCTGGTGGTCCGCCTCGACGGCAACAACGTCGAAGAGGGTCGACGCATCCTGGCCGAGGCCAACCATCCGTTGGTGATCCAGGCCGACACCATGGATGCCGGGGCCGACAAAGCCGCCGAGCTGGCCAACGCCTGAGACCCGAGAGGACTAGACACATGGCAATCTTCTTGACCAAGGACAGCAAGGTCATCGTCCAGGGCATCACCGGCGGCGAGGCCAGCAAGCACACCGCTTCGATGCTCAAGGCCGGCACCCAGATCGTCGGCGGCGTCAACGCACGCAAGGCGGGCACCACCGTCAGTCACGTCGACAAGGACGGCAACAACATCGAACTGCCGGTGTTCGGCAGCGTCGCCGAGGCGATGAAGGAGACCGGCGCCGACGTGTCGATCGCCTTCGTGCCGCCCGCGTTCTCCAAGGACGCCATCATCGAGGCGATCGACGCCGAGATCCCGCTGCTCGTGGTGATCACCGAGGGAATCCCGGTGCAGGACAGCGCCTATGCGTGGGCGTACAACGTCGGGAAGGGCCTCAAGACGCGGATCATCGGACCCAACTGTCCCGGCATCATCACCCCGGACGAGGCCCTGGCCGGCATCACGCCCGCCAACATCACCGGTAAGGGTCCGGTCGGGCTGGTGTCCAAGTCCGGCACCCTGACCTACCAGATGATGTTCGAGTTGCGCGATTTCGGCTTCTCGACCGCCATCGGCATCGGCGGCGACCCGGTCATCGGCACCACGCACATCGATGCCATCGAGGCGTTCGAGAAGGATCCCGAGACCAAGGTCATCGTGATGATCGGCGAGATCGGCGGCGACGCCGAGGAGCGCGCGGCCGACTACATCAAGGCCAACGTCTCCAAGCCGGTCGTCGGCTACGTCGCGGGCTTCACCGCGCCGGAGGGTAAGACCATGGGCCACGCCGGTGCCATCGTGTCCGGCTCGTCGGGCACCGCCGCCGCCAAGAAGGAAGCGCTCGAAGCGGCGGGCGTGAAGGTCGGCAAGACCCCGTCGGAGGCGGCCGCGTTGGCCCGCGAGATCCTCGAAAGCCTGTAAACCTTCTCTGCGCGAGCAACCTTTCTCTGCGCGAGGAAGTGCCCCAGATCTCGGCGATCTGGGGCACTCTGCGTCTGCTCGCGCGCTACTGTGTGGGGCCAGCCAGGTGTTCGGCAAGGAACCGGTCGACGGCGCGGTACATGTCGATGTTGTTGTCCGGGTTGAGGAATCCATGCCCGTCGTCGTCCTTGACGATGTACTCGACCTCGACACCGCGCGCACGCCGTGCCGCGACGAGGTTGTCCGATTCGGCCTGAACCACGCGAGAGTCGTTGGCGCCCTGGATAGCCAGCAACGGTGCGGTCAGCCAGCCGTTGTACATAGGCGCTCCTCGGCGTCCACAGCGCCCGCATCGCCTCGAGGTACTCGCGCAGCAGTGTGCGCCGCCAGCCGCCGGAGAGGTAGCGCCCCGCCGTGGTTCGGGTATTGCACTACGCGTGACCGGCGCCGACGATACGGCGACAGTCCATCCATGGGAATGGAACGTTCATGGCGCATCAGGGCAGGGGAATGGCTGCGCCGCTACCTTCCGCTCGAGATCGCCGGCTGGATCGGTGAACTGGGCGCCGCCGCGCTGGCCTACATGTGGACGGGCTCGCTCGCCGCCGCGGCGGTGGCGGCCACGGTCGGGTCCTCCGCCGGCTACTACACGCCCGCCTACATCAGCGCGGTGCGCTGGTCGACCAGTGCCGACCCGGGCAGGTCCTGGCTCGCGCGCACTGGCGTGGCCCACCTGCTCGCCCTGCGCAGCCTGACGGTCGAATTCGGCCCGGCCGAGGTGATCGACAGCTTCCTTGTGCGCCCGGCGCTCATCTACGCGGCCCCGGTCATGCTCGACCAGGTCGTGCTCGGCTGGGTGCTCGGAGGCTTCATCTCTGACGTGCTGTTCTACGTGTGGACGATCTTCAGCTACGAGAAGTTCCGGCGGTTCCTGGCAGTCAAACCGTCCAACGTCGAGGAGAGGGCCGATGGACACGTCGATCCGGTTGCGACTGCGTGAGTCGCTGCGAGCGTCGACATTCGCGGGACACTGGCCGGAGCTGCTGAACAGGCACGGAACGCCGCTGCTGATCCTCGACCCCACCCGGGTCACGGCCCGCTACCGGGCGCTGGCCGACCGGCTACCCGGGGTCGGTCTGCACTTCGCGGTCAAGGCGCTGCCGCATCCGGCCGTGCTGGCGGCTGTGGCGGCCGCGGGCGGGGGATTCGACGTCGCGACCGTCGCCGAGGTCGACCTGATCGGCACGCTCGGGCTGCCGATGGACCGCTGCCTCTATACCCACCCCGTGAAGAAGGCCGCCGACATCGATCACGCCTATCGGGCCGGGATCCGCACCTTCGTCGTCGACAACCTCGCCGAGGTGGCCAAATTCGCCGGTAGGCCCGCCGATATCGATGTGCTGGTGCGGCTGGCGTTTCGCAACCCGTCGGCCAAGTCGGACCTGTCCGCGAAGTTCGGCGTGCGGCCCAGCGATGCCGAGATGCTGGTCAAGCATGTGCTCGCGGCCGGGGTGCGGTTCGCGGGGTTCAGCTTCCATGTCGGCAGCCAGGGCGCCTCCGTCGAGCCCTACCGCGCCGCGGTGCGCGGCACGGTAGAACTCGCCGAGCAGATCAGGACGGTGCTCGGTGTGCCCACGCGGGTGATCGACATCGGCGGGGGATTCCCGGTGACCTACCGCGAGCCCATGCCATCCATCCGCGAGATCGCCGCCGTCGTCGACGACGAGCTGGGTGCCCAGAGGTCCCGGTTCACCCTGTGGGCCGAACCGGGACGCTACTTGGCCGCCGATTGCATGACCCTGTTGACCAGCGTCGTCGGGAGTGCGTTGCGCGACGGTCAGGTATGGCACTACCTCGATGACGGGCTGTACGGCAGCTACTCGAATGTGATGACCGAGGATGTGCATCCGCCGATCCTTGCGCTACGCGAGATCTCCGACCAGCCCGATGACCTCCCCGGCGCGCTGCGGCCGGTCACCCTAGGTGGGCCGACCTGCGACAGCGCCGACGTGGTGGCCCGCGGTTACCCGATGCCGGACCTGCGGGTCGGCGACGTGCTGGTCAGCCCGATGATGGGCGCTTACACGACGGTGACGTCCTCGCGATTCAACGGCATTCCGCCCACGCGGATCGTCGTGCTCTGACACGGTTCGCCGTCAACGGGCCGAAGTCCGCTTTGGCCGCAACGGTTTCATCGACGCCCGCGACCCCCGAAAATAGGCCCGCGACGCATTGCGCGAGATCGTCGAGAAGGCCACCGTCCCGCCGAGCAGATCGCGGAACGCGTTGCGGCGTACCGCAAACGGGGGGTCGACCCGAACCCCGGCGGATTGCTGCACTTCCAGGAGGAGATCGAGTACTTCGGCTCCAGGGTGTCACCACCGGTGCGCGAAATCGAGGATTCCGAACGGGATTGGCGAACGCGCCGGAGCTCGTGCCCGCCTGACAAGATCACGGTCGGGTCTAGGGCCCCTCGCGGTTCGCCGTGCCCGCCCGCGGGTGCGCTAGCGTGGGTGGTCGAATCGCTCGAGCGGTCCCGCGGGAGGCGCACCATCGCCCGCGGTCCCACGCCCGACCACCACAGGAGAGGTCATGACCTACTCGTCAGGCGGCCCCGGATACCCACCCGGACAGCAGCCGACCACCCAGTTCGCGGTGCCCAGCCAGCGCTTCGGCAGGGCGCCCGAGCCGGCCCCGGCGCCCGCACCCGAGAGCGCAGGCAAGCTGCCGGTGTACCTGAGCGCGGTGGTTGTGGTGCTGGGCCTGGCGGTGTACCTATCGGCCTTCGGGCCGGTGTTCACCATCAGCAACTCCGAATTCCCGCAGCTGGGCACCGCCAGCGGGACGTCGTTGGGCGTCGGGTTGGCGGTCCTCGCCTCGATCCTGGCGGGGGCGTTGGCCGGGGTGAGCCTGATTCCCAAGCAGAAGGGCTACCTGGGCGTCGTCGCCGCGGTTTCGACGGTGGCATTCCTGCTGGTGCTCGCCGAGGTCATCAACAAGCCCGGCGGCGTCAGCATCGGTTGGGCCCTGTACCTGGTGATCGCCTTCACCGTGCTGCAGGCCGGTTCGGCCATCGCGGCGCTGCTGTTCGACACGGGTGTGCTGACGGCGCCCGAACCGCGTGCCGCCTATGAGCAGCAACCGCCGCAGCACTACGGCCAGTACGGCGGGCCGGGCTCCTATTACGGTCAGGCCCCACTCGGGGGTCAGCCGCCGCTCGGGCATCAGCCGCCGCCCCAGGGACCGCCCGCGCCGCAGCGGGGCGGTTACCCGCCGCAGTACGGCGGCGGATATTCGTCGGGTCCCTCGACACCCTCGTCGGGCGGATACTCCCCGTCGGGGTCGCAGGGCGGCCCATCGTCCTCCCAGAGCGGGCCGCCGACGCCTCCTACGGGCTTCCCGGCCTTCGGACAGCCACACCAGTCCTCCAGTTCGGCGCCGACCACCCAGGTCCCGACGCAACCGCCGTCCTCGTCGTCCTCACCGCAATCCGGTCCCACCTCGTCGTAAGCTTGGCCGCGCGTGCGTGAACGACGCGCGGTGCCTGCGCGAGGAGCGACCCAGCACGTGAACAAGCCCCGGCACGCGGGAGGTGCCCCCAGGCCGGTCGGCACACACCAGGCGCGTCAGCTGCTTCGGGTCGCTTTCGGACCGTCCGTGGTGGCGCTGGTCGTCATCGCCGCGGTGACGCTGCTGCAGCTGCTCATCGCCAACAGCGATATGACCGGCGCGTTCGGGGCCATCGCGAGTATGTGGCTGGGCGTACACCAGGTGCCGGTGTCGATCGGTGGTAGCGAAATAGGTGTCATGCCGCTGCTGCCGGTCCTGGCGATGGTGTGGGGGACGGCGCGCAGCACTGCCGCGGCGACGTCCCCGCGGGCGTCGTGGTTCGTGGTGCGGTGGGTGGTCGCCTCGGCGCTGGGCGGTCCGCTGCTGGTCGCCGCGATCGCGCTGGCCGTGATCCACGACGCCGCGTCGGTGCTCACCGAGCTGCAGACGCCGAGCGCGCTGCGCGCCTTCGGTGGCGTGCTGGCCGTGCACGCTCTCGGCACGTTATTGGGTGTCGGGTCGCGTGTGGGCCGCCGCGCGGTCTCGGCGGCCCATCTGCCAGGCTGGCTGCCCGAGGCGTTCCGAGGGGCCGCCGCCGGGACACTTGCGCTGTTCGGGTTGTCCGCGGCGGTGACGGCGGGGTCGCTGGTCGTGCACTGGGCGACCATGCACGATCTGTTCGCCATCACCGACTCCGCGTTCGGTCAGTTCAGCCTCACCGTGCTGTCGGTGCTGTATGCCCCGAACGTAATCGTGGGAACCTCCGCGGTCGTGGTGGGGTCGAGCGCGCACGTTGGCCTCGCGACCTTCAGCCCGTTCACCGTGTTCGGCGGTGACATACCGGCGCTGCCCCTGCTGGCGGCGGTGCCGACCCCGCCGCTCGGCCCGGTGTGGGTGGCGCTGATGATCGTCGCCGCGGCCTCCGCCGTCGCCCTCGGCCAGCAGTGCGCCCGCCGGCCGCTGCCGCTGGCCGGCGCCGCAGCCAAACTCGTCGTCGCATCGCTGGTGGCGGCGCTCGCGATGGCGTTGCTCGGCTATGCCGGTGGGGGACGGTTGGGCAACTTCGGCGACGTCGGCGTCGATCAGACCACGTTCGGGCCGGGGGTATTCCTCTGGTTCTTCGGCATCGGGGGCCTGACGGTGGCGATGACGGGTGGCATCGCCAGGCGGCGCCCGGTGCCCGAAGCCCGAACGGCGCCCGCCCCCGAACCGGTACCCGCGGCGCAACCCGACCCGGAGCCCGTGGCGCAACCCGACCCAGAACCCGAGCCGGAACCGGAGGTCGAGGCAGAACCAGAACCAGAACCAGAGCCCGAGCTGGATCCCGAGGAGCACTTCCTCGTCGACGACGTCCCCGATACCCCCGACGACCCCGGCGGGGATGGCGCCGCGCCCGGTCAATCCGGCGATCCGCGCCGCCGGACGGCCGACTAGGCTGCTGCGAGTGCAGCAACCCCCCCTTCACGTACCCCCGAGCGCTCCTGCGCGGCTGGTGGTGTTGGCGTCAGGTACCGGTTCGCTGCTCGCATCGCTGCTGGACGCCGCGACGGGCGACTACCCGGCCCGGGTGGTGGCCGTCGGAACGGACCGCGACTGCCGGGCGCTCCAGATCGCGACGGACGCTGCCGTGCCGGCCTACACCGTGCGTCTCGGCGACCATCTCGACCGCCGGGCGTGGGATGCCGCGCTGACCGAGGCGACCGCAGCTCACCGGCCTGACCTGGTGGTATCGGCTGGCTTCATGAAGATACTTGGCCCGCAGTTTCTTTCGGCGTTCCCGGGTAGGGTCGTCAACACCCATCCGGCGCTGCTGCCCGCATTTCCGGGTGCGCACGCCGTTGCCGAATCGTTGGCCTACGGCGTCCGGGTGACTGGATGCACCGTGCATCTGGTCGACGCGGGGATGGACACCGGGCCGATCCTGGCGCAGCGCGCAGTCGAGGTCCTCGACGACGACGACGACGCGGCGCTACACGAACGGATCAAGGTCGTCGAGCGGAGGCTGCTGGCGGATGTCCTGGCCGCGTTGGCCACTCGCGGAGTGACCTGGACCGGACGAAAGGCAATCATAGGATGAGCACCACCGGAGGAAACCGAACGTGAAGAAGGCGATCCGTCGCGCATTGATCAGCGTGTACGACAAGACCGGCCTGATCGACCTCGCCCGCGGCCTGCACAACGCCGGGGTCGTGCTCGTCTCCACCGGATCGACGGCCAAAGTCATTGCCGACAACGGTATCCCGGTGACCCCCGTCGAGAAGGTCACCGGCTTTCCCGAGATCCTCGACGGGCGGGTCAAGACACTGCACCCGAACGTGCACGGCGGACTGCTCGCCGACACCCGCAACGCCGAACACGTCGCGGCCCTAAAGCAATTGGACATCGAGCCGTTCGATCTGGTGGTCGTGAACCTGTACCCGTTCAGCGAGACGGTGGCCTCCGGTGCGTCGCCCGACGAGTGCATCGAGCAGATCGACATCGGTGGACCGACCATGGTGCGTGCCGCCGCCAAGAATCATCCCAGCGTCGCGGTGGTCGTCGACCCTCGGGGCTACGACGGCGTGCTGGTCGCGGTACGTACGGGCGGGTTCACGCTGGACGAGCGGAAGAGGCTGGCCGCGTTGGCGTTTCGGCACACCGCCGAATACGACGTCGCCGTGGCCTCCTGGATGCGGGAGGCGCTGGAGGCCCCCGACGGCGAAGTGGGAGACCTGCCCGCCTGGTACGCGGGCACCTGGCGGCGCGCGGCGGTGCTGCGCTACGGCGAGAATCCGCATCAGCGCGCGGCGCTGTACAGTGACGACTCCGCCTGGCCCGGCCTTGCGCAGGCTGAGCAGTTGCACGGCAAAGAGATGTCCTACAACAACTACACCGATGCCGACGCCGCGTGGCGGGCCGCCTTCGACCACGAGCAGACGTGTGTGGCGATCATCAAGCACGCCAACCCGTGCGGCATCGCCATCTCGTCTCAATCGGTCGCCGACGCCCACCGCAAAGCCCACGAGTGTGACCCGTTGTCCGCCTTCGGCGGGGTGATCGCGGCCAACACCGAGGTCAGCGTCGAGATGGCCGAGACCGTCGCGGACATCTTCACCGAGGTGATCATCGCCCCGGCCTACGAGCCGGGCGCGGTGGAAATCCTCGCCCGCAAGAAGAACATCCGGATCCTGCTCGCCTCCCAGCCGATGGGCGAGGGAGTGGAGATGCGGCAGATCAGCGGCGGAGTGCTGCTTCAGCAGCGCGACGTCATCGACGCCCCTGGCGACGATCCGGCGAACTGGACGCTGGTCGCCGGATCGCCCGCGGACTCCTCGACGCTGGCCGATCTGGTGTTCGCGTGGCGCACTTGCCGCGCCGTGAAGTCCAACGCCATCGTGATCGCGGCGGACGGTGCAACGGTGGGTGTCGGGATGGGACAGGTGAACCGGGTCGACGCGGCCCGCCTCGCCGTCGATCGCGCCGGCGACCGGGTGCGTGGAGCGGTCGCGGCCTCCGATGCGTTCTTCCCGTTCCCCGACGGGCTGGAAACGTTGACCGGCTCGGGGATTCGCGCTGTGGTCCATCCCGGCGGGTCGATGCGTGACGAACTCGTCATCGAGGCCGCCGCCAAGGCCGGCGTGACGCTCTACGCCACGGGGGCTCGACACTTCGCGCACTGATTGGAAACTCGGCGCCGGGTTGCTTTGCCAACTGCGATGATGAGCAGGTGTCTGACGACGTCGTGATCCGGCCGGAGGAGTCCGCGGTGTTAGCGGAATTTCTGGCAGCGGTGCGAAAACGTCCGTCGGCACTGGGAATCGAGGGTGAGACGGGTATCGGGAAGACCACCATGTGGTTCTCCGGTGTCGAATTCGCAAAGCAGCAGGGGTTCCGTGTGCTTGGCGCACGGGCGTTCGAGCCCGAGTCGGTCCTGGCCTACGGCGTCGTCGCGGACCTGCTGGCCGACGTGGAGTCCGAGGTGTTCGGCGAATTGCCACCCGTGCAGCGCATCGCGCTGGACCGGGTGACGTTGCGGGCCGGCGAAGACGGCCCAGCCACGGATCAGCGGGTCGCTGCGGCGGCGTTCGTGTCGGTGGTGACGCTGCTGGCCAGGGACACGCCGGTGGTGGTGGCGATCGACGATGTGCAATGGCTCGATTCGTCGAGCCGGGCCGTCCTGGAGTACGCCGCTCGCCGGCGCTCGGGTGCGGTCGGCTTGTTGGTGACCGAGTGCATCGATCAGGGCGGGGATGCCAAGTCCTGGCTGCAGCGCACCCGGCTCGACGACGTCGTCCGGTACCGGGTCAGTCCGTTGAGCCTGGGGGGTGTGCACGCGGTCGTGTCGGCGCGGTTGGGCCGGACGTTCCCCCGGCCCACCATCGTGCGCATCGCGGAGGTGTCGGGTGGAAACCCGTTCTACGCATTGGAGTTGGCGCGTGCGGTGAACGGACAGCGGGCGGGCCCCACGGCCATCCTGCCGCCCACCCTCTCGGAGCTGACGCGGCGGCGGATCGGCGGGTTCGACGACGACGTCAACGATCTTCTGCTGATCGTCGCGGCGATGGGTGACCCGACCATCGACGTCGTGGCGGCCGCGGCCGGGGCGCCCATCGACCGCGTCGTCTCCCGGCTGGAGGGCCCAGAACGGGCGGGCATCATTGCGATCGACGGAAACCGTGTGCGGTTCACCCACCAGCTGCTCGCCCACGGGGTGTACACCAGGGCGGGTGCCGCGCAGCGGCGTCGCACCCATCGGGCGTTGGCGGATGCCGAGTCACGCGCGGAGGTGCGGGCGCGTCACATGGCACTCGCGGCGGCCAGCGCCGATCCGGACGTGCTGCGATCCCTCGACGCGGCCGCCGAGGTCGCGGGGTCGCGCGGCGCCCCCGCCGCCGCCGCCGAACTGGTCGACCTTGCCATCCGGCTGGGCGGGAACACCCCGCTGCGGCGGCTCAACGCCGCCCGGCACCACTTTCAGGCCGGCAACACCGGTGAGGCCAAGGCACTTCTTGAGCAGACGATCACCGACCTGCCTGCGGGGCCACCTCGGGCGCTCGCGGCGTTGTTGCGAGCCGGGATCTCGATGTACCACAACGACTTCTCCGACGCCGTGGCGAGCTTGGAGGCGGTGCGCGGCGACGCCGCGGGTATCGGCCCCCTCCTCGTGCGGGTGCTGCTGATGTTGTCACTGGCGCAGGCGCTGGCGGGCAACGCCGACACCGCCGAGGACCCCCGCAGGGCCGTTGCGATCGCCGAAAGCCTCGGCAACGGTTCGCTGCTGAGTCAGGCGCTGAGCTTGGAGGTGACGCTCACCCTGGCGCGCGGCGATGGCTTCGAGGAGGCCACGCTGCGCAGGGCGGTGCAGAACGAAGACCCCGACGACGACGTCCCGTTCTATCTCTGCGCGAGCGTGCTGAACGCGTTGGTGGCGGCCTGGACCGGCCGGCTCGGTGCGGCCAGGGAGATGATGGACGCGGCGCGTCGCCGCTACGAGGAACGCGGCGACGAGGGCGGGCAGATGGCCGTCGCCGGCTACACCGCGCTGGTCGAGCTTTGGCGGGGCAATGTCGCCGAGGCGACCGCGATGGCGGCGGAGGCCATGGAGCGCGGCGAGCAGCTCGGCGGGGACCACATCAACCTGATCCCCCTGATCATCCGGGCCGAGGTTGCCGCCTATGCGGGGCGTGAGGATGACGCCAGGCGTGACGCGAACGAGGCGCTGACCATCGCCAGGCGGTTGGGCGCCAGGCAGATGATCTCCTGGCCGATCGCGACCCTGGGCTTTCTGGAGGTCTCCCGCGGCGAGTACGCCGCGGCGGTGGTCACCCTGTGGCAGATCGCCGCGGGCGGTTACCGGCTGCGCAACACCGAGCTCACCGACGGCTGGTATCTGCCCGATCTCATCGAGGCGCTCGTCGGACTCGGCAGACTCGACGAGGCGTTGCCCCCGATCGAACTCCTCGAGCGCAACGGCCGCCGCCTCGACCGCGCCTGGATGCTGGCGACCGGCGCGCGTGGCCGGGCGATGTGGCTGGCCGCCAGCGGCGAGACCAACGCGGCGCTGGCCGTGGCCGAGCAAGCGATGGCCGAGCACGACCGGCTCGAGATGCCTTTCGAGCGTGCGCGCACGCTGCTGCTCGTCGGCCAGCTGTACCGCAGGCAGCGCCAGAAGCACGCGGCAGCCGCGGTGCTGTGCGAGGCGTTGCGCATGTTCGAGGACGTCGGGGCGCCGATATGGGTGCAGCGGGCGCGCAGCGAGCTGGAGCGCACGAACGTGGCCCCCGGCGACACGGCGCAGCTGACACCGTCGGAGTTGCGGATCGCCGAGCTGGTGGCGAAGGGGATGACCAACCGGGACGCCGCCGCCGCGCTGTTCATCAGCCCCAAGACCGTCGAACACTACCTCGGCCGGGTGTACCGCAAACTTGGCATCCATACCCGCGCCGAACTGGGCCGGTGGCTGGGCGATTCCGGACGCTAGCCGGCGAGAGGACTGCGACGGACCTGCGAGAGACCGCGTCACCGCGACGGTTCGTCGCCGTCGAGCGCGCTGAGCGACGGGGAGATCACGTAGTGTGCCTGGTCGCCGCCGGCCCTGCGGGCATAACGCATCGCCGATCGGGCGATGTCGATGAGCTCGTCGAGCAGGTCGTCGGGTGGCAGCTCCGCCAGCCCCTGCATCGGGATGCTGACCACGCCGATGCTGGCGCTGGTCCGCGGCGGTGTGGTCCTGATCGCGCTCAGCACCCGTTCGACCAGGGGTGAGCTGTCGGAGGTCGGAAAGCTGTCGGCGATCAGGAACTCCGAGTCCGGCACGTGGGCGACGACGGCGTTGCTCCTGGTCGTCTCCCGCATCGTCTGGCCCACCGCCACCCGCGCCCGCGCCCCGGACACCCGGCCGTCGGTGTGGGTGAGCAGGCCGAAGTTGTCGAGCTCGATGATCGCCACCACGAGGAAGCGGTCGTCGTCACGGTTGCGGGATGCGATCAAGGCCGCCACCGCGCGCAGGAACGCCTCCCGATTGAGCAGGCCGGTCAGCGGCTCGATGTCCGAGTTGGCGACGTTGACGCCGAGCAGGTGCACCAAAGCCTGGCACGCCAGCGGCGCCGCGAAATTGACCACCGTGAGGAACATCAACGCGGACACGGCGATCGCCGTGTCGCCCGACCCGACCAGCCGTACGGCGAGCGTGGCCGCGGTCGCTCCGCCGACCAGGAAGTTCAGGGTCATCAGGCGCGGCGTGTGGAAGAAGGCGATGTACCCGGACAGGACGGCGAAGGTGGTGGCCGCGAACATCCCGTTCACCGGGTCCGCTTGGACCAGGCAGACGGTGGCGATACACAGGGCGGAGACGATGACGAACGCAGTGGATTGGGCGCGGCTCGGCCAGCCCTGCCGAAGCCAGGTCAGCGCCATCAGCACGCACACGACGGCAACCCCGATGGCGACCAGCCGGCCGACATCCCCGTGCGGTCCCGCCGGGCTGCCCAGGGAGGCGATGACGACCCCGGCCAGGCTCGCAAGTGCGGCGGCGATGAGCCGGCATGTGTGGGTTTGGGCGCCCCGGGCGGCCAGGAATGCGGTTAGCCAGTAATAGTGATCGAGCTGCCGCCACCAATCGCGCAGCGTGATAAACATATGGCTCCCTGGTCACCGCCGGCCCTGCAACACCCTGACCGCGGCGCCGGAGTGCACCGAGGGTCGGCGCAGGCAGGTCGTGGCGTCAGACCCGTACTACGTCCGCTGTGGACGTTCCTGTGCAGTCTAGGCGCCAGGAGCCCGGCAAGGGCGGGAGAAGTTGCACTTCCAACGATCTCCAAGGTTGCCGGGCGCCCAAATGCCCACCAAGGGGTGTGCCCACCGGCGGCGTGTCCACCGAATGCCGCGGTTCGACAGCAGTCGTACCGTGGAGTCGTGACCCAACTCAATATTCACGGCCACCCGCCGACCGGCCCAGCCGATCTGCCGGCCACCGTCGGCGAGCTGAAGGCCTCCGGTCATCGCGAGCAGGGCGTCAAAGAGGAGATCCGCGCCAATCTGCTGGCGGCCCTGGCCGAAGGGCAGGACGTGTGGCCCGGCATCTTCGGCTTCGAAGACACCGTGATCCCCCAGCTGGAGCGGGCACTCATCGCCGGCCATGACGTCGTGCTCCTCGGTGAGCGCGGCCAGGGTAAGACGCGGCTGCTGCGGGCTCTGACCGGGCTTCTCGACGAGTGGACGCCGGTGATAGCGGGAGCGGAGCTCAACGAACATCCTTTCAGCCCGATCACGCCCGAATCCATCCGCCGTGCCGCGGAGCTAGGGGACGATCTGCCCGTCGCGTGGCGGCACCGCAGCGAGCGCTACACCGAGAAGCTCGCGACCCCCGACACCAGCGTGGCCGACCTGGTCGGCGACATCGACCCGATCAAGGTGGCCGAGGGTCGCAGCCTCGGTGACCCCGAGACCATCGCCTACGGGCTTATCCCGCGGGCGCACCGTGGGATCGTCGCCGTCAACGAACTTCCCGACCTGGCCGAACGCATCCAAGTGTCGATGCTCAACGTGATGGAGGAGCGTGACATCCAGGTACGCGGCTACACGCTGCGGCTGCCACTGGACGTGGTCGTCGTGGCCAGCGCCAATCCCGAGGACTACACCAACCGCGGCCGCATCATCACCCCGCTGAAGGACCGGTTCGGCGCCGAGATCAGGACCCACTACCCGCGGGAACTCGCCGCCGAGGTGGGTGTCATCACGCAGGAGGCACACCTGGCCGCCGCCGTGCCCGAGTACCTGTTGCAGGTACTCGCCCGCTTTGCCCGCAATCTGCGCGAATCGCATTCGATCGATCAGCGCTCCGGGGTCTCGGCGAGGTTCGCCATCGCGGCGGCCGAGACCGTGGCGGCCGCCGCCCGGCACCGATCGGCGGTGCTCGGTGAGCAGGACCCGGTCGCCCGCGTGGTCGATCTGGGCACGGTGATCGACGTGCTGCGCGGCAAGCTGGAGTTCGAGACGGGTGAGGAGGGCCGCGAACAGGCGGTGCTCGAGCACCTCCTGCGACGTGCCACGGCCGACACCGCGCAGCGACTGCTCGGTGGCATCGACGTCGGACCCCTGGTGGCCGCCGTCGCCGACGGCTCCCAGGTGACCACCGGTGAGCGGGTATCGGCCAAGGATGTGCTCGCCGCGCTGCCTGAACTGCCCGTGGTCGACTCCGTCGCCACCCGGCTCGGCGCGCAGTCCGACGGGGAGCGGGCGGCAGCGGTCGAAATGGCTTTGGAGGCGCTGTATTTGGCCAAGCGCATCGACAAGGTCTCCGGAGAAGGCGAAACGATCTATGGCTAGCCACGGGCGGTCGTCCCGGTACTCGCGCTACACCGGCGGACCCGACCCGCTGGCGCCGCCGGTGGATCTGCGGGAAGCGCTGGAGCAGATCGGCCGGGACGTCATGGAGGGCAGCTCACCGCGTCGTGCGCTCTCCGAACTGTTGCGGCGCGGCAGCAGGAACATGCGCGGCGCCGACCGGCTCGCCGCCGAGGCCAACCGCAGGCGACGGGAGTTGTTGACTCGCAACAACCTCGACGGAACGCTGCAGGAGGTCAAGAGACTCCTCGACGAGGCCGTGCTGGCCGAACGCAAGGAACTCGCCCGCGCACTCGACGACGACGCGAGATTCGGCGAGTTGCAGCTCGAAGCCCTGTCCCCGTCGCCGGCCAAGGCGGTGCAGGAGCTCGCCGACTATGACTGGCGTAGCGGCGAAGCGCGTGAGAAGTACGACCAGATCAAGGATCTACTCGGCCGGGAGATGCTCGACCAGCGGTTCGCGGGGATGAAGCAGGCCCTACAGGGGGCGACCGACGAGGACCGGCAGCGGGTCACCGACATGCTGGAAGATCTGAACACCCTGTTGGACAAGCACTCCCGCGGCGAGGACACCCAGGACGATTTCGACCGCTTCATGGCCGAGCACGGCGAGTTCTTCCCCGACAACCCGCGCAATGTCGAGGAGCTGCTCGATTCGCTGGCCCAACGCGCGGCCGCGGCGCAGCGGTTCCGCAACAGCCTTTCGGCCGAGCAGCGGGCCGAGCTCGATGCGCTGGCGCAGCAGGCGTTCGGTTCGGCCGCGTTGCAGCAGGCGCTGGGCCGGCTCGACGCGCACCTGCAGGCGGCGCGGCCAGGCGAGGACTGGACGGGTTCGCAGCGCTTCTCCGGCGACAACCCGATGGGGATGGGGGAGGCGGCCCAGGCCCTGGCCGACATCGCGGAACTGGAGCAGCTGGCCGACAGCCTGTCGCAGAGTTACGCGGGGGCGTCGATGGACGATGTCGACCTCGATGCGCTGGCCCGCCAGCTCGGAGACGAAGCGGCCGTCGATGCGCGCACCCTGGCCGAGCTGGAGCGCGCGCTGCTCAACCAGGGGTTCCTGGACCGGGGCTCCGACGGCCGATGGCGGCTGTCGCCCAAGGCGATGCGGCAGCTGGGACAGACGGCGCTGCGGGATGTCGCGCAACAACTTTCCGGTCGCGGCGGCGAACGCGACACCCGCAAAGCAGGCGCTGCCGGTGAGATGACGGGCGCCACCCGGCCATGGCAGTTCGGGGACACCGAGCCGTGGAACGTCACCCGCACCGTCACGAACGCGGTGCTTCGCAGTGCGGCGGCCAGCACGCCGCGGCGGGGCGGCGACGCCGGTCTGGCCGACGGGCGGTTGCGGATCACCGTGGACGACGTGGAGGTCTCCGAGACGGAGACACGCACCCAGGCCGCGGTGGCGCTGCTGGTGGACACATCGTTCTCGATGGTGATGGAGAATCGCTGGCTGCCGATGAAGCGCACGGCGCTGGCGCTGCACCATCTGGTCAGCACGCGATTCCGTTCGGATGCGCTGCAGATCATCGCGTTCGGGCGCTACGCGCGCGCGGTGTCGGCCGCCGAGTTGACGGGGCTGGAGGGTGTGTACGAGCAGGGGACGAACCTGCACCACGCGCTGGCGCTTGCCGTGCGGCATCTGCGCAGGCATCCCAGCGCGCAGCCCGTGGTGCTGGTGGTGACCGATGGCGAGCCCACCGCACACCTCGAGGACGTCGATGGTGATGGGGACTCCGCGGTCTTCTTCGACTACCCGCCACATCCCAGGACCATCGCGCACACGGTCCGCGGCTTCGACGAGGTGGCGCGCCTCGGTGCCCAGGTGACGATCTTCCGGCTCGGCAGCGACCCGAGTCTCGCCCGCTTCATCGACCAGGTGGCCCGGCGGGTGCAAGGCAGGGTGGTGGTGCCCGCCCTCGACGGGCTGGGTGCCGCAGTGGTCGGCGACTACCTGCGGTCGCGCCGGAGATAGCCGCCGGGGTGGTCCGACCTGTTGGCCGACGACGACACGCGCAGTCGATCGGAGCCATCGCGACCCGCGTTTGCATGCGGGCGGGTATTTTCTAGCGTCAAGCATCTGAAGTCAAGCATCCGAATTCTCCCGACGGGCCGGCGACGAGCCAACGCAGACGGACCGCTTGTTGAGCAACGCCGCGGATTTAGCAAATCCTTAGACCGTGAGCGGCATGCGTGGTGTGCAACCAGCGTGTTCTTCCTCGTGAGGTGAACGGGCGCGCCCCCGTGGGTGGTCGTGAAGGCAACTATCCAGTCCATTCAGCGTCTCGTAGTCTGCAATCTCGATCACCGTGAGCGGAATTCCCCCCGCCGTCGCTGGGGCCAGTGTGGCGGATGTGTCAGATGGGATTCGCCGGACAGCTAATTATCGCCTGCCGGTCCCTATTGCCGTTTGGCAAACTAGGACTTAATATTTCTCAGGTTCTTCTAAGAACTTGGTCCGTTCGGCGTACCTTATTCACATCCAGATCGACCCGTCTCAGGACTCGTCTCAATAGGGGGCATCACGCACATGGCAGTCCGCCCATTTGTCACTTCAAGCATCGCGCTTGCGAGTGCTGGCCTCCTGATCGCGGCGGCTCCCGCGGTCGTGACGCCCCTTACCCAGCAGGACATCCGGGTCGTTGCCGACACCGAGGTTTCGCTGGCCGCGTCGCCGCTGCAACAGCTCATCGACGCCTACCTCACCGGGATCATCCCGGAAACCCCCGCGAACACCGAGACCTCGGCGAACGGACTCCTCGGAGTACTCCAGGTGCTGACCGGCGGCGGTGACTTCGCCGACCTCCCGATCGCCAACGCATATATCGGCGGCGGTCCCGGGGGGACCAATGGGCTACTGGGTGTCGCGGATCTGTTGACGGCGGGTTTCGTGGGTGATGGGGTGGTCATTCCCCCGCTTCCGCTTACCAATGCTTGGCTCAATGGTGGGATATTGAATGTGTTGGGCACGGTGACGGCGGGTTCGGATCAGCTGCCCGTGCAGCTTCTGAACGCCTATATCGCGGGTGGGCCTGGGGGGACCAATGGGGCGCTGGGTGTTGCCGATTTCCTGACGGCGGGATTCGAACTTCCTTCCGGCGATGAAGTTCCGGCGCTTCCGCTTACCAATGCTTGGCTCAATGGTGGGATATTGAATGTGTTGGGCACGGTGACGGCGGGTTCGGATCAGCTGCCCGTGCAGCTCGTAAACGCCTACATTGCCGGCTATCCGCAGCCCAATACTCCGGACGGGGCCACCGGCCCGAACGGGCTCATCGGCGTCACCCAGCTCATCGTCGACACGGTTCTGGCGGAGCCGGTGGAGGAGACGCTCGCGCCGGCCACCCTGCGGGCGGCGCAGAGCGCTCCGGAGGTCGAGGAGGAAGAGGGCGGTGCCGCCGCGGTGGCGGCCGAAGGCGGCAGCGCGCCGGTGACCAAACTGATCGCTCCGAAGCTCGGATCCGAGCCCTCGGCGCCGGTCGTCAGCCCGCTGGCAGCCATCGCGGCAGCGGTCGAGCCGTCCGAGCCGGCCCCAGCCGACCTGCCCGATCCCGCCGACGTCCCGACCCCGGTCAAGAAGCTCGCCGAGAAGTCGGGCGAGGCCGACGGCGACAAGGGTCTCGTCCGCGAGAGCAAGAAGTTCTCGCCCGAGGTCATCCTGCCGTTCGGTGCGACCGGAGGGGGCGGCAGCGACGACTGGGCCGGCAAGCGGTTCGTCAACCAGCTCAAGGAAGCCTTCAGCGGCAGCAAGGGCAGCGACGACTCGTCGAGTGACGGCGGCGGCAGCGAGAAGTAACCCGTACGCGACATCGGCCCCCTCCGCGAGGAGGGGGCCGATTGCGTGTACGCCCAGCATGGGCATTTGCTTGGAAATGCGAATCGTCTGGAGGTGAAGGCGACTCAACTCCTAGTCAATGGCAACTGCGTCACTGCAAGGGTGTGCGGGTGGCGCCGGTTGTTGGTCGGCTTGCAGTGCGGCGTTGCGCAGTTCGAGTTCGGTGTTGTCGGATTCGAGTTGGCGGTTCCTGTTCTGCAGGTCCAGGATCTGCACGATGCCGGCCAGGTTGATGCCCTGGTCGGCCAGTTCGGTGATCCGCCGCAGTTGGTCGATGTCGTCGTCGCTGTAGCGGCGGGTGCCTCCGGCGGTGCGCGAGGGTGTGAGCAGGCCCCAGCGTTCATACAAGCGCAGGGTCTGTTGCCCGATCCCGGACAGTTCGGCGGCCACCGAGATGCCGTAGACCCCGCGCGCCGAGCGGGACTGTTCCTCCTGGGTCACACCGTGTCTCCGTTTCCGATCATCACGTCGCCTCACCCACCGTCCGGCTCCGCCTAGATAGGAACCCACCGCTACCGCAAGGCTATGCTCTCAGACATAGGTTTTCCAAACCTGTCGGAAAGCCAAATGTGATGGACGAGTCATCAAATCTCACCACGGCTGGCGACGAGCTCTCCGCAAGCACCTGGTGGCGCCCGACACCGACCTCAACGACCCGCTGGTGGTGGCCGATGGCGGCGGGGACGTCGCCGAGGAGCTCAGCGCGGTGGAACAGGTGATCGGCGCTGGTGATCCGCAGCGCGTGGGCCGGTTCCGGTTTTTCCTCGACGGGGCGCGCTGGGAGTGGTCGGACGCGGTGGCGCGGATGCAGCAGCCGCCACCGCATCATCGACACCGCCGGGCGCACCCCATTGGGTGGGGGTGGTGGTGTATCGGCGGGTGCCGACGTCGGTGCGCGAGCGGCAGCGTCTGCGGATCAAACTCCGCGGTCACCGAGATGCCATACACACCGCGCGTAGATCGCGGCGGGGCCGGATCGTCAGGCACCGACTTGCTCCATTTCGCCACCGACTTCGTCCACATTTACCCTTGCGCAAAACTAGTTCCAGTGCTATTAGAAACCTATGACAGAACACGCAGATGATCTGTCACAGGCCAATGGGTAGGAGGGAAAGATGATGTTGATGCGCACCGATCCGTTTCGCGACTTCGATCGCCTCGCCCAGCAGGTGCTGGGCACCGCCGCGCGCCCGGCGGTGATGCCGATGGATGCCTGGCGTGAGGGCGACCGGTTCATCGTCGAGTTCGACCTGCCCGGTGTGGACGAGGATTCCCTGGATCTGGACGTCGAGCGCAATGTGCTGACCGTGCACGCCACGCGCCCCGATCTGGATGCCGACCGGGAGATGGTGTCCGCCGAGCGGCCGCGCGGGGTGTTCAGCCGGCAGCTGTTCTTGGGCGAAACGCTCGACGCCGACGCGATCGAGGCCAGCTATGCCGGTGGGGTGCTGCGGTTGACCATCCCGGTCGCCGAGAAAGCCAAACCGCGCCGGATCCAGATCACCAGCAGCGACGAGAAGAAGGCCATCAACGCCTAACGGTCCGCCCCGATATGGCCACCCAGCGGTCTCCTCCGTCGGACCTGAGTATTCCTGCTCTAACGGCACTGTCGGACCAGGGGAGGTGACGCCCTGCCGATTATCACGAGCAGGCAACGACTCTGGTGTCGCCCACAATGATGCAGATGTCGCGTCACCGCTTCCGGCTCCAGCGTCCAGAGCCGGTCAGGGCACGCGCCGCCACTCGAGGTGGCATGCCGAAAGTGGACCGCGTCGTTGCCACGCCCGGGTAGGACCCGACGGCTCATCGTGATCAATGTCAGATGGACCTCTCAGCGCGGTGGCTCCCGGTTGGGCTGCAATCCCGGGAGTCACCGCATCTTGTTCGCGGAGAGAGCAACTGATGGTGCGCCAGAATCCTGATCCCTACGTGGTGTTGGGCGTTTCCCCGACGGCAACCCCAGCCGAGATCACCCACGCCTACCGCACGCGGTTACGCGCCCATCACCCCGACACCCGCCCCACACCGCCCTCGCACACCGCCGACGACGACCTCCGGCAAGTGCTGGCCGCCTACGCCCTGCTGCGTAACCCCACCCGCCGCGCCGACTACGACCACGCCAGCACCCCACCGCCCCGCAGCCCGCACAGGCCGATGCCTGGTGACCATCCCCCCGCCAGCGACGTCCAGATCCCCATCACCCACCGAACCCCCACCGCCCACCTCTCAGCGCCACCCTTGCGGGCAGGCCCGGTGCGCCGGCACCGATAGCTGCGATCGTGCAGAACACCCGGCGGATAACCCGAATCACTAGACCACCGCAGCGAGGACCGCATGGGCACCGACACCAGCAGCGCACTCGACCCCCCAACCATGACAGCGCCGACCCCACAACCCCCGCGGGACAAGGTCATGCCGATCGCGACCATGACCACACAGCTCGTCGACGAAATCCGCACCCAACCACTGGATACCGCGGGCCTCAAGCGGCTGCGAGCCATCGACACTCACATCATCGGTGAACTGCTCACCGTTCTCACCCCCGACCTGCGCGAAGAACTGCAGCGGCTCGCCCTGCCGCTGACCCACCACACCGAACTGTCCGACGCCGAACTGCGCCCACGCCCAACTCGTGGGCTGGCTTCAGGGGCTCCTCCGAACCACCCCGATCGACCGCACCTCGATCCGTTGAAGGACGTGCCCGATGACGTCCCACCCGACGTGGACAATCCAGCGATCCGATCAGCACGCCAAACACTGCTGACCGCCATCACCCGACGCATCACACAACGGCGCCTCACCGCGGCTCAAGCAGCCGCCGTTCTGCACGTCACCGGCCCGAGGGTCACCTAACTACTGCAAACCAACATCGACGAATTCACCCTCGACGAACTCGTCAACCTGCTGCCCGCCCTACAACTCACCATTCAAGTACTCCCCCCGCCAGCACACGACATCGGGCACTCTCGCCACAAAGAATGCCCTCACGATTGAACACGCACACCAAGTCGCGCAGCACGCCCGAACGCGGGTCGCGCCTGTTCCTTGTTGCCGGAATTAACAACGCCAGCAACGGCTTCCGCCGCGAACTCAACGAGCCTCCGACCTCCCCTCACGTGTCCGTTTTTCGTTCCACACGCGAACGTTCTCAACTTCACCCAGCACCCTGACGGTGATCTCGGTGTACTGGCACGGATCGCCGGTCCAAAGATTCTTGACGGCTTGCGTGATCTCATCTCGGCTTGGCCACGCGCCCGCTTTTCCATTACAACCGGGGGTCATGATCACCTTGCTCGCACCCGGGCCCCCTACTCGATTCTCAGGTTTGGTCCGGTGTCGTGCGCCGCTTCTTTCGTTTGACCGCGACGCTGCCCCACAGCGAGAAGCCGCGGATCCGCACGTGGGGTGCGCCCGGCGAACCCTCGCCGTCGATGGTCTGGTCGAAGGAACCCATCACCCCCAAACCGTGGAGGTCGACGTTGGTCTCCGGCGGGATCACGATCGTCTGCCCGCCGAAAATCGAGTACGACCGGACCTCGACCTCGGGTGAGGTGAAGTCGGCGTAGCGCATGTCCACCACCCCGCCCCCCAGGAAGGCGATCGTTGTCAGTCGCCTCGGCACGTTCCAGCGGCCGCGGCGCTCGTAGCCGCTCATGATCGCCAGCAACAGTGTCGACGGGGCGGGTCGGCACGGGCCGCCGTTGCGCGGTGAGGTGACCGCGCCGGGGAGGTCTGCGCTGAGCACAGCCAGATCGTCATAGGTCTCGGCGGCGTACGCCAGCGTCAGGCGTTGCTCGTACTCGCTCATCGGAAGGCGCCCCTGCGAGGCAGCCTCGGTGAGCAACTGTGCCACCTGAATCCGATCTGTGTCAGCGGCACGCATCGATCCGCCAGACGACGATGAAGTGCTCATCAATGACGAGCCTACGACGAACGGTGGCACATGCAACACCGTTGATAAAACTGTGGCATCGGCGTGATCGCGTCAACTATGCCAGCGCGGTGGTCGCTTCTGCAGGAACGCCGCCATGCCCTCGCGTGCCTCCTCGGAGACGAACAACCGCGCCGACTGGGTGGTCAATGTGTCGGCGCCACGGTCGAAGCCGTCCAGGATCGGCGCCGTGGTCAGGGCCTTCGACGCCGCCAGGCCCTGGGGTGAGCCCTTGCCGATGTCGGCGGCGAGCGCGGCTACCGTCCCGGCGACGTCGTCCGTCGCCATGGTGGCGAGGCCGATCTGGGCGGCCTGTGCGGCCCCGAACCTCTCCCCAGTGAGGAAGTAGCGGCCCGCGCTGCGCGGCGTCATCTTCGGCAGCAGCGTCAGCGAGATGATCGACGGCGCAACCCCGATGCGGGCCTCGGTCAGCGCGAATGTACTGTCCGGGCCGGCGACGACGATGTCGCACGCGCCGATCAGGCCGAGGCCACCCGCGCGCACGTGACCGTCGACGGCGGCGATCACCGGAACGGGAAGTTCCAGGATCGCACGCAGCAGCGCGGCCAGCTCACGCGCCCGTTCGACGGCCGCCACCGTCGGATCGGCCGCCGACGCCTCGGCCAGATCGGCTCCTGCGCAAAAGGTTCCGCCGGAATGGTCCAGCACCACCGTGCGGACCGACGGGTCCGCGGCCGCGTCGGCGAAGCGCCGGTGCAGCTGCTCGACCAGCGCCGCCGACAGGGCGTTGCGGTTGTGCGGCGAGTCGATGGTCACCCGGGCGATGGTGCCCTCGACGGCGTAGTGGACGACGGTGCTCATCAGGGTGCTCATCAGTACGACCGGGGCAGGCCCAGCGAGGTCTGCGCGATGAAGTTGAGGACCATCTCGCGGCTGACCGGTGCCATCCTGGCCAGTTTCGATGCTGTCACCGCCGCGGCGATGCCGTACTCCCTGGTCAAGCCGTTGCCGCCGAGCGACTGCACCGCCTGATCGACCGCGCGCACAGACGCCTCGGCTGCGGCGTACTTGGCCATGTTGGCCGCCTCGGCAGCACCCCGGTCGTCCCCGGCGTCGTACAGCGCCGCCGCCTTCTGCATCATCAGCTTGGCCAGCTCGATCTCGATGTGGTTCTGCGCGAGCGGATGTGACAGTCCCTGATGCGCGCCGATCGGCGTCTTCCACACCTTGCGGGTCTTGACGTAGTCCACCGCCTTGCCGATGGCGAAGCGGCCCATACCGATCGCACTGGCGGCACCCATGATCCGCTCGGGATTCAGGCCCGCGAACAGCTGGGCGATTGCCGCGTCGGCCGACCCCACCAGCGCGTCCGCAGGCAACCTGACGTCGTCGATGAACACCTGGAACTGGCTCTCCGGGCTGATCAGCTCCATGTCGATCTTCGTCCAGGACAGCCCCGGCGAATCGGTGGGGACGATGAACAACGCGGGCCGCAGCGATTCGGGCGTGGAGCCGGCGGCGATGTCGGGAGAGGCGGTGCGGCCGACCACCAGCACGGCCTGTGACTGGTCGACGCCCGAGATGAACACCTTCTGGCCCTTGAGGATCCAGTCGCTGCCGTCGCGGCGGGCCGTGGTGGTGATGCGATGCGAGTTCGAGCCAGCGTCGGGTTCGGTGATCGCGAACGCCATGGTCACCGAACCGTCGGCGATGCCCGGCAGCCATCGCCTCTTCTGATCCTCGGTGCCGAACCTGGCGATGATCGTCCCGTTGATGGCGGGAGACACCACCATCATCAGCAACGCCGAGCCCGCCGCCGCCATCTCCTCCATGACGAGCGACAACTCGTACATGCCCGCCCCGCCGCCGCCGTACTCCTGAGGCAGGTTGACCCCGATGAACCCGAGTTTGCCTGCCTCCGACCATAACTCGTCGGTATGCTGACCCGCCCGCGCCTTCGCCAGGTAGTAGTCCTGACCGTAGTTCGCCGCCATGGCGGCCACCGCTTCGCGGAGCGCCTGCTGTTCGTCGGTTTCGACGAACCCGGCCGGAACGGGCGTCATCGTCATTGCTCTCCTCGCTGGTCGTCGACTCGTGCCAGGACGGTCCCGACCTCGACCTGTTGGCCGGGCGCGACATTGAGCTGGGTAAGGACGCCGTCGGCGGGGGCGGCGACGGTGTGTTCCATCTTCATCGCCTCCAGCCACACCAGCGGCTGGCCCGCGCGCACCCCCTCGCCGACAGCCGCGCCGACGCGCACGACTGAACCCGGCATCGGCGCCAGCAGCGAGCCGTGGGCAACGGCGGCTTCGGGATCGGGAAAGCGCGGTAGCGCCCGCAGGTGGACGGCACCCAGAGCGGAGTCGACGAACACCTCGTCGGCGCCGTAGCGGGCGACGTCGAACGGGCGGTCCACCCCCTCCACCACCAGCACCACCCGCTCGGGTGCGGCCGACAACAGCGACACGCCGGCGTGATCGGGCGCCTGTAGGCCGTCGCGGGTGAACCGGTACCGGACCTCGTGCTCGACCTCCGCGGTGTCACGGTAGCGCTTGACCTGAAAGCCGGAGGCCAGGTTGCGCCACCCGGCCGGGGCAGCGGCGAAAACCGGTGTGGTCCGGCGATTGTGCGCGGCATCGGCGAGCGCCGCGGCCAGCGCGGACAGGGCGGCGGTCCGCGCACCCGCCAGCGGGCGGGCGAGCGCGCCCGGCCCGTGGGTGTCGAAGAACGCGGTGTCGGTGTGGCCGTCGATGAACGCCGGATGCCGCAGCACCCTCACCAGCAGGTCCCGATTGGTGGGTATCCCGTGGATCCTCGACCGAGACAGCGCGTCGGCGAGCATCGCGGCCGCCACGGTGCGGCCCGGGGCGAACGAGATCACCTTTGCCAGCATCGGGTCGTAGAAGATCGACACCGCCGAGCCGTCCGCCACACCCGCGTCGACCCGCACACCTGGCGCGTCGGTCGATCCGAATCGGGTTGTCGCGCCTGGTACATCGAAGCGGTGCAGGACGCCGGCTTGCGGTTGCCAGTCGCGGGCGGGGTCCTCGGCGTACAGCCTGGCCTCTATCGAATGCCCGCGCGACGGCGGTGGCTGGTCGTCGATCCTGCCGCCGCCGGCGATGAACAGCTGACGCTCGACGAGGTCGAGTCCCGTGGTGGCCTCGGTGACGGGGTGCTCGACCTGCAGGCGGGTGTTCATCTCCAGGAAGTAGAAGGCGCCGGCGTCCGCCGGATCCGACGACGCCATGAACTCGACGGTGCCCGCGCCCGCGTACCCGATCGCACCCGCCGCCAGCCGCGCCGCGTCGAACAGCCTGGCCCGCATCCCCGGTACCCTCTCGACCAGCGGAGACGGCGCCTCCTCGATGATCTTCTGGTGGCGGCGCTGGATGGAGCACTCGCGCTCGCCGACCGCCCACACCGTGCCGTGCGTGTCGGCGAGCACCTGGACCTCGACGTGGTGGCCCGCGGCGAGGTAGCGCTCGCAGAACACCGTCGGATCGCCGAAGGCCGACTCGGCCTCGCGGCGTGCCGCGTGCAATTCGGCGGCCAGCGCGGACAGGTCGCGCACCACACGCATGCCGCGGCCACCACCTCCCGCGGACGCCTTGATCAGCACCGGCAGCATGGCGGCCGTCACCGTGCCCGGGGCGAGTTCCTCGAGGACGGGTACACCGGCCGCCGACATCAGCTTCTTGGCCTCGATCTTGGACCCCATGGCCGCGACGGCGGCCGGTGGCGGGCCGATCCATGTCAGCCCGGCGCGTTGTGCGGCCGACGCGAATTCGGCGTTCTCCGAAAGGAATCCGTAGCCCGGATGGATGGCATCGGCCCCCGAAGCCCGTGCGGCCGCGATGAGCTGCACCGCATCGAGGTAGCCGGCGTTGCCGACGAGGCGCACCCGGGCGTCGGCCTCCGCCACATGCGGTGACGCGCTGTCGGGGTCGGTGTAGACGGCGACCGTGCCGACACCGAGGCGACGGCACGTCGCGAACACCCGGCGGGCGATCTCGCCGCGGTTGGCGACCAGGACGTTGGTGATCATGGCCGGATCCTCTTCGTACGCACCGTCATCATCGGCCCCTACATGCGGAAGACGCCGAAGCTCGACGTCCCCTTGATCGGGCCACTTGCGATGGCGGACAGGCACATTCCCAGCACGGTGCGGGTATCGCGCGGATCGATGACACCGTCGTCGTAGAGCCTGCCAGACAGGAACATCGGTAAGGACTCCGCTTCGATCTGCGCCTCGATGGCCCCGCGCAGCGCCGCGTCGGCGGCCTCGTCGAACTCCTGACCGCGCGCGGCGGCCGCCGCCCTGCCGACGATCGAGATGACCCCGGCCAGCTGCGCGCCGCCCATCACCGCGGACTTGGCGCTCGGCCAGGCGAACAGGAATCGCGGGTCGTAGGCTCGCCCGCACATGCCGTAATGTCCTGCACCGTACGATGCCCCGATCAACAGCGAGATGTGCGGCACGGTGGAGTTGGATACCGCGTTGATCATCATCGAACCGTGTTTGATCATCCCGCGTTCCTCGTAGTCCTTGCCGACCATGTAGCCGGTCGTGTTGTGCAGGAACAGCAACGGGGTATCCGACCGGTTGGCGAGCTGGATGAACTGGGTGGCCTTCTGGGACTCCTCACTGAACAGCACGCCGCGGGAATTGGCCAGGATGCCCACCGGATAGCCGTAGAGCCTGGCCCAGCCCGTGACCAGCGATGAGCCGTACAGCGCCTTGAACTCGTCGAACTCGGATCCGTCCACGATCCGCGCGATCACCTCGCGGGGGTCGAACGGAGTCCGCAGATCCGGGGGGACGATCCCGAGGAGTTCGCCTGCGTCGTAGCGCGGTTCGACCGCCAGAGCCGGTGCCGGACCCTGCTTGCGCCAGTTGAGCCGGGCCACGATGCGCCGGCCGATCCTGAGGGCGTCGAGCTCGTCTACGGCGAAGTAGTCGGCCAGACCAGAAGTGCGGGAGTGCATTTCGGCGCCACCGAGCGATTCGTCGTCGGAATCCTCGCCGGTGGCCATCTTGACCAGCGGTGGCCCCGCGAGAAAGACCTTCGAGCGTTCTTTGATCATCACGACGTGGTCGGACATGCCCGGGACATAGGCCCCGCCCGCCGTCGAATTACCGAATACCAGGGCGATCGTGGGGATGCCCGCAGCCGACAGCCGGGTGAGGTCACGAAAGCCCCGACCGCCCGGGATGAAGACTTCCTTCTGGGTGGGCAGGTCGGCACCGCCCGACTCCACCATCGATATCAGCGGAAGGCGGTTCTCCAAGGCGATCTGGTTGGCGCGCAGCATCTTCCGCAGCGTCCACGGGTTACTGGTGCCGCCCTTGACGGTCGGGTCGTTCGCGACTAGTAGGCACTCAACCCCGCTGACCGCACCGATGCCCGCCACTACGCTGGCGCCCACCTGGAACTCGCTGCCCCACGCGGCCAGTGGGCTCAGCTCCAAAAACGGCGAGTCGGGGTCGATAAGCAGTTCGATGCGCTCGCGTGCGGTGAACTTGCCGCGGGCATGGTGGCGCTCGACGTACTTCGGACCGCCGCCTGCGAGCGCCTTGGCGTGCTCGGCGTCGATCTCGGCGAGTTTGGCGGTCATCGCCGCCGCCGCTGTCGCGTAGGCGGGGGAGGCAGGGTCCAGGTGTGAGCGCAGCACCGTGGGCTCACCGACGCCCACGGCTGTCATGACCGGAACCCCATGGCCTTCGCCGCCAACGCGGTCAGGATTTCGGTTGTGCCGCCGCCGATTCCGAGGATGCGCATATCGCGGTACTGTCGCTCGATCTCGGACTCGGCCATGTAGCCCATCCCGCCGAACAACTGCACCGCCTGGTTGGCGACCCACTCGCCGGCGGCGACGGCGGTGTTCTTGGCGAAGCACACCTGGGCGATCAGGTCGGGTCCGTGCGATGTCGCGGGCTCGGTCACGGTCTCGGCGAGCTGGCGCTCCACCACCGCACGGGTGTAGACCCGCGCGACGTCGATGCGCCTGGCCATCTCGGCCAGGGTGTTCTGTACCTGCTGGCGTGAAATCAGCGGCCTGCCAAAGGTTTCCCGACGGCGGCACCACTCGGCGGTCAGGTCGAGGCAGCGCTGGGCGCTGGCGTAGGCCTGCGTGGCGAGTCCGACGCGCTCGGGTACGAACGCCGCGGCGATCTGCGCGAATCCGGTGTTCTCCCCGCCGATCAGGTTTGCCATGGGAACGCGCACGTCTGTGTAGGAGATTTCGGCGGTGTCCGAGGACCGCCAGCCCATCTTGTCCAGCTTACGGGTGACCTCGAAACCCGTTGTGCCCGTTTCGACGACGATCAGCGAAACCCCGCAGGCGCCGGGCTCGCCCGTGCGTGCCGCGGTCACCACGTAATCGGCCCGCACGCCGGAGGTGATGTAGGTCTTCGCGCCGTTGAGGATGTAGTCGCCGCCGTCGCGTCTGGCGGTGGTGCGCAGGTGTCCCACATCCGAGCCGCCATCCGGCTCCGTGATGGCCAGGCTGCCGATCAGCTCTCCTCGCAGTGTCGGGCGCACATAGGTGTCGATCAACCGCGCGTCGCCGGAGGCGATCATGTGCGGCACCGCGATCCCGCAGGTGAACAGCGAGGCGAACACACCGCCGGGCGCCCCGGCGTAATGCATCTCCTCGCAGATGATCAAGGAGTCCGCACCGTCACCACCGCCCCCGCCGACCGCCAGCGGCAGCCCGGCGCCGAGCAGACCGGCATCACCCGCCGCGCGGTGCAGGTCGCGGGGGAGCGCGCCGACGGTCTCCCATTCGGCAACATGGGGCAGGATCTCTCGTTCGGTGAACGCGCGCACCGTCTTTCGCAGTTGCTCGCGTTCCGGGGTGGACCAGATGCTCATGGCAGCAGGCCCTCGGGGATGTCGAGGTATCTGCTGCGCAGCCACTCGCCCAGACCCTTGGCCTGTGGATCGAACCGGGCCTGGTAGGCCACCCCCTGGCCGAGGATGCCGTCGATGACGAAGTTGACGGCCCACAGGTTCGGCAGTAGATGACGCGCGACGGGCAGATCGGCCGTCTCGGGCAGCAGTTCGCGCAGTTTGGCGACGGTCAGCGCGTGCGCCAGCCACCGCCACTGTTGCTCGGTGCGCACCCACAGCCCGATATTCGCGGCGCCGCCCTTGTCCCCGCTGCGCGCGCCCGCGACGACCCCGAGCGGCACCCTGCGGGTTTCACCGAATGGGAGGGGTTCGGGCAGCGCGAACGGTGGAACGGGCGCCAGGGCGAGTGTCTGCCCGGCGGGCGGGATCACGGTGCCGGTGCCGTCGGCGTGCACGGCGACGTGGGCGACCTGGTCGGCCGGCACGAAGGCGGCGGTGAACACGCCGTACACCTGCGCGTCGCCCGGCGGGGCGGTACTGGTGAATCCCGGATAGCTGGCCAGGGCCAATTCTACTGCGGCCGAAGAGAAGTCGCGACCCACCTGCGTCGAGTCCTGGTCGCGCACGACGCACCGCAGCAATGCGCTCGCGGCTTCCTCGGTGTCGGCGTCGGCGCGGTCGGTGCGCACCAGCGTCCACTCCAGTTCGGCGGGCTTGACAGTGAGGCCGGTTTCCAGCTGGCGGCGCAGCAATTCGGCCTTGGCGTCGATGTCCAGTCCGGTGAGCACGAAGGTGGTCTGGTTGCGGAATCCGCCGATGGTGTTCAGCGAGACCTTCAGCGTCGGCGGCGGGGGCTCGCCCTTCACGCCGCTGATGCGCACCCGGTCCGGGCCGTCGCCGGACAGTTCCACGGTGTCGACCCGCAGCGTCGCGTCCGGGTTGGCGTACCGTGCTCCGCCGATCTCGTAGAGCAGCTGGGCGGTGACGGTGCCCACGGTGACCGCGCCGCCGGTGCCGGGGTGTTTGGTGATCACCGAGGATCCGTCGGGGTGGATCTCCGCGAGCGGAAAGCCCGGATGGGTCAGGTCGGCGATCTCGGTGAAGAACGCGTAGTTGCCGCCGGTGGCCTGCGCACCGCATTCCAGGACGTGGCCGGCCGCGATCGCGCCCGCGAGCCGGTCGTAGTCGGTGCGCTCCCAGCCGAAGTGCGCGGCGGCCGCGCCCACGACCAGCGACGCGTCGGTGACCCGGCCCGTGACGACCACGTCGGCGCCGTTGTCCAGGCACTCGACGATGCCCCAGGCGCCGAGGTAGGCGTTGGCGGCCAGCGCAGCGGCGAAGCCGAGTTCGTCGGCCCGCGGGAGCAGGTCGTCGCCCTCGACGTGGGCCACGGTCGCGGGCAGGCCGAGCCGATCGGCCAGCGCGCGCACGGCGGTGGCCAGACCGGCGGGATTGAGGCCGCCGGCGTTGGCGACGATCCGCACGCCGCGGTCCAGCGCCAGGCCCAGGCAGTCCTCCAGCTGGGTCAGGAAGGTCTTGGCGTAGCCGCGGTCGGCATTCTTGGCGCGGTCGCGGGCCAGGATGAGCATGGTCAGCTCGGCCAGGTAGTCGCCGGTGAGAAAGTCCAGGTCACCGCCGGTGAGCATCTCGCGCATGGCCGTCAGGCGGTCGCCGTAGAACCCCGAGCAATTGCCGATGCGGACGGGAACCCCTTTAACGTCCACGTTGACGTCCACTCTGACCTCCCGTTGGCAGACCAACCAACCGGTAGGTTAACCGCTACCGCCGGTAGCGCGTCAAGCCCGTCAGAGTCCCAACTCGGCGCGCATGTCGTCGATCGCCTTGCAGTAGGTGGCCCAGTCGCTGTTCGCGTAGGCCGCCTGCGTCTGGTTGTACAGCTTGTCGCGTGCGGCGAGCAGCCGGTCGGTGGTCAGCTTGCCGGCCTTTTGGGCGTCATCCATCTCCAGCTGGAACTCCGAGAGGGCCGACATGGCATCCAGCCCGCTCGCCGTGCAGCCGGGGGTCGATGCCTCGGCGGCCGTCGACGCCTCGGCAGCCGTCGACACGGCCACCGGTTCGGGGGAGCTTCCGTTCTCTGGTTTGCTCTGTCCGCAGCCGACCAGCGTCAAAACCAGCAGGCCTGCGATGATGAGGCGCCCCATGGCGTTCTCCCTCGTTGCGGGTGGTGGCTCGAACTTTAACTTCCAGGCACTGGTGCCCAGGTGGTTTTCGCCGTACTGACGCGTTTTGGAGCCGACGCCGGTCACCGGCTATCCTGAGGGGCAACCGTCGCCGCCCGGGGTGCTTTTCTGTGCGCGGCGAACCCGCAATACCCCGCAATACCCCGCAATACCAAGGAGATGCACGTCATGGCTGTGCCCAAGCGCAGGATGTCGCGCGCGAATACCCGTAGCCGGCGCGCGCAGTGGAAGGCCTCGCGTACCGACCTGGTCGGTGTGACAGTCGCAGGTCAGCATCACAAGGTGCCGCGGCGGCTGCTGAAGGCCGCCCGTCTCGGCCTGATCGACCTCGACCGGCGCTGACCGCCCCGATCCTGGCAAATGCCGGTCGGCCCGGCGCGTCTCTCAGGCCGCTCTCAGGCGATAGGTTGAAACTGTGCCTGTGCGCATACTTGTCGTCGATGACGATCGCGCGGTGCGCGAGTCGCTGCGTCGGTCACTGTCGTTCAACGGCTACTCCGTCGAGTTGGCGCAGGACGGTGTCGAAGCGCTCGATCTGATCGCCAGCGACCGGCCCGATGCGGTGGTACTCGACGTCATGATGCCCCGGCTGGACGGCCTGGAAGTGTGCCGTCAGCTGCGCAGCACGGGCGACGACCTGCCCATCCTGGTGTTGACGGCGCGCGACTCGGTGTCCGAGCGTGTCGCCGGTCTGGACGCCGGCGCCGACGACTATCTGCCCAAGCCCTTCGCGCTGGAAGAACTGCTCGCCCGCATGCGCGCGCTGCTGCGCCGCACCACACCCGACGACGGTGCCGAGTCGCCGGCGATGACGTTCTCGGATCTCAGCCTGGATCCGGTCACCCGTGAGGTGACCCGCGGGCAACGCCAGATCAGCCTCACCCGCACCGAGTTCGCGCTGCTGGAGATGCTGATCGCCAACCCGCGCCGAGTGCTCACGCGCAGCCGCATCCTCGAAGAGGTGTGGGGTTTCGACTTCCCGACATCCGGCAACGCGCTCGAGGTGTACATCGGATATCTGCGCCGCAAGACCGAAGCACAAGGCGAGCCACGCTTGATCCACACCGTCCGCGGCGTGGGTTACGTGCTTCGCGAAACACCGCCCTGATGGTCGCTTCTTCGGGCTTCTCGGCGTTTTCGACACCGTTTCGCTCCGCTCCCAACGGGCGGCAGAGTGCCCTGCCCAACACCAGCTCGCTGTCGCTGCGCTGGCGCGTGATGATGCTGGCGATGTCCATGGTGGCGATGGTCGTCGTGCTGATGGCCGTCGCCGTGTACGCGGTGGTCTCGCGGGCGCTGTACGACGACATCGACACCCAGCTGCACAGCAGGGCACGCCTGCTCATCGAGAGCGGTTCGCTGGCCGCGGACCCCGGCAAGGCCATCGAGGGCACCGCGTATTCGGACGTCAATGCGATGCTCGTGGTTCCCGACCGCAGGACCTACACCGCCAACCAGCAGGGCCAGACCCTGCCGTTCGGCAATCCCGAGAAGGACGTGGTCTCGGGCGAGCTGCTGATGTCGTTGCGCACCGCCAACCATCAGCGGGTGCTGGCGATCCACCTCGCCAACGGCAGTTCGCTGCTGATCTCCAAAAGCCTGGCACCCACCGGCCAGGTTCTTCGGCGGTTGGGCACGGTGCTGCTCATCGTCGGCGGTATCGGTGTGGCCGTCGCCGCCGTGTCGGGCGGGATGGTGGCTCGCGCCGGGCTGCGTCCGGTGGGCCGGCTCACCCAGGCCGCCGAACGGGTGGCCAGGACCGACGACCTGCGCCCCATCCCGGTGTTCGGCAGCGACGAACTCGCCCGCCTCACCGAGGCGTTCAACATGATGCTGCGGGCCCTGGCCGAGTCGCGCGAGAGACAGGCTCGCCTGGTCACCGACGCCGGGCACGAGCTGCGCACGCCTCTGACGTCGTTGCGCACCAACGTCGAGCTGCTGATGGCGGCGATGGCCCCCGGCGCTCCCCGGCTGCCCGACGACGAGATGGCGGGCCTGCGCGCCGACGTGATCGCCCAGATCGAGGAACTGTCCACCCTGGTGGGCGATCTCGTCGACCTGTCCAGGGGGGACGCCGGCGGCGTGATCCACGAACCGGTCGACATGTCCGATGTCGTCGAGCGCAGTCTTGAGCGAGTTCGCCGCCGCCGCAACGATATTGAGTTCGACGTCCACATGGTCGGGTGGCAGGTGTACGGCGACGCCGCCGGCCTGTCCCGCGCGGTGCTGAATCTCCTTGACAACGCCGCGAAGTGGAGTCCGCCCGGCGGCCGCGTCGACGTCCGGCTCGCCCAGACCGACGCTGTACACGCGGAGTTGGTTGTAGCCGATCACGGTCCCGGCATCGCGCCCCACGAGCGCAGGCTGGTGTTCGAGCGGTTCTACCGGTCGACGGCTGCGCGTGCCATGCCCGGCTCCGGTCTTGGCCTGGCCATCGTCAAACAGGTTGTGCTCAAACACGGTGGAGCGCTCAGGGTGGAGGACGCCGTGCCCGGCGGGAATCCGCCCGGAACCGCCATCCACGTGGTGCTGCCCGGACGTCCCATCCTCGCGACACGCGAACCCCGTGGCGTGGACGGACGGGTGGTCGGCGCCGACAATCAATGATGGCAGGGATTACTGGAGGGGCCGGGAAGTCTCGGTTTGTCCCGAGTCTTCTCTAAGTGGATTCTCAGCCCGGATGGGCACTGTGGGTCTGCGTCCGTCGTTGTTGAGTCGTAGACCGCCCGACATGAGAAGAAAGAGCACCGCAGCCAGATGACCAACCACCCGAGGTATACGCCGCCACCGCAACAGGGCCACGGTCCCAGTGGCAATGAGCCCGCGGCACCTGGCTACCCCGGTGCGCCCCAGTCCGACGGCTACCGGCAGCATCCCTACGACTGGCGCTACGCCACTCAGCAGGGGGCGCAGCAGCAGTACCGTGCTCCCTACGATCCGTACCGGACGGGTGCGGGTCAACTGCCGCCGCAACCGCCACGGCTTCCCTCTCCGCCCCGAAAGCGTTCGCGTGCAGCGGCATTGACGGTCGGCGCGGTGGCGGTCGCACTGGTCTCGGCCGGTGTCGGCGGCGGGGTGGCCACGCTGGTCGGTCAGGACCGGCCCGTCGCCAGTTCGTCTCCGGTCACGGCGCCTGCGGCGCCTAGCGTTCCCGCCGCCAGTGTGCCCGTCGGCTCCGTCGAGCAGGTTGCGGCCAAGGTGGTGCCCAGCGTGGTCAAGTTGCAGACGGACCTGGGCCGGGCGTCCGAGGAGGGCTCCGGCATCGTGCTCACCTCCGACGGCCTTATCCTGACCAACAATCACGTGGTCGCGGTGCCCGAGGACGCCCCCGGCGGAGCCCCGCGCACTACCGTCACGTTCGCCGACGGCCGCACGGCGCCGTTCACGGTCGTCGGCACCGATCCCAGCAGTGACATCGCGGTCGTTCGCGCACAAGGGGTCTCCGACCTGACCCCGATCACCCTCGGGTCCTCGGCGAATCTCCGCGTCGGTCAGGACGTCGTGGCGGTCGGTTCGCCGCTGGGTCTGGAGGGCACCGTCACGACGGGCATCATCAGCGCGCTGAACCGCCCTGTTGCCGCGGGCGGCGACGCCGACAACCAGAACACGGTGCTCGACGCCATCCAGACCGACGCAGCGATCAACCCGGGCAACTCCGGTGGCGCCCTCGTCAACATGAACGGCGAACTCGTCGGGATCAATTCGGCCATCGCCACGCTGGGCGGTGCCAGCGGCGCTTCGCAGAGCGGGTCGATCGGCCTCGGCTTCGCCATCCCGATCGATCAGGCCAAGCGCATCTCCGACGAACTGATTCAGAGCGGAAAAGCCAGCCATGCCTCGCTGGGTGTGCAGGTCAGCAACGATGCGTCGGCCAATGGCGCCAAGATCGTCGAGATCACCGACGGCGGCGCGGCCGCAGCCGCCGGGCTGCCCAGCGGTGTGGTGGTCACCAAGCTCGACGACCGGGTGATCGGCAGCGCCGATGCCCTGGTGGCGGCCGTGCGGTCCAGGGCGCCCGGTGACAAGGTCACGCTGACCTACCTGGACGCCTCGGGCAAGCCCGAGACCGTACAGGTGACGCTGGGCAAGGCCCAGCAGTGATTTCGGGTCAAGGACCGGGCGCACCCCGTGTGGCCGCGACGCTGTCCGCGCCCGGATATACGGTTGCACTCATGGAACAGCCACGGGAGTTGGTGGGCCGGGCGTTGGTCGTGGTCGTCGACGACCGAACGGCTCATGGAGAACAGGATCACAGCGGGCCATTGGTCACCGAGCTGCTCGGTGAGACGGGCTTCGTCGTCGACGGGGTGGTGGTGGTCTCCGCCGACGAGGTGGAGATCCGCAATGCGCTCAACACCGCGGTGATCGGGGGCGTCGACCTGGTCGTCTCGGTGGGCGGAACTGGCGTCACGCCGCGTGATGTCACGCCGGAGGCCACCCGCGACCTCCTGGATCGCGAGGTGCTCGGTATTGCCGAGGCACTTCGTGCATCCGGCCTGTCGGCGGGCATAGTCGACGCGGGGGTGTCCCGAGGCCTCGCCGGCATCTCGGGGAGCACCCTGGTGGTCAATCTGGCCGGTTCCCGCGCCGCTGTGCGCGACGGGATGGCCACGCTGAGCCCGCTCGCGGTACAGATCATCGGCCAGCTATCAAGCTTGGAGATCTAACGACTCAGCGTCGTCACATCGGGTACCACCGCTCTGGGGAACCAGGGCGGTGGTACCCGCTTGTCATACTCCCGTCGCGGGCAACCGGATTCCCAAGTAACGGGCCGGTGAACGGTCATCCCCGATGAAATGTGATCTTCATCACACTGTGGTGACATTGTGACCGATCCCGCTGGGCATTCAAAAGACGCAGTTAACAAGCTCTTCGGTGAAACCCTCCCGGACATAGCCCCCGGCGAGCGTGATACCGAATCCCCGGAAGATGTCGCGGAACGCGAGCGATGGCTACGCGAGAACCTGCCCCCTCACCACCAATGAGCTGTGATTTCCCGTAATGCGCCGGATACTGGGTGATGTTGACGGGCCGTCCGATACCGCCCTTCCATGGGCTATGCGACCGTGGGGACCACGCGATCGGGCCGCGTCGGGCTGGCGGCGCGCACCGGACCCGGCCGGGTTGAGGTCGGTATAGCAAACTGGTTGACGCCGCGGATGGGGGCGACAACAGCTACGCGCTTACGTTGCCGCCCGGATGCCTCCCCGTTATGTTCCTCGTGTCAACGATGAGCAAAGCGTAAGAACAACATGTGAGGTTTCTAATTCCGTTCACATGGAGGTCTTGCCGGGTGTGTGGTGTAGCGGTACAGCCAGGCACCCACAACCATCCGGTGATCCCCCGGGACTGCCGGCGACACAGCTAGGGAGAACATGAAGGCAATCAGTCGGGTGCTGATCGCGATGGTTGCGGCCATCGCGGCTCTGTTCACGAGCACTGGCACCTCGCACGCAGGTCTGGACAACGAGCTGAGTCTCGTTGACGGTCAGGACCGCACCCTGACGATTCAGCAGTGGGACACCTTCCTCAACGGTGTGTTTCCCCTTGACCGCAACCGGCTGACCCGTGAGTGGTTCCACTCCGGTCGAGCGAAGTACATCGTGGCCGGCCCGGGCGCCGATGAGTTCGAGGGCACCTTGGAGTTGGGCTATCAGATCGGTTTCCCCTGGTCGCTGGGTGTTGGGATCAACTTCAGCTACACCACCCCGAACATCCTGATCGACGACGGTGACCTCACCGGTCCTCCCTTCGGTCTGAACTCGGTCATCACCCCGAACCTGTTCCCGGGTGTGTCGATCAGCGCTGACCTGGGCAATGGTCCCGGTATCCAGGAAGTTGCGACCTTCTCGGTTGACGTCGCCGGTCCCGCCGGTGGTGTGGCGGTGTCCAACGCGCACGGCACCGTGACCGGTGCTGCCGGTGGTGTGCTGCTGCGTCCGTTCGCCCGGCTGATCTCGTCGACCGGTGACAGCGTCACCACCTACGGCGAGCCCTGGAACATGAACTAGATTTCCCTGGCACCAAACGTCATCAGCCCCCGGATCTCGATCCGGGGGCTGATGACGTTTGGGCGGGTGGTCAATCCCTATCGGCGGAGGTCACCTCGGCGGTGTCTAGGATGGGTCCGGTACCCGGGCCGGTGACATGCTTGCCGCTGGAGCCGTTGGTCGACAGCAGATCGCGGATCTCGGTGAGCAGGGTGAGTTCGGTCTCCTCCACTTCCACCTTCTTGTCCAGTTCCTTGAGCTTCTTGTAAGGCACCACGATCACGAAGTACACGACCGCGGCGATGATCAGGAAGTTGATCGCCGACGTCACCACGGCGTTGAGGTCGATGTAGATCTCGTCGCCCAGCGGAATCCTCAGGAAACCGTAGTCAGAATCGGGAGTCGCGCCGATTCGGCTGATGAGTGGCTGCACGACATTATCGGTGAACGCCGTGACCAAGCCGGTGAATGCGGCGCCGATGACGACCGCAGTGGCCAGATCGATGACATTGCCCCGCGCGATGAACTCTCTGAAACCCTTCAACATGGTGCGAAGACCCTCTCTGCAGTTATGTGTGGCCTGACAGAGAGGAAAGGTTAGTCGGCCCTGCCCCGTGGTGTTCGATCTGCGGTGTTAGCTTTCGTGCGGAGGCTCTCCGGATGGAGCACGAAGGGATTGGCGATGACCGGACGAATGCACCGTCGCGTAACCACCGTCGCGAGGGGTTTGCTCGTCGCGTTGTCCGTGCTGACGACCGTGTCGTTGGGATCTGCCTCCGCCGATCCGGCTGAACCCGTCAGTGGAAGGTGAGTGTGACGGCCTGCACCAGCGTCGCGCCCGCCACGTCGTTGGCCGAGTGGGCGGGCAGCGCCACCAGCACCACCCGATCGCTGCCCGCGCCTGTTCCCGTCGGCGCGCCGGACACCAGGACGACGACGGCGTTGGTGGCCACCACGCGCGGCCGGTGATCGTCGCCCGACTCCGGACCGTCGGCGGCCAGCACGTCGACCACGTCCCCCGGACGGATCAGGTCGATCAGTGCCGTGTCGGCCAGGTGCAGGGGAACGATTCGGCCGTTCGGGCCGACGGTCGCCTCGGCGAGCCGCGAGCCGAGCACCCGGACGTCGGTCAGGGCTTCGCCCCGGCGCGCCGGACCGGCCAGGGTGGCGCCGACGACGGCGGCCAGATCGGACTGTGATCCATCGGGAGCCGTTGTGGCGGTACGGGTTTCGAGTCGGACATCGTCGACGGTGAGCTGAACTCCCGGTGCCAGGTCGCGCGCGGCGACGATGATCTCCACCTGCTCGCCACGCGGATCGGCGCGGAGCGCGGCCGCAGCGGCGAGCAGCACCAGTGCGCCCGCCATCACCCGCCGCGCGGCCACCGTGCGTGCCCAGTCGGGCCTCAGCGCCGAACTCAATCGGGTCAGCGGCGAAGGATCAAGCGACTCGGCCATGGCGCCAACGGTAGGCAGCGCGGGCCGTCAGTGGCGCGGGTGAAATCCGCGCCTGTGGATAACCTCGCTCAGCTTGCGGCGGCCGTGGGCGTTGAGCTGCTCGAGCTCGACGTGCTGGAGGACGACTTATCCGAAGGTTTCTGCGACGACTTCTCGGAGGCACTGCTCGACGATTCCGAGCTCTTGGTCGTCGACCCGTTGGAGGAGGAACTCTTCGAAGACGAGTCACGGCTGTCGGTGCGGTAGAACCCGCTGCCCTTGAACACCACGCCCACCGAACCGAAGAGCTTTCGTAGCCGGCCCGAGCACTCGGGGCATGTGGTCAGCGCATCGTCGCTGAACGCCTGCACCGCATCGAACCGGTTGTCGCACTCGGTGCACGCATAGGAGTAGGTGGGCACGAAAACCTCCGGATGGTCAAGTCTTTAGCACTCTACAAGTTCAAGTGCTAGAACCGCTACGTGGGCCGGGTCATTCCGGATTGCCGCCGAGCGCGACCAGCCCGCGCGAGGGCGTCAACGCGTGCGTCATCGGCACGTCGTGCGGTTCGGAGGGTAACCGGTCGACCAGCTCCTCGTCCCTGACCACGGCCACCAGCCGGGCGCCGAGGGACGCCAGTCCGAGCGTGCGATCGTAGAAGCCGGCCCCGCGGCCCAGCCGCGCGCCCCGGCCGTCGACCGCAAGCGCGGGCACCAGGATGATCGTCGCTGCCGACACCGCCTCGGGCGGCAACCAGGGCGGCGCGGGTTCGCGCAGGCCGAAAGGAGCCGCCACCAGCACGCCCTGGCCGGGGCGATACTCGGCCCACCGGAGGGGGAGCGGCGCGCCGTCGTCGCCGTGCCGGGCGATCGGCAGCAGCACCCGGAACCCTTGGCTACGCAGCGTTTCGATTAGCTGGATCGAGCCCGGTTCACGCCCGACGGGCACATACGCGCAGGCCGTCCCGCCGTCGCCGGGCAGCCCGGCCAGATGCGAGCACAGCGCGTCGGCCTCGGCCGTACGCTCGTCCTCCGTCAGTCCGCGGCGCGTTGTGAGCACCGCGGCGCGCAGTTCGTCCTTCGTCACCTGCGGCCGGGTGCCGGTCGTCGCCGCACGGTGGGCATTATCGGGGCGTTGTCGCTGCTGACCTCAGGGGCTCCGCACACATTGGGGAGGTTAATGTGGGAACGATGACACGACCAGACGTCCCCATTCCCCGGACCGCGATCGTACCGGCCGCCGGATTGGGCACGCGGTTCCTTCCGGCCACCAAGACGGTGCCCAAAGAGTTGCTACCGGTCGTCGACACGCCCGGCATCGAACTCGTCGCGGCGGAGGCGGCCGAGGCGGGCGCCGAACGACTCGTCATCGTCACCTCGGAGGGCAAGGACAGCGTCGTCGCGCACTTCATCGAGGACCTCGTGCTGGAGGGCACGCTGGAGGCCCGCGGGAAGCAGTCGATGCTGGAGAAGGTGCGCCGCGCTCCCGCGCTGATCAAGGTGGAGTCGGTCGTTCAGGCCGAACCGCTCGGCCTCGGTCATGCGGTCGGTTGCGTCGAGGCCAGCCTGTCGGATGACGAGGACGCCGTCGCCGTGCTCCTGCCCGACGACCTGGTGCTGCCGACCGGCGTGCTGGAGACGATGTCAAAGGTCAGGGCCAAGCGCGGCGGCTCGGTGCTGTGCGCATTCGAGGTGCCGGCCGACGAGATCAGCGCGTACGGCGTGTTCGACGTCGAGGTCGTGCCCGACGCGTCGAATCCCGATGTGCTGCGGGTCAAGGGCATGGTGGAGAAGCCCAAGGCGGAGGACGCCCCGTCGCCGTACGCGGCGGCAGGCCGGTATGTGCTCGACCGGGCTATATTCGACGCCCTGCGCCGGGTTCCGCGTGGCGCGGGCGGCGAAATCCAGCTCACCGACGCGATCGCGTTGCTGATCGACGACGGTCATCCCGTGCATGTCGTGGTGCATCGAGGGTCTCGACACGACCTTGGAAATCCCGGCGGCTACCTCAAGGCTGCGGTTGACTTTGCATTGGAACGCGACGACTACGGCCCCGAGCTGCGACGGTGGTTGGTGGAGCGGCTGGGCTTGGCCGACCACTAGAACCACACGAACGACGGCGACCGGTGGTGACCTCGAACTCGGGCCCTAGACAGGAGAAAGGCGTGCTGTGCGTTCGGTGGAGGAGCAGCAGGCTCGGATAGCTGCCGCCGCAGTGGCTCCCCGGCCGGTGCGGGTGGCCATAGCCGAAGCGCAAGGATTGATGTGCGCCGAGGAAGTCGTCACCGAGCGTCCGATGCCCGGTTTCGACCAGGCGGCGATCGACGGCTACGCCGTCCGCAGTGTCGACGTTCTCGGTGCGGCGTCGTCAGGCGCCGACGACGGCACCGAGGAGCAGGGCAACGGCCAGGTCAGCCTGCCGGTCATGGGTTCCATCCTGGCGGGTACGCGGACACCGAGCCGGCTGCAGCCGCGCCAGGCAGCCCGGGTGCAGACCGGTGCACCGATGCCGACACTTGCCGACGCCGTGCTGCCGCTACGGTGGACCGACGGCGGCGAGAACCGGGTGCGGGTGCTGCGCGGGGTGCGTTCGGGCGCCTACGTCCGGCGCACCGGCGACGACGTCCAGCCCGGTGACGTGGCGGTGCGGGCGGGAACGATCATCGGTGCGGCGCAGGTCGGACTGCTGGCCGCGGTGGGCAGGGAACGCGTCCTGGTGCATCCGCGGCCGCGGTTGTCGGTGATATCGGTTGGCGGCGAGCTCGTCGACGTCTCCCGGACACCGGGTAACGGGCAGGTCTACGACGTCAACTCCTATGCGCTGGCGGCCGCAGGTCGCGATGCCGGCGCCGAGGTCAACCGGGTCGGCATCGTCGATTCCGATCCCAAGAAGTTGCGTGAAGTGGTCGAAGGGCAGCTCAACCGGGCCGAGGCTGTGGTGATCGCCGGCGCGGTCGGCGGGACGGCGGCCGACAGCGTCCGGTCGGTCCTCGGTGAACTGGGCGATATGGAGGTCACCCGCATCGCGATGCACCCCGGCTCGGTGCAGGGGTTCGGACAGCTGGGCCGCGATGGAGTGCCGGTGTTCCTGTTGCCGGCCAACCCGGTCAGCGCGCTCGTGGTGTTCGAAGTGATGGTGCGCCCGCTGATCCGGATGTCGCTGGGAAAGCGCCAGCCGATGCGTCGCGTCGTGCCTGCACGCACTTTGTCGCCGATCAGCTCCGTGGCGGGTCGCAAGGGTTTTCTCCGCGGGCAGCTGATGCGCGATCAGGACAGCAGCGAGTATCTGGTGCAGGCGCTCGGCGGTGCACCCGGCGCTTCCTCACATCTGCTGGCCACCCTCGCGGAGGCGAACTGCCTTGTGGTCGTCCCCACTGGTGTCGAGGAGATCCGCACCGGCGAGATCGTCGACGTCGCCTTCCTGGCCCAGCGCGGCTGACCGTCCGGACGGGCCCGATCGACGTGAACCTGTGGCGTTCCACTTCCGCGCACCCGGGCTGGCCGCAGGCGGTCGGGCCGTTGCGGGTGGCCGCCGGCGTAGTGGCGCTGCGTCCGGTGCGGTTGCGCGACGCTGCGCAGTGGAGCCGCATCCGGCTGGCCGAGCGAGCTCACCTGGAGCCGTGGGAGCCGGCCACCGGCGTCGACTGGGAGGTGCGGCACGCGGTGTCGTCCTGGCCTGCGGTGTGTTCGGGCCTGCGCTCGGAGGCGCGCAAGGGGCGCATGCTGCCGTACGTGATCGAGCTCGACGATCGGTTTGTGGGTCAGTTGACGATCGGCAACATCACGCACGGCGCGCTGCGCTCGGCCTGGATCGGCTACTGGGTGGCCCGGGGCTTCACCGGCGGCGGCGTGGCGACCGCGGCCCTGGCCCTCGGTGTCGACCACGCCTTCGGGCCGGTCATGCTCCACCGGGTGGAGGCCACGGTGCGCCCGGAAAATGTCGCGAGCAGGGCCGTTTTGCGCAAGGTGGGCTTCCGCGAGGAGGGTCTGCTGCAGCGGTATCTGGACGTCGCCGGCGGTTGGCGTGACCACCTGCTCGTCGCCCTCACCGTCGAGGAGCTCAACGGCTCCGCCGCTTCCGCGCTGGTGCGCGGCGGTCGCGCCCAGTGGACCTGACGAGCCCTGGGCGGTAGGCGATTTCCTGCCAGTCGGCGATCAATTCCTGCCACCGGAATTAATCCCCTGACCTGCTGGTTTAGACAGTCAGACCGGCACGAAGCACCACCGCTTCACCGCCGCTACGACATCACCGGGAGTGATCACCATGAAGAAGTTCGCCCTCTCCGCCCTGACCGCAGGCGCCCTGGCCGCAGGCCTGTTCGGCTTCGCCGCCCCCGCTCAGGCCGACATCGACCACCACGGCTGGATCCAGGACATCCAACCCACCGTCACCGTCCCCCACGTCGACAACACCGTGCGCCACAGCGGCCGCTAAAACCCCACACGCCGATGGGCACCCAGGGAGGGTGCCCATCGGCGTGTCTGGCCAAGGGCTCGGCCCCGTTTGCGTCGACATCTGCACAGTGGTCGTCAATACCGTCAGCGGGCGACCTTCGCGCCGATCTGGGCGAGAGGTGTCGGCCGTGAGCGACCCTCATGCGGATTTCGGGAGATAGCCTCGCCGAGCGAACGCCTCGCGCACCCGATGGACGATGTATGCGCGACTGTGTTCGGCGACCACCCGCAGGTCGATCCAGCCTTCACTTTCGATCATCTCGGCCCGGCCAATGTCGCGAATGTATTGCTTCCGGTCCGACATATGTTGTGCCCCTTCATAATCGAGCCAGACCATCGGTTCGTCGACGCCGATCCTCTCCTCCCGCACGACGACGCCCGCTCTGGGACGGGTGTGCGCCGTGATGATCTCGACTGGTATGGACGGGTCGACCCACTGCGCGCCGTGCAGTGCGGCGGCCGACCGGCCCGCGATGACACCTTTGCGGCCGGTCCACAGCCAGGCCGCATAGGCGTTGACGGGCACCGTGCGCTCGAGTCCCTTCGGGACGTACACATTGGGGTGGGCCGCAACGTGGTTCCAGCGCAGCTGCCCACGCGTCAGTTTGCCCTCGGCGATGGCTTCGGTGCCGACGAATGCCTTCCACATGCCGGGATGGTCGCGGCGCCGACCGACAGAACACCGTCGGCCGTGCCCAGTTGTGCGCAGGGGCTGTGGATAACTGGGCCGACGACCGCAGCGCGGATCTCGGGGAGAAGGCGAAATGGCCTATCAGGGACTATCAGGCCTATCAGGCCTGCAGCCGCGTGCGCAGACCTGACGCCCGCACGGCACGCCGCTCGATCGCCGCCCGCAGCGATGCCTCGGGGCCGACGACCCGCACCCGCCGCTTGGCCCTGGTCACTGCCGTGTAGAACAGCTCCCGCGTCAGCAGCCGTGAATCCTCCGGCGGCAGCAGGACGGTGACTTCGTCGGACTGGCTGCCCTGACTCTTATGGATGGTCATCGCGTGCATCGTGTCGACGTCGGCGAGCCGGCCGGTGGCGAACTCCGACGTCCGGCCTGCTCCGGCGATGACAGCGCGCAACGCCCCGTCGTCGAGCATCGTGACGCCGGTGTCGCCGTTGTAGAGACCAAGACCGTGGTCGTTCCTCGTGACCAGGATCGGCCTGCCGGGATACCACGCCGACCAGATCGGCTCGCCGGTCGCCTCCGTGAGCCAGCGCTCAACCTGCCGGTTCCAGTGGGCGACACCGAACGGGCCGCGCCGGTGCGCGCACAGCAACCGGTGCGCCTCCATCGCACCAAGCGCAGCCGCCGCGTCACCCAGGACAGCCGCCCGGCGGAGTTCGAGCGCATGCGTGACGAGGAGGCTGCGCAGCGATTCGCCCGGACCATCGTCGGGGATCCACTCGACGTGCTCGCCGCCGGAGGCCAGCAGTTCGACGGTCCGGTCGGCGTCGCCGATGCGGATGGCATTGGCCACCTCGGCGATCGACCGGCCGAATCGGTGGGACGTCCGCAGCGACGCGATCTGCGTGTCATCGCGGGATCCGAGTCCGTCGACGAGGTCGGCGAGCACCGCGCCCGCCTCGACGGAGGCCAGCTGGTCGGCGTCGCCGACCAGCAGTAGCCGGCTATCCGGGCGGACGGCCTCCAGCACCCGGGCCATCATCGTCAGTGACACCATCGACGTCTCGTCGACGACGACCACGTGGTGGGGCAGCCGGTTCCCACGGTGGTGGCGAAAGCGCGAGAGGGTCTCGCGGCCGCTGCCGAGCAAGCGGTGCAGCGTGGTCGCGCGAAGACCGGCCAGGCGCCGCCGGTGACGGTCGTCCAGGGCGTCGACTTCGCGCTGCACCGCCTCCTGCAGGCGGGCCGCCGCCTTACCGGTCGGGGCGGCCAGGGCGATGCGCGGCACCTGACCGCCGGTCAGCTCGGCCTGCTCGGCGAACAGTGCCAGCAGCCGCGCGACCGTCGTCGTCTTGCCGGTGCCCGGCCCCCCGGTGAGCACCGTCAGCCGCTGCGTCAGCGCGATCTGTGCGGCCCGGCGTTGTTCATCGAAGCCGGCGGGGAAGAGCTCGCCGACGTCGGGCAGCGGTCCCTGCGGCCGCGCGCCCAGCATCGCCAGCACGTCGTCGGCGACCTGTTGTTCCTCGCGCCAGTAGCGGTCCAGGTACAGCAGGTCACCCTCGAGTCGCAGCACCGGCGGCGACCCGGCCAGCGGACTCTTCCGCAGTGCGGCCACCCAGTCGTCCGGGGTGGGCCAGGGCAGGGTGTCCGCGGCGACCTGCCGCTCGATCGCCCGCAGGTCCACGCACACCGACCCGGCCCGAAGCGCCCGCACCGCCAGTGCGACGGCCAGTCCGACGCGTTCGTCGGTCTCGCCGGTCATCGTCGTCAGTCTTTGCGCCACATGGACATCCGCCGAGTCGAGCACCTCGGCGTCGTTGAACGTACGCAGCAGGCCGCAGGCGCCGAGCGCGCGACGCCAGCCGATCGGATCGACCGGCTCCCCGCCGGCCGCCGATGCGCGATCGGCGCCGGTCGTCACGACGGCACCCGCCCGCCTGCGAGCAGGTCGGACAGTGCGGTGATCAGTGCAGCGGGCGGATGCCAGCTGAACACCCCCGCGGGGTGCCCGTCGACCGCCGGGGTCTGTGGGCCACACATGCCCCGCACGAACAGGTACAGTGTGCCACCCAGGTGGCGCTTTGGATCGTAGCCGGGTAGCCGCCAGCGCAGGAACCGGTGCAGCACCACGCTGTACAGCAGGGCCTGCAGCGGATAGTCGGAGTGCAGCATGGCCTCGACCAGTCGCGGGCGGACATAGTCGGCGGCCGTCAGTGACCCGCCGGGGTCACCGAGCCAGTTCGTCTTGTAGTCGACGATGAGGTATCGATGGTCCGGGCCGTGCGGAATGCGCAGCACCGCGTCCACCGAGCCGGATAGATACCCGCGCAACACCTGCCCACCCAGCGCGGTGCCCATGAGCCGCTCGGCATAGGGTGCCAGCACATCCCCGGGCGCGATCAGCGCCGCCAACAGCGAACCGACGTCGCGCAGCCGCACCTCCCCGGCGGTGGCCCGCAGGTCGCCGCCCGCGAGGGGAAACTCGAAGTCCAACTCGCGCAACCGATCCCGCCTGCCAATCTGGCGCAGGGTGCGCGTGCCGGCGAGCGGACCGAGCGGGGTGTCGTGCAGGGGAACCAACGCCGCGGCGAGATCGGCTGCCGGCACGTCCACCGGCCACCACACGGAGTGGGTCATGATCTCGGATTCCAGCTCGGCGGCCAGGTCCGCCGCCATCGGGTCGGCCGTCTCGAGCACGGCATGCACCAGGCTGCCGAATTTCGCGCCGGTGGGGAGATGCGCCATCGGGGAGGGGATGTCGGATCCGGACGCAGGTTGCGCCACGGGGATATCGGCGGCTTCGTCGTCGAGCTCGGCGGCTTCGGGCTCGCTGCTGACGCCGGTGGTCTCTGCGGGCCGGATCAGCGCCGAGTAGGAAGTTCGCCGCCACGTCGTGTCGACGCTGCGATGGAAATGGCGGGCATCCAGAGCTGCCGGGGTTCTCCCTGTCGGCACCGACACCGGCTCCGCCACAATCGATTCCTCGATCACCGGACCGCCAGCCGCCTCCCACTCCCGAAACCTCCCGAGCGCCTCCTCGTCGCCGACCTTCGCCGGCAGGACCTTGTCGGGAACCGTCGACTCGCCGGGGCGGCGGCCGCGCAACAGCCGGGACAACCCGCCGTTGGGTTCGTCGTACGCCGGTGACCACCACGCCACCACCTGCGCCTGCGCGCGCGTCAACGCGACATAGGTGAGGCGGCTGTCATCAGAGGCGGCTTCCGTGCGGCCCAGCCGGCTGACCGCCGAGAAATCCGGGCTGTCCTTGTCGCCCACGTAAAGGCAGCGGACACCGTCCTCATCGTGGAACAACGTGAGATCACGTTCGGGCACATAGCGATTGAAGGCGAACGGCAGGTAGACGATAGGGTACTGCAGACCCTTGCTGACCCACACGGTCATGATCTGCACGGCCGCGGCGTCGCTGTCCAGCCTGCGGCTGCGTTCGGCTGCGCCGCTCCGGTCGTCGCGCTGTTTACGCAGCCAGTCGCGCAGCGCGGGCAGGTTGAGCCGTTCGCGGTGGGCGACATCTTGGAGCAACTGCGTCACATGCGCCAGATCCGTGATCTGCCGCTCGCCGCGCTCCCAGGACAGCACGCGGTCGGCCATGCCGCTCAGCTGGGCGGCCTCGAAGACTGCCGCGATGCCGCGTTCCCGGGCGTATCCGGCCCACTGCCGAAGTGTTGCGGCCACCTTGTCCGTAAGCGAATCACCGCCGGCTACCAGAGTTTCCGCTGTCTCCCCGAAGAACATGGTGGCCGCGGCCGCACGCACCAACCCGACCCGGTGGGGCTGATCGAACGCCTCGAGCAGGCACAGCCAGTCGTCCGCCGCCTCCGAGTCGAACACGTCGGAGTCGCCGGTGTACACCGCGCGGATGCCCGCCTCGGACAGTGCCCGGTAGCAGGTGCGGGCGTCCTTGTGCGTCTCGACGATCACCGCGACGTCGCGCGCCCGGACCTTCCTGCCCCCGAAGGTCGCATCGGCGGCCAGCAGGGCCGCGATGTCGGCAGCGAGGTCTCGGCCGATGTGGTCGCGCAGATCGGCGATGCCGAGATTCTGTACCCCTCTGCGCCCAAACGTCTTTCGCTGGACCACCCGCAGCCGGAACGGGTCGTTCCTGGGGGCGCCGGAAAGCCGCGAGCCCTCGTGGTGGGCGGCAATGTCGTGTACGACGATGGCCGGGGCGCCCAGGGCCGCCCCCCTCAGCACCGCCTGCAGTCGCTGGACCAGCGCACCGTCGCTGCGCCAGTTCGTGCCGAGTGTCTTCTTGTGCCCGGCGGTCTCGGCCGCCTTGAGGTAGGTGACGATGTCCCCGCCGCGGAAGGCGTAGATGGCCTGTTTGGGGTCGCCGATCAGGATCAGCGTCGAATGACCGGTGAAGGCCCGATCGAGCACCTGCCACTGCACCCGGTCGGTGTCCTGGAATTCGTCGACCATCACGATCGGCCACCGGCGGCGCATCCGGGTGCGGGCCGGGGAGTCATCGGCGCCCAGCGCCGTGGCCAGCCTGCTCAGCAGGTCGTCGTAGCCGAGTATCCCCAACCGCCGCTTCCGTCTATCTAGTTCGGCAAGAACATCTTCCGCGAAACCGATTGACACCGCCGCCCGGGAGCCGGGCTCGGGATCGTCGGGCCGCAGCTGCGCGCCGGGATTGGCCACCACCTCACGCGCCAGGCGCAATGCGTCGCCGAAGGTCAGCATCGGATCGTCGCGTTCGCGACCGAACCCGGCGAGGTACAAATCGCCGACGATCTCGGTCACCAGGTCATCGAGCGTCTCGACGAGGGTCACGCCGGTATCGGTGTCACCTGCCACGCCGAGCGACTTGAGCACCAACTGGCAGAACTGGTGGGTGGTGGCGATGGTCGCGGCATCGAACCCGGCCAGCGCATCCCGCAGGCGCTCGCGACGGGTGGCGAGCTCTTGGTCCGTGCCGGTGAGGAGATGCTCGATCAGTTCGTTGGGGGTGGTCGGTGGGTTGTCGAACGCCGTGAGAGCGTCGACGATCTGATCACGCACCCGCTCACGAAGTTCCTGGCTGGCCGCTCGACCGAAGGTGATGAGCAGCATCTGGTCCAGTGTCGCTTCGCCTTCGGCGATGTACCGCGTCACGAGGCCGGCGAGCGCGAACGTCTTGCCGGTGCCTGCGCTGGCCTCCAACACGGTGGTGGAGCGTGGGGCGGGTAACGGCCCCAGGAGGTCGAAGCGCTCCGTCACGACTCACCCCGTTCGGCGCGCAGCAGGGGCAGCCACAGGCGCGCGGCGTAGGCGCCCAGCCGGTGCCTCTCACCGTGGTGATCCTCGCCTGGCCGCAGCGGCGCCATGAGGTCGGCCAATCTCGCGTTGGCACCCCATGCCCGAATGTGGGCGGGTTCGCGGTCTTCGCCGGGGTACCGATCGTTGGATTCCCATCGATATCGTGCGGACTGCTCGGGATCACCGCCGCCGTGCCTGGCCTCCGCCCACGCGAACGACGTCTTGACGGGCAGGGGAAGCGGTTCGCGGCGTCCGGCGTCGTACATCGCCACCAGGTCGCGCAGGAGTGCGACGGCATCGGCCGCAGGAGCGCCGAGCACGACGGTGCGGGGTGTGGTGCCACGCTTCTGGCGGCCGATGCAGATGGCCGACCAGTGCCCGCCGGGGTGGGTGGCGGCCAAGGCCAGCAACGGAATCCACGCTTCGAGAAGATGCCTGCCGCCCAGCTTCGAGTAGGTGACCGACATCAGCCGGTCACCGAAGACCGGGGCAACCGTTCCGGTGAGACGCCGTCCCGCGCCGAGGTCGATGTCCACATCGTGGGCGTGTGTCGCGGTGCTCCGCAGCCGGGCGGCCGCGGCGGCCAATAGTTCAGCCTGGTTCCGGATCTCGGCGGCCCTTCGCCAGCCGAGCTGACCCGGCGGCAGCGTGCCGCGGCGCCACTCGGCCTGCCTGGCCTCGTCGGCTGTCATCCCCCGCAGCATGTCGTTGAGCATCCGGTCGCCGACCGTCCACTCCTCGAGTGCGTCGATCTCGACCGGCATGCTGTCGCTGACGCCGTCCACCTCCCATGGCAGCGTGTAGTCGAGCGCGCGGAAGAATCCCTTGACGGGATCTCTGAAAAAGCCTGCCAGGTCGGCCAATCCGACGTCGTCGGGTGGTCGGGGCGGCAGCGGCCCGCCGACGAACGCGGGCCGTTCGGCGCGCTGCCCGCCCGCCGCGCGTGCGGCCCGCAGCACGGTGGGGTCGAAGGTGAACGGTGTGCCTGCGACCAGGGCACCTCGCTCGACGTTGCGAATGTCGAAGGGCTGCAGCGGGTGCTGTGTGACGACAGCATCACGGACGGCGGCAGCAGTCGTGCGGTCGAGGGTGTCGAGCAGTTCGACGAGTGGCACCGCGGGTGGATGTGGCCGGCCGGAGAACTCGTTGGCGCCGGTGTAGGTGATCACGAGTGTCTCGGTGGCCGCGCAGATCGCATCGAGCAGCAATTGCCGGTCCTCGGAACGGATGTCGCGCTCACCCGACATCGGGTTGCGCGCCAGCACGTCGTCGCCGTCGACGGCACCGAGACGTGGGAACACGCCGTCATCCAGACCCACCAGGCAGACCACCCGGTGCGGCACGGACCGCATCGGCACCATAGTGCAGACGGTCAGCGTGCCCGTGCGGAAGTTCGCCCGGGTCGGTCGGCCGGCCAGCCGCCGGTCGAGTAGCGCACTGATGTCGGAGAGCCGCATCTCGGTGCCCGAGCGGTCGCCGGCTCCGGCGATCACATCGGCGAACTCCCGCCGCAGCTGACTGGCCTGCCAGACGTCGTCGTCGCCGACACGGGTCAGCAGGTCCACGCCATCGCTCAGCGCGTGCAGCCAGTCACACATCGGACGCACACCGCTCAGCGAACCGACCGCGCGGTGCAGCCGATCGACGTACTCCGCGAGCTGACCTGCCAGCTCGACCCGATTGCTGCCGACGTCGTCGAGCGGCAGCGTGCTGCCGATCCAGGCGTGTGCGTCGTCGGACAGTGCGACACCTGCCAGCACCCGGTCTATGCCGAATCGCCATGTGTTGTGGACGAAGTCGACGCCGAACGGCTCGCGGTGCGACTGGTCGAAGCCCCACCGGATGTTGGCCTGACGAACCCACCGGGTGAGGTCGTCGAGGTCGTCGTCGCTGAACCCGAACCGCGCACGGACGGCCGGGGTCTGGGCGAAGTCCAGAACGCCGCTGGCCGTGGCGCGACCGCCGGCCAGCGCCAGCAGCTGAGCGGCCACACCCAGCAGCGGATTGGTCTGGATCGGGGAGCGGTCGGCCAGGCGGACCCGGAGCCGGTGGGCGGGGTGCGCACCGGTCAGCACGTCGCCCAGGCCGAAGTCAGCGACGACCAGTGGTGCGTACGTCTCGATGTCGGGGCACATCACCAGGATGTCGCGCGGCTCCAGCGTCGGGTCGTCGGCGAGCAGGCCGAGCAGGACCTCGCGAAGCACGTCGATCTGGCGGGAGGGTCCGTGGCAACTGTGCACCTGTACGGAGCGATCGCCGCGATGGTGTGCACGGCCATGTGGCCGAACACGGTTCGCGGCGATATCGGACTGCAGCCAGCCCAGCAGCGTATCGGGATCGCCTGCGGCACCGAGATACTCGTCGGAGTCGGGCCGGGGGAGGGTGCGCTGCAGTTCGCGGAGATCGCGGCCGAGCGTGGCCAGCAGCGGATGCCCGACCATACGGTGGCCGGTGTCGTCGCGGCGCGCGATGCGACCGCGTCTATCCCCCAATGCGCGCCACAGCTCATCGCTGGGATGCGGCAGCCACAGGTGTAGATCGTGGTGGAGGGCAAGCGCTGCAAGCAGTTCGAGCTCGGTGGCGGGCAGCCGGGTGTGGCCGAACAGCGACAGGCGGGCGGGTAGGTCGCTTGGGCCTTCCCGCAGCCGGGCGATGGTTTCGGCGTGCCGGAGGTGCGGTGGTGGCGCATCGATTCGCCCCACGACAGCACGCCACAGGTGCGGCTGCCAGGTCAGGTCGTCATCGAGGCGCCCGCCGGCCCCGTCGGTGGCGTCGCCGTCGAGCCAGTCGGCCAGCAGCGCGGGGCGTTGCAGACCGTAGGAGGCGAACAGACCGGCCAGCCGACGCGCCACCGCGTACCGCCTGCCGCGCCGCTGCCCGGCCTCGTCGCCGCTGTCGAAGTGCCCAAGGTGCTTTGCGAGCACCTTGCACCAGGGCTCGTCGAGGCTGGCGTCGATCGCTTCAAGCAGCGGCCAGGTCAGAGCGTCCGCGGACCAATGATCCCCGTGGGAGGTGCCGGTGATCTCGGCGATCAGCGATGTCGGTGAGCGGAAGTCCACCCCTGCGCACACTCCGTCGGCTTCGCAGCCGCCGCCGAGGCGGTGGGAGAGGCGTTGGCTGAGCCAGCGTTCCATTCCCCGGGCGGACACGAGAACCAGTTCGGCGGCGAACGGATCGGGCTGCGGCTCGGAAAGCAATGCCCCGAGCCCGTCGGCGAGCAGGTCGCATCGATCGGCACGGTGAAGGTGAAGCGCCATCGACAGTCACCCTAAGCGCCCACTGCGACATCGTCGGGGCGGGGTCGTCCGTCAGCGGGCGCGGGTGAACTCCCACGCGTCGGAGACGATCAGGTCGAGGCTGGTGCGCTGCGGGCGCCAGCCGAGTTCGGCCATCGCTCTCTCGCTCGACGCGATCAGCACCGCGGGATCGCCGGGCCGCCGGTCGACGTCTTTCGACGTCAAAGTGAGGCCCGTCACCCGCTCGCAGCAGGAGATGACCTCGCGCACCGAAAATCCCGTTCCGCTGCCCAGGTTGTAGATGCGGTGGGTCGAGGGCTGCGCGGTCTCGAGCGCGAGGACGTGGGCGTCGGCGAGGTCGCGAATGTGGATGTAGTCGCGCACCGCTGTCCCGTCCTCGGTGGGCCAGTCGGAGCCGAACACCAGGATCTCACTGCGCTGGCCGGTGGCCACCTGCAGAACCAGCGGGATGAGGTGTGTTTCGGTCGCGTGGCGCTCCCCGAGGCCCGCATAGGCCCCGGCGACATTGAAGTACCGCAGGCTCGTCGCCGCAAGGCCGTGGGCCGCCGCGTAGGACGTGATCGCGAGGTCGATGGCCAGTTTGGTTGCGCCGTAGGCGTTGGTCGGGCGCGTCGGCGCGTCCTCGGTGATGGGCACGACCTCCGGCTCGCCGTAAGTCGCAGCGGTGGAGGAGAATACGAGTCGCGGCGTCTGTGCATTACGCATCGCCTCCAGCAGCTGCAGGGTCTTGACCACATTGCCGTGCCAGTATCGTTCGGGTGCCGTAACCGACTCACCGACAAGTGATTTCGCAGCGAAGTGCAGGACGCCATCGCACCCCTCGGCGAGCAGGGACGGCGCCGCGTCGACCATATCCGCTTCGACGAACCGCGCTCCCGCCGGCACGGCGTCGGCATTGCCCGTGGACAGGTCATCAACCACCACGACGTCATGGCCGCGTTCCAGCAGGACCTGCGCGCAGATGCTGCCGACGTAGCCCGCTCCGCCAGTCACGAGGAGTTTCATGTGCCCTTCCTAACCCAATACGCCTGCTTCGGCAGCGGACGGTGCCATCCTGTAGTGCCCCCGCCACCCCGGTTCGCCGAATGCGGCGGACTCAGCATTTCTACAAGGGCAACGTTCCGAAGAGATTGCACCATATTCGAACCGGGTTCGCGTATGGCCGCAGGCTGCGACGATGAACAGAACCAGCAGTGTGTCTCAGTTTCAGCCTGGTCATCACTTGTTCGAATCTGGTGGACGGCCACCGCACGCGGTAGGGCATTCGGCCTGCGATCAGCAGGCCTGCTGTGTTGGTCAATCACATCCGCGGCAACCTTCTGCAGCTGTCGGCGAACCGATAGCTGACCGCAGGCGGACATCCTCGCCGGGAGGCGACTTCAGCCGACGGTGGTACGGAACCGCGGCTTTCGCCTCATCCGCTGTCGTGTTCGTCTACTTCCTCCCCGTCGTTGTCGTTGTCGTTGTCGTTGTCGTTGTGGTTGGTGTTGTTGATGTTGTTGTCGGGCGCCAGGAGGCGTTCGGGGTGGTGGAGGTGGTTGATGCGGTGTTGGCCGGTGTCGAGGTCGGGTGGGGGGTTCCATTCGATGAGTCCGTCGGCGCGGGTGTGGGTGGTCCATGCGGTGGTTTCGATGAGCCGGTTGTCCGGGCCGCAGGCCAGGGTGAGGTCGTCGATGTCGGTTTGTCCGTTGTTGGCCCAGCCGGTGACGTGGTGGGCTTGGGTGTAGTACCCGCCGGTGGTGCAGCCGGGCTTGGTGCAGCCGCGGTCGCGGGCCAGTAACACGAGGCGCTGCCCGGCCGAGGCCAACCGCTTCGTGCGCCCCAGGTAGAGCGGGATTTGGCGGTGGTTGTCGAAGATCACCAGGCACTGGTGGGAGTGGCTGGCCAGGCGTACCACGTCACGCATCGGTATCAGGGTGCCGGCGGCGGTGAGGGCGTAGCCGGTGGGTCCGGGCCGCAACCGCACGGCCGCCTCCAACTCGGCCAGGGTGGTGGTGATGATGATCATGGCGGGCAGCCCGTGGTGTTGGCCGAGCGCTCCCGAGGCCAGCATGGCGCGGCCCATCGCGGTCAGGGCGTCGTGGTGGCGTTGGGCCGGGGTGCGGATGTCGCGGCGGATCTGCTCCTCGGTCGGCTGCCCGTCGATCACGGGTTTGTCGTCGTCGGGGTTGGCCATCCCGGGGGCGGCCAACTTGGCGAACACGGCTTCGATGGTGGCCCGCGCCAGCGGGTCGAGATACCCGGTGATCGGTGACATCCCGTCGGTGCCCTGTTTGCCTAGGGTGAGGCCGCGTTTGCGGGCCCGGTCGCGGTCGTCGTCGAGTGTCCCGTCGGGGTTCAGCAGCGCGGCCAGGCGGGTGGCGGCTTGGCGTAACCCTTCGGGGCGGTGTCCCGTCGCGATACTGGCCAGGTTGGTCTCGGCGAGTTCGCGGGTGTGGGCGTCGACGGCGTGGGGCAGGTCGTCGAAGAAGCGTCGGATGATGGTGACGTGTTCGGCGTTGATCTGACCGGCGGCTTGGGCGGCGGCGGTGGCCGCCAGCCGCGGTGTGAGGGGTTCCCCGGTGATCGCGCGCCGGGGTCCCAGATCGTCGGCCTCGGCCAACCGGCGCCGGGCTTCACCGGTGGAGATCCGCAGCCGTTCGGCCAGCACCTGCACCATATTCTTGGCGCCCAACGCGACCGGGGAGGCGTGCGCGGTCAGCTGGGCCAGCAGCCGGTGGTCCAGGGCGGGTAGGCGCCGGCGCAGCACTTCGATGTCGTCGAGTACTCCCAGCACCGCGCGGTCGGACAACGCCTCAGCGTCCAGTCCGGCCAGCAGGTCCATACCCGCGCGCAAGTGCGCGACCGCGGTATCAACACTGCACGAGTCCATACATCGAACGCTAGTGTGAGGGTCCGACAAGTTTCCGGACGAGATGAAGCTACTGGATCCACACCGCACCAACGGAATTCGTCACCCGCGCCAGCGGAAGAGGTCACCGCGCGAGCGTGCGGAGACTTTGAGATTTCGACGGAGTGTCCGCCGCGGACACGCACTCAGTGCAGTAGGTGGGCGACGCTGGCCGCGGTGGGTAGACCCGAGCAGACACACCCGCTCCGCGTCCGGGGCGACCAGCCCGCTGGCGCGCTGACTCAGGGACTGGTGGCGATTCATGCACGTTGGTTTCGGCGCGCGCAACAGCGTGCACACATCCCGAGGAAAATCAGAGCCAGTCGTTGCGACGGAACATCAGGTACAGCAGCACCACCAGGACCGCGATGACGGCGCTGCTCACGACGAACCCGCCCACCGTGTTGATGCCCGGGTACAGCACGTTTTGGCCGTAGAACCCGGTGATCGCCGTGGGCACCGCGATGATCGCCGCCCAGCCGCTCAGCTTCTTCATCACGTTGTTCAGGCGCGCGTCCTGAAGCGACAGGTTGGTCTCGAACACGGTGGTGACCATGTCGCGCAGCGATTCCGTCCATTCTGAGGCTCGCAGCACGTGGTCGTACAGGTCGGCGTAGAGCGGATCGAGTTCCGGCGCGGTCTTGGCGTCCAGCCGCCGATGCTGGATGGCGTTGATGACCTCACGCATCGGCAACACCACCCGGCGCAACTGGACCAGGTCCTTGCGCAGGGTGAACATCTGCCGCTGCAGGCCGTGGCGTGGGCGTCCGTCGCCGAACAGGTCGTCCTCGATGGCCTCGATGCGGTCGTCGAGCGCCTGGACCGCCTCGAAGTGACCGTCCACCACGACATCGAGTAGGCCGTGCACCAGCGAGCCGACGCCGTACTCCTGCCCGCCAAGCTCGTCGAAACGCTCCGTGACTGTTGCGATGTCGACGCACGGGGACAGCCGCACGGTGATCAGGCCGCGCGGCAGCACGAAGCCGGAGACCCGATGGATCGACAGGTTCGGCCTGGTGTCGTCGGTGGGGGGCGGCACCTCGATGTCGACGGCGTACACCGTGAAGAACGTATGGGTGTGGTAGATGACGGCCTTGGTGCGTTCGGCTTCCCCGATGGCGTCCTCGACCGCCCACGAGTTCAGTCCGAGTTCGTCGGCCAGATCGGTAAGCAGGGCGTGGTCGGGGTCGTACACATCCACCCAGACGAGGGTGTCGGGTTCGGCGAGGTACTCGGAGATGGCGGTGAACTCGAAGTCGTCCTGGGGTTTGCCGGCTCGCCACACCCGGCCGTGCACCGCGGTCACCGGCTCATCATGTCAGCGCAGCAGCGCCGCCGCGTCAGCCCCCGGGGCTCAGCAGTCCCCGCTCCAGGGCGTACATGCTCGCGCCGATCCGGTTGGAGACACCGATCTTGGCGTATGTCCGCTCGACGTGGTTGCGCGCGGTCTTCTCGCTGATCACCAGCCTGGTGGCGATCTCCTTGTTGGTCGCGCCCCTCGCGACGAGGCACAGCACCTCGATCTCGCGTGCGGTCAGCCCGCCCGGCCGCGCGGTGGGCGCCCCCGACGGCTGGCCAGCCGCCTGTAGCACCGCGTCCGCGGCCACGGGATCGACCTTGTCGGCCCTGACCCTCTCGCGCAACCGGCGTGCCGCCGCGGATGGTGTCATCGCCTCGCGATAGGGCCGCGGTTCCAGCGCCGACCGATAGCTGACCGCGGCCGCCAGCAGCCGGTCAGGCATGGCCAGCCCGCGTGCGGAGACCCCACGCGGATAACCCGAACCGTCAAGACACTCATGATGATTGGCGGCGACGGCCGCGACCGGTCGGAGCACGTCGACCTGCTGCAGGATGCGTTCGGTCAGGTAGGGGTGCAGCCGCATCCGCTCGAACTCGGCCATGCTCAGCGCTGACGGCTTGGACCACACCTGGTTGGACACTCCGATGCGGCCGATGTCGTGGATGTGCGCTGCCCTGCGGGTCAGCGTGACCGCGTCGGCGTCCAGCCCGGCGCAGGCGGCGGCGTCGGCGGCCAGCTGCGCGGTGGCACGTGAGTGACCGAGCGTGAATGGGCATTTCAGGTCGACGAAGTCGCCGAGCGCGACGAGCAGGTCGTCCAGTTCGGCGGCGTCCAATGTGGTGTGCCGGTCGGGCGCCTGCTGCAGGGCAGCCCCCCACACGTCACCCGCCGAGGGCACCGCAAGGATCGTCGCGGCGTCGGCGGCGAACGCGTCGACCACGGCGGGGTCGAACTGGCCGCCGCGCCGGCCGCGCGCCATCGCCACCGCGCCCTCGACGCCATAGACCCGCTGATGGACCTCGACCATGTCGGCCAGCTGGGCGATCCGGGTCTCGATCGGGATGGCGTCGCCCCTCGCGCCTGCGGGCAGTCCGCCGCCGTCGAAGCGTTCGAACGTGAACCGCAGCGCCGTGCGCACATCGTCGGCCAGGCCGAGCCGTTCGGCCAGCAGCGCGGCCGACGTGCAGTGCGAATGGATGAGCTGCGAGATATGGCCTCGCGCATTGGCATACAGGGTGGTCATCGCCTTCAGCCGCTGCAGCAGCGATTCGCCGTGCCGCACGTTGGTCAGCAGGAAGCGCTGATACGGCAACCCCGACCAGTCGACGAGGTAGGACTCGCGGCGCACCGCGATGTCGTCGCCGAACCACCGCGCGTACTCGTGGGAATCCGCGTGACAGCCGATCCACATGATCAGCGTCGCGTAGTAGACGCAGTCGCGCTGGGCCTGGGGCAACCCCATCCGTTCGGCGAGCCGTGTCGCGATCAACGCCGATCGCAGCATGTGCTCGGCGGGCTGCCCCAGCCCGAGGTCGACGGCCACCGACAGCGCGGCGAGGATCTCCGCGCGGGTCGGTAGCGCCGCCGGGGTCGACTGGGACGTCACGTTCCGATTCTGCGCCGTGCGACCGGCCGAGTCAGCGCGATGGCTCGAGATGATCGGCACGGTGCTTGCCGGGGACGAAGGTGTCGAAGCGGCCGTGCCCGACCACGCAGATGCCGCGCTGCGGCAGCCGGAAGTCCTGAAGCTGCGCCTGGGTGGCCAGCGGCCCGACGGGTCCGAGGTCCTCTCCCCACAGCACTGCCGTCGAGCGGGCCACGGCCCACACCCGTTTGGGTGCGACGCGGTAGCCCTGCCCGTTGGGCAATTGGCCGGTCAGCTGCATCCTTCCCAGGCCCAGGACGGGTCCGACGACCCGGCTCATCATCGACAGCGTGGCGCGGCTGTTCCACGCCACCGCGGGTAGCCGCGTGCCGACGGCAGTCATCAGCCGTGTCGCACCGGTGCAGGCGATGTCGAGGTGCCAGTCGAGCAGCCCGTCGATACCGATCCGCAGCGACCAGGGGGTCGGCCAGCTGATCTGGATGTCGCACCGGACCGGTGCGATCGGGGTGGCCGAGCTGAAGTACCGCGAGCAGCTCTGCGGGCCGGGGGTGGTTGCGTAGAACGTCCACACACCGGCGGGATCGCGGTGCCACACCGACCGGTAGGCGGGTGCGAACGAACTCGCCGGGAAGTCGCGGTACGCGAGGTAGTGCCCGCTGGCGAAAGGCAGGCCCATGACGCCGAATCCGACGACTCGCTCGTCGTCTCCTGAGGGAAGTGCCGACTGGATGGTGGCGGCCGCGGCCGCTTGGGGTGTGGTGGTAGTGGTCATGGGGTAATCCTGCGTGGGCGGTGACGCGGCGTGCATGGGGCATTTGCCCCATTTCAGTCAGCGCGGCGGCTGCGGATGCGCCGCGTAGAACGCCAGGTGCGCACGGGCCGCGGCCTCCCACGTCATCGACGACGCGAGTGCCCTGCCCGCGTCCACCCGGCGGTTGCTGTCTCCGACAGCTGGAGTCTGATTGCCGTCTCCGACAGCGGGAGTCTGATTGCCGTCTCCGACAGCGGAAGTCCGATTGCCGTCTCCGACAGCGGAAACCATCGCGGCGGCGAGTCCTTCCGGATCCGACGCATAGCGCACGGTTTCGCCGAAGACCTCCCGCAGCACCGGAAGGTCGCGTGCGACGACGGGCCTGCCCGCGGCCAGCGCCTCCATCGCGGCCAGCCCGAACCCCTCCTTGGTCGACGGGAAGCCGAATACGTCGGCGGCGGCCACCAGGCTGGGCAGCTCGTCGTCCTCGATCGCGCCGAGGATCACCGGCGCGACATCGAGCCGCTCGCATCGGCGCTCGAACTCGGCCCGGTAGTCGCGATAGTCGAAAAGCGTTTCGCCCCCGGCGATCACCAGGTTGACGTCCGGAACCTGTTGCCGGAAGACCTGATACGCCTCGACGAGGTCGATGGTGCCCTTGCGCGGCTCGATTCCGCCTACGGCGAGTACATACCGGCCCAGCTGGTCGTGCCAGCGCTTGCGCGCGGCGGCAGCGGAATCCGAGGATGCGGCGATGAAGCGTTCGGCGCGAACCCCGTTGGGGATGACGGCGGGATGCAGGCCCCAGCCCGCGGTCACCTCGGCGGCCACGGCCGCCGACACACAGATCCGCGCGTACGGTTCGACGACCGCCTTTTCGTGACAATCCACCAGGATCGGGGTGGTGAACTGGTCGAGATGGTGAATGGTGCGGATGCAGGTACCGACGGCGTTGGCGCTGATGCAGTCCTGGGCGTGCACGATGTCGTAGGCCGCCGGCGTGAAATGGCGGCGCAGCATGTCGATCGACCGCACGATGCGGTCAGTGACCGACTCCTCGGGCCGGTCCGGGAAGTCCACAAGGCGCACCGCGACCCGCGGGTCCACCGCCCGGAAGAAGCCGCGGTCGCCGTGCCGCGCGAGCGACCAGACCGTGACGTCGGCGCCGCAGTCCGTAAGCGCTTCAGCCAGATTCAGCGTGTGCACCACACCGCCGCGGGGTTTGGTCGAGTAGGTGAGCAGCGCGATACGCACGTCAACGTCCCGTCGCGTGGGTGTGATAGGCCTCCAGCCGGAGTTCGGCCAGGTGGTTGAGAACCCTTCTGGCTCGGGCGATCTCGGCGTCGACGTCAATGTCGACCTTGGCCAGGCCGCCCTTGGATCGGGTGGTTGCCAGGATCTCTCCGCCGGGTCCCACCACCTTTGCCTGGCCGAGGAACCGGAGTGAGCCCATGATGCCGGTCTGGTTCGACGACACCACCACCACCTGGTTCTCCGCGGCGCGGGCGCAGTCGTACAGGTCGAACAGCCGGGACTGCCGGTCGGCGGGCAGCCGCGACGCGCGGTCGGTGACGCTGGCGGGCCACGCCGACAACGCCGCGATGATCTGTGCGCCGTCCAGCGCCAGCGCGCGGGCGGATTCGGGGAACGTCTTGTCGTAGTCGATGAGCATTCCGACGCGGCCGACTGGGGTGTCGAATGCGGTGAACGAGTTGCCCGCCAGGTAGGTCAGGCTCTCCCCGGCGGGTTGGTGCACCTTGCGATGCGTGCCGAGCACCCCGTCCCCCGATACGCAGATCGCCGAGTTGTACCGGCCGCCGCTGGCGGCGGCTTCGGCGTAGCCGACGCATACCGTCATCGGCCCGGCCGCGGTGATGACCGCACCGATCTCGGGGCCGTCGGGATCCAGCGCGGGCGGCGGATCCTCGGGGTCCGGCGACCGTAGATCGCCGATGTAGCCGCCGAGGCAGGCGTCGGGAAAGACCAAGAGCCGCACACCCTCCCGGGCGGCGGCCTCGATGATCCCGACGACTTTGCTGACACCCCGGTCCAGGTCCCTGCCGAAGTGCGCCGCGACCGCGGCCATGCTGATCGGCGCCAACTCATGCCCTCCCGAGACCGGTGACATGGGGTCTGAGCGCGTGCGTCACCGCACCGTCGGGCCAGCGCAGCCGCACGCCGGGTTGCGCAGTCAGGCGGCCGCAGACGTCGCTGACCACGCCGTGGGGCAGGGCCGCGGGGTGAGCGTCGGTGTCGTCGGGGTCGGGGTCGGCGGTGAGCATCCCGAAGCCCGGGAAACAGGTCAGCCACGCACCCATGTCCGCGCCGTCGGGCCGGGGAACGCGGGCCACGTCGAGTTCGGCGCCGGTGCCGCTCGCTTCGGCCATCATGCCGAGCGTTCCGACCACGCCTGCCATACTGACGTCCTTGGCGGCGCGGGGCCGCATCCGGGCGACCAGGCCCGCCATCCGGGTCAGCTCGTCGGTGCTGCGGCCGCTGGTGGAGTCCCACTGCCTGTCGTGGTAGCCGGGTCGCCATCCACCGCTGACATCGGTGGTGAGCCGGACCCGGTCACCCACGGCGGCGGCGCCGGGCACCGGGCGGGCGGCGCGTCCGAGGGCCGTGACCGACAGTGCGGCGGGCACCCCGAGCTGTGTGTGACCGCCCAGCACCGGGACGTTCCACGCCTGCGACGCCCGGGCGACGCCGCGCACGATGCGGGTCAGCAGCGAGCGTGACGGCGCGCCGACCGCGTCCAGCACTCCGATCGCGGACGCCCCCATGGCGGTCAGGTCGTTCATGTTGACCAGCACCGAGCACCACCCCGCCCACTCCGGATCGCGTTCGACCATGGACGGGATGATTGCATCACACGCCACGATGATGTCGCTGCCGGGCAGCGGCACGCCGTCGTCGCCGACGAAGCCTGCCGGTCCCAGCCCGCCTTGCACCGCCAGCAGCGGGTGCAGCGTGTCACCGAGGAAGGACTTGGTGGCCTGCGCGACCCGCTGAATCTGGTCCAGCGGCCAGCCCATCAGCGTGTGCGGCCTGCCCGCGACGTCGCGGGTACCCAACTCGTCCCAGCCCAGCGCGGTGAACATGGCCTGGTAGCGCTTCTGCACCGTCGCCTCGAAGCGCAGCACCCCTGCGGACTCGGCATGTGCGCAGGCGGCGCGGATCAGAGCGGGCCCGATCCCGCGAATCCGCGTTGCGGGGTCTGCGACCAGCCGGCTGCCGGTCCACCAGCCGATGTCGGGCGTGGTGCACGGCGCCAGCCGCACCCCGCCGAGGACGGTGCCGTCGGCGGCGACGGCGACGAGCACGACGGTGCGCGGATCGTCGTCGAGGTCGTCCCGGTCACCGTCGGGGAACAGGCCCTGGTCGACGACGAAGGCCTCCCGACGCAGCCGCCGGTACTGCCGGTGCTCGTCTGCGGTCTGCGCGGGGTGGATGAGGAATGGCGCCGCGGGCCGCGTGTGGGTCCGGCCACCCGCCAGGATCGACAGCTCGCCCGCGCGCATCGTGTCAGCTCTGTGCATCGCCGTCACCCGCCCAGGTTCTGCAGGACGCCGCACGCTCCGCACGCCGCGCAGCCGGCCTTCTGGTCGGTGCCCGCCATACCCGCAAGTCGCAACCGGATCGCCACCTCCCGGGACACCTTCTCGACGATCGCCGCATCCGGTGCCGCCGCAAAGTCGACCTCGACGGCCAGCGTCCCGGGGTGGGGCCGGAACGGGACGACGAACGGATATACCCCCATCTCGATCAATTCTGCTGCGCCCGTGACCAGTTCGTCGGGATCCTCACCCAGTCCGACCAACAGATAGGTCGACACCTGGTTTCGGCCGAACACCCGAACGGCCTCCGCCCACGCCGCCCGGTAATGCGCCATCGGCACGGTGGCCTTACCGGGCATCCACCGGCGGCGGACCTCGTCGTCGAGCGACTCGACGTGGATACCGATCGCATCGGCACCCGCCTCGCGCAGGTCGGTGAGCACCGCCAGATCGGCGGGCGGCTCACATTGGACCTGAATCGGAAGCACGGGTACGGCGGCCTTGACGGCACGCACACACCGGGCGAGATGCCGCCCGCCGCGGTCCGTCCCGGCCGAGGTACCGGTGGTCATCACCATCTGGGTCACCCCGTCGAGGCGCACCGCGGCCGCCGCCACCTCGGCGAGTTCTGCCGGGCGTTTCACCGCGGTGGTGGCACCCGAGCGCAGCGACTCCTCGATCGAGCAGAACCGGCAGCGCTGATCCTCTGCGTAGCGCACACAGGTCTGCACCACGGTTGTCGCCAGCACGCTGCGCCCGTGCAGCCGGGCGAGTTTCTCGTAGGGCACGCCCTCGGCCGTCGTCAGGTCGTAGAACTTCGGCCGGTTGATCACCTCGACGTCCAGACCGGTGTCGTGCCCGTCGTAGAGCACTCGGTCGCCATCGAATTCGAACGGGCTCAACGGGTTACGCGGGATGGCCGCGTCGAACCCGTCGATGACCAGATGGCCGTCGGCGCTCGGCCCCGCGCCCGCGGTGCGGGACAGCGGCGGACGCCCCCGAAAGCCAAGCAGGGCAAGGTCTACGCGGGTGGAAACTGATGGTGTCACGTTCATGCGCAGTGCTCCTCTGCCGTTCTCGCGTTGTCACAGGCGGATCGGAAGGTGCTGCGGCGAACCTTTCCGGCTTGGTTGCGCAGCGGGCTGCGCGTGGTCTCGATGCGGGATGGAAGGTCGGTGGCCGGCAGCAACGTGGCGGCCAGCGCGCGCACCGCGGCGGCGTCTGTTGAGCTCGTGCCGATGTCGATGACGGCGGCGACCTCACCGCAGGCGCAGCCGTAGACAACCGCGCCGCGGACGTCCGGGTGCGCCTCCAGCGCGTGTTCGACCCGCGACGGATAGACGGTGTGCCCAGCCGTGACGATCACGTCATCGGCGCGGTCCACGACGGTGAGGTAGCCGTCCTCGTCCAGGAGGCCGACGTCGCCGAGGGTGTCCCAGCCGTCGTCGGTGCGCCGGCTGATGGCCCCGAGGTAGCGGTAGGCCGGCCGCTGCCCGCGGCGCATCCAGATCTGGCCGACCTCGTTGCGGTCGGCGTCCAAACCATCCGGCCGCAGGATACGGATCTCGGTGTCTCCGATGGGTTTCCCGACACTGCCGGGCTTGGCCAGCGATTCCGTCCCGGTGATCATCGTCAGCCCGTTGGATTCGCTGCCCGCGTACACCTCGACCACCCGCTCTGCGCCCAGCCAGTCGATCAAGGCACGTTTGTCGGCCACCGAGCACGGCGCACCCAGGTGCAGCACCGACGCCAGCGAATCCACCCGCGGCAGCTCCGGCATCCCGAGCAGCCGGCGAATACTGCTGGGCGACAACAGTGTCCAGGTCACCTCGTGGTGCGCAACCAGGCCTGCGAACCGGTGCTCGTCGAACCCATCGGTGAGCACCAGGCGGTGCCCGGTGAGCAGACCGCGGAACGCGTAGGTGAACGACGCCGAATGCCACAGCGGTGCGGTCACCAGCTGAACCGCCCGCTGCGGCAGGAACGGCGCCACCGGCCGGCGCGGGTCGATCAGCGCGGGGGCAATGGCGGTGACGATCTTCGGTACGCCCGTGCTGCCCGACGACGCGGGTGCCTTCCAACTCGCGGCCCACGTGTCGGGAAGCTCGGCGCCGGGTGCCTGCGGTTCGAATCCCGAAGGCAGCCAGGGGATGGACGGCTCGGCCGGGCGGTCGCCGATTGCCAGGGCCGGACGGGCCAGCCGTTCGAGGGCGGCCCGTTCGACGCCGGCCATTGCCGGTGACAGCGGCATCGGAGTCGCGCCGGCCTTCCAGATCGCCGCACAAGCGGCGACGAACTCGATGCCGTTGGGCAGTGACACCGCGACGAGGTCGTCGCGGTGCACGCCTCGAGCCAGATACTCCCGGGCGAGCGCGTTGCTGCGCGTATCGAGTTCCCGCGCGGTCATCGACCGTTCCTCGTGGTCGGCGACGACGACGACCTCATCGGGGGTGTCTGCCGCCCGCGAGCCGATCACCCGCGAAAACGATTGCTGCCCGGTCATATCCGGTCCTAGTGCCCGACTGCCAGTCGCAGTACCGAATCGTGGTAGCTGCTGATGATCGTCGCGGCGATATGGCGCGCGTCGCGGTCGATGCCGAGGAACCGACCCGAGCCCCAGGTGTGCATCCACGGCAGCCCGACGAAGCTCAGCCCGGCGACACCCGTGATACCCCGGTTCTGCATGGGCCGTCCACCGCCGTCGAAGGCGCTGGCTTCGATCCAGCGGTAGTCCGGCCGGTACCCGATCGCCCAGATGATGCTGGTGACGCCCTCGGCGGCCAGGTCCAGCGAGGTGGGGTCGGCGTCGGGTGCCCACACGGGGGCATACCGCGACGCCGGGGGCGCGGTGACGCCCTCGCGGTCGATGTACGCGTCGATGTCGGCGCAGATCGAGTTGTAGACCGAATCGGCGAAGTCCAGCGCCGCCGTCAGGGTCGGCTCGAACCGCAGGGTGGCGTCCTTGCCGTCGGCGAGCGTGCCGTAGAGCCGCATACCCTCCGACGCGAACTGGCGCAGATCCACGTCCCGCCCGCCGTCCCGCCCGGTGACGTAATGGTTGGTCTTCTCGATGGCGGCCTTGCCGCCCGGGTATTCGGCTGCCGCCTTCTCGTAGAGGCCCATATCTGACAGCCAGGTCATGCAGTCGCGGCCGCGGTAGAACCGTGCGACGCGCGGCGCGTTACCGACCGCCAGGTGCACCTGTCGCCCGGCGAGGTGCAGATCTTCGGCGATCTGGGCGCCGGACTGGCCGCTGCCGACCACCAGTACCGCACCTTCGGGCAACTGGTCGGCGTTGCGGTACTGCTCCGAATGGACTTGGGCGACCGAGGAATCCAGCGACGCGGCCCAGGGTGGCAGCACGGGAAGCGGGTAGCCTCCTGTGGCGACGACGGCGTGGTCGCAGGTCAGGTTCTCCTCCCCGGCCGGTGTGCGCAGGGTCAGTTCGAAGCCGCCATCGCGGGCGGGGCGCAGCCGGGTCACCCTGGTGTGGGTGCGAACGGGTGCGTCGAAGGTGTCAAGCCAGCCCGACAGCCACTCGACCACCTCGTCGCGGGTCATGAACCCGTCCGGGTCGGGACCGTCGTAGGAGTACCCGGGCAATTGGCAATGCCAGTTCGGGGTGACCAGCGTGAAGTTATCCCACCGGCTGTCGGCCCAGGCGTGCACCGGCGTCCGGGCTTCCAGCACGACGTGGTCGATACCGGCCTTGCTCAGATACCAGCTGACCGAATGGCCCGCCTGTCCGCCGCCGATGATGGCGACCGGGATGTGTGTGCTCATGATCGGTCCAATTCGGGGTGCATCGCGGTGATCTCGATCAGCGCGTTCGAGGGATATCTGTTGGCGGCGTCGGTGATCCGCTCTGTGGTTTCGGCGGCCGATGTGCAGGCGAACCCGTACTTGGCGCGGACGCGCTCGCTGGCCTCGGACAGCGCGCGGGTGGATCGTTCGACGAAGTCGGCGACGGTGTAGCTGGTCCCGGCGCTGAGGTGGTCGTGCATCACCAGACTTGGTGAGTAGCAACGCTGCTCGACCCCATCGGGCCAGCGCACGTGGAAGGTCATCTCAGGCATGAGCCAGATCCCGCCATTTTGCGGTCTCGACCGAGTCGGCGTCGGTCAGCGGGCCGTAGACGTCGGGCCTGCGGTCGCGCAGGTGGAACATGCCGGCCCGCATGGCGCGGAAGGTGTCGTCCAGGTCGACCTCGGCGACGGCCATCCCGCTGCCGAGAAGTGTTGTCGCCAAGATATTTCCGCCTGGATCGACGACCTTTGCGTTGCCGACGTAGCGCAGCGAGCCGAAGGTGCCGCTCTGGTTGGACGCGACCCAGAACACCTGGTTGTCCAGGGCCCGTGCCATGTCGAACAGATTGAAGCGGTAGGTCCACCGGTCGTCCTGAAGATTCTCCGCGGCGGCGGTGCGCGCAGCGGGCCATGCCGACAGGCTTGCGATGATCTGCGCCCCGTTCAGCGCCATGATGCGGGCCGCCTCCGGGAACGCCTTGTCATAGCAGATCTGCAGGCCCACCCGGCCGACGGGAGTGTCGAACACCCCGTAGGACGACCCCGCCGAGTACGACATCCCCTCGCCGAGCGGCTGATGCACCTTGCGGTAGGTGCCGTAGATCTGGCTGCCGTCGAGCACCGCCGCCGTGTTGTAGCGCGTCTCCCCGTCGTCGGCCAGCTCGCAGAATCCGACGGCGATCACCAAGTCACCGATGATCTCCTGTACCTTGGCGATCTCCGGGCCGTCGAGCCTGATCGCCGGCGGCAGTGATTTCTTCGTATTCTTCACGGTGTCGCCGTGATTGCCCAACGAGGACAGATATCCGCCGATGGCGGCTTCCGGCAGGGCCATGAAATCAACGCCCTTTGCGCGCGCCTCTTCGGTCAGCGAGGCGATCAGTGCGTAGTTCTGTTCGAGGTCCCTGGTGAAGTTGGCCGAGACCGCGGCGATTGTTGTCATTCTCAATCCTCAAGTGTCAGAACAGGTCTGCCGGAAGCCAGGCCGGCTAGACCATGTAGGTGGAGTTGATGATCGCGCCCTTGCGCGCATAGTGGATAAGGGCATCCTGGACGTCGAGCGGATGGGCGGGGATCACTCCCTCGATCAGGTCCTCTTCCCTGGCCCCGTGCAGGGCCAGGCCGAACCGGCAGCAGAACACCGTTCCGCCTTCGGAGATGAAGGTCGCCAGCGCGTCGTTGATGTTCTGCTCACCGGGGAAACCGGAGTCGCCGGTCTTCGGGAAACCGCGGGTGGCAAGGCAGTTGATGGCGCCGGGCCCGTAGAAATAGATCGCGGATTCGAAGCCCTTGCGCAGTGCCCGGGTGGCCTGCAGCACGGCGACGAAGGCCACCGAGGATTCGTGGGCGATGCCGTGAACGAGCGTGAAGTAGCTCTCGCCGTTCTCGGCCTGGTAGTCGGGGAAGATCTTGGTGCCGCCGTAAATGTTCGATCCCTTTGGCAACGAGGGATGCGGGATCTCGGCGAGCGAGGTCTTGATGTTCTCGGCGATCGAGTCGTCAAAAGTCATGGGGCTCTCCCTATTTCATGGCTCATGCGGTTCGCGTGGCGATGGTGCCCGCGGGCCGAGTTGGATTTTCGGCTGCTTCGATTACAGGCCGCGCGTGTTGCCCAGTGGTTAGCGCTGGAATACAAATGAGTTACCCGTCGCTCACGCGCGAAACGGAACCGTAATAGGGGAGATTGAAGCGGGCGGCGCTCAGCGCAGTCCGGCGAGCAGCGCGCGCACACCCACTTGCCAGCGCTGATCGACGACGTCCGCGCAGGTTCCCAGGAAGCGGCCCGCTTCCTGTACCGCCAAACCCTGTACCAGCGCGAGCAATACGTGCGCGATGTCGGTGGGATCGCCGGTCAGTTGGCCGCGATCGATGCAGTGTTGGATCCGGCCGATGAACACCTCACGCACGGCCGCCCCAGCGGCGAGCTCGTCCGGCCCGGGCTCGAAGTCGGCGAAGGGGCGGGAGAACATCACCTGGGCCAGTTTCGGGGACGAGAGGCAGAACCGGCGGAACACCGGAACGAGACGTTCCAGGTCGACCAGCGGATCGCCGGTGGGCGAAACGTTGGCCAGGTCGTCGCCGAGCATCCGGAATCCCTGGAAGAAGACGGCCCGGAGCAGCCCGGCCTTGTCGTCGAACAACTCGTATACGGCGGGGACCGATGTGCCTGCACGCTCGGCCACGCGCCGGGTGGTGAAGCGCGCGAAGCCCTCCTCGGACAGGGTGGTGATCGCGACGTGAAGCAGCCGGTCGCGCAGCTCGGGCGTGCGTTGCTTCGCCCTCGGCACCGGTGACCCGCTCAGCCGAGCGTGAACTCGGTGGCCAGCCCGTCGATGCCGGCCCGGATCGCCGCGAGGGCGCCTTCGCGCGCTTTGAGCTTGCTGGCCAGGTGCGCGCCCGCGTTGAGCGTGGATGCCGCTTCGGCGGCCACCTGCTGGGCGCGGGTCACGACGTCGGGTGCGTCGACGATCTCGTCCAGCCAGCCTGCACTGAGCGCATCCTGGCCGGAGAACGTGGCGGCCATCGACACGGCACGCTGAAACGCCGCTGGCGTCAGGCGCATCCGCATGATCTCGATGGCCGAGATCGGGATCGTCATTCCGATCGCGACCTCGTTGGCCTGGCAGCGCGTCTTCGGCTGGCCCACCCGATGGTCGCCGGTCAGCAGCAGGAATGAACCCATGGCGATGGCGGGTCCGGTGGCGGCCATGACGACGGGGCCGGGAAACGTCAGCGTCCGCACCGCCAGCCGGAAACCGCCCGCCAGCATCGCCAGCGCGGCCTCGGCGCCTCCCGACTGAAAGACCGCCAGGTCGAAGCCTGCGCTGAAGACGCGACCGTTGCCCGCGATGACGACCGCCTTGGCCCGACCCTCAAGGACGTCCTGTTCGGCACGGTCGAGCGCGTCGTTGATCGTCTGCTGCATCGCGGGGCCCAGCACGTTCACCTTGCCGTCGTCGAGGGTGATGGTGGCGACGGAGCCGTCGAACCGGTAGTCCACATTGCTGGCGGTGCTGGTCATCGAATCTCCTCGCGGCCGGTGAAGACGGATTCCAGACCGATGTTACGTAACGACGTTACGAAAGCCGAAATCCAGGTCAGCCCGCTCCGCCGGTCCGGATCAGCGCGGCGAGTTCCTCCCGGTCGGAGATGTCGAGCTTGATGCATGCGCGGTATAGGTGGCCCTCCACCGTCCGAACCGAAACGGTCAGGCGGTCGGCGATCTCGCGGTTGCTCAGCCCGGCTGCGACCAGGTTGGCGATCTCGCGCTCACGCACCGTCAACGGCAGCGGATGAGACGCGAGATCCAGTGCGGGCGTTCGGATTCCACCGCACTGGGCGGCCAACCGGTTGGCCGTCGCGGCGGCCTCCACGCTGTGGCGCCGGTCGTCTGCGGCCTCGAAGGCCACCGCGGCCTGTGCGGCCGCGTCGGCCGCGGACAGCAGCGCGCCCATGTCCTCATAGCGTTGTGCGGCGGCCAGGATCGCCTCGGCGTCCCGGTCCCGTACGGCCTGTGCGTGAGCGGCATGGGCCGCGGCCAGCCGGCCACCGGTAGCGGTGGCCACCTCCACCAGCCGGTCCAGGGCCGTCTGGTCGCCGAACCGTACGGCGTCGTGCAGTGCCACCATCTCGACCGACCGCTGGCCGCCGTCCTTGGCCTGGTCCGCGGCCTTCAGTGCGAGATCGATCGCGGCGCTGACGTTTCCTTCCGCCGCAGCGAGCCATGACTCGGCGATCTTGAGCTGCGGTCCGAATACGGCGACGTGACGGCCATAGCGGGTCCTGACCTCGGCCATCATCTTCGCGCCGGGTTCGGCGCGGCCGAGCGCGCAGTACGCCTGCGCGAGCAGCAGCCGCGCAGGGAAGCTCCAGGACGCTGCCGACTCGGACGTGAGGGCGGCGACCGTCTGCTCCATCCGCGACACCGTGTCGGCGAAGTTGCCGCGCGCCAGGCCGACCGTTCCCGCAAGCACGTTCGCCATGCCCCACGCCAGGTACTGGCCGGCCGAGGTGATACTGATCATGTCAGTGGATCGTCTTGTCGCTGCGTCGAATTCACCGACGATCGTCAGCGCCTTGATCTCACCGAACGCGGCGAGGTAGCGCAGCAGGCCGTCCACCTTCTGCTCGACCCGGCGGCTGCGTTCTGCCACCGCGATGGCCTCGTCGGTCCTGCCCATCATCGCCAGTGCCAGTCCGCCGCCGAACGCCGCCCATACCGCCGCTACCGGTTGTGCATCGGCGCTCGCCAGTACGGGTTCGGACAGTGCCACGGCCTCGTCGAGCTGATTCTCGAAGGTCCGCGAAGCCGAGGCGACCCCGTCGAGCAGCTGCTTGATGGGCTCGTAAGTGACCCGCTTGCGCAGCAGTTCCAATACCTCGTCGGCGCTCTCGGCATCGCCCATCGACCAATGCAGGTTGGCAATCCGCGCCAAACCCCAACGCGCCAAGTCGACTTCGTCCATATCGTCGGGATCGAACGAGCTCAACGTCTCCTCGGCCTCGGCGGCCTTCCCCTGCCACAACAGCGAACGGGCCAGGAGTTCGCTGGCCACCAGCCCGCCACCGCGGTTCACCGCGGCACGGGCCAGCCGTTCGCCGAGCGTGACGTTCGTCAGCGCGATGGCGTCGCGTGCGGCGGTGACCAGCAGCTCGAGCTCGGGCGACTGGTCGCTGTCCAGGGTCAACTCCGCCAGCCGGATCTGGGCGCCGGGACCGCGCAGTGGCCTGCCGTGCAGGGCGCGCACGACCTCACCGCGCAGCCGTCGCGCCGCTGCCATTCCCAGCCGCCTCCGGATCACCTCGCCGAACAGGGGATGGTTGAACCGCACCTCGATGCCGTTCTGCTCCTCGACGACCCGCACCAGGCCACGGTTCTCGGCCTCCTCAACAGCGTCCGTACCGACGACGTCGGAGAGGGTGTCGAGGTCCAGCGGTTCGCAGAACGTCAGCAGCCGCAATGTGTGCAGCACGTCGTCGGGCAGTTGATCGACCCTGGAATCCAGTAGGGAGGCCAACTCGGAGGTGACGGCGGTGCGGCCCCGCAGCTGCCAGACCCCGCGAACCTGTCGAAGGGTGCCTGCTTCGATCGCGCCTTCCACCAGGTGCCGCACGAACAACGCGTTACCGCCGGAGGCCTCCCACATCAGGTCGGCGCTCAGACCCTCGACCCGCCCGCCCAGTGCCTCTTCGATCAGCGAGACACACTGTGACTTGGTGAACGGGGTCAGGTGCAGCCGCTGCAGGTAGCCGTCCTTCCACAGCGAAGTGATCGCGTCTGGCACCATTTCGCCGGCGCGCACCGTGGCGACGATGCGTACCGAACCGTCGATGGCGAGCTGATGCAGAAGCGTAGCCGAGAGTTGGTCCAGCAAATGCGCATCATCGACACCGATGACCGAATGGCCTTCGGTAAGAATGGTTTCCCTTGCCGCTGACAGGAAAGCCACAGGGTCGCGCGACGTCGCGCTGCCGACGAGGTGAGCAAACACCCCTAGTGGGATGCTGCGCGCCGACTCCGTGCCGGCCACCCACCGCACTTTCGAAGGAAGCGATTGCGTGACCAGGCGAGCGAGCGTTGTTTTGCCAACCCCCGCATCCCCGATCAATACGATGCCGCATACCCCGGTCTGATCTACCAGCGCGCTGTGGATGGTCGTGTACTCGTTGTCGCGACGAACCACCGGCCAATTCTGGGCCATGACCTGGGACTTTACCCCCTTTGCCGGAAAGCGCATAACCCGCATCAACGTCGCTGGTCGAGGTGCGCGAGTTCCTATGACGCCATGGCTGTTTCGGTTTCGGGCGGGGCAGTTCCCGCCGGGGCAGCCGACCGTTGCACTACGCCAATCATCCTGTCGGGCACCATAATTGCGGCTTTACGAGCAGGTCGCCGGCTCGGTATCGCTAGGATGCCGCCGCCGTAAGCACCTCACGCGAGCCCCGATTCCGCATCGGACCATCACGCCGAGCTGTGGGTACCAGCCGTTCGCCCCGCGCCAGCCAGTCGGGGTCGGCCCACACCACGCGCGCCGGCAGCCGGCGCCAATAGTGCGGGTGCGCGCGCAGATACATCTCGACGCTGGCGTGTACCGCCGCGTCCTCGGGCGGTCTGCGAAGCGAAATCGCGGGAACGCTGCCTGCCAGCGCATCGCGGTCGGTCGGAACGGGTGCGGGCCAGCAACCGCCGTCGCGCAGCGCTGCACCGGCCTGCAGGGCACCGTCCAGCACCCAGTCCAGCGCGATGTCGGCGAGCGGCCTGCACGCCCCCCGCGCCCCGGTGACATCGCGGTGAGTGCCGCGAAACCACGCTGCGGCGATCCCGTCACCCGCCTGGGTGATCAGGCGGTCGGGTAGCGGGCCACCGTCGATCCCGATGGCATGCCTTCCGGCGCGGACGTTGGTGAGCGACTCCGTCGCCGCCCGCGTCCGGAGCTGGCCTGCCATCCTCGTGGCGTCCCACAGGCCGAGATAGCGCACACTGACCGCGGTCTCCCGGTGACCCGCCAGACGCGCCGCGAGGTGCTGCACCCGGTCCCAGTCCCGACGGGTGCGGTGGGTGCGCGGCAACACGTACGTCGCGAGTGCATAGTCGAGCAGGTACCCCGACCGGTCGGCCATCACGCCGACGGTGCCGAGTAGCCGGGACAGCTCCAGCCCGCAGGACGCGGCGGCGCCCGTGCCGAAGATGTAGATCGCGTCGCCGCGCCGCCAGTGATCGACCAGGAACCGATAGGCCTCGGCGATCGCGGCGCGCGCGTCGTTGACCGCCCGCCCGCGCAGCGCCGTGCGGTCCGACGCCGAGGGCGCCGACGATGCCGCGCCGCAGGGACCGTGCCAGACGATCTGCCGGTCCGTCTCGCCGAGCAGACGCGTCAGCGTCACGGCGTTGGTGGTCTCAGGGCTGGTCTCAGACGACCCAGGCTGACTGAGCGTCGAGTCGAAACACAGCACGATGTTCTTCACAACTGGCCCCCGGCTGACAAATTTGACGAAGTTGGCTAGTACCTCCCGAGTTTGCCCGGCGAATCGCGTCGTGTCATGAGTACTGCACTACTCGAATTAGGAACTTGCTGGGTGCTTGCCAACGCAAGCTACTCGGACACCCGCAGCCCCGAATCGTCCAGCGATCGCATCCGGTCGTTGATTAGGTCATTTAACAGCGGTTTTCTGAGCGAAGGTGGGGCGGAAGACGCCGAAACCTCAGCCACCCATCAGCATGCGCCATTGGTCGAGGTTGGCGGCGCGGTAGACGTAATTCGTGCGCCGAACGTCGGAAAGCGGGGCACTCGGGGCGGTGGAGTACCAGTGGCCAGGGAATACGGTGGGGTTGCTGGGTAGTTTCGCCAACGCCTGAAGGCTGCGGAACATGTCGTCGACGTTGCCGCCGGGGAAGTCGGTCCTGCCGCACCCTTCGAGGAACAGCGTGTCACCAGCGACGAGGCGGCCGTCGAGAAGGAAGCACTGGCTGCCCGGGGTGTGGCCGGGTGTATGCAGGAGTTCGACGTCGACGGCTCCCGCACTGATCCTGTCGCCGTTCCCGTGCGGGGTGAGCTCGCTGGGCGCGATGCCGGTGACGCGTGAAACCCAATCGGCTTCAAGGGCATTGACGTGCACGGGAACACTCACCCGGTCGAGCAGTTCGGCGAGACCCTTCAACTCGAAACCCAACATCGAGCCGCCCACGTGGTCGGGGTGGTGGTGGGTCACCAGCACGCCCGCCAGGTGCAGCCCGTCGGCTTCCAGAGCGTCGACGAGATCGCCCGCGGCGTAGGCGGGATCGACGACGAGGCAGTCGCCGGTCTGGCGATCGCCGATCAGGTACGCGAAATTGCGCATCTGGACGGCGATCGGGTCGCCGGCGGCAAAGTCGCGGCCGGACAGCAACTGGCGGAAATAGAGGCGGTCGTCGGTGCTGGCCATGCGTCCAGAGTATTGAGTGCATCGGGACAGGTGTCGCGATCAGGGTCGAGGCGACATCCAGCGGCGGGATCTGTGCCGTGGATCGACATGCCCATCGATCCACGGTGACCTGCGGTTTGGTGACCTCGCGGGGCAGGCTGTACCCTCTTTAAGGCCCACCGCACGGTTCGCCTGCGCGCGTGTTCGTGCAGTGGGACGGCGAGGCCCCCTTAGCTCAGTCGGTAGAGCGTTTCCATGGTAAGGAAAAGGTCAACGGTTCGATTCCGTTAGGGGGCTCGGTGTACACCGGGCCGAGCCGAGCGACGGGCGATGCTCAGCCCGGGCAAGGCGCCGGGCATGGCGGTGTAGCTCAGCTGGTTAGAGCGCACGACTCATAATCGTGAGGTCGGGGGATCGAGCCCCCCCACCGCTACAGATCGAAACACTCAGATGGAAAGAGGACGACCGACGTGGCCGCCAAGAGTACCGATGTCCGGCCGAAGATCACTTTGGCCTGTGAGGTGTGCAAGCACCGCAACTACATCACCAAGAAGAACCGCCGCAACGATCCTGACCGGCTGGAGCTGAAGAAGTTCTGCCCCAACTGCGGCACCCACCGTGCGCACAAGGAATCGCGGTAGATCAGCGGACCCGTCGCGGGTTGCTGAGACTGACTAGGTAGGTTCTGGGTTCGTGTCGCTGAGTTCCAATATCGTCGGGATGCACTACCGCCACCCCGAGCACTACACCGTCGGGCGCGAGAAGATTCGCGAATACGCGACCGCGGTCAAGAACGACGACCTGGCGTTCTTCGACGAGCAGGCCGCCGCCGAGCTGGGCCATGACGCACTGGTCGCGCCGCTGACCTTCATTTCGGTGTTCGGCTATCAGGCGCAGTCGGCCTTCTTCGCCGACGCCAACATCGGCATCACCGACTCTCAGATCGTCCAGGTCGACCAGGTGCTGAAGTTCATGGCACCTATCAAGGCCGGGGACACGCTGCACTGTGACGTCATCGTCGATTCGGTGCGTCAGGCGCACGGCACGGACATCATCGTGACCAAGAACATCATCACGAACGACGCCGGTGACGTCGTCCAGGAGTCGTACACGACCCTGGCGGGCCGTTCCGGCGATGGGGAAGAGGGATTTTCTGATGGCGCTGCGTGACTTCAGTTCGGTCAGGGTGGGCGACGAGCTCCCCGAGAAGGTGATTCCGCTGACGCGGCAGGACCTGGTGAACTACGCGGGGGTGTCCGGCGATCTCAACCCGATCCACTGGGACGATGAGATCGCCCAGCAGGTTGGACTGGACACCGCGATCGCGCACGGCATGTTGACGATGGGGCTGGGTGGCGGCTACGTCACCTCCTGGGTCGGTGACCCGGCCGCGGTCACCGAGTACAACGTTCGGTTCACCGCGGTGGTGCCGGTACCCAACGACGGTAAGGGCGCCGAGATCGTGTTCAACGGCCGCGTCAAGTCGGTAGAACCCGAGACCAAGTTGGTGACGATCGCGCTGTCGGCGACCACCGGCGGCAAGAAGATCTTCGGTCGCGCGGTGGCGACCGCGAAGCTGGCGTGACCGATGGCGCTCAAGACTGACATCCGAGGGATGGTCTGGAAGTACCCCGATTCGTTCGTGGTGGGTCGTGAGCAGCTGCGCGCCTATGCCAGGGCCGTCAAGGCCGAGGACGCCGCCAGCTTTGACGAGGACGCGGCGGCCGAGCTCGGCTACGACGCGATCATCGCGCCCCCGACGTTCGTCGCGATCTTCGCGTTGCTGATCCAGCAACACTTCTTCCAGAACGTGGACGTCGGCATGGAAACCATGCAGATCATCCAGGTGGACCAGAAATTCGTGTACCACAAACCCATCAAGGCCGGCGATACGCTGCATGGCGCCATGCACGTCCACTCGGTGGACGAGCGGTTCGGCGCCGACATCGTCGTCACCCGCAACGTGTGCACCAACCAGGACGGCGAGGTCGTGCTGGAAGCGTTCACCACGATGATGGGCCACGAGGGCGACAATTCGGTCTCGGTCAAGTGGGATCCGGAGACCGGCCAGGTCATGCGTAAGGCGGCAGGCGAGTAGTCCATCGATCACCCGTGCGGTGTATGTCACGGGTATCGCGCGGGTATCTCGTCGGAGGCGGATTGGTAACCGACTGAGGATTAGTAACTGACTCATAGGCCGATGTACACTCGGTCCTCGGGGTTTTCCCACTACAGCGCGCTGTCCGTCGGCTCTGATCGACCGAACGGGGAGCGCGCGAATTGTGTGAGCCCCGGTACGCAGGCGGGTTGGCTGGCCAACCCCGAAGGGGCGTAGCTCAACTGGCAGAGCAGCGGTCTCCAAAACCGCAGGTTGCAGGTTCAAGTCCTGTCGCCCCTGCTCCAACTGAATACTCGACAAGTGTGGACACTGGAAGGTGAACCCACACACCAGACGACCAGACGTAGGGAGCATGCGGTGAGCGACGAGCGCGAAGGTGCCGGCTCCGCAGCCGACGCCGTCGACACCGACGCCGACGGCGAAACCCGCGGTCAGACGGCGGTGGTGACCCGGCCGGTGCGGCCGACCGGTAAGCGGTCGCGGCGCGGTGTGGTCAGCGACGCCGTGGAGCCGGACTCCGATGAGGTAACCGACGCCAAACCCCCCAAGGACGGTGCGGGGACCACGCCAAAGACCGCCAAGGACGGCAAGGGACCGAAGAAGCGGGTGCCCAACCCGTTCGCGTTCATCTGGACCTACATCCAGCAGGTCATTGCCGAACTGCGCAAGGTCATCTGGCCGAACCGCAAGCAGATGGTCAACTACACCGTGGTGGTGCTGGTCTTCCTGGCCTTCATGGTGACTTTGATCGGCCTCGTCGACCTTGGCCTGGCCAAGCTCGTCATGCTGGTGTTCGGGTGATCCGGGGACGACGAGCAGGATTGTGAGAGAGGACGACTACCGTGACTAGCTTCGAAGGCGAATCGCCTTCGGCTGACGTTGTCGACGTCGACACCGAAGCCGCCGAGTCGGCGACATCGGTCAGCGTCGACGAGACCTTCACCGGCGATATGACTGTGGATACCGATACGGCTGACGTCGTCGCTGCAGACGCCGATGCCGTCGCCGAAGACGATGATGTCGACCCCGCCGTCGCCCTCAAGAACGATCTGCGCTCCCGGCCGGGTGACTGGTACGTCATCCACTCGTACGCAGGCTACGAGAACAAGGTGAAGGCCAACCTCGAAACCCGTGTGCAGAACCTCGATGTCGGGGACTACATCTTCCAGGTGGAGGTGCCCACCGAAGAGGTCACCGAGATCAAGAACGGCCAGCGTAAGCAGGTCAACCGCAAGGTGTTGCCGGGCTACATCCTGGTCCGGATGGACCTCACCGACGAGTCATGGTCCGCCGTCCGCAACACTCCCGGTGTCACCGGGTTCGTCGGTGCGACGTCCAAGCCGTCGCCGCTGTCGCTCGACGACGTGGTGAAGTTCCTACTGCCCCAGGGCCAGCCGAAGAAGCCCGGCAAGGCCGCTGCGACCGCCGCCGCGGCGTCGGAGACCGGTGGCATCGAGCGGACACCGATCGAGGTCGATTTCGAGGTGGGCGAGTCCGTCACCGTCATGGATGGCCCGTTCGCGACGTTGCCGGCCTCGATCAGCGAGGTCAACGCCGAGCAGCAGAAGCTCAAGGTGCTGGTGTCCATCTTCGGCCGCGAAACACCTGTTGAACTGACCTTCACCCAGGTCTCCAAGATCTAGATCACCCGGGCACCTGCCCTCAAGAAAGGAACACCACACCCCCATGGCCCCGAAGAAGAAAAAGGTCACCGGGCTGATCAAGCTGCAGATCCAGGCTGGGCAGGCCAACCCCGCCCCGCCGGTCGGTCCGGCGCTCGGCCAGCACGGCGTCAATATCATGGAATTCTGCAAGGCGTACAACGCCGCGACGGAGAGCCAGCGCGGCAACGTTATCCCTGTGGAGATCACCGTCTACGAGGATCGCAGCTTCACCTTCCAGCTGAAGACCCCGCCTGCCGCCCGGCTGCTGCTCAAGGCGGCCGGCATCCAGAAGGGTTCCGGCGAGCCCCACAAGACCAAGGTCGCCAAGGTCAGCTGGGACCAGGTGCGCGAGATCGCCGAGACCAAGAAGGAAGACCTCAACGCCAACGACATCGACGCCGCGGCGAAGATCATCGCGGGCACGGCCAGGTCCATGGGGATCACAGTCGAGTAGCTTGCGGATCGACCAGACGACAGTCGAGTAGCTTGCGGATCGACCAGACGACAGTCGAGTAGCTTGCGGATCGACCAGACGACAGTCGAGTAGCTTGCGGATCGACCAGACAACAGTCGAGTAGTAGCAACACACGAAATTCCGTGGGAGGGCCAGCTGCGGCCCGGACTGAACCACAACTCTGAACAGGAGATACAGATGAGCAAGGACAGCAAGGCGTACCGCGAAGCGGCCGAGAAGGTCGACAAGACCCGCCTGTACAGCCCGCTCGAGGCGGCCAAACTCGCCAAGGAGACGTCCTCGAAGAAGCAGGACGCGACGGTGGAGGTCGCGATTCGCCTCGGGGTCGATCCTCGCAAGGCTGACCAGATGGTGCGCGGCACCGTGAACCTGCCGCACGGAACCGGCAAGACCGCGCGGGTGGCCGTGTTCGCTGTCGGCGACAAGGCCGAGGAGGCCGTCGCGGCGGGTGCCGACGTCGTCGGAAGCGACGACCTGATCGAGAAGATCCAGGGCGGTTTCCTGGATTTCGATGCGGCGATCGCGACACCGGACCAGATGGCCAAGGTGGGGCGCATCGCCCGCATCCTCGGACCGCGCGGTTTGATGCCCAACCCGAAGACGGGCACCGTCACCCCGGACGTCACCAAGGCGGTCCAGGACATCAAGGGCGGCAAGATCAATTTCCGTGTCGACAAGCAGGCCAACCTGCACTTCGTGATCGGCAAGGCGTCGTTCGACGAGACCAAGCTGGCCGAGAACTACGGTGCTGCGCTGGATGAGATCCTGCGGGCCAAGCCGTCGGCGTCGAAGGGCCGCTACCTGAAGAAGGTAACCGTCTCCACGACGACGGGCCCGGGGATCCCGGTCGACCCGGCAGTGACCCGCAACTTCACGGAGGCGTAGGCGCCAGCCGGAGCCGACCATGGGCACGGAGGCGTAGGCGCGGAGGAGAAGGCCGGAGGCCGGATCCGACCGACCGTAGCGACGGAGCCGACCGACCGTAGCGCATAAGCACAAAAGCACCCGGATAACGGGTGCCTTTTGTGTTTTGGCGTCGCGGTGACGAGATTCAGTCGCCGCCGTCCGCTACGGCCTGACCCCGGCGCAGAACACTCGTGACGAGCAGTCGGCGAGAAGCCGAATCGGCCTGTCCTGTGCGGAGATCCACGCCGCTTCCCCGCGGGAGAGCGTGAATTTGCGATGGCTGTCGCGAATGGTCACTGACCCGTTGGTGCACAGGAAGATGTGCGGCCCGTCCTCATGCTCCAAAGCCGTTACCTCGCGGCCGACATAATCGGGGCCAAGAGACCACACCGAGACCCGGAACTCCTCCACCGGCGGGGTGTACACAACACATGGACCGTCGCGATCGATGGCCGGCCGCAACCGCTCCTCTGTGATCGGCGCGAAGTCCAGAACGCGGAGAAGTTCGGTCAGGTCGACATGCTTGGATGTGAGCCCGCCGCGTAGGACGTTGTCCGAATTGGCCATCACCTCGACAGCCACGCCGCGCAGGTAGGCGTGAAGGTTTCCGGCGGGGAGGAACAGTGCTTCGCCTGGTTGCAGCGTGATGCGGTTGAGCAACAGGGCGGCAAGGACACCCGGATCGCCGGGATAGAGCTCAGCGAGTTCCAGGATCGTCTTCGCCTCTGGGGCGAACATGACGCCCCTCAATTCGAGATAGCGCTTCGCGCCGGTGGTGAGCGCCGAGATCATGCGGTCGACAACATGCTGCGGTTGATTCATCCACCTGGTGAAAAGCGCACGTACGCCGTCGGATTCGTTCGGCGCATTCAGCTCTTCGGCGTCCGCAAGGCTCCTGACCCCGAAGGCCTGGAGGAGCCTGCGAGTGTCCGGCATGGGGCGGAAGCCGGCGAGCGCATCGAACGCTTCGAGTGCGACGACGATCTCGGGTTTGTGCCGGGCATCGCGATAGTTCCGGTGGGGAGCCGAGACGGGCAGGTTGTCGCGTTCCTCGCGCTCAAATCCCTCGGCGGCCTGCGCGGAGTTCGGGTGCGCCTGGAGCGACAGTGGCTGATCCGCCGCGATGACCTTCATCAGGAATGGCAGCTCAGGCCCGAATTGTCCCACGACTCGGGTGCCGAGATGGGTTTGTGGATCGTCCTGCAAGAGCTCCAGCAGTGAATGACTCCCGGTAGGCGACACCAGAAACGCAGGATCGCCTGGATGGGCACCCAGCCACAGCTCAGCCTCCGGCTGCTCGCTGGGTGCCGGCCGGTTCATAAGGCCTGCGATCGCCGTGCGCGATCCCCATGCGTACTGGCGGACCGCGCCGCGTAGCAGATCCATGTCAGGCCCGTGTCTGCCCGGCCCCAGCAGCGTCGATATCCTGCGCGAGCTTGCGCAGGACAGGCCCGTACTTGGGATGCGACAGTGCGAAGGCGAACTGAGCGACGAGATAGTCGGCGGGATTCCCGGTGTCATACCAATTGCCTTGAATCACCTGGCCGTACACCGCACGCTCCTTGGCATAGGCGTTGATCGCATCGGTCAGATAGATCTCGCCCGTCTTGTGCTCGTTCCAGCGTGCGGTCTGCTCGCGCAGTTCGTCGACGACGCCTGGCGTCACCACGTATCCACCGATGGCGGCGTATGCCGAAGGCGCGTCTTCGGTCTTGGGCTTCTCGACGAGCCCGGTGATACGCAGCAGACCGTCATCCAGATCCTCCTTGACGATCGGGACGCCATAGCGCTGCGAGTGCTCCGGCGCCATCGGCATCAAGGCGAGGACCGGGCACGATGTCTTTTCGTATGCGCGGATGAGCTGTTGCGCCCGCGGGACTTCCGCGACGAACACGTCGTCGGGCCAGAGCACCAGCACCGGCTCGTCACCGAAGGATCGGGCGGCGTTCAGCACCGGCGTCCCGTTGCCGTAGGGGCCGTGCTGATCGAGATAGGTGATGTGGCCGAGGTGGGAGAGTTCGCCGACCTCCTCCACCGCGTCGGCGTAAGCGGTCTTGCCTGCGGCGCGCAGCTGCTCGACCAGAGCCGGGTTGGGCCGGAAGTGTTCTTGGATCAACGATTTTCCGCCGGACACCACGATGGTGATGTCAGTGATTCCTGACATCACCAGTTCGCGGACGGTGTGCTCGATGACGGGCTTGTCGCCAACCGGCAGCATCTCCTTGGGGATGGCTTTGGTCAGCGGCAGCAGGCGGGAGCCGATGCCGGCCGCTGGGATTACGGCCTTACGGATAGTGCGCATGTGTGTACCTCCTGGATCGGCGCAATCAGTATCAAATGTCGCTGGAATAACGAATGCCGTGGTCGGGCAATTGGACTCCTGGCCAGACCCGCGCGCCGCGCAAGAGTTCGCACCTGGCCCCGACGTGCGCCCCATCGCCAATCACGCCGTCGCGAATCAACGCCCGAGGGCCAATGTGGGCTCCGAACCCGACGATCGACCGCTCGATCGTCGAACCGGCATCGATCCGTGCGCCGTCGAACACGACGGCACCGTCGAGGCGGACACCAGGGCCAATCTCGGCGCCGCGGCCAACGACTGTGCCACCGATGAGGACGGCTCCCGGCGCAACGGAAGCGCCTTCCTGAACCAGGGATTCACCGCGATGCCCGTCAAGTGCAGGAGAGCTGACCAGCCCGCGCACCAGATCGGCGGATCCGCGCACGAAATCATCAGGGGTGCCCATATCACGCCAGTACGTGGCGTCGACGTATCCGCACACCTTCAGCCCGTCGGCCAGTAGCCCTGGGAAGACCTCCCGTTCGACCGACACCTCGCGACCCCGGGGGATCCGGTCGATGACAGATCGCTTGAAGACGTAGCAGCCGGCATTGATCTGATCGGTCGGCGGATCCTGCGTCTTCTCGAGGAAGGCCTGGACGACCCCCGATTCATCGGTAGGCACGCAGCCGAAGGCCCGCGGATCCCCGACCCGCACCAGATGCAGTGTCACGTCGGCTTCCGTCCGAAGATGGGCGGCCGTCAACTCGCGCAGGTCGACACCGGAGAGCACATCGCCGTTGAAGATGATGGCCGTGTCGTGCCGCAGCTTGTCGGCGACGTTGGCAATGCCGCCGCCGGTGCCGAGCGCCTGCTCTTCAAAGACGTAGTCGATCTGCAGGCCCAGTTTGGACCCGTCTCCGAACTCGGCCTCGAAAACAGCCGCGCGGTAGGACGTGCCCAACACCACGTGTTCGATGCCGGCTGCGGCGATCTTCGACAACAGATGGGTCAGAAAGGGCAGCCCGGCCGTCGGCAACATCGGCTTGGGCAGCGACATCGTGAGCGGTCGCAGCCGGGTTCCCATCCCCCCGACAAGCACGACGGCGTCGGCTTGCACCTTCGCAGGCGATGAGCTCACTGCGTTGCTCATGTCGAAATCCCTTCACCCTACGACCGTCGGATTGATACACGCGATTGGGCGCGCAACTGCGGCAGTGCACTCGAACCCGCTTCGACCGTGACCGTTCCATCGTCCAGTGCATCGGCCCCGAGCACGACCTGAAGCAGAAACTCCTTCGTTACAAGAGAATTGCCCGTGCACTGGGTCGAGGCGATCGGAGGTCGTCGAGCCGAACCCCCTCCGCATCCATCTTTCCTTTGCTATTGACGCCTTCAACGCTCCCGATGCCTCTGCTGTTCATCTCGTGTGCGATCGGGGCTATAGCGATAGTAGATGTATATCATCGGTCAATGGAACTATCTATCTGATGTAGCAAATCACAAAGTAGGGCCCCTCCGGGCGTTGTAGAAGTCGATTCCGCATTGCTAGCTCCGATGGGACTGGCAGTGGGCGTCGTGCGATGGCGACGGATCGGTACCAAAGTCGGGATGCTCGGCATGCTCATCGGTGTGGGCGACATCACCCGCTGTGAACCCGGTCGAACGGCCTTGCTTCGCATGGATGCCGCCACCCTTCGGTTGCCGGGTCCTGTCGTATACGCAACAAGTTGCCCAACATTGTCGTGTGGCGTTGCCGGCGTGCGCCACGCCCCAGGCGTGCAGAGCAATATCGATCGACGCGAAGGCGGACCACGTACAGTATCCGGGCGTGGCACTTGATGTGTGTGTCTGCGGTCACCGCCGTGACGAGCATCTGCACTACAGGGCGGGCACGGAGTGCGCCGTCTGTGGTCCCGAGCTGTGCGGAAAGTTCCGTGCCGATTCCGCGGTTCACACTGTACGACGGTTCCTTGCCCGGTGTTTCGGACGGTGATGGCAGCCCACCTATCGGTGCTACGCCGCATAGGGCGGTCGCCTGTGGTTCCAATCGACTCGCGTGAGCGGTCGACCTCCCAGGCCTGGTCGAACGGCCAACTGGCGCCGTAATCCGCCATTCGGCATTACGCCATTCGGCATTACGCCATTCGGCAATCCGCCATCCGGCAATCCGCCATCCGACCCAGTGATCCGCTGCGAACGTGCCCGACGGATCCCGGGCAACGAAATCTCGCAGACGCACGCCGGTGAGTCCGGGCGCGTGGTCCGGCGGCCGCCTGGAGCATTCCGCAGCAGCCTCTCTTTCTAAGAAGTGCTCTTACAAATCGACTTTCAGCAACATCCAATGGGTTCATTGCCACGATCCGATGCGATGGACGTTCGCGAGACGCCCGGATCGAGATGCCACGCCGATAGTTGCGCACATCACATCAACGAATTGCAAGCCTCGTGAAATCTGGCAACTGGATCTGGTGGCGATATTCCTGGCGATATTGTTGCTGCGGTTGTAGCAGAGGGCATTGCTGTCGTTGGACGTCTAGGACATCTTCTGCGCCTATGTTGCTGAGCTGGCAACGCTGATTGGCCGCTTCGGGTCCGCTGCAATCGGCTGATGTTTCGTCGCGACTGAGTACTCCTGCTGTAGGAGACACTCCTTACCTCGACAAGAATACGTCATCAACCTGCATATTTGCATCGAGCGCATCGTAGTGTGAGGCGCTGGAGGTTCAGGGTTCACGCTTCTTATCGCTATCCTGGATCCGCCCCAGAACAGCATGGCAAGCAGATCTGAGCCGATTTAGGATATCGAGTCGTTGTCGCCGGATAGTTGCTGTGACCTGCCCTTCGGAGACCCTCGAGTCGCTGCATCGTGATGATTCGGTAACGGCGCGGCAATATTCAGCAAATCATCGACGCTGTGGATTCGGCCTCTGGTCGCTATCGGCTGGGGGAGGATCTTGTGCGCCCCCGCCAGCGATCTATCGGTTGTCCACTGTGTCTGCACATCAAGAACTTGTCGTAGAACTTGCATTTCAGCTACGTGTCTGCGATCTTTACCGAGGCGGCGATCGACTCGCGCAAGCGGGTGAGGTCTGGGCGGCAAGGGCGTATCCATCGGCGGGGGAAGGGCACCCGTTGCTTCCACTGCCGAGGTCGCCGGTTCCCGGACCGGCGTGCCGCTGCGAACCGCAGGATGTCGAGCAAACAGTCAGCAGATCATCGAAGAAAAGAAAGCCAGAATGGCCAAAATAACCAGGATTTGGGACAGCGTGACGTCGGGTGTGAACCGGCCGAGGGTTTCAGTTGTCATCCCTGCGCTCAACGAGGCGCGCAATCTCCCGCATGTTGCCGCTCGTATGCCCGCTGACATCGACGAGATCGTTTTCGTCGACGGCAGGTCAGTGGACGACACCGTCGAAGTCAGCCGAAGGCTTTGGCCCGATGCAGTCCAGGTCACGCAAACGCGGTCGGGGAAGGGCAACGCGCTGGCATGTGGGTTCGCAGCGGCGTCCGGCGACATCATCGTGATGATCGACGCGGACGGAAGTACCGATCCTGTCGAGATTCCCCGGTACGTCGCAGCCCTCGTCTCGGGAGCCGACTTCGCGAAGGGCTCGCGCTTCATCCAGGGTGGCGGAAGCGCCGACATCACCCGGTTTCGCCGTATCGGAAACTGGGGACTGAACGCCATCGTGAACACATTGTTCGACTGCCGCTATACCGATCTGTGCTACGGGTACAACGCATTCTGGCGTCACTGCCTCGATGTCATCGATCTGCCTGCGACTGACATGCGCGAGGCGCAGTGGGGCGATGGCTTCGAGGTCGAGACGCTGATGAACGTGCGAATCGCGGCCAGCGGGGTCAAGGTCGCCGAGGTATGCAGCTTCGAAGCATCGCGAATCCACGGGGACAGCAACCTCAATGCGGTCCGTGACGGGATGCGAGTGCTGCGGACGATTCGGCGCGAGTTCGCCAGCAGCCGGAAGCGCCGGGCCCAGCCGGCACCTGTTCGCAACCTGCAAATGGTTAAGTCGGGTAACGACTTTCAACTTGCATCCGAGTCCGGACAAGCCTCGTAGCCGACATGTCGATTGAGTCCCTGACAGTTCGCCCGTGCTCCCGGGGATTGCGCGAGAGCGCGGTCCGGCGATGACAGCCCAGCCCGACACCGTCGCCGACGGTACGAGATCGAGGTTCGGCGCCCGTCGCGTGCATCGCGACGCGGGCGCGGTGGCCATCTCCTCCGCGCTCAATGCCGTACTGGGAGCGGCCTTCTGGGCATTCGCCGCCAAGTTCATCCCACCGCATGAACTCGGTGTCATGACCGCGGTCCTCGCTGTGATCGTCGCCGTCGGCACCGTTGTCGCTTCCGGCATAGGCGATGCGTACACAGCGCTGCTGCCCGCCGTCGGCGCTGCCCGCCCGCGTGTTTTTCGACGTGGTCAGCGACTGTTCCTCATTCTGGCGACGACGACGGGTGTGACCGCGGCGATCGCGACAACGACGTTCCTGCGCGAGGTAGCGGGTTCGGCGGCCGTCGCACTGTTGGTGTTCGTCGGCATCGTCGGTTTCGCGGCGGCCAATCTTCAGAACTCAACCATGATCGCCATCGGACGCGCTCGCTGGGTCCCGAGCGTCAATCTCACGTTGGGGCTGGCCAAGATCGTCTTGCTGCCTGCGCTGGCGTTCACGATCGGTTGGCACAGCGTTGAGCTCGCGGTCGTCATCGCCACGGTGTCTGTCGTCCTTGTGCTCCGGCCCGTGCTGGCCCGAATAATCCGGACGGGACGAGAACTGCCGATGACGGCGACCATCGGCGAACCGCGAGCGGTGACAGAGTTCAACCGTCTGGTCATCCGTACCGTCGCGTTATCCGCTCTCGGCCTTGGCGTTCTCACCCTGGCGCCGTTCCTGGTCACCATGTTCGCCGGGCCCAGTCAGGGTGCGTTGTTCGCCCTTTCGTTCTCCATCGTCTCTACATTCGACTTCATCGGCGCCTCCATGGCCGTGTCGCTGGTCGTCCACGCGTCGAGCGCGCCCGAGCAGGCCAACGCCATGGCGCGGACCATCTTGCTTCGCGCAGCGGCTCTCACGGTGGTCGGTACGGTTGGACTCATCGCGGTGGTCCCGACACTGCTTGGCCTGCTGAATCCCGCTTACGGTCAGATGGGCGCGCTCGGCGTCATCTCGGTCCTGTGCGCCGCGACGATCCTGCGCGTCGCCTACCTGGTCTGGGCTGCACTGCAACAGGCCCGCCGCAGCCTTCGGATGCCACTGGTGTTCAACCTGGCGACCGCGGTGCTGATGCTGGCAGTCATACCGGGACTCTGCAACGCATACGGCGCGATTGGCGGCGCCCTGGCGGTGCTCATCCACCAGGCGGCACTGACTGCTGCGGCAGGCGTCCACTTCGCGATCACCCGCCGGACGGAAAGGACAGCGCACGATGTCGCGACATAGTGCACTTGGACAACGTGAATCGGCTGGAGCACTGCAGCCCATCACGCCGACCAGCCGAGAGTCAGCGACCTGGGACGGCGGAACATGGATCGGTCAGGTCGACTACGACGATCTCGTTGACGTCTCAGTTGAGCTGGTTGGCGGCAAGGGCTTTCACCGCGCCCGGCTGCTGGTGTGGAAGAACGATCAACCGTGTGGGTCGGTCGAGGTCCACGTCACCGACGGCGCCATCGACCTCGCCGATGTGCGGCGGCTTGCGACAGATCTGCCGTACTTGCCGCCCAGGACCATGAAGGAGGATTGCCCGCCAATCTCGGTGGTGATCTGTACGCGGGATCGTCCCGATCACCTGCCGAATGTCCTCGGCAGCTTCTACGGCCTGGAGTATCCGGTCTACGAAATCCTCGTCGTCGACAACAATCCGGCCAGCGGTTTGACGCCGCCGGTGCTCGCGGGTTACGCCGACCTCCCGATCCGCCTCATCGATGCCGTAGGACAGGGACTGTCGATCGCGAGAAATGTCGGGCTGCGCAACGCGCGGTACGACATCGTCGCATTCACCGACGACGACGTGGTACTGGACCGCCGCTGGCTCACGAACATCGCCGAGGGGTTCGGCAGAGACAGCAATGTGGCATGCGTATGCGGCATGGTGCCCACTTCGGAGTTGCTGACGCCGGCCCAGGCCTACTTCGACCAGCGGGTGGGTTGGGCAAAACGCTGGGTTCCGGCCGTGTACAGCCTTGCCGGTGAGCCACCGGACAGCTTGTTCCCGCTTCGGGTTTCGGAGTTCGGCACGGGCGCCAACTTCGCCGTCGACCGTGACATCGCCATCGCCTTGGGCGGTTTCGACGAGGCGCTCGGCGCGGGAGCGCCTACCGGTGCTGGTGAAGACTCCGACATGTTCGTCCGGATGCTTGTCGCAGGGCACGACCTCGCGAGGGAGCCGTCGGCAATCGTGTGGCACAGCCATCGCAAGACGCCGGGGGAACTCGAAGGCCAGATGTTCAACTACGGCGTCGGCCTCAGCGCCGGCTTGCTGAAGTTGATGCTGCATCCACGAACCTTTCCGATGGTGGTGAGCCGCCTGGTTGTCGGCGCCCGCCATTTTCGGAACGTCACCGTCGTGGACCACCAGCAGGCATTGGCAGCCGAGCCCAGCCTGAAGGGCATCGAACGGCGCGAACGTGCTGGAATCTGCCGTGGGCCCTGGGCCCTGTTGCGTGGTCGGTTGGCGGGGCGAGCGGCCCGGCCGCTCGCGGCCAGCCCCTACCGGCTGCGTCGCGCCTTCGACTTCCGGCGTGGCCAAATGTGGGGGGAGCCAGGTAATTCCATTCTTCCAGGCCGGCTCGCTGCGACGGGGGTGGCGTTGGGTGCGATCGGATCCGCCGGAGCCATCGGTGCGTTGCCGTCGGCGTTCAGCGTCGCCCTGATCGGGACGTTCATTCTCGGTGGCCCGGGATCGGTTGCGCTCTCGTTCTATCCCGACCTGCCGCGGTACGCGATCGTGGCACTCATTCCCGTCATCGGTGTGGCGACCGTGATCTTGGCGGTGACGGGCCTGCTCATGATCGGCTTCTACAGCCCGGTCACCGTTCTGCTCGGGCTGACGCTCACGACGGTGACGGCCGGGTTGGCGCGCTGCGCGCAGCTGGCGAGCCTGCAGAGGTCGAGGGTGTGACTACGGCCGTAGCCGGAAGGCGTTCATCCACGGTCCGGTCGATGGACCGGAAGTCTGCGGCGGTCCCGCGCAGGGCTTCAGATCGAGCGATCCCGTTGTGGAATCCAGCGGGCCTGCCCTGGTTGGTGCTAGCGCTCAGCCTCGCCGCCTTCGGCTTCAGTGTGCATTCGATCGCGCCTTCGAAAGCCAGTCAGTTCGGGTTGCTCGCTGGTGCGTCGCCGTTGTACGGGCTGTCGCTACTACTGGCCGCGGTCGGCTTCGGCGTCGCGATGCGCCTGCGCAACCGCAACGCCGCGATTGCGGCGATCATCGTGATGGTCGCCTGTTCGCGTCTGCCGCGTGCCATTTCGACTGAGGCGCCGATGTATTCGTGGACCTACAAGCACCTGGGCGTCGTCGACTACATCCAGACCCATGGCGAGTTGGCCCGGGGCACAGACATCTACAACGGGTGGCCCGGCCTATTCGCCGCGACAGCGTGGTTCTCCGATCTCACCGGTGTGCAGCCAATCGACATCGCCCACTGGTTCACGCCGATGTTCCATCTGGGGTTCGCCGGTCTGATCTATGCCGCTGCGCGTGCCTGGCAGCTCACGCCTGATCAGGCGCTGACCGCCGCGTTCCTCGTCGTGACGCTCAACTGGGTCGAGCAGGACTACTTCGCGCCGCAGGCGATGGCGATGATCCTCACTGCCGCCATCGTGATCCTCATCGGTCTCTCGCGCGACCGGCGGACGGGTATGGTGCTGCTGCTCATTGCCTTCACAGCCGTCACGATCACCCACCAACTGACCCCGTACTGGATCTTCCTGGCTGCGGGATTGCTGGTCGTTGGACGGCGGCTGATGCCGTGGTGGATCCTCATCCCGATGGCCGTCGTCCTGATCGGCTTCTTCTTCTGCAACTTCGACATCACGCACAACTACCGGTTGTTCTCCGCCGACGTCGTCGACAATGCCACGACCAACAACCATCGCGTCGGCGTACTTGGCCAGATCTTCACCAGCACATCGATGCGGATCCTTTCTGTGGGAACGTGGTTCGCCACTGCGGTGATACTCCTGCGGCGGGCGGTCACGCGACGTCCGGTGTGGGCGCTCGGTGTACTGGCGCTCAGCCCGATCCTGATCCTGGGTGGCCAGAGCTACGGCGGCGAGGCGGTGTTCCGGGTGTTCCTCTACTCACTGCCCGGTTGCGCAATTGTTCTCGCTCCTTACCTGCTGGCGGGACTGCGCAGCCGCGGTATCAGGCTGGTCGCTGCAGCGGGTGCGTTGGTCATCGCAACCGGGCTGTCGGCGCAGGCCAACCTCGGCAACTGGTACACCAATCTGATCACCAAGACGCAGGTCGACAGCGCCAACGCGTTGCTCGCTGGCGCTGACTACCCCGCGTATATCACCGCACTGGTCCCGGTCTGGCCGGAGCGCAGCACCGGCAACTACGTGAAGTACGCGAACTACACTGATAAATTTGATCATTCGCTGATGTTCCAAGAGCCGTTGCTGGGCCTGGACTTCAAGAGCCAAGCGGATTACGAAAAGCTGATGATTCTGGTGCAGAGCCGCACCGATGCGTCGACGTACATCGTCCTGTCCAACACGATGACCATGTACGGACCCTTCTTCGGGCTCTTTCCCTATGACGCGGTCGCCAACCTGCGTGAGCACATGAACAACGATCCACGTTGGCACATCATCGAAAACGGTCCCGACGTCGGGATCTACCTGTACCGAGTCCCGGCGAGCTGAGGAAAGCGAAATGTCTGTGTCATACCCCGTTGAACGTCGAGATCGCCGAGGCTGGAAATGTGTCTTGCGTTGGTGTCATACCTCGTTGAACGTCGAGATCGCCCATGGCTGGACTCGCGTGTCGCGTATCTGATCGGTCCGCTGGACGTGCCGCCCGTCGATCGTCTCCGTGAGGCGGTCCGTCGACTCTGCGAGGCGTACCCGGCCGGCCGGCTCAACTGGCGCCTGGATGAGTCCAGGCGCCGGTGGTGGGCGGACAGGTCTCCCGAAGCCATTGTCACAGAGGGCATATGGCGCTCCGGATTGGTCGGCGGCCGACAACGCCGAGGCGATCCGCTCGATCCGACGGTGCCCGGACCCCTCGCGCTGGTTCGGTGCGAGAATCACCTGTGTCTGGTTCTCTCCCACGCCATCGGTGACGGCGCCTACGCGACCGCGGTCATGCCGGCGGTGCTCCACGGTGCGATCAGCGGAGAACTCGCCGAGTGGCCGCACCGGTCCGGACGGTTTCCTCTGCTCACCGCGGGGATGCGTACCTTCGGTCGGCATCCATCGATGATCCGTACGGCCGTCGACGACCGCCACCCGCTTGCGGAGACCGCTGGGTCGGGCTCACTTCAGCCGTGGGCTCCGTCCAGGCGCGCGATGGCGGCGTCCTTCCCGCGGGCACTACGGGACGAAATGATCTCAACGGTTGCGGGTTCGAAGCCGAAGGTCAGCCCGTTCGCATTGCTGACCTGTGCGATGTTGCGCGCCCTCGACGAAGCGGGCATCGCGGTGTCGCCGGACGTCAACATGATGGTGGACCTCCGCAGGTATCTCGGTGCCGGCTGGATCGACGGCAACCTCGTTGCAGCCGTGCCGATGCGGATCGGCACGATACCCTGCCGCAGGACTTCTCGGCGATGATCAGGACCACGATGAAGTCCGGCAGGCCCCTCGCCAATGCGATGCTGTCGTCGCTGCGTTCGGGCGGTCGCCACGCCGAGCCCGTGTCATCCGTCGATCGCATCGATCCGACCGAGCCCGCGCGAGTCACGGTGACAGACCTCGGGAATCTACCCCAACTGATCGACTGCCCTACACCGACGAAATCGTGGACTACGTGGGTGTCGGCATTCCCGCCGGACCCCACGGCGTCACGTTGGCCTTCGCCCACACCGCGTACTCGACGACGGTGTCTGCGTCCTTCCACGACAACGTCATCGACCCCACCCGGATGGAGCGCACTGCAGATCGTCACGTCGGCACCGGCCGAACTCATCACCGAGCGGAGCGCCGGTCAGTGACCAGGTTCTCGCGGTGTCGCACGCCAGAGATGTAATGGGCACCGAACTGGTTCGTTGAATGTGGCATCGCCCTTGTCGTCCCGCGGTGTCGACATGATGGGTCGCGCGGCCCCGGCGGGGGACCAGGCGCGCTGGCGCGGAATGGGGTTGAAGTTCTACGAGTTGGAGCTTCCAGAGCGGAACGGGTTTCGGCCCAACACCGGCCAGGGTTACCACAGTCTGTCTGAGCTTGCGCGGTTGCCGTTTCGGTCGATGCTGGCGATCGCCCGCATCGCACGGATCGTCAGGACGAGCGACGCCGATGTCATCCATTCGAATTCTCTGATCACTCACCTCGACTGCGCGGTCGTCGGCCGCATCACCAGGACCAGATCGGTTCTCGAGTTGCACGAGCTGATCGCTCCCGGAATCGATCGCCTGTTCCTTGGGCTCGCAGTTCTGCTGTCGGGCAAGGCCATTGCCATCAGCAGTGCGGTGCGCGATCAGTTGCCACGGTGGGCGCGGAAGCACGTCGTGGTGATTCCGCAGAGCGTCGACATCGATCGGTTCGACGGCACCCGGGCACCGGGGGAGTGGCGAAGTCGCCTCTCCGGCACTCCGGAGGCCCCGCTGGTCGCGGCCGTCGGCCGTATCGACCCCGAGAAGGGCCTGCACACTCTTGTCAGAGCCGTCGCGATACTGCGCGAATCGGGTGTCGATCTGCAGCTCGCGCTGGTGGGCTCGCCGAGCAAGGACAGCGGCGCCTATCTCGCGGAGCTGCAGGAACTCGGCGATCGTCTGCTCGGTGATGCCATGCGGATCGTGCCGCAGGTCAGCGATGTCCCCGCGGTGCTGAAGGCCGTGGACGTCCTGGCGTGCCCGTCGATCGCGGAGCCGTTCGGGCTGATTCTGCTGGAGGCACAGGCCAGCCGAGTGCCTGTGGTTGCGAGCGCCGCAGGCGGCCCGCCGGGTTCATCACCCACGGGGAGACGGGAATGCTCTTCGCGCCCGAGGACGTGCCTGCCCTCGCCCACGCGTTGGAGCAACTCGTCGGCGATCCCGCACTGCGGGATCAGCTCGCCGGTGCGGGCCAGTCTATGGTGCGCAGCAACTACACCGCGCAGATCCGGGCGGACCGCTTCGCTTCGCTCTACCGCGAACTCGCGGCCTAGCAGGTCGAATGCTCCGCTCAGTCGTCCGGCGTGCTTCGACGCTCCTCGCGTTGGCCATCGTTCTCATCGCACGGCGTGCGTCAACCAGATATCTCCGCAACACGATCGACGGCCAGAGCGCGCTGGGCGTCGTCCGCAAGGGCGTGCCCATCAGGGGACTGGTGGTGTACTTCCACGGCTTGGATCGCAGTGAGTCGATTCTCGAACTCGACAACGCGCACAAGGAGCTCACCACGACGTTGGCGAACGCCGGCTACGCCGTGGTCTCCAGCAACGCTGGGGGAAACGCTTTCGGAAGTCCCGCATCGCAGCGGAACTACGTGGCGTTGGCGTTCGACTCGGCGAGACACTACGGCACGTCAAACGTCTTCTTCATCGCCGAATCGATGGGTACAGTCGCGGCGATTAATCTCATGGCGGGAACGGGAAACACCGGACTGCAGGTTCAGGGGATGGCCGCGATAAACCCGTTGCTGAATGTGTATAGCCTCGGACCGGAATATCAGAGGATAGCGGAGGACGCAAATCCTGAGATGCGCGCTTCCAACCCGTTGGATCTCCCGCTCGAAACGATGAGGGGGAAGAATCTGCGATTCTATGTGACACCGGCCGATCAATTGGTGTCAACGGCGGATAACTCCGTCGCATTCGAAAGGAAGTTTGGCAGCGTCGCCAATATTTCTGTTGTGAAGTGCAGCGGCGAACATATGGATCCGTCCTGCATTCAGGGGAAGGACATTGTCGAGTGGTTCAGCAGTATCAGTACTCAGTGAAGCCGACCCCCGACGCCGACCCGGCCGTTCAGCGCGTCATGGTGGTCGGCTCGGGGACCCGTTTCGTGAGCGGGATCAGCCACTACACCCACGCCCTGGCATGTGCGCTGAGCACCCGGCACCGCACGTCCGTCGTACTGATCAGGGGACTGCTGCCGCGGCGGCTGTATCCCGGAGCGTCCCGCGTCGGCGCACCGATCGCCGATCACCGGTATCCGAGTGACGTTCCCGTCTACGACGGCGTCGACTGGTTTCTCTTTCCGTCGCTGATCGGCGCCTGGCGGCTGATGTGGCACGAACGCCCGAACGTCGTTGCCCTGCAATGGTGGACCGGCGCTGTTGCCCACACCTACCTGCTCCTGGTGCTGATGGCGCGGCTGCTTGGCGCCAGGATCGTCTTCGAGATGCACGAGATGCAGGACACCGGCGAGGCGCAGGTCCCGTTCGTCGCGACCTACACGCGGTTCATGATGAAAATGCTCACACCGCTGGTCGACGGGTTCGTCATCCATTCCGAGGCCGACCGTGCGCCGCTGGAGTCTGCCCACGGGGTGGGATCGAAACCCGTCGAAGTGATCCGGCATGGGCCGTACGCCCAATACTCGGCGCCGCCGGACGACGTGCTGCGCGCGGCGCCCGCCGATTGCACCAATCTGATGTTCTTCGGCACGATCCGGCCGTACAAGGGGCTGGAGGATCTGATCCGTGCGTTCGACTCGCTGCCCGAGCCGGAGAAATACTGGCTGACCGTTGTCGGGGAGACCTGGGAGGGCTGGACCGAGCCGGCCGAACTCATCGCCAGCAGTCCGCATTCTGACCGAATAACGTTCGTCAACAGCTATGTCAGCGACGAGGAAGCCGCCCGTTGGCTGGCCGGCGCTGACGCGCTAGTGCTGCCCTACCGGCGGTCGTCGGCGAGCGGTCCGCTCCACGTCGGCATGTCGTTGGGTCTGCCGGTGGCAGTGACGGACATTCCCGCGCTGGTCGATTCAGCCGACGGATACCAAGGATGCGTGTTCTTCCCACCCGCTGACATTGCGGCGCTTCGGGATTGCCTTCTGACCGTGTCTGAGATGGCTGGCACTCGCTATGACGATCCGGCATCCTGGGAGGACTCGGTCGGCTGTTACGAGCGGCTCTTCGCGCAACTTGACCCGAAGGCCTCTACGGCTGACCGGGTGACCGCGGGACGTTGACCGTGGCCCGCAGCCCGCGATGGTCTGAACCTGGCAGGACGATCGCCGACACGTCGGCCGCGGTGGCCCGTTTGGTGATCACATGATCGATGGCGATGATCGGGGGGACCGCGCGATCGCCCGGATAGGTTGGGGCGCTTCCTGATCCCGCCTGCTGGGCGGCGTCGCGGTAGCCATCGCGCAGCAGGTTTCTGAACTGCCACATATCCAGCGTGCTGTTGAAGTCACCCATGACGATCACGGTGCCTGCCGGTGAATGCCGGTCAGCGTCCCGCATCGTTTGCACCAGTTGTTTCATGTCACGCTGCCAGTCGTCGATCGCCTGGGGCCACGGACCGGAGATGTGCGCGACGATCACCGTGGGATCGTCTGCAACGCCGGCTATCCGGAGTCGGGAAGCGACCATCGCCATCTCATAGCCGGCGATGCGCTGCGGGTCGACAAGCGGATACCGACTCCACAAGCCCACGCCGCCGGCCTGGTCTCTGGCGTCGGTGACCCGGTGCGGAAATGCGTCCGACAGTCCCGCGGAGATCCTGTCGGCGGACTGCGGTGTGAGCTCCTGCACAGCCAACAGATCGGCATCCTGCAGCGCCGCCGCTACGAGCGTGTCCGTATCCGCTTGCCCCAGATAGATATTCGCCGTGATCACGCGAACCGGGACGCTGGCGCCTGGCGGTGCCGCGGGAACGTAAAGCGGGACCGTCCCCGCGAGCGACACCGTGAGCACCACGCAGGAGATCGCCGCGAGAATCCAGCGTTTCGCTGCGGCGAAGAACACAATTGACACGAGGCCGGTCAGTGAAATAAAGGGAAACAATGCCGTCGCGAATACCATCAAATGATTTTGGATCGGTATGTAACGTGCGATGAGCGCGAACGATGCAATCAAAGTGAAAAGAACTCCGGCCGTCGTTACTGCACTGTGAATGCACGGTGACGTCAGGCGTTCTCGCATAGTGGGTCTCATGTTGTGAGTAAATCCCGTGTTCCCTTTCGCTTCTCTGTTCGCTATCCGGACTCGCGCGGCTCGGCGGAAGACCATCAAAGTGTGCTATAAAAAAGAGTGGTTAGCGAATCTTGCCCGACTTCAAGAATCCGTGCCGTGGCCGGCGCCCTCGCCGGTATCGTGAGTTCTCAGCTGTTGTTGGGATGTGATTCCGAAGTGGCCAATGCAGAACCGAGCGCTGCCAGATGCACCGCGACGGCTGCCGAATCACAGGGCTGGGGGACCCCGAATCGAGTCGAAAGCTTCGACGGATCGTCGTCCCTGGCAAACTGGTGGGTCTACGACTCGCCGGGCCACGACGGCAATGGCCGACGGACTCCCGATGCGGTCACGGTCACCGATGGCGCCCTGACGATCACCGGCGACGCGCAAGGAAACTCAGGCGGGATGGCCTGGCGCGGAGGCGGGCAGATGTACGGCCGCTGGGAGGTCTGTGCCAGAACGCCGGTTGGCGCCGAGACCTACCATTCGGTGGCTCTGCTCTGGCCCGACGCCAACGACTGGCCCGTCGGCGGAGAAATCGACTTCATGGAGATCGTGGTCCCCGGTCGACAGCGGGTCGACTACAACCTGCACTACGGGGCTGACGACAAGCGCGAAAGCCATCACGTCACGGTGGACGCCACCCAGTGGCACAGCTGGGCGGTGGAGTGGACACCGTCCCGGATCGCCGTGTTCCTCGACGGAGTCGAGTGGGGGGAGACCACCGACGTCTCCCGGTTCCCTCCCCGCCCGATGCACCTGTGCCTCCAGTTGGACAACTTCGGCGGGGACACCGGCCCGGGCGGAGAACTCCTCGTCGACTGGGCCAGGCAGTACCCGCCGCCACAGCGATGAGCGCGGATCGCCCGACATGACTCGACGGGCGACCCGCGGACTGCCGACGGGCTAGGCCGCCGCGCCGGGCTTGAGATACGTCACGAGACTGACGTCGATGCTCTCGTCGATGAAGTAGTACTGGCAACCGCGCAGGTAGCGCATGTAGCGGTTGTAGTTGACTTCATCGGTGAACTCGATCGCCTTCTCCTTGTTGTGTTCCAGCGCGTCGGCCCACATGCCCAGTGTCTTGATGTAGTGGTTGCGCAGCGAAATCGCCTCGGGCACCGCGAACCCGGCCTTCTCGCCGTGTTCGATCATCATCTGTGTGGTGGGGATCCGGCCGCCGGGAAAGATCTCGGTGATCATGAACTTGATGAAGCGGGCCAACTCGAAGGTCAGCTTCTTGCCGCGGGCATGCAGGTCGTACGGGTGGTAGCTGACGCTGCTCTGAATCGTCATCCGCCCGTCGTCGGGCAGCATCTCGAAGCAGTTTTTGAAGAAGTCGTCGTAGCGCTCGAATCCGAAATGCTCGAAGGCCTCGATCGACACGATGCGGTCGACCGGCTGGTGGAATTGCTCCCAACCGCGCAGAAGCACCTGATGTGTGCGGGAGCTGTCGACCTGGTCGAGCAACTGGGTGCAGAACGCCTGCTGGTTCTTCGACAGCGTCAGGCCGATGACGTTGACGTCGTACTTCTCCATCGCGCGCTTCAGCGTCAGACCCCAGCCGCATCCGATCTCCAGCAGCGTCATCCCGGGCTTCAGGTCGAGCTTGTCCAGGTTCAGGTCGACGTTGGCGACCTGCGCCTGCTCGAGGGTCACGTCAGGGCCGGTGAAGTACGCGCAGCTGTACTTGCGGGTGGCGTCCTGGAACAGACCGAAGAAGTCGTCCGACAGGTCGTAGTGGGCCTGGATGTCCTCGAAGTGCGGGCGCATCTCCTTAGTGCCGGTTGAATTGTCAGACATGGTCTCCTGCGTGGCCTTCCTCGCGATGCGTACTGCAGTCCATCACGCGCTTATCTTGCTGTGACCGGCACCCTACCTGTGATGGAGGCGAGCCGATCGGCGAACATACAGCGTGTCAATCGATCCTTCGCGGTCCGGATCCCCGGGCCGCCCCTGTGCAGTTATGGCGGGAGCCTGACTCCCGCGATGAGTCACTTGGTCAATGTGAACTGGTTGACGTCGATGTAGCCGACACGGAAACCCTTCGCGCAGCCGGTCAGGTACCGCATGTAACGGTCGTAGACCTCCTCGGATTGAATCGCGATCGCCTCGTCGCGGCGCGCCTCGAGCGCCTCCGCCCAGGTGTCCAGTGTGCGCGCGTAATGCAGCTGAAGCGACTGGCGGCGGGCCAGCGTGAAGCCGGCCTTGTCCGAGTGCTCCTCGACCTTCTCGACCGACGGCAGCCGCCCACCGGGGAAGATCTCGGTGAGGATGAACTTCACGAAGCGGGCCACCTCGAAGGTGAGCGGGATACCGCGCTCGGCCATCTGGGGCAGGGTCAGCGCGGTGATGGTGTGCAGGAGCATCACGCCGTCGTCCGGCAGCACTTCGGACGCCATGGTGAAGAAGTCGTCATACCGGTCGAAGCCGAAGTGTTCGAACGCGCCGATCGACACGACGCGGTCGACCGGCTCGTGGAACTGTTCCCAACCCTGCAGCAGGACCCGCTTGGACCGCTTCTGCTCGTCGGGTCCGCCGTTGGCATCGAGATCGGCGAAGAGCCGCTCCACGTGGGCCTTCTGATTCTCACTGAGCGTCAGGCCGATCACATTGACGTCGTAGCGCTCGATCGCACGCAGCATCGTCGAACCCCAGCCGCAACCGACATCCAGCAGCGTCATCCCGGGCTGCAGCCCCAGCTTGCCCAGCGCAAGGTCGATCTTGGCCAGCTGCGCCTCGTGCAGTGTCATGTCGTCACGCTCGAAGTAGGCGCAGCTGTACGTCTGCGACGGATCCAGGAACAGCCGGAAGAAGTCGTCCGACAGGTCGTAGTGTGCCTGGACATCGTCGAAATGCGGCTCGAGCTTGCCCTCGGATTGGGCCATATTGGTGCCTTTCCTGGCTCGCCGGGCATCTCCGCCGTCGGCCAGATGGTGTGCGGGTGGCATGCGCGTGATTGCGCATGCTCACCGATCCGAGCGTAACCCCCGGCATCGGTCAAAGGACTGTCGGTCAGCCCCGCGCCGCGAAGTTCGTCTTCAACTCTCCGATGATGTCATCCCACAGCTGCTCCGGCAGCTCGTGTCCCATACCGTCGAACAACACCAACCGGGCCCCAGGGACCGCGCGGGCGATGGCGCGGCCGCCGTACGGACGCATCAGCTTGTCGGCGCTTCCGTGGATGACCACCGTCGGCGCGGTGATCCTGCGGTCGTATCGCCTCAAGCTGCCGCTGCCCAGGATGGCCGCGAAGTGCCGGCCGACCCCCGCCGGATAGTAGGAGCGTTCGAATGACTCGGCGGCATCGGTGCGCACGCTCTGTTCGGGTGCCGGGTAACCGGGGCTGCCGATGATCCGGTTGACGCGCACCGCGTTGTCGATGATCGCTTCGCGCGTCGCCTCCTTCGGCCGTTGCAGGATGGCCATCAGCTGTTTCGGGCCGGGTGGCGGCAGCAGGGGCTGATTGTTGCTGGAGAAGATCACTGCGAGCGAGTCGGTGCGCCTGGCGTGCCTGGCAGCGAAGACCTGCGCGATCATGCCGCCCATCGACGCTCCGACGACGTGGGCCGTCTGGATCTTCAGATGGTCGAGCAGCGTGGCGGCGTCGTCGGCCATGTCCTCCAACGTGTAGACCGCCGTGCTGCGCAGCCCCAGGAACGACCGGATCAGCCGCGGCGTCAGGGCGGCGCCGGTGTGCGCCCCGTTCAGCTTTGACGACAAACCCACGTCACGGTTGTCGAAGCGGATCACCCGAAGGCCCTGATTGACGAGCTTCGCGCAGAAACCCTCACGCCACAGCAGCAACTGCGCGCCCAGACCCATCACGAGAAGCACGGCGGGATGGTTCGGATCGCCCATGTCCTCGTAGTGGATGTCCAGGTCGCCCGACCGGGCCGTTCCAGTGCGGATTTCCATCGAGTGCTCAGGCCTCCACCTCGTCGGTACCGGTGTGTTCCCGGCTCACCTCCACCATGAAGTTCGCGAAATATCCGGTGAGCTGCGGGTCGGACATCATCTGCCATCGCGGCGCGAGCAGTTTCATGTACCGCTCAACATAGAGGAACTGTTTGCCGATCAGCACCAGCTCCCGTGGCAACTTGACGTCATAGGCATCGGCCAGCGCAGACAGTTGCTTGCCGATCTCGGCGTAGGACATGTCACCGAGGGTCTTCACGGTCAACGGGGTGGCGAACGCCTCGAGATCCTTGGCCGCCTGACCCTCCGGCTTGACCTTGCCGACCGCGCCGAGCAGCACGACGATCTTGCCGGCCGCCGCGTGATCCTTCTTGACAAGTAGCGCGTAGATGAGTTCACGCAGCAGCCACCGGGTTCTGGGGTCGATCCGGCCCATGATCCCGAAGTCGAAGAACACGATCTTGCCGTCCGCGTCGACGTAGAGGTTGCCCGCGTGCAGGTCCCCGTGAAAGAGCCCGTGGCGCAGCCCGCCCTCGAACACGCTGAACAACAGCGCCTTGACCAGCTCGACACCGTCGAAGCCGGCCTTGCGGATCTCCTCCACGTCGTCGATGCGGATGCCGTGCACCCGCTCCATGGTCAGCACCCGTTCGCTGGTGTGATCCCAGTACACCTGGGGCACCCGGATGTTCTGGCCCAGCGGGGAGGCATGCAGATGGGACACCCACGCATCCATCGACTGCGCCTCGAGTCGGAAGTCGAGCTCCTCGGCCAGGTTGTCGGCGAAATCGGCGACGACGTCCTGCGCGGACAGCCGCCTGCCCAGCTTCGCCAGCTCGACGACCTGGGCGCCCCGCTTGAGGATCTGCAGATCGGCGGCGACCCGGCGACGGATGCCTGGGCGCTGGATCTTGACGACGACTTCCTCGCCGCTGTGCAGCGTCGCGTAATGCACCTGCGCGATTGACGCCGAGGCGAACGGCTCGTCGTCGAACGTCGCGAACAGATTGGCCGGGTCGTCGCCGAGCTCCTGCCGAAACAGCTTGTGGACCTGGCGCTTGTCGGCCGGGGGCACCCGGTCGAGCAGGCCGCGGAACTGTCGCGACAGCGGTTCGCCGAACGCTCCGGGGCTCGACGCGATGATCTGGCCGAACTTGACGTAGGTGGGTCCCAGATCGGCAAAGGTCTGGGGGATCTCCCGCAGGATCTTGTGCTGCAGGGAGCCACGCCCGCGCATCTTCGTGACCACCCTGGCGCTGGTCCGGGTGATCTGCCAGCCGGTCGCGCCGACGCGCGCTGCCTCCACCGGTATGGGGACCCGGTCCAGCCTGGCCACCTCGCGGTGCTTCTGGGTCGGCCGTGTGCTCATCTCTGCAGTGTCTCAAAGCCGCGGTCAGGCCAGAAATCTGAGACTCAATCGCAGCCGAGTGTCCTGCGGCGATATGGACCCCGCCGATCCCCGGTCAGGCAGCGCGCCCCGCGGGGCTCAGCGCACCACGGCCGGTCGCCATGGCTTGATCCAATCGGTCTCCGGCCAGCCCTCCAGGCCCGCCATCAACTCGTACATCGTCGCCCCGTCGATGGATTCGCGGATGATGTCGGCGTGGCCCGCATGGCGAGTCAGTTCCTCCAGCAGGTGCAGCGCCACCCACCGCACCGTCCAGTGGTCGATGTCGTGGGGGAACCACGGGACCTCGTGCGGCACCGGCACCGGGGTGTCAAGGTCCTTCCCGGCGAACAGCTCCAGTGTCGCCGCGTTCTGCGCCCGCAGGCCGTCGAGTAGCAGGTCGAGGGTTTCGTCCTCAGCCATCTTGTATTGGTCCTGGTAGGCGGCCATCTGTTCGGCGAGGGGCCGTGGGTCGGCGGGCGGGAAATCCGGTGCGTGCTGCACCCGGTCCATCCAGCCCTTCTGCACCCCGGTCGCGTGTTTGATCAGGCCCCCGATCGACAGTGCGCTCACCGATGGCGTCGACCGCGCCTGTTCGTCGGAGAGCCCATAGGCGACCGCGATGAACGCGTTCTGGTTGAACCGCAGGAACTCGATCAGCGAGCTGCGTTCGTCCGCGGCGGGCGGAGGCATTCCCGGCATGGCTAACGTCCCTTCGTTTGAGTGTGAGCGTAAAGGTCTCGGATACAAGCGATCTCGGCGCCGTGGTGGATGACTTCCCGGTTGATGTGCAGCACCAGTTCCGAGATCGAGTGTTCGGCCCACTGCCCCTCGGCCGGCCCGATCGGGCGATCCAGGTCGGACGGGGACAGCCTGCGGACCCCGGTCAACCACGATCCGTAGGCGTCATCGAGTTGGCGCAACGCCGTCGCGGCGTCGGTGGCGTAGCTCCAGGTCATGTAGTCGGCAGGCGGGCCGTCGAAATGCGCATGCGCTCGAACCGCAAGGCACCCGACGATCACGTGTGCCAGCCGCCACGCGATGGTCGTGAACGGCTCGGGCTGGGGCGGGGGATAGCTGAAGTCGACGGTGCCGTCGCGGTGGACCGTCCAGCATCCGGGGACCGGCTCCCAGAAGTACTCGTCGTCGGTGAGGCCGTCCAGGCGCGGACGCAGCTGGTGGCGCCAATGGAAGTCGAGCTGGTCGGCCAACAGCGTCGTCAGGCCGTCTGTCGAGGCGATTCTGGTCATGGGACCATCGTGGCATCCATTGAGGACAGGTTCGTTCCTGAAACTGCGGAATGATGGCACCATGCCGGAAACGACGAGCCGGGTGCTGCAACTGCTCGGTCTGCTGCAGGCTCGGAGGGTGTGGCGGGGCGATGAGCTCGCCGACCGGCTCGGCGTCACTACCCGCTGTGTGCGCCGTGACATCGAGCGGCTGCGGGATCTCGGCTATCCGGTCCAGGCCAGCAGGGGCCACGGCGGCGGCTACCAGCTGGGCGCGGGTGCGGCGCTGCCGCCACTGCTGCTCGACCCGGATGAGGCGGTGGCGATGGCGGTGTGCCTGCGTCTTGCCGCGGGCGGCAGCGTCGCCGGTATCGGCGAGTCGGCATTGCGGGCGCTGAGCAAGCTCGACCAGGTGCTGCCGGCCCGGTTGCGCTCACAGGTGTCGGCGGTGCACGAGGCGACGGTCACGCTCAGTCCCGCGTCCGCCGATTCCGCGGTGGCGCCCGACGTGTTGATGACATTGGCGCGGGCCTGCCGCGACCACGAACACGTGGCGGCGGGCTACGTCGACCGGGCGGGAAGGGAAACGGGCCGGCGGGTCGAACCGTATCAACTGGTCACCACCGGCCGCCGGTGGTACCTGCTGGCTTACGACCGTGACCGGCAGGATTGGCGCAGCCTGCGGCTGGATCGGATGAGCGACGTCCGCGCCCTCGGCAGCACGTTCGCGCCGCGGCCGGCTCCGGATGCCGCCGACTATGTCCGGCGCTCGATCAGCGCGTCGCCGTACCGGTATGTCGCGAGGATTCGCTACGCGGCGGCGGCCGATGTCGTCGCGCAGCATTTTTCACCGACGGCGGCGACCGTCGAGCCCGACGGGCCGCAGGCCTGCATCGTCACGGCAGGCGCGGACGACCCGCAACGGATGGCGCTGTACTTCGCGGGTGTCGGCTGCGACTTCGAGATTCTGGAGCCCATAGAGGTGATCGCGGGAGCGCGCCTGGTGGCGGGGCGATTGGAGCGGGCCGTGCGCCGCGCCGGGGAGCGGGAATGACTGGGCCGGCCGGCCGCGCGGTCAGGATTCGTCGGTCCGCTCACCACGCGTGTGACGCACCCGCCGCACCGGTCTGGCGCTACGCGTGGGGCGGGTCAATCGGGGCGGTCCGGCATGCCAACGCAGCCGCAGTAGCATCAGGCCACGATGCGCCTCGAACCCCAGTGAAAGTGGGTCGGGCCAACTCCTTGGCCGTCTCCTGGGCCGTCTCCAGGGCCGTCGGGACGATTCCTTCACAATGGTTCCACTGTGGCACGGGATCGCGATCGGGGCAGCCCGACATGGCGAGGTTCAGTGCCCCGCCCGTGTTGATTCCGCGCACAGATCGCCTTTTCTGGCCCTGGCGCCATTTCTGCGCAGGTGCGACGTCGGGGCGGGTTGTGGTCCTCGAACCCGGCGCGAACGTAGAGTGCGGTCATGCCGGTCGAGGTGATCGCGGCTGACTCGACGGAGCTGTTCATCGGCCCCGCCGAAGCGCCGCTTCAGCTGGTGCGCGTCACGTATCGCGGCGTCGCGGGACAGCTGGCGGCGCGTATCGACGGGGCCGGGCTTACCACGCCGGACGAGGCTCTGATCGGACCCGGCGACGGCACGGTCGAGGTCGCGGTGCGCGTCGCGGGTGGTTCGCCGGGGGAGCGTCGCGACGCCGTCGCCACCGTCGGTGGGGCCGTGCACGGATTCACGTTCACCGTCGCCGAACCGGGCTGGACGATGTACCTGGTCAGCCACTTCCACTACGACCCGGTCTGGTGGAACACGCAGGCCGGCTACACCAGCCTCTGGACCGAGGATCCCCCCGGTGCGTGCAGACAAGCCAACGGCTTCGAGCTGGTCCGAGCGCACCTCGAGATGGCAAGGCGCGAACCGGAGTACAAGTTCGTGCTCGCCGAAGTCGACTACCTCAAACCCTATTGGGACACCCACCCCGAGGATCGCGCCGACCTGCGCCGGTTCGTCGCCGACGGGCGCGTCGAGGTGATGGGCGGAACCTACAACGAACCGAACACCAACCTCACCAGTCCGGAAACCACCATCCGGAATATCGTGCACGGCATCGGTTTCCAGCGTGGCGTGCTCGGTGCCGAGCCTGCCACCGCCTGGCAGCTGGACGTGTTCGGGCACGATCCGCAGTTCCCGGGCATGGCCGCCGACGCCGGGCTGACCTCAAGCTCGTGGGCGCGCGGCCCCCATCACCAATGGGGCCCGATGTCCACCCAGCACGACCAGCCCGGCGACCCGCAGCGCATGCAGTTCTGCAGCGAATTCGAGTGGATCTCCCCGTCTGGGCGCGGGCTGCTGACGCACTACATGCCCGCTCACTATGCGGCGGGTTGGTGGATGGATTCGGCGGCGTCCCTGGAGCAGGCCGAACGGGCCACCTTCGAACTGTTCCTGAAGCTGAAGACGGTCGCGCTGACCCGAAACGTGCTGTTACCCGTCGGCACCGATTACACGCCGCCGAACAAGTGGGTCACGGCGATTCACCGGGACTGGAACGCGCGCTACACCTGGCCGCGGTTCGTGTGCGCGCTGCCGCGGGAGTTCTTCGCCGCCGTGCGCGCGCAGGCGCGCGCCCGCGGGGTGGCGCCGTCGCCGCAGACCCGCGACATGAACCCCATCTACACCGGCAAGGACGTTTCGTACATCGACACCAAGCAGGCCAACCGCGCCGCCGAGAACGCCGTGCTCGACGCCGAGCGTTTCGCGGTGTTCGCCGGCCTCCTCGGTGGGACCGCCTATCCGCAGGCGGCGCTGGCCAAGGCATGGGTGCAATTGGCCTACGGTGCGCACCACGACGCCATCACCGGCTCGGAATCGGATCAGGTCTACCTCGATCTACTGACCGGCTGGCGCGATGCGTGGCAACTCGGCACGACGGCACGTGACAACGCGCTGGCACTGCTGTCCCGCGCCGCCGCCGAACAGCAGGAAGAGGCCGATGCCATCCCCGTGGTGGTGTGGAATTCGCTGGCCCACAACCGTAGCGATGTCGTGACGGTGCGACTCGCCGAGCCGATCGCTGGTGTACGTGTCATCGATGTTGGATTGGCGGCCCGCCGCTGTGGCACCGACGGGACCGAGGTGCCCGCACTCGTCGAGCACGCGGGTCACTCGGTGAGCTGGCTGGCGCGTGACGTCCCGTCGCTGGGCTGGCGGGCGTTCCGGCTGATCCCAACGGACCGCGCGAGCGATGGGTGGGACCCGTTGCCCGGCAACGAGATCGCCAACGAGAGCTACCGCCTGCGAATCGACGCGGCCCGCGGTGGTGGCGTGGTGTCGCTCATCGAGGCGGAGTCGGGGCGCGAACTGATCGCACCCGGCCGGGTCGGCAACGAGCTCGCGGTCTACGACGAATACCCGGCGCATCCGCAGGCGGGCGAAGGTCCATGGCACCTGCTGCCGCGGGGACCGGTGGTGAGTTCGTCGGCGTTTGCGGCCGAGTCGGTTCGGCACTATGCCGGGCCGTTGGGGCAGCGGGTGCACGTCCGCGGCCGTATCGGCGACCTGCTGCGCTATCAGCAGACCATCACGTTGTGGTTCGGCATCGCGCGGGTGGACTGCCGGACGACCATCGACGAGTTCACCGGCGCCGATCGGCTGGTCCGCCTGCGCTGGCCGTGCCCGGTGCCGGGCGCGCTCCCGGTGAGCGAGGTCGGCGACGCCGTCGTCGGCCGCGGGTTCGGAATGATGCATGCCGACGGCGGTCCCGAGGCGGTGGACACCGCGAAACACCCATGGACGCTGGATAATCCGGCCTACGGATGGTTTGGCCTTTCATCCGCGGTGCGCGTTCGCGTCGGTGCGGGTGCGCGGGCGGTGTCGGTGGCCGAAGTGGTGACGCCAACAGAGGCGGCGGCCGGTGCGGCCATCCGCGACCTCATGGTGGCCCTGGTACGTGCGGGCGTGACCGCCACCTGCAGCGCCGCGGGTAAACCCCGCTACGGCGACCTTGCCGTCGACTCGAATCTGCCCGACGCGCGGATCGCGATCGGCAATCCCGACGAAAACCCGTTCACCGCAGCCGTTCTGGCCGCTGCCGACCCGTCCTATACCGAGGAGCTCAAACGTCAGCTGTACGAGACCGGCGCCGGCCGGATCTGGGTGCCCGCCGCGGTCCCGCTCGTCGAGCGCTGGACACCGGGCGCCGACCTGCGCGGCGAACGGTCGCTTCCCGTCCTGGTGGTTGCCGGTCCGGATGCGGTGAGGGATCTGGCCGACGACCTGGCCGACGCCGAGATCACCGTCGACCAGCAGGCACCTGCGGGGCTGGAACCGTTCGACTCACACACGGTGGCACTGCTCAACCGTGGTGTACCTGGGTTCGCGATCGACCCGAACGGCACCCTGCACAGCTCGCTGATGCGTTCGTGTACGGGCTGGCCGTCGGGGACGTGGATCGATCCGCCGCGGCGCACCGCGCCCGACGGTTCGAACTTCCAGCTGATGCACTGGACGCACACCTTCGACTACGCGTTGGCATCCGGGCGGGGTGACTGGCGAACAGCCGAGATTCCCTCCCGCGGTGCCGAGTTCGGAAGGCCGCTGATCCCCGTCGTGCCGGACGGGGCACCGCCGGGCGGCCTGCCGGCCTCGGGGTCGCTACTCGAGGTCGAACCCGCGCGCGGTGTGCAACTCGGCGCGCTGAAGGCGGCGGGTAACCCGTTGGTGAGCGGCCGCTGCGATACCGTTGACCCGGCCGCAGGCGTAGCGGTGCGACTTGTCGAGACCCTTGGAGCCACAACAGATGTCGTGCTGCGTTCCGGGCTGCAACGGGTCACCGCCGCGGTCAGGGCCGACCTCCTGGAGGGCAACCCGGCGCCAGCGGACGAGGGAGATGACGGACTGCAGCTGCACGGGTACGAGATCGCGACCGTGCTGACCCGACTCAACATGCCGAAGGTGCTCGATGCCGACGGTGCGTTGCTCGCTCCCGAGGCCGAGACGGCCCAGCCGCTCTACGCGCGGTACTGGCTGCACAACAGGGGGCCGGCCCCGCTGGGTGGGCTGCCCGCCGTCGCATATCTACGACCGACGTCGTTATCGGCTGACCGGGATTCTCGTGTGGTACTGCGTCTTACGGCCGCCAGCGACTGCACCGACGCGGCGTTGCACGGCAATGTCCGGTTGGTGTGCCCGCCGGGGTGGGCGTGTGAGCCGGCCGCGTTGCCGTTCGTACTGCCGCCGGGCGAGTACCTGGACGCCGACATCGAGTTGGAGGTGCCTGCAGACGCTCCGACCGGACTGTACCCCGTGCGCGCCGAGATGTCGGTCACCGGAGGCGATTCCATATCGATGCCACCGTCGTGGCGCCAGGTGGTGGAGGACGTTTGCATCGTGTCGGTGCACGCGCCACCGGCCGAGGAGCTCCTGCGGATCGTTGCGGAGCCGACACCGGTAGCGATCGATGCCGGTGCGAGGGAAAGGCTTTCGATCACCGTGGGCACTGACGCGCGGGCGGACCTCGCCGTTGAGGCACATCTGATCAGCCCGTGGGGCACATGGGAGTGGGCGGGCCCTCCGGTTGTCGGTGGGGTTCTGACTGCTCGCGGCACCCTCGAGCTGGCGTTCGACCTGGCGCCGCCACCCTGGGTGCAACCAGGGCGATGGTGGGCTCTGATTCGGGTCGGTTGCGCAGGCAGGCTGGTCTACTCGTCCGCGGTCGAGGTGAGTGTGCGGTGAGCCGCGGACTCGTGGTCGCGACTGTCGCCGGAGCGCCGGTGCCCGTCACCGACGTCGATGCGCGCGAGGCGAGGCTGCGCGGCTCCCGCCACGTGTCGGCGCTGCCGAGACCCGACACGAGCGAAGGCAGGCAGTTGCGCCGGTGGCTGACCCAGCTGGTGGTGACCGAGCGGGTGATCGCGGCCGAAGCCGCCGCGCTTCTGGTGTCGGCCGACACCGCGCCCGCCGAGGTCGACCTGCTGCCCGACGTCGCGGCGCGCATGGAGATGGGCAGCGTTGCCGCCGCGGTGTTGACCGACCCGCTGGTGCGGGCGGTGTTCGCCAGCGTGACCGCCGGGGTCAGCGTCTCCGATGACGACGTCGCGTCCTACCACCTGCGCAATCCGTGGCGCTTCGCCACCCGGACACGCGGAGGCGGTGGATGGCGCGACGGTGCCGCGGAACCGCCGCCGCTGGATGCGGTGCGCGCCGACATCGTCAGACATCTGCTCGGCGCGGCCCGGCGTCGAGCGTTTCGGCTGTGGCTGGATGTCAGGTGCGCGGAGCTCGTCGAACTGGCACCTGGTTACGAACACCCCGGTGATCCGCGCCAGCCCGACAACGCCCATCGGCACCCATAGGAACAGATGACCGATCCCACGCTTGCCCTCGACATCGGCGGGACCAAAGTGGCCGCCGGATTGATCGACGCCGATGGCGCGATCGTGCACCGCAGCACCCTTCCCACCCCCGCGGCGGGCGCCGAGGAGCTTTGGTCGGTGGTGGCCGGCATTGTCGCGGCGGAACTTGACGCGGCCGGTGGCCGGGTGCGGGGTGTTGGCATCGCGGCCCCGGGTCCTGTCGACGCGCCGTCCGGGACCGTCAGCCCCATCAACATCGCCGGCTGGCATCGGTTTCCAGTGGTCGAGCGGGTCGCCGAACTGACCGGGCTGCCGGTGCGGCTCGCGGGCGACGGCCTCTGCATGGCGCTGGGCGAGCGGTGGTGCGGCGCGGGCCGCGGCGCGCGGTTCATGCTCGGGATGGTCGTGTCCACCGGGGTCGGCGGCGGGCTGGTGCTCGACGGTGCACCGTACGGCGGGCGCACCGGCAACGCGGGCCACGTCGGGCACGTCGTCGTCGACCCGGACGGGGCCCCCTGTTCGTGCGGTGGGCACGGATGTGTCGAGACGGTCGCCGCCGGACCACGGATGGCGCGATGGGCGAGGGAGCACGGCTGGGAGGCGCCCGACGGTGCCGACGGCAGAGAACTTGCCGACGCCGCAGACGCGGGGCACCCTGTCGCCCTGGAGGCGTTCCGGCGCGGTGCCACCGCGGTGGCGGCCATGGTCGCGTCGGTGGCGGCTGTCTGCGACCTGGACCTCGTGGTGGTCGGCGGCGGTGTCGCGAAATCCGGCGACCTGCTGTTCGGGCCGTTGCGCGCGGCGCTGGCCGGCTACGCCGGGCTCGACTTCCTGGCCGACCTCCGTGTGGTGCCCGCGGAACTGGGCGGCGACGCGGGCATCGTCGGGGCGGGCGCGTTGCTCAGCGACCTCGACTGAAGCTGCTACCGGGTCGGGAGTGGTATGAACGGAACGTGGAAGAGGAACGCTTCGGCCCGGTGGACTATGTCGTCGTCGAATTCACCGATCCGGCAACGGTGACAGCTGGTTTCGCCAGGCTGCTTCAGCTTGTCGACGAACACGCGATCCGCGTGCTCGATCTGGAGTTCGTTCACTCGATCGACGGTGTGGCCAGCACCGTGCCCGCGGCCAGGGTGGCCCCGGAGCTGGCGCAGTTCGAGGGCGCGGCATCGGGTCTGCTCGATCGGGAAGACCTCGACCGTATCGCCGCGGACATGCCGCATGGGACGACGGCCGCCGTCCTGGTGTACGAGGACCTGCCGATGCTCAGCGTCGTGGAGGCATGGGAGAGCGGCGGTGCGTCCATCGCCGCCGAAGGTCCCGTCGATCTCGCGGATCTGGCAGCCGCCGTCACCGAAGAGGAGATGGCTCGATGAGCCTGCTCAGGACCGCCGCCCGGACTGCCGTGGCCAGCTCTGTGCACGGCCGCATTCAGCGCCGCCAGCAGGAGCGCTGGGCCGCGGCCGACCAGGCCCTCAGCGCGGCCCCGCCTTCCCATCCGCAGTTCGCGCCGCCGCCACCGCCGGCCCCTGCGCCGACTGCACCCAGCACTGACGAGTTGCTTCGCCAGCTCGAACGGTTGGGGAACCTGCGTGCCAGCGGTGTGCTCACCGAGGAGGAGTTCGCCGCGCAGAAGGCCCGCCTGCTCGGTTAGGGCGGATCCTCCATCTCGCTGCGGGCGTGCGCATTTGTACGCCATTGCGCGGCGCGTCGCGTACAGGCATGCACGTTCGCCGGAAAGGGCGGCAGGCATGGGCGGGAAGGGGGCAGGCGTTTTGGCTGATGGCCGCCGCCGCGCTATCCTTGACGGCGTTCCACCGAAGACCGTCGGTCACCGAGAAATCGGTTGAAGGTCCGGGATTTCCCGGCGGCCCGCGCAGGAGGACGAGGCAACACGCTGACCCATGGTTGGCGATCTTTGCGCCCCGGCCCGTCTGTGCCCGGGGCGTTCGTTATTTCTCGGCCTCCGCGGTTGACACGGGACACCCGTTAAACCACCACAAGGAGGCATGCATGGCCAAGGCTGACAAGGCCACCGCCGTTGCCGACATCGCCGAGGCGTTTCGGGATGCGACGGCCACCGTCGTCACCGAATACCGCGGGCTGACCGTCGCCAATCTGGCCGACCTGCGCCGCTCCCTTGGCGACTCGGCGACCTACACCGTCGCCAAGAACACGCTTGTCAAACGGGCCGCGTCGGAGGCAGGCGTCGACGGCCTCGACGAGTTGTTCGCCGGTCCCACCGCCATCGCGTTCGTCACGGGCGAGCCCGTCGACGCCGCCAAGGCGATCAAGAAGTTCGCCAAGGACCACAAGGCGCTGATCATCAAGGGCGGCTACATGGATGGCCGTCCACTGACCGTGGCCGAGGTCGAGCGCATCGCCGACCTGGAGTCGCGTGAGGTGCTGCTGGCCAAGCTGGCCGGCGCCATGAAGGGCAACCTGAGCAAGGCCGCCGGCCTGTTCAATGCGCCCGCATCCCAGGTCGCCCGGCTCGCCGCGGCGCTGCAGGAAAAGAAAGCCGGCGAGGCTCCGGCCGCCTGACCGTCCCGACCACCCCCCACTAGCCCAGAACAAATTCAGGAAGGACCACAACCATGGCCAAGCTCAGCACCGAGGAACTGCTCGACGCTTTCAAGGAAATGACGCTGCTGGAGCTCTCGGAGTTCGTCAAGCAGTTCGAGGAGACCTTCGAGGTCACCGCTGCCGCGCCGGTCGCCGTTGCCGCCGCGGGTGCCGCCGCTCCGGCCGCCGAGGCCGTCGAGGAGCAGACCGAGTTCGACGTGATCCTCGAGGCCGCCGGTGAAAAGAAGATCGGCGTCATCAAGGTCGTCCGCGAGATCGTGTCCGGCCTGGGCCTCAAGGAAGCCAAGGATCTCGTCGACAGCGCCCCCAAGCCGCTTCTGGAGAAGGTCAACAAGGAAGCCGCCGACGAGGCCAAGGCCAAGCTCGAGGCCGCGGGCGCAAGCGTCAGCGTCAAGTAGTTTTCGCCGAACGTCAGATCGTGGGGCCGGCCCGTCGGGGCCGGCCCCACGCCCGCGTTCCGGGCCGTTCTGGCGCCGTTCGGGCCCGTTCTGGCAAACAGGCCTCACCGCCGACGGCGCGCACAGCCTCCGGACACCTGTCTCACAGACACGTGTTGCAGCTTCCGCCCATAAGTTAGAGTGACTAAAGCCACAGGCGGCAACGGGTGGCGGCTACGGGCACTGACGGGACACCGGCGGAAGGATCGCACGTGGGCATCGGCATTCAGATTGAGGGGCTGACGAAGTCCTTCGGCTCGCAGCGAATCTGGGAGGATGTCACGTTCGATCTGCCCGCGGGCGAGGTCAGCGTTCTGCTCGGCCCGTCCGGCACGGGAAAGTCCGTCTTTCTGAAGTCGTTGATCGGCCTGTTGCGCCCGGAGCGCGGCAAGATCATCGTCGACGGCACCAACATCATCGAGTGCTCGGCCAAGGAGCTCTACGAGATCCGCACGCTGTTCGGGGTCATGTTCCAGGACGGCGCCCTGTTCGGCTCGATGAACCTCTACGACAACACCGCGTTCCCCCTTCGCGAGCACACCAAGAAGAAGGAAAGCGAAGTCCGCCAGATCGTCATGGAGAAGCTCGAGATGGTGGGTCTGGCGGGCGACGAGACGAAGTTTCCCGGCGAGATCTCCGGCGGTATGCGCAAACGTGCCGGACTGGCCCGCTCCCTGGTACTGGACCCGCAGATCATTCTGTGCGATGAGCCGGACTCCGGTCTGGATCCCGTCCGCACCGCCTACCTGTCGCAGCTGCTCATCGACATCAACGCGCAGATCGACTGCACCATCCTGATCGTCACGCACAACATCAACATCGCCCGCACCGTGCCCGACAACATGGGCATGCTGTTCCGCAAGCACCTCGTCATGTTCGGCCCCCGTGAAGTGCTGCTGACCAGCGACGAACCCGTCGTCAAACAGTTCCTCAACGGGCGCCGGATCGGCCCGATCGGAATGTCGGAGGAGAAGGACGAGTCGACCATGGCCGAGGAACAGGCCCTCATCGACGCCGGCCACCACGACGGTGGTGTCGAGGAGATCGAAGGGGTGCCCCCGCAGGTCTGCGCGACCCCCGGCATGCCAGAACGCAAAGCTGTCGCCCGCAGGCAGGCGCGGGTGCGCGAGATCATGCACACACTGCCGCCCAAGGCGCAGGAAGCGATCCGCGACGACCTCGAGGGCACCAACAAATTCGCCTTGCGCCATTTCGCCGACGAGCACGTCGCGCACCGCAACGAGGATGAGGAGACGCCGACCGCGTCGATCCCGGTGAGTCGCGAACGTTAGGAGCCGATGGAGCGCGAGCACAAGGCGACCTTTTGCCGGATCTGCGAGCCGCTGTGCGGAATGATCGCGACCGTCGAAAGTGGGCGACTGGTGGCGCTGCGCCCGGACCGGGACCATCCGTTGTCGAGCGGTTTCGCCTGCCAGAAGGGCATCGCGTTCAGTGAGATCGTCAACGATCCTGACCGCGTGACGGTACCGTTGCGCAGGCGCGCGACGGTGCCACCCGGCAGTTCTCCCCGGGCCGCAGCCCAGTTCGAGCCGGTCAGCTGGGACGACGCGATGTCCGACATCGCCGACAGGCTGGCCGCGATCCACCGCAGGCATGGGGCCGGGGCGATCGGGTGGTACTTGGGAAATCCCAGCGTGTTCAGCTATTCGCATCTACTCGGCGTGGCGCTTTTCGTGGCTGGGTTTGCCCTCGACCCGAAAGCTCTTGGCGGCCAACGCGGTCCGCATGTGTTCAGCGCCGGCTCGCAGGACATCAACAGCCGGTTCGTGGCCAGTCAGCTCCTCTACGGCTCGCCGTTTGCGCTGCCGGTGCCCGACGTCCTGCGAACGGATCTGCTGGTGGTGATCGGTGCCAACCCGCTGGTGTCCCACGGCAGCGTGATCACCCTGCCACGGATCAGGGACCGCCTGCGCGACATCGTCGAACGCGGTGGCCGGGTGGTGGTAATCGACCCGCGCAGGACCGAGACCGCCGCGAAGTTCGAATGGCTCGGCATCATCCCCGACGGCGACGCCTTCTTCCTGCTGTCGATCCTTCACGTGCTGTTCGCCGAGGGTCTGGCCGACGAGGCCGCGCTCGCCCGCCAGGCCGACGGGGTGCCGTGGCTGCGGCAGCTGGCCGAGCCGTTCAGCCCCGAGGAAACCGAGTCGCGTACCGGGATAGCGCCGGACACGCTGCGTTCGCTGGCCCGCGACCTGGCCGACACACCGCGTTCCGCGGTGTACGGCCGCGTCGGCACAAGCGTCGGCCAAAGCGGCACGCTCACAACGTATTTGCTCGATTCTGTCAATCTGGTCACCGGCAGCCTGGACCGGGCGGGCGGCAGCATGTTCGGTTCTTACGGGTTCCCGGCGGAACGCTGGGCGATGAAGGCCGCCGGTGCTTTGATGCGCGCAGCATATCGGCGCCGGTCCCGGGTCGGCGGATTCCCCTCGGTGCTCGGGACCGAGCCTGCGGCGATCATGGCCAAGGAGATCACCACCGAGGGCGTTCGCCAGATCAGGGCGCTGTTCGTCAGCGCGGGCAATCCGGTGTTGTCCGTGCCCAACGGCGACGAACTCGAAGCGGCGCTGGCCGGACTCGAGCTCATGGTCGGCATCGACCTCTACGTGAACGAGACCACCGCGCATTGCGACTATGTGCTGCCCGCGACGTCGATGTACGAGCGTGACGACTTCCCGGTCGTTTTCCAGGCGGTGCAGCCGATCCCGTTTCGCCAAGCCACCGAGGCCGTCATCGCACCCGTCGGGCAGTCCCGCACGGAATGGGATGTCATCGACGACCTCACCGCCAGGCTGTGGCGCAGGACGCCCGTCTTCGCGTTACTGGGTGCGATACGAAAAGTATTGTCGCTGTTGAGAATACGGGTCACGCCCCGGCTGATCGTCGACGCGGTGATCCGGCTCGGTGAGGGTGGCGACCGGTTCGGGCTGCGCCCGCGAGGGCTGACTTTCGCCCGGCTTACGGTGCGGCATCCGCACGGTGCGGTGCTCGCGCTCCGGCTGCGGCAGGGTGTCCTTGCCGACACCGTCGTGTATCGCGGCGGTCGGATGAGGTTGCGCCACAACGAGATCGCTGCCGAGGTCGATGCCCTGGCCCGGCGCGCCGAAGCCGACGGCTATCCGTTGCGGCTGATCGGCATGCGGGAGCTGCGGTCCGAGAACTCATGGCTGCACAACGCGCCGCGGCTGATGCAAGGTGCGCACAGCCAGCGGGCGCTCGTGCACGCGGGCACCGCCGCCGCCGCGGGCATTGCCGACGGCGACGTGGTGCGGATCGTGTCCAAGCACGGCGCGATCGAGGTGCCCGCCACGCTCACCACCAAGATCATGCCCGCCGTCGTCGCGGTACCGCACGGATGGGGGCACCGGGGCAGCGGCGGCTGGTCGGTGGCCAACGCCGCGGGCGGCGCGAGTGTCAACACGCTGATGTCCAGCGAACCGGAAGATCTCGAGAAGCTGGCCGGGATGGCCCGGCTGACGGGTGTACCGGTACGCATCGAACCGGTCAAATCCGTTGCGTCGCCTCAGCATTGACCGCTCGTTCGAGGAATTCGATAGGCACCTCGGGCCAGTCGGAGCGCCACCATCCGGCCTGTAGATCGGCCAGTAGCTCCGACAGGGTCGCGACCACGTGCGGACCGCCGTCGAGCAGGTAGCGCATCATCCCCAGCTGCGCGCATTGCGCTGCTGCGGCTGCTGCGGTCGCCTTTGCCTCGTCGGTGTGCCCGGCGGCGGCAAGGCAACCGACCAGCAGTCGGCGCGCCTGCAGCAGCAGCCGGGGCCGGTTCTCCGCGGCCAGCCGATCCACCCATTCCTCGGCCCACCGGCAGGCCAGATCCCGGTCGTCGGCGTGGCCGTCGGTGATTAGCTTGCGGATTGCCGAGGCCTCCTCGTGCTGCAGCGTGATCTCGTCGATCTCATGTCTCGCCTGCCTGCGCGCCTGGTAGGACGTCAGGGTCGGCCTGCCGAACTCGGGATGCGGTGGCAGCCCCAGCCGCAGGCGTTCGTTGTCCACCAGGGCGGCCAGCCGGGGCAGGTCCAGCGCGCGGGCGACCCGGGCCGCCTCGTCGAGGCGGCGGACAGCTGCCCGTCGGTCGCCCTGGACTGCCTTGAGCCGTGCACCGGTCACGTAACGGGCGATCTTGAAGTCGACCGAGCCGCCCTCGGGGCCGAGCTTGTAGCCCTCGTCGAGCAGCCGGTCGGCTTCCTCGAGGTGACCCTGTTCGTAGAGCAGTTCGCCGAGCAGCGAGCTGGCCAATCGCGCGGTGTAGGAGTGGCTGCCACCGGCCCGCCTGGCGATCTTCAGTGCGGTGCGGAAACACCTTTCGGCCGCGGGCATGGCCAGCTGCAGCCGGTGGGCGATACCCGTGAAGCACACCCCGTTGACGCGGCTGAACGCGTCGCCGCTGCGCTCGTAGTACGGCGCAGCCCACGTCTGAATGCGGTCAACCTCGGCGAGGTTGTGACGGTATGCCGCGGCGAAGGTCGCCACGTTGGCGGCGGTGGCGACGACGAACGGTGTCATCCGGCCGGGATCGGCCAGGCACGGGGCGATGTGCTCGTCGATGCCCGCGAGCTGATCGGACCGCACCGCCATGACCCCCCGGACCACACCGATTTCGGTGCGCACGTCGGTGACGTCATCGACGCACAGTTCGCAGGTCTGCAGCGTCGATTCCGCCCGCGCCAGCGCTTGTTGAGCGGCCGGCAGGCGCTGCAGCACGGTGTTGGCCCAGGCCGACGCGAGCTGGAGGCGGGGCCGGGACGACACCGCACCCGCGGGCAACTTGTCGATGAGACCGATCAGCGTGGCGGCATGCGAACTTGCCACCAGGCAGACGCCGTCGCGTTCGACGATCGTGACCGCGAGGCTTTCGTCGCCGGCGGCCAGGGCGTGGTCGACGGCCTCACTGACCATGCGGTGCTCTGCGAACCAGTGTGACGCGATGCCGTGCAGCTCGGTGATCCGCTCTGGCCGGTCGCGGCCGAGGCGGTGCAGCAGGAAGTCGCGGAACAGCTGGTGGTAGCGGTACCACTGGTCGTCGAGCCGCTGCAGGAACAGATCACGTTCCACCACCTGATCGAGCATGGCCTGGCCGTCCTCGATTCCCGACAGCGCTGACGCGAGCGAACCGCTGATCCGTTCGGTGACCGACGTGTCCATCAGGAACCGCAGCATCGCGGGTTCGAGGGTGCCGAGCACGTTGTCGGCAAGGAACTCGCTGATCGCGTGGTGCCTGCCGGTCATCGTGCCGATCAGGCGCGCCGGATCGTCCGATCCGCGCAGCGACAGCGACGCCAGCTGCAGCGCGGCCACCCAGCCGTCGGTCTTCTCGGCGAGTTCCTCGACCTCGCCGCTGTCCAGGTCGAGCCCGCTGAGGTCGACCAGGAACTCAGCAGACTCGGCAGCGTCGAAACGCAGTGCGGCCGCGTCGATTTCAACGAGTTCGTCCTGCATGCGCATGCGGCTCATCGGTAATCCGCGCTGGTGGCGCCCGGTCACCATCACCGTCAGGCCCGCGCCCGCGTTGTCCAGCAGGTAGCGCAGCGCGCCGATCGTGGCCTCGTCGGTAACCCGGTGCCAGTCGTCGACCACCAGTGTCATCCGGGTGCCGCTCTGGTGGATCTCGTTGATCAGCGAGGTGAGCACGTAGCGTTCGGCCTCGTCGCCGTGTTCTTCGAGCACCTCGCCGAGTTCGGTGGCCAGCGCCGGGGTGACTGCCCGGATCGCCTCGATCATGTGCGACAGGAACCAGACCAGATTGTTGTCGTCGTGGTCGACCGTCAGCCATGCGACCACCGCGCCCTCCGCGGTCAGCTGCGTGGCCCACTGGGCGGCCAGCGTGCTCTTGCCGAAGCCGGTGGGGCCGTGGATGACCGTGAGCTTCTTGTTGCGTCCCGCGCGCAGCATCTCGATCAGCCGGGAGCGGTCGACCAGCGCCCGATTGGTCGTGGGCAGGCGGAAGCGGGTCGCGGGCACCGGGGGTGTCATCAGCCGCGCCGGGTAGTCGCCGCGCAGCGCACCCGAGGTCGGGACCAGCGCGGATGCATCCGGCGGGCTCGAGGGTGCGTCGAGGGGGATCGGCATGTCGTCGACGGCGATGCCGTGCCTGCGCTGCACCTCGCGCAACTGCTCGCCGAACTCGGCTGCGCTGGCGGGCCGTTCGGCCGGATCACGGGCCATCGCCCGTTCGATCACCGCGCAGACCTCTGCGGGCAGCCCGGAGTCCCGCAGGTCGGGCATCGGATGTTTGGTGATCCGCAGGAACTGCGCCAGCACCTGCTCACCCTTTCGCCGCTCGAACACCGCATGGCCCGTGCCCGCGCAAAACAAGGTTGAGGCCAGGCTGTAGACATCGGATGCAGCGCGGGGCGCTTCGCCGTGCAACACCTCCGGGGCCGTGTACGCCGGTGACCCCGTGATCAGACCGTCGGAGGTCTCGAAACCACCGCTGATCCTGGCGATCCCGAAATCGGTCAGCTGCGGCTCGCCGTACTCGGTGAGCAGGATGTTGGCCGGTTTCACGTCGCGATGCAGGGTGCCACGGCGGTGCGCCGTCTCGAGCGCGCCCGCCAGCTTGATCCCGAGGCGCAGCGTGTCACGCCAGTCCAGCGGCCCGCTGTCGTGGATCGCGGCCTCCAACGAACCGTGCGGGTGATACTGCATCACGATGTAGGGCCGACCGGAGTCCGTCGTGCCGACCTGGAAGATGGTGACGATGTGGGGGTGGCCGGACAGCTTGCCCATCGCCACCTGCTCGCGGACGAACCGCTCGACGCCGTCGTTCGAGAGTTTCGAGTCGGGGTCGAGATTGGTGGTGAGGACCTTCACCGCGACGGTGCGGTCGAGCGCCCGCTGTGTGCAGCGATACACCACACCGAAGCCACCCTGACCGATCTGAACGGGATCCTCGAAACCGGCCGCCGCCAGATCTGCCGGGACGCCGGCTGCCGCCTCCCACCGTTGGGTGGGCAGCGGGTCACTGCGGGGGTCACCCTGGGTACCGCTGTTGACCATCGTTCGCCTCGAAACTCCGAAGGCCGGCTGAATTCGAGCATAATCCGCAACCCGGTGGTCTCACCGGCGGAATGGACAGGTGGCCCACAGTGGCATCCAGTGGCATCCAGTGGCATCCAGTGGCATCCAGCATCGCCGCAAACCCCGCCCGAGGTGGAATTCTCCACACCGAACAGCGTGTGAACCCTTGACTGACGGGCGCAAACGGGTCAATCTGTTGGGCAGCATGTGTGGAAGGGTTCAGGACGCCAGCCAGCGCCCCGCCAGCTCTGGCATGCTGTGGATTTGTGGTGGTTGAGGAATGCGCCGTCCTGCGCTATTGTTGGACGTTGCGCTGGCTGCATCCTGCCCACCCCTCACCCGTACCTGACACAGTGGACCTAGCCTGAGCCGCTTCGCTCAGTGATCTAGTCGTGTGCCGTGCGTCTGGGAGACAGGCGAGCTCGATGAAGCCAGCCGAACCTAACGCAGATATCGCGGCTCGGGTCCGGTGCAGGCCGGCACCAGGAGTTCGCATGAGGTGCTGGAAGGATGCATCTTGGCAGTCTCTAGCCAGAGCAAGTCAGCCGACGCTACCACCAATAGCTCCGTACCCGGAGCGCCAAACCGAGTTTCATTTGCCAAGCTCCGCGAACCCCTAGAGGTCCCGGGGCTTCTCGACGTGCAGACCGATTCGTTCGAGTGGCTGATCGGTTCGGACCGCTGGCGTAAGAACGCCGTGGCCCGCGGTGATGTCAACCCGGTGGGTGGCCTAGAAGAAGTCCTGGCTGAGCTCTCGCCGATCGAGGATTTCTCGGGCTCGATGTCGCTGAGCTTCTCCGACCCGCGTTTCGACGAGGTCAAGGCGCCGGTCGACGAGTGTAAAGACAAGGACATGACGTACGCGGCCCCGCTGTTCGTCACGGCCGAGTTCATCAACAACAACACCGGTGAGATCAAGAGCCAGACGGTCTTCATGGGTGATTTCCCGATGATGACCGAGAAGGGCACCTTCATCATCAACGGCACCGAGCGTGTCGTGGTGTCCCAGCTGGTTCGCTCGCCGGGTGTGTACTTCGACGAGACCATCGACAAGTCCACCGAGAAGACCCTGCACAGCGTGAAGGTCATCCCCGGTCGCGGTGCGTGGCTGGAGTTCGACGTCGACAAGCGCGACACCGTCGGGGTGCGCATCGACCGCAAGCGCCGCCAGCCGGTGACCGTGCTACTCAAGGCGCTGGGCTGGACCAACGAGCAGATCGTCGAGCGGTTCGGCTTCTCCGAGATCATGATGGGCACGCTGGAGAAGGACAACACCGCCGGAACCGACGAGGCGCTGCTGGACATCTACCGCAAGCTGCGCCCGGGCGAACCGCCGACCAAGGAGTCCGCACAAACCCTGCTGGAGAACCTGTTCTTCAAGGAGAAGCGCTACGACCTGGCGCGGGTGGGCCGCTACAAGGTCAACAAGAAGCTCGGCCTCAACGCCGGGCAGCCGATCACCAGCTCGACGCTGACCGAAGAGGACGTCGTCGCCACCATCGAGTATCTGGTGCGCCTGCACGACGGGCAGACGGTTATGACGGCTCCTGGAGGAGTCGAGGTTCCCGTTGAAGTTGATGACATCGACCACTTCGGCAACCGCCGCCTGCGCACCGTCGGTGAGCTGATCCAGAACCAGATCCGGGTCGGCCTGTCGCGCATGGAGCGCGTCGTACGCGAGCGCATGACCACCCAGGACGTCGAGGCGATCACGCCGCAGACCCTGATCAACATCCGCCCCGTGGTGGCGGCGATCAAGGAGTTCTTCGGCACGTCGCAGCTGTCGCAGTTCATGGACCAGAACAACCCGCTGTCGGGTCTGACCCACAAGCGCCGCCTGTCGGCGCTTGGCCCAGGCGGCCTGTCCCGTGAGCGCGCCGGCCTCGAGGTCCGCGACGTGCACTCGTCGCACTACGGCCGCATGTGCCCGATCGAGACCCCGGAAGGCCCGAACATCGGCCTGATCGGATCGCTCTCGGTGTACGCGCGGGTCAACCCGTTCGGCTTCATCGAGACGCCTTATCGGAAGGTGTCGGCGGGTGTCGTTACTGACCAGATCGACTACCTGACCGCCGACGAGGAGGACCGCCACGTCGTGGCGCAGGCCAACTCGCCGACGGTCGAAACGGAGGCCGGCTACAAGTTCGCTGAGGAGCGCGTCCTGGTTCGCCGCAAGGGCGGCGAGGTCGAGTTCGTCTCGGCGACCGAGGTCGACTACATGGACGTCTCGCCGCGCCAGATGGTGTCGGTCGCGACGGCGATGATCCCGTTCCTGGAGCACGACGACGCCAACCGCGCCCTGATGGGTGCCAACATGCAGCGCCAGGCGGTTCCGCTGGTGCGCAGCGAGGCCCCGCTGGTCGGCACCGGTATGGAACTGCGCGCCGCGATCGACGCGGGTGACGTGGTGGTCGCCGACAAGACCGGCGTCATCGAGGAGGTCTCGGCGGACTACGTCACCGTGATGGCCGACGACGGCACCCGGCACACGTACCGGATGCGCAAGTTCGCCCGGTCCAACCACGGCACCTGCGCCAACCAGCGCCCGATCGTCGATGCCGGCGAACGGGTGGAGGCCGGCCAGGTGCTCGCCGACGGGCCGTGCACCGAGAACGGTGAGATGGCGCTCGGCAAGAACCTGCTCGTGGCGATCATGCCGTGGGAAGGGCACAACTACGAAGACGCGATCATTCTCTCCAACCGTCTGGTGGAAGAGGACGTGCTCACCTCGATCCACATCGAGGAGCACGAGATCGACGCCCGCGACACCAAGCTGGGCGCCGAGGAGATCACCCGGGACATCCCGAACGTCTCCGATGAGGTACTGGCCGACCTCGACGAGCGCGGCATCATCCGCATCGGCGCCGAGGTCCGCGACGGCGACGTCCTGGTCGGCAAGGTCACCCCGAAGGGTGAGACCGAGCTGACCCCCGAGGAGCGCCTGCTGCGCGCCATCTTCGGCGAGAAGGCCCGCGAGGTCCGCGACACGTCGCTCAAGGTGCCCCACGGTGAGTCCGGCAAGGTCATCGGCATCCGCGTGTTCAGCCGCGAGGACGACGACGAGCTCCCCGCCGGCGTCAACGAACTGGTCCGCGTCTACGTGGCCCAGAAGCGCAAGATCTCCGACGGCGACAAGCTCGCCGGACGGCACGGAAACAAGGGCGTCATCGGCAAGATCCTGCCCGTCGAGGACATGCCGTTCCTGCCGGACGGCACGCCGGTCGACATCATCCTCAACACCCACGGTGTGCCGCGTCGTATGAACATCGGCCAGATCCTGGAGACCCACCTCGGGTGGGTGGCCAAGGCCGGCTGGAACATCCAGGTTGCGGACGGAACCGGTGAAGTGCCCGACTGGGCGGCCAGCCTGCCCGTGGATCTGCTCGATGCGCCGCCGAACAGCATAGTGAGCACCCCGGTGTTCGACGGTGCCCGCGAGGCCGAGCTCCAGGGCTTGCTGAGCTCGACGCTGCCCAACCGCGACGGTGAGGTCATGGTCGACGGCGACGGCAAGGCGGTGCTCTACGACGGCCGCAGCGGCGAACCGTTCCCGTACCCGGTCACGGTCGGCTATATGTACATCCTCAAGCTGCACCACCTGGTGGACGACAAGATCCACGCCCGTTCCACCGGCCCGTACTCGATGATCACCCAGCAGCCGCTGGGCGGTAAGGCGCAGTTCGGCGGTCAGCGGTTCGGCGAGATGGAGTGCTGGGCCATGCAGGCCTACGGCGCGGCATACACGCTGCAGGAGCTGTTGACCATCAAGTCCGACGACACCGTCGGCCGGGTCAAGGTGTACGAGGCGATCGTCAAGGGCGAGAACATCCCCGAGCCGGGCATCCCGGAGTCGTTCAAGGTGCTGCTCAAGGAACTGCAGTCGCTGTGCCTCAACGTGGAGGTGCTGTCGTCCGACGGCGCCGCCATCGAGATGCGCGACGGCGACGACGAGGACCTGGAGCGTGCAGCCGCGAACCTCGGAATCAACCTGTCCCGCAACGAATCCGCGTCCGTCGAGGACTTGGCCTAATCGGTTTGCGGCGAGCGCTTGCGCGAGCCGCTATTGAACACAGTGTTTCTAATCCCGAAAGGGGAAAGGGAGTTACGTGCTCGACGTCAACTTCTTCGATGAACTCCGCATCGGCCTTGCCACCGCCGACGACATCCGTCAGTGGTCCTTCGGCGAGGTCAAGAAGCCGGAGACCATCAACTACCGCACGCTGAAGCCGGAGAAGGACGGCCTGTTCTGCGAGAAGATCTTCGGACCGACTCGCGACTGGGAGTGCTATTGCGGCAAGTACAAGCGCGTCCGGTTCAAGGGCATCATCTGCGAACGCTGCGGTGTCGAGGTGACCCGCGCCAAGGTGCGTCGCGAGCGGATGGGCCATATCGAACTGGCCGCGCCGGTCACCCACATCTGGTACTTCAAGGGTGTTCCGTCGCGTCTGGGTTACCTGCTCGACCTGGCGCCGAAGGATCTCGAGAAGATCATCTACTTCGCGGCCTACGTCATCACCGCGGTCGACGACGAGATGCGGCACAACGAGCTGTCGACGCTCGAGGCGGAGATGGCCGTCGAGCGCAAGGCGGTGGAGGACCAGCGCGATTCCGATCTGGAGGCCCGGGCCCAGAAGCTCGAGGCAGACATGGCGGAGTTGGAGGCCGAGGGTGCCAAGTCCGACGTGCGCCGCAAGGTGCGCGATGGCGGCGAGCGCGAGATGCGCCAGCTGCGCGACCGGGCCCAGCGTGAGCTGGACCGGCTTGAGGAGATCTGGAACACCTTCACCAAGCTGGCCCCCAAGCAGCTCATCGTGGACGAGGTGCTCTACCGCGAGCTGCAGGACCGCTACGGCGAGTACTTCACCGGTGCCATGGGCGCGGAGTCGATCAAGAAGCTCATCGAGAACTTCGACATCGACGCCGAGGCCGAGAACCTGCGCGAGACGATCCGCAGCGGCAAGGGGCAGAAGAAGCTGCGCGCCCTCAAGCGGCTCAAGGTCGTCGCGGCGTTCCAGACCAACAGCAACTCGCCGATGGGCATGGTCCTCGACGCCGTTCCGGTGATCCCGCCGGAACTGCGCCCGATGGTGCAGCTCGACGGCGGTCGGTTCGCCACCTCCGACCTCAACGACCTGTACCGGCGCGTGATCAACCGCAACAACCGGTTGAAGCGACTGATCGACCTCGGCGCGCCCGAGATCATCGTCAACAACGAGAAGCGGATGCTGCAGGAGTCCGTCGACGCGCTGTTCGACAACGGCCGCCGCGGCCGCCCCGTCACCGGGCCGGGTAACCGTCCGCTGAAGTCGCTGTCCGATCTGCTCAAGGGTAAGCAGGGCCGGTTCCGCCAGAACCTGCTCGGTAAGCGTGTCGACTACTCGGGCCGCTCCGTCATCGTGGTCGGCCCGCAGCTCAAGTTGCACCAGTGCGGTCTGCCCAAGCTGATGGCGCTGGAGCTGTTCAAGCCTTTCGTGATGAAGCGGCTGGTCGACCTCAACCACGCGCAGAACATCAAGTCGGCCAAGCGCATGGTGGAGCGCCAGCGTCCCCAGGTGTGGGACGTCCTCGAAGAGGTCATCGCCGAGCACCCGGTGCTGCTGAACCGTGCCCCCACGCTGCACCGTCTCGGCATCCAGGCCTTCGAGCCGCAGCTGGTGGAGGGCAAGGCGATCCAGCTGCACCCGCTGGTCTGCGAAGCGTTCAACGCGGACTTCGACGGTGACCAGATGGCCGTGCACCTTCCGCTGTCGGCGGAGGCGCAGGCCGAGGCGCGCATCCTGATGCTGTCCTCGAACAACATCCTGTCGCCGGCGTCGGGTAAGCCGCTGGCCATGCCGCGTCTGGACATGGTCACCGGGCTGTACTTCCTGACCACGATGGTTCCCGGGGATGTCGGCGAGTACACGCCCGCCGGCAATGACACCCCGGAGACGGGTGTGTACAGCTCGCCGGCCGAGGCCATCATGGCGATGGACCGCGGCGCGCTGTCGGTGCGGTCGCAGATCAAGGTGCGGCTGACGGGCCTTCGCCCGCCGGCCGAGATCGAGGCCGAGCTGTTCGGCGGCTCCAGCGACTCCGCGGCGCCCGGCGCCGGTGGCTGGAAGCCGGGCGATGCCTGGACCGCGCAGACCACCCTGGGCCGGGTGATGTTCAACGAGCTGCTCCCGCAGGCGTATCCGTTCGTCAACGAGCAGATGCACAAGAAGGTGCAGGCGCGGATCATCAACGACCTGGCCGAGCGCTACCCGATGATCGTGGTCGCGCAGACCGTCGACAAGCTCAAGGATGCCGGCTTCTTCTGGGCCACCCGTTCGGGTGTCACCGTGTCGATGGCCGACGTGATCGTGCCGCCGGAGAAGCAGGAGATCCTGGAGCGCTACGAGCACGAAGCCGACGGGATCGAGCGCAAGTACCAGCGTGGCGCCCTCAACCACAAAGAGCGCAACGATTCGCTGGTCAAGATCTGGCAGGACGCCACCGAAGAGGTCGGCAGGGCGCTGCGTGATCACTACCCGTCCGACAACCCGATCATCACGATCGTGGACTCCGGGGCCACGGGTAACTTCACGCAGACGCGGACGCTGGCCGGCATGAAGGGTCTGGTGACCAACCCGAAGGGTGAGTTCATCCCGCGCCCGATCAAGTCGTCGTTCCGCGAGGGCCTGACGGTGCTGGAGTACTTCATCAACACCCACGGCGCCCGGAAGGGCCTGGCGGACACCGCACTTCGCACCGCCGACTCGGGCTACCTGACCCGTCGTCTGGTGGACGTCAGCCAGGACGTCATCGTGCGCGAACACGACTGCGAGACCGAGCGCGGCATCAACGTCACGCTGGCCGAGCGTCAGCACGACGGCAGCCTGATCCGCCACCCGCACGTCGAGACCTCGGCGTACGCACGGACCCTGGCCAGCGACGCGGTGGACGCGAACGGCAACGTCGTCGTCGAACGCGGTCACGATCTGGGCGATCCGGCGATCGACGCGCTGCTGGCCGCCGGTATCGCCACGGTCAAGGTGCGTTCGGTGCTCACCTGCACCAGCGGCACCGGCGTGTGCGCGATGTGCTACGGCCGCTCGATGGCCACCGGCAAGCTGGTCGACATCGGCGAGGCCGTCGGCATCGTCGCCGCCCAGTCGATCGGTGAGCCCGGCACGCAGCTGACGATGCGCACCTTCCACCAGGGTGGTGTCACCGGCGGCGCCGACATCGTCGGCGGTCTGCCCCGCGTCCAGGAGCTGTTCGAGGCCCGCGTTCCGCGCAACCGGGCTCCGATCGCCGACGTCGCGGGCCGGGTGCGCCTGGAGGAGACGGACAAGTTCTTCAAGATCACCATCGTGCCCGACGACGGCAGCGAGGAAGTTGTCTACGACAAGCTCTCCAAGCGTCAGCGGCTGCGGGTCATCACCCACGCCGATGGCTCCGAGGGTGTGCTGTCGGAGGGCGACCACGTCGAGGTCGGTGATCAGCTCATGGAGGGTTCGGCCGATCCGCACGAGGTGCTGCGTGTGCAGGGCCCGCGCGAGGTGCAGATCCACTTGGTCCACGAGGTCCAGGAGGTCTACCGGGCCCAGGGCGTGTCGATCCACGACAAGCACATCGAGGTCATCGTCCGGCAGATGCTGCGCCGCGTGACGATCATCGATTCGGGCTCGACGGAGTTCCTGCCCGGTTCCTTGACCGAACGCAGTGAGTTCGAGTCGGAGAACCGGCGCGTGGTGGCCGAGGGCGGCGAGCCCGCGGCAGGCCGTCCGGTGCTGATGGGTATCACGAAGGCGTCGCTGGCCACCGATTCGTGGCTGTCGGCGGCGTCGTTCCAGGAGACCACCCGCGTGCTGACCGATGCGGCGATCAACTGCCGCAGCGACAAGCTGCAGGGTCTGAAGGAGAACGTGATCATCGGCAAGCTGATCCCGGCAGGCACCGGCATCAACCGGTACCGCAACATCCAGGTGCAGCCGACCGAGGAGGCCAGGGCCGCCGCGTACACGATCCCGTCCTACGAGGATCAGTACTACAGCCCCGACTTCGGCCAGGCCACCGGTGCCGCGGTTCCGCTGGACGACTACGGCTACAGCGACTACCGGTAGGTGTGCGGATAGTCCGACCACACGGAGCCCCCGAGCCTGCGCTCGGGGGCTCCTGTCGGTACGCCCAGCACCACCCTTGATTCTGGTCGCCCCGCTCACCACGAGATCCGCTTCGCCGCGCTGCGCCGCGAGATCAACGTTTTGCAGGGAAAGCGCGAGAAGGTGTCTGCATTTCGTGGGTTTCGGCGCGGTACAGAACGCGTCGAAGGGTGGATCGAAGGTTCGGATGGCGTCGGAGCGCCGAACTAGACTGACGACGTGCTCATTGGTTCGCATGTTCACGGTGACGATCCGCTGGCCGCGGCACAGAACGACGGCGCCGACGTGCTGCAGTTCTTCCTCGGCAACCCGCAAAGCTGGAAGAAGCCCAAACCGCGCGACGACGCCGACGTGCTCAAGGCAGCATCCATTCCGATCTACGTCCACGCGCCGTATCTGATCAACGTCGCCTCGGCGAACAACCGGGTGCGTATCCCGTCCCGCAAGATCCTGCAGGACACCTGCGATGCGGCTGCAGACGTCGGCGCAACCGCGGTCATCGTCCACGGCGGCCACGCCGACGACAACGATATGGAAGCCGGGTTCGTGCGCTGGGTGAAGGCGCTCGACAGCCTCAACACCGACGTGCCGGTCTACCTGGAGAACACCGCGGGCGGCGACCACGCCATGGCCCGCCACTTCGACGTCATCGCCCGGCTGTGGGACCACATCGGCGACAAGGGCATCGGTTTCTGCCTGGACACTTGCCACGCCTGGGCCGCAGGCGAGACGCTCATCGACGCGGTCGACCGCGTCAGGGCCATCACGGGACGCATCGACCTGGTGCACTGCAACGACTCGCGCGACGCGGCGGGCTCGGGTGCCGACCGGCACGCCAACTTCGGTAGCGGTCAGATCGATCCGCAGCTACTGGTGGCGGTCGTGAAGGCCGCCGACGCCCCCGTCATCTGCGAAACCGCCGACGAGGGCCGCAAGGACGACATCGCCTTCCTACGAGATCACCTAGGCGACTAATGCTCAAACCTCGGGTGACGCCGAGGTGAACTAAACTCGTCCGAGAGTCCGGAAAGTCCCGCTCGGCGAGTGTGGCCGACATGTCGAAAGGCTCCCGTGTCGGCCATTGACGAATCGTCGCTTGCGGCCGTCGACGCGCGCGATTCGCGGGCGACGCGCGGGCGTTGGCTGAAGATGGCGCGCTGGACGGCGATCACGGTGTGGGCCGCCGTCGTCGTGTACCTCACCGCCACCGATGGATTCGCCTTCAACCGCGAGTTGCTGCTCATCTACATCTGCACCGGGCTCGCCGCCGCGAGCATCGGTCAGGGCAGGCGCGTCCTGTATGTCATCCGGGACTGGCTGCCATTCGCTCTGGTCCTCATCGCCTACGACCTCAGCAGGGGAGCGGCCACCCTGATCGGCAGGCCCACCCTGTGGCACTGGCAGATCGACGCCGACCGATGGCTGTTCTTCGGAACGGTGCCCACGGTGTGGCTTCAGGAACGCCTCAAGCTGCCCAGCCCGCCCTGGTGGGAAATCGTGATCAGCACGGTCTACATGTCGTTCTTCATCCTGCCCTATGTGGTGGCCGCGGTGCTTTGGCTGCGCAACCGCCAGGAGTGGAAGGCGTTCGTCCGGCTGTTCGTAGGTCTGTCCTTTGCGGCGTTGGTCATCTACGCGGTACTGCCCGCGGCGCCGCCATGGGCCGCCGCCAGATGCACCGCCGATGACGTTGCCGGAGGGCCCTCGGGTCCGCGCTGCATGTTCCGTCCTGCGCGCGGAGTGCCGGACGGCGGACTGCTCGGAGCGATGCAGTCGACGCAGGACGGAGCCAACGACTGGATCGAGCGGATTGTCACCAGGGGCTGGGGCAGGCTCAACCTGCATTCCGCGGGCGCCCTGATCGATCAGGGCCAGGCGAGCGTCAACCTGGTGGCGGCGATCCCGTCGCTGCATTCTGGCCTGTCGCTGGCCGTCGCGGCGTTCCTGTGGAGTCGGGTCCGGCGCCGGTGGCATCCGTTGCTGGTCGCGTACGTGCTCATCATGGCGTTCACGTTGGTTTACACGGCCGAGCACTACGTGATCGACGTCCTGCTCGGCTGGGCGCTGGCGACGGCGGTGCTGGCCGCGAGTCGCGCCGGAAAAGCCCGGACAGTCGTCGAGGGCACCGCCACGGCTTGACGGGCTGGTCCGTCCGGCCTGCGCGTATTGCGCCGACCCCCGCTGCTGTGCCGCACGGCAATCACCCAGGAAACGTCATTTGCTTAGTCAAGCATCTGTGCAGTGATTGTTTGATCTGGCGAATAGTTATCAGAGCGGTTGTGGTTTGCGCGTTGGCTCGCAACATCACACGGTGCTGTCAAAGTGACAGTATATCGGCATCATGTCGGATCACACCGACGATTTTCCGCATCGCTGCTATCCGAAAAGTGCAATCAAGGCAAATTTTGTGTGTATGGTCTCTGTCACAGATCAAGTTTGCGACAAGTCACAACTCGGGGAGCATGATGGCGAACTCGGCAGCGTATGTGGGGCGGATCGGCGGGCTGGCGGTCGCTCTGGGCATCGGCGCAGCGATCGCGACGGGTCAGGGGGTCGCCTGGGCGGACGAGCCCGGGTCGGCATCCGAATCCGCCGGGTCGGCCGCGGATTCCAAGGGGTCGGCCGCGGATTCGCAGCAATCGCCGCAAACCTCGGATCCGACGCCGGATGCCGGGGTGAAGGACGCCGGAGTGAAGGACGCCGGGGCCACCGCCCGCAAGCGCGTATTCGGCGGGCCGCGGGCCGACGGCCCCGTGGTGCGCTTCGGTAACGGGTCGCGCGCCAGCGGGGTGCGATCCGAAGGTCCGCGGTGGGGGTCGGGGTCGAAGGTGACTCGAGACGAACCAACCGCCGTTTCCGGTGCCGAGGTGCAGACGTCGGCCGCCGGGAATGACACCAAATCCGACCCGGCATCGGCGACGCCGAACCCCGCCCGTTCGTCATCGTCTCGGGGTTGGGAACCGTTCGGCAATGTCGACGTCCCCGCGGTGGATCCTCAGCGATTGGCGATACACACGCCGCGGCCGCGGGTGCTGGGTCAGCTTGCCGACGCCGTCACCCAGGTTGTCTCTGAGATCGCAGACGCCCCAAGGGCTTTCGCGTCGAGCGGCCAGATGCAGCCGGCCGCTTCCGATGTGAAGCCCGACGTCGTGCAGGCCCGGGTGGTGCCGGAATCCACTCCGGTTGCCCAGGCGACGCCGCCCGCCGATTCCGCGCCGACCGTGGTCACCCGCGCGTTGGCATCCGTCGGTGACAGTCCGCTGGCCGCCAGCGACACCCCGACGGCCCCGGCGTCGCCTGACCCGCTGGCGGGGGCCCTGGAGTTGATCGGTCGCGAACTCGAGCGGTTCTTCGACAACAAGAGTCCCAGCTTCACCTACAACGCGGGCAACAACGTGAACGCCAACGGCGCCATCACGGGTCGAGTGGTCGGCGTCGACCCCGACGACTCCACCGTCACCTACACCGCCACCAAGCCGGCCGAGGGCGACGTGGTGATATCGGAGGACGGAAGGTTCATCTATACGCCGAACGCGGATTACGACGGCGAGGACTCGTTCACCGTGACGGTCAGCGACGCCGACAGCGGCTTCCACATCCACGGGCTCTCGGGCCTGCTCAATCTCGTGACCTTCGGCTTGGTCGGCGAAAGCGGTCACACCCACACGGAGACCGTCACCGTCAGCGGCGCCGTGCCACCTCCCGATGTAAACCGCACCCCTGTGATCACCGGCCTGACACAGCCGACCGATTTCCGATTCCTGCCCGATGATCCCGACGACCCCACCGACCCCGAAGGCCGCATCATCATCGCGGAGAAGGGCGGAGCGATCAAGGTCTACAACGGCAGCGCAATGCAGAGTGAACCTGCCATCACGCTGGGGACCGATACCCGTTGGGCCCGCGGCGTCAACGGGATCGAAGTGGATCCGGAGTTCTACGACAACGGCTATGTCTACGTGTCCTATATCGGGACGGACAACCGCGAGCGCCTGTCGCGATTCACCGTCACCGACCCGAAGGCCGATGTGCTGAGCATCAATCCCGCGTCCGAGAAGGTCCTTCTCATGGGTGACGAGCCCGCAGGGGACGACCACCACGGCGGCGAGGTTCGCTATATCGACGGAAAGCTCTACTGGGCCATCGGCGACAACGTCTGCTGCAGCACGATCGACGGCAGCAACTCGCAGGATCTGTCCACCATCTACGGCAAGGTTCTGCGCATCAATCCGGACGGTTCCGTGCCGACGGACAATCCGTTCTACAACACGCCCGGCGCGCGGCAGGAGATCTACGCGATGGGCTTCCGCAACCCGTTCCGCGGAGGTGTCACTCCCGACGGGCAGCTGGTGCTCGGCGATGTCGGGCAGGGCACATGGGAGGAGATCAACCTGGTGACGCCCGGTGCCAACTATGGCTGGCCGTACGCCGAGGGACCCTGCCCCAGCCCGGGGATTTGCCAACCGGGCTCGGCGGGCAAGACCAACCCGATCTATGCCTACACCCACGACGGCACCTCGTCGTCGATCACGTCGGTGATGGTCTACGAAGGTGACGCGTTCGGGCCCCGCTACGAGAACGCGGTGTTCTTCGCGGACTTCAACAAGGGCTGGATCAAGGTCGTGAACTGCAACGACAGCTACACGTCGTGCGGCGCCGCGACGACGTTCCTGCCCCAGGCCGGGCGGACCTCCCGCCTCCTTCAAGGCCCCGACGGGAGCATCTACCAGTTGACGTACGAAGGAACCCTGTGGCGCATCGCGCCGTCGGATCCGACGATCGACGTCTGATGCCCAGTCGTTACAGTCATTGAGCGACTGTCGTAAAAGTGTAACACTGGAGGCATGCCGGACACGCACGTCGTCACCAATCAGGTCCCCCCACTGGAGAACCACAACCCGGCGAGTTCGCCGGTGCTCATCGAGGCACTGATCCGCGAGGGCGGTCAGTGGGGGCTGGATGAGGTCACCGAACTCGGTGCGCTGTCCGGCGGCGCGCAGGCGCAGCGGTGGGGCGAACTCGCCGACCGCAACCGGCCGGTCCTGCACACCCACGACCGCTACGGACACCGCGTCGACGAGGTCGAGTACGACCCCGCCTATCACGAGCTGATGCGGGTGGCTGTCGGTCACGGGCTGCATGCGGCGCCGTGGGCCGACGACCGGACCGGGACGCACGTGGTGCGCGCCGCCAAGACCTCGGTGTGGACTCCGGAACCCGGGCACATCTGCCCGATCTCGATGACGTACGCGGTGGTTCCGGCACTGCGCTTCAACGCCGATCTGGCCAGGGTCTACGAGCCCCTGCTGACCAGCCGCACGTACGACCCCGGGGTTGGCGTTCCGGCGGAGAAGGCGGGCATCACCGCCGGGATGTCCATGACCGAGAAGCAGGGCGGATCCGACGTGCGGGCCGGGACCACCCGGGCCGTCCCCGATGCCGACGGCAGTTACCGCCTGACGGGCCACAAGTGGTTCACCTCCGCGCCGATGTGCGACATCTTCCTGGTGCTGGCGCAGGTACGCGGGGGCGAGCGAAGCGACGGGAGATCGTCGGGAGGCCTGTCCTGCTTTATGCTGCCGCGTGTCCTGCCCGACGGCAGCCGCAACCGGATGTTCCTGCAGCGCCTCAAGGACAAGCTCGGGAACCGCGCCAACGCGTCCAGCGAGGTGGAGTACGACGGCGCGACGGCCTGGCTGGTCGGCGAGGAAGGCAGGGGCGTGCCGACCATCATCGAGATGGTCAACCTCACCCGGCTGGACTGCACCCTCGGCAGCGCGACCAGTATGCGCAGCGGCCTGACCCGCGCCATTCACCACGCCCAGCACCGGAAAGCGTTCGGCGCCTACCTGATCGACCAGCCGCTGATGCGCAACGTCCTCGCCGACCTCGCGGTGGAGGCCGAGGCCGCGACGATGGTCGCGATGCGCATGGCGGGTGCCACCGACAATGCCGTCCGCGGCGACCGGACCGAGGAGTTGCTGCGCCGCATCGGCCTCGCGGCCAGCAAGTACTGGGTGTGTAAACGCGCCACACCCCACGCTGCCGAGGCGATGGAGTGCCTCGGTGGCAACGGCTACGTCGAGGATTCCGGCATGCCGCGGCTGTACCGGGAAGCGCCACTGATGGGCATCTGGGAAGGCTCCGGCAACGTCAGCGCTCTGGATACGTTGCGCGCCATGGCAACACGTCCCGAATGCATCGACGTGTTGTTCGACGAACTTGAGACGACCGCCGGTGCCGATCGCAGGCTGGATCGCCACGTGCAGCGCCTACGGCCACAGCTCGGTGACCTCGACACCATCCAGTACCGCGCCCGCCTCGTCGCCGAACACATCTGCCTGGCGCTGCAGGGGTCGCTGCTGGTCCGGCACGGTCATCCCGCGGTCGCCGAGGCGTTCCTGGCTTCCAGGCTGGGCAGCGAATGGGGCGGTGCGTTCGGCACGCTGCCCACCGGCCTTGACCTGGCGCCGATCCTCGAACGGGCGATGGTCAAGGGATGAGCGCCGACCCCGGCCCCGCCCGTGGCGCGCCGTCCGGCGGCGTCGATTTCGACAACCTCAAGACGATGACCTACGAGGTCACCGGTCGGGTCGCTCGCATCACCTTCAACAGACCGGAGAAGGGCAACGCGATCGTCGCCGACACCCCGCTGGAGCTGTCGGCCCTGGTCGAGCTGGCCGACCTCGATCCGGGTGTGCACGTCATCCTGGTCTCCGGGCGCGGTGAGGGCTTCTGCGCCGGCTTCGATCTGTCCGCGTATGCCGAGGGATCCTCGTCCGCGGGCGGCAACGCCCGGTACCGCGGCACCGTGCTGGACGGCCGGACCCAGGCCGTCAACCATCGTTCCGACCAGCCGTGGGATCCGATGATCGACTACCAGATGATGAGCAGGTTCGTTCGCGGCTTCGCCAGCCTCATGCACGCCGACAAGCCGACGGTGGTCAAGATCCACGGCTACTGCGTGGCGGGGGGAACCGACATCGCGTTGCATGCCGACCAGGTGATTGCGGCGTCGGACGCCAAGATCGGCTACCCGCCGATGCGGGTGTGGGGGGTGCCGGCGGCAGGTTTGTGGGCCCATCGGCTCGGTGACCAACGCGCCAAACGCCTTTTGTTCACCGGCGATTGCATCACCGGCGCGCAAGCGGCGGAGTGGGGACTCGCGGTCGAGGCACCCGACGCTGCCGACCTCGACGATCGCGCCGAACGTCTCGTCGAACGCATCGCGGCGATGCCGGTCAATCAGCTCATCATGGCCAAGCTGGCGTGCAACGCCGCGTTGCTGCAGCAGGGCGTCGCCACGAGCCGAATGGTCAGCACCGTGTTCGACGGCGTCGCCCGGCACACGCCCGAGGGCCACGCCTTCGTCGCGGATGCGGCCCGGCACGGATTCCGCGAGGCGGTGCGGCACCGTGACGAACCCTTCGGCGACCACGGCCGCCGCGCATCCGGAGTGCCCTGATGGCCGGGATCACCCGGATGACGGCGCGCTCGGTGGTGTTGAGCGTGTTGCTCGGCGCGCACCCCGCGTGGGCAACGGCAGCGGAACTCATCAGGCTCACAGCGGATTTCGGCCTGCGGGAGTCGACGGTGCGGGTAGCGCTCACCCGGATGGTCGGCGCGGGGGACCTGGTGCGCTCGCAGGACGGATACCGCCTCAGCGACCGGCTGCTCGCCCGCCAGCGTCGTCAGGACGACGCCGTCAACCCGCGGATGCGGCCATGGGCCGGCGAATGGATCGTCGTGGTCGTCACCGCCGTCGGGGTCGACGCGCGGGACCGTGCTGTGCTGCGAACCACCCTCCAGCACAAGCGATTCGGTGAACTACGGGAAGGTGTCTGGCTGAGGCCGGACAACATCGACGCCGATGTGCCCGGCGAGGTGGCCCCGCGGGTTCGGATTCTGCACGCCCGCGACGGAGACCCGCACGGGTTGGCAGGCACGCTGTGGGATCTGAACGACTGGGCCAGCGCGGGCCGCCGACTGCTCGACGACATGTCTTCGGCGACAGGCATTCCCGATCGGTTCGCCACCGCCGCGGCGATCGTGCGCCATCTGCTCACCGACCCGGTCCTTCCCGACGAACTGCTGTCCGAGGGCTGGCCGGGCGATGCGCTGCGCAGGGCCTACACGGACTTCGCCGCGGAACTGGTCGCGCGGCGCGATGATGTGCAACTCATGGAGGCGACATGACAGAGAAGGACGCCGCCCCGGTTCGGGTCGAGCGCCGCGGTCCGGTGACGACGGTGATCATCGATCGGCCGGAGGCGCGAAACGCGGTCAACGGTCCGACGGCGCATGGGCTGTGTGACGCCTTCGAAGAGTTCGACCGCGACGAGTCGGCGGCCGTTGCGGTGCTCTGGGGGGACAACGGAACCTTTTGCGCCGGAGCGGATCTCAAGGCCTTCGGGTCGCCGGAGGCCAACCCCGTCCATCGCGACGGCCCGGGCCCGATGGGGCCGACCAGGATGGTGCTGTCCAAGCCGGTGATCGCCGCGGTGAGCGGCTATGCCGTCGCGGGTGGGCTGGAGCTTGCGCTGTGGTGCGATCTCCGGGTGGTCGAGCAGGGCGCCGTCATGGGCGTGTTCTGCCGCCGCTGGGGAGTGCCGCTGATCGACGGCGGCACCGTCCGGTTGCCGCGGCTGATCGGCCACGGCCGCGCGATGGACATGATCCTCACCGGGCGCCCCGTCGAGGCCGAGGAGGCGCTCGCGATCGGGCTGGCGGACCGTGTCGTGCCGCCGGGGCAGGCCCGTCGTCACGCCGAGGACCTGGCCGCGGAGCTGGCCAAGCTCCCGCAGCAGTGCCTGCGTGCCGACCGTCTGTCTGCGCTGCATCAGTGGGGCGTCACCGAGACCGAGGCGATGGCCTTCGAGTTCGGCAGCATTTCCCTGGTCAGGCACGAGGCCGTCGAGGGTGCGGGGCGCTTCTCCGCAGGCGCAGGCAGGCACGGCGCTCCCGCGTGACGGTGCGCTCAGACGGTGCGCCAGCGCTCCCATGCGGCCTGTTTCGAGGTCCCGGACACCTCGGCGACCTGGCTCCACGAATATGTGGCCGCCATCAGCCGAGCCGCGTCACCGACGCGTTCACCGACATATCCGACCACCCCGAGCATCTCCGCGAACGCTTCCCGGGTGCCTCGCGCGCTCAGCTCTGAGGTCGCCCGACGGATCAACTCGGCCAGCTGTCGCTCGCTCAGATCGGCGAGCGTGTCACCGGAATCCGCGCCCATGGCGGGGATCTTACGGTGACTGCCCGGCGGGAACGTCGATGCGGATCTCCGCGTCGGTGGACTCGAAGGTCCGGGTCCAGGTCGTACCCGGCCAGCGGTAGTGAACCTCGCCCGCATCCGGGCGATAGTCGGCGGTGTAGAGCGTGCCGAAGCCGGCGGTGTAGTCGTCGCTGCGCAGCGGTTGCCGGACGAACTCCCGGGCGAGTTCGTCTGGGTGGGGCTCGTCCCTCAACAGGCCGGTGAGATGGTCGTGGCGCTCGACGCTGCGGTAGCGCCTGGCGTGTTCGGCATCGTCGGGACCGTCGAAGTGGTGATTGGTGGCCAGCGCGACCGGGCGGACCTCCATCGGGCGGCCGGGTGCCACATATGCGGTGGCGGACTGCCCGGTCCGGTCGGTGAGGGTGATGTTGTAGGACATCGAGACGGGTAACCGGCGCAGCGCGGCCAACGCCTCGTCGACGTTCTCCGCGACCTCCAACAGATACCGGACAACCAGCGGGATACCGAACCCCGGGCCCGAACCCCGCGCGCCGCCGAAGGTCAGTGACGCGGCGAGGCCGTCGGAGTTCATACCGTCGAGCAGTCCCCACAGGCAGTCGCTCGTACCTATCACCCGACGGCCCGTCAGCCGGGTGGACATCACGACCTGCTCGAACAGTGCGGGGTCGTAGTCGTAGTTGCGAATCAGTGCGCGAGTTCCGGTGGTGACGACGGCCTGGGAGCAGGCGGGTGCGAATGCCGGCATGTTCCAGTGGGTGAGCATCGCGGCGGTGGTGTCGTCGCCGTCCGCGAGCTTCACCAGGCGCCGCCAGGCGACATGCAGCTCGGGCATGTGCCGGACCAGGGCGGCCTCTGCTTCGTCGACCGTCGGCCGCCGGCCGGTTCCTGGACGCACGTACCAGGACCGGTAGCCGGGCCACGTCGCGCGGTACAGTGCGCGCCACCGCGGGCCGGGCAGATCTTCTCGAAACGCGTGCAGGGAGATCGACTGAACTGCCATGCGTCAAGATTTACCTGACGCAGTGGTCCGGCGTCAAGGATTGCCTGACGCCGCGTGTTGCGGCTAACTCTTGGATATGCGGTTGCCGGATCCGAGATCGTCGATCTTGGGGTCGCCGTCCCGGTAGGTCACGGTGTTGTTGAGGCCGATGACGGTGATGCCCTGGTCTACCCGGTCGAAGGTGACCTTGTTGTCTGCGCCGGTGATATTGACACTGGAGCAGTTGCCGACCACCGTCAGGGTGTTGTTCGAACCGCCCACGTTGAGGGATTTGCCATCGGCGCAGTCGATTTCGGCGGTGGTCCCGAATGATCCGTAGTTGATGGTGTTGCCGATCTCGACCTTCGCTCCCGACGTGCCCGCCGTCACGGTCGGGGAACTGCCGCCCTGGCTGTCCGACCCGCAACCGGCCAGCGCGCCCGCCACCACCAGGGCGGCGAGGGATCCGATGAGCCGGGGGAGGTGCACGGGCATGTTTTCCTCGCTTTCGACATTGGCGCTGGACCGGTCGGCTAGGCGGGTACCCGATCCAGCCGGTTCGTCATTCCCAAGTCCCGCCCATGGTCCCAGAGATAGGGCTCGCATCGTCCATCCGCTGTTCGCAGACTACGTTGCCGGTTGCCGCACCCGGGGTAGCTTCGTCACGCTCGCTCCCTGATCGGACGCCGTCAACGAGTCGAATTTGTATCGCGCGCTGAGTAGCGTGTTGAGCGATGCGTTGGTGTGGCACGGTGCTCGGTGTTCTGGCGGTCGTAGCGGCGACGACCGCCGCTGGATGCTCGCACACCGTCAGTGGGTCTGCGGAGCGGGCGGTGCCCGACGTCCCGGACCCGGACCGCAGCTACGGCTACGTCGACAACCGTTGTGGACTGCTGCTCGACGAGACCATCCAGGAGGCTCTCGGCGCCGACAACATCGTTCGCCCGTACAGCGGCGCGGTGTGTCAGTACGTCGTGTCCCGACAGTCCACCTTGCTTGATGTGACGTTCTCGTGGTTCGAGTCCGGCAGCCTTGACCGCGAGCGCGCGGTGGCGCAGGAGCGGGGGGCGCAGATCACCGACACCGTCGTCGAACGGCACCAGGCATTCCTGGCGCGGCGCGCACCGACGGGGTCGTCCTGCGCGGCGACCGCGATGGCCGGCCAGGGTGTGCTGAGCTGGTGGGTGCAGTTCCGCGGACAGAACGCCGGTGACGCGTGCCCGGATGCGGAGAAGCTGTTGTCGGCCACGTTGTCGTCGGACATGTGACGGTGGCAGGCATTTCCGCCGGCGCACCCCGGCCCGCGCTGATCGCGGGTCTGGCGATCATGGCCGTGATGACGGGATGTGCCGCGCCCGATTCCAGGAGTGCACCCGCCGCACCCGAGCCCGCGGCCGAAGGCTTCCACAGTGCCGACTGCAACGGAGTGACCGACGCCGACGTGGACAAGGCCGTCGGGTCGGTGATGTTCACCAAGGTGTTGGTCAACGACGCGGGTTGTTTCTGGCAGGAGAACACGGTGTTCGGCACCGTCGGCGCCGGGATGGGGATCTCCACCTGGTGGTACCGGGGCAGCGACATGGATACCGAGCGGACACTCGAACAGCAGGCCGGTCGCACGCTGACAGAATTGTCCATCGATGGAAACAAGGGATTCAAGGCCTTCGACGGCAACGCGTGCAGTATCTATGTGGCCAAGGGCGGCGACGTGATCACCTGGTCCATCCAGACCATGAACCCGGCGATGCTGCCGGATCTGTGCACCGTCGTGGAGCAACTCGCCGCGCTCAGTCAGGATCGCGTGAACTGACCGCCGGGCCGGCCCCGCGGGGCGGCGCGGCTGAGCCGTGATTCGATCGTCAACGCCGCCCTGACCTTCCCGGTCCGTGAGGGCTGGGATGCACTGACGATCAATGCCCTTGCCGCGCAACTGGGCACCAAGGGCTCGTCGCTCTACGACCACGTGGACAGCTGGAGATGACCGGGGTGATGATCGGTGTCGACACCGATGCGGTGTTCACCGATATGGTGTGCGGCTGGCGCCCGGCATGGAGCGGCGATGAAGGGTGGCTGGCGCTCGCGCTGAAGAGTGCCGCTGACCTGCGCTGATGGTGCGCACTCAAGCGACCTCGGCGGGTTTTGGAGTGGCGCGGGCCGCCCTGGTATTGTGGTTGCTCGTGCCTGGCCGATGAGGCGCATGCGGCAGTCGTTATGTAAGCATGCCCGCACGCCGGGCCAATTTGCATGTCTATCGCGTATCGGAAACCCACCGGTGCGGGCCCATGCGACACGCCCGATCGCGGGGTAAGCGGCCGGGGTATAACCGCAGTACAGCAGACCTATCAGCCGCCAACGAACAAAGAAGCAACACAGGAAGCCGGTAAATGCCAACCATCCAGCAGCTGGTCCGTAAGGGTCGCCGCGACAAGATCGCCAAGGTGAAGACCGCGGCCCTCAAGGGCAGCCCCCAGCGTCGCGGCGTGTGCACCCGCGTGTACACCACCACCCCGAAGAAGCCGAACTCGGCGCTTCGCAAGGTCGCCCGCGTCAAGCTGACCAGCCAGGTTGAGGTCACCGCCTACATCCCGGGTGAGGGACACAACCTGCAGGAGCACTCGATGGTGCTGGTGCGCGGTGGTCGTGTGAAGGACCTGCCCGGTGTGCGCTACAAGATCATTCGCGGCTCGCTCGACACCCAGGGCGTGAAGAACCGCAAGCAAGCGCGCAGCCGCTATGGCGCGAAGAAGGAGAAGAGCTGATGCCGCGCAAGGGGCCGGCGCCCAAGCGTCCGTTGGTGAATGACCCGGTCTACGGGTCCCAGCTGGTCACCCAGCTGGTGAACAAAGTACTTCTGCAGGGGAAGAAATCCCTGGCCGAGCGCATTGTCTATGGTGCGCTCGAGCAGGCCCGCGACAAGACCGGCACCGATCCGGTCGTCACTCTCAAGCGGGCCCTGGACAACGTCAAGCCCGCCCTGGAGGTCCGCAGCCGCCGCGTCGGTGGCGCCACCTACCAGGTCCCCGTCGAGGTCCGGCCCGACAGGTCGACCACGCTGGCGCTTCGCTGGCTCGTCGGCTTCTCGCGGCAGCGCCGGGAGAAAACGATGGTCGAGCGCCTGGCCAACGAGATCCTCGACGCCAGCAACGGCCTGGGCGCCTCCGTCAAGCGACGTGAGGACACCCACAAGATGGCCGAGGCGAACCGGGCCTTCGCGCACTACCGCTGGTGATTTCCCGCCGGGCGGCATCAATGCGGTGGCCGGGCGTAACGAATACACCTAACTAGCAAGCGAAAGAGTGGGAAGACAGCCGTGGCACAGGACGTGCTGACCGACCTGAACAAGGTCCGCAACATCGGCATCATGGCGCACATCGATGCCGGCAAGACGACCACCACCGAGCGCATCCTCTACTACACCGGTATCAGCTACAAGATCGGTGAGGTGCACGACGGGGCCGCCACCATGGACTGGATGGAGCAGGAGCAGGAGCGGGGGATCACCATCACCTCCGCTGCCACCACCTGCTTCTGGAACGGCAACCAGATCAACATCATCGATACCCCCGGGCACGTCGACTTCACCGTCGAGGTGGAGCGCAGCCTTCGGGTGCTCGACGGTGCCGTGGCCGTGTTCGACGGCAAGGAGGGCGTGGAGCCGCAGTCCGAGCAGGTCTGGCGCCAGGCGGACAAGTACGACGTGCCGCGCATCTGCTTCGTCAACAAGATGGACAAGATCGGCGCCGACTTCTACTTCTCGGTCAAGACGATGGAGGACCGCCTCGGCGCCAACGTCATTCCGATCCAGCTGCCGATCGGCTCCGAGGGGGGCTTCGAGGGCGTCGTCGACCTGGTCGAGATGAAGGCCAAGGTCTGGCGCGGCGAGACCAAGCTCGGGGAAAAGTACGACGTCTTGGAGTTGTCGAGCCTTCCCGACGATCTGCAGCAGAAGGCCGACGAGTACCGCACCAAGCTGCTCGAGGCCGTGGCAGAAACCGACGAGGCGCTGCTGGAGAAGTATTTCGGTGGCGAGGAACTGTCCGTCGAAGAGATCAAGGGCGCGCTGCGCAAGCTGACGATCAACTCGCAGGCCTACCTGGTGCTGTGCGGTAGCGCGTTCAAGAACAAGGGCGTCCAGCCCATGCTCGATGCCGTCATCGACTACCTGCCGTCCCCGTTGGACGTGCCGGCTGCCGTCGGCCATGCGCCGGGCAAGGAGGACGACGAGATCGTCCGCAAGCCGTCGACCGCCGAACCGTTCTCGGCGCTGGCGTTCAAGGTCGCCACGCATCCGTTCTTCGGCAAGCTGACCTATATCCGGGTGTACTCGGGCAAGGTGGACTCCGGTGCGCAGGTCATCAACGCCACCAAGGGTAAGAAGGAGCGGCTGGGCAAGCTGTTCCAGATGCACTCCAACAAGGAGAACCCGGTCGACACGGCATCCGCGGGTCATATCTACGCGGTGATCGGGCTCAAGGACACCACCACCGGTGACACCCTGAGCGACCCGAACAACCAGGTCGTGCTGGAGTCGATGACCTTCCCCGACCCGGTGATCGAGGTGGCCATCGAGCCCAAGACGAAGAGCGACCAGGAGAAGCTGTCGCTGTCGATCCAGAAGCTCGCCGAAGAGGATCCGACCTTCAAGGTGCACCTGGATCAGGAGACCGGTCAGACCGTGATCGGCGGGATGGGCGAGCTTCACCTCGACATCCTGGTCGACCGCATGCGCCGCGAGTTCAAGGTCGAGGCCAACGTCGGCAAGCCACAGGTCGCCTACAAAGAGACCATCCGCCGCAAGGTCGAGAAGGTCGAGTTCACCCACAAGAAGCAGACGGGTGGCTCGGGCCAGTTCGCGAAGGTGCTCATCGACATCGAGCCGTTCGCCGGCGAGGACGGGGCGACCTACGAGTTCGAGAACAAGGTCACCGGCGGCCGCATCCCGCGCGAGTACATCCCGTCGGTGGACGCCGGTGCGCAGGACGCCATGCAGTACGGCGTGCTGGCCGGCTATCCGCTGGTGAATCTGAAGGTGACGCTGCTCGACGGTGCTTACCACGAGGTCGACTCGTCGGAAATGGCGTTCAAGATCGCCGGTTCTCAGGTGCTGAAGAAGGCGGCCGGACAGGCGCAGCCGGTGATCCTGGAGCCGATCATGGCCGTCGAGGTCACCACACCCGAGGACTACATGGGTGATGTGATCGGCGACCTGAACTCCCGCCGTGGCCAGATCCAGGCCATGGAGGAGCGGAGCGGTGCCCGCGTCGTCAAGGCGCATGTGCCGCTTTCGGAGATGTTCGGCTACGTCGGCGACCTCCGGTCGAAGACCCAGGGCCGGGCGAACTACTCCATGGTGTTCGACTCGTACGCCGAGGTTCCGGCGAACGTGTCGAAGGAGATCATCGCGAAGGCGACGGGTCAGTGAGCATCGAGGGTGCCCCCCGGGGCGCCCGAGGCGCGGAGCTGATCCGGAGCCGAGCCGCGAGCGCAGCGAAGGCGACGGGTCAGTAATCCTCTGGCTCGCCGGCTTGGCGTAACCACAACTCAACAGAACAACCTGCTTTAAGACAAAGCACCAACAAGTCCAGGAGGACACACAAGTGGCGAAGGCGAAGTTCGAGCGGACGAAGCCGCACGTCAACATCGGGACCATCGGTCACGTTGACCACGGCAAGACCACGCTGACCGCGGCTATCACCAAGGTTCTGCATGACAAGTACCCGACGCTGAACGAGTCGCGCGCATTCGACCAGATCGACAATGCGCCTGAGGAGCGTCAGCGCGGCATCACCATCAACATCTCCCACGTGGAGTACCAGACCGAGAAGCGTCACTACGCGCACGTCGACGCCCCCGGTCACGCTGACTACATCAAGAACATGATCACCGGTGCCGCCCAGATGGACGGCGCGATCCTGGTGGTCGCCGCCACCGACGGCCCGATGCCGCAGACCCGCGAGCACGTGCTGCTGGCCCGTCAGGTCGGTGTGCCCTACATCCTGGTCGCCCTGAACAAGGCCGACGCCGTGGACGACGAGGAGCTCCTCGAGCTCGTCGAGCTGGAGGTTCGCGAGCTGCTGGCCGCCCAGGACTTCGACGAGGACGCCCCCGTGGTTCGCGTCTCGGCGCTCAAGGCGCTCGAGGGTGACCCGGAGTGGGTCAAGTCCGTCGAGGATCTGATGGACGCGGTCGACGAGTCGATCCCGGATCCGGTTCGCGAGACCGACAAGCCGTTCCTGATGCCCGTCGAGGACGTCTTCACCATCACCGGCCGCGGCACCGTGGTCACCGGTCGTGTGGAGCGCGGCGTGGTCAACGTGAACGAGGAAGTCGAGATCGTGGGCATCCGTCCCACCACCACCAAGACCACCGTCACCGGTGTCGAGATGTTCCGCAAGCTGCTCGACCAGGGCCAGGCCGGGGACAACGTCGGTCTGCTGTTGCGCGGCATCAAGCGTGAAGACGTCGAGCGTGGCCAGGTTGTGATCAAGCCCGGCACCACCACCCCGCACACCGAGTTCGAGGGTCAGGTCTACATCCTGTCCAAGGACGAGGGTGGCCGCCACACGCCGTTCTTCAACAACTACCGTCCGCAGTTCTACTTCCGCACCACGGACGTGACCGGCGTTGTGACCCTGCCCGAGGGCACCGAGATGGTGATGCCCGGTGACAACACCGACATCTCCGTCAAGCTGATCCAGCCCGTCGCCATGGACGAGGGCCTGCGCTTCGCGATCCGCGAGGGTGGCCGCACCGTCGGCGCCGGCCGGGTCACCAAGATCCTCAAGTGATCTAGACGCACCGAGAAGCGGCGCCCATCCTAACGGTTGGGCGCCGCTTTGGCTTTGCACCCACAACAGGGCCGCCACAACCTCCGGACCGGGGTTAATCTGACACGCGAATGGCACTGATCCAGGAGCTGAGTTATGTTGTGGCGATACGTGAAGGCTCAGGCCTGGGTTCTGCTGTGCGGCGGGCTCGTCGGCCCGGTCTTCCTCATCGCCTTCTTCGCGATCGGCCAGAGTGATCTGCTCAAATGGTTGTTTTGGGTGGGACTGCTGGTCACCGCCATCGACGTACTCATCGCCCTGGCGATTGCCAATTATGGCGCAAAGTCGGCGGCGCGCTCTCAGGCGCTCGAAGAGCAGGGTGTGCTTGCGCTGGCCCAGATCACCGGAGTCCACGACACCAGTACCCGTATCAACGATCAGCCGGTCGTCAAGCTCGATCTGCACCTGTCTGGTCCTGGGATCGCGCCATTCGCCAGTCAGGACAAGGTCATAGCGTCCGTTGCGCGCCTGCCGATGATCACCAACCGTCGCCTTGTGGCGCTGGTGGATCCTGCCACTGGTGAGTACCAGATCGACTGGGGGCGCAGCGCTTTGGTGAGCGGATTGATGCCGGCCACGTTCACTCTCGCCGACGACAACAGCACCTACGACCTCACCGGCCAGGCGGGCCCGCTGATGGAGATCCTGCAGGTACTCAAGGCCAATGGGATCGCCATGAGCAGTATGGTCGATCTGCGGGCGAATCCCGCTGCGCGCCAACAGGTGCAGGCGATCGTTCGGCGTGCTGTTCGGCGTCCGGTCGACGCGCCGGCACCGCCCGCGCCGACGGTGACCCCACCGCCACCCGCCGTGCCCCCGCCACCGTCGACCGCGCAGCGCCTGCAGGAGCTGGAGACACTTCGAGCGATGGGTTCGGTCTCCGAGGCCGAGTACACCGTCAAGCGCCAGCAGATCATCGCCCAGTTGTAGGGCTCGGCGAGGTGTCGCGGTAAACCCTCGCGAGCGTGCGCAGTTGCACACATAGGCTCGGCGTGTCGCGTGCAGACTCGCACGCTCGCGAGGGACCGGGAGTTCTCGGGGCCATTTGCGCCTGCTCGCACAGGAAATGGCGGGAGAGCTCAGGCGGGGAGCACCAGAACCGGGACCGGGCTGTGCCGGATGATCTTGGTGCCGCGCGAGCCCAGGAAGACGCTGATGATCCCCCGGCCCGGCGACGTACCCAGCGTGAGGATCTCGCCGTCGAGCCATTCGACAGCGTCCAATGCTTCGTCCCAGCCATTGCCAGTGACGGCCTCGACCTCGACGTCGTCGGCGACGACGCCGTCGATTTTCAGCTGCTCCAAGGCTTCTCGTGCACTGACCGCCCATGTCGCCAGGATGGAGTCCTCGGCGTGCAGGCCCACCTCCGGCGGGTACATGGTGCGCCCGCGCACCGCGAACGTGACCACCCGCAACGAAACATCAAGGTGGTCGGTCAGTTCCGCCACCCGCCGGACGATGGGCACCGCGTCCTTGGTGCCCGGGAATCCGACGGTGATCCGGCTGAGGCGACCGGAATCGCTGCCCCGATATCCGCGTGGGCTGATGGCCACGGCAACCGGCGACGAGTGCAGCAGACGATCGGCCGTCGACCCGATCACCACCTGACCCAATTGCCCGCTAGCCGCCGAACCCAGCACCAGCACTTCGGGTTTGAGCTCGTCGATAGCCTCCATCAGGCCGCCCGACACCGACCGATGCGCCACCGTGTGGAACGAGATATCCAGCCCTTCGGCGATCGGGGGCAGATATCGCGTTGCCTCAGCTCTGGAATCTGCCGCGAGTTTCTCGGCCCACTGCGCGTACTCCGCGTCGATGCGTGCCGGCGAGGGCGTGGTCCATGGCCGCGGTACCACCGTGGTGACCGTCAGTGAGGTCTTCAGCGTTCTGGCCGCCTCGACGCCCAGGTGAAGTGCCGACCATCCGGCCTTACCGGCCAGATACCCCACGACTACGGTCACGAGGCGTCCTCGACCCCGGGAGCGGCGGTCGGGATGACGCCGTCACCACCGTCGTTGAGTGCGCTGTGGTGACGGCTCCACACCAGGTAGAACACCAGCGCGGCGCTGACCCACAGGCCGAACCACACCCAGGTCGTCCAGTGCAGACCCGACAGCACCCACAAGCACGCGAGGACCGAGAGCACCGGGGTGACCGGGTACAGCGGAACCTTGAACGCCCGAGGCAGATCCGGTTCGCGCTTGCGCAGGATGATCACGCCCAGTGACACCACGATGAACGCGACCAGCGTGCCGATCGACACCATGTCCAGCAGGTAGTCCAGTGGGACGAAGCCCGCCAGGATGCCGGTCACCACCGCAACGATGATCGTGTTGTTGACCGGGGTCATGGTTCGCGGGTTGACCTGAGCGAACATCTTGGGCAGCAGCCCGTCTCGGCCCATCGCGAACAGGATCCGGGTCTGGCCGTACATCACCACCAGCGTCACCGAGAAGATCGAGATGACCGCGCCGGCAGCAAGCACGGTGGATGCCCAGGTGCTGCCGGTGATGTTCTCCAGGATCACCGAGAGGCCGGCGCTCTGCTGTTCTTCGGAGCCGAACTGTTCGGCCGGCTGTGAGCCGATGCCTGCGAAGGCCACCAGGATGTACACCGAGGTCACGATCACCAGCGCGCCGATGATCGCGCGCGGCATGGCTTTTTGCGGGTTCTTCACTTCATCGCCCGCGGTCGACACCGCGTCCAGACCGATGAATGAGAAGAAGATGGTTGCCGCCGCCGCGGTGACACCGTGCCAGCCCTTGTCCATGAAGCCGGCGAAATGGTCGGCGTTGTAGGCGGTGAGCGCGATGACGACAAACAGTGCCAGCACGCCGAGTTTGATGATCACCATGATGGTGTTGACCGTCGCCGACTCGCTGGCGCCGCGGATCAGCAGCAGCGCGCACATCGCGATCAGGACGATGGCAGGCAGGTTCACGATGCCCGATGGATCGTCCCACGGCGCCGCCGTTAGGGCCTGCGGTATCTGGATGCCGAACAGATTGTCCAGCAGCTTGTTCAGATAACCGCTCCAGCCCACCGCGACAGCCGAGATGGACACGCCATACTCGAGCAGCAGACATGCTGCCACACCCATGGCGACGAACTCGCCGAGTGTGGTGTACGCATACGAGTACGTCGAACCCGACACCGGTACCGACGAGGCGAGTTCGGCGTAACAGATCGCCGAAAGGCCTGCGGCGATGCCGGCGATGAGGAACGAAATCAGAACTGCGGGACCGGCTTCGGGTACCGCGTCGGCGAGGACGAAGAAGATGCCGGTGCCGACCGTGGCCCCGACACCGAACAGGGTCAACTGGAAGGTGCCGATACTGCGTTGCAGGTGATCGGCGGCTCCGTGCGCGACGGGCGCTCCGGCGATCGGGCGCCTGCGCAACATTTGCGCAGGCAGGGTCAACGAAGGAGCAGTCATGATGCTTCCTGTCTTGAATGTCCGCTGAACGGACAGCTATGACGTGGCGACAGCCAGCACGTCTGCGAGCTGGCTGACTGCCCAGTCGATTTCATCTGCAGTGATGATCAGGGGTGGTGCCAAGCGCAACGTTGAGCCGTGGGTGTCCTTAACGAGAACACCGCGCTCGGCCAACCGCAAACTGATCTGCTTTCCGGTGCCGATGCGGGGATCGATGTCGACGCCGGCCCACAGCCCTTTACCGCGGACGGCAAGCACGCCGTGACCGATGAGGGTGCGGAGCCCGGAGTGCAGGCGTGCACCGAGTTCAGTTGAACGGGACTGGAATTCGCCTCGACCCAACATGGCAACCACGGTGCGGCCGATGGCAGCGGCGAGTGGATTGCCTCCGAAGGTCGAGCCGTGTTCACCGGGATGCAGCACACCGAGGATGTCGCGATCGGCCACCACCGCCGACAGCGGCACCACGCCGCCGCCGAGAGCCTTGCCAAGCAGATAGATGTCGGGAACCACCCCCCAGTGATCGCAGGCGAATGTGCGGCCGGTGCGGGCGAGCCCGGACTGGATCTCGTCGGCGATCATGAGGACGTGGCGTTCGGTGCACAGCGTGCGCACGCCTTGCAGATAGTCGTCGGGTGGGACGACGATGCCAGCCTCGCCCTGGATCGGTTCGATCAGCACGGCGACGGTTTCGTCGTCGATCGCGTCGGCCATCGCGGCGAGGTCCCCGAACGGAACCGACCGGAATCCCGGTGTGTACGGGCCGAAGCCGCGCCGAGCCGACTCGTCGTCGGAGAAGCTGATGATGGTCGTGGTGCGGCCGTGGAAGTTGTTGTGCGCCACGATGATAGTCCCCTGCCCAGCGGGCACGCCCTTGACGTCGGTGCCCCACTTGCGCGCCACTTTGATGCCGCTCTCCACGGCTTCGGCGCCACTGTTCATCGGCAGCACCATGTCCTTGCCACACAATTCGGCCAGCGCCGCGCAGAACGGAGCGAGCTGATCGGAGTGAAAAGCCCGGCTGACCAGTGTCACCCGGTCCAGCTGCTGGTGCGCAGTGGCGATGATCTCGGGATTGCGGTGCCCGAAGTTGACCGCCGAGTACGCCGCGAGGCAATCCAGATAGCGGCGTCCCTCGAGGTCGGTGATCCACGCGCCGTCCGCGCTGACCGCGACCACCGGTAACGGGGAGTAGTTGTGGGCCACGTGGCTGGCGTCGAGCGCGATCGTCGCGTTGGTGGCGGTTTCCCCGGTGGTGTCCACAGCGTCAAGGATGGTCACGGATGCACCTCCAGCGTGCAGCATTTGACGGATCCGCCGCCCTTCAGCAGTTCGGACAGGTCGATACCGATGGGGCGAAAGCCCGCGGCGCGAAGCTGTTCGGCGAAGCCGGTGGCGGATTCGGGCAGGACGACGTTCAGCCCGTCGGAGACGACATTGAGACCGAGCACATCGGCGTCGGCGTCAGCCACCTCGATGGCGTCGGGGAACAGGTGGAGCAGCGTGGCCCGCGACTCCTCGCTGAACGCCGGCGGATAGTAGGCGACGGTGGTGTCGTCGAGAACCGCCAGCGCGGTGTCGAGGTGGTAGAAGCGCGGGTCGACCAGTTCCAGGCTGACGACGGGCATCCGTACGATCGCGGCGATTTCGTCGTGCGCGCGCAGATCGGTGCGGAAGCCGTGGCCGGCCAGGATGATCGACCCGACGACCAGGAGATCGCCCTGACCCTCGTTGGTGTATCTGGTCTGGTGCGGTTCGTAGCCGTGGCGGGTCACCCACTCGGCGTAGCCAGCGGCCTCCCCGGCGCGCTGCGGGTAGGCGAATCGGGCGATCACCGCCCTGCCGTTGACCACCAGCCCGCCGTTGGCGGCGTACACCATGTCGGGCAGCCCGGCCAGCGGCTCGACCAGTTCGACGCTATGGCCCAACGCTTTATAGGTCTGTCGCAGTGTCTCCCACTGATTCATGGCGATATGTGGGTCGACGACGGTCGACGGGTCCATCCACGGGTTGATGGCGTACTCGACGGCGAAGAACGTCGGGGGTGTCATGGCGTAATGGCGGGTACGGGCGGCACGGCTGACCGCGGCGACATTGGAACTCGTCATGAAAATGACGATATTGGGGATAGTTTTCGCAATCAATCGCCGAAGATTGCGCGTACACCCTCGATAGCTTGCGTAAGTCGTAGCATGGCGGTTGTTTGTTGCGTGAGGGGTGACGATGGACCGTCTGGATGAAATCGACGAGCGCATTCTGGCCGAGCTGGCCGAGCACGCCAGGGCCACCTTCGCCGAGATCGGGCAACGGGTGAACCTGTCTGCTCCCGCGGTCAAACGCCGCGTCGACCGCATGCTGGACAACGGCGTCATCCGGGGCTTCACCACCGTCATCGACCGCAACGCCCTGGGCTGGAACACCGAGGCCTACGTGCAGGTGTTCTGCCATGGCACGATCGCTCCCGATCAGCTGCGGGCGGCCTGGGTAGTCATACCCGAGGTGGTCAGTGCCGCGACGGTGACGGGGACGTCAGACGCCATCCTGCATGTGCTGGCGCGCGACATGCGGCACCTGGAGGAGGCGCTGGAGCGCATCAGGTCCAGCGCCGACATCGAGCGCAGTGAGAGCATCGTGGTGCTGTCGAACATCATCGAGCGCGCCCTGCCCTGACCTGACCTGCCCTGACCTGACTTGACCTGACCTGACCTCCTGCCCTGACCCGGCCGCACCGGAGGTGGCGTGCGCCTCGTCGGCCGCATCGTGTAGAACCACCCACGTGACACCAGACGACGGCGTTGTGATCGTCGGCGGCGGCCTGGCCGCGGCGCGCACAGCCGAGCAGCTGCGGCGCTCGCAGTTCACCGGGGCGATCACGATCGTCAGCGACGAGCACCACCTGCCGTACGACCGGCCGCCGCTGTCCAAGGAGGTGCTGCGCGACGAAACCCACGTGGTGACGCTCAAACCCGAGGAGTTCTACCGCGACAACGACATCACCCTGCTGCTCGGTGTAGCGGCGCGAACTGTCGACACCGTCGCCAACCGGCTGACCCTCGCCGACGGCACGAAACTGGACTACGACGAGCTGATCATCGCTACGGGCCTGGTGCCCAAGCGAATCACGTCGTTCCCAGACCTGGATGGGGTGCGGGTGCTGCGGTCGTTCGACGACAGCCTGGCGCTGCGCGAGCACGCTGCGTCGGTGGGGCGAGCGATCATCGTCGGCGCCGGCTTCATCGGCTGCGAGGTGGCCGCCAGCCTGCGGCTGCGCGGCGTCGAGGTGGTGCTCGTCGAACCGCAGCCCACGCCGCTGGCGTCGGTGCTCGGCCCGCAGATCGGCGAGCTGGTGGCCAGGCTGCACCGGGCCGAAGGGGTCGACGTCCGGTGCGGCGTCGGTGTGGCGGAGGTTTCCGGATACACCCACGTCGAGACGGTGACGCTCAGCGATGGCACCGAAATCGACGCGGATCTGGTCGTGGTCGGCATCGGGTCCACGCCGGCGACCGATTGGCTGGCGGATTCCGGTATCGCACTGGACGACGGAGTGGTCTGCGACGAATTCGGCCGCGCCAGCGCCCCACACGTCTGGGCGATCGGGGATGTCGCGTCATGGCGCGACAGCGTGGGCGATCAGGTGCGTGTCGAGCATTGGAGCAACGTCGCCGAGCAGGCCCGGGTGCTGGTCCCGGCGTTGTTGGGCATCCAGGTGCCCGCCGCCGTCACCGTGCCGTACTTCTGGAGCGATCAGTACGACATCAAGATCCAATGCCTGGGCGAGCCCGAGGCCGATGATGTCGTACACCTCGTCGAGGACGACGGCCGCCGGTTCCTGGCGTTCTACGAACGCGACGGCATCGTGGTGGGCGTGGTCGGCGGCGGGATGCCGGGCAAGGTGATGAAGACCAGGGCGAAGATCGCCGCGGGCGCACCGATCGGCGACGCCCTGGGCTGAGTCGTTACCTCAGAACTGGCCCAGATAGAACCCGCCGCCCTGGTCGTCGGTGCATTCGGCCATCATTCCGTAGGACTGCCGAGCCGGAGTCTGCACGACGGTGCCGCCGGCCGCGACCACCTGTTCGACGGCGGCGTCGATGTCGGCGACCGTCCACATCGGCACCGTCGCGGGTGTTCTGCTGCCGCCGGCGATGCCTGCCATCGGGTGGGATCCGACCACCTCCCAGCCGTCGTCGATGCGCCCGGGGGTGAAGGTCCAGAACAGCACCCGGCTGTAGAAGGCCTTGACCGCGGCGGAGTCGGCGACCTGGTAGGTGAGGTAGGACAGCTCGCCGGGCCCGGCGCCGTTGAGTTCGGGCCGCGGTGTGCCCGGCGCAGGCTCGAACACCGCGAACGCCGTGCCCTGTGAATCGACGGCATCCACCACGATGCCGAAGTCGAAGGCCTGCGGTTCGCCGGTCGAGCCGCCGCCGGCAAGGATGGACTGCCGCGCGCCGGCCAGGTCCGCGACCGCGTAGCAGCAGACCAGCGTGCTGTGGCCCGGCGCGCTGACGATTCCGATGCGCTGCCGGGTGTTGGTCACCCGGTGGGTGGCCGCGTCGTAGCTCCACCCGAGAACGCGGCCGTAGAAGCGCGCCGCCCGCTCGGCGTCGGGTGTCCACAGCGACACGTAGCCGACGTCGCCGTGCTGAATGGGAACGGCCGCCCCGGTGACAGGGCCCGACAGCATCCAGCGGTGCCCGAACGGGTCGACGATCGTCGCGTTGCGGGTGCCGTAGTTCTCGTAGGGCTCGCGCGAGACGGTGGCGCCGAGATCGGATGCCCGACTCAGCGCCGCGTCGGTGTCCGGGACGTGAAGCATCAGGCTCACCGAAGTCGACTGCGGCGCTGGGGCTTTCAATCCGATCTCGGGATATTCGTCGGCCAGGTAGAGAACGCCGCCTGCGAGTGCGAGTTCGGCATGGCCGATGCGGCCGTCGTCCATCACGATGGGTTCGCCCACCACGGCGGCGCCCAAGGCCTCGACGTACCAGGCGATCGCGGCGCGCGCGCCGGCCACGGTGAGGTAGGGCAGCGCGGCCGGCCTTGGGGCGGGTGCCGGCTTTGCGGAGGCCGCCTGCGACTGTGCGGTGAGTTCCGCGATGGCGGTGTCGGTACCACTCATGACAACTTCTCCTGTTCGATCTGGCAGGGACAACGCCGATTCCAGGCGTGACCGCAGCAGGGCCGCGAACGCCGGATCGGGCTGGACCGGAAGTTCGTTGCCGCGCAGCACCGTCAACGGATCGTTGCTGTTGTTCACGACGCTCCCCCCTCCGGTTCGGGGTACTGCTGCCGGAACGCGCGGCGGGCCCGCACCAGCAGCGCCTCGGTGGCGTGCACGGTGCGGCCGATCAGTTCGGCACATTCGGGCACCGAACAGTCGTCCATGTAGCGCAGCGCCAGGACCGTCCGGTGCTGGTCGGACAGCCTGGCCAGCACGCTTTCGGCCACGATGCGGTCCACCGCGGCGTCCCAGTCGTCGACGGGGTCCACGACTTCGGGAAGATCGGCGACCGGCACACTGAACCTGTCGTGCCTGCGGCGGTAGTGATCGGCGAGCTTGTGGCGCGCCACCCCGACCAGCCAGGGCACGGTGATCGGAGGCGGCACGTCCTTTCTGGCGGCGTCCATCGCGGCGAGGAACGTCTCCGAGGTCAGGTCCTCGGCGGTCGCGCGATCGCCGCAGCGGCGGACGAAGTATCCGTACACCACCGGCAGTGCCTCGTCGTACAGCCGAAGCAGCGCCCGGGGTGCCTCCCGGCGATCACCTTCGGCGCTCACGCTCCTATCGTCGCCGTTGCTGGCCGAACTCCGACGCCCGATCACGAACTGGTTCAGGGCGCGGATCGCTCCAGCGCCTGTAAACCCTGGCTGACCACGGCAAATGCGGACTCCAAGGATTGCGTCAGCGACACCGATTCGTCGGCCAGCCAGCGTTCGTAGGCCGCCAGCGAAGCGCCCAGCATCGTCCACGCCACGGTCTGGGGCAGCAGGTCGGCGCTGTCGGTGTGCAGCCGACGCGCGACGAACGCCGCCACCACGGCGCGCCAGCCCGCGTACATCGTCATCGAATATGACTGCAGCGCATCGGTTTGCAGAATCAGCCGCATCCGCTGCCGGTGTCGTTCCATCTCCAGCTCGCCGAAGTTGTTGAACGCGAGCAGGGCGCTGCGCAGGGCGTCGTCGACGGGAACGTCGGACGCGACGTCGGCGAGCAGGTCGCGCATACGGTCCAGATGGGCGTCGAAATCGCCCCACGGAATCGCGTTCTTCGACGGGTAGTAGCGGAACAGGGTGCGGCGGGCGATCCCCGCGGCCGCGGCCACGTCATCGACGCTGACCTCGTCGAACCCGCGAGCGGCGAAAAGGTCGAGCGCGGTGTCTGCGATGCGGTCCTGGGTGGTCGAGCGACGACGGCCCACCCGGGTCTCGGAACCATCTCGCACCGCGGTCACCGACGCCCACTCCCTTCCGTTCTGGCACTCAATGCCATATTCTTGCGATCTCGATCACATTTGTCGAGGTGTCTGGGGCGTTCGAACCGAGAGGATGTGCCCATGGAACCGGATCAGTCCACCACCGCGGAGGCAGCCGAAACCGTGCTGGTCACCGAGTCACTGGTGGAAGAGGTATCGATCGACGGGATGTGCGGGGTTTACTGACGGATGCCCGGCGCATCCCCCGCGCCGCCCGGCGCCTTCGATCCCGACAGCAGCTGGCGTCTGCATCCGCAGGTGGCCGTTCGGCCCGAGCCGTTCGGCGCGCTGCTGTACCACTTCGGCACCCGCAAGCTGTCCTTCCTGAAGGACCGGACGGTCGTCGACGTCGTCACGTCGCTCGACGCGCATCCCGACGCGCGTTCCGCCTGCCGGGCGGCGGGCATCGACGACGATCGGCAGGGCCCGTACCTGCACGCGCTCGGCGTGCTCGCCACTTCGAACATGATCGTTCCCGCAGCGCCGCCTCAGGTGCGCGACGCATGACGGACCTGACACCGTTCGCGAACCGCTCTGTGCGGCGAATGCACTGTTCGACAGTGCATTTGTCCGATGGCCGCTCGCCGGAAGGGCCGGGCTAGCCGTGGCGCGCGGCGGATGGTTCGAGACGGTGGCGGCGGCCCAGAAGCGCGCGGAGAAACGGTTGCCCAGGTCGGTGTACTCGTCGCTGATCGCAGCCAGTGAGAAGGGTCTGAGCGTCACCGACAACGTCAAAGCGTTCGACGAACTCGGCTTCGCCCCGCACGTTGTCGGGGCGCACGATACGCGGGATCTGTCGACAACCGTGATGGGTCAGGCAATTTCCCTTCCGGTGATCATCTCGCCGACCGGTGTGCAGGCGGTCGATCCGGACGGCGAGGTGGCGGTTGCCCGTGCCGCCGCCGCGCGCGGCACGGCGATGGGCCTGTCCTCCTTCGCCAGCAAACCGGTCGAGGAGGTGGTGGCCGTCAACGACAAGATCTTTTTCCAGATCTACTGGTCGGGCGACCGCGATGCGATCGCTCAGCGGGTGCAGCGCGCCAAGGACGCAGGCGCGGTCGGCATGATCGCCACCACCGACTGGAGCTTCTCGGAGGGCCGGGACTGGGGTAGCCCGCGAATCCCTGAGCGGGTGGATCTGCGCACCATGGTGCGGATGTCGCCGGAGGTGCTCGTGCGGCCGGGTTGGCTCTACCGGTTCGGCAGGCTCTTGCGGCCACCGGATCTGCGGGTGCCCAACGAGGCAGGGAACCGGGGTGATCCCGGCCCCGGGTTCTTTCAGGCCTATCGCGAATGGATGGCCACGCCCCCGCCCACCTGGCGGGACATCGCCTGGCTGCGACAGGAGTGGGGCGGGCCGTTCATGCTCAAAGGTATGGTCCGCGTCGACGACGCGAAACGTGCTGTGGACGCGGGTGTTTCGGCGATCACGGTGTCCAATCACGGCGGGAACAATTTGGACGGCACGCCTGCGGCGATCCGATGTTTGCCCGCGATCGCCGACGCGGTGGGTGACCAGGTGGAGGTTTTGCTCGACAGCGGGGTTCGCCGCGGCAGCGACGTGGTCAAGGCCGTCGCGCTCGGGGCACGGGCGGTGATGATCGGACGCGCATATCTGTGGGGGCTGGCGGCCAACGGCCAGGCCGGCGTCGAAAACGTCCTCGACATCCTGCGGGCCGGTATCGACTCCGCATTGATGGGCATCGGAAAATCGTCGATCCACAATCTGACACTGGACGATGTCGTGATTCCACCAGGCTTCGCCCGTGTGCTCGGCAGCCCGGCCGCGGTGGATGTTTGAAACCAGGCAGTTTTACCGGCGATCCCTGTGACGGGGGTGGCGGGGGAGGCACACGTGATCGCGTGCCGCGGCAATTTCCCGGCGCCGAAGCAACTCCGGTGACCGATGCCCCAACAACCGCGGCACACCAGGTGAATTCGGCCTACCATTTCCGGGTGGCTCTCCCCAACGGGCTAGCGAACTCGACGTCGAGACAGCTGCAAGGCATCTCGCCCGGGTTGGTGGTGCCGGTCGGTTCTACCGAACAGCACGGGCCGCATCTGCCTCTCGACACCGACACCCGCATCGCCTCGGCCGTTGCCGATGCCGTGGTCCGGCGGCTGGCGCAGCGGGGGGATTCGGACTGGGTCATCGCACCGCCGATCGGGTATGGCGCCAGTGGCGAACACGAGGGATTCCCAGGCACCGTGTCGATCGGCACCGCCGCCTTGCGCCTTTTGCTGGTCGAGTACGGTAGGTCCGCGTCCAATTGGGCGTCACGGCTCGTCTTCGTTAACGGGCATGGTGGCAACGTGGAGGCACTGGGGGCGGCAGCGGCTTTGCTTAGATATGAGGGGCGCGACGTCGCGTGGTCGTCGTGCGGCGTCCGGAATGCGGATGCCCACGCGGGGCATACCGAAACGTCCGTACTGCTGCATATTTCACCGGCCGATGTTCGCTCCGACGAATGTGCGACGGGAAACACCGCGCCCCTCTCCGAACTGCTGCCCAGTTTGCGTCGCGGCGGAGTCGCCGCGGTGAGCGAGGTGGGCGTGCTGGGCGATCCGACCACAGCGACAGCCGATGACGGCGCGCAGATATTTGCCGATATGGTCGACGGGTGTGCCGACCGCATACTGCGCTGGGAGCCGGACCGCAGCGGGATGCTGACGTGACGGGGCCGCGACTGCCCGACGGCTTCGTGGTGCAGGTCGATCGCAGGGTCAGGGTTCTCGGCGACGGCTCCGCCCTGCTCGGTGGCACGCCGACCCGGTTGTTGCGGCTGGCGCCGTTGGCGCAGAACATGCTCAACGGCGGTAGGCTCGAAGTACGCGACACCGCAAGCGCGCAGCTCGCGCGCACCCTGCTCGATGCGACGGTGGCCCACCCTCGGCCGCCCAGCGGGCCATCGCATCGCGATGTCACCGTCGTTATCCCGGTGCGTGACAATGCTTCTGGACTTCGTCGCCTGGTGGCGGCGTTGCGCGGGCTGCAGGTGATCGTGGTGGACGACGGCTCTGCCGTTCCGGTGCGCCAAGCCGACTTCGACACGACAATCGGCCACGTGCAGGTGCTGCGACATCCGATCAGCAAGGGTCCGGCAGCGGCGCGAAACGCCGGTCTGGCCGCGTGTTCCACCGATTTCGTGGCTTTCCTCGACTCCGACGTCGTTCCGCGCCGGGGCTGGTTGGAGGCATTGCTCGGGCACTTCTGCGATCCTGCGGTGGCCCTGGTGGCGCCGCGGATCGTGGGTCTGCAGACGGCCGACAACCTGGTGGCACGCTATGAGGCCGTTCGCTCCTCGCTCGACCTCGGACTGCGCGAGGCGCCGGTGGTGCCCTACGGCACGGTGTCCTACGTGCCCAGTGCCGCGATCATCTGCAGGCGCAGCGCCCTGGAGGGGGTCGGCGGGTTCGACGAGAGCATGAACTGCGGCGAGGATGTCGACCTGTGCTGGCGTTTCGTGGAAGTCGGGGCCAGACTCCGTTATGAGCCGATCGCCATTGTCGCCCACGATCATCGCACCCGGCTGCGGGATTGGTTCGCCCGCAAGGCGTTCTACGGGGAGTCCGCCGCGCCCCTGGCCACGCGTCATCCCGGCAAGACCGCCCCGCTGGTGATCTCGGGCTGGACCCTGGTGGTGTGGGTGCTGCTCGCGATGGGTTCGGGCCTGGGATACGTGGCCTCGGTGGGGGTCGCGGCGATCACCGGGCGGCGCATCGCGAACACCCTGCGTCCCGTGCAGACCGCCCCCGTGGAGGTCGCTGTGGTGGCTGGCCTCGGACTCTGGTCGGCGGCGTTGCAATTGGCGTCTGCCATCTGCAGGCACTACTGGCCGGTCGCGCTGATCGCCGCGACGTTGTCCCAACGCTGTCGGCAAACGGTGCTGGTGGCCGCGGTGGTCGACGGGGTGGTGGACTGGCTGACCCGGCGCGGCAATGTGGACGACGACACCAAGCCGGTCGGGTTGTTGCCGTACCTGGTGCTCAAGCGTCTCGACGACATCGCGTACGGCACCGGTCTGTGGACCGGTGTGGTGCGCGAGCGTCACCTGGGTGCCCTCAAACCGCAAATCCGCACCTGAAGCGGCATCTTGCATAGCGATGTGCTGATCGTCGGCGCCGGAAGTGCCGGATCGATCCTGGCAGCGCGGCTGTCCGAGGATCCTGCCTGCCACGTCACGGTCGTCGAGGCGGGACCGGCACCGTCCGATCCGCGGGTACGTGCGCAGATCACAGACGGCCTGCGACTTCCGATCGGCACCGCCAGCTCCGTCGTGCGGCACTACCGGACGACATTGACCGATTCCCCGCGGCGGGAAACCCAAATCAGCCGGGGCGCCGTCGTCGGCGGTTCCGGGGCGGTCAACGGTGGTTATTTCTGCCGCGGACTGCCCGCCGACTTCGACGGCTGGGGTGTTCCGGGCTGGACGTGGGCCGATGTGCTTCCCCACTTCCGGGCGATGGAGTCCGATCTCGACTTCGCCGGACCGCTGCACGGCTCTGACGGCCCGATCGTCGTTCGCCGGGTCAGGGAATTCGACGGCTGCACAGCCGATTTCGTGACCGCCGCGCTGAAGGCCGGCTATCGGTGGATCGAGGACCTCAACGGGAGCGACGCCGGCGTCCCGCTGCCCCCCGGGATCGGCGCGGTGCCCCTGAACATCCATCGCGGCACCCGGCTCGGGCCGGGCGGTGCCTTCCTGCGGCCCGCACGCAACCGGCCCAACCTGGCGCTCGTTCCCGACACCCGCGTGCTGCGGCTGCGGATCGTCGACGGAAGGGCGGCAGGTGTCGAGTGCAGCGGTCCCGCCGGACCTGAGTATCTGAGCGCCGACAGGATTGTGCTGTGTGCGGGGGCGATCGGAACCGCACAGCTACTGATGCTGTCCGGTGTTGGTCCGGCTGCGGTGCTCGAACCGCTGGGCATACCGGTGCTGGCCGGGCTGCCGGTGGGGCAGCTGTCGGTGGACCATCCCGAGTGGGTCCTGCCCGTGGCGTCGACGCCGACCCACGACCTTCCGCCGCTGGAGGCCGTGTTGGTGACGGGCGGTATCGAGATCAGGCCCTACACGGCCGGGTTCGCCGCGCTGGTACACGGCCCGGGCCGTGCGGTTCCTGACCCCGCCGACCGCCCCCACATCGGTGTCACGCTGATGCGGCCACTGGCGCGCGGACGTGTCACGCTGGCGTCCACGGACCCCGGTGCCGCCCCGATCATCGAGCACCGTTACGACAGCGAGCCCGCCGACGTGGCGGCGCTGCAGGACGGGGCCGAGCTGGTCCGCGAACTGCTCGGCGGGGCAGCGAAGGTCGGGGCAGCGAAGGTCGGTGCACCGTCGTGGTCCACCTCCCAGCATCTGGGCGGTACCGCACCGATGGGCGCCGAGGGAGATGAGAACGCCGTGCTGGACCCCCGCTGCCGGGTGCGCGGTGTCGAGCGCCTCTGGGTGGTGGACGGATCCGTGCTACCCAAGGCCACCAGCCGGGGTCCGCACGCCACCATCGCGATGATCGGCCACCGCGCCGCCGAGTTCATCGCCGCGTGACGCAACCAGGTCGGTGAGTGCCTCGGCCAGCCGGGTCGCGGCCACCACGCCGTCGATCACCGGAACCCCGAGGCGCAGGCTGAGCGGCACCGCGAAGCGCGCCATCGCCGCGCAGCCCAGGACGATCGCCCGGCTCCCGTCACGCTGCAGAGCAGCGGCACACAGGTCGCCGATCGGTTCGATCGTGGCGGGGTCGGAGTCGATGCGCAGCACCGGGATGTCGCAGGCGTAGACGCCGCGGCAGGCCGTCGGGGTGTAGGTCTTGGCCAGTTCCCAACCCCGGGGCACCGTGGCCGACATCGAGGTGACCACGGAGAAACTGCCGGCCCCTAGTGCGGCCGCGTGCATCGCGGCCTGCGCGATACCGAGCACGGGGGCGTCGAGGACCGCTCTGGCCTGGTCCAGGCCGGGATCGCCGAAGCAGGCGATCACATACGCGTCGGGACGGGTCTCGGGCGGTCGCTGCCGTGCGGTGCGCAGCACGTCGAGCAGGGCGGGCACACACCGGCGTTCGTCGTCGTCGTTCTCGATGCTGGCCGGCCCCGATGCGGGATTGATCGCCTCGACCACCGTGCCGGCCCGGGCCGCGTCTGCCGCGCTCGTCGCGATCGCGGCGGTCATCGAGGCCGTCGTGTTCGGGTTGACTAGCAGCAGTCGCACGGAGCCGACCAGACGGCGGTAACATATTGGGCGCCAACGTTTTCCGGTGTTTCCTGGGGTTTGCATCCCTGGATATGGCGGCGCTGAGTCACTCCCTCACCCTAATGGGGACAGGTTTCGGGGCGGTTGCCGCGCCGATATATTCTCCTGCCCGCGTGACGGCGGGCTGCGCGTGACGCCGGGCCGCCGCGACCTTCAGTACGCTCGGTATCCGTGCCGGCCACATCGCTTCGACGGCTCGGCCGGCGGGTCCGAGCCGGGGCTCTCGCCGCCGTGGTGGTCAGTGTGGCCGTCGCCGGGTGCGGCGACCGGGTCGTGGAGGCGGCCGAACCGGTGCCGACCGGCGATCCGGCGGTGGTGCAGACGGCGTCGGGATCGCTGCGCGGCGTCGTCGCGGCCGATCACCGCATGTTCGCAGGCATTCCCTACGCCGCACCGCCGGTGGGTCCGCTGCGGTGGCAGCCGCCCGCTCCGGCCCCGGTGTGGCCGGGTGTTCGGGACTCCAGCCGGGCGGGACCCCGCTGCATTCAGGACCCCGCCGGCGATATGGAGCGGGGCAGACACTCCTCGGAGGACTGCCTGACCCTCAACGTGTGGACGCCGTCGCGGTCGAACGAACGCCGTCCCGTGGTGGTGTGGATCCACGGCGGCGCATTCGTCAACGGCAGCGGCGGCATCTATGACGCCCGGTGGCTGGCTGCGCGGGGGGACGTCATCGTCGTGACGATCAACTACCGGCTGGGCACCCTCGGATTCCTCGCCCACCCCGCGCTCGGCCCGGCGGGCCGGGTCGGCAATTACGGGCTGGAAGACCAGCAGGCCGCCCTGCGCTGGGTCAGGGACAACATCGCCGGTTTCGGCGGCGACCCCGCCAAGGTCACCATCGCCGGGGAATCGGCAGGCGGGATGTCGGTGTGTGATCATCTCGTCGCGCCGGATTCGGTGGGTCTGTTCCGGGCGGCCATCATCCAGAGTGCACCCTGCCAGGCCCAGGCCGATCTGCCGACGGCGCAGCGGCGCAGCCTTGACTATGCGGCCCAACTCGGTTGCGCGGACCCGGCCGCAGCCGCGCAGTGCCTGCGCGCGCTGCCGGTGGACAAGCTGCGAAACCCGGTGTGGTACACCGGCATCGGTGCGAACAAGTTGACCGGGCCGGTCACCGGGTCGGCGGTGCTGCCGGTGAACCCGGTGGATGCGTTCGCGGGTGGGGAGGCGACTCGGGTGCCGGTGCTGATCGGCACCACGCGCGACGAGTTCACGTTGTTCGCCGCGCTGCGCTATCTACGCGACGGCGACCGGTTCCCCGCCTCGGAATACCCGCAACTGCTCGCCGACGCGTTCGGCGGCGACGCGGTTGCCGTCGGCGAGCGTTATCCGATCGACCGCTTCGGTGGCGTGCCGCTTGCGTACTCGGCCGCGGTCACCGACGGCGTGTTCGCCTGCCAGACCGATCGGATGGCCGACGACCTGGCCTCTATCGAATCCGTCTACGCCTACGAGTTCAACGACCGCGACGCCCCCGCCCCCGCAGCGCTTCGCCAGCTGCCGTTCCCGGTCGGTGCCAGCCACTCGCTGGAACTGCGCTACCTGTTCGACATCGGCGGTGCTCCGCCGCTGAATCCGGCGCAACGGGCCCTCTCCGACCAGATGATCGCCTATTGGACCCGGTTCGTCGGCACCGGAGCGCCCGACGTCCGCGGGCAGCCTGCGTGGCCGGCCCTGCGGGACCGCGACGCAGGCGAGCGGATGTCGTTCGGGCCGGGCGGCAGCCGCGTGACCCGTGACTTCGAACAGGTGCACCAGTGCCTGTTCTGGGCCGGGCTGCATCGCTGAGCCGCGGCCGGTAGAACGCGGTCGGGGTCAGCGCGGCGGTGGTCCGGGCGGGGGTCCGCCTGGACCGGGATCGGCGGCGACGTTCTCCGCCTTGTCCGCGACGCCGATGGTGATCGAGATGTTCATCCCGCGCTGCGGCGATCCGGTGGCGGTGGCCATCTCAGCGGTCCAGCCGTCGCCGAAGACGCCGTCGGTGTCCAGCGACAACCTCGCCATGTTGGAGACACTGGCGGAGTAGCCGTCGTCGGCGCCGTAGACGGCCGAACATGCCTCTTCCGGCAGGGCGATCTGCGAGGTGAGCCGGGCCTCCGAACCGGCCACCGCGGTCTCGAGCGAATCGAACACCTCGAAGTGGACGTGCGGCCAGCGACCCGGGTAGCACGCAGGGAACACCGTCGTGAACGTCACGGTGCCGTCGGGACCGGCGACCTGGACGCCCCGCAGGTAGTTCTGGTCGGTCACCCCGTCGCTGTAGAGCGAGTAGCGCCCCTCGCGGTCGCAGTGCCAGACATAGACGGCCATTCCTGCACCCGGGCCCGCACCTGTTGCCCCATCTTCGGCCAGGTCCACCAGCGTCATCGTCAACGTCGTCGGCACACCTTCTGCGGCGCCCGTGGCGGAGCCGAAGCTACTGGTGATGTCGCCGCGAACCACACCGGATTCGATGAGCACATTCGGCCCGTTGGAACCGTCGCCGGGGTACGGTCCCTGGGTTTCCTGCGGCGCCTTGGCCACCGTCGTCGCGGTGTCGGCAACGGTGTCGGGATCGGCCCCTGGATCAGTCGCGGCAAGGGACCCTGAACCGGACTGCTGTGGGGCACACCCCGTGGCCAGCGTGGAGACGCCCGCGACGCCGAGGGCGACAAGCGCCCGCCGGCGCGACATCACCGCGATGTCGAACGCCAGCCCCCGGTTGTGGTCGTGCGGTGCCGGCATCGCTCGGCGGGTATCCATGAAAGCCTCCTGCGCCCCAGTATCGGTGTCGAGGCCATCGTTGCCGGACGGCTTATCGGGATGCTGTCAGCGGGATATGTGCCAGCTGTGTCTCCGGGGGTCGGGGCACTGCGATCTGGGCGTCATCCCGGCTGGAGCGAGATAGCGCGCCATCGCCGCCGCAGAGAACAACCGACTGCCGCCGGGGCGTCCTGCGAGCCGCTGCCACATGCGGAACGTGTTTGGTGGGGCCGGACAAGCCGCTGACCCTAACTCGCCGGTAGCGTCGAGGTTGCCGCATCGTCGGCACGGCTCTTGCGGCGATGTGCGGGGCGCTGACCAGGGATTTGGCACCCGACCGGATCTAAGGCATACTAGTCGGGTTGCCCTGAGCCGGGTTCGCTCTCGCAGTGGGATCCAGCACGGCGGCACACGACCGGCGTCCGCACGGGCGCGTCCGGTCCTCCCCTTGATCGCGACGAGATTATTCAGCGCGGCCAGGGCGCGTCGGGCGACACACCCGACCGCGGGGGCCGGTGAACCACAGACAGGTAAACAGCGGCAGCAGACGAGCGCAGATGCGCCGGAGGCACCAGCACAACGTTCGCCCGGCAACCCGCCGGGTGGGACATGACAGTGAAGGTAGGAGAAGCGTGGCGGGACAGAAGATCCGCATCAGGCTCAAGGCCTACGACCACGAGGCGATTGACGCCTCGGCACGCAAGATCGTGGAGACGGTCACCCGTACCGGCGCAAGCGTAGTTGGCCCAGTGCCGCTGCCGACTGAGAAGAACGTGTATTGCGTCATCAGGTCCCCGCACAAGTACAAAGACTCGCGGGAGCACTTCGAGATGCGCACTCACAAGCGCCTGATCGACATCCTCGACCCCACGCCGAAGACCGTTGACGCCCTGATGCGCATCGATCTGCCGGCCAGTGTCGACGTGAACATCCAGTAGGAGATCCAGAAACCATGGCAAGCTCAAGCAATTCCGGCGCTCCGCGCCGTGGCATTCTGGGCACCAAGCTGGGCATGACACAGGTGTTCGACGAGAACAACAAGGTCGTTCCGGTGACGGTCGTCAAGGCCGGGCCCAACGTCGTCACCCGCATCCGCACCGCGGAGCGTGATGGCTACAGCGCCGTCCAGCTCGCCTACGGCGAGATCAGCCCGCGCAAGGTCACCAAGCCGCTCGCCGGTCAGTACGCCGCCGCCGGGGTCAACCCGCGCAGGCACCTGGCCGAGCTGCGGCTCGACGACGAGACGGCGGCGCAGTACGAGGTGGGCCAGGAGCTGACCGCCGAGATCTTCTCGGACGGCAGCTACGTGGACGTGACGGGCACCAGCAAGGGCAAGGGTTTCGCAGGCACCATGAAGCGCCACGGCTTCCGTGGCCAGGGTGCGGCCCACGGCGCCCAGGCAGTGCACCGGCGCCCCGGGTCGATCGGCGGCTGCGCCACCCCGGGCCGGGTGTTCAAGGGCACCCGGATGTCCGGCCGAATGGGCAACGATCGCGTCACCACCCAGAATCTGCTGGTGCACAAGGTCGACGCCGAGAACGGTGTGCTGTTGATCAAGGGCGCCATCCCGGGCCGCAACGGCGGGCTGGTCGTGGTTCGCAGCGCCATCAAACGAGGTGAGAAGTAATGACTTCTTTGACAATTGATGTGAAGACGCCCGGCGGCGCGACCGAGGGATCGGTCGAGCTTCCTGCGGAGCTGTTCGACGTCGAGGCCAACACCGCCCTGATGCATCAGGTGGTGACAGCGCAGCTCGCGGCCGCCCGTCAGGGCACCCACTCGACCAAAACCCGTGGCGAGGTGTCCGGCGGCGGCAAGAAGCCGTACCGTCAGAAGGGGACCGGCCGCGCCCGCCAGGGATCGACCCGCGCACCGCAGTTCACCGGCGGCGGCGTCGTGCACGGCCCGAAGCCGCGTGACTACAGCCAGCGGACCCCGAAGAAGATGATCGCCGCCGCGCTGCGCGGCGCGCTCTCCGATCGGGCCCGCAACGGACGCATCCACGCGGTCACCGAACTGATCGAGGGTCAGACGCCGTCGACCAAGAATGCGAAGTCGTTCCTGGCCAGTCTGACCGAGCGCAAGCAGGTGCTCATCGTCGTCGGCCGTGCCGACGAAACGGGCGCCAAGAGCGTGCGCAACCTGCCCGGTGTGCACGTGCTCTCGCCCGACCAGCTCAACACCTACGACGTCCTCAAGGCCGACGACGTGGTGTTCAGCGTGGAGGCCCTCGATGCCTACATCAGCGCCAACACGAAAGACACGCAGGAGGTTCAGGCCTGATGGCGACTGTCACAGACCCCCGCGACATCATCCTGTCCCCGGTCATCTCGGAGAAGTCCTACGGGCTGATCGAGGACAACGTGTACACCTTCGTCGTTCACCCCGGCTCGAACAAGACCCAGATCAAGATCGCGATCGAGAAGATCTTCAAGGTCAAGGTCGCGTCGGTGAACACGGCCAACCGGCAGGGTAAGCGCAAGCGCACCCGCGCCGGCTATGGAAAGCGCAAGGACACTAAGCGGGCCATCGTCACGCTGGCTCCCGGTAGCAAGCCGATCGACCTGTTCGGAGCACCTGCTTAGGCCGCGGCCCGAGCAGGCACAGCATTAGAGGGACCTAGACAAACATGGGAATTCGCAAGTACAAGCCGACGACCCCCGGTCGTCGCGGTGCCAGCGTCTCCGATTTCGCCGAGATCACTCGCTCGACTCCGGAGAAGTCGCTGGTTCGTCCGCTGCACGGCACCGGCGGTCGTAACGCACACGGCCGCATCACCACTCGGCACAAGGGCGGCGGTCACAAGCGCGCCTACCGGGTGATCGACTTCCGTCGCAACGACAAGGACGGCGTCAACGCCAAGGTCGCACACATCGAGTACGACCCGAACCGCACCGCGAACATCGCGCTGCTGCACTTTCTCGACGGCGAGAAGCGTTACATCGTGGCGCCGCAGGGACTTTCGCAGGGCGACGTGGTCGAGTCGGGGCCCAACGCCGACATCAAGCCCGGCAACAACCTGCCGCTGCGCAACATCCCGGCGGGCACCGTGATCCATGCCGTGGAACTGCGGCCCGGTGGTGGCGCCAAGCTGGCCCGCTCGGCGGGTGCCAGCATCCAGCTGCTCGGCAAGGAGGGCGCCTACGCCTCGCTGCGCATGCCGTCCGGTGAGATCCGCCGCGTCGACGTGCGCTGCCGCGCCACCGTAGGCGAGGTCGGCAACGCCGAACAGGCCAACATCAACTGGGGCAAGGCAGGCCGCATGCGGTGGAAGGGCAAGCGCCCCACCGTCCGCGGCGTCGTGATGAACCCGGTCGACCACCCGCACGGCGGTGGCGAGGGCAAGACCTCCGGCGGCCGCCATCCGGTCAGCCCGTGGGGTAAGCCCGAGGGCCGCACCCGCAAGCCGAACAAGCCGAGCGACAAGCTCATCGTCCGACGCCGGCGCACCGGCAAGAAGCACCGGTAAGAAGCCGAGGAGTAAGCAGCGATGCCACGCAGCCTGAAGAAGGGCCCGTTCGTCGACGACCATCTGCTCAAGAAGGTCGACGTCCAGAACGAGAAGAACACCAAGCAGGTCATCAAGACCTGGTCCCGTCGGTCGACCATCATCCCCGACTTCATCGGGCACACCTTCGCCGTCCACGACGGTCGCAAGCATGTCCCGGTGTTCGTCACCGAGGCGATGGTCGGGCACAAGCTCGGCGAGTTCGCCCCGACGCGGACCTTCAAGGGTCACATCAAGGACGACCGGAAGAGCAAGAGACGATGAGCGTGACGACCGAGTACCCCTCGGCGACGGCCAAAGCGCGTTTCGTGCGGGTCTCGCCGACCAAGGCGCGCCGGGTGATCGACCTGGTGCGTGGAAAGTCCGTGTCCGAGGCGCTCGACATCCTGCGCTGGGCGCCCCAGGCCGCCAGCGAGCCGGTGGCCAAGGTGATCGCCAGCGCCGCGGCCAACGCGCAGAACAACGAGGGCCTTGACCCGGCGACCCTGGTGGTCGCCACGGTATACGCCGACGAGGGACCGACCGCCAAGCGCATCCGGCCGCGCGCCCAGGGTCGTGCATTCCGGATCCGCAAGCGCACCAGCCATATCACCGTGATCGTCGAGAGCCGTCCCCGCAAGGACGCCGGCTCCCGGGGCGGTGCATCGGCCAGCGCCACGCGGTCGCGCCGTGCTGCGGCCAGCAAGGCAGCCTCGGCTAAGAAGGCTGCAGCCACGACCACCGAGGCTTCGACTGAGGCGAAGGGAGGCTCGCAGTAGTGGGCCAGAAGATCAACCCCCACGGCTTCCGGCTCGGCATCACCACCGACTGGAAGTCCCGGTGGTACGCCGACAAGCAATACAAGGACTACGTCAAGGAAGACGTTGCGATCCGCAAGCTGCTGGCCACCGGCCTCGAGCGCGCCGGCATCGCCGACGTGGAGATCGAGCGCACCCGTGACCGGGTGCGGGTGGATATCCATACCGCGCGCCCGGGCATCGTCATCGGCCGTCGCGGCACCGAGGCCGACCGCATTCGCGCCGACCTGGAGAAGCTCACCGGCAAGCAGGTGCAGCTGAACATCCTCGAGGTGAAGAACCCCGAGAGCCAGGCGCAGTTGGTGGCCCAGGGTGTCGCCGAGCAGCTGAGCAACCGCGTGGCTTTCCGCCGCGCGATGCGCAAGGCCATCCAGTCGGCCATGCGCCAGCCCAACGTCAAGGGCATCCGGGTGCAATGCTCGGGTCGCCTCGGCGGGGCCGAGATGAGCCGTTCGGAGTTCTACCGCGAGGGCCGTGTGCCGCTGCACACCCTGCGCGCCGACATCGATTACGGCCTCTATGAAGCCAAGACCACCTTTGGCCGGATCGGCGTGAAGGTCTGGATCTACAAGGGCGACATCGTCGGTGGCAAGCGTGAGCTGTCCGCCGCCGCGCCCGCCGGATCCGACCGGCCGCGCCGTGAGCGGCCGTCGTCGGGCACCCGGCCGCGCCGCAGCGGCTCGGCGGGCACCACCGCCACGAGCACGGAAGCGGGTCGCGCCGCCTCCGGTGACGACGCAGGCAGGGCCGAGGACACGGCCGCGGCCGAGACGCAGGAATCGGCTGCGCCCGCAGAGAATACGGAGAGTTAGTCATGCTGATTCCGCGTAAGGTCAAGCACCGCAAACAGCACCACCCCAGGCAGCGCGGCGTCTCGAGCGGCGGCACCACCGTCAGCTTCGGTGATTACGGCATCCAGGCCCTCGAGCATGCCTACATCACCAACCGGCAGATCGAATCCGCACGTATCGCCATCAACCGGCATATCAAGCGCGGTGGCAAGGTGTGGATCAACATCTTCCCCGACCGCCCGCTGACCAAGAAGCCCGCCGAAACCCGGATGGGATCCGGTAAGGGTTCCCCGGAGTGGTGGGTGTCCAACGTCAAGCCCGGACGTGTTTTGTTCGAGCTGAGTTACCCCAATGAAGAGATCGCACGGGAGGCACTGACCCGCGCGATCCACAAGTTGCCCATCAAGGCACGCATCGTGACCCGAGAGGAGCAGTTCTGATGGCAGTGGGAATTACGCCTGGCGAGCTGCGCGAGCTGACCGACGACGAGCTGAAGGACAAGCTCCGCGAGTCCAAGGAAGAGCTGTTCAACCTGCGCTTCCAGATGGCCACCGGCCAGCTCGCCAACAATCGTCGGCTCCGCACGGTGCGTCAGGAGATCGCACGCATCTACACGGTGCTGCGCGAACGTGAACTGGGTCTGGCCTCCGGACCCACCGGTGAGGAATCGTGATGTCAGAGAACACAACTGAGAAGGGCCCGAAGCGGACCCCGCGTACCGAGAAGCCGCGCGGCCGTCGCAAGACGGTGATCGGCTACGTCGTGTCCGACAAGATGCAGAAGACGATCGTGGTCGAGCTCGAGGACCGTGTGAAGCACGCCCTGTACGGCAAGATCATTCGGACGACCAAGAAGGTCAAGGCTCACGACGAGGACGGCATCGCCGGCATCGGCGACCGTGTGTCTTTGATGGAGACCCGCCCGCTGTCGGCGACCAAGCGCTGGCGCCTGCTGGAGATCCTGGAGAAGGCTCGCTGAGCTAGCGCTACCGCGCCCGGATCCGACCGAGCCCCCGTCACGGTGTCCCCGTGGACGGGGGCTCTGGCTCTGTGCGGGTCATTGCCGGCGACAGCGCCGGCGTCGAGGCAATCAATGCCGGCCAGCACGCACCAAAGAGGCCGATCTGGGCACGCACACGGCACGGTACCCATGCTGCCCAGCGCGTTGCGCGAGCCTTGGGACTTCGATCCGCTCGCCTATCCCCGTGGTGATGCTGCCGGCCAGGCCTTCAAGGCCTGGTCGGCCACTGCGTGCAGTTCTTCTCGGGTGGCGCCACTGCAGGCCTGGATCGAAATGCCTTGGCAGACAGCGTGGATCCATCGAGCGAGGATCATCGGATCGACACCCGGGAGCTCGCCGTCCTGCTGAGCCATGGCGAAGCGTTCGGCGAGTAGCTTCACTCCGGCGGCGCGGCGGTCGGCTAGGTCGGCCTGGATGGGTGCCGCGTCCTCGCCGGCGGCAAGTGCCCCCTGCACCAGTAGGCAACCACGGGGACTGGAGGGATCGGTGTAGGCGTCGGCAGCGCCGTGTGCCATGGCGTTGGCGATCTCCCACGCTGTCGGCTCGGACATCGCTGCCCCGACGAACCCACCCGGCCCGGCCAGATAGCGGTCCACCACCTTGTAGAACAGTCGCTCCTTGGAACCGAACTCCGCATACAGACTGCGCCGATTCACCCCGGTGACTGACGTCAGATCGCTGATCGACACCCCGTCATAGCCGTGCTCCCAGAACAGCGTCATCGCCTTGACGAGAACCTCTTCGGGATCGAACTCGCGCGGCCTTCCCATCGCCATCCGATCACCTCCTATGATCCGCGCCACACTCTGGAATGTGACGGTGCATCAGCGGCTTTACCTGATCATACTTAGTAACCGATCGGTTCGAAAGTGCTGATCCGGATGAAAGAGAGCCATCGATGACCACCACAACCACCGCCACTACCGACACCGAGCGGCCGCTGGCAGGGCGACGAGCCCTAGTCACCGGCGGATCCCGCGGGATCGGCGCGGCTATCGTACGTCGCCTCGCCGCCGACGGCGCGGCCGTCGCATTCACCTACCACTCCTCACCCGAGCAGGCCGACAAACTCGTCGCTGAAGCCTCGGCCTCCGGGTCGCAGGTAGCGGCGATCCGCGCCGACAGCGGCAACGTGGAGGCGATCACCTCCGCGGTGGAGCAGACCGTGACCGCGCTCGGTGGGGTCGACATCCTGGTCAACAACGCCGGTGTGGCGCACGGCGCGCCGATTGAGGAGTTCCCGCTTGCGGAGTTCGACCGCCTCATCGCCGTCAACGTGCGGGGTGTGTTCGCCGCTGTCCGCGCCACCGTGCCGCACCTGGGTTCGGGCGGGCGCATCATCACCATCGGCAGCGTCAACGCCGACCGCGTTCCGGTGCCCGGCATCTCCATCTACTCCACGACGAAAGCCGCGGTTGCGGGCCTGACCCGCGGCCTGGCCCGCGAACTCGGACCACGCGGCATCACCGTCAACAACATCCAGCCTGGCCCGACCGCCACCGACATGAACCCCGACGAAGGCGAGTTCGCCGACCATATGCGCAGCCTGACCGCGCTCGGACGCTACGGCCAGCCCGCCGATATCGCCAGTGCCGTGGCCTATCTCGCGCTCCCCGAAGCTGCATTCGTCACCGGCGTCACCTGGAACATCGACGGCGGCTACACGCTCTGACCGATCCAAAACCCACCGCCTCACGCACCAGCCCCGAGAGGACTCCGGCTCGTCATGACCGACACCGTATTCATCCACGGCCTGTGGATTGCCCACACCGCCTGGCAACCCTGGATCGACCACTTCGCCGAACACGGCCACAACGCCGTCGCACCCGCATGGCCGGGCGAAGCCGACACCGTCGCCGCGACCCGGGAAAACCCCGCGGCGCAGGCAGGATTCGGCATCGATGCGCTCACCGAGCACTTCGCCGGAATCGTCAAGCAATTCGACGCCCCACCAGTGGTCATCGGACATTCCTTCGGCGGCCTGATCGCCCAGAAGCTGCTCGGACAGAACCTGGTGGCCGCCGCGGTGGCGATCGATCCCGCCCCCATCAAAGGAGTCAAACCCCTCCCGCTCGCGCAGCTGCGCTCGGCGTTTCCCGTCTTGGGCAACCCGCTCAATCGTGGGCGCGCCAAAGCGCTCAGCGCAAGCCAGTTCCGCTACGGCTTCGGAAACGCCCTCACCGCAGCCGAATCCGATCAACTGTGGGAGCAGTGGGCCATCCCCTCACCAGGTAAGCCCCTGTTCGAGGCCGGACTGGCCAACTTCACCCCTCACTCACCGGCGAAGGTCGACACCGCCAACGCCACCCGGGGTCCACTGCTGATCACCGCAGGCACCTCCGACCACACGGTGCCCTACGTCAGCGCCAAAGCTTCCTTCAAGCAGTACGCGAAATCGACGGCCGTCACCGAATTTCACGAGTTCGACGGCCGCGGCCATTCCCTGACCATCGACCGCGGCTGGCGCGACGTCGCCGACACCACCCTGGCCTGGTTGGCCTCTCACAACATCACCGGAAAGTAGACCTCACACATGAAGATCGGATTCATCGGCGCCGGCAACATCGCCCAAGCCGTCGGAACACAACTGGCCGCTATCGGCCACGACGTCACCATCAGCAACCGTCGCGGCACCGACACCCTGGCCGCACTCGCCACACCGCTCGGCCTAACCGCCGGGACCGTGGCCGAAGCTGCCGACCACGAGGTGGTTTTCCTCGCCGTGCCGTGGAGCAAAGTGCCCGCCGCTCTGAACGCGGCAGGTGATCTCACCGACCGCATCCTCGTCGACACCACCAACCCCCTGGAAGCCCCCACCTTCACCAAGGCGGATCTCGGCGGGCTGACCTCCAGCGAAGTCATCGCCAACCTCGCCCCCGCCGCGCAGGTGATCAAGGCGTTCAACCACATGACGCCCGAGAGCTATGCCGAAGGCCCTATCGTCTCCGGAGGCCGCAAACTGCTCTTTCACTCCAGTGACCACCCCGACGCCCACATCGTCATCGCCGCACTCATCGAATCCCTCGACTACACACCGATCAACCTCGGCACCCTCGCCGGCGGCGGAGCACTCCATGAATTCCCCGGCGGCCCACTGCCGGCGCGAACCTTCGTCGAGTACATCCCTACCGCGTAGAGGACGTCGACCACGATGACCGCCACTCCGAACGCACTCAAAGAACTTGTCCGGCGCAACACCGAACAAGTGCAAGCCGGGGGCGACTTCACCGTCTTCGACGAACTGTTCGCCGACGACTTCACCGACCACACGCCCCAACCCGGCATCACCCCCGACAAGGACGGAGTTCGTATTCTCTACACCGGACTGCGCGCGGCGTTCCCGGACCTTGGAGCTGAGATCCACTGGCAGACAGTCGATGACGACAAAGTCACCACCTTCAAGACCTACCACGGAACCCACGAAGGAGAATTCCTCGGCATCGCCCCTACCGGCCGACCCGTCTCCTTCGACACGGTCGACGTATTCCGCGTCCACAACGGACAGCTCACCGACCATTGGGGCGTCGCCAACCTCCTCGGTGTCCTGATCCAGCTCGACGCATTGCCCGACCAGACAACTCTCTGAAAGGCCGCTGACGACAGCGGTGGACGCCAGTCCGGTAAGACTCGATGAACCCCCGGCACACCTCGCCAACGTGGGGCGCATGTGCAGCGCAGTCAAGCCCCCGATGAGTGGGCCCGGTTGCTGTCGTTTGCCAGGGTGATGGGACCACCTGATTGCCTGCGAGATGGGCCCAGCACCGTCTATTTCGCGGCTGCCGGTTAGGTGGCCGGTGTATTGTCCGGGCGGTCAGGGGATCGCGACGATCATCCCGGAGAGGCTGGCTATGGCAACGGAATTCAGGGGAAAGATCGAGCTGGACATCCGCGATTCCGAGCCGGATTGGGTTCCGTACGCGGCGCCGACGGCCGTCGAGGATGCGCCCAACGTGCTGTACCTGGTGTGGGACGACACTGGGATCGCTACCTGGGACTGCTTCGGCGGTCTGGTCGAAATGCCTGCGATGAGCCGGATCGCCGAGCGGGGTGTGCGCCTGTCGCAGTTCCACACCACCGCGCTGTGCTCGCCCACCCGCGCCTCGCTGCTCACCGGTCGCAACGCCACGACGGTCGGCATGGCCACCATCGAGGAGTTCACCGACGGATTCCCCAACTGCAACGGGCGGATACCGTTCGACACCGCATTGCTTTCCGAGGTTCTCGTCGAGCAGGGCTACAACACGTACTGCATCGGCAAGTGGCATCTGACCCCCCTCGAGGAGTCCAACCTGGCCGCCTCCAAACGGCATTGGCCGCTGTCGCGCGGGTTCGAGCGGTTCTACGGATTCATGGGTGGTGAAACCGACCAGTGGTACCCGGATCTGGTGTACGACAATCACCCCGTCTCTCCGCCCGCGGCACCGGAGGACGGGTATCACCTGTCGAAAGACCTGGCGGACAAGACGATCGAGTTCATCCGCGACGCCAAGGTGATCGCACCGGACAAGCCCTGGTTCAGCTACCTGTGTCCAGGCGCGGGACATGCGCCCCACCACGTGTTCTCCGAATGGGTCGAGAAGTATTCGGGCCGTTTCGACATGGGCTACGAGCGTTACCGCGAAATCGTGCTGGAGAACCAGAAGCGGCTGGGCATCGTGCCGCCCGACACCGAATTGTCGCCCGTCAACCCCTACCTCGACGTGACGGGGCCCGACGGTGAGCCGTGGCCGGTGCAGGACACCGTGCGGCCGTGGGACTCACTCGGCGATGACGAGAAGCGGTTGTTCTGCCGGATGGCCGAGGTGTTCGCCGGCTTCCTGTCCTACACCGACGCCCAGATCGGGCGCATCCTGGACTATCTGGCCGAGACCGGACAGCTCGACAACACCGTCATCGTGGTGATCTCCGACAACGGCGCCAGCGGTGAGGGCGGTCCGAACGGCTCGGTGAACGAGACCAAGTTCTTCAACGGCTATCTGGACACCCCGCAGGAAAGTCTCAAGTTCTTCGATCGGCTCGGCGGTCCGGAGACCTACCCGCACTACCCGATAGGGTGGGCGATGGCGTTCAACACCCCCTACAAGCTGTTCAAGCGCTACGCCTCCCACGAGGGTGGGATCGCGGACACCGCAATCATCTCCTGGCCCAACGGCATTGCCGCGCACGGCGAGGTGCGCGACAACTACGTCAACGTGTGTGACATCACGCCGACCGTGTACGACCTGCTCGACATCACCCCGCCCGCGACCGTCCGCGGAATTCCGCAGAAGCCGCTCGACGGTGTGAGTTTCAAGGTGGCCCTGAGCGATCCGGGCGCCCCGACCGGCAAGGAGACCCAGTTCTACGCGATGCTGGGCACCCGCGGGATCTGGCACAGGGGCTGGTTCGCCAACACCATCCACGCCGCGACACCCGCGGGCTGGTCGCATTTCGAGGCCGACCGCTGGGAACTGTTCCACATCGAGTCCGACCGCAGCCAGTGCCGAGATCTGGCCGCTGAGCACCCCGACAAACTCGAGGAGCTCAAAGCGCTCTGGTTCGCCGAGGCCGCGAAGTACAACGGGTTGCCGCTGGCCGACCTGAACATCCTGGAGACGTTGATGCGCTGGCGACCGTATCTGTCGGGGCAGCGAAGCACCTACACCTACTACCCGAACAGTGCCGAGGTCGGCATCGGCGCCGCCGCCGAACTGCGCGGGCAGTCCTTCGCCGTGCTCGCCGAGGTCACCGTCGACACCGGCGGCGCCGAAGGGGTGCTGTTCAAGCAGGGTGGTGCGCACGGCGGCCACGTGCTGTTCATCCAGGACGGCCGGTTGCACTATGTGTACAACTTCCTGGGCGAGGAGGAGCAGTGGCTGTCCTCGCCTGCGGCGGTTCCCCTCGGCCGGCACATTCTCGGAGCCGGCTACACCAGGACCGGAACCGTGGCCAACAGCCATACACCGCTGGGAGAGGTGACGCTGTACGTCGACGACGAGGTCGTCGCGTCCCGCGCCGATGTCAAGGCCCATCCGGGAACGTTCGGGCTGGCAGGCGCCACCATCGCCGTCGGACGCAACAGCGGGTCGGCGGTGTCCAGGGCGTACAAGGCGCCGTTCGCATTCACCGGCGGCACCATCACGCAGGTCACCGTCGATCTGTCCGGAGCCCCCTACCCTGATCTCGAATCCGGTCTGGCCCTTGCCTTCTCGAAGGATTGACCACCGCCTACCCTGAAGCGCATGCCGACCGAACTCATCGAACTGCCCGGCGGGCGGTTCCGCATGGGCGCTACGGCGTTCTATCCCGAAGAGGCGCCGGTACACACGGTGTCCGTCGCGGCCTTCGCGGTCGAGAGGCACCCGGTGACCAACGCCCAGTTCGCCGACTTCGTCGACGACACCGGGTACGTCACCGTCGCCGAACGCCCGCTGGACCCCGCGCTGTATCCCGGGGTCGCCGAGGCTGACCTGCTGCCGGGCGCGCTGGTGTTCCGGCCGACCGGCGGCCCGGTCAATCTGCGCGACTGGCGGCAGTGGTGGGACTGGATACCCGGCGCATGCTGGCGCCACCCGTTCGGCCCGCGGTCGTCGTGGACCGACCGCGCCGATCACCCGGTGGTGCAGGTCGCCTATCCCGACGCCGCCGCCTACGCGCACTGGGCGGGGCGAAGGTTACCGACCGAAGCCGAATGGGAGTACGCCGCGCGAGCCGGCGCCACGACCACCTACGCCTGGGGGGATGAACCGTCGCCCGGCGGGCTGCTGATGGCCAACACCTGGCAGGGTCGGTTTCCCTACCGCAATGACGGTGCGCTGGGCTGGGTGGGCACGTCGCCGGTGGGCACCTTCCCCCCGAACGGCTTCGGGCTGCTCGACATGATCGGCAACGTGTGGGAGTGGACGACGACCCGGTACTCGGCCCATCACCGCCCCGATTCCGGGGGTGCATCGTGTTGCGCCCCGGTGCCCGCACAGCCCGACCCGGCCGTCAACCAGACCCTCAAGGGCGGCTCGCACCTGTGTGCGCCGGAGTACTGCCATCGCTATCGTCCGGCGGCACGGTCGCCGCAGTCGCAGGACAGCGCCACCACCCACATCGGCTTCCGCTGCGTGAATTCCTGACATGGCGCGATCTGTGCACATCGAGTTGCGCGCGCCACGACAACGCGCCGCGACAACGCGCGCACAAATCGCGAGTGACCAGCGGCGATTTGGTTCTGTGCAAGCCGTCGCCTAGAATTCAACGGTTGCCTTGGGCAGACCTCGGTCCTCGTCGCGTTGTGTCATCGGACGAAGACCCTGCGTGCCTTTGGGTGACTGGAATTAGCAACAAGACCGCGCACGTCAGGTCGGTATCTGCCGTGCATACCAAACCAGGTCAGGAGATCTAGTGATTCAGCAGGAATCGCGGTTGAAGGTCGCCGACAACACGGGTGCCAAGGAGATCTTGTGCATCCGGGTGCTCGGCGGCTCGTCGCGACGCTACGCCGGCATCGGCGACATCATCGTGGCGACCGTCAAGGACGCCATCCCCGGTGGCAATGTCAAGCGTGGCGATGTGGTCAAGGCCGTTGTGGTGCGCACCGTCAAGGAGCGCCGCCGCGCCGACGGCAGCTACATCAAGTTCGACGAGAACGCCGCAGTGATCATCAAGAACGACAACGACCCCCGCGGCACCCGCATCTTCGGGCCCGTCGGTCGTGAACTGCGTGAGAAGAAGTTCATGAAGATCGTCTCGCTCGCCCCGGAGGTGTTGTAGATGAAGGTCCACAAGGGCGACACGGTGCTCGTGATCTCCGGTAAGGACAAGGGTGCCAAGGGCAAGGTGATCCAGGCCTTCCCCGCGCGTAACAAGGTGCTCGTCGAGGGCGTCAACCGGATCAAGAAGCACACCGCGATCTCGCGCAACGAGCGCGGCGCTCAGTCCGGCGGCATCGTCACCCAGGAGGCGCCGATCGACGTCTCCAACGTGATGGTGGTCGACTCCGACGGCAACCCCACCCGCATCGGTTACCGCGTCGATGAGGAAACCGGCAAGAAGGTGCGCATCTCCAAGCGCAACGGCAAGGACATCTGATGACCACTGTGGAAGGCACCGAAAACGCTGCGAAGGTGCAGCCCAGGCTGAAGCAGCGCTACCGCGAGGAAATCAAGGGCGCGCTGAACAGCGAATTCAACTACGCCAACGTGATGCAGATCCCCGGCGTGGTGAAGGTCGTCGTGAATATGGGTGTCGGCGACGCCGCCCGTGACGCCAAGCTGATCAACGGTGCGGTCAACGACCTGGCGCTGATCACCGGTCAGAAGCCCGAGATCCGCAAGGCCCGCAAGTCGATCGCGCAGTTCAAGCTCCGTGAGGGGATGCCCATCGGTGCGCGCGTGACGCTGCGCGGCGACCGGATGTGGGAGTTCCTCGACCGGCTCATCTCCATCGCGCTGCCGCGTATCCGCGACTTCCGCGGCCTGAGCCCCAAGCAGTTCGACGGCACCGGCAACTACACGTTCGGGCTGAACGAGCAGTCGATGTTCCACGAGATCGACGTGGACTCCATCGACCGGCCCCGCGGCATGGACATCACCGTCGTCACCTCGGCGACGACCGACGACGAAGGACGGGCGCTGTTGCGGGCCCTCGGCTTCCCGTTCAAGGAGAACTGAACAGATGGCAAAGAAGGCACTGGTCAACAAGGCCAACAAGAAGCCCAAGTTCAAGGTGCGCGGCTACACCCGGTGCAGCAAGTGCGGTCGCCCGCATGCGGTTTACCGCAAGTTCGGGCTGTGCCGCATCTGCCTGCGCGAGATGGCTCACGCCGGCGAACTGCCCGGTGTGCAGAAGTCCAGCTGGTAACAGCGGCGCACGACCCAGACAACACATCAATCCCAGAAACAGGTACCGCGGTAGGCCCCGCTGACGATCAGCGAGGAACCGGCGCGAGGAAGGTGAGCCGGCTGTCATGACCATGACGGACCCGATCGCAGACTTCTTGACACGTCTGCGCAATGCCAATTCGGCATATCACGACGAGGTGGTTCTGCCGCACTCGAAGATCAAGGCGAACATCGCCCAGATCCTCAAGAGCGAGGGCTACATCTTCGACTACCGCACCGAGGATGCCCGGGTGGGCAAGTCGCTTGTGGTGCAACTGAAGTACGGCCCCAGCCGTGAGCGCAGCATCGCGGGCCTGCGCCGGGTGTCCAAGCCCGGTCTGCGGGTGTACGCGAAATCGACCAACCTGCCGCGGGTGCTGGGCGGCCTCGGCGTGGCGATCATCTCCACGTCGTCGGGTCTGCTCACCGACCGTCAGGCGGCACGTCAGGGCGTGGGCGGCGAAGTCCTCGCGTACGTGTGGTAGCGGGATAGGAGCCTGAAAGACTATGTCGCGTATTGGTAAGCAGCCGGTCCTGGTGCCCGCCGGGGTCGACGTCACGATCGACGGACAGAACGTGTCCGTCAAGGGGCCCAAGGGCAGCCTGGCGCTGGCGATCGCCGAGCCGATCAGCGTGGCGCGCAACGACGACGGCGCCATCGTGGTCACCCGCCCGGACGACGAGCGTCGCAACCGCTCGCTGCACGGACTGTCCCGCACGCTGGTGGCCAACCTGGTCACCGGTGTCACGCAGGGCTACACCACGAAGATGGAGATCTACGGAGTGGGCTACCGCGTCCAGCTCAAGGGTTCCAACCTGGAGTTCGCGCTCGGCTACAGCCACCCCGTGCTGATCGAGCCCCCCGAGGGCATCTCGTTCGCGGTGGAGACGCCCACCAAGTTCTCCGTCACCGGAATCGACAAGCAGAAGGTCGGTCAGATCTCGGCGATCATCCGTCGGCTGCGGAAGAACGACCCGTACAAGGGCAAGGGCATCCGCTACGAGGGTGAGCAGATCCGCCGCAAGGTCGGAAAGACAGGTAAGTAGTAATGGCCGCAAAGACAGACGCCGCCACCGAACGTAAGCCGGTGGGGCAGAACATCTCCGAGACCCGTCGTCGCTCCCGGTTGCGCAGGCACGCCCGGCTGCGCAAGAAGGTGGCCGGCACCGCCACGATTCCGCGTCTGGTGGTCAATCGGTCGTCGCGCCACATCCATGTGCAGCTGGTCGACGACCTGACCGGCACCACGCTGGCGGCCGCATCCTCGATCGAGGCCGATGTGCGCGCGGTCGATGGGGACAAGAAGGCCCACAGCGTACGCGTGGGACAGCTGATCGCCGAGCGCGCCAAGGCGGCGGGTGTGGAGACCATCGTGTTCGACCGCGGTGGGTACACCTACGGCGGGCGCATCGCCGCGCTGGCCGACGCCGCCCGCGAGGGTGGGCTCAAGTTCTGATGATGAACGACGTGACGAAGACTGAAAGGACTGCATGATGGCCGAGCAGGCAGCTGCGACGTCGAATGACGGTCGCCGCGAGGGCCGCGGCCGTCGTGACGACCGCGGAGACCGTGGCGGCAGGGGCCGCGACGGTGGTGGTGACAAGAGCAATTACCTGGAGCGGGTTGTCGCGATCAACCGCGTGTCCAAGGTGGTCAAGGGTGGCCGGCGGTTCAGCTTCACCGCATTGGTCATCGTTGGCGACGGCAACGGCATGGTCGGCGTCGGCTACGGCAAGGCCAAGGAAGTACCCGCCGCCATCGCCAAGGGCGTCGAGGAAGCGCGCAAGGGCTTCTTCCGGGTTCCGCTGATCGGCTCGACGATCACCCATCCGGTGCAGGGTGAGGCCGCCGCGGGTGTGGTGCTGCTGCGCCCGGCCAGCCCGGGTACCGGTGTGATCGCCGGCGGTGCCGCCCGCGCCGTGCTGGAGTGCGCGGGCGTGCACGACATCCTGGCCAAGTCGCTGGGCAGCGACAATGCGATCAACGTGGTCCATGCCACGGTGGCCGCCCTCAAGCTGCTGCAGCGCCCCGAGGAGGTGGCGGCCCGTCGCGGTCTGCCGATCGAGGACGTCGCGCCGGCGGGCATGCTCAAGGCGCGCCGTGAGAGCGAAGCGCTGGCCGTCGCGGCCGCGCGTGAAGGAAGCGCTTAAGCCATGGCAGAACTGAAGATCACCCAGGTGCGCGGCGTCATCGGTGCCCGCTGGAAGCAGCGTGAGAGCCTGCGGACCCTGGGGCTGCGGAAGATCCGTCAGTCGGTGATCCGCGAGGACAACCCACAGACGCGTGGTCTGATCGAGACCGTGCACCATCTCGTGGAAGTGGAAGAGGTGGAGGCGACCAAGTGAGCGTCATCAAACTGCACGACCTGAGGCCGGCTCCCGGCGCGAAGACCGCCAAGACCCGTGTCGGGCGCGGTGAGGGTTCCAAGGGCAAGACCGCGGGTCGCGGCACCAAGGGCACCAAGGCCCGCAAGAACGTCCCGGTGACGTTCGAGGGCGGCCAGATGCCGATCCACATGCGGCTGCCGAAGCTCAAGGGCTTCAAGAACCGGTTCCGCACGGAATACGCCGTGGTCAACGTCGGCGACATCAGCAAGGCCTTCCCCCAGGGCGGCACCGTCGGTGTCGACGACCTCGTCGGCAAGGGCCTCGTGCGCAAGAACGTTCTGGTCAAGGTGCTCGGCGACGGCAAGCTGACCGCCAAGGTCGACGTCACCGCGCACAAGTTCAGCGGCAGCGCCCGCGACGCCATCACCGCGGCAGGCGGCTCGGCCACGGCGCTGTAACACCCCCACAGTTCATCAACCCCCGCACACGCTGACGGGCCCCACAAGGGGCCGGTCAGCGTCTGCTCGTGTTGGTGTCCAGGGGTCAGACAAAGGCGCTCAGCCGGGTGAGCGCGCGACCGACGATGAGTGTGTTCATCTCGCGCGTGCCCTCATAGGAGTAGATCGCCTCCGCGTCGGCCACGAACCGTCCGAC
>NZ_JBGAME010000020.1:0-98367 GCF_044223235.1 Mycobacterium sp.
GGTCTCGACGACCTCGATACCCGCCGACCGCATCGCGATCTTGAAACCGAGGTTCGCCATGACCGTCGCGACCACCGTGTGGCCGGCGAGCGCGCCGGTCCGGTCGAGCGCACCGGCGAGGATCGCCAGGATGTGGTCACCGTCGACGAGCGCACCGCTCGCGTCGACGGCCAGGCAGCGGTCGGCGTCGCCGTCGTGCGCGATGCCGGCGTCGGCGCCTTCGGCGACGACCGCCGCGACGAGCGCCTCCATGTGGGTGCTTCCCGCGTAGCGGTTGTTGTTCAGGCCGTCGGGATCGGCGTGGATCGCGATGACCTCCGCGCCGGCCGCGCGGTAGACGTCCGGACCGATCGCCGATGCCGCACCGTTGGCGCAGTCGACGACGATGCGCAGGCCGTCGAGCCGGTTGGGCAGGCTGGCCAGCAGATGCGCGGCGTACCGTTCGACCGCCTCGGGCCGGTGCCGGACGCGGCCGACGGCCGCCCCGGTCGGCCGGCTCCACGGTTCGCGCAGGCGGCGCTCGATCGCGTCCTCGATCGCGTCGTCGAGCTTGTGCCCACCGCGGGAGAAGAACTTGATCCCGTTGTCGGGCATGGGGTTGTGCGACGCCGAGATCATCACGCCGAGGTCGGCGCTGAGGTCGTCGACCAAGAACGCCACCGCCGGGGTCGGCACGACCCCGGCGAGAGCGACATCGACGCCTGCGCTGGCGAGGCCGGCGACGACCGCCGCCTCCAGGAACTCACCGCTGGCACGCGGGTCACGGCCGACGACCGCCGAGGGCCGGTGCCCGGCGAACGCCCCGGTGTCTCCCAGGACGTGCGCCGCAGCGACCGCCAGGTCCAGTGCCAGCTCGGCCGTGAGGTCGGCGTTCGCCAGGCCGCGAACGCCGTCCGTGCCGAACAGCCGGGCCACTACCGCTTGCTGTACTGCGGCGCCTTGCGGGCCTTCTTCAGGCCGTACTTCTTCCGCTCGATCGCGCGCGGATCGCGAGTGAGGAACCCGGCCCTCTTCAGCGCCGGCCGGTCCTCCGGCTGCACCAGGATGAGGGCCCGCGCGATGGCCAGGCGCAGCGCGCCGGCCTGCCCGGACGGGCCGCCGCCATCGAGGTGGGCGTAGACGTCGAAGCTCTCCAGCCGGTCGACCGTGACCAGCGGGGCCTTGATCAGCTGCTGGTGGACCTTGTTGGGGAAGTAGTTCTCCAGCGTCCGGCCGTCGAGGTTGAACTGGCCGGTCCCCGGCACCAGCCGCACCCGCACCACGGCCTCCTTGCGGCGGCCGACCGTCTGAATCGGGCGGTCGATCACCACCGGTTCGCGCTCCACGGCGTCCTCGCCGGCCTCGGGCGCCTCGACCACGTCCTCGGTGGTCGCTTCTACGGTCTCGACGGTCTCGGTCACTGACTCACCTGCTTGATCTCGTACTGCGTCGGCTGCTGGGCAACATGCGGATGCTCCGGCCCGGCGTAAACGCGCAGCTTCTTCTGGATCTGGCGGCCGAGCTTGTTCTTGGGGAGCATGCCGACGATCGCCTTCTCGACCACACGGTCGGGATGCTTCTGCATGAGGTCGCCGATGGTGCGGGACCGCAGGCCGCCGGGATAGCCCGAGTGGCGGTAGGCGAACTTGTTCTGCAGTTTGTCGCCGCTGATCGCGATCTTGTCGGCGTTGACGACGATGACGAAGTCACCACCGTCGACATTCGGCGTGAATGTCGGCTTGTGCTTGCCACGCAGCAGATTGGCTGCTGCGACGGCGAGCCGGCCGAGCACCACGTCGGTGGCGTCGATGACGTACCACGTACGCGTGGTGTCACCCGCCTTCGGCGTGTACGTAGGCACAGCGCTTACCTCTCGTTGTATCGGGGTCATCCCCCGGCGCGGATCCCGGTGACCCGGGTGCCGGTCCGGCGTGGACGGATGGGGTGATTTCTCGGCGACCGACAGTGACCCGAGGACCCGCTGGGCCCGAAAGCCCACCACACGCCAACCCGGCAGCTTACCGGCGCGCGTCGACGCAGGTCAAAACGCCCGCGGACGGGGTCATGCGGTCAACGCGACAACAAGCGCGATGACGGGGAATGACACCAGCGTCGAGATCAGGGTGGCGTCGCGCGCCAGCGCCTCGCCGCGCTGGTAGACCGCCGCATACGCGTTCAGATTCTGCGCCGACGGCAGCGCGGCCAGAACGGTGACGACCAACAGCTGGTGGTGGTCGGCGCCGAATCCCCACCGGGCGACGCAGTAGGCCACGGCCGGCATCAGGACGACCTTGAACACAATGGCCAGCGCCACCTCCGCACGGCCCGATCTGGGCACGCGGACGCCGCCGGAACTCAGCGAGATACCGAAGGCAAGCAGCACGGTCGGAATGGCCAGCGCGGAGAGCAGCTCGAGCGGATCATGAAGGACGCGGGGTAGTTCGATGCCGGTGCCGGCCAGGACCAGCCCGACCGCGCTGGCCGCGATGATCGGATTGGTCACCAATGAAAGGGCCCGGCGCCACACGGAGCGGTGTTCGGAGCGTTCGGAGTCGAGGATGGCGAAGCAGATCGGGGCCATGACGACGACCTGGAACAGGATGATGGACGAGACCTCGGTGGTGCTGCCGAGGACGTAGGTGCTCAGCGGCAGGCCGAGATTCCCCGCGTTGATGTACGACGACGCCGCGGCGCCGATGGTGGCCTCACCGCGCGGTCGTCTCAGCATTGCGGCGGAGATCAGGAAGTACAACCCGAACACCACCAGCGCGGCGATCGACGACACCAGCAGCGTCAGCGAAAACACCTGCTGCGGAGCAGCATCGGCCAGGGTGATCAACAGCAGCGCCGGAACGCCAATATGAAATGCTGTGCGGTTCAAGATGGTTCGCGCATTGGCACCGAGCACACCCGTGCGGCCGACGACGACGCCGACCGCGATGACGGTGGCGATGACCGTGAACGCCTGCAGGACAGCCAGCAACCGAAGAGTCCTCTCGAATCAGAGCGGGAGCCGATGCGGTGGGTGCGCAACACATTTCGGGTCTCAGATACACCGGTCGGCCACTCGTCGGAAGTCAGCCCGACCGATTGAGCATAGGTTCGCGGCCAGGTCTTTGACCAACGGGACATCTGGCGCTCCTCCCCCGCACCGGTCGCCCGGAGGCGGAGGCAGTGATGCAGTTTCGGTATCACCAGATCCCAAATTGGTGTTAGACGTGCATGGCCGACCGCTCGTAGCGTGTGATGTACAGAACACCCGTCAGTGAATCCGCCGAGGACCACGTTCGTCGGCGTTTCACCACATCGACCCAGGTGAGGACCTTCGTGCCTGTTGCACCAGAACGCCCGCCATTGCCCCTCCCCGCCAACGGACTCGTCGCCGTCCTGCGGGCGCCGACCGCAGAACACTTCGTCGCTGCATCGAAAGTGCTGTGGGACGCCGGGGTCAGCTGCTTTGAATACACCCTGACCACGGACGGGGCGCTCGACGCCGTCGGTAAGGTCCGCGCGGAACTGCCCGGCGCGGTCGTGGGCATCGGGACGGCCAGGACACCCGAGCACCTCGCGGCCGCCACCGACGTCGGCGCCGACTTCGCAGTCAGTCAGGTGTTCCTGCCCGAACTGCTCGACGCCGCGGTCCGCCATCAGCTGCCCTACGTCCCGGGCACGTTGACGCCCACCGAGGTGGTAACGGCGTGGAACGCCGGAGTGCCAGCGGTGAAGGTGTCGCCGATCGGTCCGCTCGGTGGGGTCGACTACTTCACCGAACTGACCCTGCCGATGCCCGACGTCTCGATCATGCCGACCGGCGGGGTCACCTTTGAGGACGCCGGGCGCTATCTGGATCTCGGGGCGGTGGCAGTCGGCGTCAGCGGTGCGCTGTTCCGCGACGCCCTGCTTTCCGGGGACCTCGACGCACTCAGAGATCGTGCGCACCAACTTGTTTCGATCGCCGCACGGAGACCGCGAAACACAGAGGAGGGCCGTTCATGAACATCGGATTCATCGGGCTGGGAATCATGGGCAAACCCATGGCGAAGAACCTGCTGGCCGCGGGTCACCAGGTCGTCGTGAGTTCGCACAACAAGGCCACGGCAGACGAACTCGCCGCCGCGGGTGCCACCGTCGCCGGCGGTCCCAAGGAGATCGCCGAACAGGTCGAGTTGGTCATCACGATGCTGCCGAACTCACCCGACGTGAAGGCCGTCGCTCTGGGTCCCGGCGGGATCATCGAAGGCGCGCACACCGGCCTGGTGTTCGTCGACATGAGCTCCATCGCACCGCTGGTGGCGCGCGAGATCCACGATGCCCTCGCCCAGAAGGGCGTACCGATGCTCGACGCACCCGTCAGCGGAGGTGAGCCCAAGGCCATCGACGGCACCCTGTCGGTGATGGTCGGGGGTGACAAAGCCGTCTTCGACGGGGTGAAGGACGTTCTCGGCACGATGGCAGCCTCCGTGGTGCACGTCGGCGACATCGGCGCGGGAAACACCGCCAAGCTGGCCAATCAGGTCGTCGTCGCGCTGAACATCGCGGCGGTGTCCGAGGCCTTCGTCCTCGCACAGAAGGCCGGGGTATCCCCGGACGCGGTGTTCGCGGCGATCCGCGGCGGTCTGGCGGGCAGCACCGTGCTGGAGGCCAAGGCGCCGATGATGCTCAACCACGACTTCAAACCGGGATTCCGTATCGCCCTGCACATCAAGGATCTTCTCAACGCCCTGGACACCAGCCACGGCGTAGGCGCCCCCCTTCCACTCACGGCGTCCGTGCTGGAGATGCTCACCGCGCTGCAGGCGTCCGGACACGGTGGGGACGACCACAGCGGTCTGGTCCAGTTCTACGAGGGCCTGGCGCAGACTTCTGTCGAAACACCCAGCGCCTGAGCGCAATTGAATTCACCACTGCCACCAGAGAGGTTATCCCGTGACGCGGACACCGACAATCGCCAAGTGCACCGTATACCCGGTCGCCGGCCACGACTCCATGGAGTTGAACCTGAGCGGCGCCCACGCGCCGTACTTCACCCGAAATATCCTCGTGCTCGAAGACACCCAGGGCAATATCGGAGTCGGTGAGGTGCCAGGTGGCGAGAAGATCGCCGCCACGTTGCGGGATTGCGCTGCCATCGTGACGGGCGCCAGCATCGCCGACTACCGCAGCGTGCTGCAGCGGGTGCAGGCCACCTTCGCCGATCGCGACGCGTCGGGGCGGGGGCTGCAAACGTTCGACCTGCGCACCACCATCCACGTGGTCACGGCCGTCGAGTCCGCGATGCTCGACCTGCTTGGCCAGTACCTGAACCTCCCGGTCGCTGCGCTGCTCGGCAGTGAGGGCCAGCAGCGGGACTCCGTGAAGATGCTGGGCTACCTGTTCTACATCGGTGACCGCAAGAAGACCGACCTGGACTACCTGAGCGATGAGAAGTCCGACATCGCCTGGTACCGGCTCCGCCATGAAGAGGCGCTGACGCCGGAGGCGGTCGTCGCACTCGCGGAGGCCACGCGGGAACGCTACGGCTTCAAGGACTTCAAACTCAAGGGTGGAGTCCTGGAGGGTGCTGAGGAGGTCAAGGCGGTCACCGCATTGAAGAGGCGATTCCCCGACGCGCGGATCACGTTGGACCCCAACGGGGCATGGTCGCTGGACGAGGCCGTTGCGCTGTGCGGAGACCTGCACGACGTGCTGACGTATGCCGAGGATCCCTGCGGTGCGGAAGCCGGCTTCTCCGGCCGCGAGATCCTCGCCGAATTCCGCACGGCCACCGGCCTTCCGACCGCCACCAACATGGTTGCGACCGACTGGCGCCAGCTGCGCCACTCGCTACAACTGCACAGCGTCGACATTCCCCTCGCAGACCCGCACTTCTGGACCATGCAGGGTTCCGTTCGCGTCGCGCAGATCTGCAAGGATCACGGCCTCACCTGGGGATCGCACTCCAACAACCACTTCGACATCTCGCTGGCGATGTTCACCCACGTCGGCGCCGCCGCTCCGGGCGAGTACACCGCGCTGGACACCCACTGGATCTGGCAGGAAGGGATCGACCAGCTGCTCAGGACGCCGTTGACGATCGCAGATGGTGAGGTCAAGCTTCCCGAAAAGCCCGGCCTGGGAATCGAAGTCGACTTCGACCGGCTGGAGGCGGCCCACCAGCTCTACCTTGAGAAGGGTCTGGGTGGGCGTGACGACTCCGTCACCATGCAGTACCTCATCCCGGGCTGGACGTTCGACAACAAGCGCCCCGCCCTCGTCCGATAACCGACACACGACAGCACCACACCAGGAGACCCGACATGTCCGTGAATACCGTTACCGACCGTCCGACCAGCGCGCTGTCCGCGCCCGATGCCGCCCTGAAGGCGCTCGCATCCGGCGACGCCACCGTCGACCGGATCGAGTCGGTGAAGCTCTCGTCAGTCACACTGCCGCTGCAGACTCCGATCAGTGACGCGAAGGTGCTCACCGGCCGGCAGAAGCCCATGACCGAGGTCGCATTCCTGTTCGCCGAGATCCGCACCGAACAGGGCCATGAGGGCATCGGGTTCAGCTACTCCAAGCGTGCAGGCGGGCCGGCGCAGTTCGCCCACGCGAAGGAGATCGCGCCGGTGCTCATCGGTGAGGATCCCAGCGACATCGCGAAGATCTGGACGAAGCTGGTGTGGGCGGGCGCATCGGTCGGCCGCAGCGGCGTGTCCACTCAGGCGATCGCCGCCATCGATATCGCGCTGTGGGACCTCAAGGCCAAGCGGGCCGGCCTACCGATGGCCAAACTGATTGGTGCCCATCGGGATTCGGTGCCATGCTACAACACTTCTGGAGGCTTCCTGCATACCCCGATCGAGCAGGTGCTGGAGAATGCGTCAGCCTCACTGGCCAGTGGTATCGGTGCGATCAAAATCAAGGTGGGACAACCCGACTGGCGCACAGATATCGCCCGCCTGGAGCGTGTCCGCGAACATCTCGGCGATGACGTGCCGCTGATGGTCGACGCGAATCAGCAGTGGGACAGGCCAACCGCGATCCGCATGGGCCGCATCCTGGAGAAGTTCAACCTCGTGTGGATCGAGGAGCCGTTGGACGCCTACGACGCCGAGGGCCATGCCGCGCTGGCACGCGCACTGGACACCTCGATCGCCACCGGCGAGATGCTGGCCAGCGTCGGTGAACACGTCCGCCTGATCGAGGCCGACGCCATCGACATCATCCAGCCCGACGCACCCCGGATCGGCGGCTACACCCAGTTCATGAAGCTGGCTGCCCTTGCCGAGCACAAGAACCTGCAACTGGCACCGCATTTCGCGATGGAGATCCATGTCCACCTGGCCGCGACTTACCCGCACGGCGTGTGGGTCGAGCACTTCGACTGGCTCGACCCGCTGTTCAACGAGCACCTGGAGATCCGCGACGGCCGGATGCGACTGTCGGATCGGCCCGGACTCGGCTTCACGCTGAGCGACCAGGCCCGCGCGTGGACGGTTGGCACTGCGGAGTTCGGCCGCTGACCCCATCGCAGTCCCCCACCGTCGACCGGTATGCCTGAGCCCCAATGTGGGCCGGCATACCGGTCGATTTCTTTGTAGGTCGAGTTCAGCGTGGACCACCTGCAGCCCCTCACACTCGCCTGGTCGTCGCCCCCAGGCACAGGCCGTCACCCCTGCCGAGGGTGACATAACACACGCCATCGGCGATCTGGCGTGCAACAAGTCCTCGCTCACGGCCGAGGTGAGTCCCCACACGCAGCGGGGCCACCACACGAGCGTCGACATAACGCACACCATCGACGAACTGGCGTGCGACAAGTCCACACTCACGGCGGGCGTGGCCGACGCGCATCCCGCCATCCCCCCTGAGCATGGAAACGGCCCCCGGGATCACTCCCGGGGGCCGTTGGATTGACTCAGCGATGAATCAGGACGCGTCCACTTTCGTTGGGACCGAATCCAATTGCGCCTTCTTCCGCAGCGCCCGACGGGCCAGCAGGAACTGGATACCTGGCAGCACCACGAGCATGACGAAGATCGCGAGGATCGTTCCCGACAGCGGGCGGGTCAGGAAGCCCGTCGGGTCACCGTCGAAGATCAACAGGGACCGGCGGGCGCTGGCCTCGACGATCGTGCCGAGCACGAACGCCAACACCATCGGACCCGGGTCGAAGCCGGCCTTCTTCATCAGGTAGCCGATGATGCCGAAGCCGATCATCAGGAAGATGTCGAACACCGAGTTGTTGATGGTGTAGACACCCAGCAGCGTGATCAGCGCGGTGATCGGTGCCAAAATCGCGGGACGCACCCGCAGGATCCGGACGAAGATCCCCACCAGCGGGATGCTGAGGATCAGCAGCAGCAGGTTACCGATGTACATCGAGTTGATGACGCCCCAGAAGATGTCGGGGTGCTCGTTGACCAGCTGCGGTCCCGGCGTGACGCCGAGGATCAGCAGTGCCCCGAACAGCATGGCAAGCGTCGCGTTGGCAGGCAGGCCGATCGTCAGCAGCGGGATGAACGACGACGTCGCCGCGGCGTTGTTGGCGGTCTCCGGCGCCGCGACGCCCTCCACCGCCCCCCGGCCGAACCGCTCCGGGTTCTTGGCGCGGCGCTTCTCCACCGCATAGGCGACGATCGACGACAGCACCGCCCCGCCACCGGGCAGGACACCGAGTACGAAGCCGATGATCGAACCACGCCCGATGGCACCCGACGACTGCTTGAGGTCCTTGCGTGACGGCCACACGTTGCCGACCTTGGCCGGCGTGTGCGGCTTACCGTGTCGCTGCTCGAGGTTGTAGAGAATCTCCCCGACACCGAACAGACCCATTGCCACGACGACGAAGTCGATGCCGTCGGCCAGCTGCAAGCTGTCGAAGGTGAAGCGGGAAGCACCACTGAAGTTGTCCCGCCCGACCGTCGCCAGCAGGAGACCGATGGCGCCGGCGATCATCGCCTTGAGCTTGTTGCCACTGCCGATCGTCGCCACCAGCAGCACACCCAGGAGCGCGAGGGCCGCGTATTCCGGCGGGCCGAAGTCAAGCGCGAACCCGGCGACGATCGGTGCCAGCAGCGTCAAGCCGATGATCGAGATCGTCGCGCCGACGAATGAACCGATGGCCGCGATTCCCAGCGCTGTCCCAGCTTTGCCCTGTTTAGCCAGGGCGAAGCCGTCGAACACCGTCACCACCGACGACGCTTCACCGGGCAACCGCAGCAGCACCGACGTGATGGTTCCGCCGTACTGCGCGCCGTAGTAGATGCCGGCGAGCATGATGATCGCCGCAACCGGGTCGATGCCGTAGGTGATGGGGAGCAGGATGGCGATGGTGGCGGCCGGACCCAGGCCCGGCAGCACACCGATGATCATGCCGATCAACACGCCTACCAGGCAGTAGAGCATGTTCTTCGGCTCGAGGACGAGCGCGAACCCGTCCAGAAATGCGTTGACGTCCATGGCGGCCTCAGAAAGCGATCAGGTGGGGCAGCGGGATGCGCAGCCCGTAGAGGAACAGGAGGTAGAAGACAACCACGGTGACGACGCTGATCACGATGGTGTTGCGCCAGCTTTCGCGGCCCAGAAAGCGGAGCCAGACCACCGACAGCAGCAGCGCCGGGATCTCGAAGCCGATCAGCGGCATCAGCAGACCGAAGCCGATGAAGGTGACGACGCCAACCAGCGGGAGCACGCTGGCGCGGGTGAACGCCTCGCTGTCGGCCAGGCCGCGTCCGACGATGAGTAGCAGAAACGACAGCATCGCGATCGACACGCTGACGATGAAGGGCCACAGGCCGGGGCCGGGCTCCCGCAAGCTGCCCAGGCCGTACCCGAAGGCCAGCACCGCACCGGTGACGCCGACGCCGAGTGCGACGAGAGCGCCGATCGTCTGGTAGGCGGGTCCGCCCGCCTGGGGGCGTTCCTCCTCCAGCTCGTGGGCGACCTCGGCCTCGATCTCGGCGAGGATGTCGCGGGTGTGAGGGTGCTCATGATGGTCGGTGTCGGGCGGTACCACCCCGCCCGGCACCTGAGTTTCGTTCGCCATGGCGGTGTCAGTCCTTGCCGAGCTTGATGTCGTACTGCTTGACGAGTTCTGCGTAGCGCTTCTGGTCGGCCTGCAGCTGCGCGAGAACCTCGGCACCGGGCTCCTCCATCGGGGTGAGGTTGTTCTGCTCGTTGAAGTCCTTGTAGTCCTGGGTCTCGAACGTGGCCTTCATGGCATCGGCGATGGTGTCCTGGACATCCTGCGGTGTGCCCTTCGGGACCGTCATGAATCGGTACTGCGACACCTCGACGTCGACACCTTGGGACTTGGCGGTCGGCACCTCGGGCAGGAAGGCGAGCGGCTCGGGGCTGAAGGTCGCAAGCGCCGTCAGCTTCCCGGACTTGATGTTCTCGACGGCCTCACCCACCTGCAGGGTGGCAACGTCGACCTGGTTACCCAGCACCGCGGCCAGCGCGGGCGCGCCGCCGTCGAACGGAACCGGGGTGGAGTTGACCTCGGTGGTCTTGAAGAACAGCGCCGACGCCAGCTGGGCGCCCGTGCCCACGCCGGTGGTGCCGTACTGGATGGTCTCACCGGTGTCCTGGAGGTCCTTGACGCTCTTGAAGCCGCTTTCCGAGCTGGTCACAAGTACGTAGTCGTCGCGAGACACGCCATAGACGATGTCGAAGTCGTCGATGCTGGTGGCCTCCGACGCGCTGACCGCCAACGGCGTGATGGTGAACAGGGACGCGTTCTGGATTGCGATCACCGAGCCGTCGGGATCGGCCTTGGCGACCTCGGCGGCGGCCAACGCGCCGTTGGCACCCTCGCGGTTGATCACCGGGAAGGGCTGGCCCAGCTTCTCGCTGAGCCCCTTGGAAACGGCACGGCTGATCAGGTCGCTGGAACCGCCGGCCGATGCGCCGACGTACATCTCGACCGGGCCCGACGGATAGGCGGAGCTGTCTCCACCACCGCCTGTGGTGGTCTGCACCCCGCCACAGGCGGTCAGAAGAAGGCCCGCGGCGACACTCGCCCCGAGACCGGCGCGGATGCGGCAACCACGCGAAATGGTGTGGGTAACCATGAGAATTCACTCCTGTCGTTGAGCGGCGGAAGTTACACCAGCGCGGCCGCTGTGGCCGCCGTCACCTAAAACTAGGAGCCGTAGCGATACCTGTCCAAGGCTAATCCGGCATCGTTTGATACTTTCGATGCATGACGGTGACTATGGACCAGGTTCGTTGCTTCATCGCCGTCGCCGAGGAACTCCACTTCGGCCGCGCCGCTGAACGGCTGGCCATGACCCAGCCACCGCTGAGCCGGCAGATCCAGAACCTGGAGCGCGCCGTCGGGGCCCGTCTGCTCGACCGAGACAACCGCCGGGTGCAGCTCACCCCGGCCGGCAGCGCCTTCCTCGAGGATTGCTACCGCGTCACCAACACCCTGGATGCCGCGACCGCACACGCCCAGCGAGTGCAGGGCGGTTCGGCGGGAACGGTGCATCTGGGCTTCACCGCGGTTTCCGCGATCGGCCTGCTGGGCCCACTGCTGCGACTGTTCGGCAGTGAACTCCCCGACGTCGAAGTCGTCCTCCACGAGGGCGTGACCGGAGTCCAGGTCGACGGCATCCGGCGGGGCGAACTCGACCTCGGACTCGCGCGCCCGCCGTTCGACACCTACCTTCTGTCGTCGCGGATCGTGGCCCGCGAACCGCTGCGCGCCGCGGTACCCGCGAACCATCCGCTCGCCGCGGCCACCCACCCCCTCACCCCCGAGGATTTCGACGGTCTGCCCGTGATCAGCTACCACCCGGTGCGGGCGCGGTACTTCCACGAGTTGACCGTCCAGTTTCTGTTCAACGGCCATCCGGTGATCAAGCAGCGGGTCCAGCAGATTCTCACCGCGGTCCTGCTGGTTGCGGCCGAAGAAGGGGTCGCCCTGGTCCCCGCAAGCGCGACGGCCCTCCGGGTGGACGGTGTCGTCTACAAACCACTCGCCGTTGTCGGCACCGGCCACTCCGACGGTGACCCCGCACGACCGGTGGAACTGCACGCGATCTGGGCGGTCGGCGGTTTGACGCCATTGCAGCGCCGGGTGCTGGATCTGATCCAACGGTCCGCTGAGCACCTCGAACATCTCATCGGGTGAGCCCAACGAGTACGGCGCGCCTACACTCACGCGATGCTGGTCGACCTCCTGCTGACCTGCGCGCCGCTTGCCGCGCTGGCCCCGGCTGTCGTCAGCTTCGTCACGCGCCGCACCGATTTCGCCGGGAAGACAACCGTTCAGCGCCGTCTCTACCGCTCCCTGCTACTCGCCGAGAAGCTGCCGCCCGCTGTGCCCGGAGCGCGACAGATCGCTTCCGACATCGAACGGCAGACGCTGCATCTGGCCTATCTCACCCAGTTCCCACAGCGTGCGCAGGACCTCACTGCGATCACGGTCATCGGACTCGGCTCGGCCGCGGCCACTGTTGCCTACTACGTTGCGCTATGGGGAGATTCGGGGTGGATCACGGTCCTGGCGTTGCTCGGCATCGCCGTCGCCGCCGCATTGTGGCTGAACCGCGCCGTGCGCAACTTCGGTCATAACGATGCGCTGACCCGCGACCTGTTCGTCGCGCTCGGCGCCCCCGCGTCCCTGACCCGGGAGCGCACCGAACTCCTGGCGAACGCCCACGCCCTGCCCCTCGACGCACTCCTGCGGCGCGCCGCCGACATCCGCGATGCCAACCACCGATCGGCGATGACGACGGTGTCGGCGGTCAATGCGGCACTGGAATCGCTGCACTCCCATCGCCTGCAGCGACTGGACCCGCGCGCGCTGACACGTGTCATCGCCGACACCGACTATCCGCAGCTCGCCAGATCGGCTGCGATGAAAGCGTCTTCGTGGGCGATGGTCGGCTACCGCTGGACCGTGCTGCGGCTGCTCGACCCCTTCTTCGACATCCGAGTGCACTACCTCAACGATCGTGAACGACGTCGTATCGCCAAGGCAGAGAGCACGGGCGACGTGTACAAGGCCGCCTGGCTGGCCACCCACTACCGCTTCGAGCGCGAGCGGATGGCCACCCACCGCGGGTTCGTCGGAGGCGCGGGCCGGGCTCACCGATAGTCGATGACGACACGCCCGTCGATCTGCCCGCGCTTCATCCGGTCGAACACGTTGTTGATCTCGTCGAGGGTGGTGGCCTCCACGGTGGGATGGATCAGGCCGCGGGCGTAGAAGTCCAGCGCCTCGTCCATGTCCTGGCGGGTACCGACGATGGAACCGCGGATGGTCAGGCCCTTCAGCACGATGTCGAAGATCGGCGCGGGGAAGTCGCCCGGCGGTAGTCCGACGAACACGATCGTCCCTCCACGCCGCGCCAGCCCGATGGCCTGTCCGAACGCCTCGGGATGCACGGCGGTGACCAGCACCCCGTGAACGCCGCCGGTCACCGTTTGGACGTCGGCGACGACATCGGACGTGGCCGCGTTGACGGTGACCTCAGCGCCGAGCCGCTCCGCCAGGGCGAGTTTGTCGTCGTCGATATCGATGGCCACCACCCGCAGCCCCATGGCATGGGCGTACTGGATGGCGACGTGCCCGAGTCCGCCGATACCGGAGATCGCCACCCACTGCCCCGGTCGGGTGTCGGTCACCTTCAGGCCTTTGTAGACCGTGACACCCGCGCACAGGATCGGCGCCACCTCGACGAGGTCGACACCATCGGGGATCCGCGCCGCGTAAGCGGCGTTGACGAGCATGTACGCTCCGAAGCTGCCGTTGACGCTGTAGCCGCCGTTCTGCTGGCGCTCACAGAGGGTCTCCCATCCGGTGCGGCAGAACTCGCAGCTGCCGCAGGCCGACCACAGCCATGCGTTGCCGACCTTGTCGCCGACCTTCAGATCGGTCACTCCGTCGCCGAGTGCGACGACTGTGCCGCATCCCTCGTGGCCGGGAATGAAAGGCGGCCGGGGTTTGACCGGCCAATCCCCTTGCGCCGCATGCAGATCGGTGTGACAGACCCCCGAGGTGTCGAGTTTGACCAGCACCTCGCCGAAGCCGGGGACGGGCACGTCGACGTCCTGGACATCCAGCGGCGCACCCAGTTCTGTCACGACGGCCGCACGCATCCGGTCCGTCGCCGCCTTCTCGGACGGGGAGTTCATGATCTGAGTCATACCCCGATTTAATCGCCGTGAGAGCCCCCGAATCCACCCCCACTCGGAGGCAATTCACGCCAAGACGCAGACAGCCCCCCGACCGGGGAAATCGGGGGGCTGCTGCTTCCTCGCGCAAGCGCTCGTCAGGTCCCACGGTTCCTCGCGCAAGCGCTCGTCAGGTCCCACGGTTCCTCGCGCAAGCGCTCGTCAGGTCCCACGGTTCCTCGCGCAAGCGCTCGTCAGGTCCCACGGTTCCTCGCGCAAGCGCTCGTCACGGCGCAAGCGTTGGTCAGAAGAATCCGAGGGCCTTGCTGCTGTAGCTCACCAGCAGGTTCTTCGTCTGCTGGTAGTGGTCGAGCATCATTGCATGGTTCTCACGACCGATGCCGGACTGCTTGTAGCCACCGAACGCCGAGTGCGCGGGGTACTGGTGGTAGCAGTTCGTCCACACGCGGCCGGCCTTGATGTCCCGGCCTGCGCGGTAGGCGGTGTTGCCGTCGCGGCTCCACACCCCTGCGCCCAGGCCGTACAGCGTGTCGTTGGCGATCGAGATGGCATCCTCGTAATCCGTGAACGAGGTCACCGCCACCACAGGGCCGAAGATCTCCTCCTGGAAGATGCGCATCTTGTTGTTGCCGGTGAAGATCGTCGGGGCAACGTAGTAGCCGCCGTTGAGGTCGCCACCGAGCTCGGCGCGCTCACCACCGGTGATCACCTTGGCGCCTTCGCTCTTGCCGATCTCGATGTAGGACAGGATCTTCTCCAGCTGATCGTTGGACGCCTGCGCACCGATCATGGTGGTGGTGTCCAGCGGATCGCCCTGGCGGACGGCCTTGGTGCGGATGGCGGCCATCGCGAGGAACTCGTCGTAGATATCGGCCTGGATCAGCGAACGCGACGGGCAGGTGCAGACCTCGCCTTGGTTGAGGGCGAACATCGTGAAGCCCTCGAGCGCCTTGTCCTGGTAGTCGTCGTTGGCGGCCAGCACATCGCTGAAGAAGATGTTGGGGCTCTTGCCGCCGAGCTCCAGAGTGACCGGGATCAGGTTCTGCGCCGCGTACTGCATGATCAGGCGGCCGGTGGTGGTCTCACCGGTGAACGCGATCTTGGCGATGCGGTTGCTGGAGGCCAGCGGCTTGCCCGCCTCGACACCGAAGCCGTTGACGACGTTGAGGACGCCGTCCGGAAGCAGGTCGGCGATCAGCGAGATCAGGTACAGCACCGACGCGGGGGTCTGCTCGGCGGGCTTGAGGACGATGGCGTTGCCGGCGGCCAGCGCGGGGGCAAGCTTCCAGACGGCCATCAGGATCGGGAAGTTCCAGGGGATGATCTGGCCGACGACACCCAGCGGCTCGTGGAAGTGGTAGGCCACGGTGTCGTCATCGATCTGCGACAGCGAACCCTCCTGCGCGCGGATCGTGGCGGCGAAGTAGCGGAAGTGGTCCACGGCCAGCGGGATGTCGGCGTTCAGCGTCTCGCGGATCGGCTTGCCGTTGTCCCACGACTCGGCCAGCGCGACGGCCTCGAGGTTCTCCTCGATCCGATCGGCGATGCGGTTGAGGATGAGCGCGCGCTCCGCGGCGCTGGACTTACCCCAGGCGGGGGCTGCGGCGTGAGCGGCGTCGAGAGCCTTCTCGATGTCGGAGGCGTCCGAACGGGCCACCTCGCAGAACACCTCACCGGTGACCGGCGTGCGGTTCTCGAAGTACAGGCCACCGCTCGGCGGCACCCACTGACCGCCGATGAAGTTGTCGTACCGGGCCTGGAATGACATCAACGAGCCTTCGGTCCCGGGGCGGGCATACACGGTCATAAGTTCTCCTGCCTTCAGTCCAACAAATGTGTCGGTAGTCACTGAAGGTAGGTAGCAGAGGGTTGCAGCACAGTTGCAGACCGTTGCGTCTGTTACGCGAGATCGAAATCCAGCCCGACCAGATGACCGCGGGCCTGTGCCCTGGCCACCGAACCGGCCGGGGCGCAGTCGTGCAGCATCCGCCAGCCGTTCCGGTCGTCACGTCCCTCCGGCAGGTCCAGCCAGCGACGCAACAGCGTCAGGTCCCCCTTGGCCGATGCGGCAAGCACCGCGCCGCGCAGGCTCGCGCTGAGTTCGGTGCGCAACCGTGCGATCGCAGGCGACACCGATTGGGGCAGCAACTCCCCGGCATAGCGGGACAGCGCGGCGTGCACGTCCCCTCGCTCCAGGGCGGCGAACACATCGCCCATATCGCTGGCCACCTCGGCGAGGAGACGGTAAGGCCGCGACGCGATGTAATCGCCGCCGATGACTCTGCGCAGCCGCGACATCTCGGCGCGGATGGTCACCACGTCGAGGTCCTTGTCGTCGAGCAACATCGCGAGGTGATCGGCGCTCAGGCCCTCGGGGTGGCGGCCGAGCAGCACGAGGATGTCGGCGTGGCGACCCGCCAGCTGGCTCACTTTCGGCCCGCCGGTCTCGTCGGCGTCCCGCCATGACGGTCGATCGGCGCCAAGGACCGTCAGCCGGGCGGATGCACCGACGGGTGCGGCGACCGCCTCCCGCCCCGTGAGCCGCACCAGCGCCAGGTGGTTTTCGACGGCGACCGCGGTGGCCCGCACCAGCGCCAGCGTCTGGCGTGAGGCAACCTGTGACCCACCGGTCAGGTCGATGGCCCCCAGCAATGCCCCGGTGTTGAGGTCGTGGATCGGTGCGGCAGTGCAGTTCCACGGCTGCACGACCCGGGAGAAGTGTTCCCAGCTGCGGATCTGCAGCTCACGATCGAGGGCAAGCGCCAGCGCGGGCGCGTTGGTTCCCGCCCCGCGCTCACTCCAGTCGGCGCCGGGCACGAAGTTCATCGCCTCGGCCCTGCGGCACGCTTCGCGATCACCTTCCACCCAGAGCAGCGTCCCGTCGGCGGCCGTCACGGCCACGACGACACCGGAGTGGGCGGCATCTTCGACCAGCAACTTACGGATGACGGGCAGTGCCGTCGACAACGGGTGCGATTGCCGCAGATCGGCAATGCTCGGCGCCGCATGCGGGGACTGTGCCCCGCCCAGATCGGGATCGACGCCGGTGGCAAGGCTGCGCCGCCAACTCTCGGCCACCAGCCGCCGCAGCGGTGCCGTCTCGAGATATGAGGCGTCCACCTGACCGCCGACGAAGAGCTCGTGAACAGCGCGAACAGTCGCCGACGACGCCGGGCGCGCCGTGCCGCCACGGCCCAGCTCCTCGCTATCCGACAATGTCAAGCCGATCACGCTCCTCGCGCGTGCCACTCACCCGCTGGCTACGGCGCGGTGGCCGTCACAATAGTTTACTTTCCGGGGTACAGATCACCAGGGCGCAACTGTGCGGTCCCGGGGGCTCTCCTCCCGCCGGGACCGCACAGGCCGGTCACAGGCGCCCTGCATCCGCAGGTACACCTGATCTCGGGTCAGTAACCCCACGCGCTGGCGGCGGCGCGATCGGTAGCCGCGACGTCATCGGCGCCGTCGCGCACCGCGTTGCCCAGGCTGAACAGGATCTCGTTGAGCGAAGCGGCCGACTGATCCCACCGGGACTGCTCGGTGCTGTAGGCCTGCGCAGCCTCGCGGGTCCACGCCTGCAGCAGCGGCGCGATCTGCGATCGCAGCTCGTCGAGGGCCGCGTTGAACCGCGCCGACGTGGCGTGGATTTCCTGCCTCACCGCGTACTCGATCTCGTCGAAGTTGTACGACAGAACCTGATCCATGGACTCTCTCCAATCCGTCGGCGGGGTCTACAAGGCGGTGGCGATGCCACCGATCCGATGGGCATGCTGATCGGCGGCCTCGCGCAGAGTCCGCTCATTGAGGCGGATGGTCTCGGCGATTCGTCCGAGTGCGGCGTGCAGCGTCATCGACTCCGCGTTCCATCGGTCCACCACATCCTTGAACCGGGTCGCGGCGGCGCCGCCCCACACCGACGGCGGCACGCTGGCCATCGCGCCGATGAACGACTGCAACATGGCCCTGATCTCTTCGTTTCGGGTGTCGACCTGGTTGGCGACCGCGGTCATGAGGTCGAAGTCGGTGGATAGTGATCCGCCGGTCGGGGCAGGCCCCTGAATGGGGGTCGGGATGGGCATGATGGGTCCTTCCGGTCCGGTGTGGGGCAACGTGGGTAGGACGTGGCGGGCGCCGCGGCGGTTCCGGGCGCGGTCAGGAAACCGCGCGGGCCGTGCGGATCGCCTCGTCGCAGGCCGGCCGCACCGACGATTCCCGGCCGATCCCGCTCCGGCAGCCGATGGCGATCCGCATGTCGCCATCGAGTAACACCGCCCACAGGATGTGCCCGCCTTCGCGGATCTCGCGGTAGGTGACGACGGGTTTGTCCGCCCGACGGTCGGCCGGGTTGAACTGGGTGAACACGCCGCCCGGTTGGCCGTCGAGCGCCGCGCGGATCACGTCGGCCGCCATCTGCAACGTCTGGCCCCGACGTACCCGGGACTGCACCACAAGCACCGCCGCGTCGGCGTCCGTCGGTGAAATGACCTGAACCCGTGGCGATCCCGGACCGGAAGTGATGCGCTCGACGCGCCATGCGGCAGGGACGTCGATGCTGACGCGCCCCTCAACGAGGGTCGTCACCGGTGGACTCCCGTCACGTGCGACGCGGTGGGCGGGCTCTGCCGCCAGCGCCGCACACAGCACCGCCGCCGAGATCGCTGTCCCCGCCAGCGCGGCGATGGCTCTGCGTCGTGTACCCACGCGGCGCCCGGCGTCGCGGTCACCCGTCGGCCGTTCACCGGGCGGCACATCCCAGTCGGCCGCGCGTCGCATCACCAGGTCGGGATCGGCGATCGACGCCGCACCGCCGCCCGCACGCACCTGTTCGCAGATCGCCGATGCAAGGCGGGACGCACCGTCCACGCCCGGTGGCACATCGACGAGCACCGCGGCCTGCCCGCCGACGGCGCTCGCGACGGCCGACACCACCTCGTCGGCTTCACCGAGGCGGGGCACCACGGCGACCATCGTCGCGTCAACCGAGACGACGACCAGGTCGGGTGCGATCTCGACCAGCGTCCGCGCCGCGGATCCGCCGCCCAGCACCCGCACCCGCTCGAGCACCACGACGTTGTCGGTGTGTCCCCGCACCGCGCCGCGGATCCGGACGGTTCGCCCGGGCGGCCACCACGACGGGACGACCAGTATCGCCGCGCCGGCACCGGCGAGCGGGGCGAGGACCTCATGCAGCAGGCCGGCGACCTCCACCGGTCGGTCACCGACCAACGCCAGGTCGTCGTCGATGCAGTCGAGCGCCAACCCGGCGGTGTCGGCGTCGATTCCGGCCGGTCCGCGCAGTTCGCAGGGCCCCACCTCGATGATCACCGCGGTCACGGCGGATCGCACCAGGCGACCTGGACCAGCTGAGCGGACCGCGCCCGGGTGACCAACGTGGCACGCCCCGGCGGAAGCGGCCCCGGGCGTACCGTCCCGAACAGGACGCCCTCTTCAGGACTGCCGCTCATGATCAATCCCATGCAGCCCAGGTCTTTCATCCGTGCCAGCATCGGATCGAACATCGCACGCGCGGCTCCCCCGGATCGGCGCGCCAGCACGACGTGCAGTCCCACATCCCCGGCGTGCGGCAACAAGTCGATCAGCGGGTTGAGGGGGTTGCCCGTCGCCGCGGCCACGAGGTCGAAATCGTCGACGACGACATAGATCTCCGGGCCCGACCACCAGGATCTGGCCCGCAGCTGCCGTTGTGTGACGTCGTCGCCGGGCATCCGCGCCGTCAGCATCTCCAGCAGATCCCTCAGCTGGGAAGTCAGTGCGGTCGCCGACATCGCATATCCGCGCAGATGCGCCGATTCCACAACACCAAGCAGTGTGCGGCGGAAGTCCACGATCATCAACTGCGCCGAGTCCGCGGGGGCGTTGTGCACGATGTCTGTGCACAGCATTCGCAGCGTCGCCGTCTTGCCGCACCGCGCCTCACCCAGGATGATCAGATGCGGCTGTTCCTCGAAGTCGATTGCCGCAGGGCGCAATTCGCGTTCATCGAGGCCCAATACGATCTGGGTGGCCGGCCGGGTCCGCGCGACGGTGTCCAGCGAGTCGTACCGGATGTGCGCCGGGAGCAGCTCGATCGGCGGTGCGCACCGACCCCGGTGCTGGCGGGCCAGTAATTCGGCGCTCGCAGCGATCGACTCGGTCAGACCCGCCGTCCCCGTGTGGCCGTCGAGTCTGGGCAGGGCGAGGACGAATTCATGTCCGGTGTTGGTGATTCCGCGTCCGGGAGGACAGTCTCCGAGGTCGCGGGCCCGCCGCCGGTCCATCTCGGACTCGGCGGGGTCACCCAGTCGCAATTCGATCCTGCTGCCGAGCTGATCCTTGATGGCGGGACGTATCTCTGCCCACCGCGATGCGGCGATCACCACGTGCACGCCGAACGACAGACCCTGAGCCAGCAGCGACGTGATGCGTCCTTCCAGATCCTCGAAGTCGTGCCGCAACGTCGCCCACCCGTCGATGACCAGGAACACGTCCCCGAACGGGTCATCGGCGACCGTCGGATCCGCCACGGCACGCAGCCTTCGGTACTCCGCCATGGAATCGACTCCGATCTGCCGGAACGCGCAGTCACGCGACCGCACAAGCGATTCCAGTTCCGCCACTGTTCGGCGCACCAGATCCACGTCGAGCCGTCCCGCCACCGCCCCGACATGCGGCAGCGGTCGCAGCGACGACAACGCGCCGCCGCCGAGGTCGATGCAGTAGATCTGCACCGCCTGCGGACCATGCGTCGCGGCCAGCGCCAACACCAATGCCCGAAGGGCCGTCGACTTGCCCGATCCCGGCCCTCCCACCACTGCCGCGTTGCCATGCCGGCCTGCCAGCGAGACGAGCAACGGATCGCGTCGCTGTTCGAACGGCCGGTCGACCAGCCCGACGGCGACACTGAGGGGTTCCCGTATCGGAGTCAGCACGGCGTCCAGCGGCGGTGAATCCCGTAGCGGCGCAAGCCACACCGGGTGGGCGGGCACGCCGTGCCCGGACAGCCGGTCGAGGACGGTTTCGAGCACGGTGGGCGCGCAGGCATGGCCCTGCGGTGCCTGGTTCTCCGTCGCGGGCAGCCGGACGGGCTGCGCCGTGAACGGCTGCGGTCGGCCCGCGCCGCCCTGGAGGACGTAGGCGCTGCGCACGCCCGCGCGGCCGGAGACGAACGCGGTGCGGAACCGGGTCAGCTCCCCAGACGCGGTCCTCAGATACGCAACGCCAGGGTCTGCGGGCAACTGGGCGGCGTCGGCGATACCCAGCACGGCGCGGGATTCACTCGCGGAGAAGGTCTTCAGGCAGATCCGGTAGGACAGGTGGGTTTCCAGTCCGCGCAACCTGCCCTCGTCGAGCCGCTGGCTGGCCAACAGCAGATGCATGCCCAGCGACCGGCCCAGCCGCCCGACCGCCACGAACAGTTCGGCGAAGTCGGGGTGCTGGCTGAGCAACTCGGAGAACTCGTCGACCACGATGAGCACCGCGGGCAGCGGCGCGAGGGAGGGGTCACGGGTGCGGGCACGCGCGTACTCGGCGATGTCGGCCACGCTGCCCGCCGCCCTCAGCGCCTCCTGCCTGCGGTTCAGTTCACCCGCGAGCGCGTCCTTCATCCGGGCGACGAGTTGCGCTTCGTCCGCGAGGTTTGTAATGACGGACGCGACGTGACGCAACCGGTCGAAGCCGGGGAAGGTCGCACCGCCTTTGAAGTCGACCAGGATGAGGTTGAGCGCATCGGGCGGGTGGGTGGCCACCAAGCCCAGCGTCAGCGTGCGCAGGAATTCCGACTTTCCCGAACCCGTTGCACCGATGCATAATCCGTGCGGGCCCATGCCGTGGTGCGCCGCCTCTTTGAGATCGAGTTCCACGACAGTACCGTCGTCGGCGACACCTATGGGCACTCGCAGGCGACGCCGGGGTTCGCGGATTCGCCACAGCGTCGCGGGATCGATACGGTTCGGATCGACACCGACCAACGCGGCCCAGTCGGGTGGTGCGGAGAGCCCGCCGACGCTCTCCGCCGACGATCGGTAGCGGGCCAGCCGTCGTGCACACGTCTCCGCTTGGTCACGCGTCATCGCGTCGGGTCGTGCCCACGCCGCTACACCGCTGTCGCCGTCGACCCGTAGGCCTTCCGCGTCGATGCGCAGGTGCAGGCCCGCGGGCGCGTTGTACCCGATCGCCAGCGCGGTGACACCGGGGATGCCGCCCAATTCGGCGAACCCGGTTGCGTCACCGTCAACGACGAGCACCGTGTGTACGGACTTTCCCGCCGCGGTTGTGCACAAGTCGGCCTCGGCCTCACCGAGCGTCGGATAGGTCATCCTGACCGGTCCTGCCGCATCCGTCAGGGTGGGATGCTGATGATGCGGAAGCCATTTGAGCCAATCCCATTCCCCAGCCCCGTCTTCGCCGGCGGCCTCTGCCCCGACAGCTTCTTCCCTAACCACTTCTTCCCTAACCACTTCTTCTTCCCTAACGACTTCTCCCCTGACGACGTCTCCCCCGACCACGGCGGCGATCCTCAGGTGTTCGGGACTGTGCAGGGCCGCCAGCTGGCACACGACGGCGCGGAGCAGGCGCCGCGCCGCGCGCTCGTCACCGTCGATGGCCACCCGTGGATGCGCGCACACCGCCACGGTGCGGGGCAGGTCGGCGACGTGCGATCGGTGCCTCATCACACGTCGCAAGGCCTCGCAGGTGACGGGATCGCGTTCGCCGGTGCGACCCAGCTCCGGCATCACCAGCCTTGTCGAGAGCTCGTCTAAGCCAAGCCCGACCCGCACGCGGCAGAAGTCGGCGTCGGCAGGACGCCTTTCCCACATCCGGGCGGTCCCGGCCAGGGTCCACAATGTCGAGGGGTCCGGATGGGTCCAATGCAGCGACTCGTGCTGCCGCACCGCGGTCGCCGCTGCCGCCGCGTCAAGTTCTGCGATGTAGTGCAGATACTCACGGCGATCCTCGTTGATCTCGGCCGCCCCGCCCGCTCCGCGCGCACTGTAGGCGACCGTGCCGACCAGCGAGGCCAGCATCATCACGGGGAACAGCACCAGCATCGGACTGCGCACGCCGCCGTGGCCGGACCGCAGATACACCACGACCATCCCGACGGCGGCGACGACCATCACGGCAGGCAGCAGCCGAGCGAGCGGATTGACCGCAGTGGGCCTGCGCACCTCTGGCGGAGCCTTGACGAGGATGTCGCCGGTGACGACCGCGGGTGCGGCCAAGCGGTTTTCGGGTATGAACTCCATCGGTAAATGGACGCACCGACTGACGATCCCGTTCCCACCCGGTCAGGCCAACACAGGCCAAATTGGTGCGATGCCGCCCCGCGGCGGCCGGTTACGGTATTGGCGATCGGGGTTTCACGGGGGTGACGTCATGCCGATTTCCAAGCCGGTTTCCCGGCCGATATCCAAGCCGATATCCAAGCCGATATCCCTGTGCCGGGTCTCCATCCACACCGAGGGCGCCGACGGGCCGACCACGACCGATCTCGCGCTTCCGGCCGCATTGCCGCTCGCGATGCTGCTTCCGTCGATCGTCGACCTCCTCGCGGGCAGCACCACCAGCCCCGTCCGGTGGCGGCTCTCCCGGATCGAGGGAACGACACTCGATGAATCGATGACGTTGGCGGAAAACGATGTTCACGACGGGAACCGGCTCCTGCTGTCGGCTGTCCAGCCGCCGCACGCCGCTGCCGACAATCGCTGCCTGACCGAGGTGGTCGCGGAAACCGTCCCCAGCCGTGGGCGCCGGCATCACCTCGGGGATGCGGTGAGCGCGTGGGCGGCGCTGGCAAGCGCTTTCGCATTGGTGTCCACGGCGGGAACACCTGCCTCCGGACACCTGGTCACCGCAGCTGCGATCTGCGCCGTCGCGGCGGGATTCGCCATCGTCAGACATCGGCAAGGGACATGCCAACGGGCAGGCGGACCGGCGTGCGTGACGATCGCCGTGATCACGGTGCTGTTCGCGGCGGTGAGCGGGTTCATCGCCGTTCCCGCCGGCCCCTCGGCAGCCAACTGCCTGCTCGCGGCGGCGGTCGCGGCGACGGTCGCCACGCTGCTGCTGCGCATCACCGGTTGCGGCACAACATATTTGACGGCCCTTACGGTGGCCTCGTCGATCGTAGCGGCCGGGCTGGCGCCCGCGGTCGTGTCACCGCTGCCCGTACAAGCGATCGGCGCGGTGCTGACCACGGTCGCGCTGGTTGTGCTGGGATTGGCGGCCAGGATATCGGTGGCGGTGAGCGGTCTGTCACCGGCGCCGCCGACCGACGACGACGCGGCACTCGGGAACGACACCGACGCGGAGAACGCCCGGTTGGCGGACAGGGGCCACAGGGTCCTCACCGGCGTGGTGGTCGGATCGGCCAGCGCTGCGGCGCTCGGCGCGGCGCTGGTGACGTGGGGATGCGTGTCGGGCCCGGCGTGGCGCGGCGGGGCCGCGCTGACAGCGGTTCTCGGTGTCGCGCTGCTGCTACGCGCCCGTTCCCACGCCTGCGGATTCTGTTGGATCTCGCTGGCGATGAGCGGGATATGTTCATTGACAGCGACATTCGTACTCGTCGTGGCCGCAGCGCCCGCTCACGCGTATTGGGCCGGCGCCGTCGTCGCCGGCGCGGGAGCTGGGGTGCGTTCGTCAGCGGTACATACAATGGCCAGCCCGATCTCGCGCCGCGCGGCCGACCTGCTGGAGTACGTAGTTCTGGCAGCGGTGGTGCCGCTGGCCTGTTTGGTGGCCGGGCTGTACTCCCTTGCCCGTGGCTGGACCCTGCCGTGACCCGCAATCACACGGCGGGAATCGCGGTGCTGTGCACACTCGCGGTCGCCAATGCACCTGCGGCGCTGGCGGTGTCACCTCCGCCGGTCGACCCCGCTGTGCTGCCCAAACCCGCCCCACCCGCCCCGCCGGGCCCCACCGAGTTGACGGGCCCGTGTTTCACCGCCCTGCATGACCGCGCCGTCACCCGCGGTGGCGACCAGTTCGCTGCACTCGACCTGCCGACAGTTTGGCGGCTCGCCCGCGGAGCGGGACAAACCGTGGCCGTCGTCGACACCGGCGTCAGCCCGCACCCGATGCTTCCCCGATTGATCCCCGGCGGCGACTACGTCTCCACCGGAGAGGGCACCGACGACTGCGACGGCCACGGCACCCTCATCGCCGGGCTCATCGCAGCATCGGCCGACTCCGCTGCGGGCGGGGCCTTCACCGGCATCGCACCGGAGGCGTCGATCCTCAGCATTCGCCAGTCCAGCAACAAGTTCCGGGCCACCGACCAACTCTCCGGATCGGGATACGGTGATGTGGAGACGCTCGCGATGGCCATTCGTACGGCCACCGATCTCGGTGCCGCGGTGATCAACGTGTCATCGGTGGCGTGCGTGCCGGTGGCCGAGGCGTTCGACGACCGGGCGCTCGGTGCAGCGCTGTCCTATGCGGTCGACGTCAAGAACGTGGTCGTCGTGGCCGCCGCGGGCAATACCGGCGGGCCGGGACAGTGCGGCGATCAGAACCCCACCGACCGCGACAGGCCGGCCTGGGATGACGTCCGGGTCGTCGCGAGTCCAGCCTGGTACGACGACTACGTGCTCACGGTCAGCTCCGTCGATTCCGGCGGTGCGCCATCACGATTCAGCCTGGCGGGGCCCTGGGTCGATGTCGCCGCGCCCGGCGAACACGTGGTATCCCTTGACCCCGCTGGCGATGGGCTCATCGACGCACTTCCCGCCGAGGACGGCGCTGCGCCGATAGCCGGCACCAGCTATGCGGCCCCGGTGGTGAGCGGGATCGCCGCTCTGATCAGGTCGCGCTGGCCGCAGCTGTCCGCGCGGCAGGTCATGCGGCTGATCGAGGACACCGCACATCACCCACCGGGTGGCTGGAATCCACTCGTCGGAAGTGGGGTGGTCGACGCGCTCGCCGCGGTGAGCGGTGGGGGCGTGGGCGGGCAGGCCGCCGACCACCCCCAGCCACCCGAATTCGCCGCCGCACCACCGCCGGCGCAGACGGACTCGCGGCCGCGTCGAGTCGCATTCGCTGGTGCCGCCGTATGTATCGCGGTGGCGACGGTGTCGGCGTTGAGCGCACTCGCGCGGCGGTCAGGCCGGCGTGCCGTCCCGCAAGACTGAGGCCGCCGCCTTGCTGAGTTCGGGACCGCGCGGCAGCCGGGCCAGCATCGGCCATGGCGCCGGTCGCGGCTGCCCGGACAGCCCGAGATGGGCGGCGGTGTCAGCATCCCGAACGCCGAATAGCACACCGAAGTCGGTGAGCATGAACAACGATCCGCCCACACCTCCGTCGCCGGTGACACCGGCCGAGCGGACATAGGCGCTACGGCCCGCGGGCATGGCGAACGCATCGACGGCGGGGCCGTCGCCATCGGCCTGAACCAGTTCGACCACGGCTGCCGACCCGTCGACCGGAAGCGAATCACCCACCGTGATCGACGTATTCGTCCTGCCACTGCCGCCATGCGGTGCCCATCCGGCACACAGCACCCGGCCGTCGACGACGCCTGTCCGCCGAGGAAATGTGCCGACGGGCAGCGTTTCCGCGGTGTGCGCCACGGCGATCGTATCCGCGGCGACGGTGCGGATGTCACCTGCGGGCTGCGCGACGGTGAATCGGATCAGATCGGCGGCCACCTCACCGATGCGTTGCACGGCACCGGCCAACACGACGTAGTACTCGGTCGCGTGGGCTCGCTCCAGCCGCACGACGGTTCCGACGGTGAAGCCCGCCAGCCCGGGAGACCCCGCGGCGGCGACTCGCGGTACCGCAATCGGCGGCGCCTCCGGCACCGATTGCAGTAGCGCGGGTGAAACCGGTCGTGGGACAACACCCTCCAACCCCAGCACGCGCACGACCGTCGCGTCCCGCAGGTCGACCCTGGCCCGCCAGCCGTCGTAGATCAGGTAGGTCGCCGACCCGTCCGTCACCAGGACGTTCCCATCCGAATCCGGCCCCGCCGTCGCATTCTGCGGATTCGTGCGGCCCACGATCAACGTTGTCGTTGATGCAGAATCGCAGATGGCCCAACTGATTTCATCGGATGAGAGCGGTTCGCCGATCGTTGCGGGCGCCCCGGCGATCCCCACCTGCGGTCCCCTCTTGGCGGCGGTGATCGCACCGGCGTGCACCGCACGGGGCACGTCGGGCGAGCCGACGATCAGCCGAGCGGAGGCCAGGTTGGATACCGGATGCCACGTGTCGCCGATCCGGACATACAGCGCCCCGGAGTCCCGGTCCATCACGATCGGCGCGGCATCGAGCGCGCCGAGCGGGCGAAGGAATGCCAGCACCGCGCACACCGCCACGATGATCGCCGCGACGCCGGCCCCGGCGATCAGTGAGAGCGACTGGCCGCGCAGCGGATCGTCGAGCATCCGGATGTCGCCGCGCACCAGCGCGTGCTCCATCCGTCGCACCAGGAATCGGTATCCGCTGAGTTCCAGCCGCGTTGTCGGTTTTCGTCCCATCGAGCCCCCAACCCTCGACCCTAATGGCGCGGCGGAAGGGTGATCGTCACCAATCGAGCACTGACGTGCTCGATTGGTTGCCGACTGCGCCGGCCACCGATGTCAGCGGCAGCGAGCCCACACATAGGGCACCAGCGACCGGAGAAAGTCCAGATCGGCACAAGGCCGGGCGTCGGCGAAGGCCTGTTCGAAGTACGCCTCGGCGACCAGCAGGATACCCTCGGCGTACTTGCGGGTGAAGTCGATGCTTCCAAGGTCGTCCATCAGGGTACGAACCTGACGCACCATCTCCTCGGTTCGCTCGACGCGGGTGCGGCGCAGATAGTCCCGCACCATTGCGCGGTTCTCACCCCGGGATGCGTCGAGCAGATGCATCAACGGAAGTGTCCGCTTGCCCTCGTACAGGTCTCCGAGGATCTCTTTGCCATAAGTGCGTTCGTCCCCTATCAGGTTGAGCAGGTCATCGCGGATCTGGAAGGCAGCACCGATGTGAAATCCGAAGCGCACCATAGGCTCCAGTGCCACAGCGCCACCCGATCCGATGATCGCGCCTACCCGCAGTGGGTGAATGGTGGTGTACCAGCACGTCTTGTGCATGATGAGCTCGAGATAGTCCTCGGGACCTAGGCCGTCGACGTCGTCTCTCTGCCAACCGATCTCGGTGGCCTGACCTTCGAGTGTTCGCAGGGCCATCGTGTCGAATTCGGCCCAAACCACGTCCGCCAATCGCCGGTCCATCTGTCGGGTAGCTTTGCGTAGCACTTGGCCGGCCAGCATTGCGACGCCGTCACCGGCGTTCAGCGCAACGCCCAGACCGTGGCTCGCCGCAAGTGTGGGCCTGCCCCTGCGCATCTCACTACCGTCAACGATGTCGTCATGGATGAGGAAGGCATTGTGAAGCAGTTCGATAGCGACCGCGACCCCCAGCAGCGAATCAGGCTCGGCGCCGAATGCATGGCCCGCCGACAAGCACAGGGCAGGGCGCAGTGCCTTGCCAGATCGCGACGGGTACTCGCGCATCGGACCGTACAGCCATTGATGCGGTTCGCCATCGGGCATCGCATCGAGCATCGAGTTGCGGACGAGCTTACCGATCTCCCGCAGCCGGTCCTCGACCCGGGCGATATGTACCGAACGGTCGGTGGCACCCGTCATTTCGCCGACAGTGCCACGGTGAGCACCACCGGCAGCCAATTGTCCAGATGGCCTCCGATCAGCAACGTGCCGCGGTACACGCCGTCCGCGACGTGTTCATCTACCTCGATGCGCACGCAGATCCCCCGGCTGCAACGCGGCGGCATCGGCACGGTCTGGGGATCCAGCGCGATCCGCCCCGAGTCGATCACGTCGCCGTCATGGGACAACAGGTCGCTGCAGCGAATCACGATGGCGCTCAGGTCCGTCGGTCCCTCGTTTTGCAACCAGACCTCGGTGGAGACCGGACCGGGCTGCGTCGCTTTGATAGTGACGCTGCTCCCGGAGCGGCCGCCGGCCAGGTCGAACATCGCTCTCGGTTCTGGCGGTCCACCCCCCCGCAACGAGTCCGCGAGTTGGCTTGCGATCGTCCTCCAGGACTCGACAAGCCGGTTGATGTCGGGATTCATTGTGCTGCTTAAAGTTTCACTCGCAGGATCGCCCAGCTCGGGCCCGGTGGTATTCCGCCGGCCGCTGCGAGCACTGGGTTCTGCGACCCGGACGAACCGATCGACGAGGTCGGCGGCGGCCCGGAATCCACGCGCCTGAATCTCGCCGAGCGCGCGCACATTAACCGCCGGATCAAACAACAAAGCCCACGGAACGTCCGATATCGCACCGTCTGCCCCGCGACCACCCTCCGTCAAGGGACGAACCTCGCCGTTATCCCGGTAATTCCCCGCCACAACGGTATGCTAAGCCCTTGACAGGGGGTCGTGGACAATGTCGATACTGCACAGTCAGATCGCCGTCTACGGCGAGATCGACAAACTCGTTGTCGAGGCTAGAAAAGGTCTGCTACCGAACTCGGTCTTGCCTGCCGTGGAGGCGATGCTTCCCAACTCCACCGGCTTCGGCGAGGCGGGCTGGTTCAGCGAGTTGGAGAGTTTTTTCAATCGCGAGGGCATTCGCAATCCCGACGCGCAGGGACGGATGCGGTTTCCTGACCTCGCCGCGGCGACCGAGGAACTGATACAGGTTCCACCCCCGGCTGAGCCGCCTTCGAGCGCATCCGAAGAATCAGGGCGCAGTGAACCACAGCAGACGGAACCAGATCAGAAAGGCAAGCGCGGGGCCGGTTTCGAACAACTGCTGTCCTACGACTCTCTGGCTGACCCCGCGCTGGCACGGGCCGGATACGGCTCATTCCTCCTGCTCAAACTCGACCGCATGTTGGGGAGTCGGTCTCTATTGAGCGACGAACTGCGGGACCAGCTCGTCCGTGTGCTCGATGTCGGGGTGGCGTCATATCCGCGTCCCGACAACGGCGCGAGCAGTATCACCTCCTTCATTCTCGGCGAACTTGACAATGTCAACACCAGAGAAGAGTGGACGCGGCTCACACGCGAACAGGTCAGTGCGGCGTTCGCCGCGAATTCCAGCCCCTGCTTTGGCACGCTGCAACAGATAAACGGACAGTATTGCAGCACGGTGGTTACGAACTCGACCGCCGAGGACCTCAGCGTCACCCAGATCGAACGCGTGGTCGAACCGATGAACTGGGACAAGTGCAGCAAGTTCTTCTGCCGCATGATTCAGAACACTCCCAATCGGAACCCTGACAAATGGAGTCGCGTGCGGGAAGAGGTCGGTGCGGAATGTGATGAGTATCGGCTCATCACCGACCTCATCTTCTACAAGGTGCGGCAGTCCGACGGCAGCATCTTCCTGAACTACGACATCGATCCGGACCGCAGCGACCCCGGGTACGTCGAAGTCGACAACGGCTACCTGTGGATAACGCCCGAAAACGACACCCGCGATCCGTCGAAAATGGGTGTGCGGATACGAACGAGCAAACAGGAGCACGTCAACGGGCTCAGCCCGTGCGCAACAGCGGCGCTCGCATGCCTGATGGGGTGGGCTGATGCCGGCAAGGAGATGCTCGCGGGTACAGCTCGCAAGTTGATCGAGTTCGAAGCTCATGGCGGCAAGGAACCCGGTGTCCTCAAGCCGTTCCACCCCTCTTCCGAGAACGACCCATACGAACAAGGATGAGCGATGCCGGACGCCGTTGAGTTCCCGCCGAACTTCAAGGACACCGTCGAGGACACCCGCGACTTGGTCAACGCGCTGATCGACCGGATGGCCGCGGTCGCGGGCAACGCAGGCAAGAGATGGATCGACGGCTTCGAAAGAGCCGATGTCGAGGCGGTCGCGGAGGATATCGGCGCAAAGCTCAAGGATCAGATCATGGACGCGTGGAGCACTGCCGAGAAGAACGTCAAACCGTCCGCTGACGGAGTTAACTGATGGCAAATGAACCCGACCCCCCGGACCCACCGGACGTCATCGCGGCGCGCTACGCCGACGCTGCGAAGGGAAGCGTAACCGCGGCGGCGCGATTGGCGATGGACGTGTTCGACCAAGTCAACGGTCATCCGCCCGGAAGCTATGGCCCACACGACGCGATCACGTCGATCACCCGCCTCGCGGGTGCCGCACTCGCAGGAGGCATGTCACTCGCGCGGGTCGGATTGCAGGTGCAGTGGGATCGGCGTGTGCTCCTGGTCGCCGACAATATCGCCTCGATCGTCGGCAACGGCCTCGCCGATGCGCTGTCGGCCACCGGCAGCGCCGCGCAGGCGCTGAACGATGCTCCCAGGGACAGGCAGGTGTGGCTGGACACCGCCATCCGGCTCACCAATATCGGAATGTTGCGCGGTGCCGAGATCCTTGAAACCGCGGTGGCCGGACCTGGGGCGTACGCGAACCCGATCATCAAGCGGACATTCGCATTCCCGATGGAGGATCCCGCGGCCGAGGCGGCCCGACAGGGCATCGAAGCCAAGCTCGCGATCACGCGACTGGTCCGCACGTTGGATAACGCCGATATCAAGGCGCTCGCCACGTTTGATCCGCCGTCCTGCACACTGCGTGCCGATGAGCGCCAGTTCACTATCGTGCTCAATACAGCAGGCCTGCCCAGCGGGCTCTATGAGGGAGCTGTGAAGGCGACATACGGGGCACAAGAACCCCGCGAACTCCCGATCGCGATCGCCATCCCCGAGACAGACGACCCCGCTGAGTAATGAGTGTCGCCTCAGGGCCCCCGCGTATCGATGAACTGCTCGACCGAGCGTTTCAGGCGATCAACGAGGGTGACCGGGCGACGGCCAAAGTGCTTGCCGAACAGGTCCTGGAACTGGACGAGGGCAACGCCGACGCCGAGGATCTGCTTGCCGCCCCTATCGACCATGGTGAGATCCGCCGTCTGACCATCATGTTCGCCGATCTCGTCGATTCGACCGCCCTGTCGACCCGAACCGAGCCCGAGATTTACCGCACGGTGGTTGGTCGATACCGAGACGACGTCCTCGGGATCGTCGGTCGGTACGAAGGCCACATCATGTCCACGAAAGGCGATGGTCTGCTCGCCTTGTTCGGACACCCGCACGCCCATGAGGACGACGTCCGCCGAGCGGTGCAAGCAGGACTCGACATCACCCGCGCCGTAACAGATCTCAGCGAGCGGGTGCAGCGGCGTTACGGCTTCGGAGTCGACGTGCGGGTCGGCATCCACCGGGGCATGGTATACCTTGAAACGGCGCAGGACGATGTCTACGGCCTGGCGGCCAACCTCGCAGCCCGCGTATGCGGCATCGCGGAACCGGGCAGTGTGGCGGTGACCGAGGCAGTCGAGCGGCTGGTGCGTGGGCGTTTCGAGTTGGAGCCACGGCCACCGACATCAGTAAAGGGTGTCGACGCCCCGCTCTGCCACTTCCGCGTCACCGCGGAACACGATGCGCGACCGGCGCTCCTAAGCCCCTTGGTCAGCCGCAGCCGTGAACTGTCCTATATGGAGCAGAGCTGGCTGGCTGCCACCGATGGCCGGCTGCGAACTCCCGGTGTGTTGTTCAAGGGTGACGCGGGGATCGGCAAGAGCAGGCTGGCCTGGACGGCGGTCGCGATGGCGGAACGCTCGAACGCGGTCGTACTGCAGCTGATCGGTTCGCCATTCCACACGGACGTCGGCCTCCGGCCGGTGCGCAGACTGCTGGAGCGCCGGTGTGGCATCACCCGGGCGACCGAACCGAGCGAGCGGCTCCGCAGCCTCATCGGCGAGGTGGAGAGCTGCGGGTTGGACCGGACCAGCACCATCCCGTTGCTGGCACCGATCTGCGGTATCGAACCACGAACCGGTTACGAGCCGGTGGCAGTCGAGGGACGCAGATTATTTGATCTCATCTCCGGAGCCGTGCACCGCTACCTGCGCGCCTGCGTCCACGATCGACTCGCACTGGTCCTGGCGGAGGACCTGCACTGGTTCGACGAGGACACCCTCGAGGTTGTCGGGTCGCTGCTGACGTCCGAAACCGGGGGTCAACTGATGGTATTGATGACCAGCCGAAATAACGTACCCCTCCCTGAGGGAGCACCCGTCGAGGTCTTCGAACTGGCTCCGCTGAGCGTCGAGGATTCCGAACGTCTCATCACGGCGCTGTATCCAGCGGTCACCGAGGCTGAGAAGCACGCGATCAGGCGCCGCTGCGATGGCGTTCCCCTTTACATCGAGGAAGTCGTCGCGAAACTGAGGGACCAACCCTCGGACTCTTCGTCGACGGCAGGCGTCCCCGACACCCTGTACGAAGCTCTGTTCGTGCGCCTGCGTTCCAGCGAGAACTCGGTGAGAGTAGCCGAGGCCGCCGCCATCATAGGCAACCGTGTCGAGCGCAGTCTGCTGATATCGGCGGTCGATCTCCAGGAGGTGGAGGTCGATCACGCGCTTACGCAGTTGATAGGCAGCCGCGTACTCGAACCACTCGAGACCGATACCTGGCGCTTCAGGCACGACCTGCTGCGCGAAGTGGCCGCCGAACTGTCACCGCCGACACTGCGCCGCGAACTGCACAGCCGAATCGCCGACAGCCTGCTCGCGGCGGCAGCCGAGGGAAATCCCGATTGGCCGCTGATCGCACACCATTGCGGGCACGCGCAACGGTACGGCGAGGCTGCGATGGCCTACGGTCACACCTCCGCCAATGCCGCGCAGCGCGGGGCTCTGGGAGAGGCCCGCAATTATCTGACGCATGCCATCGAGAACACCGGGCGTGCCGCGCCGGGACCGCACCGTAATCGCACGGAAATCGCGTTTCGACTGAGGCGGGCACTGCTCGCGCAAGCCGCAGAAGGCGTCGCGAGCGTCACCGCAGCCGAGGACTTCGAGAATTGTCTTCAGTTGTGCAGCAACGATTTGCAGGATGATGACCTGTTCTCGACACTGATGTCACTCTATCCGTACTACACCATGCGCGCCGACCTCGAGCGTGCGGAACGACTGGTCCGCTCGATTCGGGCGAGCCTGACCGGATCGCGGCAGCGCTTTTTGCCCATCAACGAGTTCGCGCTCGGCATGCTTGCCTGGTATCGCGGCGAGTTTGCTTATGCGCGAACCAAACTGCATCAGGCCGAGCACAATCTGACAGAGGATGCCGCCCGCGAACTCGCGGACATGCTCTTCATGCCCAACGACCCGGCGGCGGGACTGTACACCCATCGCGCCCTTATGTGCTGTATCGACGGTGACCTGCCAGGGGCCGAGGCCGAACTCAAATCCGCGCGTCAACGCTGTGCGCGGGTGGCGTTCCCGCAGGGGGCATTCAGCCATGCGTACACGTTGCAGATCGAGGTTCTGATCCGGCTGGAGGCCGGTCAGTTCACTCGCGCGGGCACCGTCGCCGACCACCTTGCCGGCCTTGGTGAGCAGCATGGGTTCGACTCGTGGGTGCTGGCCGGCACCGCACAACGCGCAACCGCGGACGCGGCCTTCGCATTGGCGAGGTTCGACGGTGATGCGGCCACATTGCAGCCACACATCGCGACTCTCACGGCGTTCGTCGACGCCTGGCGCATGCTAGGGGTGATCTCACTGCTCACCTTCTACGACGCGTTGCTGGCCCGGTTGCTGACCTCAGCCGGTGAGCTTACCGGCGCCCGGGAGCGTATACAGATCGCGCTTGACTTGGCCGATGAAACGGGGATGCACTTCTATGACGCCGAGTTGCACCGGCTGCGCGCTCGAACAACCGACGATGCTGGCGAACGTCACGCCGATCTGGTCGCGGCGACGGAGTTGGCCAGCCGACAGCACGCCCAGGTGTTCGAATTGCGCGCCGCGCTGGACAGATTCGCGACCGAGTCAGACCGCCAGGTACTCGCCGGCGCGGTGGAACTGTTCCCGACCCACTGCGCGTGGCCCGAGGTGACGCGCGCACGGAAGCTGCTCGGGTGAGGCAGCCGGGGGGAAAGGTCGCGATCCTCGGAGGTGGGATGGCGGGATTGAGCGCTGCCTGGCGCTTGAGCGAGTCGGGATGGCGTGATCGATTCGAGTCGATCACGGTGTACCAACGCGGCTGGAGACTGGGCGGCAAGGCCGCCTCCAGCCGCGGCGATAACGGCCGTATCGAGGAACACGGTCTGCACATCTGGCTCGGCTCGTACGAGAATGCGTTCGCGCTGTTGCGCGAGTGCTATGCCGAACTCGACAGGCCGACAACTGATCCGGGTTGCCCTATTCCCGGTTGGCGTGACGCGCTACACCCGGCCAAGAACCCGGGGCTGGCCGAGCGGTTCGGAGACGATTGGCTGAGCTGGTTGGGCACCCACCCACGGGACGACGGCCTTCCCGGCGAACCGGGCGCTTCGGGCCGTGAGCTCACAGTGGTGTCGTTCGTCGAGCGTGCACTTCGATTGCTGGTCGCCTATTTCGATTCGCTGCGTGACGGCCAAGCCACCGGGATTTCGCGCACGTTCCCGAACCGGTCTCAGACGCGGTTGCCGTCGGGTTTCGGCACCGCACTCGGCGCCATACTCGCGGCCCTCGCGGCCGCAGCAGACCCCGATGTCGCCGATGACTCGGCCACCGCGCTTTTGGACGATGTGATGATCGCTGTGCGCAACGGGATTGACTATGAGAGGCAGCCCAGTCACCGGCGCGGCTGGCTACTGCTGTCGCTGCTGGTCGCCGCCGTAAGGGGCATTTTGGCCGACCACCTGGTGACCCATCCTCGAGGGTTCCGGGCGATCAACGATGAAGAGTTCGGCGACTGGGTGCTGCGCCATGGGGGACACCCCGACGTGCTCGACTCGGCGATGGTGCGGGGGCTGTACGACCTGATGTTCGGATACGCGCAGGGTGATCCCGACCGGCCTTCGGTAGCCGCGGGCCAGATGGTCTTCCTGATCGCTCAGGTCCTCTTCGGGTACCGCGGCGCGTTGTTCTGGAAGATGACCGCAGGCATGGGCGACGTGGTGATCGCTCCGCTGTACCAGGCGCTACGCCGACGCGGCGTCGAATTCGAGTTCTTCCACAGGCTCGACGCTCTGCACCTGGATTCCCGGCGGCACGCGATCGACACGATTACCCTCGGCCGCCAGGCCAACCTGGCTGACGGTGTCGAGCAATACGAGCCACTCACCCTGGTGAAGGGGCTGCCGGTATTCCCGACCAGTCCATTGGGTGACCAGCTGCAGGTCGGCTCGCTGGTGACCGATTTCGAATCGCACTTCTGCACACGCCGCGATGTCGAGATCAGAACCTTGCGGTTGGGCGCCGACTTTGATCACGTCATTCTCGCGGTATCGATGGGCATGATCCCGACGGTCGCCGCCGAACTCACGGCGGACCGGCCCGAATGGTGGGAGATGTCAAGGCGGGTTCGGACCGTCGCCACCCACGCGTTCCAACTATGGCTTCGTCCAACGGAACCCGACCTCGGCTGGCATTACCCCGGCGCGACGATCAGCGCATATCTGCACCCTTTCGAGACGTGGGCGTCTATGCCGCAGACACTGTGGGCTGAAGACTGGCCGCCGGGCGAGGTACCGGGGACTGCAGCCTACTTCTGCGGATCCCTGGACGCGCCGTGGCCCACTACCGAGCCATCACATGAATACGTGAGCCGGTACCGCGATCGGACGTACGCCGCCGCGGCCAATCACGTCGAATGCAATCTCCAGCTCTATCTACCAAAGGCGTTCACCAACAAGGGATTTAACTGGCATATCGTTCACGGCGCCCGAGGCAAAAAGGGCGTCGAGGCGATGGCCACCCAGCATGTGTCCGTGAACCTCGATCCCTCTGACCGCTATGTGCAGTCGGTACCCGGCTCGGACAAGTATCGACTCCGGCCGGATGAAAGCGGTTACCACAACCTCGTTCTGGCCGGGGACTGGACGGACTGTGGCATGAATGCCGGTTGCATCGAGGCGGCGGTGATGTCTGGACTACAAGCCGCGAACGCGTTGTTGGGCCGCGGCCGATTCCATCGCATCAGGGGCTATTGGCTGCCGTAGGCGCAGCCCCTGCCAGGGGTTACTACCCGCGGGAGCGACGTTCCCGATACGCCGCCACATGCTGACGGTTCCCGCAGTTGCCCGTATCGCAGAACATCCGCGACCGGTTTCGCGACAGATCGATGAGAACCGCCTCACAGTCGGGTGCCGCACAGACCTTCAGCCGTCGCAGCTCCCCGGCACGGATAAGGTCAGCCAGGGCCATCGCCATCTCGGCGCCCATCCGCTGCCACAGCGGATCGTGAATGGACGCGAGGTGCAGGTGCCAATCGGGCATCTCGGGATGCCGGGTCAGCCATGGTGCGGCCCTCGTGTCGGCGAGCAACGCGTTGACCTGGCCGACGACCCTGTCCTCGTCGTCGGCGGTGGCCCAGACCTTGCCGAGGCGCTCGCGCAGCCGGCGGACGGACTCCAGCTCCGCCTCGTCGCGGTCGCGTCGCCCCGTCCACCCGAAACCGCGCAGATACGCGTCCAGCGAATCGTGGTCGCCAAGCTGCTCGCCGTCCACCCGATCGGTGTTGACCAGCACACAGGCGGCCCGCAATGTGAGATCCGTGTCATGAGTAAAAATCATTTGACTCATGACTCCTCTCCGGGTTAGCGTCACGACCAAAGCGGATTTTACTCATTACATCTCCCGGGGAGGTTAAGCATGAAAGCGATGGCGCCCGCCGTCGACCAGTTCCGGCTCGGTCTGCTGTTCGCGATCGGCTCGGCCTTCACGTTCGGCATGTCGGGGCCCCTGGCGAAGGCGCTGATGGAGGCGGGTTGGAGCCCGACGGCCGCGGTCACCGCCCGCCTCGCAGGAGGTGCCGTCGTGATGGTCATCGTCGCCACGGTCATCAAGCCTGACTGGATCTTCGACGCAATGCATCACCACCGAACCGTCGTGGTCTACGGACTGGTGCCGATAGCGGGCGCCCAGTTGTGCTACTACAACGCCGTCGCCCACCTGTCCGTCGGGGTGGCGCTGCTGCTGGAATACACCGCTCCGGTGCTGGTCGTCGGCTGGCTGTGGGCGACCACCAGGCGTAAGCCGGCCAACCTGACCCTTGGCGGCGTCGCCTTGGCCATCGCCGGCATCATGCTCGTGCTCAACGTCTTCTCCGGGGCGCAGATCAATGCCGTCGGGGTGGCGTGGGCGCTGGCGGCTGCCGTCTGCGCGGCATGCTACTTCATGATGTCCGACAAGGTCGCAGCCGACGGTACTGGTCTCAACCCGCTCACCCTGGCCACCGCAGGCCTGGTCGTCGGCACCGTCGCGGTGGGTGCCCTCGGTGCCACCAACGTGATGCCGCTGACGTTCACCAGCCACGATGCCGTCGTCGCGGGGTGGACGACATCGTGGTTGGTGCCGGTCATCGCCCTCGCGCTGATACCCACGGCGATCGCCTACACCCTGGGCATCATGGGAATCGCCAGACTGCGCCCGCGGTTTGCGTCGCTGGTCGGGCTGTCGGAGGTGCTGTTCGCCGTGGTCACGGCGTGGCTGATGCTCGGTCAGGCGATCACGTTCACACAGGCGGTCGGCGGCGCCGTGGTGCTGCTCGGTCTCGCGCTGGCCCGCCAGGGCGAGGTCGTCCAGAACTCCGAGGCGGACCGCACGACCGAGAAGCTGACCACGACGATGTGGCCGGACGGCGGCCCGATCGAGGAGCTCTCGACCTGCCCTCGGCCGTGACCGCGGGCAGTCCGGCCAGGAGGCGATCGACCGCTGAGCCGGTAGCATCGTCGGGTGGGCATCGATCTTGATCTCGGACCTCTGCGACGCCGGATCGCAGGGATCGCGATTGCCGCGCCGGCCGCTTCGGTGCTGGCGCTGGCCCCGGTTGGCGCAGGGCCGGGCACCGGACCGCCATCGGCGCACGCGGATGCCTGCCCCGACGTCGAGGTCGTGTTCGCCCGCGGCACCGACCAGCCGGCCGGTGTCGGGCGGGTCGGGCAAGCCTTCGTCGACTCGCTGCGCGGACGGATCGGGGGCCGGTCGCTCGGCGTGTACGCAGTCAACTACCCGGCCACGCACGACTTCCTCGCCGCTGCCAACGGCGCCAACGACGCCAGCGCCCACATCCAGTACATGATGGCCAACTGCCCGAACACCCGGTTGGTGCTCGGCGGCTACTCGCAGGGCGCGGCGATCATCGACGTGGTCACCTCGGTGCCGTTCCCCGCAGTCGGTTTCGACAATCCCCTGCCGCCCAACGCGCCCGATTTCATCGCCGCGGTCGCGGTGTTCGGAAACCCCACGGCCAAGGTCGGCCTGCCGCTCACGGTCAGCCCGGTGTACGGATCGCGCGCCATCGATCTGTGCACGGCGAACGATCCGGTGTGCTCAAGCGGCGACGATGTCGCGGCACACAGCAATTACGGCGCCAACGGCCTCACCGACCAGGCAGCGGCATTCGTTGCCGGTCGGCTCTAACGGCCCATGCTCGAATTCGGTTCCACTCGCGCGGATATGTGAGTATTACCGCCATGCGCGAACGTCACGCAGTCACCGCGGTACTGACCGGACTGGCCACGGTGCTGACCTCAGCAGCTCTGGTGCCGGCACCCACCGCGAGGGCTCAGGCCTGCCCCGACGTCGAGGTGATCTTCGCCCGCGGGACCAGCGAACCTCCCGGTATCGGACGAGTCGGCCAGGCGCTCGTGGACCAGCTCAGGCCGCAGTTGGGCGGCCGCTCCGTGAGTGCCTACGGCGTCAACTACCCGGCGACCTACGACTTCCGTACCGCCGCCGACGGCGCATACGACGCCTCCGCGCGCGTGGCCTCCATGGCCCAGCAATGCCCGGGGACGCGGCTCGTGCTCGGCGGCTACTCCCAGGGCGCCGCGATCGTTGACATGCTGGTCGGAGTGCCGCCGCTCGGCGACCGGGTCGGCGAGTACGGGTCGGCGCCGCCCCTGCCCGGAGGCGTGGCGGGCAATGTCGCCGCGGTCGCCGTGTTCGGCAACCCGGCCCGGAAGTTCGGCAACCCGGTGTCGAATGCCGGCTCCTACGCGGGCAGATCGATCGACCTGTGCGCCAACGGCGACCCGATCTGTTCTGACGGCCGCAATCCGTTCGCGCACTCCAGCTATGAGAGAACCGACCTGGTGGCCCAGGCGGCCGGCTTCGTCGCTCGGCGGGTCTGACCCACCGGGCCGACGTCGACCCCGAGCGCGCCGAGCGCATGTTCGCAGGCGTAGCGGCGGCGTCGCGCCTCTGATTCGTCCGGGAAGTCCACCGATACCATCCCCAACCGATCGATCAGCTTCTCGATCCGCAGGTTGGCTTGCGCGCTGAGCGTCGGCGCCAGCGGCATCTCGTAGAGACCCTGCCAAAGGTTGTGCACGGCGCCGTCATTCGCCCACCGGACGTCGCGAAGGGTCTCGCGGCGCAGGGTGTTCGCGGTGGCGCGGTCCATTCCGACGTGGCTCCATTCGGCATCGGGATCGTCGGGGTCGCTGACAACCAGCCCCGCATGCTCCGCATCGGCCCACACCGGCATGGTTTCGTCGGACAGTGAGAACACGTTGAGCGTGAAGCGGCCGGCGTACTCCTCCACCAGAAACCGCCGGGTCGAGTCGAAGTCGGTCGGGAATTCGCCGGGGTATCCGACCATGAAGGACACCCGGTAGTCGATGCCGCTTGCGGACAACAGGTCGAAGGCGGTCCGGTTGGCGGTCGCCGATACCTGCTTGTTCATCAGCGACAGTGAGCGGTCGCTCATCGACTCGAAGCCAAGGGCCAGTGACGAACACCCCGACGCCTCCAGCCTGGCCACCATATCGGGACCGGTCAGGGCGTTCGCACGACTGTAGGCCTCCCAGCCGATGTCGAGCCTCTCCAACATGGGCAGCAACCGACGCAGCCGCGCAGGGGGCACCGTGAACGTCGAGTCGAGGGCCTTGATGTAGCGCGTCCCGTTGCGATCGCGGTAACGCGTGAAATCGTCGCGGATCTTCTCCGCGGATTTGTACCGCCATTTCGGCGACGCCGCGGGAAATGAGCAGAAGCGGCAACTGAACGGGCAGCCGCGCATCGACTCGTAGGGAACGACCGGCGCATCCCCCGCCACCGTCGGCGACGGCTCGAGTTCCAGGTCTGAATACTCTAGGCCGGTTTGCCGTACGGCCCCCGACGAGTCGTCGCGCAGCGCCAGATTGGGCACAGCGGACATATCGGTGCCCTTGTCGAGGGCGTTGAGCAGAGCGGGCAATGCCACCTCGGCGTCGCCGAGCACCACCGCCGTGACGCTCGGGTGCTTCGCCAGAATCTGCCGGTACTTCAAATTGCTGTACTGGCCGCCGAGGATAATCCGCACGGAAGGGAAGTACTCTTCGATCCACCGGATGGCGCGGGCCAGCGATAGCCGCTCCCAGATGAACGTCGTCGAGAGCAGGACCGCGTCGAATGGCCCGTCCGGCTCCTGCAGCGTCCCGCGCCACAGCTCGTCCGTCGCCCTGGTGACGAAGTCGACGTCGGCGTGACGCAGGATCGACTCCAGCGTCAGCGTGGTGAGATGGGGAATCGGCCGCCAGTACGGGCCGGGCGGACAGTCGAAGAGCCCGTTGGCACTCCCCCTGAACGGCCTCAGGAGCGGATAGTCCCCACCGGGGCTTCTTACCTGGAACCTGGACAGGTCATCCTGCGGAGGAACGCGCACGTTGGCGTCGAACACCGAGCCGGTGAGCAGCTCCGCTGCGCTGATGGTCGGCCCGAGGCCCGCCAGCAGCAGAACGCGCATCAGGTGCCGCCGGCCCGCGCCGCCGTCAGTAGTGGTAGCAGGAGTGGTAGCAGTGGATCGCGCCGCACCACGTCGTCGCCGTCGGGCCGGACTGCCCGTCTGTTTCCCGAGCCACCGGTTTGATCCGCCACGTTGTCTCGACAGAGTTCTCGCCCGGCCGGTTCACCGTTTCGATGAGCCTGCAGTGCAGCGCCCGCCGAGGCTTGTCGCATGTCTCCATCAGCTCCTGCTCCTCGGCGATCCCGAGCTGATGGCGGATCAAGCGCACCCCGAAACGGTCGATCTTGCCTCGGGCGCGCAGCCGCTCGGCAACCCCGGCGAGGACGGCCTCGTCGTCGCCACCGATCGGTGACGTCGGGCCGAAGTCCGCGGGGCCTGCGAACTCCATCCCGACCAGGCCGACGCCGTCGCTGACATCCTTGTCGAACCGCACGGCGGTGGCCTGCAATCCCGTCGGGGAGTACGCCGCCCGGTCGATCAGGGTGGTGTGGGTCTGCGGCGGCGAGGCGATGGCGCGTTCGACGAACACCTCACCGGGTTCCGGCAGAAAGTGCTTGTGCAGCAACCACAGTGCAAATCGCTGCCAGGCATCTGTCGCCACCAGATAATCGCCGAGCTCGTTGAGACAATCTCGGTCGTCGTCGGTCAGCACACCGACATCGGTGGCGTCCATGTCCTTCAGTTCGGCGTAGTCGTGCACTCCGTGATCGCGCATGGTCAGCATGGGAGTCTCCTGTCGCTCAGGAAATGCCCTCAACGTGGGCTTTAGGTAGCGAGAAAGTACCTCCGCCAGCCCCATGCACGCGGGATTTTCACGCAATCTTGACCTTGATTTCACCCGCCACTTTCCTGCACAGATTGCGAACGCAAAGGGTGCGCGGACATGGCGTTCCTCCGCAGCGCAACCCCACTTACCAACAGTGGGCAGAAACGCGGCCCGGCGGGGCATTATCGAGGACGAATGCGATAGCGGTCAGGCCTGTCAGCGAAACGGGAGCCGGTCATGGAGGTGCGGCTGCACGCCACCGTCGAGGATTTCCGCAAGGTCGCTGTCGACCTGTACCGGCGCGATCCGGTCCTGGCGACGGTGGAGCTGATGGTTCTGCGCGGCCGGATCGTCGACAGCAATCCGGCGCTGCTCGTCACCGTGTGGGACGGCGGGGCGGCTGTCGGCGCCGCGTTTCAGACGTTGCGCTCCCCGCTCCTGTGCGGCGGCCTTCCCGAGGACACGGTCGGGACCGTCGCTGCCAAGGTCGCCCGGGTCCGGCCGGATCTCACCGGCGCGCACGGGCCCCGGGACATCACGACGCTGTTCGCGGCGCAGTGGCACGCGGCCACCGGGGAGGTCGGCACGGTCGGCACCCGGGAGCGGCTGCACCGGCTCGGCGAACTCCGCCCGCCGGCGACGGTCACGGGCGCGATCCGGCCCGCCGAACCCGGCGACGAGCCGTTGCTCGCCCACTGGCTGCACGGGTTTCGCGCCGACGCCCTCGGCGTGAGGATCGACCCGACCGCGCACCGTGTCCGCACGGCGACGGAGCCTCCCGACCAGTTCCTGATCTGGACGGACGAAAGCCGGCCGGTGAGCATGGTGGGTGTTCGCCGACCCACGGCCGGTGTCTCGCGGATCGGCCCCCTCTACACCCCGCCCGAGCGGCGCGGCCACGGCTACGGCTCGGCGGCCACGTGCGCGGCCGCACAGTGGGCGCTGCGGGCCGGCGCCCGGGACGCGGTGCTGTTCACCGATCTGACCAATCCCGTGGTCAATGCGATGTACCCGCGCATCGGCTTCGTGCCGGTACGCGATTTCTCCCGGATCGACTTCTCGAAGCACGCCCGGGCATGAGGCGCCAGGCTGGCTACTCTGGTCCGATGGGTGCCCGGGGCCGGCTGGGGCGGCTGGTGTTCGGCGCCATGGCCGCCGAGGCAGTTTTCACGGCGGTGCGGCTGCGGATCGCCGATCTCATCGGTGACGAACAGCGCGACGGGACGCAGCTCGCCGCCGAGACCGGCACCGACGTAGCAGCGCTCACCCGGCTGTTGCGTGCGCTGGCCGCGCTCGACCTGATGTCCGAACCCGCACCCGCGCAGTTCCGCCTGACGCAGACAGGCCAATTGCTGCGGTCCGACCACCCGGAGTCCATGCACGCCTTCGTCCGCACCTTCGGCGATCCGACCGTGCTGAGGGCGTGGCGTGAACTCGGCACCGCGGTCCGGACCGGTGAGAGCACCTACGACACGGCGAACGGCACCAGCCTTTTCGAGTACCTGGCAGCCAATCCCGAAGTGTCGCAACTGTTCACCGCAACGATGCGGCAGGGTACGGTTCTGACCGGGCAGGAACTGGTGCGCACCTACGACATCGATCCGGTGCGCACCGTAGCGGACGTCGGCGGCGGCGATGGCACGCTACTGGCTGCTTTGTTGAAGGCACATCCGCACCTGCGCGGCATCCTGTTCGACACCGCCGACGGCCTCACCGGCGCCGATCGCGCACTCGGCGACGCCGGCGTCGCCGGCCGGTGTGTGATCCGGGTCGGTGACTTCTTCGCGGGCGCCCCAGAAGGGGCCGACCTCTACGTGCTCAAGAGCGTGCTGCGCGGCTGGGACGACGACCGGGCAGGCACGATCCTGGGCCACATCCGCGCCGTCATTCCCGACGACGGCAGGCTGCTCGTGATCGAGCCGGTGCTCCCCGACGTCGCCGACGGATCGCTGCAGGCCACGGTATATCTCGGCGACCTGAACCTGTTGGTGAGCGCGGGCAGGCGGCTGCGGTCCCTGTCCGACTACGAGCGCCTGTGCGAGCGGACCGGTTTCACGCTGCGGACCGTGACCCGATTGCCCCTCCCTTTCCACTTCTCGGTCCTGGAGGCGGCGCCGGCGCAGTAACCTGGGCCGATGGCGGGCGCCGGAGCACGCGGGCGGGTCGGCGCCCTGGTCTTCGGCGCCATGGCCGCCGAAGTCGTCTTCACCGCCGCGCGGCTGGGAATCGCCGATCTCATCGGGGACGCGCAGCGCACCGGGGCGCAGCTCGCCGCGGACATCGGCGCCGACGAAGCGGCGCTCACCCGGCTGCTGCGCACACTTGCCGCACTCGGCCTGCTGTCCGAACCCGCGCCCGCACGGTTCCGGCTGACGGAGACCGGACATCTGCTGCGCACCGACCATCCCGAATCGATGCACGCGTTCGTGTGCATGTTCGGCGACCCGGCGATGTTGGCCGGATGGCACGAGCTCGACGCGGCGATCCGCAGCGGCCGGGCCAGCTTCGACGCGGTCTACGGCACAAGCTTCTTCGACTACCTCTCGGCGAATCCCCAACTGTCGGAACTGTTCAACGCCGCAATGCGACAGGGCACCGTACCTGCCGCCCGCCAACTGCTCAGCAGCTACGACGTCTCGCCGTTCCACACCGTCGCCGACATCGGCGGAGGCGACGGCACACTGCTGGCCGCACTGCTACAGGCACATCCGCACCTGCGCGGCATCCTGTACGACACCGCTGACGGCCTTGCCCGCGCCGATCGCACACTCGGCGATGCGGGTGTGGTCGACCGGTGCGAATGCCGAGCCGGAGATTTCCTGGCGGGCGCCCCGGAAGGCGCCGACCTCTACATGGTCAAGAGCGTGCTGCAGGACTGGGACGACGCCAGGGCAGGCACGATCCTCGCCCACATCCGCGCTGTCATCCCCGACGACGGACGGCTGCTCATCATCGAACCGATACTGCCCGACATCGTCGACGGATCACTGCCCCCCACGATGTACCTCGGCGACCTGAACATGCTCGTCAACACGGGCGGACGGCAGCGCACCCGAGCGGAACTCGAGCGGCTTTGCGACAGTGCGGGTTTCGCGGTGAACAGGGTTTTCGCCCTGCCACCCCCGGTGGCGATTTCGGTCCTGGAGGTGCTGGCGCGCCGATAGCGGATTCCGCCCCGACGGTCACCGCATCCTGGTGGCGATCACGACCTTGCCCGACGAGTCGACCTCGACCCCCAACAGTTCGGGATGGTGGATCACGCTGTGCCGCAGCGCCTCGAGGTGTCCGTGATCGCTGTCCCCGCCGCGTACCGCGCTGCAGAACAGGATGAGCATCCCGCCGGGGCGTGCCGCGCCGACCGCCGCGCCGACATGGTCGGGGGTCAGGGCGGCTTCCGGCGTTGAGGCGATCGAGGCATCGGCGACGATCAGGTCGAACACGCCGGGATGTGACGCGAGAGTCGTTGCGGCGTCCGCGGTGTCGATACGCACGTAGGCGGGCCACCGTTCGCTGCGCGCCGCCCCGCTCGGCGCACCGTCGACCTGCACCGACACGATGCCGACGTCCGTGCGCGCGCCGAGGCCCGTGACCAGCCACGCCGTCCCGAGGCCGACACCCGTTCCGATCTCCAGAATCCGTGCACCCGAAGGTAGGTGGGCAGCCTGGAGAGCCAGCAGTCGGCCTACGCCGTCGTCACAGAGCCGCACGGCCCCGTCGCATACCGCCCGGCGTTTGGCGCGTGCGACGGGCGCGGGGACGCGGGTCAGCAGGGCGAAGAGCGCATCGCTTGCATGATCGACCATCTCGCCGATGGCCGCGTCGTGGTCACCCGACGCACCGAGCCGATACCCGTCGGACGACGCCGCCAGCAGGCAGGTCTCGACGGCCGAGCGGATCTGCGGATAGCCGTCGGCCAGTCCGGTGTCCGCAACTCCCGCAACGGCGTCGTCCAGGATCGTGAGCTGATGCCGATCGTCGAGGCCGAGCAGGACGGCGCGCGTGATGGCCACGTCCCGCCCGGCGAGGGTGGACAGTTCGTCTCGCACGGTCTGCGGGCACGGCGTGGTCTCGGCCAGCATCCGTTCGATCCTGCCGGTCTCCCGCTGATACAGGTCGAGGGCCAGGTGCAGCGTGGCGCCGTCGGGCGCGGGATCGGGTTGCAGCGTGTCCAGCTGCGAGCACAGCCAGTCGGCCAGCCCCTGCGCGACGGGGCCAAGGGTGTTCCAGCACGACGCCTGGTCCCGCAGACTGCGGCCGAGGAAGCGGGCACGCGCCAGCGCACGGCGGCTTTCCAGCATGCCGGACAGCGGGCCGTAGTCGGCTTCCAGCTGCGGTGCCCTGCGCTCGGCCACGACGGCCAGCAACGCCATGTGGACGTAGACGTGGAATGCCGCGAGCACTCGCCAGGCGTGCCAGCGGTTGGCGCCCGCGAGCATGGATGGGTTCCAGGGAACCACGACGGGGCGCTCGACGTATCTGCCCTCCGATGGCGCCAGGGTGTCCCCGCCGAGCAGGTCGTACAGCTTGAGGTGAGTCGATTCGTGCAGCAGGTGTTCGGCCACCCACCACGGGCTGCCGAGATTGTCGTTGAGGACGAGCATCCCCCCGAGGTCGGGGCGTGAACTCGACCCGAAGGAGGCTCGTGAGGCGGGCACACAGGCGACGACGCGGGCGTGATGTAATGCGCTGGGCGCCAACGACGGCAGCAGCTCTTCGAGCAGTCGCGCACCCGACCACAGCAACTCGACCGTGGCGGCGGCCGGGGTCGTCGGCAGCATTCGGTACCGGGAGCTGAGCAGCTCCCTGAAGGCGTGCCCGTACGAGTCCGCCGCGTGTTCGTCCCGCCAGATCCACGGCTGACAGCCGTCGGGACCCAGCGGCACCAACGAGCCGTCCTGCAGTGGGGTGTCGGTGCCGCCGCTTCGGACGTAGTGCGCGGCGGCGGTGAAGACCGCCGCGCAGTCGGCCACCGGCAGCAGCCGCGGCCCGCGAGGTACCCGGGACGTCAACTGCTTGTGCGCGTGGTCGATCGCCGATCGCAGTGTCGTCTCCCCTAGCAGCCGATGATGGTCACCGGGGGCGCACCCGATGGCGTCGAGGAGTCCGGCTGCCGACGCCAGCTCGGGCGAAAGCTGTTCGAGTTGCCCGAGGAGGTACTCGCGTCTGACGTCGAGGATGTGCGCGTCGTCTCCGAACGGTTGCTCGCGGGCCATCGCCTGCTCCACCGTCGCACACATCTCCATCGGCGTCCCTTCGACGCGGGGCTGCTCGAGGCGGGTGGAGCCGGCAACACCCGGCCGCCCCTCGATATCAGTAAAGACGAGGTTCGCTGGCCCGGTGCCGCGATGCGCGAGACTGGTGCAGAGGGCAGCCGCTTGGCGCTGCCGTTAGCATCGGTGCCATGCGGGTCCCGAGGGTGATCGCCGCGATGGCGGCGGTGGTGTTTGGCACTGCACTCATGACGGTGGCTGCGCCGAATGCAGCTGCCGCGCCGTGTCCGGACGCGGAGGTGGTCTTCGCCCGCGGCCGCCTGGAATCCGCGGGCGCAGGTCAGATCGGCAACGCGTTCGCCTCGGCGCTGCGCGCCAAGACCGGCAAGAACATCGGCCTGTACGCGGTGAACTACCCCGCCGATACCGAGGTGGACGAAGGCGCCAACGATATGAGCCGGCACATTCAGGCCATGGTCGCCCAATGCCCCGGCACCCGACTGGTGGTGGGCGGCTACTCGTTGGGTGCCGCCGTGGCCGACGTGGTGCTGGCGGTACCCATCCGCGCCTTTGGATTCAGTCGGCCACTGCCGTCCGGCACCGACCAACACATCGCCGCGGTGGCCCTGTTCGGCAACGGATTCCAGTGGGTCGGGCCGATCACCACCTTCAGCCCGCTCTACCAGGACCGGACCATCGAGTTGTGTCACGGCGACGACCCGATCTGCAACCCGACCAACCCCAGAAACTGGCAGGACTATTGGCCAGACCACTTGGCCCCGGCCTACATTCGGGCTGGCATGGTCAATCAGGCCGTCGACTTCGTCGCGGGCAGAATCTAGTCCTAATCTTGTCCCGGTCTAGTCGGTGACCCGCAGGTCCCTGGTTACCAAGGTGCGGGCGGCGAGCTGGTCGTCGGGGGGATAGTCGACACCGACCAGCGTCAGGCCGCGGGCCGGCGCCGCAGCGAAGTCACTCGACCTTTGCGTCAGATCGAGCAGCCCAGCGATCCAATCGGCTCCGCGCTTGCCCTCACCGACGGCGAGCAGCGCACCCACGAGCGACCGGACCATGTTCCAGCAGAAGGCATCGGCGGTGACGTGGGCGGTGATCAGGTCGCCCTCGCGCGACCAGTCGAGGCGCTGCATCTCCCGAATGGTGGTGGCACCGGCGCGGAACCGGCAGAACGCCGCGAAGTCACGTAACCCGAGCAACTCGCGGGAGGCCGCGTTGACCGAGTCGATGTCGAGCTCACGCGGCCACGGCGTGACATACCGTGCCAGCTCGGGCGCGACCCCGAACGGGGCGACGGACAGCCGGTAGCGGTAGTGCCTTCGCAGCGCCGAGAATCGTGCATCGAAACCCTCTGGTGCGCGGGCAATTCCGAACACCCGGATGTCGGGCGGCAGGAATCTGGCGAGACGACGGACGAGCGGCAGGAACTCGGGATCGGTTCCGCCGGTGTGCGGATAGGTCAGGTGCCCGCGCACGGGAGGAGCGATATGGCGCCCGCGCACGCGAGGAGCGATATGGGGCAGCGCCCCGACGGGGATGTCGACGTGAGCTACCTGACCGGTGGCGTGCACACCCGTGTCGGTGCGGCCGGCCCCGGCCGCACGGACGACCACCGGTGCCCGGAACACCGTCGACAGCGCCTTGTCGAGCACCCCGGCCACGGTCCGCTGTTCGGCCTGTGTCGCCCAGCCCGCGAAATCCGTTCCGTCATAGCCGATATCGAGCCGAAGGCGAACCACCGGAGTCGGCGAGAAACGAGCATGCCCGCCATCGTCGACGACGGCGGGCATGCTCGGTGTCTCGTGACTAGGACTTGGCCTCGTCGGCCTTGTCCTCGTCTGCGTCGGTGCTGTCTTCGACAGCACCGGACTCGGCGGTCTGGGCATCCCCGATCGCCGCGTCTTCGACCTCCGCGTCGGCGACCGTCTCCGGAGCATCCTCAACCACGGCATCCTCAACCACGGCTTCCTCGACCGGAGCGTCCTCGACCAAGGCATCCTCGACCGGAGCGTCCTCGGCAACCGGCGCGGCAGCGGCGGGCGCCGCAGCGGCCTGCGATGCGGCCGCCCGCCTTGCGCGGTTGGCCACCCCGGTTGCTTCCGACGTCACCGTCTTCTCCCGCACCAGCTCGATGACCGCCATCGGCGCGTTGTCGCCCTTACGGTTCTCGACCTTGATGATGCGGGTGTAACCGCCATTGCGGTCGGCGAAGAACGGCCCGATCTCGGCGAACAGGGTGTGCACCACATCCTTGTCGCGGATCTTCTTCATCACCTCACGCCGGTTGTGCAGCGCACCCTTCTTGGCGTGGGTGATCAACTTCTCCGCGTACGGCCGCAGCGCCCGGGCCTTGGGCTCGGTCGTCTTGATCCGGCCGTGCTCGAACAGCGACGTGGCCAGGTTGGCCAGGATCGCCTTCTGGTGTGAGGACGACCCGCCGAGGCGAGGGCCCTTGGTGGGCTTGGGCATTGCGACTTATCTCCTTGTGGGGCCGGCCCCCGTATCAGGTAGGGCCGGGACGGATTCGGGCGGGCGAAGCTGGGGTGGGAATGTGCCCTGTTAGAGCTGTTCGGTTTCGGCGTAGTCCTGGTCGGTGTCAGCGTCGTAGCCCGAGTCGTAGCCGGCATCGCTGTTCCAGGTGCCGGTGGCGACGTCGTAGCCGGCGACCTCGGACGGATCGAACGTGGCCGGGCTGTCCTTGAGGGAGAGACCCAGCTGATGCAGCTTGATCTTGACCTCGTCGATGGACTTCTGGCCGAAGTTGCGGATGTCCAGCAGATCGGACTCCGTGCGGGCGACGAGCTCGCCCACCGTGTGCACACCCTCGCGCTTGAGGCAGTTGTACGAGCGCACCGTCAGGTCCAGGTCGTCGATCGGCAGCGCGAAGCTGGCGATGTGATCGGCCTCGGCCGGCGACGGCCCGATCTCGATGCCCTCGGCCTCGATGTTGAGTTCCCGTGCCAGACCGAACAATTCGACCAGCGTCTTACCGGCAGACGCCAGAGCGTCGCGCGGGCTGATCGAATTCTTGGTCTCGACGTCGAGGATCAGCTTGTCGAAGTCGGTGCGCTGCTCGACGCGGGTGGCCTCCACCTTATAGGTGACCTTGAGCACGGGTGAGTAGATGGAATCGATCGGGATGCGGCCGATCTCGGCGCCCGAGGCCTTGTTCTGCACGGCCGGCACGTAGCCGCGACCCCGCTCGACGACGAGTTCGACCTCGAGCTTGCCCTTCTCGTTGAGGGTGGCGATGTGCATGTCGGCGTTGTGCACCGTCACGCCGGCGGGCGGAACGATGTCGCCCGCGGTGACCTCACCCGGACCCTGCTTGCGCAGGTACATGGTGACCGGTTCGTCCTCCTCGGAGGACACCACCAGCGCCTTGAGGTTCAGGATGATGTCGGTGACATCCTCCTTGACCCCCGGCACGGTGGTGAACTCGTGCAGCACGCCGTCGATGCGGATGCTGGTGACCGCCGCGCCCGGAATGGACGACAGCAGGGTGCGCCGCAGTGAGTTGCCAAGGGTGTAGCCGAATCCGGGCTCGAGCGGTTCGATGACGAACCGGGAGCGGTTCTCGGCAACAACCTCTTCGGACAGCATGGGTCGCTGAGAAATGAGCATGTGTTCTTATCCTCCTTCACGGCACCCGCTATTTGATGCCGCGTTGATCCCCCGCGCGCGGGAGATACTCCCGAACCGCCATCCGGACGGCCGGGAGAGCCTTACTTCGAGTACAGCTCGACGATCAGCTGCTCGGTGAGCGGGATGACGATCTGGGCCCGCTCGGGCAGCTGGTGCACGAGGATCCGCTGGCGTTCGCCGACGACCTGCAGCCAGGCCGGGATCGGACGGTCACCCGCGGTCTCGCGCGCGATGATGAACGGGTCGGTGTTCAGCGACTTGTCCTTGACGTCGATGATGTCGTACTGCGACACCCGGTAGCTCGGGATGTCGACCTTGACGCCGTTGACGGTGAAGTGACCGTGGCTGACCAGCTGACGGGCCATCCGACGGGTACGCGCCAGGCCGGCGCGGTACACGACGTTGTCAAGCCGGCTTTCCAGGATGCGCAGCAGGTTGTCGCCGGTCTTGCCGGGCTGGCGCACGGCCTCGTCGTAGTAGCGACGGAATTGCTTCTCCAGCACGCCGTAGGTGAAGCGCGCCTTTTGCTTCTCCTGCAGCTGCTGGCGGTACTCGCTGTCCTTGACGCGCGCGCGGCCGTGCTGGCCGGGCGGGTAGGGACGCTTCTCGAAGGACTGATCGCCGCCGACCAGGTCGACGCCGAGGCGGCGCGACTTGCGGGTCGCAGGTCCGGTGTAACGAGCCATCTTGTCTGTCTCCTCTTCCCTAGCCGACTAGACCCGACGGCGCTTGGGCGGACGGCAGCCGTTGTGCGGTTGCGGGGTGACGTCGGAAATCGCGCCGACCTCGAGGCCGGCGGCCTGCAGGGAGCGGATTGCGGTCTCGCGGCCCGAACCCGGGCCCTTGACGAACACGTCGACCTTCTTCACACCGTGCTCCTGGGCCTTGCGGGCCGCGTTCTCGGCGGCCAGCTGCGCGGCGAACGGGGTCGACTTGCGCGAGCCCTTGAAGCCGACGTGGCCCGAAGACGCCCAGGCGATGACGTTGCCCTGCGGATCGGTGATCGACACGATGGTGTTGTTGAACGTGCTCTTGATGTGCGCTGCGCCGTGCGGAACATTCTTCTTTTCCCGGCGCCGCGTCTTCTGGGCCTTCTGCCCCTTCTTGGCGGTGGCAGCGGTCGCTTTCTTCGGTGGCATCGGTTACCTGGCCTTCTTCTTGCCGGCGATGGTGCGCTTCGGACCCTTCCGGGTGCGCGCGTTGGTCTTGGTCCGCTGGCCACGCACCGGCAGACCGCGGCGGTGCCGCAGGCCCTGGTAGCAGCCGATCTCGATCTTGCGGCGGATGTCGGCCTGCACCTCGCGGCGCAGGTCGCCCTCCACCTTCAAGTTCGCCTCGATGTAGTCGCGCAGATGGGTCACCTGATCGTCGGTCAGGTCCTTGGTGCGCAGGTCCCGGTCGATGCCGGTGGCCGCCAGGATCTCCTGGGAGCGGGTACGGCCGATGCCGTAGATGTAGGTCAGCGCGATCTCCATGCGCTTGTCGCGCGGAAGATCAACGCCCACTAGACGTGCCACAGTGGTGTGTTCTTTCTCTATGCGGAGGTCTGTTCCCAGTCCGTTCCCCACCTCTTGCAGGGGGTCCGGCCTCCGTGCCGGACGTGTTGGGGTGGCCTATCCACCCGATGGACCTGGGAGGTCTGCATTCAGTTGTTGCGTGCCGACTGTCGGCCAGGTCCTTTCGGACGCCCTGGCTAACCCTGTCTCTGCTTGTGGCGGGGATCGGAGCAGATCACCATGACCCGCCCATGCCGGCGGATCACCCTGCACTTATCGCAGATGGGCTTGACGCTCGGGTTCACCTTCACGGCTTACTCGATCCTTCTGTGTTCGGGTGTGCGGTGTTCGGGCGTGACTCGCGCAGGCGCTCGTCACATAGTTGTTGCGGGTGTCGCTGTGTTTGCGTTCTTCTGGGTGCGCTGGTCGATGACTTGCGCGGGCTCGTCACTTGTAGCGGTAAACGATGCGGCCCCGGGACAGATCGTAGGGCGACAACTCCACCACGACACGGTCCTCGGGCAGGATGCGGATGTAGTGCTGCCGCATCTTGCCGCTGATGTGGGCAAGCACCTTGTGACCGTTCTCCAACTCAATGCGGAACATCGCATTGGGCAGGGGCTCGACCACGCGGCCCTCGACCTCGATGGCACCGTCTTTCTTGGCCATACTGTTCGGAGATCCTCCGTGTCTTTCTGGGTCCTTCTAGTTGTTTCGGCGCCTTCACGATTCGTCGTGCGGACGGCGAATCAGCGTCATCGCCGCTCGTGACGGCGATTTCCGCGACGGCACAGCTTTCGCTCCGACTACACAACGTGAGCGCGAAGTCGGAAATTCCGTGAAGTTCCAGGCAGGGCACACAGGAGTCGGCGCGGGGGCCGCACCGTTGGTCAATAGTACTCGCTTGGCGGCGTGCCCCAAAATCCTCGATACTGCGTCCCCGCAAGTCCCCACAATCCCCCGACCAGCTAACAGAATGGAAGGGATGGCACGACACCCGCAGCTCGAGATGCGCGCCGGAGGATTCCGTTGATACCTGTGTATGTGGCCGCGTTCGTCGTCGGAGCTATCGCGGTGTTGTCGGCGCTGCTGCTCACCGACTTCGACGTGGCCGGGCATGACGGGATGCCATTCCTGAGCCTCACCGGGGCGTCGGCCGCCTTGCTCGGTGCGGGCACCGGCGGCCTGGTCTCGACGTGGGCCGGATTGAGTGGCGTCGGCGCCGGTGCGGTGGCGGCCGGCAGCGGGGCCGCCCTGGTCGCCACGCTTCAGGGGCTGCTGTTGCCCTACCTGCGCCGACAGCAGAGCAACTCGCACCGTGGCCGGATGTCCTACATCGGCCTCCTCGGCACCGTCACGCTCGACGTATCCCCGGACGGATGGGGTGAGGTCTCATTCGTCGACGCCGACGGCAACCGGGTGCGTTCGCGCGCCAAGACGAGCGAACCGGCCGCGCTGCCCAAAACCACCCTCGTCTACATCGCCGACGTCGACGCCGACTACGTCCACGTCGTTGCCGTACCCGACCACTGATCACACCGAGAGGCTGAACTCCATGTCCACCTTCACGATCATCGTCGTCGCGGCGATCGCCGCCCTGCTCCTGCTGGTCGTCCTACCCGTCGTGTACGTCAAGAACTACATCAAGGTCCCGCCGAACGAGGTGGCGGTGTTCACCGGACGCGGCGCCCCGAAGGTGGTACGCGGCGGCGCACGGTTCCGCGTGCCCGGCATCGAACGCGTCGACATCATGAGCCTGGAACCGTTCAACGTGAGCATCAACCTGCAGAACGCGTTGTCCAACAACGGCGTTCCGGTCAACGTGGAGGCCGTCGGCCTGGTCCGGATCGGCTCGGCCGAAGAGGCCGTGCAGACGGCGGTGCAGCGCTTCTTGACCTCCGACCTGAACGAACTGCAGCGCCAGATCAACGAGATCCTCGCGGGCAGCCTGCGCGGCATCACCGCAACCATGACCGTCGAAGACCTCAACTCCAACCGCGACAGCCTGGCCCGCAGCGTGGTCGACGAGGCGGGCGGCGACCTCGCCAGGATCGGCATGGAGGTCGACGTGCTCAAGATTGCGGGCATCTCCGACCGCAACGGCTACCTGGAGTCGCTCGGCCAGCGGCGCATCGCCGAGGTGAAACGCGACGCGGCCGTCGGCACCGCCGAGGCCGAACGCGATTCGCAGATCCAGTCGGCCAGGGCCCGGCAGGAAGGCGCCATCGCCCAGGCCGAGGCCGACACCGCGATCGCGACCGCCAACCAGAAGCGCGACGTCGAACTCGCCCGGCTGAGGGCACAGACCGAGGCGGAGAACGCACAGGCCGACCAGGCCGGTCCACTGGCCAATGCCCGGGCACAGAAGGACGTCGGTATCGCCGTCGAGCAGGCCGAGGCGGCCCGGATCCAGGCCCGCATCGAGGTGGAACAGCGGCGCAGCGAGCAGGCCCAGGCGGCGTTGCAGGCCGACGTCATCGCGCCCGCGGAGGCGCAGCGCCAGGCCGACATCGCCCGTGCCGAAGGTCAGCGCCAGGCCGCGATTCTGGCGGCGCAGGCCCAAGCCGAAGGCGCCCGCCAGGCCGGACAGGCCGAGGCCGACGCGCGAAAGGCGGCCGCCGATGCGATGCGGGTCGAGCGGCAGGCGGAAGCGGACGGCATCAGGGCCAATCTGGTCGCCGAGGCCGACGGCAAGAAGGAGATCGCGGCGGCGCTGAACGCCTACAGCCCGGAGGCTGCGCGGTTGCAGACCCTCCCGGACGTCCTGGCCTCCGTGGTGAAAGCCACCGAGGCCGCGGCGATGCCGCTGTCGGAGATCGAACGGTTGTCGATCATCGGCGGCGCGGGCGACGCCCAGGAGGCGGTCGGCGGCCTGCTCGGTGTCAGTCCGCTGGCGGTGGCAAAGATCATCGAGGCGCTCAAGGCGTCCGGAGTGGACTTGGCGGCGATGCTCAATCGCGACCCCGGAGTCTTAACCAACGGCCAGGCCGTTTCGCCGACGGAGTAACAACCGGACATCGCCCGTCGACGGACTCCGCGCCGAGCGCATACTTGATGGCGTTATGACTGGTCCAGAGTCCCAGCCCCGTAAACCCATCATCCTCACCGTCGACGACGATCCCGCCGTCTCCCGCGCCGTGGCACGGGATCTGCGCCGCCACTACGGCGAGAACTTCCGGATCGTGCGGGCCGAAACCGGCCCCGACGCACTCGACACCCTCAAAGAACTCAAGCTGCGCGGCGACACCGTCTCGGTGTTCGTCGCCGACTACCGGATGCCGCAGATGAGCGGCATCGAATTCCTCGAACAGGCGATGGACCTCTACCCGATGGCGCGCCGGGTGCTGCTGACCGCCTACGCCGACACGCACGCCGCGATCGACGCCATCAACGTCGTCGACCTCGACCACTACCTGCTCAAGCCGTGGGACCCGCCCGAGGAGAAGCTCTACCCCGTCATCGACGCCCTGATCGAGGCGTGGCGTGCCGACGGTGGCCATCCGATGCCCAACACCAAGATCATCGGCCACCGGTTCAGCAGGCGGTCCTCCGAGGTCCGCGAGTTCCTGGCCAGCAACCGGCTGCCCTATCACTGGATCTTCGCCGACGACGACGAGGGCAGGCGCCTGCTGGAGGCCGCCGGCCTCGATGACCGGCATCTGCCGGTGGTCATCTCCGAGGACGGCGATCCGATGGTCGACCCGTCCAATACCGACCTGGCGGCACGGCTGGGGTTGTCGACCGAACCGCGGGAGGACTTCTACGACCTCGCCGTCATCGGTGGCGGTCCCGGCGGGCTCGCCGCGGCCGTCTACGGCGCCTCCGAAGGACTCAAGACCGTGCTCATCGAGGCGGTCGCCACCGGTGGTCAAGCCGGTCAGAGCTCGCGGATCGAGAACTACCTGGGCTTTCCCGACGGCGTGCGCGGCGACCAGCTCGCCGACCGCGCCCGAAGGCAGGCGGAAAAGTTCGAGGCCGACCTCATTACCGCGCGCGAGGCCGTGGCGCTCGAGCTGCACGGCAACACCCGCACCATCCGGTTCGCCGACGGCGGGTCGATCGACTGTCGTGCGGTGATCCTGGCGACCGGCGTGTCCTACCGCGAACTGGACGCCGACGGCTGCAACGGGGCCAACGGCGATGAGCGCAACCTGGTCGGCAAGGGCGTCTACTACGGTGCCGCCACCTACGTCGCCTCCCAATGCGAGAACGAGGAGGTCTACGTGGTCGGCGGGGCCAACTCCGCGGGCCAGGCCGCGATGAACCTGGCCAAGAAGGCCGCCAAGGTGCACCTGGTGGTGCGCGGACCCTCGCTCGAAGCGTCGATGTCCTTCTACTTGATCCAGCAGATCGAGGCCACCGAAAACATCGAGGTGCACACCAACACCCAGGTCTGCCGCGCATCCGGCACCGAGGGCCTGGAACGGCTCACGCTCGTCGACAACCGCACCGGCGAGACGACCGATGTCAACTGCACGCAGCTATTCATCTTCATCGGCGCGCAACCCCGCACCGACTGGCTGCCCCCCGAGATCGCCCGCGACGCCCGTGGCTTCGTGCTGTCGGGACCGGACTTGCGACCCGAGTCGGGGTGGCCGCTGGACCGGCCGCCACATCACCTGGAAACAAGTGTGCCCGGTGTGTTTGTTGCAGGAGACGTGCGATCTGAATCTGCGAAACGAGTGGCCGCCGCCGTGGGCGAGGGGTCGATGGCCGTGATGTTCGTCCACCGCTACCTCGCCGAGGCGTAGGAGACCGGCCGATGACGGCGACCGATGATGCTGCGTGCACCCGTGACGAGCTGCGCACGCTGTTTCTGTTCGAGGCGCTGACCGACGCCCAGCTCGACCGCCTGCACTCCGACGGCCACGTCGAGCACCTCGAGCCGGGCCCGTTGTTCACCGAAGGAGCACCCGCCACCTTTCTCTATGTCCTGCTGGACGGCGAGGTCGTCCTGTCCAAGAGATCGGGTGCGGTGGACATCGAGACGGTGCGCACGGCGCAGCGGGGGTCGTACTTCGGGGCGTGGTCGGCGTTCCTCGAGGGTGAGCAGGCCTACGAGACCTCGGCGCGCGTCGTCATACCGTCGCGCGTGTTCGTCCTCGAGGCGAGCACCATGGGCGAGTTCATGCGCTCGGAGTTCCCGATGGCCTGCCATTTCCTGGTCGGGCAGATGTTCGGCCGGTTCCACCAAAGCCGCATCGTGGGACCCCATGACCGCTTGCTCCAGCTCGGGCAGCTGACCGCGGGGTTGACCCATGAGCTGAACAACCCGGCCGCCGCCGCGCTGCGCGCAACATCGGCGTTGCGCACCCGCGTCGCCAGCGTGCGGCACCGGATGGGATCGCTGGCCGGCGGCACCATCAGCCATGCCACCATGCGTGCCCTGGTCGGAATCGCCGACGAGGTCGCCGAGGCGGCGGCCAAGGCCGAGGACCTGGCGCCGCTGGAGAAGAGCGACCGCGAGGAACAGATCGGGGACTGGCTGGAGGAGCACGGCATCGACGGCGCGTGGGAGGTGGCGCCGACCTTCGCCGAGGCGGGGCTGGACACCGACTGGTTGGAACGGATCGCGGCGACGCTGGAGGAAGCCGACGGCACCGCGTCGCTCGATGGGGTCGTGCACTGGCTGAGCTGCACCATCGACACCGAGCTGCTGGTCAACGAGATCACCCACTGCACATCGAGGGTGGCCAACCTGGTGGGTCGGGCCGCGCATTACTCGCATCTGGATCGCGCACCGTTCAATGTCGCCGATGTCGGCGAGCTCATCAGGAACACCCTGATGATGCAGTCCCACACGATCGGCTCGGACATCGTCGTGGTCGAGGAATTCGACGAATCGGTGCCGGCGTTCCAGTGTTATCCCGCCGAGCTGGGGCAAGTGTGGACCAATCTCATCGCCAACGCCGTCGCAGCGATGCGCTCGGTGCGTGCCGTCGGCAACTGCAGCGGCACGCTGACCCTGCGCACCCGCAACATGGGCGACGCGGTCCGCGTCGAGGTATGCGATACCGGGCCGGGGGTACCCGAGGAGTTGCGGGAACGCATCTTCGACCCGTTCTTCACCACCAAGCCCGTCGGCGAGGGCACCGGGCTGGGCTTGGACTTCGCCTCCCGCATCGTGCACAAGCACGGCGGAACCATGTGGGTGGAATCGACTCCCGGGGACACCCGTTTCATCTCCATACTCCCGCTCCGTATCGCCGTCCCCGACGGCGCGGCCGAAGCGACGACCGACCAGACGTTGTGACCCCAGAGGAAGGAACGACCATGGGCGAGAAATGTCTGCCCACCGAACTGCGGACGCTGTTCCTGTTCGAAGCGCTCACCGACGCACAGTTGGCGACCTTGTGCACCAACGGGCACATCGCTTCGTTCGAGCCGGGACCGATCTGCCAGGAAGGCGATCCCGCGACCTGCTTCTACGTCCTGCTCGACGGTGAGCTGGTGATGTCCAAGCGGTCCGGCGGCGTGGACATCGAGACCAACCGGACCTCCCAGCGCGGTGTGTACTGCGGGGCGTGGTCGGCCTACGTGCCCGGTGAGGAGCACGTCTACCAGGCATCCGTGCGAGTGACGAAACCGTCGCGGTTCTTCGTGCTCGATGCAACCGCGTTCGCCAGGTTCATGCAGCAGGAGTTCCCGATGGCGGTCCATCTGCTCGAGGGACACATGGTCGGCGGGCTGCGTCAACGTCAGATACTGGGCCAGCGCGAGAAGCTGCTGGCCCTGGGGACGATCACGGCCGGGCTCACCCATCAGCTGAATAACCCCGCCGCCGCGATCTCCCGCGATGTCTCCGACCTGCGCGACAACGTCGGCAAGATGCGCCTGAAGCTCGCGATGCTCGCCGACGGGAAGTTCACCCCGGAGGCGCTACGGGTACTGGTGAGCATCCAGGACGAGGTCGCCGAGCAGGTCGCCAAGGCCAAGATGCAGGAGCTCTCGGCCTTGGAGGTGTCCGACCGCGAGGATCAGGTCGGCGAATGGCTCGAGGACCACGGCATCGCCTCGGGCTGGGACTACGCACCGACGTTCGTGGAGGCGGGGCTGGACACCGACTGGCTGGAGCGGGTGGAGGCCTCGATCGACGACGTCGACTGTTCGGCCACCCTGCAAGGTGCCATCGGCTGGCTGAAGTACACCATCGACACCGAACTGTCGGTCAACCGAATCGCCGAGGCGAGCAAGCGCATCTCGGCACTGTTGGCCAGCACCAAGCAGTACTCGCAGATGGATCGCGCGCCGTATCAGTCGGCCGATATCCATGAACTCCTGCACAGCACCCTGATGATGTTCGGGGAGAAGATCGGCAAGGACGCCCCGGTGAAACTCGTCAAGGACTACGACAAGTCACTGCCCCAGATCCTCTGCTACCCAGGCGATCTCAATCAGGTCTGGACCAACATCATCGATAACGCGATCCAGTCGATGAACTATAGCGGCACCCTGACGGTGCGCACCATGCGCGACGGCGACGACATGATCCGGGTGGACATCTGCGACGACGGCCCGGGCATCCCCGAGGAGATCGTGGACCGCATATTCACGCCGTTCTTCACCACGAAGCCGTTCGGGGAGGGCACCGGTCTCGGACTGGACCTGGCTTGGCGGATCGTGGCCGAAAAGCATCAGGGCAATCTGCGCGTGGAATCGGTTCCCGGCGACACCCGGTTCAGCATCCTGTTGCCGCTGGAGGCCCCCGCACCGCCGGCTCCGGCGGAAGTCACCACCGCAGGGGCCAATGCAACGGGAGCGCGCGCATCAGCGACTTCGGCCACGCCGGAATAGACGCCGGACATGGCGCGGTTGCACGCGCTATGACGGAATTGCACGGTGAACCCGACCTGGGGCGCTTCGGGGGGCGCTTCGGAGTGTTCGGACGCGGCGTCACCCCCGATCAAGCCAGGCAGATCGAAGCCCTCGGATACGGCGCGGTGTGGGTGGGCGGATCGCCGCCTGCCGAATTGGACTGGGTCGAGCCGATTCTCGGGGCGACGACCACCCTTCAGGTCGCGACCGGGATCGTCAACGTCTGGACGGCGGCGGCTGGGCCCGTCGCCGATTCCTTCCATCGGATCGACACGGCCTACCCAGGACGGTTCCTGCTGGGGATCGGTGTCGGGCATCCGGAAGTGCAGGCGGTGTACCAGAAGCCCTACGACGCGCTGACCGAGTATCTGGACAAGCTCGACGAGTACGGTGTGCCCAAGCAGCGGCGGGTGGTCGCCGCGCTGGGCCCGCGGGTGCTGAAGCTCTCGGCTGAGCGCTCCGCCGGTGCACATCCCTATCTCACCACCCCCGAGCACACAGCCGAGGCCCGCACGCTGATCGGCCCGTCGGCGTTCCTGGCACCGGAGCACAAGGTGGTACTGACCACCGATGAGCGCTTGCGCGAAGAGCATGTCACCGATTCAGAAGTGGCGCGCGCGGTGGGGCGGCGAGCACTCGAGATCTACCTGAATCTGCAGAACTACCTCAACAGCTGGAAGAGGTTGGGCTTCACCGACTCCGACGTCGCCAAGCCCGGAAGCGACCGCCTCGTCGACGCCGTGGTGGCCCATGGCTCCACCGAGGCGATCGCGGCCCGCCTCACCGAACACCTCGACGCAGGTGCCGACCATGTGCCCATCCAGGTGCTCACCTCACCCGACAAGCTGGTGCCGGCGCTTGCAGAGTTGGCCGGCCCCCTCGGGCTGCAGTGATCGACTGCAGCACTCCAAAGAAAGGCACCCGATGACCGATGCAGTGGAGCTGAAGCCAGCCATGGGCCGCTTCGGTGTGTGGACGCTCGGGGCGATCAGCCCAGACGACGCCGAGCAGATCGAGAGACTGGGCTACGGCGCGCTGTGGGTGGGCGGATCACCCGCGGGCGACCTGGCCTTCGTCGAGCCCATCCTCGAGCGGACCGAGAACCTACGGGTGGCCACCGGGATCGTCAACGTCTGGACTGCCGACGCCCATGAGGTCGCCGAGTCATATCACCGCATCGAAAAGCAGTTCCCAGGGCGGTTCCTGCTCGGGATCGGGGTAGGCCACCCCGAACACACCGACGAGTACCGCAAGCCCTACGAGGTGCTCGTCGAGTACCTCGATGTGCTCGACAGCGCCAAGGTACCCACCAGCAGGCGTGTGGTCGCGGCGCTGGGGCCGAAGGTGCTCAAGCTGGCCGCTCTGCGCAGCGCAGGCGCACACCCGTACCTGACCACACCCGAGCACACGGCGCAGGCGCGCGAATTGCTGGGCAATACGGTGTTCTTGGCGCCGGAGCACAAGGTAGTTCTGACAACCGATGAGCGCGATGAGGAGCGCGCCCGCGAGATCGGCCGCAAGACCGTGGGGTTCTACCTCGATCTGAGCAATTACCTCAACAGCTGGAAGCGGCTGGGCTTCACCGACCGCGATATCGCCAAGCCGGGCAGCGACAAGTTGATCGATGCCGTTGTCGCCCACGGCTCAGCCGCGGACATCGCCGCGCGCCTCAACGAGCACATCGAGGCGGGCGCAGATCACGTCACGATCCAGGTGCTCGGCGGGCGGGACGAGCTGCTGCCGACGCTGTCGGAATTGGCTGGACCGCTTGGCCTCTGACGTGGTCGATGCCGCCGCTTGTGACACGGCGCAGCATCCGGTGGCGCTTTGATGGGTGAATCTTGTTGATTCCGTTGGATTTTATGTTCGATGATGCTCAGCGGCCGTCGGTGGCTGCGTTCGGCGTCGAATCAGACGGGCCGCTTGGCTGAAACTGCGCGAGCACAGTCGGCGCTGCGGCACGCAGCGCATCGCGCCAGTCCCGAATCGGAGTGAGGCCTGCCCGCTCAGACGCCGAGTGGCTCAACACGGAGTAGGCCGGTCGCGGCGCCGGCCGGGCGAACGCCGTGCTGTCGGTGGGTCGGACCCGGGCAGGGTCCAGTCCGAGCTCCTCGAACACGGCGCGGGCCAGTCCGAACCAGGTGGTCTGACCTGAGCTGGTGGCGTGGTAGACACCGCCCGGAGCGTCGGAGTCGACCAGCGCGATGAGCATCTCCGCGACGTCGGCGGTCCACGTGGGTTGTCCACGCTGATCGTCGACGACATCGAGGGTGGGGCGTTCTGCCGCAAGCCGGGCGATGGTGGTCACGAAGTTGGGGCCGTGTGCACCGTAGAGCCAGGCGGTGCGGACGACGATTCCAGAGTCGGGCAGCGTCATGCGCACCGCGAGTTCGCCAACCCGCTTACCACGTCCGTACGCGTTGACCGGATCTGTCGGCGCATCCTCGCGGTATGGCTCGTCGGCGGTACCCGGGAACACATAGTCGGTCGACAGCTGGATCATGCGTGAGCCGGCACGGCGACATGCCTGCGCGAGGTAGGCCGGGCCGATGCCATTGACGACGGTCGCCGCGTCTTCCTGCGCTTCGGCGGCATCCACGGCCGTCCACGCTGCGAGGTTGACCACGACGTCATGGCCGCCCACCGTCGAGTCGACCGCGGCGGCATCGGTGATGTCGAGGTCTGCGTGGCCGCACGCGGTAACCGAATGGCCGCGCTGGCGAACTGCGCTGACCAGGTCGACGCCGAGCATGCCGGTCGCACCGGTGACCAGCCAGTGTGCCATTCCGTGGTCCAATCGCCCCTTAGCGGGCGGATATTTGCACCCCCCGCGCATCGCCAACACGATAGATCGTGACGGGCGTCTGCCGCATCCCGACCTGAGCCGCCGACCGACCGGGCCCCGAGCCGGATGCAAGGAACGCATGCACCGCTCGCAGGCTGGGCGCAGCAACGGATAGTGTCTCACCATGCAATTGCTGGTAACCGGTGGCGCCGGTTTCATCGGGGCCAATTTCGTGCACTCAGCCGTCCGCCGCGGCGATCGTGTCACGGTCCTCGATGCGCTGACTTATGCAGGTAGCAGGGAATCCCTGCTGTCAGTTCAGGACGACATCCGGCTGGTCGAGGGCGACGTGACCGACGCCGACCTGGTCACCCGCCTCGTTGCTGAGGCGGACGCAGTCGTCCACTTCGCCGCCGAAACCCACGTCGACAACGCGCTGGCGGATCCGGCCCCGTTCCTGCACAGCAACGTCATCGGCACCTACACGGTGCTCGAGGCGGTGCGCAGGCACGGGGTCCGGTTGCATCACATCTCCACCGACGAGGTGTACGGCGACCTGGAACTCGACGATCCGATGCGCTTCACCGAAGGCACGCCGTACAACCCGTCCAGCCCGTACTCATCGACCAAAGCGGCTGCCGACATGCTGGTGCGCGCCTGGGTCAGGTCATACGGGGTACGCGCCACGCTGTCGAACTGCTCCAACAACTACGGCCCCTTCCAGCACGTAGAGAAGTTCATCCCGCGCCAGATCACCAACATCCTCAGCGGCAGGCGCCCAAAGCTGTATGGCGCTGGCGCCAATGTGCGCGACTGGATCCACGTCGAAGACCACAACAGTGCGGTGTGGCGCATTCTGGTCGACGGTCAGATCGGGCGCACGTATCTGATCGGGGCGGAAGGGGAACGCGACAACCTGTCGGTGATGCGCACATTGCTGCGGATCATGGGCAAGGGGCCCGACGACTTCGACCACGTGACCGACCGGGCCGGCCACGATCTGCGCTACGCCATCGACCCGAAGGTTCTCTACGAAGAACTCGGTTGGCGGCCAGCACATGTCGATTTCGAGGAGGGCCTGCGGGCCACGGTCGAGTGGTATCGCGACAACGAGGGGTGGTGGCGCCCGCTCAAGGACTCGGTGGAAGCCGCCTACGCGGAGCGCGGACAGTGACGGCCCGGGAACTGAGTGTGCAGGGTGCGTGGGAGATCACCCCGCAGCTGCACGGCGACGCGCGCGGGATGTTCTTCGAATGGTTCACCCAGCCGCGCTTCCACGCATTCGCTGGACACGATTTCGACCTGCGCCAGGCGAACTGCTCGACCTCGTCGGCCGGTGTGTTGCGCGGCCTGCACTTCGCGCAGCTCCCGCCCAGCCAGGCGAAGTACGTGACGTGCGTGCGCGGCGCGGTGTTCGACGTCGTCGTCGATATCCGGGTCGGCTCACCCACGTTCGGCCAATGGGATTCGGTGCTGCTCGACGACCGCGACCGTCGGTCCATCTACATCTCCGAGGGACTGGGTCACGCTTTCCTTGCGCTGGAAGATGATTCGACGGTGATGTACCTCTGCTCGGCGGGCTACTCCCCCGAGCGTGAGCACACCGTGCTGGCCACCGATCCCGCCGTGGGTATCGAGTGGCCCACCGTAGACGGTCGCGCGCCGCTGCTGTCGGGCCGCGACGCCGCAGCCCCCACCCTGGAGGAGGCGCGCGCGGCGGGTCTGCTGCCCACGTGGGAGGAGGCCCTCGAGTTCGCCGAGGCGCTGCGGGGCTGACCTACTGTTTGCCCATCGCCATCGTGACGCGATCCTCGGCGGTGATCAGATGGTCGTGGCTGTCCTCACCGATGTCGATGCGCACCCATTCGATTCGCCCGGTGAAGGCGTTCCCGGAGGGTCCGTAGTCCGGCGACGCCGGCGAACCCGTGTCACGTCCGACATCGCAGGCCTCGTCGGCGGAGAAGCCCATCGGGATGGTGCGTTTGGCCCGGCCCTTGCCGACGGCCTCCCCGTCGTAGTAGAGGGTGACGCCGCCGCCCTTGCCCAATCCGCCTCCGTCGTAGGCGAATTCCATGCGCACCTGATGCCGGCCGGTGGGGATCTTCCTGCGGGCCGAGACGATGTAATACTCGATGCCGAAGAAGTTGTAGCAATATCGCAGTCGGCCCTCGTGCGCGTACAGGGTCCAGCCGCCCGCGCTACCGCCCTGAGTGCAGATCACCCCGGATGCGCCACCCTTGGGCACGTCCACGTCGGCGGTGACGGAGTGCGACTTGTTCTTCACGACGATCACGCAGCCTTCGGCAACCCGCATGCCCGGGAACAGCATCTGGCTGTTGCCCTTGATGAGCTGGGGGCGGCCCGCGATGTCGGGGTTGATGCGCTCGAAGCCGCGGTCGTCGAGCGGGACGACGTTGTACTTGACCGCTTCGATCAGCCAAAGCCGTTGCAGCTCAGCGAGTTTCCCGGGCTGATCGGCAGCAAGGTCGTGCGCCTGAGTCCAATCCCCTGGTCCGTAGAGTTCCCAGACGTCGGCATCGAACGGCGGTGGGACGTCGGCCTTCCAGGGGGTACGGTGTTTGGTTACCGCTGTCCAGCCCTTGTGGTAGATGCCGCGGTTGCCGAACATCTCGAAGTACTGCACGTCGTGGGATTCCGGCGCGTTCGCATCGCGCAGGGACGCCATCATGCTGGTGCCCTCCAGCGGCGCCTGGGTAATGCCGTTGACGGAGTACGGCGCGGGAAGATCCGCGGCCTCGAGAATGGTCGGTGCGACGTCGATGACGTGATGGAATTGATTGCGCACCCCGCCGGTATCGGTCAGGCCCTCCGGCCAGGACACGATGGTGCCGTTGCGAGTGCCACCCCAGTGCGAGGCCACCTGCTTGGTCCACTGGTAAGGCGCACACAGCGCGTGCGCCCAGCCCACGGCGTAGTGGTTGTAGGCCTCCGGGGTGCCGAAGTCGTCGATCTTGGAGAGCAGGAACTCGGTGGTCTCGATTCCGGGAAGGCCGTTGAGCGTGGTCATCTCGTTGAAGCAGCCGTTGAGGGTGCCTTCGGCCGAGGCGCCGTTGTCTCCGATGATGTAGTAGATCAGCGTGTTGTCGAGCGCGCCCAGATCCTCGATCGCGTCGACGAGCCGACCGACTTCGTGGTCGGTCTGCTCGAGAAATCCGGCGTAGATTTCCATCTGTCTGGCCAGCACCGGCTTGAGATCGTCGGACATGTCGTCCCACGCGGGAATCTCGTCGTGGCGTGCGGTCAGCTCGGCAGCGCTCGGCACCACGCCGAGCTTCTTCTGCCTGGCCAGGATCTGCTCGCGCAGCACGTCCCAGCCCTCGTCGAACATGCCGCGGTACTTGTCTGACCACTGCTTCGGCACGTGGTGCGGCGCGTGGGTGGCGCCGGGCGCGAAGTATACGAAGAACGGCTTGTCGGGCATCAGGGCTTTCTGCTGGCGAACCCAGGTGATGGCGTGGTCGGCAAGATCCTCGGTGAGGGTGTAGCCCTCCTCCGGCGTCCTGGGCGGTTCGACCGCGGTGGTGCCCTCGAACAGACCCGGGTAGTACTGATTGGCTTCTCCGCCGACGAAGCCGTAGAAGTAGTCGAAACCCGAACCGGTCGGCCACTGGTGAAACGGCCCCACCGGTGAGACCTCCCACACCGGCACCTCGTGGCACTTGCCGAACTGCGCGGTCGAGTATCCGTTGAGTCTCAGCGTCTCGGCGATCGGCGCCTTCTCCTTTGGCCGGATGCTGGAGTAGCCGGGCGCCGAGGTGGCCATCTCGGTGATGGCGCCCATCCCGACCGAGTGATGGTTGCGACCGGTGAGCAGGGCCTGGCGGGTTGGTGAGCACAGCGCCGTGGTGTGGAACCGGTTGAGTTTGACCCCGTTGGCGGCAAGTCGTTCGGCGACGGGAGTATGGCTCGGCCCGCCGAAGGCCGAGGACGCCCCGAATCCGACGTCGTCGATCAGCACGATCAACACGTTCGGCGCACCCTCGGGAGGGCGCAGCGCCGTGATCGGCGGGTAGGTGGTGTCGGGATCCTTGGCGTCATAGGTGGTCAGCCCGACGTGTTTGGGGTCGGGGATCGGCAGATGCCCCCGCGCCACGGGCTGCGCCTTCGGCTCCGGGAGGCGCCCGGCGGGGGCCTTCTTCGGCGTCTTCTTCACAGCCTTCTTCGCAGTTCTGGCCATCGCGTACTCCCCACCTCGTCGGAACCGCTCTGACCGTAGTGGACGCGCAGCCCCGCGGATGGCCGATCACACAGCGCAGTCGTGAAACCTGCGCACCTTGCCACCGACCCCGGTCAAATACTAGGATATGCAAGTAATCATGATCGAAGGGCACTCCCATGACCACGCAGATTCCCCACTTCATCGACGGGCGGCGCAGCACCCTGAGCTCGCAGCGCACCTCCGACGTGTTCAATCCGAGCACCGGTGAGGTGCAGGCCCAGGTGCTGATGGCCTCCACCGCCGACGTTGACACCGCCGTCGCCTCGGCGGTCCGCGCCCAACAGGAATGGGCGGCGTGGAACCCGCAACGGCGGGCCAGGGTGATGATGAAGTTCATCGACCTCGTCAACGCGAACACCGACGAACTGGCCGAACTGCTCTCCATGGAGCACGGCAAGACCGTCGCCGACTCACGCGGGGACATCCAGCGCGGCATCGAGGTCATCGAGTTCGCGGTCGGCATCCCGCACTTGCTCAAAGGTGAGTACACCGAGGGCGCCGGCACCGGCATCGACGTCTATTCCCTGCGTCAGCCGCTGGGCGTCGTCGCGGGGATCACCCCGTTCAACTTCCCGGCGATGATCCCGCTGTGGAAGGCGGGTCCCGCATTGGCATGCGGAAACGCGTTCATTCTCAAGCCTTCTGAACGTGATCCCTCGGTGCCGGTGAGACTGGCCGAACTGTTCGTCGAGGCTGGTTTGCCGCCAGGGGTGTTCCAGGTCGTGCAGGGCGACAAGGAGGCCGTCGACGCGCTGCTGCACCACCCCGACGTCAAGGCGGTGGGTTTCGTCGGCAGCTCCGACATCGCGCAGTACATCTATTCGACAGCGGCGGCCAACGGGATGCGCGCCCAGTGCTTCGGTGGCGCAAAGAATCACATGATCGTGATGCCCGACGCCGACCTCGACCAGGCTGTGGACGCGTTGATCGGTGCCGGTTACGGGAGTGCCGGGGAACGCTGCATGGCGATCAGCGTGGCGGTGCCGGTCGGCAAGGAAACCGCGGACCGCCTGCGTGCACGCCTGGTCGAGCGGATCAACGGCCTGCGTGTGGGCCACAGCCTGGACCCGAAGGCCGACTACGGACCGCTGGTGACCGGCGCCGCGCTCAAACGCGTGCGTGACTACATCGACGCCGGGGTTGCCGCAGGCGCGGAGCTCGTCGTCGACGGTCGCGAAAAGTCCAGCGATGAGCTGACTTTCGCGGACACCAGCCTCGAGGGTGGCTTCTTCATCGGCCCCTCACTGTTCGACCACGTCACCGCGGAGATGTCGATCTACACCGACGAGATCTTCGGGCCGGTGCTGTGTATCGTCCGTGCGCACGACTACGAAGAGGCGCTGCGCCTGCCTACCGAACACGAGTACGGCAACGGGGTCGCGGTCTTCACCCGCGACGGTGACACCGCCCGCGACTTCGTCTCGCGGGTGCAGGTCGGCATGGTGGGGGTCAACGTCCCGATCCCGGTGCCGGTGGCCTACCACACGTTCGGCGGCTGGAAGCGCTCGGGCTTCGGCGATCTCAACCAGCACGGTCCCGCATCGATCCAGTTCTACACGAAGGTCAAGACCGTAACGTCGCGGTGGCCGTCCGGCATCAAGGATGGCGCCGAGTTCGTCATCCCGACCATGAAGTAGGTGCGATGGACCTGTTCCGGCTTGACGACGACGAACGCGTCATCAGCGAGACCGCCGCCGCGTTCGCCGCAAAACGCCTTGCGCCGCATGCCATGGAGTGGGATGCCGCCAAGCACTTCCCCACCGACCGGCTGCGGGAGGCGGCCGATCTCGGGATGGCTGCGATCTACTGCTCCGAAGATGTCGGCGGCAGCGGGCTGCGCCGGCTGGACGCCGTGCGGATCTTCGAGCAGCTGGCCTATGCCGACCCGACGATCGCGGCCTTCGTCTCGATTCACAACATGTGTTCGTGGATGATCGACACCTACGGCACCACGGAACAGCGCAGGGCGTGGGTGCCCCGGCTGGCGTCGATGGAGGCCATCGCCAGCTACTGCCTGACCGAGCCGGGCGCCGGGTCGGACGCGGCGGCGCTGAGCACCAGGGCGGTGCGCCGCGTCGATTCCGCGGGAGATCACTACGTACTCGATGGGGTCAAACAGTTCATCTCCGGCGCGGGCGCCTCCGACGTGTACGTCGTGATGGCCCGCACCGGGGGTGACGGGCCGCGCGGCATCTCCGCCTTCATCGTCGAAAAGGACACGCCGGGGCTGAGTTTCGGTGCCGACGAGGAGAAGATGGGCTGGAACGCCCAGCCCACGGCTCAGGTGATCTTCGAGAACGTGCGGGTGCCAGCCGACGCGATGCTCGGCGGCCCCGCCGGTGAGGGCTCGGGCTTCTCCATCGCGATGACGGGACTCAACGGCGGCCGGATCAACATCGCCGCCTGTTCGCTTGGCGGTGCGCAGGCCGCCTACGACAGGGCCGCGGCGTACGTGCGCGACCGGCAGGCGTTCGGCGGTTCGCTGCTCGACGAACCGACCATCCGGTTCACCCTCGCCGATATGGCCACCGCGCTGGAGACGTCGCGGACGTTGTTGTGGCGGGCGGCCTCCGCACTCGATGGCGACGATCCCGACAAGGTCGAACTGTGCGCGATGGCCAAACGCTACGTCACCGACACGTGTTTCGATGTGGCCGACAAGGCGCTGCAGCTGCATGGCGGTTACGGGTACCTCCGCGAATACGGGCTGGAGAAGATCGTCCGCGACCTGCGGGTACACCGCATCCTGGAGGGGACGAACGAGATCATGCGGGTGGTGATCGGGCGGGCAGCCGCGAGCCGAGCTCGCAATTCAACCGGGGCAGGCCGGGCCCGCGATTCGGCAGGCGCCGGCCGTGCTCGCGGATCGGCGGGCGCGAGGATGTCGGCATGATCGGCGGTCGACCGACCGGTTTCGGGCAAGCCAGGCAACAGGAGATGCGATGAGCACAGTGGCTTTTCTGGGGTTGGGCCATATGGGCGGACCGATGGCGACGAACCTGGTGGCGGCCGGGCACACGGTACGCGGATTCGATCCGGTGCCCGCGGCTCGGACCGCCGCCGCGGATAACGGCGTCGCGGTGCTCGAGCGCGGAACCGACGCGGTCGACGGCGCCGATGTGGTGATCACCATGCTGCCCAACGGCGACCTGGTCAAGGGCTGCTACGCCGAGGTGCTGCCCGCCGCAGGGGATGGCACATTGTTCATCGACAGCTCGACGATCTCCGTCGATGATGCCCGCGAGGTCAACGCGCTTGCGGGCAAGCATGGTTTCGCGCAGCTTGACGCACCGGTGTCAGGTGGGGTGAAGGGTGCCGTCGCGGGCACGCTGGCATTCATGGTCGGCGGCGACGAGGCCGCGGTGGGGCGCGCGCGGCCGGTGCTGGAGCCCATGGCGGGCAAGATCATTCACTGCGGCGCCGCCGGGGCCGGGCAGGCCGCGAAGGTATGCAACAACATGGTGCTCGCGGTCCAGCAGATCGCGATCGGCGAGGCGTTCGTGCTCGCGGAGAAGTTGGGTTTGTCGGCGCAGTCGCTGTTCGACGTGATCACCGGCGCCACCGGCAACTGCTGGGCTGTGCACACCAACTGCCCTGTGCCCGGACCCGTTCCGACATCGCCCGCGAACAACGATTTCAAGCCGGGTTTTGCCACCGCACTGATGAACAAGGACCTCGGCCTGGCGATGGACGCGGTCCGATCGACGGGGTCGACGGCGCCGCTGGGTACCCACGCAGCGGAGATCTACGCGGCGTTCGCCGCCGAACATGCCGACAAGGACTTCAGCGCGGTCATCGAATCGCTACGCGGTTAACCGTCTGCGCACGCCCCACCAACGCGCGTGCAGACGCGCACAGCCTGCGGCCAGCATCGGGTCGGGTCCGTCGTAGCCGGATCGCACCGCCGCGGCTCGCCGGTAGCGCTGCGCACCCTCGGCCACGCCGACCATCACCGTCGGCAGCCCGATAGCGGTGGCGGCGCGCATCCCCGCCGCCGATCCCTCCACACACAGCGCGGCCTCCGGCGCGATTCCCAGCTCCCATAACGCCAGGGCGTGCACGCTGGCGTCGTCGGAATCGAGGTCGTCGCTGGTCACGATCGTCTCGACGAGGCCGTCGCCGATGAGTTGGCGGACCATCGGCTGCACCCAGGCCCGCCTGCCCGGCGTTGCCACCGCGACCCAGACGCCTGCCACGAACAAACTCATCACCAGGTCGACCAGGCCCGGCCGCGGCCCCACGTCGGCGTCTAGGATCCCCTGTTCGAACCGCTCCTGTTTGGTTCGGTGCACCCGGGCGGCCAGTGAGTCGGCCGATGCGCCGCACCCACGGAATCGCAGATCTGCGACCAGGCGGCGTCGTTCGTCGGGGATTCTCAGGAGTCGGCGATAGTGCTCGACGCTCCAGGTGATGTCGAGGTCGTGGGCGGCGAACGCCGCGTTGTAGGCCATCCGGTGGCCGTCGCACTCGATGTCGGCAAGCGCGTCGATACCGAAGACCACCGCGAGCAGCGGACGCACGTCGGTACCCGACGGCCCGGCCTTGTCCCACCAGAACCTGCCGGCCTGCCGCGTCCGCTCACGCGTGAATGGCACGAGGATAAACCCTGGCGGATATCAAAACCCCTGTCTTCCCCCCTAGGGGGGATTGACCGGGCCAAGTTCGCGCATAGGGAAGCCAAGCGAGACGCCGAAGGCGGATCGCGCATCGGACACCATCGTCAGGATCCGGCTCTATCGTGTTGCCATGGCGACCCCGACGGGCGACCGCAGCGGCGAGGCGACGACGCCTGGGTCGCCCGTGCGCATCGTCCTCGTCGACGACCACGAAATGGTCATCGAGGGTCTCAAGGCGATGCTGGCGGCATTCAGCGAGCGGGTGAGCGTGGTCGGCCAGGCCGTCGGAACGGAACGCGCGCTGGACGTCGTCGAACTGCTCGGACCCGACATCGTGCTGTGTGACGTCCGCATGCAGGGTTCCAGCGGCCTCGACCTCTGCCTGGCGCTGCGCGAACGCCGACCTCAGCAGAAGGTCGTGATGTTGTCGGTCTACGACGACGAGCAGTACCTGTTTCAGGCGCTGCGCGTCGGCGCGTCGGGCTATCTGCTGAAAAGTATCAGCAGCAATGAGCTGGTGCGCCAGCTGGAGGTCGTCCACCGGGGGGAGACGGCGATCGATCCCGGCATGGCGGCGAGGGCGGTGGACACCGCCGCACGCCTTCAGCGCGACGAGTTCTGGCCGGGGGCGCGGCAGGGCCTCACACAGCGTGAGAGCGAGATCCTGTCCTATGTGGTCAGCGGACTCTCCAACCACGGAATCGCCAACAAGTTGGTGATCGGCGACGAGACCGTGAAGAGTCATCTTCGGTCGATCTACCGAAAGCTCGGTGTGAGTGACCGCACCGGTGCGGTCGCGACGGCCCTGCGCGAAGGCATCTACCGATGACGTCCCCGCAGCGAGGAGCCGAGGGCGGACCGCGAGGAGCTTCCGACGCCGTTCGGCATCTCGGCGAGTACGCCCTGGCCGCCGACCGGGAGCTGGCACTGCTGCGCGAGCTGATCCAGGCGGCGTCCAGCGGACCGGGTGTGGAGCCGCTCGCGGCCGCCGCGGCCAGGATGATCACCGCGGCCACCGCCACGGACGTGTGCTTCGTGCACGTGCTCGACGACTCCGGCCGGTCACTGACGCTGGCAGGGGCGACGCCTCCGTTCGACAGCGAGGTGGGCAAGATCCGCCTGCCGCTCGGGCAGGGGATATCCGGCTGGGTCGCCAGCCATCGCGAACCCGTGGTGATCGGCGATGACAAGGAGTCAGACCCGCGGTACATGCCGTTTCAGTCGCTGCGCGGCTCGGATTTCACGTCGATGGTGTCGGTGCCGATGGAGACCGACCCCGGCGGATTGGTCGGTGTGCTCAACGTCCACACCGCCGAGCGACGCGAGTTCACCGACAGCGATGTCGAACTGCTGCTGGTGATCGGCCGGCTGATCGCGGGCGCACTGCATCAGGCAAGGCTCCATCGCCAGCTGGTCGCGCGTGAGCGGGCCCACGAGAACTTCGTCGAGCAGGTGATCGAGGCCCAGGAAATCGAGCGCCGCCGATTGGCGGCCGACATCCACGACGGCATATCGCAACGGCTGATCACGCTGTCGTACCGCCTCGACGCGGCGGCCAATGCGATCGACGATCCCGCCGTGGTCTCAGAACAACTCGCCACGGCACGCGAACTGGTGAAGTTGACGCTGCAGGAGGCCAGGGCAGCCATCGGGGGGCTACGGCCGCCGGTGCTCGACGATCTCGGCCTCGCCGGCGGGCTGGCAAGCCTGGCCCGGTCCATACCGCAGATCGAGATCGAGGTCGATCTGGCCGACATCCGGTTACCCGACCACATCGAGCTGGCGCTGTATCGCATCGCCCAGGAGTGCCTGCAGAACGTCGTCAAGCACGCCGGCGCCACCATCGCGCGGCTGACGTTCACGGCGGATACCGAAGTGGCCCGGCTGGAGATCGTCGACGACGGGATCGGGTTCGACACGTTCGAACATCCACTCGGCAGCGATGAGATGAGTGGCTACGGGCTGCTGTCGATGGCCGAGCGCGCCGAGATCGTCGGTGGGCGACTGAACATAAGGTCGCGGCCGGGGTCGGGCACAGCGGTCACGGCCACCATCCCGCTGCCCGGCGTGCCTGCCTAGCTCCGCGAGCAGACGCAAGCTGCCCCTTTCTGAGCGCAAAACGGGGCCATTTGTGTCTCGCCGGGAAAAGGGTCAGAAATCGCCGGCGTGACGGCGCAAGGTCTCGATCGACGCCGCCAGCGCGCGGGACTCGTCGTCGGACATGCCGATGTCGTCGAACACCCGCTCGTTCAGCGTCACCGTCGCGCCTTCCACCGTCGAGCGCCCGAAGTCGGTGATGCGGACCAGCGTGGTCCGGCCGTCGGTCGGATGCGGCACCCGTTCGACCATCCCGCCCGCCTCCAGCCGGCGGATGGCGTGGGTGACGCTCGTGACGTGCACCTGCAGCCGGTTGGACGCCTTGGTGATGGGCAGCGCACCGGTGCGGCTGAACGCGAGCAGGCGCAACAGCTCGAACCGCGAGAAGCTCAGATCGTAGGGCCGCAGCGCCGCCTCGACACGCGCGAGCAGGATCTGATGGGCCCGCATCACCGAGGTCACCGCGACCATGCCGTCAGCGACGTCACCCCACCCGGCTTTCTCCCAGTTGGCCCGGGCCAACGCAATCGGGTCCCGATCGTCCGGTGGCGAACCCACGCCTCTTTCTACCGCATCCGGATGGCCCAGCGGGATGTGCGCGCCGGACGGACCGGCAATTGCGCCCCGGCGTCCCGTTCAGCGTGCCCCTGCGGCCACCGCCGCCAGCACCGCCCTTGTCGACTGCCTGCTGCCGACGGTGATTCGCACGCCGCCGTCTGCGTAGTTGCGCACCTGCAACCCGGTGCCGTGGAACACCTCGCGCCAGGACCGGCCCCACGAGGGCAGGTACACGAAGTTGGCATGCCCGTCGGTGCTATACGCGCCCAGCGAGCGCAACCGCATCGTCAGATGCCTGCGTTCGGCCGAGATCATCCGAATGCGCTGGCGAAGCTGGCTTTCGGCGTCGTACGATGCCGCGACCGCCACCAGACCGGTGGTTCCGACCCCGAACGGCAGCTGCATCTTCCACAGTGTGCGACCCAGGTCCGGAGCGCAGAAGCCGTATCCGATCCGCAATCCCGCGAGCCCGTACGCCTTCGAAAATGTCCGCAGTACAACGACATTGGGGAATCTGCTGACGAGCGCCGCAGCATCGATCCGGTGCTCCGGCGAGAGGAATTCCACGTACGCCTCGTCCAGCACGACTACGGTATCCGAGGGCACCCTGTGCAAGAAGCGCTCGATCTCGTCCGCGGGCTCGATGGTGCCGGTCGGATTGTGCGGCCTGCAGACCACAACGACGCGCGCCCCGCTCGCGGCGTCGGCCATGGCATCGAGGTCGTGATGCCCGTGCGCGTCGAGCGCCACCGTCACCGCCACCAGCCTGGCCATCTGCGCGAAGATCGGGTAGCCGTCGAACGTCGGCGTTGTCACGACGATCGAGTCACCCGGACTGGTCACCGCGTGCAGCACCTGCAGGATCACGCCGGTCGCCCCCGCGCCGATCACCACCTGTTCGGCGCCGACGCCGACACGGCCGGCGATCAGCGCACGCAACCGCTCGGGCAGGAACTCCGGATACCGATTCGCCGCGTCGACGGACGCCATCAGCGCCGACCGCACCATGGGCAGTGGCGGAAAAGGATTCTCGTTGAGCGACAATGCCAACGGATTGACCGCCTCCGGCAGCGCATCGACGACACCGGTGAGCGCTCGGGTCGGGGCGAACATCAGTTCCTGCCTCCCCACCGCACCGCGGCCGCGCCCGCGAAATCGCCCGCGTGCGCGAACGCCGCCATGAGCACGACGTCTCCCGCCCGGACCCGGCCGTCGGAGATCGCGCGATCGAGGTTGACCGGGATGCCCGCCGCGAAGAGGTTCCCGCATTCGTCGAACGTGTCGACATGGCGCTCACGGGGCAGCTCGAGCGCCTCGCGCCAGTTCCGCAGGAACGCCCGGTTGGGCTGGTTGGTGACGAGCAGATCGATGTCCTTGGGCTGCACACCGATCCGGTTGCAGACGGCGTAGGACACCTCTGGCACCTGCCGGTTGCCGCGGGCCAGCACTTTGGTGATCTTGCTCTCGGTGAATCCGATGCATCCCTCCCCCGTCCCGGCCTGCCACCATTTGCGGGGCGGCTCCACGGCGATCGTCATATCGCCTGCGTACTCGCCGTAGGTGCGGCATTCGACATCGAGGATCGGCGACTCGTCGGATAGCGTGACCAGCCCGACCGCCGCACCGTCTCCGGGTATCGCCGCCTGAGCCTTGCGCCGGATGGTCTCCTGGTCGAAGATCTGCCCCGCGGCGTTCTGCGCCACCGCGATCAACGCGGTGCGCCCCTCCCCGGACTCGAGCAGGTTGCGGGCGAGTTTGAGGCCGAGCACGAAGGCCGCGCAGCCGCCATTGTGCAGGTCGATCACCCAGTTCGGCTTCATGCCAAGGCGATGCGCCATTCCCCCACCGCCGCCGTAGAACGGCATGTCCGGCATCTGGGTGTGAGTGATCAGCACGTCCACGTTGGCGATGGTGTCGTGGCCGTGCCGCTCGACCAGACCAGCCGTGGCCCGCTCCACCATGTCGATGGCGGTCTCATCCTCGGCGACGTGGTGGCGGAACCTTGGGGCACGGAACATCAGGTTGTCCCGCAGCTCGTCGGAGTCGGCGAACCGTGCGTAGTAGTCGGCACTGACAGGTTCGCCGGGCAGATAGGTGGAGATATCGGTCAAGCTAACGGTCACAGCACTTCTCATCTCATCCAGTCCGGCTTCACCGGAAGTCCATTGCGGTGCCGGTACTCGGCAATCGCCTTGAGGTTCTTGAGTTCCAGCAGGTGGCCTGCCCCGAACATGTCCCAAAAATCCCCCACCCACACCGGGCGTTTCGCCGGCGCAGTCTCCGGATAGGGGTTCTGGTCATAGAACGGATGGTGGCAGTTCGTCCACAGCACAACCGATCCCGGCTTGTTGAGCACGACCCGGGCGTCGACAACCCGCATCAGATAGATCATCCACAGGTGCTTGCCCTGATCCCATGCGCAGTGGTAGTCGACCGTGCGGGCTTCGGGGTTGGCGACCGTGCGCGTGTAGATCTCGGTCTCCGAACCCAGCTTGTCCCACGCTAGCCAGAGACCGGGCTCCTGGGTCTCCTCGAAGCCACGGAGGCTGTATGTCCACTCCTCCAGACTTCGGGTGTCGGACAGGTATTCGTAGAGTTCGTCGGGCGGGCAGTCAACGTAGTCGTTGACCGTGCAGTACTGGCCGAACACCTCGTCGTGCGGATATACCGACCTCATCATCTCGAGAATGATGGGGGTCGCCTTTTCGCGCGGCGATGTCTCGATCCGGTGCACACCGTCGATGGGAACCGCACTGCCGCTGTGGATCTGGATGTCGTCAAGCGCTGGCAGCGACATTGTCATGGATCTCCTCCTGATGGTTTTCTGCTGCTCCCGCAAGCGGGGTAATGGACGGCTTACCCGGCGATCTGCCGAGAAAGGCTGCAAAGGGCGGTATTTCGTCTGCCGAGCATTCGACACTGATCACCGAGGGGCCGTCGACGTCCAGGGCGGCGGCAACGGCCTCGGGCAGCCGGCCGATATCGTCGACGTCGATCGATGCGAGGCCGGGAAACATCGCGGCAAGGCCTGCACCCAATCGGCTTGGGCCGAATCGGTTGTAGCTGTACTGATCGTCGTAGAACAGCTGCTCCCGGGTGACGCACATGCCGTGGGCATGGTTGTCGAACAACAGGAACGTCACGGGCAGCCGGTACTGCACCGCGGTGTGGATCTCCATGCCGTGCATGAAGAATGACCCGTCACCCGCGATTACCACGGTCCGCGGGCTGCGTCCCGTCCCCGGTGCGCTGCCGTTGCGCCGCGCGTGTCCGTTGCGGGGCGGCGCGCTGATGTGGGCGCGCCCGAACGCAACGCCGAGGCCAGCACCGAAGCTGTATCCCATCCCGCCCATGCCCAGGGCGACGATGAATCGGCCGCCCCGCCGGACCGGTAGGTGGTGAATCGCCGACGCCCCGATGTTTCCGGCGTCGACGACGATGTCGACGCGCTCGGGCAGAGCCGAATCGAGCACCGCCATCGCGTCTCGGTAGCGCACCCCCGGCCCGCTGCAGGACGGCGGCCGCAACTCGGTCCGCACGATCTCGTCGGGCACCCGCACCCGGGTCGGACGTCCCCGGCCCGACAGAGCGTCGGTCAGCATCGACAGGGTCTCCGCCAGATCGTCGCTGTGGATATGCCGGGCAGGCACGTAAGGCGGTGCCCAGCCGACGGATAACGTCGGCACCGACCCCAGCGCATCGTCCAGCCCCGCCCGCGCGGTTACGCTCAGACGCGTCCCGACCAACAGGCACAACCCGCTCCCGGCGATCGCGCCCGCCACCCCGGGATGGCCCATCACGCCGGTCACACCCAAAGCGGATGACGATCCCAAACCTTTCACTCCCGCAACGTCTTTGGCATCGGGGACGGTGGCGATGCGGGCACGAAGCACGGATCGCAGCAATTCGAGCTCGGCACGGGCATGGTCGCGGGCGACCTGCTCACCGGCGATGATCGTGATCGGTCCGGCGACCGCCCGCAACGTCCGCGCGATGTCCTCCACGTCTTCCACGTCTTCCACGTATTCCAGGTCCTGCAGGTCCTTTCGGCCGTTGCGCGCCCCGTCTGCAGGCACAGCGTCGATCAGGCCGATCCCGCCCCACCCGTGCGGCGGGTCGGTTTCCACGAGTGCCTGTTGGATATCCTTGGGCAGCAACAGAACTGCTGGCCCTCCGGTGCGGGCGGCGGCAAGTGCCTCCGGCAGCGCGGCGAAGATATCCTGCGCGTTCAGCAGTCGCCGACAGTACACCGAGACCGCGCGGAACAGCGCCTCGCCGTCGAGGGCCCCGTTGAGGCCGCTGGTGTCCTGGAATGCGCCGCGGCCATCGAGAGTGGTGGGCGGCTGCCCTATCAGGGCCAGCACAGGCACCCGGCTGGCCAGCGCCTCGCCGAGTCCGGGAACGGTGTTCAGGCACCCGCCCCCGGACGTCGCGGCGACCACACCGATGCCAGCGCCGCTGCGGCTGTAACCGTCGGCCATCGCGGTGGCCGAGAACTCGTGCTTGGCCAGCACCGCAGTGATGTCATCTCGGAAAAACGCTGCGTCGTAGAGGTCTTCGATATTCGCACCGTCGACACCAAAGATGTACGGGATTCCGCTCGCCGCGAGATGCCCCACAATGTGGTCGACAACCCTGTGCCTGCTGGCCATGCATCACCTGCCGAATGCTCTTGGCGCGAGCCCTCATTCGCTCGTTCACGCCTCTGCCATTGACACGACTCACGGTGGAGTTCGGTTCACAGAGTGGCGTGAATCACAGGTTCTTTTCCAGCAATACCTTTCCGTTGTCCGGCCCCTCGTCGAGGGAAACCAGTTGCACGGAGGCGATTTGATCCTTCGTCATCGGCGTGTTGCCGCTGGGCAGCGCGGTCGCCCCGGGCAGCCCCAGCCACGTCGCGATCTCCGAGCGGCTGCCGTCGTGACCCACCACGACCATGCCGAGTTGACTGGGCGGCGTGCCGGCGGATCCACCCGACCACTGGCCGTACGTACATGCCATGTCGACGCGCGTGCCCCACGCGAAGTCGGTGAGGCTGATCGTCGCGTTGAGCGGGGTATCGGCGACCTTGACCATCTCGAGCTGCTGCGCCGTCGTCTGCGTGGTGCTGGTCTGCAGTCCCAGAATGTCGGGACGAATGGCCACCACCAGCCCCACCGCCAGCAGCGCGGCCGCCAGGCCGACTGCCGCGGACGTGAGCCAGCGGGACCTGCGCCTGCGCCACCTGACCTTGTCGAGGACCGAGTCCAGCACCTGCGGACGCAAAGGCGGTGGTTCAGGTTGCTCCTCGTCGAGGGCGGCCACCTCCTCCGGTGTCAGCATGGCCAGCAGGGCGGGGATGCCGCTCAGTTCGGCTACCGCCGCACGGCAATTCGCGCAGCCCTGCATGTGCGCCTCGTATTCGCGGCGCTCGGCACTCGACAGCGAGCCGAGGATGTAAGCGGCGTCCCATGTCGCATAGCGATCGCCGTCCACCACATCACCACCTTGGGGTACTCCGAATTGTGTCATCGCGTCACCCCCATTTCTTGCAGATTGAGCCGTAGTGCGCGCACCGCGTAATGCAGTCGCGACTTCACCGTTCCCTCGGGGATCCCCAGGTCGGCCGCAATCTGGCTTGTGGTCCATCCCTGGTAGTACGCCCGCTTGATCACCGCGCGGTGTTCATCGGAGAGCTGACCGAGAGCCGTGCCGATCAGGAGCCGATCCAATGCGGAGTCCACATCGTCGGGTCCGGGACGATCGGCAACCTGCTCCATTTCACCGGTCACCGATTCGCTGCGAAACCGTGCGCTCCGACGCTCATCGATAATGAGATTCCGTGCCACGGTGAACAGCCATGCCCGTGCCGATCTCTCGGCATCGGACGTCACATCCGGATGACGCCACGCCCGCAGCAACGTCTCCTGCACCACGTCTTCCGCGCGCGCAGGATCGCCGGTCAACCGCAAGGCGTAACGCCACAGAGCGGCGGCGTGCTCGTCGTAAAGCACCCGCATCATGGCGGCCTCCGGATCATCCATTACCAACCTCCGCCAGTGATACGACGGAGGGGGCGATCCGGTTCATTACTACCGGTCGGAACGTCCCAGCGCGTTGCCCCGGCCGGGATTTGCCACGACGATCATCGGGCCAGGTCAGAGCGTGAGAATGCGAGGTCCCTCGTCGGTCACGGCGACGGTGTGCTCCCAGTGCGCGGCGCGCGATCCATCCGCGGTGACGACCGTCCATTCGTCCTCCAACACAACGGTCTTCGTCGTGCCCAGAGTCAGCATCGGTTCGATGGCGAGCACCGAGCCCGCCGCGAGGTAGGGCCCGCGACCCGGCGAGCCCTCGTTGGGCAGGAACGGGTCCATGTGCATCTGCCTGCCGATCCCGTGACCCCCGTAGCCGGCCACGATGCCGAATGCGCGGTCGTAGCGCCGCTCGGCGGCGCGCGTCTCGGCTTCGATCGCGTGCGACACATCGGTGAGGCGGTTGCCTGGCAACATCGCGGCGATACCCGCCTGCATGGCCTGCTTGGTCGCGGCCGACAGCGCTTCGTCGACGGGAATGAGGGCGCCGATCCCGAAGGTGACGGCCGAGTCGCCGTGCCAACCGTCGAGGATGGCGCCGCAGTCGATGGACACCAGATCACCCGGTGCGAGCACGTCGCTCGCCGACGGTATGCCGTGGACCACCCGGTCATTGATCGACGAACAGATACTTGCCGGGAATCCGTGATAGCCCAGAAACGATGGCGTCCCTCCGCCGTCACGGATGACCGACTCGGCGATTTCATCCAGCGCGAGGGTGGACATGCCAGGGGCTGCGGCTTGACGCACCGCCAGCAGCGCAGCCGCGACCAGCGATCCCGCTGCGGCCATCGCGTCGAGTTCATCTGCGCTGCGCTGTGCGACGACTCTGCGGCCGCGCAGCCCCGGCAACGTGATCATCGGGTTTTCGGGCTGCCTAGCGGCCGAGGGACTGCACTGCGCGCTCGAACACCTCGTCGAGCCCGCCGACGGCGTCGACCGTCTTCAGGGACTCGCTGTAGTACTCAAGCAGCGGGGCAGTCTCATCGCGGTACACCTTCATCCGGTTGCGGATGACGTCCTCGGTGTCGTCGGCGCGGCCACGCCCCAGCAGGCGGGTCACCAGCTCGTCCTCGGGCACCCGGAACTCGACGACCGCGTCGAGGGTCAGGCCCCGCTTCTTGAGCATCTCGTCGAGCGCCTCGGCCTGCTCCACCGAGCGGGGGAACCCGTCGAGGATGAAGCCCGCGGCGGCATCGTCGTCGTCGAGCCGGTCGTCGACCAGCGCATTGGTCAGCGTCGCGGGTACCAGGTCGCCGGCGTCGAGGTACTTCTTGGCCTCGATCCCGAGTTCGGTGCCGGTGCTGATGTTGTGCCGGAAGAGGTCGCCGGTGGAGATCTGCGGGATCCCCAGCTTTTCAGCCAGCTTTATCGCTTGCGTGCCTTTGCCAGCGCCGGGCGGTCCGAGCAGAACAATTCTCACTTGAGGAACCCTTCGTAGTTGCGTTGCATCAGCTGGCTCTCGATCTGTTTCACGGTGTCAAGAGCGACGCCAATCATGATGAGAACCGCTGTACCGCCAAACGGCAAGTTTTGCACCGCCCCCGTGCTGCCCAGTTCGAGGAAGAGGTTCGGCAGCACGGCGATGACACCCAGATAGATCGAGCCGGCCAGAAGAATGCGGCTCAGGACGTATTGCAGATAATCGGCGGTGGGTTTCCCGGGCCGGATGCCGGGGATGAAGCCGCCGAACTTCTTCATGTCATCGGCACGTTCCTGCGGATTGAACGTGATCGACGCATAAAAGTAGGTGAAGAAGATGATCAGGCCGAAATAGATCGCGATGTGAATCGGATCCGCGGCGTTGGACAGGTGGTTGGCGACGAAGCTCGACCACCACCCGGTGCCCGGATTGCTGCTGCCGCTCTGGATCACCTGAGTGATCATCTGGGGCACGTAGATCAGCGAGGACGCGAAGATCACCGGGATGACGCCGGCCTGGTTCACCTTCAACGGCAGATACGTGGAACTGCCGCCGTACATGCGCCGCCCGACCATCCGCTTGGCGTACTGCACCGGGATCCGGCGCTGGCCCTGTTCGACGAACACCACGCCGACGATGATGATGAGCGCCGCGAAGCACACCGCGGCGAACACCAGGCCGCCGCGGGAATCGAGGATGGTCTTGCCCTCGGTGGGGATCCGCGAGGCGATGCTGGCGAAGATCAGCAGCGACATGCCGTTGCCGATGCCGCGCTCGGTGACGAGCTCGCCCATCCACATCACCAGCGCCGCACCCGCCGTCATGACGAGCACCATGATCACCAGCGTGGAGATCGACTGGTCGTAGATGATGTCGAGGGTGCAGCCCTGCAGCAGGCCGCCGTTGGCGGCCAGCGCCACGAAGCTGGTGGCCTGCAGGACCGACAGGGCCACCGCCAGGTAGCGGGTGTACTGCGTGAGCTTGGCCTGCCCGGCCTGACCTTCCTTGCGCAGCTGTTCGAAGCGCGGGATTACCACGCCGAGCAGCTGCACGATGATGCTCGCGGTGATGTAGGGCATCACGCCAAGGGCGAACACCGACAGGTGCAGCAGCGCGCCGCCGGAGAACAGATTGATCAGCGCGTACAGCTGCGCGGAGTCACCACCGGTGACCTGCGCTATGCACTGCTGCACGTTCGGGTAGTTGACCCCGGGCGACGGAATGGACGCACCGGCCCGGTAGAGGATGACCAGTCCGAGGGTGAACAGGATCTTGCGTCTGAGGTCGGCTGTCCGCAACGACGAGATGAAAGCCGAAAGCACTCTTCCTCCTGCGCAGCCGACCTCTCAGCGCGGCGTGCCAAATGGGGCTGGTGAGCCCAGCGGTTTGGTCAAGTCGATGCGCGCCGCCCTGCGCAGACACAGCCTGCTCAGGTCACGCGTCAAACAGTCTACGAGAGTAACAGTTGCGCGATCGTTGCCCCCTATCCGGAACCTTCGCCGCGGACTCACAGACTTCTCCCAGACTATGCGGCGTACCCTCGCCACTGGCTCGTTAAATGTACTAATTATCGCGGTGCTGGCCACCCGCTGAAAGGGAGAGTCAGCCATGGCACGTACCGACAACGACACCTGGGATCTGGCTTCCAGCGTGGGCGCGACGGCCACGATGGTCGCCGCCGCACGGGCTGTGGCGAGCAACAGACCCAACGCCGTCATCGACGACCCGTTCGCCGAGCCGTTGGTTCGTGCCGTTGGAGTCGACTTCTTCACCCGCTTCGCCAGCGGTGAGATCGACCCAGCCGAGCTGGACCCGGACGCGTCGGCACCCGGCTTTCGGCGGTTCGCCGATGGCATGGCGGCGCGCACCAGGTTCTTCGACGACTTCCTCATCACCGCGGCGGAGGCGGGCATCCGTCAGGCGGTGATCCTGGCGTCTGGGTTGGATGCCCGCGCCTACCGGTTGGCGTGGCCGGCGGGCACCGTCGTCTTCGAGATCGATCAGCCACAGGTGATCGAGTTCAAGACCCGGGTTCTCACGGAGATGGGCGCCGAGCCGACCGCCGACCGCCGCGCCGTGGCCGTCGACCTGCGCAACGACTGGCCGGCCGCCCTGGCCGATGCCGGGTTCGACCCCGCCAAGCCGACGGCGTGGATCGCCGAGGGGTTGTTCGGATACCTGCCACCCGAGGCGCAGGACCGGCTACTCGATCAGATCACCGCGTTGAGCGCCCCAGGCAGCCGCGTGGCGGCCGAGGGGGTCCCGCAGCTGTCCGACCTCGACGAGGACGCGGTCGGTGCCCGAATGCGGCAAACCACCGAGCGGTGGCGGCAGCACGGCTTCGACCTGGATTTTCGGGAACTGGTCTTCCTCGGCGACCGCGCCGAGGTCGGGTCCTATCTGGAAGGGCACGGCTGGGCAACCACCACAAGCAGCACGAATGAGCTACTGGCGGGGGCCGGGCTGGCGCCCTTGGACGAAACCCAGGACGGGTTCGCCAAGATCGTCTACGTCAGCGCGGCGAGATAGGCACCCGGCGATGGCACGCACGGACGACGACTCATGGGACCTGGCGTCGAGCGTGGGGGCGACCGCGACGGCGGTGGCGGCCTCCCGCGCGCTGGCGTCGAAGGGACCCGACGCACTGCTCGACGACCCGCTCGCCGATCCGCTGGTGCGCGCGGTCGGCCTTGACCCCTTCATTCGCTTCCTGGACGGCGGGCTCACCGTCGACGGTCATCCATTCCTTGACCCCCGGATCATGAGCGAGCAGATGACGGTGCGCACCCGGTTTTTCGACGATTTCTTCCTCGGCGCCGCGGCGGCCGGCATCCGCCAGGCGGTCATCCTCGCCGCGGGCCTGGACACCAGGGCCTACCGCCTGCGGTGGCCGGCGGGCACCGTCGTCTACGAGATCGACCAGCCCGGGGTGATCGAGTTCAAGACCCGCACCATCGCCGGACTCGGCGCGCATCCCGCCGCGGAGTACCGGGCCATTGGCAAAGACCTGCGCGAGGACTGGCCCACTGCGTTGCGGCTGGCCGGGTTCGACGAGGACCGGCCGACCGCTTGGATCGCCGAAGGGCTGCTCGTCTATCTGCCGCCGGACGCGCAGGACCGGTTGTTCGACAGCATCACCGCGCTGTCGGCATCCGGCAGCCGAGTCGCCACCGAGCAACTGCCGAACATCGACGTGTTCTCCGACGAACGGGCGCAGGAGTTCACCGAGCGAATGAACGCGACCGGGCTGGACATGGACCTATCGGAGCTGATCTTTAAGGGCGACCGCAGTGACGTGGTTGCGTACCTGGATGCGAACGGCTGGGAGTCCACCGCACGCAGCGCTCGCGAGCTCTACCGCGTGCACGGCTTCGCATTCCCCGACGATGAGATAATGACGAGGCTGTTCGGCGAACTGAACTATGTCTCGGCGACACTGAAGTAATTGAATTAGTTCAGCAGTAATTGAAGTAATTCAGCAGTAATTGAAGTAATCCAGCAGTAATTGAAGTAATCCAGCGGAGGGCACGCGGATGGCGGGGAGCGGCTCACGATCCGACGGGGATTCCTGGGACCTCGCCTCCAGCGTGGGAGCCACTGCGACGTTGGTCGCGGCGGGGCGGGCCATCGCGACCGCTGACCCGCGTGGGCTGATCCACGATCCGTTCGCCGCGCCCCTGGTACGCGCCGTCGGCATCGACTTCTTCACCAGAATGCTGGACGGCGAGATCGACACCTCGGCGTTCGGTGACGTGTCGCCGGAACGCGTGCAGTCGATGATCGCCGGAATGGCGTTGCGCACCCGGTTCTTCGACGACTACTTCCTGGCCGCAGCCGACACCGGCGTGCGCCAGGCGGTGATCCTGGCATCGGGCCTCGATTCGCGCGCCTACCGGCTGGACTGGCCTGCGCGCACCGTCGTGTACGAACTCGATCAGCCGCGGGTCGTCGAGTTCAAGACGACGACACTGGCAGGGCTCGGCGCTGAACCCACCGCGGACCTGCGCACCGTCGGCGTCGACCTGCGCGACGAATGGCCGGCCGCGCTGACCGCAGCGGGCTTCGACCCGGACCTGCCGACGGCGTGGTGCGCGGAGGGTCTGTTGATCTATCTGCCGGGCGAAGCGCAGGACCGGCTGTTCGACCTCATCACCGGGCTCAGCGCCCCGGGAAGCCGGGTGGCGACCGAGTATGTGCCCGGCATCATGGATTTCGACGCAGAACGGGCCAGGACGACGACGTCGCAGTTGCGGGATCGGGGCCTGGAGCTGGACATGGCGTCGTTGGTGTACTCCGGCGAGCGTAGCCATGTGATGGAGTACCTGACGGGTAGGGGCTGGCATGTCAGCGGTGTTCCAGACCGAGAGCTGTTCACCCGCAACGGCCTCGAACCACCGGAACCCGACGATCATGACCCGCTCGGCGAGATTGTCTATGTCAGTGCGACTTTGAGATAGCAGCCATCCAGGATGGGCCGCAGGCTATCCGTCCTGCCGGTCCATGACTAGCGACAGGGTTTCCCAATTTCGTTGCGTCGCTTCGGCAGCCGCGTCGGCGTCGCCGCGGCGGCACAGGTCGATGATGCGCCTGTGCTGTGCGATCGAATCCCGGCCGGGCAGCGACGAGAACCGCAGGTATTCGAGGCGCCTCAGGACCGGGGTGACCTGTTCGAGCACCGCCGCGATGGTCACATTCTGACTGGCCGCCACGGCGACATTGTGGAATTCGTCGTCGCTGCGGACAGCCAGCCCGGCGTCTCCCGCCGAGACGGCGGCTGCAAATCGCTTGTTGGCCTGGGTCATCGCATCGATCTCCGCCGTACCCATCAGCGGCACCGCGGTCCGCATCGCGAGCGCGTGCATCACGGCGGCGACGCTCTGTGCGTTGAGTACCGCCTTGCGTTCGATGGTGGAGACGATCGTGGAATGCCCCGGCGTGGTGTGTACGAGTCCGGCCGCCTCAAGACGGCCGATGGCCTCGCGTATCGGGGTGCGGCTGACGCCGAGCCACTTCTCGAGTTCGGGATCCCGCAGCTTCTCACCGGGGGCCAGCGTCCCGTTGACGATGGCATCACGCAGGGAAACATAGGCCTGCTCCCGCAGCAGCGACCTTGCGTGCTTCCCGCTCTCCGCTGGCACCGGCATGCAAAATATCGTATCCGCCGGACCGAACGGCTGGCGCACGCACACAACCTCCGTTGACAATCGTCGAACCAACATGCAATATATTGCATGTTGCACTGCCAAGGGCTCCTTATTACCCGAGCCCGGCCCCGCCCATGCGCCGGTGAACGCAACGCGCCGGCCGGTGATCTAGCAGGAGAAGCGATGGCGATCGACGACTTCAAGCGTTATCCGCTCACCTTCGGCCCCAGTCCGATCCATCCGCTGGAGCGGCTCACCAAACACCTCGGCGGCGCGCAGATCTGGGCGAAACGTGAAGACGTCAACTCCGGCTTGGCCTACGGAGGCAACAAGACCCGAAAGCTGGAGTACATCGTTCCCGATGCGCTCGAACAGGGCGCCGACACGCTGGTCTCGATAGGCGGGGTGCAGTCCAACCACACTCGCCAGGTTGCCGCCGTCGCGGCCAAACTCGGCCTCAAAGCCGTTCTGGTTCAGGAGAAGTGGGTCGACTGGCCGGACGCGGTGAACGACAAGGTCGGCAACATCCTGCTCTCGCGCGTCATGGGGGCCGAGGTCAGGCTCGACCCGTCCGGCTTCGGCATCGAGTTCAAGGACAGCTGGCAGAACGCGATCGAAGACGTCCGGCGCGCCGGGGGCAACCCGTACGCCATCCCGGCAGGCGCATCCGACCACAAGCTCGGGGGGCTCGGATTCGCGAACTGGGCCTACGAAGTCCAGCAGCAGGAGGAACAGCTCGGCGTCTTCTTCGACACCATCGTCGTCTGCAGCGTAACCGGCTCGACGCATGCGGGCATGATCGCCGGGTTCGCCGGGCAGCACCGGCCAAGGCGAGTCATCGGCATCGACGCCTCCGCCAAGATCGAGCAGACCCGAGAGCAGGTCGAACGGATCGCGCGCAACACCGCCGACCTCATCGGACTGGGCCGCCAGCTCCGCGCTGACGAGATCACCGTCCTCGACGGCTGGGCCGGCGACTTGTACGGCATCCCGGTGCAGTCCACGGTGGATGCCATCACGCTTACCGGCCGTCTGGAGGGTGTCATCCTCGATCCCGTGTACGAGGGCAAGTCGATGGCCGGCCTGATCGACCTGGTCTCCTCGGGGGACATCGCACCGACGTCGAAGGTGCTCTACGCACACCTCGGCGGTCAGCCCGCCCTCAATGCCTACAGCGGGATCTTCTGACCGGTCAGAATCGGTACTCCCCCAGCCACAGCGCATGGGTGCCGGACGACGATCGCTCGGCCTGACTGAGCATCCCCGCGACCGAGCGGCCGAGGAGCGAGCCGATGGCCTCCGGTAGTGACGCCGCCACCGGCTGGGAAGACGGCTTGGGTCGCAGCACGTCCAGGAACGACGAACCCGGGTAGCTCACGATCTTCACCTCGGCGTCGGGGTCCAGCCCCGCAAGAACTTTGGCGCGCCGAACGGCCGTGCGCAGGCCGCCGAGCTCGTCGACGAGGCCGTGCTCCTTGGCATCCGCACCGGTCCACACCCTGCCGCGGGCGACCGCGTCGACCTGCTCCACCGTCAGGGCGCGGCCCCGGGCGACCCGCTCGATGAAATCGGTGTAGAACAGGTCGGCCTCGGCCTCCACATGGGCGTGCTGTTCGTCGGTGAACGGTGCGTTGATCGACCACGCGTCGGCGTTCGGGTTGGTGCGCACCGAGTCCGAGCCGACGCCCATGCGGTCCTTGAGTTCTCGAGCGACCAGCTTGCCCGTGACCACGCCGATCGAGCCGGTGATGGTGCCGGGGTTGGCGACGATCGCATCGGCCGACATCGACACGTAGTAGCCGCCGGAAGCGGCGACCGCACCCATCGAGGCAACGACCGGCTTCCCAGCGTTCTTCACCCGATTCACTTCGCGCCAAATGGTTTCCGATCCGGTGACCGATCCCCCCGGGCTGTCCACCCGCAGCACGATCGCCGACACCGCGTCGTCGGCAGCGGCTTCACGCAGCGCCGCCGCGATGGTGTCGCCGCCCGCACTTGAGGTCCCGAACGGCAGTGGCTGCGGACCACCGCGACCGCTGACGATCGCCCCATGAAGGGTGACGATCGCGATCGTCGGTTTGGCCGCCCGGCCCGGTAGGGGCGGTATCGACGGTTTGACGGGCCCCGTCTTCGCATAGCGCGCCAGGTAGAGCCGCGACGGTGCACCGTCAGCGTCGGCGTCCACACCACCGGTCTCTGGTGAAATATCTTCAGCGCCAACGAGTTCAGCGATCCGCCCGTACGCCTCGTCACGGAACCCGATCCTGTCGATCAGGCCACCGGTCACCGCGTCCTCGCGCAGCAGGGGTGCCCTGTCGGCCAGCGCGTCGACCGCATCGGGGGTGATCCGCCGCGATTCGGCGATCGCCTGCCACGCCTGCGAGTGCAGGCTCTCGATGAGCCTGGTGTCAGCCTCGCGGTGGGCGTCGGTGTAGCGGTCCTGGGTGAACAGGTTCGCCGCCGATTTGTATTCGCCGCGGGCGACGAACTGCGCCTCGATACCCGCCTTATCCAGCGCGTCACGCAGGAACATGGCGTTGGTGGCGAAGCCGACGAGCCCGACCGTGCCCGACGGCTGCATCCACACTTCGCCGAATGCCGACGCCAGGTAATAGGACAGCGTTCCCGGATACGTCTCGGCCCACGCCAGCGACGGCTTGCGTTCGGTGAACGCAGTGATCGCCGCGCGCAGCTCCTGGATCGGGCCTGCCGCCGCGGCCGGGATCTGCACCCGCGCGATCAGGCCGGCCACCCGATCGTCGTCGGCGGCGCGGTGGATCGCCTGCACAACCTGTCGCAGCGTCATCGGCCGCCCGCCCGCGCTGATGATCGCGAACGGATCGAACGCCGTCGTCTCCGGCGGGACCGTCATGAGATCCAGTTCGAGTACGCAACCGTCGGGGATTCCGTGATGACGGGCGGTGTCCAGCTTGCGCACCGCCGCCCGCACATCGTCGAGACCGGGTATACCTGGCAGGAAGGCGAACATGCCTATGAGGCTACCCACAGGTCAGCGACAGGGCTGGTGGCTATGGTGTGTGCGGTGAGGTACTCCATATCGATTCCCCAGCTCGATGTGGGCCGATTCGACGGCGTGGACCTGAAGGCCTACCTCGCCCGCGCGGAAGAACTCGGCTTCGAGGGCGGCTGGACGCTGGAACAGACCATCGGCCCCGGCCCGTTGATCGCGCCGATGGAGCTGCTGGCTTACGCCGCCGCCTGTACGCAGCGACTGCGCCTCGGCGTCGCCGTACTGATCACGTCGCTGCACGATCCGCTGCAGCTGGCATCCATCGCCACCGCCGTCGACCGGCTCAGCCACGGCCGACTGGACCTCGGCATCGCGCCCGGGGGCGGGTTCCGCAAGTTCGCGGCGTTCGGCGTGGACGGTTCGACGTTCGTCCGGTATTTCACCGAGGGGCTGGACCTGATGAAGGCGGCATGGTCCGATGAGCCGGGCGTGACCTTCCACGGCCGCTTCCGCGACGTCGAGGCGGCGACAATCGCCCCCAAACCCGTTCAGCGCCCGCACCCGCCGCTGTGGTTCGGCGGCCACGCCCCTGCGGCGCTGGCCCGTGCGGTGCGCCTCGGTGACGCGTTCATCGGCGCCGGGTCGTCGACAATCGCCGACTTCACCGAGGTGGCTGCCGGGGTGCGGCGCGAACTCGACCGGCAGACAAAGGATCCCGCGCACTACACGATCGCCAAGCGCATGTACCTGATGATCGACGACGACGCGGCCCGCGCCCGCAAGCGGGTCCTGGCCGGATTGAACCTGATCTACGGGCCGCGTCCGTCCAATGAGGACATCGCGATCTGGGGTACGCCGCAACAGGTGGCCGACGCCGTCCGGAAAGTGATCGCGGCGGGTGCACAGCTCGTCGTGTTCAATCCGCTGGGCAGTACCGTCAGCGAGGACAGGGAACAGATGGAACGGCTTGCCGCAGAGGTGATTCCGAACATCTCGTGACGGCAAGGCCGTCGAACCCGATCAGCATCTCCGCCGGCCGCCCGATCCCCCCATCGGCCCGCGCGGCTGCGTCGTCGGCGTGGGCTGCGGCGGTTGTCGCCCCGAACCGACGAAGGGTCAGCAGAGCCTGCGGTCGACCTCGAACGCCAAGCACAGCTCGGCCACGTCGCGGGGACGTGATAGTGACCGTCCGGTGCGTTCCTCGATGCGGTGCAGGCGGTGGCGGACGGTGTTGGGGTGAACATAGATGGCAGCGGCGGTTTGGCTCGCGGAACCGCCCGCATCGAGCCACGCCTCGAAGGTCTGGACCAGGATCTCGCGCTCTTCGGCGGGCAGGTCGTCGAGTTGGGCGAGCACACCGCGGCCGACACGCTGCATGACCTCGGGAGCGGCGACCGCCGCCACCACCAGTGGTGAGTCGTCGAAAACCTGCACCAGCCGCTCGTCGGAGGGCCGGCCGGTGAGCGCCATTCGCGCGTAGCGGAGCGCCAAACCGGTACCGGTGAGTTCGGGGAAGGCCGGACTCACCCCGACCCGCGACGACGCGGCCGCACGCAGCACCGCGATCAGTTCGTCCTGGGCCGTCTCCCGCCGCAGATGCACGATCCCGACCTGAAGGTCCGGCAGCAGCCGCCAGGCGGATTTGATGTCTCGGCTGTCCAGTTTGCTCCCGATCTCGGGCAGTCCGGCTCGTCCGATTTCCGGGACTTCGGCTGCCACAACGACATACGGCCCCGAGGTGGGTAGCCGCAGGACGTCGGCGGCGTCCCACAGGTTCTGGGTCTCGGTGATCCTTCCGAACAGGATCGCCTCCACGAGCGCAGAGCGTTCCTCCTCGCGATTGAGGACCTGTTGCGTCAGCCTGTCCCGATATGCCCCGGCCATCGCCTGGGTGAACGTGTCCTGAGAGATCACGATTTGCGATGTGGCGTCGAGTACGACGTCCGTAGGAATGGCGAGCTGCCTCGCCTGCGCGACGGCCGACTCCCACATGAATCGGAAGCCCACCCGATACGCCGCCATGACGGCGGCCAGCGGCACGCCCGAGACTGCTCTCCGCCGGCCTGTCTCGACGGCGGCCGACACGTCGGCGTCCGCGCCACCCGTCAGCCCGTGAAAGACGTAGGTCATGTTCGCCACACAACTGCGCCGCAGTTCGTCATCGGCGATCACGCCCGGGGTAGCGGCGTAGAAGCCCACGTCACGGCGGATCAGATCCGCCATCGTCACCGCCAGTTCCTCGACACGGGACAGCAGCGTCTTGCTGAGTGTGACGATGCTCGGATCAGGCGCCGCACCCATACGCACACGATATGCCGGGGAGGCCAGGGTGTGGGCGGGCACACCGTGGTGGCATCCACGTTGTTCCCGCCACCATCGGATTCCGCCACGCCAGGCCGCACCCTGATTACAGCGGATCCATCGCCAGAACCACGGAGGAACCCAGAACCAGGGAGGAACAATGTCCAGCCTGAGCCTCAACCTCGTCGCCACGGCCCGAAGCCACCCCGATCGCAACGCCCTGCGCGGCGACGGCGTCGCACTCACGTACGCCGAGTTCGACAGCGCCGCCGCCCGGATTGCGACCTTCCTGGAGCGCGCCGGCGTCCAACCCGGCGACCGCGTCGGCGTCATGCTGCCGAACAGCCCCGCGTTCGCGGTGGTGTTCTACGGCATCATGCATCGGGGCGCGATCGCCGTCCCGATGAACCCGCTGCTCAAGCAGCGCGAGGTGGAGTACTACCTGTCCAACACCGGCGCCACGGCGCTGTTCGGCACGCCGGCGTTTGCCGAGGCGGCGATCGAGGGGGCCGCCGCGGCCGGATCGCAGACCTGGTTGGTCGACGACGCGTCGCTGGCCGATCTGATCGCCGGCCTGCCCGAACAGGCCGCCCCAGTACCGCGGGCCGACGACGACACGGCCGTCGTGCTGCACACATCGGGCACCACCGGCAAACCCAAGGGCGCCGAGCTGACCCACGGCGGACTGCGACGCAATGCCGAGCTGACCGTTCGCACCCTGGTGACGATCGGGCCTGACGACGTCGTGATGGGCTGCCTGCCGCTCTACCACGTCTTCGGGCTGACCTGCGGGCTCAACGCCGCGGTCTCGGTGGGTGCCTCGCTGAGCCTCGTCGCGCGATTCGACCCGAACGCGGTGATGCGAGTGATCGAGCGGGACGGCGTCACCGTCTTCGAAGGGGTGCCGACGATGTACTCCGCCCTGCTGGCCACGGCGCACGAGGCGAGGGGCGACGCGTCCGCCCCGCTACCGACGCAGCTGCCGACCCTGCGCATCTGCGCCTCCGGCGGTGCCGCGCTGCCGGTGCAGGTGCTCACCGATTTCGAGAAGACCTTCGGCGCCACGATCCTCGAGGGATACGGCCTGTCGGAGACCTCGCCGGTGGCCTGCTTCAACCACCCGGGACACGAGCGCAAGCCCGGTTCGATCGGGATCCCCGTCGAGGGCGTCGAGATGCGTGTGGTGGATACCGGCGGCAACGAGCTGCCGCCGGGCGAACGGGGCGAGGTCCAGGTGCGCGGGCACAACGTGATGAAGGGGTACTGGAACCTGCCCGACGCGACAGCGACGGCGATCTCGCCCGACGGCTGGTTCTCCACCGGAGACATCGGCAAGGTCGACGACGACGGCTACTTCTACATCGTCGACCGGATGAAGCAGATGATCATTCGCGGCGGGCTCAACGTCTACCCCCGCGAGATCGAGGAAGTGCTCTACGAGCATCCCGCCGTCGCCGAGGCGGCGGTCGTAGGGATTCCGCACGACACACTCGGCGAGGAGGTCGGCGCGGCGGTCGCCCTCAAGAGCGGCAGGCATGTGGACGCCGACGAACTTCGCGAGTTCGTCAGGCAGCGCGTCGCCGCCTACAAATACCCGCGCCGGGTCTGGTTCGTCGACGCCCTGCCCAAGGGCCCGACCGGCAAGATCCTGCACCGCGAAATCACCATCCCCACCGAGGAGCACGTGCGATGACCATGGCCGACACCACCAGTCTCGGCGAGATCGCCGCGCCACTGGACCTGCTGCTGGTCAACTCCACCCGGGGCTTCGCCCGCCGGATGACGCCGAACCGGGCGTGGGCCCGACTCGGCGGCAGCCTGGCCAGGCAGCCGCGCACCGTCGCCACCCGCACCGGCGCGCTGGGCCGTGAGCTCGTGTCGATCGCCGCGGGCACCTCGCAGCGTGCTCCCGTGCGAGCCGACAAGCGCTTCACCGACCCCGCGTGGCAGGGCAATCCGTTGATGCGCCGCGCCATGCAGGCCTACCTCGCCTCGGCCGACACCGCCGAGCAGCTGTTCGCCACCGCCGACCTCGACTGGCGCGACCGGGAGAAGATGCGCTTCGTTCTGGACAACGTCATCGAGGGCCTGTCCCCTTCCAACAGCCCACTGATCAGCCCGCTCGGCTGGAAGGCGCTCATCGACACCGGCGGCATGTCGGCGGTCCGCGGGGTCAGGGCGTTCGCCCGCGACATCACCACGCCGCCAAGGGTTCCCGCGATGGTCGAGCCCGACGCATTCGCACTGGGTGAGACGGTCGCGCTGAGCAAAGGCGCCGTCGTCCTGCAGACGCCGATGTTCGAGCTGATCCACTACGCGCCGACCACACCGACGGTGCGGCAGATCCCGCTGCTGATGATCCCGCCGGTGATCAACAAGTACTACATCATGGACATCACGCCGGGCCGCAGCATGATCGAGTACTTCGTCGCGCAGGGCCAGCAGGTCTTCGTGGTCTCGTGGCGCAATCCCACCGCAGCGCAGCGGGATTGGGGATTCGACGCCTACGGTGGCGCCATCGTGGAGGCACTCGACACGGTCCGCACCATCTGCGGAACCGACGCCGCGCACCTGCTCGCGACATGTTCCGGGGGGATTCTCGCCGCGATGGTGGCCGCCCACCTCGCCGACATCGGCGAGGGCGACAAGATCGCCGGGCTGACGCTGGCGGTCACGGTGCTCGACCAGTTCCACGCGGGATTCGCCGCGGCGGCCATGGATGAACGCACCGCCCATGCCGCCATCCGCACGTCGGCCAGGAAGGGCTACCTCGACGGCCGCTCGATGGCCGAGATGTTCGCATGGCTGCGCCCGACCGACCTGGTCTGGCGGTACTGGGTGAACAACTACGTCCAGGGCCGGGAGCCCGCCCCGTTCGACGTGCTCTTCTGGAACGCCGACACCACCCGGATGGCCGCCGCCCTGCACCGCGACATGGTGTTGATGGGCCTGCACAACTCGCTGACCACACCGGGTGCGGTCAGCATGCTGGGCACGCCCGTGGACCTGAGCAAGATCACCGCGGACGCCTACGTGGTCGGCGGCGTCGCCGACCACATCTGCCCGTGGCAGGCGACCTACCGCAGCGCCCAGTTGCTCGGAAGCGGGAACAGCACCTATGTGCTGTCCTCCAACGGACACATCGCCGCGCTGGTCAATCCGCCCGGCAACCCGAAGGCCAGTTACCGCGTCGCGCCGGTCACCGACGCCACCGCCGACGACTGGGCCGCGGCGACCCCCCTTACCGACGACTCCTGGTGGCCGCACTACTTGGGCTGGCTCGCCGAACGCAGCGGCCCGGAGGTGGCTGGACCGGACAAGCTCGGCTGCAACGAATTTCCGCCGCTTGCACCTGCGCCCGGCAGCTACGTGCGCGAAAAGTGAACACCGTGACCCAGACGTATGTCGCAGCCGGCGGGCAGCGCATCCGGGTCGAAGTCCGCGACGGCACCGGCGTGCCGCTGGTGCTGTGCAACGGCATCGGCGCCGGCCTGGAAGTGCTCGACCCGTTTGTGGCGCGGCTGGATCCGGACGCCACGGTGATCCGGTTCGACGTGCCGGGCACCGGTGGCTCGCCCGTTTCGGCATTGCCGTACGGATTCCCGTATCTGGCATGGGTTCTCGGGCGCGTACTCACCCGGCTCGGGTACGGGGCCGTCGATGTCCTCGGCATCTCCTGGGGTGGCGCGCTGGCCCAGCAGTTCGCGTTCCAAAATCCGAGGCGATGCAGGCGGCTGGTGCTGGTGGCCACCGGAACGGGTGTGCTGATGGTGCCCGGGCACCCCCGCGTCCTGACCAAGATGCTCACACCGCGCCGGCTGCGCGACCCCCGCTACGCCGCGTCCGTCGCGGGCGAGTTGTACGGAGGCACGGCCCGCACGAACGGCGACGATGTGGCCGGTGTCCTCGGCAGCCAGGCCGGTTCGAAGATCGGCTATGTGCATCAACTGCTCGCGGGCTCGGTGTGGACCAGCCTGTTCGCGCTTCCGCTGATCCGCCAGCCCACCCTGGTGGTCGCCGGCACCGACGATCCGATCGTCCCGATCGTCAACGCCCACATCCTTGCCCGCCTGATCCCGCACGCGGATCTGCACCGCCATCCCGGCGGGCATGTCGACCTGGTCACCAACGCGGCCGTGCTGGCACCGGTGATCACCCAATTCCTACACACCCCAGGAGGACAGCCATGACGACCATGAACCCCGCCGGCATCGACACCGCGGACTTCTACGATTACGAACGACTGTTGACCGACACCGAGCGCGAGCTTCTGCACCGAGTCCGCGACTTCATGACCACCGAGGTCCAGCCGATCGTGCTGGAACACTGGTCCAAGAGCACGTTCCCCTTCGAAATCGTGCCCGGGTTCGCCGCCCTCGGCGTCGGCGGACTGCCTTATCGGGGCTACGGCTGCGGCGGCCACAGCTTCCTGCTGGACGGCATGGTGGCGATGGAACTCGCCCGCACCGACTGCTCGATCGCGACGTTCAACGGCGTGCACAGCGGCCTGGCGATGGGCTCGATCTACCTGTGCGGCTCCGACGAGCAGCGGGAGCGGTACCTGCCCGCGATGGCCCGCTTCGAGAAGATCGGGTCGTTCGGCCTCACCGAGCCCGACGTCGGCTCCGGCGCATCACGCGGGCTGAAGACCACCGCCGAACGGGTCGGCGACGATTGGATACTCAACGGCCAGAAGAAATGGATCGGCAACGCGACCTTCGGTGACCTGACGGTGATCTGGGCGCGCGACGTCGCAGACGGCGAGGTGAAGGGGTTCGTCGTCGAGAACTCCACCCCGGGGTTCACCGTGGAGAAGCAACAGCACAAGTTCGCGCTGCGGATCGTGCAGAACGGGCTCATCACGCTGGACAACGTGCGGGTCCCCGAAGCCGACCGGCTGCAGCGTGCCGAGACGTTCGCGGCCACGGCGGACGTGCTGCGGATGACCCGCGCGGGTGTGGCGTGGATGGCCGTTGGCTGCGCGCGCGGCGCCTACGAGAACGCGCTGGCCTACGCGTGCAGCCGTGAACAATTCGGCCGGCCGATCGGCGGATTCCAGCTGGTCCAGGACCTGCTGGTGCGCATGCTCGGCAACGTCACGTCGTCGTGGGGTATGTGCGCCAGGCTGTCGCAGTTGCAGGACCAGGGCCGAGCGGAGGATCGACACTCCTCGCTGGCAAAGGCCTTCAGCACCACCCGGATGCGGGAGACCGTGGGCTGGGCACGCGAACTCATGGGCGGCAACGGAATCCTGCTGGAGCACAACGTCGGACGGTTCGTGGCCGACGCGGAGGCGATCTACTCCTATGAGGGCACGCGCGAGATGAACACACTCATCGTCGGTCGCGCGCTCACCGGGCTGAGCGCATTTGTCTGACCCCTGGACACCAACACGAGCAGACGCT
>NZ_JBGAME010000021.1:0-95938 GCF_044223235.1 Mycobacterium sp.
CGGCCACCGCCGGGCTTCCGGACTCCGCGGAGGCGCCGATGACCAGGACGGTGCCGGTCGTCCCGGGGCACTGTGCGTACAGCGTCTGGCCGAGCCGAGGGCGCGCATTCTCCGGTAGGTCGAGGTCGACCGCAGGGAGCAGCACGGCGTCGACACCGGCGCTGAGAGTCCTGACCAACCCACCGCGGCCGGACCGACGCCGTAGCGCGAGCAGCACCGCGATCACACCGGCCCCACCGACCAACGCGCCGAGGACGGCCCCGATGAGCCACTGCTGGGAACTGGAGTGGTTCGGGGTCGGCGGTTGTACGACCAGCACCGCTCCCGCCTCGGCAGCCTGCAACTCGACGCTCTCAAGCGTCCGTTGCAAGTCCTGCATCCTGGCCGGATCGCCGGAGTCGCGCTGTCGCCATTGCGTCAGCGAGGGCACGATCAGGCGCAGTTGTGCATCGACGCGCTGTTCGAGTTCGTCGTCATAGAGGTCGATGGCGGTCTGCACAGTCCTGATGGCGTCGGCGCTGGATGCGCCACTGGCGCTGATGGTGATGATCGGCGATTCACCTGCCTGAGCGACGAGGAGTTCGGCGGGTTCGTCCTTCGCCATCTTGGCGGCGACGGCCTGCGCGAAGCCTTCCCCCGATAGGAATGCAATCTCGCCAGTGACGTATCGCGAGGTGTTTTCCTGATTGTCGGGGGTGATCTGGTTGGCTCCGCCCGCGATTGCTGTGAGGTCCGCTGGATTCTTAAGTCGCAGGAAAGCGGTCACGGTGGTGTCATTTCCCAGTGTGCCAAGAATGAGTCCTCCGGCGAGCGCACCGAGGCAAAGGCCGATCAATGCACCGACGAGCAATCTGCGCACAATGAAACGGGTTTCGAGATATGCAACCATCGCGACCGCGGAGGACGGCACCTTCGATTCGTGGAAAGACAACCGCGGCGCTCCGTCCTGAACTCACAATGCCTCCCATATGGTAGTGGGATCGGCTTGATTTGCCCGGTTGAGCGCGAATTTGTGGTTACACCGGCAATAGCCCGTCAACTGTTAGGCGATCCGCAAACTCGGTCCGAACAGGATTTGCCCGGTAGCATTCGACGCCAGTATCGATTCGGTGGCGCACTCATGCGGAGCGGGAGCGGCAGTGTTCTTTGGTTTCACTCGTACTCGTCCCGACGAGAATGGGCGAGCCTCGGGCTCCGCTGTGTGCCTGCTGCTTTCGGTGCTGCTGGGAATCACGCTTGCGATTCCGAGTGGCGCGTACGCCCAGCCGGTGACCGCAGGCGACGGTGAGGATCTGGCGCTGGAGTGGTCGACATTGGGTCTGCCCAAGGACATCACGCTGGTCGGCGCCAACACCCCCAGCGAGTACACGGTCAGGGTGCCCGCCGGATTCTCGGTGCGGCGCCTGCGCGGTGTGATCCACGCCCCAGTGGACTTCGGCGCGGGTTTCGTGGAGATCACCGACAGCGCAGGCACATTCCTGGCGACGGTGAGTCTGCCTGCGGTGGTCCCGGAGCAGGCGGTGGTGCCGTTCGACGTCGACATCTCGGCGGCCCGGGCGAACGGATCCGAACTCGGATTGTCGTTCACCGTACGGGAACCCCCGATTCCCGCCGAACAGCGTTGCGGGCTTGGGGAACTGGTGGAACTGAGCGATCTGGTCACCGTGGTCGCGGGAACCGAGCCCGCACCGAACTCGGTCGCCTCGTTCTTCCCGCCGGTGCTGCAGCGGCTGACCATCTACGCGCCGGTCGACGACGACGATGCCGAGTCGCAGGCGGTGCTCACCGTCGCCTCGGCGGTGGCGCGTATGTACCGGCCACAGTCACCGGCGATCACCGTCGTCAAGCAGCCGCGGGGTGCCGCCCCTCCCCCGGCGCCCCAATTCGCCCGCGCGCTGGTGGTGGAGAACGGTGACGCCGGTCTCACGGTCGTCGACCCGAACCGGCCGACCGCCTACCTGAAGCTGACGGGCCGCGGCGGGCAGCTCAGCGACCAAGCCTCGATCCTGGTGAACCAGTTGCAGTCTCTGCTGCAGACGCCCGTCGCACGGGTGGATGCGGCCGGGTCGAGCAGTGCAGGGGACTCCGACGAGTTGACATTCGGCGAACTGGGTATCGAAGGTGAGAGCCAGGTTCTGCGGACCGGCAATCTCACTGTGGGGGTAGACCGTTCGGCGTTGGGCGCCGGTCGCGTGGACGCCATGACCGTGCATCTGCGGGCAACGTATACGCCGGTGGCCGATCTGGACTCGGCGTCCCTCATGGTCGGTGTGAACGGCCAGGCCGTGTACAGCGCACCGCTGACCGCGGCGGGTACGGTCGACGCCACGTTCGAGGTGCCGCCCGAGTTCCTGCGGCAGCGAATCGCTTTCGAGTTCAACCTGGCCTACAGTCCGCGCCAGGTGTGCAATCCGATGATCGCGCCGCTGACGTTCCAGCTCGATCCCCGGTCCACGGTGACGGTGACGCGCGGCGGTCCGCCGCTGGACGGGTTCGGCGCGGTGCCATCGGAATTCAGTCCGGAGTTCCTGGTGGCGTTGGACGGCAGCAGCCCGATTCAGCTCGACTACGCGACGCGGGTGGTGGCCGCTATCGCGCAACGGACCGGCTCGACGCTGATGCCGCGGGTGGTGGCGGTCGAGGATGCCGCCAACGCCACGAAAGGCGCGCTGATCGTGGCCAATGCGGCGACACTTGCGCCGACGTCGCTGCGCCCGCCGATCGGCGGGGAGAGCACCGGTGTGCGGGTCGACCTACCCAGCGAGTTGCGCGCCGACATCACCGGTGGACTGGGATCGATCCAGGTGTTCGCCGATACGCCGCGCAACCGCACCGTCGCACTGGTCACCACCAATGGTCCGTGGGCCTTGGTGGATCCGTTGTTCGCTCACATCGACCAGCTGCCCGACGCGTGGTCGAGTCTCGATGGCGACGTCTTGGCTGCCGGCCCCGACGGAACCGTGACGGATCTGTCGATCGGGCCGGCGGTTGCCACCTCGGCCCCGCCTGACGGCGGTGTCACCGGGGCGACGTGGCTCGCCATCGGAATCGGCGCCGTCCTGGTCGCTCTCGGCCTTGCCGGAGCGGTGTGGTGGCGACGGCGCCGCGGTGTCCGATCATTGTCTTGAGGTCGGTGACTCGCTCAATTTCACCGCGCCGACTTCTGCGCCGTAGTCGGGGACCGGCGCTTGGTCACAGCCCCCACGCAGGTTTCGCGTACGGAACGGGTTTGATGCGTGTCGGGCGCCAACCGCCGGGAGGCACTGCCTATCCTCGGCGCATGGTCCATCCCGCAAACCGCGCACACCCCGACGACGTCGTGGTCATCCACACCGACGGCGGTTGCCGCCCCAATCCGGGTCCCGGCGGCTGGGGAGCGGTGCTGCGGCAGCGTGAGCACGTTCGGGAGATGTGTGGTGGCGAGGCCGGCTTGACGAGCAACAATCGGATGGAGCTGACCGCGCCGATCATGGCGCTCGAAGCGCTCACCCGTCCCGTGATGGTGCACCTCTACACGGACAGCACCTACGTCCGCAACGGCATCACCAAGTGGGTGACCGGCTGGGAGCGCAACGGCTGGCAGACCGCCGCCAAGCAGCCGGTCAAGAACGTCGACTTGTGGAAAAGGCTCCAGAACGCCTGCGCGAGACACCAAGTCGAGTGGTTCTGGGTCAAGGGCCACTCCGGGGTCACCGACAACGAATTGGCCGACGTGCTGGCGACCCGCGGCCTGCAGGAAGCCGTCGCCGCATCCGCCTGATGTGCGGCCTACCGCGAACCCGGTCAGCTCTGCCGGACCGGTGCTGTTTCGCGCCGACATCTGCACCAGGAGTTCTCCACAGCGAAAGACTGCAACCCTGGCGCAGAATTCGGCGACCCGTCCGACCCACCGCGAATCCCCGTGACTCGGGCTGCGGTTCAGGACCTGTTCTTCAATCCGTGAACCTCAGCGGTGGATGATGCAGGTCGTGGTGGCATGCGCGACGAGCTTGCCGTCCTCGTCATGCACCTCCCCGTGCGCCGTGGCGGTGGTGCGGCCGACGTGGATGGTGCGCCCGGTGGCGATGATCCTGCGCCCGTCGGTGGGTACCGACCGGATGTAGTTGACCTTGATCTCCAGCGTGGCGTAGGAGACCCCGGCGGGCAGCGCCGAATGGATCGCACAGCCGACGGCGGAATCCAGCAAGGTGGCGCACACGCCACCGTGCAGTGTTCCCAACGGGTTTCGCATGTCGTCACGGGTCGCCAGGCTGAGGGTGACATGTCCTTCGTCGATCCGGTCGAACCGCAGCCCGAAAAGATCACCGATGGACGCCGGACGCTTCTCACGGGGCAGAGCGGCGGTCGCCCGCAGCATTTCGAGGCCGGTGGGTTCGGTGGTCGTCATCGCGTTTCACCGGTCATGTAGTCGATGCGGACGCTGATCGGATCGGATTGCAGCGCCCGGAACGTGGCCGCGACGAGCGGTCGCAGCAGCGGTGACGAGGCGAAGGATCCGGCGCGCTGGGCTGGATCGTCGTCGACGACGAAACGGGCGATGCCGGTGCGCCACGACGATCCCTGCCGGATCGACACGGTGGGGTTGTCGGCGATGTTACGGGCCCAGCCGGAGCGCCGGCCGTGCTGGCTGATGACCCACGCCCCCGTCGCGTCGAAACTGGCGGATACCGGCACGCGACGGGTCAGGCCTGTCGCGCGGCCGATGGTCTCGAGCTCAGCGGCATAGGTGGTGCGGACGCCGAGGCGCCCTAGCAACGCCACCGCCGGATTGGCGACATAGCGTCCAACGAAGCGTTCGAATCTGAACTTACGCAAGGCTTTCGCCGCCGTCGGGGTGCTCATCGGTGAGGCCTTCCGTCACTCGAAGTAGATCGATCGATCTACTAGATCAAAGGATAGTAGACTAATCGGTCTAGTGCAAAGCGGGAGGCGGCGGTGACGGCACGGCAACGGTTGATCGACAGCACCGTCGCACTGATCCGGCGGCGCGGTGTCGGCAGCGCCAGCGTCTCTGACATCCTCGAAGACAGCGGCCTGGCCCGTCGCACCCTCTATCTGAACTTCCCGAAGGGCAAGCCCGAGCTCGTGGCGGCGGCGACCACCTGGGCCGCATCGATGATCACCGACGCGATGCGGTCACAGCTCTCCGAACGAGATCCCGCCAAGCTGGTCCGGGCGTTCGCCCGGATGTGGGAGAAAGTCTTGACCGACAGCGGGTTCGATGCCGGCTGCCCGATCGTGGCGGCCACGCTGGCGCGCGCCGAGGCGCCCGAAGCAGCCGACGCCGCAGCCGCGGCGTTCACCGAATGGGTACGGCTGGCCGCCGAGGTGAACGAGGAAGCCGGGCTACCCCGTCAGGACGCGATGGACCTCGCCACCACCACGATCGCCGCGATCGAAGGCGCAGTCATCATGGCGCTGGCCGCGCGCACTACCGATCCGATCCGGCGCACGGCCCGCGACGTTGCCGCGCTGATCGAGATGAAGGTGGCGGCGGCGCAGGGCGCTTGACCCTCGGCACCTGCAGACACGTCGCGTTTCAGGCGGACGGGCTCGTGATCCGCATTTCGGCACCGGGGTGGGAACTGAGCGTGATGGCCACCGTACCGCTACCCGTGCCGAAGGTGGTGTTGGCGTATCCGATGAATCCGTAGTGCCCGTCGATCGTCGATACCGCGGTGAGGTCGGTGCTTCCCGAGGCGCCGGAGTCGAGATTCTTCCAATCGACGGTCACGGTGAGCGAACACGAGCCGTCGTAGATGCCGGCGTCGTAATAGATCGCGACTCGGACACCGTCCTCGACCTTGCCGTCGACCTGCACCGGCGTCACCTGCGCGTCTGCGCTCACGCTTCCGGCACACGTCGGGGATGCCACCACCGGGACCCGATCGAGTCGAGCGAACGCCTCGGCGTGAGCCGTCGCCACCCCAAACCAGGGCGCGGTCAGCGTGACGGCGAGCGCGCCGGCAGCACGGAACGAAATCATGCCCCCGTTATCGGCGGCCGCGCGCGCGGCGTTAGCGCGCGGCCTGGTTTGAGGTCAAAGCCCGAACAACCCGGGTTGCGACGTGCCAGAGTCAGGCTGTTGACGGCCCCGACGGATGCCGGGACTCAGCGCCGCGGACCTTGCGAGGGAGATGCCGATGCCGTTCACACAGGGTTACGTCGGAACGATCGATGCCGAGACCAGCGGCGACGCACAACTCTGGTTCAGCCTCACCAGCAACGCAACGGGTAGCGACTGGGTCAAAATTGGCCAGTACCGCGCCTGGTTCGTGATGAGCTTGGAATCCGCCGACCGGCCGACCCACATGGCGCAGCTCACGCTGTTGCTCGAGGCCATGCGGAGCGGACTGCCGGTGCAGGTGAAACACGGCGCCGTGGCATCTTTCACCAGAAGGGATCCCAACGATTCGTTCGCGACCGAGGGCGTGCGCATCCTGCGCGCGGGGTTGCAGTTCTAGGCGCGCCTCGTGGCGGATCAGTCAATCGTCAATCTCGACCCGGCACTGAGCGATTCGGTGCGCTACGAGCTGGGTGCAGGCAACTGGCGTCCGTCCGGCGGCGGGCCATGGATACCCGACCTGGCGAATGCGGGTGGCACCGTCCGGCTCGCCGACGATCAGGTCATCGACGTGGTGATTCTGGGTGATGGCTACCAAACACGCGAAAGCTTCGAGGGCCAACTGACGGAGTGGCTGGCCGACTTCTACGGCGTCGAGGTCTATGACCGCTTCGCGGGCGCATTTCGGATCCGGGCGTACTTTCGCGAGTCAGACAAGCCGTGCACCGGCGGCGACGATCGCGGCTCCTTCTACCGGGTCAAGGTCGGCACAAGCGGCGACGATGACGGCGAGGTCGCGACGGGTGGCTGGTGGGCGGCCGACGGCACCGACAACACCGTCTTTCGCCAGCGCCTATTCGAGAGTTTGGACGCGTTCCGGCTCAATCTGAGGACGTACCCCGGCGACCTCAACGTAGACGGTGATACCGGAAGGCCAGGGACCTCGGACACCAACAAGACGGTGATCCACAATCAGCTCGCGGGTATGTACTCGAACCTCGTCGTGGTGATGCTCGTGCGCACCCCAGGTGTGCCCAACACGAGCGGCCGCACGCGTGAGGTACCCGACATGCGCTACCTGGTACCCGGTGCACCAAAGCCGATGTGGCGCACGGTGAACGTCGCGTTCGGGTCGCACGCGCTGCACGAGTTCGGACATGCCTTCGCCTATCTCGAGGACGAGTACATCAGCAGGCCCAACAGCAGTGCCGACCGTTCGAATCCCCTGCACGGCAGCGTGTTCACTCTGTCGAACCTGTCGTTCAGCACGCAGCTCGATAATGTCCCGTGGCAGCACCTCAGTCCCTGGGGACGGCGCCGCCGCCAGGCGGCGGGCGACGAGGCGTCACCGATTGTGGGCTGGTTATGGCGAGGTGGTGAGGACGGACTGGCGGTGTGGCACTCCGAGTATCACTGTCTGATGAACGGAGGACACCACAACTTCGCCTACAGCACGACCGAGATGCCGCCCGCGGGCGCGGATCTGCGATTTCGCCGCCCACCGCGCTACTGCCTGTGGTGCCAGGAGATCGTGACGATCCGGATCCTGGAGAAGACGGGTCAACTTGCCGCCGATAACGACCCCGCGAACATCGACGAACGCGGCCGGCACTGGTACAGCAGCTGGGTGAACACATGGCGCGATCGCTACTGGGCGGCGTTCGACGTCGACGCGCAGATCGACGAGCGCGAGATGCTCTACGCCAACCCCGCATCCGAACCTGCGACCTTCGCCGAGATACAGAACGGTTACGGTTCCTACAAGCGGCTCGACAAATCGGACCTATATCAAGCCTTTACAGCGGCGCCACCCGTGGGCGGCATCGCACCCGGCGATGACGCGGATGCAATCCTGGCGATGCTGGCCTGCCTCTGATCGCCGCGCTGCCGACAGGTCAATTCGCTTGCGGCGAAGCGGTCGCGATTTCGCCGCTGACCCGCAGACCCGGTCGAAGTCGCCGCCGGTCTGGCCTGGGGCTGCCTGCGGCAGATGGCCGATGTTGGGTGGCCGGTTCACCGATGGGCGAGCTGAAGGTCGAGTTGGCAGCACCACCTCCGACGAACTAAACGAGCGAACACTCTAGTCACTGAGAGCGATGCCGAGGCCTTGGTCGCACAGCCAGTCCTGAGCACAGTCAAGAGGGATGTAAGGAGTGGCTCTCGGGACGGGGGACGTGTTGCTCTTGCGGGCTTCACCCTGCGAGCACAGGGTTAGGGTGTCAGGCCCGCTGGCTGAAATGCAGTCGGCCGCAGCCGGTGGCGGTGCGGCAAGAGTGGAGGCCAGAGCGGCGGACGCCGCGAGCGTCGCGGCGACATAAGTGTGCTTGACCCGCATGGCAGGATCCTTCCCTCGGTAGAGGCCGTAATTGCAGGTTACTGCTGTTTTGCACGATATGTCGCGGTACATTTTGTTTGCCTGTTTTGGCCGCCAACCGTCACCGGTTACGGCGACTTTGATCACCTGTTGAAGGAGCCAGCCATGTTGTCCTCAGCACGTCCCGCGCGCTGCGCGGTAACTTGTGTGATCGGTACTGGCGCAATCGCCGGTGCGATGCTTTGGAGCGCCACCGCGGCGGCCGAACCGCCACCGCCAGTTCCACCGCCGTGTACGGCTGCCGAAATGGCGCGCGTGATGTCAGGCGTCACGTTCGACACGTCGAACTACCTAACCCTGCACCCGAACGTGAACGACTTTTTCACCAGCCTCAAAGGCCAACCGAGGGATCAGATCAGTGCCCAGTTACAGACCTATCTAGATGCCAATCCGCAGGTTCGAGACGAGCTTCGGGCTATCCGGCAACCCTCGGTCGACTTCCGCGAACGCTGTGGGGTTCCCCAGACTCCCTGACCGCTTGGGCAATGTAGTTTGTGACGCCGGTAGGAACTGGGTCAAGCAGGCCATATCTACCGATTAGGCCACACTGTTGTAGATAGCCCTTGACGGAAGCCGGGGACGACCTACGCCCGCTCCTGCGCCAGTCCGGCGAGGTGCTTGAGTGAGTTGTCCAGGTGCTGCGGGTCGAACGGCGGGAACCGTATGTGTTCACGAGTGGCAGGCGGCACCCCCGACCAGTCATATGTCAGGGTGACCTCCGTTTGGTCGTCGCCGACGGGCTCCAGGTCGTAGCGCCAGGTCCAGCCGCCGAAGTCCAGGTTGGCATCGTCAGCACCTTGGCCCGGCAGCCACGCAATCGCGTGCGGCGGCTGGAAGACCTCGACCCGGTTGGCCACCTCATAGTGCATGCCACCGTAGTTCTGGTGATACATCGCCATCCGGAAGACCTGGCCGACTTCGGTCAGCCGCTTGCCGTCGAGCGACTCCCGCACCCAGCCGGTGCCGTCGATCGCCTGATGATTGGTCGGGTCGGCCAGTACCGCGAACACCGCATCGGTCGGCGCGTTGATCGTGTACGCAGTGCGCAAGGTTTCCTCGGTCATGCGCGTACCGACCACTGGCGACCAGGAAACTCATCGAGACCGGTCGGTCAGCAGCAGTTCGGCCGCTGCGGTGGGCTTAGGCGCGAAGAGGTCCGACCATTCGAGACACCTGCAATGCGGGCGACTTCACCCATGGTGGTCATCGGAGACGCACGATACGGTCCGCGCGAACGGCGGTCGATTCGATCAGTTGGGCGTTGCGCTCGTCGGGTCCAAGGGCCCACAACTCCGCATCCTGCGGCGATTTTCCGTAGGCCTCATGTCGCCGACGCAGCCGAGCGTGCCGAACGTCGATGTCGAGGGCCAGGAACCAGACCTCGTCGATGCAGGCGCGTGCCGCCGGCCACGCATCGAATTCCAGCAGAAGGTAATTGCCCTCGGTGACGACCAGCGGCGCCGTGGGCGGAACGGCGATGGACGAGCCGATCGACTCCTCGAGGTCGCGCCGGAACCGCGGCGCGTAGACGACCGGACCGTCGGCACGCTGGGCCCGGAGGTGTTGGATCAGCCGCGCGTACCCGCCGTCGTCGAACGTATCGTGCGCGCCCTTTCGATCGCGGCGCCCCAAGTCGATCAGGACTTCGTTGGCCAGATGGAAACCATCCATGGGAACGAGCACCGCGACATCCGGCCCAAGCGCGGTGACGAGTTGCTCTGCAACGGTCGACTTCCCGGCACCGGGAGCACCGGTGAGACCGAGAATGCGGCGTTCACCGGGAACGACGAGCGCGCGGGCCCTTTCGACCAGCTGGCCGAGCGTGGCGTCCTGCACGTCCCGCTCGATCGTCACCGTTCCCGCTTTCGAGTGTGTCCTGCCGGAAGTTCGCTCAGCCACGCCCGCGGGCCGACCACCGAACACCGTAGTGCCGCTACCCGGGCGGAACGGTCGACGCGCTCGGCAATACCCTTCTCGGTGCCCCTTTCTACGCCCCTCTCTATGCCCCTCTCTATGCCCGTCTCGAGCCTGGTGGAGAAGTACGAATAAGCACCGTGGAAGGCGTCTCCGGCGCCCAGTGTGTCGACCACCACCACCGGCTCCACCGGCACGGACCCCGACGCGCCATCCGACCACCACCGCACGGGATTGCCGCCATGTGTGGTGACGACGGTGCGCACACCCCTGCGCACGAGTGCCGCGGCGGTGGAATCCGGAGCATCGGCTCCGGGCACGCGGAAGTCGTTGGAGCACACCATGTCCGTTGTGTACTGGATAAGTTCGCTCATAACGGGCTTCCATCGACCGGCATCGACGACGAGTGCCGTACCCCGCGCGGCCGCCTCTCGCGCGGCGGTGCGGGCCATCAGCGGGTGGTGCCCGTCGACGAGCACCACGTCGGCATCCGCCACGATGTCACCGAGACCGGGTGGCGGCACCGCGTCGGAGTTCACGGCGTCGAGTGAGACGACCGATCGATCACCTGTCGATTCGACCACCGCCACAGCGGAAACGGGTACCGTTCGGGTGGTGCCCGCCGCCGCGTCGACGACGCTGACGCCGTACGCAGCGAGGTCGGCCCTGATCAGTCCGGCGACCGGATCGTCTCCCAGCGCGGTCACGAGGATCGCGTCACCGCCCAGCCCCGCGAAGGTGACCGCGGCGTTCGCGGCGGGTCCACCCGCAGCGACGAACTGAGCGGTCGACGTGATCTTCTGGTTCGCCGCAGGAGCTTTCGCGATGCGGTGAATCACGTCGAGCGTCGCCAACCCGACGAAGACCCCGACCGGAGCCTTCCTATAGTAGTCCGGCGCGTACCCCATAGGTCAGCTCCTCCGCAACGAACATCTGGACTCCTGCGGCCGATGCGACGCGATCATGCCGCGCGATCCTGTGCTCATTATCCGTTGGGGCCGGGTCAGACAGAGTCATCCGGATGTCGCCGCCGAGCAGTTGAGGGCTCAGCGCGTCGAGTAACCAATTGCGGTAACGCTTCTCGCTCCACCCGCGCTTCCTCTTGAGCAGAGTGGCGATGATGTTCGCGCCCTCGAGTACGAGATGAAGCATCACCTCCGGACCGAGTGCGGACTGTCGCTCTACAACTACACGGTGCTCAGCACATTGTCTCGCGCGCCGGATCGCCGCTTGCAGGTGAAATCGCTGGCCACGGTGATCGTCCCTGACGTGTCACCTACTCGGTTCGCATGCCGTACAGATGCCGCCGGAGGACCTCGGCCCCCGGGTCATCGCGGCGGCGATTTCAAGACCGTAACCAAAAGACTTGAACTATGAACTATGAAGATTTATATTTTAAGCGACGAGGTCGCATAGCCCACACAGAAAGCCGCCCGCCGATGTCGAACACTCCGAGCCGCACAACGAGAGCCCGTCACGACTCGCAGTCCGTCAGCTAGCCCCCCGGCTTTCCATTAGCAGAGAAGAGCGCCATGACCGTCAGTTCCATCAACGAGGCCCCCCGCCTGAGCGTGACCGATCCCTCGTTCTCCATCACCTCCGCCGCGGTGCACGAGGCCCGCGAGGCCAGCTGGTTCGCGCGCACGGAGTACGGCATCGCAGTCCTGCGCTACGACGAAGTCGCCGAGCTCATCCGCCACCCCAGCCTGCGCCAGGGAAGCGTCCAGTGGCCGGCCCACAACGGCGTGACCAGCGGCCCCTTCCTGCGATGGTGGAACAGCTGGATCCTGAACAAAGAGGGCGACGAGCACCACCGGCTCCGTACCCTGCTCAACCCGGCGTTCTCCAAACGGCTGATCAAGGGCCTGGTTCCGCGATTCCAGGCGCTCGCCGGCGAACTCATCGACGGCTTCGCCGACAAGGGTGAGTGTGACTTCGTTGCCGAGTTCGCCGATCCGTACGCGGCACGGGTCATCGCCATCATGCTTGGCCTGCCCGAAGAGGAGTGGCCGATCATCGCCCGCGAGTCGGCGACCATCGGACTGGCCATGGGGGTCACCTTCAAGCAGGAGCTACCTCGGATCGAGGCGGCGCTGGCCACACTGTTCGAATATGCCGACGCCGCGATCGCCGACCGCGCGGCCAACCCGGCCGACGATTTCATGTCGACCCTCGTGCAGGCCAAGAACGAGGGTGGCCTTTCGGCCGACGAACTGCGCGATGCCGTCGTCCTGATGGTCTTCGGCGGTTACGACACCACACGCAACCAACTCGGCCTGGCGATGCAGAGCTTCATCGCCAACCCCGCCCAGTGGGAGCTGCTCGCTGCGAATCCGGCGCTGGGAGGCAAGGCCGTCGAGGAGGTGATGCGGACCAATCCGACGGTCCGCTGGGTCACCCGCGAAGCGATCGAGGACTTCGAACACAAGGGCCTGGTGATCAACGCCGGCACCACCGTCCACCTGTTCAGCGAGTCCGCCGGTACCGACCCCCGGGTCTTCGGGGAGCCCGGCTTCGACATTGCCGCAGAACGCAAGCCGCACTTCGGATTTGGCGGCGGGGCGCACCACTGCCTCGGTCACTTCGTCGCACGTGCCGACATGGCCGAAGCGCTGCCGCTGCTGGCCCGCCGACTGCGGAACCCCCGGATGCTCGACGGCTCCGAATGGCTGCCCGACTCGGGCAACACCGGCCCCAACAAGCTTCCGATCAGCTTCACCCCTGCCTGACCCAACACCTGACCACACCTGACCCAACGCACCCAACCAGCCCAACCCATCCAACCGAAAGGCCGCGTCCGTGAGCATCACAGCTCTTGACCAACACCGCGAAGCCAATTCCGCACCCGGAGCCCTCGACGCCGCGCTCGCGGCGATCGAGGAGTACGGCGTGGAGTTCGTCTACTTCCAGGTCGTGACGATCACCGCAAGGGTGATCGGAAAGGTCGTACCTGCAGACCAGTTCGCACGTCTGGCGAAGCGCGGCGTGATGCAGCACCGCACCGCCATCGCCAACCTGCAGACGACCCGTGAAGGCGTACTGCTCGGCGGTGGCGTCGGAGCAGCCGAGTACTGTGCGGTTCCCGACCTCGACACCTTCTCGGTGCTGCCCTGGGACCACAAGACTGCGCGCGTATTCTGCAGCCTCTACGAACCCGACCACGTGGCAACCGATCCCGGCGCACCGCTGCCCACCGACACACGCGGCCTGATGAAGCGACTGCACGCCAACTTCACCGCGCGCACCGGGCTGGAGCTCCGCACCGGGACTGAGCCCGAAATGACCTGGGAAGGACCGGGTTTCACCACTTCATCGCGCCCCGATGCCAGTCCCGCCTATCACATCGAGCACCTCGAACGCTATCGCGCGGTCTATCAGAAGGTGATCACATACGCGAAATTCATGGGCTTCCAGATGGTCGAGGGCGACTTCGAAGACGCCGGTCAGGTCGAGCTGAACTGGATGTACGACCACAGCGATGCGACGGCCGATCGGCTGGTGACCTACCGGCAGATCTGCAAGCAGGTCGCCCGCGAACTCGGCATCGAGGCCAGCTTCATGCCGAAACCCGGCTTGGGTTACATGGGTAACGGCTGCCATCACAATTTCAGCCTGTGGCGCGACGGGGTCAACATCCTCGCCGAAGACAACCGCGAAGACCTGCATCTGACCGAAGAGGGGCAGTACGCCCTGGGCGGCCTGCTTACCCACTCCCCGGGCGGCATGCTGATCATGGGTTCGACGGTCAACTCCTACAAGCGCTACTGGGACGCCGGCCAGTTCGCGCCGTCGAAGATCAACTGGGGCATGGACAACAAGACCTGCACGGTGCGTCTGTCGGCGAATGGCCGGCTTGAATACAAGCTCCCGGACGCCGCCTGTAACCCGTACCTGACGCACGCGGCGATGCTGGCCTCCGTCGACGACGGCCTGAAGAATCAGATCACTCCCGGTGAGGCCACCGTTGGCTCGAGCTATGAGTCCACCGCCCCCGAATTGTTCGGGAAGCTCCCGCTCACCCTCGGCGAGGCTCTCGCCGCCTTCGAGGCTGACGAGTATCTCAAGGACGCGTTGGGTGCTCCCCTGTCGAATCTGTTGGTGGAGTACAAGACTGACGAATGGGCACGGTTCAACAGCGCGATCACCGACTGGGAGCGCACGATGTACTGGGACGACACCCCGTGACCGCGCCATTGCGACTGGCCTGCATCGACGCCGATGCCCCACCGCTGTTCGGCCTCGCATCGGCACCGGGTGGTCGGGCCGGCTACGAACCCGCGGTTGGCGAACTCATCGCGGCCGAATTGGGCCGACAGCTCGAGTGGGCCATCATGCCCTGGGGCGACATGCTGCCCGCTGTGCGCTCACACCAGGTGGACGGCGTCCTGTGCGGCCAGGGAATCATCCCGGCCCGAATGGAATTGGTCGATTTCACTCGTCCCTACGGGATCTTCCACGAGGGCCTGCTGATGCGCCGCGGCGAGGCAGTGCCTGACCCTTCGGGATTGGCCGGCAAGCGAATTGCCGCGATTCGCGCATCAGCGAACTACAACCTGGCCTCCTCGTTCGCCGGCGCCGAGGTGATCGAATTCGAGTCCGAGCACGTCTACGAGGACATGCTGGCCGCGCTGCGGTTGGGTGAGGTCGATGCCGTCTGTGACGACGACGTCGTCTTCGTCCCGCTCGGCAACTCCGACCCGGACTTCGAGCTCGCGTTCGTCGTCAAGACCAACAACCCGTGGGGCATCGGTGTCGCCAAGGACCGTCCGGAGACCCTTGCGACCGTTGGCGGTGCGCTGACGAGGATCATCGCAGACGGGAGGCTGCGGGCCGCATGGGAGCAGTGGCTGCCGACGCTCGAGTACCCGTTCGAGGTGGCCTGACATGCGACCGATGATCGCGGTGCCGGGCAGGCGCGCCGCCAGCGTGCCGATCCTGCGCTACTCGGCGACGCTCGCTGCAGAGGCCATCTGCGAGGCCGTGTGGGCCGGCGGCGGGGAGCCGCTCGTGCTCCACGGTCCCGACGCAAATCCGGCCGCCGAGCTGGCTGACCGGCTGGCCAGCTTCGACGGCATCTGCATGCCGGGCGGCGCCGATATGGATCCGCGGCTCTACGGCCAGGACCCGCAACCCGATACCGACGCTCCGGTAGCCCACCAGGACACGTTCGACATGGCGGTCATCTCGTGCGCCCTTGAACTCGGCATCCCGACCCTGTTGATCTGCCGCGCCATGCAGATCCTCAATGTGGTCCAGGGCGGCGATCTGGTCCAGCACCTGGCGCCGAGCAGCGTCGCACACGGCGACGCCATCCACGACGTGGTGGTGGCCGAGGACAGCGACCTCTTCCGGGTCGTGGGGTCGACGCGGATCCCGGTGTCGTCGTATCACCACCAGGCGATCGGTGAGATCGGCGCGGACCTTCGGGTGGTCGGCACGGCCGACGACGGCTGCGTCGAGGCTCTCGAGCACGTCGGCGGGAAGGTGCTGGCCGTGCAATGGCATCCCGAAGATCTCCACGCGACCTCACCGAGTGATGCGGCACTCTTCGCCGACCTCGCAGAACGCGCGGCCAAGGCCAGGGCGGAGGCCCGCGCATGACGGGCCCCGTCGTGTTGCGCGAGGAGGTCGAACCTTTCGATGCCCTGATCCGTGCGCCGGGGCGGCCACACGTCGCGGTGCTGGTGTCGCTGAACTTCCCCGATCTCACCGAGTCGGTGGCGGCACTGCACCGGCGCTTCACCCGAACCGCGCTGTCGGCGCTCGCGGAGCTCGGCGCCAGCTTTGAACTGGTGGACACCTCCGAGCCCGGTGCCGTTGATGTGGTTGTCACTGCCGACGGTCTGCTGGTGCTCGGCGGCGGGGACATCGCAGCAGCCTGCTACGGCGGCCCCGACGGGTCGGCGCCGAACTCCTACGGCATCGACGAGCAGGCGGATCGCGTCAGCTTGAAGATGATCCGGGCCTACATCGACGCCGGCCGGCCGGTGCTGGGCATCTGCCGCGGATCCCAGCTGATCAACGTCTGCTATGGCGGCACGATCATCGGTGACCTCGCCGACTACGAGCTGCATCACGGTCGGCCGGGAGAGCACCTGTTCATCGACGAGAAGATCGAGGTGGCACCCGACACCCGGCTCGCTGAGATCCTCGGCGCGGGGCCGGTCGTCGTCCGGTCTGGTCACCACCAGGCCGTCGATGAAGTGGCCACAGATCTCGTCGTGGCCGCCCGGGCTCTCGACGGCGTGATCGAGGGCGTGGAGCATGCGACGGATTGGGTCCTTGGCGTGCAATTCCATCCGGAAGACGACGACGGGCCCTTGACCACTCTCGACAAGCTGTTCGCCGGCTTCCTTGCAGCCAGCGTCCACACCAGCCACCCGAACCAACCAACCTGACCTGGGAGTCAATGATGGAAAACAGCATCGTCGTCCGCATCGATGAAATTCAGGTGGAGACACCCGAGATACGGGGTCTCCGGCTGGAAACCCTCGACGGCTCACCCTTCGACGAGTGGCGCTCCGGCGCACACATCGACGTCACCGGCCCGACCGGGGTGCTTCGCCAGTATTCGCTGGCCGGTTCTCCCAAGGATGATTCGTCGATGTGGATCGCGGTCAAGAAGGAAGGACCCGGTGGCGGCTCAGCTGCCATCCACGCGCTCAAGGTCGGCGACCACCTCAAGATCAGCAAACCACGCAACATGCTCGGCATTGCCGAGGACGCAAGCAAGCACATCCTGATCGCCGGAGGTATCGGCCTCACCCCGTTGATGAGCATGGCTTTCGAGCTCTACAGCTGGGGGGCCGACTTCGAGCTGCATTACTTCGCCCGGTCTCGCGACGAGATGGCCTTTCACGACTTCCTCACCGAGCGGGTGGAATACCGTGACTTCGTCACACTGCACATCGGCGTTCCACGCGCCGAGCGGCCCACGGTCTTCCAGGGGATGGCGTCCGCCCTATCCGCCGACACACACGTCTACACCTGCGGCCCCGACGGGTTCATGAGCCAGGTCGTCGACGCCTTCGCCCCCGCCGTCGGCGCGGACCACGTGCACGTGGAGGCCTTCACTCCGAAGGAGGTCGACACCTCGGGCGACAGGGCCTTCACCGTCGAGCTGGGCAGTGGTGAGGTGTTCGAGATCCCGGCCGACAGGTCGATTCTCGACGTACTGGAAGAGGCCGGATGCGACGTCTTCAGGTCATGCGGGGAGGGCATCTGCGGCTCCTGCGTCTCCGGGGTCGTCGAGGGGATTCCGGATCACCGCGACAACTGCCTTTCGGCGTCGGTGAAGGCCAACAACGAGGAAATGGCGCTCTGCGTATCCCGGGCCCTCACCGACAAACTCGTCATCGAGCTGTATTGATTGGGGGCTCGTGTCGGGCTTCCCGACGGGGGCTCAGGAGACCGTCACGTGGACGTGGTCGAAGTGGGCAGCAACCCGCCACATCGTGTAGCTGATACCGAAGCGCCCCGCCTGACGCTGAAGGTCGGCGTTGATGGCGTCCCCCAGACCCATGTCTGATCCGATCATGATGTCGATGGCGTGCCCGCTCGGGTGATCAGGAATCGGGTCTGCGCGCACGCCACCGATTGACTGCACGCCGGGGTAAGTGGCCATGATGTACGCCGCGAGCATCCTCGCGTTGAGGACCAGGCCACCCATCCCGACGGTGGGGATGGGCGCGCTGGGGCCCAACGCTGCCATGACGGCCGCTGATGGTGGGGGCAGCGCGGCCTGCTGAGCGGGAGGAAGCATGGCGTAGCTCGCGTTGACCACAGCCATCTGTTTTCGCAGCTCAGCCCGCTTGTTCTGCAAATCCGCCCGCGCGGCAGCAGCCGCGTCGACGGCCCCCTTGGCGTCGGCCGCGGACTTTGCTGAGGCCGCCTCGACGAGTTGCGCCTCGTCGTTGACCCGGCGGAGGCCCTGCAACCGCTCGGACATCTCGGTGTCCACCACCCGCGCGATGGCCAGGTTGTCGATCAAGTTGGCCGGCGACGAGGCGGCCAGGATCGCGTTGATGCCCTCGGCTCGCCCGCCCATGTAGACCGCGGCGGCAAAGTCATCAACGCTGCGCTGGTAGGTGGCCAGCTGCGTCTTCGTTGCGTTGAGGGCGGCCAGATCGTCGGCGTGCTTCTTGTCCGCCTCGCTGAGCAACTGCATCTTCTTGTCGAGATCTGGCTGCGCATTGAGGATGGTCTCGGACAGCTCTTCAGCGTGGCGGGACAATTCGTTGACCTTCGCCACGCTGTCCTGGTTCGGTTCGGCGTACGCCACGCCGCCCCACACCGCGCTCAGGGCTGCCAGTCCGACCATCGCACCCACTACCGGCTTGTGGACGACGAGCTTCGCCACACATCGGGGGTGAACCTGCAAGACTACGATCCTTCGACGCTGTCGACGTCTGCACCGTCGATCTGCCTGTCCATCTGCCTTAGTTGTCGAGAAGGTTACGGAGGCGGCATCGCCTCTGTCCAACCAAGAGCCAGGAATTGGGTCAGGACCGGGCGCTGTGGCTAACTCAGAGCCGCACGCTGCCGACGACCCTTCGCACCTCGGATGTGGGTGCCGTCCCCGTCGGTTACGTCGCCATACCCTGGCCGGTTGACGACCTCACGGATGCAGGTTCCACTGGCCGCAATCCAGTGCCAAAACGTCATTGACGTCGACTTCCGTTCCGCCGACCAAGGGCCCCGGCGTCGACGCGGTGCTCACGATGCGTTGGTAGAGAACTGCGGCGGGGTGGATCTGACCGCGCGACCAGGCGCGGGTCTGCCAGGCCCACCGGCGGCCAGGCGTGCGCGAACTCCCGATAACGCCATCGGCGATGGCCCACTGACATACGTCGATGCCGCCGTATACGCCGGTGCGCTGCACCCCGAGCACCGAGTTGATTCCGCGGAACCACTGCAGTGCGACGGCGTCCCAGGTGTTGCGGCTGATGTCCTCGTCGACGCTGAAGAAGATCGGAGCGCTGCGGCCACCACCTGCCGCGGTGTGCAGTTGCCAGGCGGCGTGAGCATCCGCGATCCCGCCCGCGTACCCGCGGGTGAAGTCCGACGGTGCGGTCCCGCCCGGCTTGCCGTACTGGTAGTTGCTGACAATCACGAGTCCCGCATTGGTCAGTGACTGGGCGTAGGGGCGGGTGATCGGCTTGGCGCCGAAGTTCGAGCCGGGACGCGAGACGGACACGTAGTTGATCACCCCGGCGTAGCCGGCGGCCCGGATGTGCTCGGCTGGAATCTGGCGCGCGGCGAAGTCGATCAGCTGGGGAGCGGCGGCCGCGGCTGTGGGCAGGCCGACGCCGGCTGACGCCGCACCCAATCCACCGAGCGCGGCGGCCGTGTAGCGCAGCGCGTCACGTCGGGAAACCGTACCTGATCGCCGAAGGCTGTCTGTCCTCGGCAATTCCCGCATCGGGCGATGTTACCAATGTGACGGTTGTTAACGATGTAGCCTCGCCCGCGCCTCTGATGGCCGTGACGATCACGGCGTCGCAGCGCCATCGTCGACGCGGTGGCACCTCAGGGGCGCAGATGCGGCAGCACGAAGTCGTACCCCTGCGCGAAGTGTCCGTCGCCCGCGCTGCAGCGGCCCTTCTGCGGGTAACCGTCATAGAACATGGCATTGCACTTGCTGCAGAACCGCCACTGCGTCTGGGCGGTCGGCGTGCCCGGAACATCATGCGGCAGACCGAAGTTGTGACGGAAGCGGTTCTCTCTACGGTGGCCGTTACGATTGCCGGGGCAGCGCCCCTTGCTGGGGAAGCCATCGAAGAACATCGCCCAGCACGGTTCACAGAACCGCCACCTGGTCTGCACGGTCGGCGATTCCACACCATGAACCGGGATCTGGAAGGTGTACCCCATTGCTTCGTGGGCACCGCCGGCCGGACACAATCCCTTTGCCGTACCGGCAGGCTCGTTCCTGCCCTCATAGAACAAAGTCTGGCATTTGTGACAGAACCGGAAGGACTGTACGACGGTGAGACTCATGATGGGACTCCCAAGGAAAACGGTATTCCTGCTCGTAACGACACTCTGGACCCGCAATCGAACCGCGTCGCGAGTAGTTGACTACTCGAATGGGCGAGGGGTGCAACCCGCCGGGGGCGGGGGTTGCGGCTGCGCGGTGAGCTCAGGACACGAGGTGGTGCTCGTAGGCGTACGCGGTGGCCGCCGAGCGGGACGTGAGCCCGAGCTTGGTGAAGATGTGGTTGAGGTGGCTGGCGACGGTCTTCTCGCTGATGTAGAGCTGCGCGGCGATCGCCCGGTTGGTCTTGCCCCGAGCGACAAGCGCCAGTACTTCGGCCTCGCGGGCGGTGAGATCCTCCGGCGTCCGGGCGGTCGCGGCAGGCCGCGGCGGATGGGCGCCCGCGCCGAGCGCGTCGAACGTCGACCTGGCGGCGCGTCGTTCCAATGCGGCGCCGTCGAGGTCGGCGAGAACTTCGCACGCATCGGCGATGAGCAGGCGCGCGCGTGCCCCTTCGTACGGTGCGCTCAGCTCGCTCCATTCTCGGGCGGCACGACGCAGAGCCATCAGCGCGGTGGGCGCGTCGCCCAGGGCGAGGTGGACGGAACCGGTCGCGAGTGCGGCGTGGGCCCGCAGCAGTGGTGAGCGCAAGTCGGTGGCGACAGCCGATAGCGCGTCGGCGGCGGAACGGGCGCCCTCGACATCGCCTGCGGCAAGCAGGATCTCGGCTGCGGCGCACAGCACGCGGGCACGAGCGATGGGTTGCGCGGTTTCGGCGAGCAGGCGTCGGATCTGCGCAGCGGCGACGTCGACGCGGCCCTGCGCGAGGCGCAGCAACGCCATCCCGGGTTGGGGTTGGCAGTGGAGTTCGTTGGCACGTTCGTAGGCGTCCTCAGCGAGCCTGAATTCGCCTCGTAGCCGATGCAATTCACCCTCCACGTAGTGAGCACCGCCCAGGGTCAGGGGATTGATCGGTTCGGCGAGCCGCGCACAGGCGTCCCGGACGACGGTCACCGCGTCGGACCAGGCGCCGTGCAGCGTCAGGATCTCGGCGCGGTGCAACAGGCAGTGGCCCCGGTACAGGACAAGGCCGAGCTGGACCTCGCACCATCGCGTGAACGAGTCCGTCCACTGCTCACAGCGGCGAAGGTCGAACAGTTCGTGGCAGGCGTCGATGACCGTGCAGTACGCGTCGCCGATCGCCATCGGCGGGATCTCGCGGGCCTCGACCGCCACCATGGCCTCGTCGAGCAGCGAGAGGCCGTCGGCGATCTCGCCGACGTAGATCAGGCACCGGCCCTCAGCAATGCGCGCAAACGTGAGCAGCTCCCGATCGCGGAACCGCTCACCGATCTTGGCCGCCCGCCCGAACGCCGTGCGTGCGGCCGCGATGTCGCCATCGGTGAAGATGCGGCACATCCCGGCCGCGTGCTCAAGGAACCCGCGCTCGACACAGTCGATGTTGGCCTCGTCCAGCAGACGGTGTGACCGCTCGACCCACCCGCTGGCCCGGGCGATGTCGCCCTTGAACGCTTGCGCCTGGGCCAGCCGCACGCCGAAGCGAGTCGCCCGCGCCACATCGCCCGTCTCAAGGCAGCGCTGATGCCCCCGGCCCCAGAGTTCGAAACTCTCGTCGTCGCGCCCGGTCATGTAGGCGGCGGTCGCCAGTTGGTCAAGCTCCTCGACATCCAGTCCTTGCTCGGCATCGAGCACGGCGAGTTGCCGATACTCCTCACCCCATGCCCGTGGGGTGTTGATGCTGTCGCGTCGCCCGTTGTCGAGACCCACCCCATCAGTGTGGGCCGATCCCGCAGGCGCTAACCGAAGAATGTGGCAGCGGTGCCGGGATCGGCCCCCAGGAACATCCACATCTCGACGATGCGGTCACCGGCGAACCGGTACACGAACGCATTGTCCGACTCGAGTGTTTTGCCGTGCCGGCCGAGCACGGCATGTTCCCACTCGGCGGCCCAGCCGTCGACGCCGACGCAGAACTGCTGCTCGAGCTTGACATCTCCGTCCGTCGCTTCGAACACCGCGCCGATCGCTCCGAGTATGCCGGCCACGCCGAGATGGTCGCCGGCGGTGGCGAACGGGCCGCGAAGGTGCAGCACGAAGTCGTCGGTGAACAACGACGTGAGCGTCTCGCTGTCCTGGTCCACGATCGCCCGGGTCATCCGGTTAACTGTTGTCACGTTCGGGTGCTCGCTCATCGGTGCCTCCTTCCGCGTGGGGTTTCGGTCCGTACCGTACGAGTTGCGGCCGGCCTCGCGCATCGGGCGAACCGTGGAAATCCCAACCGGCGCATCGGTATTTCTGTGGACGGCGACGAGCATCAATCAGCCATTCGCCCGATGCGCGGGCTCCCGGTCGATTCGTACCGTCAGACCAATCGCACCAGCGAGAGAGGGGATCGACATGATCAGCGCGCAAGACCTCATCGTCACCGACGTCGGCACAGCCGAGCGTCTCAGTGAGGCACTCGCCGAGGTGTTCCGCACGGCCGAGGTAGGAGACGTCCTCACCGACGACGTATTCCTCGACGGGAACCCACCGCTATGGCGGTTCCAGCTGCAGGGCATCGAGGCCTTCGCCGCGTGGTACAAGAGCTACGCACCCAACGGCATGGACGAGGTCAACGTCGTGCGCACGGTGCCCACCGCGGCGGGATTCGTCACCGAGCTGACCGAGAGAAATCGCGAAGGCAGCGGCAAGGAGATTTCCGGCCGCAAGATCGTACTTTGCACGGTGCGCGACGGCCGGATCTCCGAGCTGACCGTCTACTGCAGCGGCGACTGGGACGACGAACTGCGGGCTCGTCATGCGGCCGAAGCGCCGATGCTGCGCCCGTGACCGGTCATTTCCGAGCGCCGTAGTAGTAGTTCAGCGGAGTGGATTCGACCCCGCCTTCATTGCCCGCGCCGCACTGCGCGGTGATGCCTGTTCGATCATCGAGTTGGCGGCGACGACCGAATACGAGTCCGAGAGCGCGTTCACCACGGCGTTCCGGCGGGGCCACGCTGAAGTCAGAGCTGTACTCGGGCGGCGCTCGGTCAGCCCGCGTTCTTCCATGCGCCGCAGCTGATGTGACAGCCGGCTGCGTTCCCATCCGATCTGCGCCGCCAAGTCGCTGATTCCGGTCTCAGGCGTTGGCGGAACATGTTCGTCTCACGGAACGCTTCATGTCCTACGACGGAGGCGCCGGCCAGGCGTGGTCGGGGCTGACGATCTTCACGATCTCTGCGAAGAAGTTCCAAACGCCGAGCGGGTCGGCATTCGAATTGACCAAGACCACCAGTGTCTTGCGTTCGGGGGGAAGGTAATAGGCGTAGGACTGGTAGCCCGCGATGTTTCCGTTGTGGCCAATCCAGCCATTCTGGTACTCGAGTCCAAGTCCGTACATCGAACCCGTGCCTTCCGACGGCGCGAGCTGAAACTGCTCCCGCTCGCGCTGAGTGGCCGGTGAGAGCAGCGCGCCCATAGCCAAGTCGCGCGCCCACACCCGCAAGTCGTCGAGCGTCGAAATCATGTTTCCCGCACCGAATCCCCACGACGGGTTCCAGTCGGTCGCGTCGACCGTCTCGCCGGCGGGTGTTCTCGTGTACCCCTGGGCGTGCGGTGACGGCATGGCCGCATCGATGGGAACCACGGTATGTGCGAGATCGCTGGGCCGCGTGACGTGCTCCTCGATGTACGCATGCAACGGTTGGCCGGAGACCTTCTCGACCACGAGACCGAGCAGCGCAGTGTTGGTGTTGCTGTAGTCGAACTCGGTGCCCGGCGGGAAGAGCGGTGGACTGCTGGAACCAATCTCGACGAGTTCCTCGGGAGTCCATTGGCGGTAGGGTTGACTCGGCAGCGCCGGAATCACCACCTCTGAATAGTCGCGAATACCACTGCGCATGGCCGCCAACTGGCGGATGGTGATCACGTCTCCATTGGGGACATGGGACACATACCTCTCGATCGGATCGTCGAGGCCAACCTTCCCCTGATCCACCAATTGCAGCACGGCGGTAGTGGTGAAGGTCTTGGTCAAGCTGCCGACGCGCATGGACAGATCGGTGGTCATGGGTTCGCCGCTGACTGCATCCCGTACCCCGAACGCCTGGGCGTAGGGTGCGGCGCCGTCCTGCCACACACCGACGATGGCCCCCGGAACCGAGGCCTGCGGCATGGCCGTGACAATCGTTTCGGTGAGTTGCGCATCGCGCGCGCCCGGTTGCGCGGCCGACTCGCCGCATCCGACGACGCCGGCCATCAGGGTCACCGCGACCGTGCCGATTCGCCACCCCGAAAGTGCCTTCACCACCGTCCCCCGATCTACACCTGCACATCGATGTGCCCGAAGCTTGCCTTATCGGTTTCCTACTTGGATGGGATTCGGTCAAGTCGTACTCACGTGTCTCACCACACGTTTGCCGGAAGATCACAACGCCCGCCCGGGGAGCACTGGTGGGCTCATAAAATGGGCGCCCATGAATCCTTTGTCGAAACGCGAGGACGCGTCCGACATCACCGCCGGCTCGGAGTTGCGCCGAGTTCGGCTCTGTGTCATCGACGTGGACGGCACACTGCTCGACAGTAATCATCGGGTTTCGGCGCACACCGTCGAGGCAGTTGCCCAGGCCCGGCGGCGGGGCCTTCAGATCCTGCTGGCGACCTCCCGTGGGCCGAAGGCACTGAAACCTGTTCTGGCTGAGATACCTTCGTTGACCGGCGAGGTGTTCATCGGTTCACAAGGCGCGGTGACGGCGCGTTACGGTGAAGATGGCCACCTGGTGGTCATCGCCCAACAACAGATGGCGGCAGACTCAGCCCACTCGTTGGTCAGAATCGCCACCGACCACGAAATCGCGGTCAGCTGGTACTCCGGCGAACAGTGGTATGTGTCGTATGTCGACCACACCGTCGAGCGCGAAGCCGACATCGTTGGAGTCGCCCCCGACATCCGCGACCTCTTCACTCTCGTCGACGGCCCTGACAAGCTGATGCTCGTCGCCCCCGACGGCGATCCGCGGTCACTGGTACCCGTGATCGACGCCATTCCCCCAGATGTGCGAGCCCAAGTTTCCAATCCCACGTACCTCGAAATCACCCGTCATGACGTCGATAAGGCGCACGCCGTCGCGCAGTTCTGCGGCGACTCACACATCGACGCGGCCGAGGTTCTCGCCATCGGAGACGGCCCCAACGATCTGGGCATGTTCGCCTTCGCGGGAACGAGTGTGGCACCCGCCAATGCACGACCGGAAGTCTTTGCAGCAGCAGACTTCACGACGTCCTCCAACGACAACGACGGGGTGGCGAACGTGCTCGATGCGCTCGCGCACGCCAGGTGAACCCATGTACAGATCGTCGAACCGTCGGCCGCGACGAGGCTACGCGGGTTACCGTGGCCGTCGACACCCAAGCGAGTAAGGACCACGACGATGCTCATCGCACTCGCGAGCGACCACGCCGGCCGCGCCCTGAAAGAGGAGATCAAGGTTTTCGCCAGGGCGGGCGGCCACGAGATCATCGACTTCGGCTGCGACACCGACGACCCCGCCGACCTGCCCGACCACGTCCTGCCCGCGGCGCTTGCCGTCGCGCGCGGCGAGGCGGACCGCGGGATCTTCGTCGATGGTGTGGGGTACGGCAGCGCGATGATCGCGAACAAAATCGCGGGTGTGTTCGCCGCCGTGTGCCAGGACCCGTTCTGCGCGGAACTAGCTCGCTCACACTCGGACACCAACGTGTTGTGTATCGGCGGCAAGATCATCGGCTCCGCCATTGCGATCGAGATCGTCCGGGTGTGGCTGGCCACCGACTGGCTTGGGGCCAGCCCGGAAGGTGAGAAGTACGCCCGCCGTGTGCAGAAGGTCAAGGACATCGACACCCGTCACACGCAACCGCTTCAGTGAGCCGAACCCGTCGCAGAACGGGCGGGAAGCGGTGCACCAGCCCGCACCCGCTGCACTCACGCAATGAAGGCGCCGTGCTAACCCGCGATCGAGTCACGCACATCTAGCAGCGCAGCGTCTGCCGCCGCACGCCCGACGCCATTTTGGGCCGCGAGATCCACTTTTTTCAGGCATCGCGCGGGCGCGGAGCTGCAAAGCGTCGATCTCGGCGCAGCGGTCGCACACCCGCCGAGGCTGCGCGAAGATGTCCGGCCGGGCGTCTACGATGCCTGCGGCACACCCATGACCGATGGAAGGGACGAGCAGTGAGTTACACCGCCGCCGACATCACCGAGCTCGATGATGTCCAGCACACGCGACTGCGGCCGGCGGTGAATCTCGGGCTGGACGTGCTCAACACCGCGCTGCGCGAGTTGGTGGACAACGCGATCGAAGAGGTAGCCGATCCCAGTCACGGCGGTTCCACCGTCACCATCACGTTGCACGCCGACGGATCCGTCAGCGTCGCCGACGACGGTCGGGGCCTGCCCATCGATTCCGACCCGGTGAACGGCAAGAACGGCATCGTCAAGACGCTCGGTACCGCACGGGCGGGCGGGAAGTTCTCCGCCCACTCCGACGCCGCGAGCACCGGCGCCGGGCTGAACGGAATCGGTGCCGCGGCCGCGGTGTTCATCTCCGCGAGGACCGACGTGACAGTACGCCGTGCCGGGAAGACCTACCTGCAGAGTTTCGGCAGCGGCTACCCCGGGGTGTTCGACGGCGCCGGGGGCCGGGGGTTCGACGCAAATGCACCCTTCACCCGCTCCGATACGCTGAAGCTGCGCGGCACCGGCAACCGCACGCCTGACGCACACGGCACCACGGTGCGCATCCTCTTCGACCGGGCCGTGGTGCCGGATTCCAGCGTGGACGTCAACGAGGTGCTGCTGCGCGCGCATGCCGCCTCCCGGATGTCCCCCGGGGTGCACCTGATCGTCATCGACGAGGGATGGCCGGGCGAGGAGGTCCGGCCCGAGTTGCTCGAACCGTTCAGCGGCCCCTGGGGCACGGCTACCCTGCTGGACCTCATGTGTACTGCCGCAGGTACTCCGGTGCCCGGCGTGCGCGCCGTGGTCGAGGGCCGCGGCGAATACACCACCGGTCGCGGCCCGACCCCGTTCCGTTGGTCGTTGACCGCGGGCCCCGCCGAGCCGGCCACGGTCGCCGCGTTCTGCAATACCGTGCGCACCCCCGGCGGCGGTTCCCATCTGACGGCCGCGGTGAAGGGACTGTCCGAAGCGCTGGCCGATCGGGCCTCCCGCATCCGCGACCTGGGCCTCGCCAAGGGCGAAGACGGCCCGGAGGCACAGGATTTCGCCGCGGTGACGGCGCTCGCCGTCGACACTCGGGCACCCGATGTGGCATGGGACTCGCAGGCCAAGACCGCGGTGTCCTCGCGCTCCCTCAACGTGGCGATGGCCCCGGACGTGGCGCGCAGCGTCACCATCTGGGCCGCCAACCCCGGCAACGCAGACGCCGTGTCACTGTGGACCAAGTTGGCCTTGGAGTCGGCCCGGGCCCGGCGCAGCGCTGAAGGTGCCAAGGCCCGGTCCCGGGCGGCGTCGAAGGCCAAGGGACTGGGGACGAACCTGTCGCTGCCGCCGAAGCTGCTGCCCAGCCGGGAGACCGGACGCGGTTCGGGCGCCGAACTGTTCCTGTGCGAGGGCGATTCAGCGCTGGGCACCATCAAGGCGGCGCGCGACGCCACGTTCCAGGCGGCCTTCCCGCTGAAAGGCAAGCCGCCCAACGTCTACGGATTCACCGTGAGCAAGGCCAGGGTCAAGGACGAGTTCGATTCGATCGAACGGATCCTGGGCTGCGGGGTTCGCGACAACTGCGATCCCGAACTGTGCCGCTACGACCGCATTCTGTTCGCCTCCGACGCCGACCCCGACGGCGGCAACATCAACTCGAGCCTGATCTCGATGTTCCTGGACTTCTACCGGCCACTCGTCGAGGCCGGCATGGTCTATGTGACCCTGCCGCCGCTGTTCGTCGTCAAGGACGGCACCGAGCGGATCTACTGCCAGGACGAGTCCGAACGCGACACCGCCGTGGCCGATTTGAAGGCCAGGTCCAAACGCAAGGTCGAGGTGCAGCGGAACAAGGGCCTCGGCGAGATGGACGCCGACGACTTCTGGAACACCGTGCTGGATCCGCAGCGCCGCACCGTCATTCGGGTGCATCTCGACGACGGCGACCCGAAGCTGCACCACACTCTGTTCGGTGGGCCGCCGGAGGGACGGCGCACGTGGATGGCCGATGTCGCCTCCCGCGTCGACACCTCTGCTCTCGACCTGACGTAGGAGACACACTGTGACCGCCACCCTGGACGTTCCTGAGCAGAACCCCGATCTGGTGCTCGACCAGAGCGCCGACGACTACTGGAACCACTACCAGCTGACCTTCGCGCTCTATAGCGTGAGCGACCGCGCCATCCCGTCCGCGTTCGACGGGCTCAAGCCCGGCCAGCGGCGACTGCTGTATCAGATGCACGACTCGAGACTGCTGCCCGGCAACAAGCCGCAGAAGTCCTCGAAAGTCTGCTCGGCCGTCACCGGCAACCTGCACCCGCACGGCGGCGCGTCGATGTACGGGGCCGCTGCGCTGATGGCCGCGGAATTCCAGCGCGTCAAAGTCATTGACGGCCAAGGCGCTTTCCCGCGCATCCAAGGTGACATTCCCGCGGCCGATCGCTACACCGAAATGCGGTTGTCCGCACCGGGTGCCGCACTGACCGCTGAGCTCAACGACCACGCCGTGCCGATGGTCTCGACCTTCGACGGTGAGTGGATCGAGCCGACAGTGCTGCCCGCCCAATGGCCGGTGCTGCTCTGTAATGGCGCTGTCGGCATCGCCGAAGGGTGGGCCACCAAGGTGCCCGCACACAATCCGCGTGAGGTGATGGCGGCGTGTCGCGCGCTGCTGAAAACCCCGAACATGACCGACGACAGGTTGCTCAAATTCATTCCCGGCCCCGACTGGGGGTGCGGCGCCACCGTGGTCGGCACGACCGGACTGCGGGAGTACATCACCACCGGTCGCGGTGCGTTCACGGTGCGTGGCACGGTGTCCGTCGACGGCAAGAATTGCATCATCACCGAGCTTCCGCCCGGTGTCGCGAGCAACACTGTGCAAGACAGGATCCGGGCGCTGGTCGAGTCCGGAGAGATGTCGGGTGTGGCCGACATGTCCGACCTCACCGACCGGCGCAACGGGCTACGGATCGTGGTCACTGCCAAACGCGGCCACAATGCCGAAACCATCCGCGAGCAGCTGCTCGCCCTGACCCCGCTCGAGTCGACGTTTGCCGCCAGTCTGGTCGCGCTCGATGAGGACCGCGTGCCGCGCTGGTGGTCGGTGCGTGAACTGATTGCCGCGTTCCTGCACCTGCGCGATTCGGTGGTGTTGCGCCGCAGCGAGTATCGGCTGGAGAAGGTCACCGCGCGACGCCATCTGGTGGCCGGTCTGATGCAAATCCACCTCGATATCGATGCTGCCGTCGCGGTCATCCGCAGCTCCGACACCGTCGACGACGCCCGGCGGGGACTGCAGGAGCGGTTCGGGATCGACACCGAACAAGCCGATTACGTTCTGGCCCTGCAGCTTCGCCGGCTGACGAAGCTGGACGTGATTGAGCTGCAGGCCGAAGCGGAGAAGCTGGACGCCGAGTTTCTGGAGCTCACCGAATTGGTGTCGAATCCTGATGCGCGTCGGGTGGTGATCGACGGGGAGCTGGTGGAGACCGCGAAGCTGTTCAAAGGCGCCGAATTCGACCGTCGCACCGTGCTCGATTTCGACGCGGTGCCGACGGCATCCAGTTCCGACGAGGATGGCTCCCGCGAGCGGAAGTCCAACGCCGCGTGGCGACTTGATGACCGCGGCGTGTTCTCCGACAGCCATGGCGACCTGCTCACCTCTGGTCTGGGTTGGGCGGTATGGACCGATGGGCGGGTGAAGTTCACCAACGGGAACGGTCTGCCGTTCAAGATCCGCGACATTCCGGTGGCACCGGATATCACCGGGCTGCTGCGGTCTGGGGTACTCGCGGCGGGATCGCATCTGGCATTGGTGACGCGACGCGGGAAGGTGCTGCGGATCGATCCGTCGGCGGTGAACCCGCAGGGCGCGGCGGGCAACGGTGTGGCAGGGGTGAAGCTAGGCGTGGATGATCCGATGGACGCAGTGATCGCCGCCCTGCCCCTCACGTGCGAAAACGGTGAGGCCATCCTGTCGATCTCAGAAAAGGGCTGGAAAGTCACCGAGGTCGCCGACATCCCGGTGAAGGGCCGCGGCGGTGCTGGGGTTGGCTTCCACCCGTTCGTCACCGGCGAGGACGCGCTGCTGGCGGCGACGGTCTCGGCGACTGGGTTTGTGCGCGGGAAGAAGGCGGTGCGGGCCGAGAAGCGTGCGAAATCGTCGGTCAAGGGGTCCGGCGGGGACGTGACGCCGGCCATGCCGGAGTGATCAACGGCGCCTCCACCTCGCGGCCCGTGGGGATGGGAGTGCGTGGCCGCCGGTGACTAACAACTGACTAACGGCGTGGCGTCACGGTGATGTGCACGTGGTCGTAGTGGCCGTAACCCGATGCTTGCGGTCCGGCCGGCGTGTAGTAGGTGCCACGCCAGATCACATCCTGTAGTCCGAATCGGGCCGCGTTGCTCATCGCGAACGCGAGTATCTGGTCGCCGAGCGCGATACCTTCGGGGCTGTCGGGGTTGGGAATCATGATGTCGATCGCCAACCCGCTGGGATGCCACGGCTTGGAGTCCGGGCGCACCCCGTCGATGTCGGCAATCTGAGGGAACTGATGACTGACGGCCCTGGCGGCCAGGATCGTGTTGGGCTGCAACCCGGCCTCTGCGGCGACGCCGACGGGCAACGCCTCCGGAACAGCTGCAGGAGGAGCAAGGTCGCCGGGAGGCACGCCGGGCATCGCGACGATCGCCGGGTCGGCCGGAGGCGGCGCACCCGGCGGCGGCGGTGCGTTATCGACGATCGCTTGCTGTTGCGGTGTCAGCGCCGCATACTGCGCTTCCGCGGCGGCGATCTGACGCAGCAGTTCGCTCAACTTGGCCTGCAGTTCTGCGCGCACTGCGGCGGCCGACTCAGCCGCGGCTGCGGCGTCGGCGGCCGATCTCTCTGAAGCCTGAGCGGCGGCGGCCGCGCGCTCACGTGCTGAGCGAAAGGCTGCCAACTGATCGGCGAAACCAGCGCCCGCCGTCCGTTGCAGCGACAGCTGATCGATCAGTTGTTGCGGGGAGGCCGCGGTCAGCACCGCCGCGAACTGACCGTCGCGCCCACTCATGTAGTTCATCGCCGCCACCCGATCGACGGCGGCCTGAAGGGGCTCGAGCTGCGAGTTCGCCGCCTCCAGGGCCGCCCGGTCTGCGCGCTGGCGGTCAGCGGCCGCTTCCTGCTCAGCCAGTCGGGCGTCGGCATCGCGTTGGGCGGCCGTGACGGCCTCGCGACTGCGCACCGCCTGCTGGGACAACTCGTTCAGCGTGGCCAGCGCGTCAGCCGCCGGGTCTGCGTAACCGTCGCTGATCGATAAGCCCAGCACGACGACTGCGGTCGCCAAACCGCACACTGTTCGTCGAACGGAATGGCGCACCCTGGTCACGCGGATTTGTCACAACCCTTGGCTTGAGGACCTACCTTGGCCCAGCTGTCGATGTCCGGGCAAGGCTACGAACCGACACCCATAATGTCTACCCGGGGCGTGATGTCATCGCCGGCCGACGCCGGATGTCGGGCGCGCCCTCGAAGTCCAGCCCCACACGGGAGCTGTTGTCCCACAACGGGATTCATCGTTGCGCTTGCTGATCACCAGGTGCTGGGGTCACGCACGGCGGTAACCACCTGCGCGATGGCGTCGATCACCAGGTCGGGCTGGTCCTGATGGATGTTGTGCCCGCTCTCGGTCGCGGTGACCAGACGGCCGCCCGGCACCAACGTGGCGATGTCCTGCTGCGCGGCGAACATGACCTGTTCCATCTTCTCGGTGGGCCAACCCTCGATCGGAGCGGGGAAAGGAATGCCATGCGCCAGAACGACCAACGGCATCGGGTGCAGCGGCCCTCGTGCGCGTGCCTCCCGCACCTGGGTGAGGCTCGGGGTGTCGGGCAGCGGCGTCGTGAACAGATTCTCGGCGGCGGGGTAGGCGGCCAGCAGTTCGGTCTGGTCGGTGTTGGCGGCTTCGAACGCCGCCCATTGCGCGGGGGGCAGCGCGGCGCTGAAGGCGCGATAGATGTTCTCGTGCGTCGAGTCGATCAGCACCATCCCCACCACCTGATCGGGGTAGGTGGCGGCGTAGAGCCGCTGGGACAGGCCTCCTGCGGAATGTCCGACCAGGACGTAGGGACCTGGTATCGCTGCCGCGGTCAGTAATGCGTGCAGGTCGGTCATGACGTCCTGCGTCGTGCGCGGCTGCGGAACGGGGTCGCTGCGGCTGGGATAGAACTCGGGCCCATCGGGGTCGAGGTCGGGGTCAGCCGCGGTCAGGGTGCCGGGCCGGTCGTACGCGCACACGCGGGTGAATACCGCGACCCCCGGCTCGACCATCGTTCGCTCGCCTGCTGGACGCGAGAGGTCGGTGCTCCAGACGTCGGCGCGGGCCCCTGCGCCGGATTCCAGGATCACTGTGGGGCTGCCCTGGCCGCGACACTCCAGGTACAACGACCGCCCGCCGATGTCCACAGGACCGGAGAAGTCACCGGTGGCCGGTGAGGCCGCCGCCGGGCCGACGGCGAGGGTGCTCGCAGCGGCGAGCAGGGCGGCGAGGACAGCAGCGCGTGTGGCAGGCAGGTTCATCATCGAGCTCCTTGCGACCGTCGCGGTCTCATAGCGGTAAACCTACTTCTGCCAGCGGAAACGCGATAGTTCCGAGAGGTTGAGTACCTGGGACAGGGGCCTTCGGCCTCGTCACGGGCCGGTACGATCCGGGCCCGCCGATTAGGCTGGGGTGACCGGCGGGCGTTGATCCCGCCCCTGGCTCAGGATCTGTTCGGAGGAAGCGTATGCGTCGGCGGCCGCCGAATCGGGCGATGACGACCACGGCGATCGTGTGTGCTGCGTTGCTCCTCAACGGTTGCGAGGCGCAGGTCTGGGGTTCGCCGCCGGCTGCGGAGAACGCGCCGGAGGCACCCGTCAGCGCCCCGCAGGCACCGGTGTCTGCACTGCCCCAAGCCCCGCCCGCCCAACCGACCGAGGCATTCGCCGGACTCGACGCCCGCGTCCGTCAAGCCACCGCCGCCGCGGCCGAGTCTGGCGCCGACATCACTACCGCTGTGCTGGACCGCAACACCGGCCAGATCGTCTCCCACAGCGCCAACAAACCCTTCCCGATCGCATCGGTGGTGAAGCTGTTTATCGCCGACGACCTGCTGCTGCAGGAGTCTGAGGGCAAGACGCAACTATCCGCCGCAGACCGCAAGTCGCTCGACATCATGCTGCGGTCCTCCGACGACAGCGCAGCCCAGAATTTCTGGGACCGTAGCGGCGGAAATGCCATCATCGCCCGCGTGAAGGCGCGGTACGGCTTAGCGGGCACGACGGCGCCCTCCAACGGGCACTGGGACGTAACCACAAGCACTGCAAGCGATCTCGTGCGCTACTACGACATGCTGTTGGACGGCACCGGCGGGTTGCCACCCGAACAGGCCAACGTCATCATCAGCAACCTCGCGAGATCCACACCGACTGGAACCGACGGGTACCCGCAGCGGTTCGGCATCCCCGAGGGCCTCTATGCCGAGTCGGTTGCGGTCAAGCAGGGCTGGTTCTGCTGCTGGAACGGCGGCAATCAATTGCACGTGTCCACCGGCACGATCGGACACGACCACCGCTTCGTGATGGCGATCAGCTCGCTGGACCCCACCAGCGACGCCGCCGCCCGCGAAAACATCACTCAGGCTGTCAAGACGATGTTCCCGGGCGGCAAGATCTAAACCACGGGAGGTCTAGCGATGCAACTCGCGCAGCACCTTAGTAGAACGCGCTCTTGCCTTCGAAGCCGATGCCCGGGATTTCGGTCAGGCCGACCTGGCTGTCGGAGACAACGGCGTCGTCGGCGAAGCCGCCCGTGGGCTGGAATTCGCCGGGGGTAGGACTCGTTGCCGCCCAGCTTGAGCGCGGCGGCGATGTGCAGGCAGAACTGGTGTCCGCCGTGGGGAATGCAGCGACGCGAGGACCAGCCGTGCTCCTTGAGCATTTCCTGGACCCGCAGGTACTCGGTCAACCCGTAGCTCAAGGCGGGGTCGACCTGGATATAGTCGCGATCGGGACGCATCCCGCCGTAGCGGATCAGATTGCGGGCATCCTGCACGGAGAACAGGTTCTCACCCGGTAGCAATCGGTCCGCGGTACTGCTCGGAGACGACGGCGTTCAGGCGGCAATCCACGTGTATTACTCGATGCCGGGAATCGACCCACCGCAATCTTCGCCAACAACGACTACGCGGCGGTGATCGCCATGTCCGAAGCGCAGGAATTGGGACTGGCGGTCCCCCGCGATCTCAGCGTTCTGGGATACGACAACAGCTACTTGGCGCGTATCGGCTACATCGGCCTGACGACCGTCAACAATAACTACGAGGAGATGGGGCGTATCGCGGTCGAGCGACTGCTCCAACGGATCCAATCACCCTGGGCGCCACGAACAATTACCCTGCTCGACCCATCCATCGCATCGCGGTCCACGATCAGCCGGATCGAAGACCACGACCCACATCGATCCCGATGAACTACAAGTTGCGCTCTCACGCCTGATGTCCAGCGGATAACCCGCCCAACGCCTTTATGGACCGCGCGCGAGTCGGACGCCATCGGGCGATGGCGAGTGTGCCGATCGACCGGATTCGGCGCGGTGTGCCTATCGTGGGTCATGGACATCCGTGTCCTCGGATCGCTCGGGGCGTACGCCGACGGCAACGATCTGGCGCTGACCAGCCCCAGCCAACGCACTGTCCTCGCGGTGCTTGCGGCCCACGCGGACGAGTATGTCCGTGCTGACACCCTCATCGACGCGCTGTGGGGGCACGACCCGCCGCCGAGCGCGGAGCGCACGCTGCGTAGCTACGTGTCCCGGCTCCGCTCCGTTGTGGGCCATTGCATTGTCGCCGGCCGTGGTGGATTCTGCCTGTGCACCAAAGAAATTCGTCTCGACTCGGCCGACTTCGAGCGAAGTGTGGCCGCGGCCAAGATGATTGCATACCCCGCGGCGGCCGACATCTTACGGTCCGCGATGGAACTATGGCACGGCCCGGCTTTCGGGGAGCTGGCGGACCTGGACGCCGTTCGCCCGCAGGCTCGAGCGTTGGAGCAACTCAGGATCGGTGCACGCGAGCAGTTCGCAAACGCATTGTTGAGATCCGGCCAATTCTCCGCCGCCATCGCGGAAGCCGAGGCGCTGCTGGCCGAGATTCCACTCGACGAGTGCGCCTGGGAAGTCATGATCCGGGCGTTGAGCGCCGCCGGGCGCAGTGCCGATGCGCTGCAGACCTACCGTCGGGCCTACGACGAACTGGCCGCCGTGGGGCTCGAACCGTCCGAACGGTTGCGTCGGGCCCAACGCGACGCCTTCGACACGCCCGCCCCGGCGCCGGCCGGGCCGGCTGTCGCACCGCGGGGCGACGAGCTGCTGGGCCGCAACCGGGACCTGGCCGCGTTGGCGGAAATCGTCGATCACCGGCCCCTCGTCACGATCATCGGGCCAGGCGGCGTGGGCAAGACCACCCTCGCGCGCGAAGTCATCCGGCGTCGCGCGCCTGCCCATAGCGGGGGCTTCCGGATAGTCGAGCTGGCAGCCGTCACCGATGCCTCAGCGGTACCGGACGCGCTGGTGACCGCATTAGGACTGACCAGCGAAGGCGGCTCGGCGCTGACCACGTTACGGCACGCGCGCTTCCTGGATATTGTTGTCCTCCTTGATAATTGCGAGCATGTGCTGGACGCCGTGTGCGACGTGCTGGGGGCGATGCTTCCGGGCGAGCCCTCCGCTCTGCGCGTGATCGCGACCAGTCGGGAGCTGCTCGGAATGCCCGGCGAACACGCCTGGCCGCTGACCCCGTTGGACTGCTCAACGTCCGATTCGGCGGGGCAGCGATTTTTCCGGCGGCGGTCAGACGCGGTCCGGCCGGGGGCGGTGTCCGCCGCTGATGAGGCCGAGGTGACGACGATCGTTCGGCGGCTCGACGGGCTGCCGTTGGCCATCGAGCTGGCCGCCGCACAGGTCGCCACCTTGAGCATCGCAGATCTGGCAGAGCAGATCGAAACGTCGGTGGGGACGGCGCTAGGGGGCTTGGCTCGCCGGGGTGGCGAACCGCGACACCGGACACTGCGGGCGGCGATTGAATGGTCCGAGCGGCTGCTGCCGGACAGGGTCAAGGATGCGCTGGGGCAATGGACGGTCTTCGCAGGTGCCGTCCGCCGAAGCGACGCCCAGGCGGTGCTTCACGTGGCGCCCGAAGTGATCGACGAACTGGCTCGACGCTCATTGCTCAGCATTGAGATACGTTCCCGCAGAACGTATTATCGAATGCTGCAGACCGTGCGATCGACTGTCGGCCCACCCTCTGAGGCCACCGAACGCAGGCACCTGGAGTACTTCTCGGCGGCAGCGGCGGAGGCCGCGGCGCAGCTGCAAACACCCGATGAGCCTGCCGGCCATCAACGTGTCCTCGAGCTCATCGACGAGCTTCGCCTCGCCCACGCTCGGGCGCGCCGCATCGATATCGACAAGGCGGTACAGATGTCGATGTCGCTGCACTTCTTTGGCGTGTCGCGGCTGCACACCGAACTGTTGGGCTGGGTGGCCAAGCTCGCGCCGCTGGTTCAGGATCGGCCCGACCAGCGCGCGGCGGTTGACTCCTCGATCGCCTACCGGCATGTCATCGCCGAGCAACTCGACTCCGCACGGCAGCGGGCGCACAGCGCCCTCGCCGACGCCGCAGACGACCAAACCCGTTGCCGCGCTCTGGAAGCACTCGAAGATTCAGCTTTGTTCCAAGGCGATCTGGAGGAGGCGCGCAGGTGGTCCTCCGAACTAGTGACCGTGGCCCGCCGCGCGGGCGCGACGTACTACGAAGTGGTCGGCCATTGTGACGTGGTCATGGCATTGGCGTACGGGGGTGATCGGGATGCGGCACGCCGATGTCTCGACGAGGTCGACCGGCGCTTCGCGGGGGCAGCGCTGAGCTCGACTCAGCAGAGCTGGCTGGCCTACCTGCATGGTGAGACACTGCTCGACGACGACCCGGCGACCGCATTGGCCGCGTTCAACAGGGCCATCGAGCTCGCCGACGCGGCCGGCAGTACCTACGTCGGCGGGGTTGCGCGCGTGTCGGCGATCACGCTGCAGTCGAGGACAGCCCCCGCGCGCGAGGCGCTGCCGCTGTACGTCGACGTCATCGAGCGTTGGCTTGATGCCGGGTCGTGGTCGCACCTGCTCACGACGATGCGCAATCTCACGCCGACCTTGACCGAGATCGCAGAATATGCCGCGGCGGCTCAGGCCCTCGGCGCAGTGACCCGGCCGGAGCAGACCCCCACCTATGGCAGCGAACTCGACCGGCTATCGGCGGCGGAGGAAACCCTTCGGACCGAGCTGGGCGTCGTCGACTTCGAATATCAACGTGCTATCGGCGGCGCTCGTGACCTGGCCGCGGCGGCCCGCGCGGCCGTCAACGTGATTCGTGAGATGCTCCGCGATTCGGAATCGGTAGAACCGTGACGCAAGCCGGTCCGATTCGCACTGAAAGCTGCGCTGTTGCGGGCTCACTGCAACCGGTAGAACCGGAAGAAGTCGTGGTCCACGTCCAGCGGTGTAGCCCCGTGGAATCCGGCTGAGCGGGCGTAGCCGTCGAGGGTCGAGGCCCGCATGACCGTCCCGGTTCCAACGCTGCCCTGATGAGACATGCAGTCGGGCAGGCAGCACACGATCGAGTAGCCGTACAGCAGTTGCTCGACCGGACCGGCGTCGGGGTTGAACGCGTCGCCGGTGCGTTCGTCCATCACCACCACCGGTGCGCCCGGCTTGGCGATCCGCCGCATGGTGGATAACACCCCGACTGGATCGGGGAGGTCGTGGACACATTCGAAGGCGAAGACGGCATCGTAGTGAGCGGTGGGAAGGCCGGCGGCGGCATCGGCGACAGTGAACGAAACCCGGTCGGCCACACCGTGGCCTGCCGCGTTGCGGATCGCAGCCCGGATCGACGGCTCGTCGATGTCGTAACCGTGGATCTCGCAGGTCGGATAACCAAGCGCCAGGCCAATCGCCGACCACCCTTCTCCGCAGCCGACGTCGGCGACCCGGGCGTCGGACTGCAGCACTCGATGCAGGTCGGGAATCTGCGGCAGGAGTTGCGAGGTGAGCTGGTGCAGGAACAGAGGACGGTTCAAGGCGGCCTGGGCCTGGCGCGCGTCGTCTCCGAATTGCTCCCAGGACACGCCGCCACCGCTGCGGTACGCCTCGACCAGTTCGTGTATCCGGAGCCCGGTCGCGGTAAAGAACCGGGCGACCGGCGCCATGTAGTTGGTGCTGTCGCCGTCCACCAGAACCTCGGCGTATTCGGCAGGCAGTCTGAACCGTACGGGCTCGTGGTTCAGGTCGGCTACGACAATTCCGGAAACAGCTTGGTGCTCAAGCCATTCCAGGGCGTAACGCTCGACCGTTTCGGTGCGGTGCGCCAACTCAGCCGCCGTCAGCGGCCCTTCGTCGGCCAGCATCGCATACCAGCCGAGCCGATCGCCGAGATACAACGCTTGCACTTGTGCGGCGCCCAGCACCGCGTCGAAGATCTTGCCGGCGAACTGCTCGGTGGTGAGCACGGGCGCGGCCAGGTCGGGTGTCGTCGTCATGGTGTTCTCCTGTACCTCGGGACGCAATCAGCATCAGACCCCGACATTGCAGCGACACTGCAGCACGATTGCAGCCCAGCGCGGGCGCTCTACCGCGATGCGGTGGCCAACCGTCTCCGTCTCACGTTCGCATCCAATTTCAAGTGCGTCCGTCTGGCTGAGTCGGTTGCCGCTTCGATTTGTGCGGCGTTGATCGGCATGGCGCGATAGTGCTCGAAAGCACATCGAAGTGCCTCCTTCCCCGAATACGCGGCAACGAAGGCGCGGCGGATGTCCGGGTCCATTCCGTTCGGGCCCGTCACTCCTTGGTTCAGGAAGTAGTCGAGGTAGTCGGCTTCATGTCCATCGAGGACGGTCTCAGGCAAATCCGCAGCAGCATGGAATCCGAACCACCAAGGCGGTCCCCCGCAGAAGAAGGCCTCAGCACCCGAGAGTCGGCCGATTGTGCCCTCCATCAGAACCAGCCGCCGGATGCGGTCGGGGTGTTCTGGGCGATGAGCATCCTGCCGAGGTGCGATTTGCAGAGCTCAAGCGCCGCATGCCAGGTGTGTCGCAGAAGATGCTCGCGCAGACGCTGCGCAGCCTTGAGCGCGATGCTCTCGTTGACCGCCGAGTAGAAGCAACATCACCACCGCGGGTGCACTACCGCCTCAGCGAGCTGGGCGTGTCCCTGCGGGAGCCGATTGCGGCGCTGCGGAATTGGGCTGAGGACAACATCGCCCGTATCGACGAAGCCGGCCGGGCCTGGGACTGCGGCGACAGGATCCGCTGGACCTGATTGGCAGTCGCTACTGCGGTGCACGACGATCGCGGCACGTGGTTGTCGGCCAAAGAATGGCGCGGGAAAAACCAGCGCCACATACATATTCGGCTGGGAGCAGCTCACCTCGCGCTCGAAGAAGGCGATCGGTCGATCGACATGGTATGCCTGGTCTGCGCTTGGCGGGCATAGTTGCGCAACGGTTCCGGATGCCGGGTTCGCGCCGCTCCAGTCGTGTGTCGCGTAGTGCATCCGCTGCTCGCCTGGCTGTGTATGTCCGATCAGTCGTGCTTCGCCTCGTAGCGCAGCAGGACCGTGCCACCCGGGAAGGTGCGGTTCTCCAACAGTCGCAGCGAGATCCATGACGGCAGGGTCGGGAAGAACGGGGTGCCGCCGCCCACGGCGGTGGGCGCGACCACGATCCGGTATTCGTCCACCAGTCCGGCCAGCACGATCGGTGCGGCCAGCGTCGCGCCGGCCACCTCCAGCCTGCCGTCGGTTTCGGCTTTCAGCTTCGTCACCGCCTCGACCGGGTCGCCGCGTTCCAGACGGGAATTCCAGTCGACGGACTCCAGGGTGCGCGAGAACACGACCTTGGGCATGTCGCGCCAGATGCGGGCGAAGTCAACGATCAACGGGGTGGCATCCGGTGCCTTGTCGGCGGTCGGCCAGTACGCGGACATCAGCTCGTAGAGCCGCCGGCCGTAGAACGAGAGGGCGGTCTCCCGCTCGAAGTCGTTCCAGTACTGGTGCAGTTCTTCGCTCGGATCGGTCCAGTCGATGTTGCCCTGTGCGTCGGCGATGTACCCGTCCACCGACACGTTGAAGCCATAGATGAGTCTGCCCATGCAGATCAGACTGGCCCGGAGGGCAGAACTCATCGCGACGCCACACGAGATGTTGCTCAATCCTCATGGATGGGCGAGCGTCAGGCGGCCTCGTTCGCGGTGGACGAATCGACCGGTCGTTCAATGAGTTTGCCCTTCTTGAACAGGGCTCCCGCCCGAACGAGGGCGACCAGGTGCGGCGCGTTCACGGCGCGCCAGCGTGCCTCATGGCTTCGATCGGTTTGAACGCCATCGCGAGCCCGGCCCCTTGGTGACCTTGCTCCTCAAACATACTGTCGCGAAAGTAGATTCGATGGGATTTGTCGTGCGCCGATGGATCCCATCCTCCGCCGGGTAGCGGTAGATCGCCGCCCGCGCCTTGTCGGCGTCCTCGGCGTTGTAGATCTCCTTCATCGCCGCCAGCGCGCCCTATGCGCTGACGTCGGAAGCGCACCGGAGGGAGCGGTGAGCCGCCCGTCCACGGCCGGGCACTGAACCGCTACGTCTATACGTGCCGGCTGGACACCCACGGCGTCCCGCTGCCCGTCCGCAATTTCGGTACGTACCTCACCGAGGGCGCGCAGTTCGGCGATGCCGGTCCTGGCCATGCACCACAACCTCTAGGCCTGAGCTAGGCTGCCTGACTGTGCCTGACTCGTCGGATCTCGAAGCCCGCGTGGCCGCGCTGGAGGCCCGGCTGGTGGAGGTCGAGCAGCAGGTCAGTACGGCCCAAACAGACGCCAGCGCGGCCCGGGAGCTGGCTGCAGGCGCCGACCGGGACGTCTCTGAGGTCCGGGCCGAACTGCGGGCGCACACCCGCGCACTCAACGCCTTGCGGGAAATCCACGTAGAGCAAGGCCGAGCGATGGACCGAGGCTTCGCCGAGATGCGGGCGCGGCTGGACCAGACAACCGGGGGCCTCGATCAGATCCTGGGCCTGTTGAATACCCCGATCGCCCGCGACGACAAGTCGTAGCTCCGCCGCCCCAGCTCACGCGAGGGTCGGGACCGGGTGGCGACCCGCCTGATCGCCATCAGCGAGATCCAGCGTCACCGCAAACGGGGAACCAGCCGTAACTACGTCTCCACCTTTCCGTCAAAGACAGCCGTTCAGGCCGCCATGCGGAAGGTCAACATGCTTTCACAACAGGTCTCGACCAGCCAGCCGATCGATGACCTGCTGCGCCGCTTGACCGCGACGTTGCGGGGATGGGCTGGGCATTTCCGGGCCGGGGTATTACTCAGGTCGTAAGGGTTCACGTCGAGTCGATGGCTGGCGGCCTGGCCGGGGTAGCGTTCGACGTCATGGGTACCGATCGTCGTCGAGGCGATATGGCCGCTGGAACCGATCGGGCCGAGCATCTCGCGGGGCAGCCGTGGGCACGCAAGGAGTCGACCGGGGATTCGATCGCCCACGCACTACGTGAGGAGATCCTCGCGGGCCGGCTGACCGGGGGTGAACGGCTGGTCGAGGAGGCGATCGCCAAACAGTTCGGGGTGTCGCGGGTGCCCGTGCGCGAGGCGCTGAACCGCCTGCAGTCCGAAGGGTTCGTGACGATCGTGCGGTACCGCGGGGCGGCCGTGTCGGAGACGCCCGTACAGGACAGTCACGAACTACTCCAGATCCGCCGCGGGCTCGAGATCCTGTCCGCGCAACTCGCGGCCGAGAATAAGGGCGGATCGGTCGCGGCCGAATTGACGGCCATCGCCGAGGACCGCGGTCAGGACCGCGGAGCCGTCGGGCCGTCGTTCCACGAACTGGTCGCCCGCGCGGCGGGCAACCGCCAACTGCAGGAGATGCTCGGCAGTGTCAATCGTCGCGTGCAATGGAGCCTGGGCCACAACCCACACGCATCGACCAACGACCACCGGGTGCTGGCCATTGCGATCGTGAACGGATCGGTCATGCAGGCGGGCTATCTGATGGACGAGCACCTGCGTCGCGACGAGCGCTACTTCACGGACAAGTTCGAGCACGGGTAGAGGCTCGGCGCCCCGATGCCTCGCCTGATTGTATTACGATCTAGCCGGAATTTCCGCGTCTGTAACGTATTGCTCCTGATACGAAACAGGTGATTAACACATTTCGTATACAAAGTACTCGGCACGATTTCAGTCAGGGACGACTCGAGGTCGGCTCACCGCCGCGACCAGCGCCGGTGTCGACTCACCCACTCGGAGCACGCCATGTCCCTCACCCGCAAGACCAAAACCCTTCCACCCGAAGACATTTCGACCGGTGCGACCGCGCACACCAGCGCCGAGGATGCCGCGTCACCCGGGCTGACCTCGGCTCTGGACCGCATCGGCTTCGGCCGGGTCCAGGCCGCCCTCATCCTGCTGCTGATGGCGGGATTGTTCTTCGATTCCCTGGAGCAGAACTCCACTGGTGCGATGGGTCCGCTGCTCAAAGACTCCTTCGGCATCGGCAATGGCGAGCTGACTATGATCAACACCGCGACGGTGCTGGGCGGGTTGGCAGGCCGGATCATCGGCGGCTATATCGCCGACCGCTGGGGCCGCCGCGCGGCACTGAGCCTCAACCTGCTCGTCTACACCCTCGGCGGACTGATCAGCGCCGCCGCCGTCAACTACGAGATGCTGCTGGCCAGCCGATTCATCGTCGGCATCGGCCTCGGCGGCGAATTCACCGTCGGCTTGGCGATCCTCGCCGAGATCGTCGCCACCAGGCATCGCGGCACGCTGCTGGCGACCCTCAACATCTCCTCCGGCGGCATCGGCAACATCGCGTCGTTCGGGTTCTTCTGGCTGGTGCTCGGGCCGCTCAACGGTGTCCTCGGCGGCAACGACATGTCGTGGCGCTGGACGTACGTCATCCTCGCCGTGCCCGCCCTGCTGGTCGTCTTCTTCCGCCGGTACCTGCCCGAGTCGCCTCGCTTCCTCCTGTCGAAAGGCCGCATCGAGGATGCGAACAAGAGCCTCACGCGGCTGGCCAGCGGCAGCATCAAAGGACTGCGCAAGCCCGGCATCACGAAACAGTTCGTCACCGAAGCCGACATCCCGGTGCCCGTCAAGAGCAGCTACGCCAACGTGTTCAAGGGCGAGAACCTCAAGCGCACCGCCGCGATCGGAGCCGCGTCGTGGATGTCGTTCGGCGCGCAGGTCACCCTGCTGTTCCTGATGCCGATCCTGCTGGTCTCCCGCGGCTACTCACTGTCGGATTCGTTGGCATTCACCATGATCATGAACATCGGTGCGCTGTTCGGTGCCTGTGCCGCGTCGTATCTGGCGGGCAAGGCGCCACGGCGGTTGACGGTGACCGTCGCCGCGGTGCTGGGCTGCATCTCGGCCATCTGCTTCGCCTCGTTCGCGACCTCGACGGCATTAATCCTGATCCTCGGCATGATCTTCCAGTTCTTCACGATGATGCTCAACACCATGCTCTCGGTGTGGTCGCCGGAACTGTTCCCCACCTCGGTGCGCGCCATGGGCACCTCGGTGGTCAACGGGATCGGCAACGTCGCAGGCGCCGTCATGCCGTTCGCCGCCCTGTTCTTCTTCGACCGTGCCGGCGTCGCAGGCGTCTTCGTGATGATCGCCGTGATGTACGTCCTGCTCGTCGTGGCTGCCCGCTTCGGCCCCGAGACGTTCGGCAAGCCGCTCGAAGCTGTCACCGAGAAGACCGTCCTGGCCGCCGCGACCTGATCCCCACCACCGCACGAAGGAGTCACCAAACATGTTGACAATTAACATCTCCGCCACTGCTCATGGTCTGAACTACCTACCGGAGTACTACGCCGACCACCTTGGCCTGTTCGCCCACCGAGGGCTGAAGGTCACTGCCACGGCGAAGGATCCCTGGACCGGGGTGCTCGACGACCTGGACAGCGGGGCTGCCGACGTCGCACTCGGAGGGCTGTGGGTACCCGCGCTGTACGCGGGCACGCCCCGGCAGCTGTCGGTGTTCGCTCAGGTCAATCATCAATTTCCCAAGGCACTGGTGACCCGGGAGCCTCGACCGGACTTCTCTTGGTCGGAGCTGGTGGGCAAGACGGTGCTCGCCCCCGGCATCGGTGGCAGTGCGCCGTATGCGTTCACCGCCGGCCTGATTCGGGAGGCCGGGGTCGACCCGTGGTCGATCATCTTCTTGCGCGATCTGTCGACGCCGATGTTCGTCGAGCTGTTCGAGGCGGGCCTCGGTGACGCGGTCGTGCTCGACCACACCAATGCGGAAGCCTTGCAGCACAGGGGAACCGGCTACATCGCCAGCGACTATGTCGTGTCGGGCGGGCTCGGGCCCAACAGCGTGTACTACTGCCGGACCGACCGGCTGGAGGAGTTGTCGGACCGGCTCGTCGGCTTCGTCTCCGCGCTCGGCGAGTCGATGCAGCTGATGAAGTCGGTGACGATCGCCGAGCTTCGACCACTGCTCGCCGAACACTGGCCGATGCTGCCCTCGCAGGTCCTGGAGAGCGCGTGCACGCGCATGCTGCACTCGCAGGTGTGGGCCACGCCGGTGATCGATCAGGCCGCCACCGAGCGGTGGATGCGAATCCTGTTCGAGGAGAGGATGGTTGCAGCCGTCCCCGCGTTCGCCGACGTGGTCAACACGTCGATCGTCGCGAAATCAGATTCCGCCGCGGTCGCGGTCTGATCGTCGTGGTACTGATCCTCAACCACTCGGACATCACCGGGCTGCTCGACCGGGAAGAGGTGCGCAAGGCCGTCGAGCTGGCACACGCCGGGCTCGCGCGCGGCGCCTGCCAAAATCCGGCGCCACGGTCGCTGCGGCTGCCCAGGGAGGGCTCGGCGATACCGATGATCGCGACCGACGGCGAGCACGTGGCGGTCAAGATGCTGTGCGACCTACCCGGCAACCGGGATCGGGGGCTCGCCGTGCAGCGGTCTTCGATCATGGTCACTTCGGCACGCACCGGTGAATGCGTCGCCCTTCTCGACGGTCGCGCCATCACAGCGATCCGCACCGCGGCGACCAGCGCCGTGGCAACCGAGCACCTCGCCAGCCCGTCAGCATCGGTGCTAGGACTGGTGGGTGCGGGCAACCTCGCCATGGAACACGCGCGGGCGATCGCCGCCGTCATGCGCGTCGAGGCGATCGTCGTCTGGACCAAAAGTGCGACGACCATAGTGGCCTTTCGCAACGGCGTCGACGACCTCGGCATTCCCGTCGAGACCGCGCCGTCGGCCGAGGCCGTGGTGTCCGTCGCTGACGTCGTGTGCACCCTGACCCCCGCGCGTGAGCCCGTCGTGTTCGGCTCCTGGCTGCGACCCGGCCAACACGTCAACGCCGTCGGCGCCCCACCCCGTCCCGACCACCGCGAAGTGGATGGAGAGGCGATGTCCCGCGCCCACGTCGTCGTCGACAGCCACGCGAACGTGATGGCCAAGTCCGGCGGCGTCCTGCTCGCCATCGCCGAGGGCGCCATCACGACGGACGACGTCCGCACCGAACTCGGCGGGATCATCGTCGGCGCGCAGCCCGGCCGGTCCTCGGCCGACGACATCACCCTGTTCGAATCGGTCGGCGTCGGGTTGCAAGACCTCGCTACTGCGGAACTCGTCATCGCGCGCGCCGAGGAGACCGGCGTCGGAACAACCCTCGACCTCACCATCTGATCCCGTGGCCCCGCCCATTGCACCCCCTGGGCGCAGCCTCGCGTGAGACAAGAAGCGATCACTCCCACATCTCTAGAAACGAGACAGCTGTTGTTCGCTATCGCTGAACAGCTACTCCGACAGACAGGTGCAGGTGGCGTTGCACTCCTGCGCTGAGCGAGGGCAGTCGCCAGCCGCCGCAGCCGCCGCCTCTCAACCGGCAAGAGACTGTCTCATGAGACATTCAGATTCTGGAGAAAATCAGATCTGAAAACCTGTAAGCAGCAGCAGCAGCAGCGTGGCTACTGCTTCGCCATATTCGTGAATCGCGACAAATGAAGCTGGTGCGCAACGGTAATCGTTTTCGTCGGGCCGTTCCGGTGCTTACCAAGGATCATGTCAGCCTCCCCGGCACGGGGGTCGTCGCGCTCGAACGCGTCTGGCCTATGCAGAAGTATGACCATGTCGGCATCCTGCTCGAGGCTTCCCGACTCACGCAGATCCGACACCATCGGCTTCTTGTCGGTCCGCTGCTCGGGCCCGCGGTTGAGCTGACTGATCGCCACCACCGGAACGTCGAGCTCCTTGGCCATCAGCTTGAGGCTTCGCGAAAAGTCCGACACCTCTTGCTGTCTGGACTCGTACTTCTTGCCCGAGGTCATCAGCTGCATGTAGTCGACCACGATCAGCCGCAGCCCGGCCTTCTGCGACAGCCGCCGCGCTTTAGCCCGAATCTCCATCATCGTCAGGTTCGGCGAATCGTCGATATACAGCGGCGCCTCGCTGATCTCACTCATCCGCCGCGCCAGCCGCGTCCAGTCGTCGTCGCTCATCCGGCCCGAGCGCATATCGGCCAGTTTGATCTTCGCCTCGGCACTGAGCAGCCGCATCACGATCTCGGACTTACTCATCTCCAAACTGAAGATCACGCTGGCCAGCCGGTTCTTGATCGAGCAGGACCGCATGAAGTCCAGCCCCAGCGTCGAATTGTGCGTCGGCACCATCCCCCGCCCGGCCAGGTACAGGTGTGCGTCGTTGTCGACCTCCACGCACCGCACCGGCACGCTGTGCACCCGGCGCACCGCGTCGATCTGCAGCACCGGCGCCATCAACGTCGCCCCCGCCCGCTTGTAGCGCGTCATCGACCCGGCGGCGGCGATACTGTCCAGCCCGCACCGCAGTTCGGCCGTCGTTCGCACGCCGTACCCCGTCGGCCACTGATGCAGCGCGTCGGCCACCACCACCGTGCCGTCGGAGAACTCCACCTCGTAGCACGGCCGCCCCAGCATCACCTCGGTGGCGGCCACCACCCTCGTCGGCTCGCCGTTGGCGCCGAGCAGCCGGTCGCCCACGGCGACGTCACCCATCGTCGTCCAACCCGCCGGGGTCGGCAGCGGGGTATCCAGCGCGAGCGCCTTACCGACACCGGGCCGCGCGGCGATGATGATCATCTGCCCCGGATGCAGCCCGTTGGTCACCTCGTCGAGTTCGACGAATCCGGTCGGCACACCACGCGCTATGCCGCCCTGCGACGCGATCGCGTCGATCTCGTCCATCGTCGGCTGCAGCAGGTCCTCCAGCGGAACGAAATCCTCCGACGCCCTCCGCTCGGTGACGTCATAAATCTCGGCCTGCGCACGATCGACGACCTCGGACACGTCGGCGCCCTCGGCGCCCGCGTAGCCGTACTGCACCACCCGGGTACCCGCCTCGACCAGCCGGCGCAGCAGCGCCTTCTCGGCCACGATGCTGGCGTAGTACCCGGCGTTGGCCGCGGTGGGCACCGTGGAGATCAACGTGTGCAGATACGGCGCACCGCCGATGCGCCGCAGCAGCCCGCGGCGGTCGAGCTCGGCGGCGACGGTGACGGCGTCGGCGGGCTCACCGCGGCCGTAGAGATCCAGAATCGCGTCATACACGTTCTGGTGCGCGGGGCGATAGAAGTCGCCGGGCCGCAGCCGCTCGAGCACGTCGGCGATGGCGTCCTTGCTCAGCAGCATTCCGCCTAGGACGGCCTGTTCGGCCGCCGCATCCTGCGGCGGCTGCCGGCCGAAATCCTCGTCGGGCGGTGGAGCGTCCCTGCCCGGATGGCCGAGGTCGTCCACAACAGCCACGCGCTCCCCACCTCCATATAGTCAGTATGGCCAGCGATCGAACGTGTATTCGATACGCGTTCATCGTGACTGTAGGTCATGCCGCCGACGACTGCCCCGCTGCCACCGTCGGAATGCCTTGCGACGGCTCACGCTAGACGTTGCTGGCGACTCCGTAAAACGCACCTGTTCATCGAGTTGTGGATGGAGTGTGGATAGCCGAAGACACCGGTGTTGAGGGCCTGGGGAAAACTTGTGGATACTCACGAGTTTTATTGGCATCAGCGCTGATAAACGCACCGTAGCCTGCATGGACACCTGTGGATAGGAATTTCTCCGGCGTGTCGGGCCAGGTTGCGCATCCGGGCGTGTTGTGTTGCTGGGAGTGACCGGGCAGGTTAACACCGGGTTAGCTTTGCGGGGCGGACATCGCCGTGCAAAGTTCGCCAGGGCAGATAGCAACGGCCGGATGGGGACCGATCAAGGTCCCCACCCGGCCGTCTGTACGTCAGCTCGGGGATCCGGCGACGATCTCAGCGACGCCGCCGCGTCAACTGGAGTCGGCCAGCACCTACTACACCGGATCGGCGAGATGCTGCCCGCGCATGACTGCGCGACGCAGCCCGACCGCAGTGGCCGGGCTTAGCGATCGAGCTGTGCTCAGTTCGCTCAGTTCGCTCAGTTCGCTCAATTGTCCGCGACGACGTCCAGCGATACCGTCGCGACCACATCGGGGTGCAACCGCACCGTGACCGGATGCGAACCGACCGTCTTGATGTGGGCCTTGGGCAGCTCCACGGTCCGCTTGTCCAGATTGGGCCCACCGGCCTTCTTGATCGCGGCCACCACGTCGGCGGCGGTGACCGAGCCGAACAGCTTGCCCGTGTCACCGGCGGCATTCACCGCCAGCGCCACCGCACCCAGCGCCTCGATGGCGGTCTTCAGCTCGGCGGCGTGCTCGACACCGCGCACCGTCTTGACCTCGCGGGCCCGGCGGATCTCCTCGGCCTGCCGCTCGGCACCGCGGCTGGCCACGATCGCCAACCCGCGCGGCAACAGGTAGTTGCGCCCGTAGCCGTCCTTGACCTCAACGGCGTCGCCGGGCGAACCCAAGTGGTCAACCTCGGCAGTCAGAATCAGTTTCATCTCTCAGACTTTCCGTTTCGGTCTCAGCGCGTCGACGAGGTGAACGGCAGCAGCGCCACCTCGCGGGCATTCTTGACCGCGATCGCGATGTCGCGCTGATGCTGCACGCAGTTACCCGTCACGCGGCGGGCGCGGATCTTGCCGCGCTCGCTGATGTAGGTACGCAGCAGCGCGGTGTCCTTGTAGTCGATGTTCTGGCCCTTCTTGGAGCAGAACACGCACTTACGGGTCTTGACCGGCTTCTCCGGGGCCGGCCGCCGCTTGTTGGTCTTGGCCATGTCTATCTCTTTCTCACGTCAATTCTCAAAGTTGATCAGAAGGGCGGTTCGTCGTCGCCGCCGGAGAACGATCCGGACGCTGGGGCGCTGCCCCACGGATCGTCCTTGGGCTCCGAGCCAGCTCGCGACCCTCCGCCGCCGCCGAACCCACCGCCACCGCCGCCGCTGCGGCTGGCCTTGTTCACCTTCGCGGTCGCGTAGCGCAGCGACGGGCCGATCTCGTCCACCTCGACCTCGACGACGGTGCGCTTCTCACCCTCGCGGGTTTCGAACGAACGCTGCTTGAGCCGCCCGGTGACGATGACCCGCGACCCCCGCGTCAGGCTCTCGGCCACGTTCTCCGCGGCCTCGCGCCAGATATTGCAGCGGAGGAACAGGGCCTCGCCGTCCTTCCACTCCCCGCTCTGACGGTCGTAGATCCGCGGAGTGGAAGCCACGGTGAAGTTGGCGACCGCGGCACCCGACGGGGTGAACCGCAGTTCGGGATCAGCGGTCAGATTTCCGACAACGGTGATGGTGGTGTCACCAGCCACGGGTTCCTCCTGGGACGAGCAGCGTGTTTCGCGCGAGCCTACGCAGGCCGCACGACAACGCGGCGATGTTCGGGCTTCAGTGCTTGTCAGTGCTTGTCAGTGCCTGTCAGTGCCTGTCAGTGCCTGTCAGTGCTTGTCGGTGCGCATGACCTTGGTGCGCAGGACAGACTCGTTCAGGTTGAGCTGGCGATCCAGCTCAGACACCGTGGCCGGCTCGGCCTTGACGTCGACGATGGCATAGATGCCTTCGGCGTGCTTGGCGATCTCGTACGCCAGCCGCCGACGGCCCCAGATGTCGACCTTGTCGACACTGCCGCCGTCCTTGCGGATCACGTTGAGGAACGTCTCCAAAGACGGGGCGACGGTGCGCTCGTCAAGAGTGGGGTCAAGAATGACCATGATTTCGTATGGACGCATGGAAACCTCATCACCTCCTACGGTCATAGCGGCCACGGTCGTTCCGTGGCAGGAGGGTCGCCTGCGTCGGCAACCGGCCCAGGCTACAGGAAAGTCCGGTGAGCTGCGAAATCGCCTTCCGTGACCGGTGTCCCGGTCACGCGTCGAGCATCACCTTCGGCTCAACGGGCGGCGCGGAATCGATGCGCTGCCGCGGCCTCAGCCGGGCGGACAGCCAGCGTGGCAGATCATCGGGCGCCCCGTCGAACACCCCGCCCGCCGGGTCGTCGACCCGGCCCCCGGCGCGCACCAGATCCAGCTCGGGCCGATAGATCTGACGAATCACCAAGGTGCACAAGCCGACGACGGCGACGTCGCGCAGCAGCACGGTTGCGGTGAACCACTGCTCCGGCAGTCCCTTGTTGGCCTCGCCGAACAGGTACATCATCCTGGGCACCCAGACCAGCGCGTCGATCGTCATCCACGCCAACAGGATTCGCCGGTGCGGTAGGGCCAGCACCGCCAGTGGCACCAGCCACAGCGAGAACTGCGGGCTCCACACCTTGTTGGTGAGCAGAAAGGCGGCAACCACCAGAAACGCCAGCTGCGCGACCCGCGGCCTGCGTGTAGCCGTGAGCGCGATATAGCCGATTCCGGCACAACACAAGAGGAACAGCACGGCGGTGACGGTGTTCAACACGGTCGGTGGCTCCCAGAAGCCCAGATCGGTGTCGAAACCCCGCCACCCGGTGAACGACTTCACCACGTTGTACAGCGAATCCATGTCGTCGCCGCGGCGGGCGTTGAGCCGGAAGAACTCCGACCACCCGCGCGGGAAGAGCGCCAAGATGGGCAGGTTCACCGCGAACCACGTGGCCGCGGTGGCGGCGCAGCTCTTGACCACTTCGCGCAACCGCCCGCAGCGGACCCCGAGCAGCACCAACGGCACCAGCAACAGCAGGGGATACAGCTTGGCGGCCACCCCCAGCCCGATGAGCGCCCCCGCCAGCACCGGCCGGCGGCGCGCCCAGGCCAGGATCGCACCCGCCGCGCACGCCGTCGCCAGTGCATCGAAGTTCGTGAAGACCTGAAAGATCACCAGCGGCGACGCCGCCACCAGCGCGGCATCCCAGATCCGCCGGCCGGCCACCATCGCCGTCGCCCAGATCGTCGTCAGCCACGCGAGCGCCAGCCCGAACGCGGCGATATTGAAGAACATCACCACCTCGGCGATGAACGGCGTCCCCATCACCTTGGTCACCGCCGAATAGGTCTTGGCCAGCGTCATCGACACGTACTGATACAGGCCGGTCAGCACCGGATACTCCATGTAGCGGACCGCGATGTCGCCGTCGTACTGGATCCTGGGCTGCCCCGAGCTGTCCTTCTCGACCCAGCTCGACTTGTACGGGAACTTGCCGAGGTTCAGCAGCTCAGCGGTGTAGAGCGGGACAGTGTCGGAGTAGCACAGCTCGTAGTAGGCGCGGTTGTTCTGCCAGTTGGCGACGCGCTGATCGGCCGGGCCGGTGCCGACGGTCTGCAGGCAGGCCGCCTTCGTCGCATAGCCCAGCGCCAGGAACACCACCGCGATCAGCAGCATCGCCCGCAGCGGGGTGAAGAAGCGGGCGCGTCCGATCAGCGCGTGCCGGCCGACCGGCCCGCCGATGGTCTGCGACAGCGCGGCCACGATCGTGTCGTTGCGGCTGGGCAGGTCGCGATCGGAATCGCCCCGCCGATCTTCGGCCAGCGGAGCTGGCGAAACAGTCCCGGCCAGCGGAGCTGGCGATACAGTGCCGACCGGCGCCGGCCGCCGCTCCTGGTCGCCGATGCCGGGAGCGCCGCCTTCCGCATCGCTACCCGTCACGGAGGCGGAGGCAGCGGCGACTGTTCGGGCGGCACGGCCGGTGGCACGGCTTCGGGCGGACCCCCGACGGGCGACTGCGGCAGACCGGGGAGGGTGCCCGGGGGCGGGGGCGGGCCGACGGGCACCGTGGTGGGCGGGCCCAGCGGAATGGTGATACCGGGTGCCACTTCCAACGTCGGCTGGATCACTGTCTGTGACGGGGTCGGCGGGACCGTCGTCGACGGCGGCGGCGCCTGCGGCACACCCGCATACCCGCCGATCTCCGTGGGCTTCGGGAACGACTCGTTGTCGGTGCCGTCCAGGGCGCCGTCCATCGTGGCTTTCCAGATGTCCGACGGCAGCCCGGAACCATAGACCGGGGAACCCCACTTGTTCTCCAGCGGCTGGGTGCCGTCGGTGGTGCCCACCCAGACCGCGGTGGACAGCGACGGAGTGAAGCCGACCATCCACGCGTCGCGGTTCGCGCCGGTGTCACCGAGCTGGTTGGTTCCGGTCTTGGCTGCCGACGGCCGTCCGCCGGCAAGGTTGTGTCCGTTGGACCAGCCGGCGATGGGTTGCATCGCGGAGATCACGTTGTCGGCGACGTCCTTGTCGATGCGCTGCTCGCCGTTGGTGTCCTCCTGGGCGGCGTCGAAGAGCACCTGCCCCTCGGAGTTGACCACCTTCTGCACGAAGTGCGGCTTGTGGTAAATGCCGGAGTCGGCCAGCGTCGCGTACGCCGAGGCCATGTCGATCACCCGGCTCTGGTACTGCCCCAGCACGACGCCGTTGTTGGGCGGTCCGCCCTTGCCGTCCTCGGACAGGGTGTGCTCGACGCCCGGAAAGCTCTCGGCGATGCCGGCCTTGTGCGCGGCGTCGGCCACATCCTGGGGGCCGTTCTCGAGCTTCAGCATCAACCGGTAGTAGCTGGTGTTCAGTGACCTCTTCAGGGCCTCGGCGATGTTGCAGGTGCCGCAGCCGCCGCCCTCGACGTTGTTGATCGTGATCCCGTTGAGGGTCAGCGGGGAACTGTCCACCTGATACCCCAGACCGATGCCCTGTTCGAGGGCCGCGACCAGTGCGAACACCTTGAACGACGATCCCGTGGGCAGACCCGCCTGGGCGAAGTCGAAGCCGTTGGCGTCCGAGCCGCCGTAGTAGGCCTTCACCCCGCCGGTGTGCGGATCGATCGACACCACCGCGGTGCGCATATCAGGGTTCTGGCCGTCCATATAGTCCGACACGGCCTCCTCGGCGGCCTGCTGCGCCGTCGGGTCGATGGTGGTGGTGATCTGCAGGCCCTCGGTGTTCAGCGTCTGCTCGCTGATGTTGAACAGGTCCATCAACTCCTTGGTGACCTGCCGCTCGATCAGCCCGTTGGGTCCCGTGGTCTGGTTACGGTTCAGCGCCTGGTCGGGCGGGATGGTCGGCGGGAACACCTGCTGAGCGCGGTCTTCGGGCGACAGCGCGCCGATCTCGACCATGCCGTCGAGCACCCAGTTCCAGCGCGCCGCTGCACCCTGCGGATCGACGGCCGGGTCCAGCGTGGACGGCCGCTGGATCAGCGCAGCCAGCAGCGCTCCCTCGGCGACGTTCAGCTGTTCGACCGGCTTGTCGAAGTAGGCCTGCGACGCCGCGGAGATGCCATAGGCACCACGGCCGAAATAGATGATGTTCAGATAGGACTCGAGCACCTGATCCTTGGACCATTCGCGGGACATCTTCGTCGAGATGACCAGCTCCTTGGCCTTGCGGGTCAGACCGCCCAGCCCCGTGCGGTCCGAACCCACCAGCGCGTTCTTGACGTACTGCTGGGTGATCGTCGAACCGCCCTGCAGGTCCCCGCCGAACAAATTGTTCTTGAATGCCCGGACGAACCCGCTGAACGAGAAGCCGGGATTGGAATAGAAGTCCCGGTCTTCGGCGGCCATCACGGCGTCGCGGACATGCACCGGGATCTGGTCGATGTTGACGTCGACCCGGTTGCCTTCCGGCGGCACGATCTTGGCGAGTTCGCTGCCGTCACTGGCCAGAATCGTCGACACCTGATTGGTGCGGATGTCACCCGGCTTGGGCACGTCGACGATCAGGTACGCCATCGCGAACGTCACCATCGGCAGCACGAGCATCACGATGGCGGTCACCAGCAGTCCGCGGCGCACCCATCTCCAGTTGATCTGCTTCGACCAGGGCGGCCGGGGTCCCGACGGTCCGTCGCCGCCGCCCGGTGAGTTACCGGGCGGCGGCTTGGGCGGCGGGGTGCCGTCGAGTGCGGCCTTGACCGCGTCGATCGGATCCCGCAGATGCGGCTCGACCTCGCCACGGAACGGGGGCGTCACCGGCATAACCGACGTGCGCCGATTGTCGGGCGGCACGGCGGCGCGACTGTGCCGGGGGCCGTCGCCGGACAACCGCCGGGCGGCGGCGTCCACTTCGTCGGGCGGGCCGTTCCGTGGGCGCGCACCGGCGCGGTCAGGCGCAGATCCCTTACGGGCTTCACTGGCTGACCGGTTGTGGCGCCCCTCGCTATTCACTGGCCGTGCGCGCGCCATTGCGCGCGCCCCGCGTGCGGGTACCCTTCGGCGGCCGCGCCGCACCGAGCACATACGACTTCACCAGGTGATTCCAACTGCAGGTCCGGCATACCTCCACCACGTGCACCGCGAACTCGTCGAAGCGCGTCGCCAACAAAACAAGCTCCTCTGCCGTCCGCGCGGATCCCGACACCGCGCCCAGATGTTCGCCGAACACCCACGACACCAACGTCAGCTGTTCCTTACGGCAGATCGGGCACATCACCGAACTCGGTTTCCCGTGGAACTTCGCCGCCCTGAGCAGGTACGGGTTCGCGTCGCAGACTTCCGAGACGCCGGTGCGTCCCGAGTACACCTCGGCCAGCAGGGACCGACGCCGAAGCGCATAGTCCACCACCTGTCGCTGCAATCGCACGATGACAAGCGTACGTCGGCCGCGCGACCGAAGGTGCCCGACTGGGTCGCACAGTTACGGTACCGACACGTCTGGTCTGCGGTGTTGCATCGCCTCTCGTCGGCCATGACATCGGTCACGGCGGCTGGGAGCCGGTACCCGGCGTCGCGGACGGGATCGGTCCGGCCGCCGGAATCGGCGGGCAACTCATACGATCGTCGCGTGGTGACACGGCAAACATCGGGGACGCGGGCCAAGGACAGCGACCGCAACGACACCTGCCAGATCCTCGACACCGCCCTGAGCGAAGGGCAACTGTCGATGACGGAACACCGCCAGCGGGTCGGCGCCGCCACCAACGCCGCGACGCTCGGCGACCTTCAGGCGCTCGTCGCCGACCTGCAGACCAGCAATGCACCGGTGCAGCTGCCTAATCTCAAGCGACGGCCCCGGCTGCAGACCTCGGGCTGGGGTATGCGGGCGGCGGTGGCCGGGGTGCTGGTGGTCCTCGGCATCGGAATCGGCTGGGGGCTCTACGGCAACACCACCTCACCGTTGAGCTTCACCTCCGACCCCGGCGCCAAATCCGATGGCATCACACCGGTGGTGTTGACCCCGCCGCGCCAGCTGCATTCCCTCGGCGGCTTGACCGGGTTGCTGGAGCAGATGAAGCAGAAGTTCGGCGACACCACCGGCTTCCGAATGGTCGTCTATCCCGACTATGCGTCGCTGACGCGCCCCGACCCCGGTGAGGAACGACGCGAGCTGAACTACACCTACCGCGGCGGGTGGGGTGATCCCACCTCCAGTTCCCGCAGCTCCGACGCCCGCGAGGTCGACCTGAACGCATTCGACGCGAAGACGGTCGTCGGCGTGCTGCGCGGGGCGCCGGAGACGCTGGGCATCAAGCCCGCCGACGTCACGAGCACCTATCTGATCTTCGATCCCTCCGGCGATCCGACCGCTCCCAGCGAGCTGTCGGTGTCGGTGTACGTCTCCAGCGACTATGGCAGCGGCTACATCGAGTTGGCGCCCGACGGCACCGTCAAGCAGATCAACTACCCGTCCTGACGCCCCCTCGCCCTTTCTGACGTGCCTCGCCCTTTGTGGCGAGCGTGCCCATTTGTACGCCGTCGCGCGGCGTGTCGCGTACAAACACGCACGCTCGCGGGGAGTTTTCGGGGCGATCTGAGGGGCGATCTGTGGCGCCGAATATATCGGCGCGATACTATGGGACGAGGTGTTGGACCGTCGTAGCGGCGGATGCGTGTGCGCTGAAGGAGGTGACTTCGTTGCTGGAACTGGCCATCCTCGGCCTTCTGCTCGAATCACCGATGCACGGCTACGAGCTGCGTAAGCGGCTCACCGGCCTGCTGGGCGCCTTCCGGGCGTTCTCCTACGGTTCGCTGTATCCGGCCCTTCGGCGCATGCAGACCGACGGGCTGATCGTCGAAGACGCCGCGCCCGCGGGCACGACGATGCGCAGGCGCGCCCGGCGCGTGTACCGCCTGACCGACGCGGGCAAGCAGCGATTCACCGAGCTTGTCGCCGACACCGGTCCCCAGAACTACTCCGACGACGGGTTCGGCGTTCACCTGGCGTTCTTCAACCGCACGCCGGCCGAGGCCAGGATGCGGATCCTGGAGGGCCGCCGCCGCCAGGTCGAGGAACGCCGCGAAGGCCTGCGCGAAGCCGTCGCACGGGCCAGCAGTTCATTCGACCGGTACACCCGCCAGCTCCATCAGCTCGGGCTGGAGTCCAGCGAGCGCGAAGTGAAGTGGCTCAACGAGCTGATAGCGGCGGAACGCACGGCACAGGGTCGCGCCGAGCAGTCATAACAACAGAGCAGTCATTAGAGATCAAACGAAGAGATCCGCACGCGTGATCAGAAGGAAGCTAAGGAGAACGTCGCATGTCTGAGACCACCGGAGTATCGAACGACGTCCGGGTCGCCATTGTCGGGGTGGGCAACTGCGCCTCCTCTCTGGTGCAAGGTGTGCAGTACTACAAGGACGCCGACGCGACCGCGACCGTGCCCGGCCTGATGCACGTGAAGCTCGGTCGCTACCACGTCCGCGACGTCAAGTTCGTCGCCGCCTTCGACGTAGACGCCAAGAAGGTGGGCTTCGACCTGTCCGAGGCGATCTTCGCGTCGGAGAACAACACCATCAAGATCGCCGACGTGCCCCCGACCGACGTGGTGGTGCAGCGCGGCCCGACGCTGGACGGCATCGGCAAGTACTACGCCGACACCATCGAGATCTCCGATAGCGACCCCGTCGACGTCGTCAAGGCGCTCAAGGACGCCAAGGTCGACGTGCTGGTGTCCTACCTGCCGGTGGGCTCCGAAGAGGCCGACAAGTTCTATGCCCAGTGCGCCATCGACGCGGGTGTGGCCTTCGTCAACGCGCTGCCGGTGTTCATCGCCTCGGATCCGGTGTGGGCCAAGAAGTTCGAGGACGCCGGTGTGCCGATCGTGGGCGACGACATCAAGAGCCAGGTCGGCGCGACCATCACCCACCGCGTGATGGCCAAGCTGTTCGAGGACCGCGGCGTCACGCTGGACCGCACCTACCAGCTCAATGTCGGCGGCAACATGGACTTCCTGAACATGCTGGAGCGCTCGCGGCTGGAGTCCAAGAAGGTCTCCAAGACCCAGGCCGTCACCTCCAACCTCACGGGTTCGCTGGCCGGCAAGGTCGAGGACAAGAACGTCCACATCGGCCCGTCGGATCACGTTGCGTGGCTCGACGACCGCAAGTGGGCCTATGTGCGCCTGGAGGGCCGCGCCTTCGGTGACGTGCCGCTGAACCTGGAGTACAAGCTCGAGGTGTGGGACTCCCCCAACTCCGCAGGCGTGATCATCGACGCGGTGCGCGCGGCCAAGATCGCCAAGGACCGCGGCATCGGCGGCCCGATCATCCCGGCCTCGGCCTATCTGATGAAGAGCCCGCCCAAGCAGATCGCCGACGACATCGCCCGCGTCGAGCTCGAGAAGTTCATCGAAGGCTGACACACAGCGTTGAGTCTGCGGGGAGATCGCGTATCCGGGAGCCGGATCGCGATCTCCCCGCAGTCGCAACAGTGCGGGATCGTTGCCGGCTGTTAACCAGCTGCTCGACAACTGCTTGCCAACGTGCCGTAGGTTTCCGCGAGTCCCGGTCGCCAGCCCCGACCGGATCCGCTTCCGGAAGGACCCGCGCACATGGCCCTCGTGCCGCTGAATCTTTTTGTCGCCCATGACGGTAAGTCCAAACGTCAGCATGTGACGTGCCGCTACAAGTGCGGCGACGCCTGCGCGCACCCGGCTCCCAACACGAGCGACAACGAGTACTTCGGCGATATCGCGCGCGCCGTGTCACGGCGGACCGCGCTGCGGGCCGGGGCCGTCACCGTGTTGGCGGTCGGCGCGGGCAGCGCGCTGGCGGCGTGCTCGAACAGCGAGGAGCCCGCCGCGGCACCGACGTCGTCCGAGCTGCCAGCTGAGCCGCCTGCCGGCATGAACTTCGCGGCCGTCGCACCCAATTCCGAAGACGCCGTGGTGATTCCGGACGGCTACCGGCAGTCCGTGGTGATCAGCTGGGGCGATCCGGTGCTGCCCGGCGCGCCGGCATTCGACGTGAACGCGCAGAGCGCCGCGGCGCAGCGCCAGCAGTTCGGGTTCAACAACGACTTCGCGGGACTGCTGCCGATCGACGGATCACCCAACCATTTCCTGCTGGTCGTCAACCATGAGTACACCACCGAACAGTTCATGCACCCCGGCTACAACCCGGACGCGCCGACGAAAGACCAGTTCGACATCGGCGTTGCCGCACACGGGCTGACCGTCGTCGAGGTCGAGCGGACCCCCGACGGACTCACGCCGGTGATGAGCCGCTACAACCGGCGCATCACCGCCGACAGCCCGTTCACGCTGGTCGGTCCCGCCGCGGGCACCGACTTCGTCAAGACCGCAGCCGACCCCACCGGCACCACCGTCGCCGGGACCATCAACAATTGCAGCGGTGGCGTAACACCCTGGGGCACAGTTCTTTCCGGCGAGGAGAACTTCAACGGCTACTTCGGCGCGGCAGAGGGCGCCCAGGCAGCCAACCCGGTGGAGGCCGACCGCTTCGATCGCTACGGCATCGAACTGGAGCCCAGTGAGCGTCGGTGGGAGACGTTCGATCCCCGCTTCGACCTGACCCAGACCCCCAACGAGGTCAACCGCTTCGGCTACGTCGTCGAGCTCAACCCGTGGGACCCCGCGTCGACTCCGGTCAAACACAGCGCGATGGGCCGGTTCAAACACGAAGCCGCCAACATCTACGTCACCGGGGACGGCACCGTGGTGGCCTACAGCGGCGACGATCAGCGGTTCGACTACATGTACAAGTTCGTGTCGGACAAGAAGATTGAGCCCGGTACCGGGGCGACGGGGAAGGGATTCAGCCCGGCGGCGATGGCCCACAACATGACGATCCTCGACGAGGGCACGCTCTACGTCGCCAAGCTGTCCAGTGATATCCCGGGGAGTGAGATCGACGGCTCCGGCAAGCTGCCCGCCCAGGGTGCGTTCAATGGCACCGGCACCTGGATACCGCTGCTGCGCTCGGGCCCCAACGGCCGGGCCGAGTCGCTGGTCGACGGCTTCACCCCTCAGGAGGTCGCGATATTCACCCGCTTCGCCGCCGACAAGGCAGGCGCGACGAAGATGGACCGCCCCGAGGATTTCGAGGCGAATCCGACGACCGGCAAGGTGTACGTCGCGCTGACCAACAACGACGACCGCGGCGCCGACGGCGAACCGGGTCCGGACGCGGCCAACCCACGCAACGACAACAAGAGCGGCCAGATCCTGGAGATCACCGACGATCACGCCGGCACCGGCTTCACCTGGGACCTGCTGCTGGTGTGCGGTGACCCCGCCGCCGCGGACACCTACTACGGCGGGTTCGACAAATCCAAGGTCAGCCCGATCTCCTGCCCCGACAACGTCGCCTTCGACAGCCACGGCAACCTGTGGATCTCCACCGACGGCAACGCGCTGGACTCCAACGACGGCCTGTTCGCCGTGGCCCTGGACGGGCCGAACCGGGGTGAGACCCGCCAGTTCCTCACCGTGCCGATCGGCGCCGAAACCTGCGGACCGATCGTCACCGACGACCTCGTGACAGTGTGCGTACAGCATCCCGGCGAGCACGACGACAACAGCATCGACGACCCCCTGTCGCGCTGGCCGGAAGGCGGCAACGGCACCGCACGCCCGTCGGTGGTGGCGGTCTGGCGGCCCGACGGACAGATCGGCGTGTAGCCGAGACGCCTACGGTGGAGTGGTGACCTTTCCGATCCGCGTCGGCGTGCAGCTGCAGCCGCAACATTCCCCGCAGTACAGCCTCATTCGCGACGCCGTGCGTCGCTGTGAAGACATCGGCGTCGATGTCGCGTTCAACTGGGACCACTTCTTTCCGCTGTACGGGGATCCCGACGGGGCGCATTTCGAATGCTGGACGATGCTGGGCGCGTGGGCCGAGCAGACCTCCCGCATCGAGATCGGCGCGCTCGTCTCCTGCAACTCGTATCGCAATCCCGAACTGCTCGCCGACATGGCGCGCACCGTCGACCACATCTCCGGCGGCAGGCTGATCCTGGGCATCGGCTCGGGCTGGTTCCGGCGCGACTACGACGAGTACGGCTACGAATTCGGCACCGCGGGCGGCCGGCTGGACGATCTGGCAACCGCGCTGCCGCGGATCAAATCCCGGCTGGCCAAACTCAACCCGGCTCCGACACGGGAGATCCCGATCCTGATGGGCGGCGGCGGTGAGAAGAAGACGCTGCGGATGGTCGCCGAGTACGGCGACGCGTGGCACTACTTCGTCGACCGCAGCACCTACCCGCACAAGGCGGAGGTGCTCGCCGGGCATTGCGCCGCCGTCGGCCGCGACCCGGCCACCATCGAACACTCGGCGGGTATCGAGGGCGCCGAGACCCTCGACGAGCTGCTGGCCGAGGCCGACGCGCTGACCGACCTCGGGGTGACGCTGCTGACCGTCGGGGTCAACGGACCGGACTACGACCTGACGCGGGCTGAGGCGCTGTGCCGCTGGCGTGATCGCCGAACGGCGGGCTGACCGGTCCCGTCCGGGGAGCGAAAATCCTGGTCAGACAACCCCAACACGCCATAATGTCAGGGCCAGACACGTTAGACTGGCGAACTATGGTTGAGACCGAACCGCAGGTCACCGAGCTCGCCGGGGAGCTGCACCGGGCACTCTCCAAGGTCTTTTCCGTACTCCGCCGAGGCGACACCAACCGTGGGACGGCGGGCGAGCTCACCCTGGCGCAGCTTTCGATCCTGCTGACCCTGCTGGACAAGGGTCCGATCCGGATGACCGAACTGGCGGCCTTGGAGCGGGTCCGCACCCCCACCACCACCGTGGCGATCCGCCGGCTCGAGAAGCTCGGCCTGGTCAAACGCACCCGCGATCCGTCCGACCTGCGGGCGGTGCTCGTCGACATCACCCCGCGAGGGCTGGCCCAGCATCGTGAGTCGCTGGCCAACCGGCGATCGGCGCTGGCGAGCATGCTGTCCAAGCTCAGCGAAGAGGATCTGCAAACCCTGACCAATGTGATCGCGCCGCTTGAGCGGCTCGCCGGACAGGCCGACGACTAGCTGCATACCCGGGCCGTACTGGTGCGGGCGCGCTGTCACGCCGATTTGCTGCATCAGCGCCACCCCATGCCGGTAATCTGCTTGCCTGCGAGTTCGCGCGTCATGTGTTGGAGACGCGGGACACAGTCGGACGGGACTTCTGAGGGGACGCTTCTTCAAGGGGCTGCATGACTACCGCGTCAGTGTTCATCAGCCACAGCGTCAAGGACGCCGAGAAGGCGCCTCCACCCGATGCGGGCGAGGACCAGCGTGCCCGATGGCGGCGACTCTGTGTCGCGCGGAAGTTGCGGGATGCGATCAAGCTGGCTCTGGAGGACCTCGGGACCGAGCCGTGGCTCGATCAGCGCGACATCGAGCCGGGCATGCTATGGCGCGATGCCATTCACCACGGGCTTCTCCGATGCCATGGAGCCGTGCTTTTGCTGACGCCGGAATCGCTTCAATCGAGGTGGGTGCTCAAGGAGGCAACGGTACTGACATGGATACAGGCATTGGGCTTCCCGATCGTCATCGTGCCGGTATTGATGGGTGTCGATTTGTCGGACCTTGAGGAACACGGGTTCGGTCCGCTGAGTCTCGAGGCGATTCAGTCCGAAGCGGTCAGTGTCGACATCCTCGACGGATCCGACGACGGGATCGACGATACGGCGCGGCTGGTGGCGTCCCGTTTCAATCGGGTGGTGACAAGTCTCGGTGACACCGGGTTGGATATCTGGGCGCGAAAGGTGACGTCATGCTGGCGTGGGATAGAGCTCCCGGACCTCCGCAGGATGATGGAAGCCCTCGGAATGGCCGACCGCGAGGTCTCGGACGCACGGCTGGAACAGGTTTTGGGCAATCCGGGTCAAGGTGTCGCGCGGGAGCTGCTGCTGAACGAATGGCGAACGACGCTGCGGGCGCTGGAACAGCTCGCCGGCTTCGACATCGACTGGCGCCGCATGAGGCAGCATGTTCAGCCGCTCTGGGTGCCCGCGGCCGCCGCCAAGATTCTTCCACTGATCACGGCAAAACCGCCGGGGCAGCGGACGATTCTCGTCGCAGGTACCGAACCGGCAACCGGACGCGACGTCGTCCTCCGCGCGTATTGCGGCCAGCTATCCAGCAATCGTCTGGTTGCACCCGACGATGCGGGCGATGACCCCGAGGTTGTCATCGATCACCTGGAACAGGAGATCATCGAACGAGGCGCCACCGAACCGGGCGACGTTACCGTCGGACGGCCGTTCTTCGTCGTGGTGGGATACGGCGCGGCGACGCCCGAGATCGTTGACCGGCTGCGTACGCGATTCGGTGAGGTCACCTACGTGGTGATGGCGGGCCGGGGCCGAGACGCATTGCTGCAGTTGAACCCTGCGCCATATGTGCTTCGACCGGACCTCGGCGCCGAATGCGAGCAGGAAGCCAGGATCTTCGCCAAGAACCTGATCGAACTGGATGCGTGAGGTGCAATGTCCGCAACTGCCAACGGCTACCGGTCGCTCATCGGCGAACTGACCGACGACTACGCCGCGTGGAGCGCATCCGCCGAGAGAGGCGAAGTGGCCGACCGGCGAGACGGCGCGGTGTACGACGTCGCGCCGGACCTGCTGCTGGCGGTCAACGTTGCGCTGGCCACCGGACGACCGCTGCTGTTGCGGGGGGAGCCCGGGAGTGGCAAGTCGTCGTTCGCGGCTTACCTGGCACGAAATCTCAACTGGCGTTATTACGAACACGTGGTCAGCTCGACCACTGTCGCGATGGACCTCTTATGGCGCTTCGACGCGGTGCGTCGTCTTTCGGACGCTCAGGCGCAGCGGCCCATCATCGACGCGTCCTACGTCGAACCCGGTCCGTTGTGGTGGATGCTGGATCCGGAATCCGCTGCGGGACGCGGTGCCGATGGCTCCGGCGTTTCGCCTGCCGTCGAGCCACTGGCGGAAACGAACGCCTCGCGCAGGCGGGGCCACGCGGTGTTGCTCATCGACGAACTGGACAAAGCGGATCCAGATGTACCCAACGCATTGCTCGTTCCGTTGAGCGCGTGGACCTTCACCGTCGCCGAAACGGGTACACCCGTCGATGGGCGACGCTTCGAAGATCGTCTGCGCGCTCGGGGTGACGGCGTTGCCGGGATCGGCGCGGCGGGCAGGATGCTCGTGATCGTCACCACCAACGAGGAGCGCCAGCTACCGCCGGCCTTCGTGCGCCGGTGCGTTGTGCACACACTGCGGCCGCCGGACTCCACCACCTTGGCGCGCATCGCCGAACTGCATTTCTACGGGCCCGGCGATCACGCTGTAAGTCCAACCGACACCGCGCTATTCGCGGCTGTGGCCGATAAGTTGGCGCAGGTCCGCAAGCATCTCGCCGGCGGCGAGCGGGCGCCGGGAACCGCCGAGTACCTCGACGCGGTGCGGGCCTGCCGTGAGCTCGGCATCACTTCCGAGGAGTCCGACGAGAACTGGCTTCGGCTGGTGCGGGCGACGATGGAGAAACCGGCGTCGGCATGACAACACCTGCCGGTGGTGTCTGGCTGGCCGACGCGGCGGTAGCGCTGAGCAGGTTGGAGGTGTCCGGCGAGTCGACGACCGCCGCGGTGTTCGGGATGCTTGGAATGTCCTTGGCGCCGCGGCCAAGCGCATCGCGCGCAGACCTCACGCCACCGAGAAGCGGCGTTGACGAAACCCCGCACTTGGAGCCTCCTCCACTCGCGAGGACTGCAGTAGCGAATGTGACCGATACTCCGGTGGTTCCGCTCGGCGCAGTGTGCGAGATACCTCCCGATCCTCCCGACTCCGATACGCCCAATCCGTGGGCCCACGTGCGCCCGCTGACCCGGTCGAGGACCGAGGCTGGACCGATGCCGCTGACCTCTCTGTTCCAGTTGCCGTCAGCCCGCCCGATCCTGTCCGCCGCACTATCCACGACCCGCCCTGGACGACGTGTCGATTGGCCGCGCGCGCTCGCCGTGCTGGCGCGCGGCCATCTTCTGCGCGAGGTTCCGTTCGTGCCGGTCCCCACCCTGCGATCGGGTGTCCAGATTCTGGTCGATCGAGGACGGGCGCTGGAGCCGTTCCGTCGCGATTGTCACGATCTGATCGACACGGTGCGTTCGGTGGTGGGCCGATCCGCCGTCTCGGAGCGCCACTACGTCGACACACCGGAGGGCTATCAGCCCCCGGATCGCGGGACCCCGGTGCTCGCCCTCACCGACTTCGGCCGTTCCGGCCACGGTGACGCCGACGCCGTCGCATGGAACCGGATTGCGGCGGCCCTGTCCCACCGCGGCTCGACCCTCGTCATGCTGACGCCGCACCGGGCGCGCCCCCCTGAGCTCGCCCCCACAGTGGCCATGGTGCAGTGGGACAGCAGGACCAGCGTCCGCACCGTCCTGGAAGCGCGGGCAGGCCGGCGGCTGCCCACTGCACTCGGGATCGCCGCGAAATCTGTAGTACTGCAGACACGCGGTGCCGACGGCTTGGTTGCGACCCTGGCCGCCCGCGACCCGGAGCTGGTGCGTCTGGCCGAGTTGCTCGCCCCGGCGGTCACTGTGTCGCCGGAACTGCTGCGACGAATGCGTATTCGACTGGCACCGGGACTGGACGTGTGGGCGGAATCCGAATTGTGGTTCAGCCCATTGGTGCGGGCAGCCGGACGCAACGGTTTCTCCTTCAGCGTGGCGGTCGTCGGCGAGCTGCTCACGCGGCTGCGACACAGGTGGGAGGATCCCGCACAACGTGAAGTCGTCGAGAAGGCGCGCATCCTGATGACGGAGCTGCACGCCGGACTGTCGCCTCCGCTTCGGCTCGAAGAGACGGTGGCGTGGAGCACCGTCACCGGCGAGGGTGCGCATATCGAAAACGCGCTCGCTTCCGCCGTCGTCGCGCTAGTCACCGGCTCGGACCTCAGTTTCTGGGCCCGACAGGCCGCGCCGCGGCTGCCGGACGACGCTCTCCGTTCGACGAGCGGATGGTTGCTGTCCCAACTGGGTGGTCGGGAGGATCCAGGCGTGGGAACAGACATGCTCGCGCTGCCGATCGACGCCGTGATGCGGTCGCTGCCGACGGTGCCGCTGCTGGTCCGCCACAGCGGCACCGCCGTAGAGATGGGATCTGTGCGCGCATCGGACGCCGTGCTGATTCGCGTGCCGCAGACCAATCCCCCGCTGCTCGAGGTCGGCTGGCCCGGCGGTGTCGCACGGGTTTCGGTACCCGCAGGCGAGCGCATCGACGTCGACGTCGGTGCCGGGCCCGTCAGCCTGCGCGATGCGGCCGGTCGCAAATACCGTGCCGACTCCCGGAGTGGCGGGGATCCAGCTGAAAGTTGCGTGTGGATACCCGATCTCGGCCAAACAGGCTTCTTCGTCGGGCCGGATCTGGTGGTTACTGCGGCGAAGGGCATCAGCAGCTTCGTTCTCCATGGCGGGGAGCGCATACCCGTCAGCGCAGTGGTGCACACGGCCGAGGTGTTGGTACTGCGCCTGGCCCGCCCGAGGCTGCATGCTCCGGTGCTGAACGTCGGGCCCGACGATGCGCCGCTGGTCCCTCACGACAGGTGGCGCGGCGCTCTGGCGCGATCGTCGGGACCTCCCCAACAGCTTGGCGGCGGCTTCGAAAACACCTCTGACACCACCCGATTCACCGTCTGGCTCGATCGCAGGGAGGACACCGACGAGTTGACTGGCTGTCCCGTTGTCGTTGATCGGCGGCTCGTCGGCATGATCCTGGGCTACCAATCCTCCTACGCCGTCGGCTTGTCGGTCTTGGCCGCGGCGCTCGGTCAGGTTCCGGCCCGTCCGCACGCGCTGATCATCGGTGAGCCGCCCGGTGAGCTTGGCGATCTCATCGGCGGCACATTGTGGATCTGTGAATTCGACGGCGACGGCCGACTGCGATTGTCCCGGCGTATCCGCTACGTCGCTGGGCGGCCCGACGGACCGCCGTCGGGAGATGTGGACCACCTACCTGCCGTGGACATCACGGATCTCATCCCTGACCGGAATGCGCTGTCCCGCGGACAACTCATCGCCCTCGCCGGGGACACCGTGGACCGCCTGGAGGAGGTGATCGGCCGCGCGCACGCCGGCGCCGCTGAACCGCGAAGCGAACATCCCTTGCTGGCCAGTGCCGGCAATGACGGGACGGTGCGGGTGTGGGATGCGCGGGCCGGAGGGCCGACCGCATCGCCACTGACCGGCCACACCGGGCCGGTGAACAGCGTGGCATTCAGTCCGGACGGCACCCACCTGGCCTCCGGCGGGCAGGACGGCCAGGTGCGCATGTGGGATGCGTTCGGCGGACAGCTCACGGGACGGCCGCTGACGGGCCACACCGGCGGGGTGTGGGACGTGGCATTCAGCCCCGACGGCGCCCGCATCGCCTCCTGCGGCGACGACCAAACGGTGCGGATATGGGACGCCGACACCGGACAGCCGATCGGAGCGCCGCTGGTCGGCCACACGGGGCCGGTGAGCGGTGTGGCGTTCGCCCCGGACGGCGTCCTCATCGCTTCCGGAGCCGACGACCAAACCGTGCGGATATGGGACGCCGACACCGGAATCCCGGTGGGTACCCCGCTGACCGGCCACACCGCAATGGTGACCAGCGTGGCGTTCACTCCTGACGGCGCGCAGCTCGCATCCGGCAGCAACGACGGCACGGTACGGGTGTGGAACGTCAGCACAGGACAGCCGGTGGGAAGACCACTGACCGGCCACACCGGCGGAGTCTGGGACGTGGCAGTCACCCCCGACGGCACCCGCATCGCCTCCGCCGGCAGCGACGGCACGGTACGGCTGTGGAACGTCAGCACAGGACAGCCGGTGGGAACACCACTGACCGGCCACACCGACGAGGTGTTGAGTGTCGCGTTCAGCCCGGCGTCGGCGCCTGTCCGCGAAACGACCCGGAGCCGCGCCCCGGCAGATGCCGACGCGGCCGCTCACCTCGCCGACCTCCTGCAGTCGATCGCCCTGGATTTCCACGTCGGCCTGCCGGGCTTGCGCGACGCAGTCGACCGGTCATATCTGGAACGCATAGTCGACGATGCGCTCGGCACGGAAGTGTTCGAGCTCGTCCGCAAGTACTCCGAGTGGGGCTTCGCCGAATGCGCCGGCGCGGTCATCGATCTCCCGGTTCGTCAAGACCCGCCCGACAACTGGAAGCGCGCGGCAGTCGGCCTGGGGTTGCCGACGGACGTCACCTATGTGGCGGCGCTGCGAGCCGGGTTGCGCGCGGTCGCCGACACTCTGGTGTCGGGCACACGAACCATCCGGTATGCGGCATTCCCACCGGACAACGACGTCGCGCTTCAAAGTTTGGGCATGTCCGTGGACCGGCTGACCCCTCACCAGGCAACGCTGGAAAGTACTGCGCCAGTGTTCCGCAAGACGATCGACTGGCTGTTTGACGTGCTCGAGCGCTCGGATGCCGCCGCGCTCGGCACTGTCGGCGCGGTCACCCAGCCGGACACGCTCGTCGGCTCCGAACTGAGCGGGGCCGCCGCGCTCGCCGGGGAGTTGGTGTCGGCGATTCTCTGGCCCACCGGGCCGCGTCCGCGACTCGCTCCGACTCATCTGCTGGCGTGGCGCGAGTTCCGCGACCAGCTCACCGCCGCAGGCACGCCCGGGTTCTCCGACCGCCTCGACATCTTCGAGTTCCTCGACCACTGGCAGCGCCTGATCGCGGACGGGCTTGACACCGTCGCCCGCACCGTGGCTTGCGATTATGAGATGCGCTACGGGGTCCTACCGTCGACCGCGCAGTGGGTGTCCGGTAGTCCGTTCCAGATTCGGGCCCGCGAGTCCGATTACGGCGTCCTGCTGCGGATGCCCTTCGCGCACCTGGCCGGGTTGTTTTCCTGGGCGGCGCCGCAACTGGTGGCGAGCCTGCGTGCAGCGGCGAACCGCCGAGCGGCGGCGGAGGGATCGCGGGCCGGGCGAGTGATCGCCTTCAGCGGGCCGGTGGACCACTCCGAACCCCGCGCGGTGGACATCGATGAACTACGCAGGAGGATCGACCAACACCTGCACCGGCGGGCCGTCGGCCGTGGCGACGAACTCATCATTGCCGACGTCGGCGACCTGCCCGCGGCCGACGTGGCGCTGCAGCGAGGGGCCACCGTGCGGATCCTGCTCGACACGGTTCCGGATCCGACGGCCGACGACTGGCTCGCACCGGGTCGGGTCGCAGCCATCCTCGATCAGGCCGCGGTCAGCGTCGCGTCGCAGATATGGCCGTCCGAGTCACCGCGCTCCCTTGCGGGCAGAGGCGATCGGTGGATGCTGACCGTCGCCGAAGCAATCGGCGGATCAGCTGCGGCCGTCCTGGTCGTCACCGATCCCCGCACCAACCAACCGGCACGCCGCAGCACAGAGGTGATCATGCGGGCGCAGGAACGCGGGATTCGCGAGATTGACGTGTGGCCGGATTCGGCCGGGAGTGCGTCGAGATGAGCCGGCCCGGACGGACTCAGCCCAGCCAGTCGAGCACCGCGGCGGCGGTCCACGACTGCTGCATGCTGCCCAGCGGCTCGCCGGTGAACGGCTCGTAATACTCGGCGAACGTGCCGTCGCTGGCCTGGCGCAGACCCTCCCTGCGCAACACCGCGGCCCGCTCGGCCCAGCCGCGCCGCGCGAAACACCACGAGAACAGCCATGTCATCACCGGCCACACCGGACCCCGCCAGTACTCGCGGGACCGGAAGTCGCGCGACACCGGCGACGTCGACGGGATCACCGCGTACTTCAGATCTGGGTGCCCGCAGAACCGGGGGCCTTCCAGCAGCCGAAGCAGGGCGCGTTCCTTCTTGTGCGAAAGCCCGCCGCACAGCAGCGGCGCGAACTGGGCGATGGTCTCGGTGGCCACCCACTTTTCCGCGCGCGCGTCGTAATCCTTTGCCGCACCGGTGCGTTCGTCGGTCGTCTCGATGACCCCGGCACGGAACCGGTCGGCCCACGCGTACAGGTCGCGCACGTCGGAATTGGGGCGCTTGTAGTCCTCGCCGATCTCGGCGAGCACCGTGCACGCCACCGACAGGATCGCCGAGACAAAGACGTCCTCGACGGAGAAACTCATCACCTTGGGCAGCAGGTCGTCGTCGTAGCGCGCCGACTTCATCTCCTCGAGCAGCCACAGGTACCGGTCGTACTCGAGGTCCGACGGCCGCTGGGTGGCGTCGGTGTTGATCTTGTTGTCCTCGCGTTGGTACTCGGGCACGTTGCCGGGAATCACGTTGGCGTACGCGCTGTCCCAGCGCGGCGAGTTGTCCATCCCGGACTCCCAGCCGTGGTACAGCGTGACCCGCCCGCGCTCCTTGGGATCGCGCGCTTCGGCCAGCCAGCGGTGCCAGTGCACCAGATCCGTCCACCGTCGGTCCAGGAACGACTCGGCGACGGCGCGGGTGGACCGGCCGCGGTAGCGCGCGTTGTCGAGGATGCGCTGCACCGCGATCGCATGCACCGGCGGCTGCGTGATCCCGGAGGTGTGCCGCGTCCGCGGGGCGTTGGCGGCCAGCGCCGAGCACGCCCACCGGGCCGGGCCGGGGAAGTACCCGTCGACGCCGTTGGCGAACACGATGTGCGGGATCATGCCGTTGCCCCACTGCGCGGACAACAGCGTGTCGAGTTCGACCACCGCGCGCTCCACGCTCAGCGGAGCCAGCCCGATGGAGACGAAGGCGGCGTCCCAGCTCCACATGTGCGGATACAGCAGGGGCGCCGCGGTGGTCATGACTCCGAGGTCGTTACCGCGCAGCAGATAGGCCGCGCGGGCGGCGAGTTGCGTTGGCGCAAAGCTGGGATCTGGTGGCATCGCATCAATGATGCGACGCGATCGCACAACGTGCAGATCGGTAGGGTCTGTGGGATGCCGACCGCGATGATCACCGGCGCCGCCGGCGGCCTCGGCGGGGCCATCGCGGCCGCGCTCGCACCGACCCACACCCTGCTGCTGGCGGGTCGGCAATCAGAGGGACTCGACGCGCTCGCCGCGGAGTTCGGGGCCACCACCTGGCCGATGGACCTCTCCGACCTCGACGAGGTCCACGCTGCGGTCGAGCCGATCGATGCCCTGGACGTACTGATCCACAACGCGGGCGTCATGTTCCCCGCCGAGTTCGCCGACTCAACGGTCGAGGAGTGGCGCACCAGCTTCGACGTCAACGTCGTCGGCATGGTGGCGCTCACACAGGCGCTGCTGCCGGTGCTACGCAACTCCCGGGCGCACGTGGTGGTGGTCAACTCCGGATCGGGGTTGCGGGTGCACTCGGGGATGGCCTCCTACTCGGCCAGCAAGTTCGCCGCCCGGGCGTTCGCCGACTCGCTGCGCCTGGAGGAACCCCTGCTCAGGGTCACCTCGGTGCATCCGGGCCGGGTGGACACCCCGATGCAGAAGCGGCTGATCGCATTCGAGGGCCGCGACTACCGGCCCTCGGATTTCCTACGGCCTGCCGCGGTGGCCGAGGTCATCGCGGGGGTCGTCAATGCACCGCCCGACGCCCACATCCACGAGATCGTCGTCCGCCCGAGCTGAGGCGATTTCGGCGCGCCTTTCGTCGCGGAGCGTACGAAAGCGCGCCGAAATCGCTAGACCACGACGTTGACCAGCCGGCCGGGCACCACGATCACCTTCTTGGGCGCCTTACCCGCCAGGAAGGCGGTGACCTTGTCGTCGGCCAGCGCCGCGGCCTGCACGGCGTCGACGGCGGCGTCGGTCGCGACGGTGATGCGGCCGCGGACCTTGCCGTTGACCTGCACCGGGTACTCCACCGTGTCGTCGACCAGATAGGCCGGGTCGGCCACCGGGAACGGCCCATGGGCCAGCGAGGTGTCGTGGCCCAGCCGCCGCCACAGCTCCTCGGCCAGGTGCGGCGCCAGCGGAGCCACCATCAGCACCAGGGGTTCGACCGCGGCGCGCGCGGCGACGCCCTCCTTGGTCAGGTAGTTGGTGTACTCGATGAGCTTGGCGGCCGCGGTGTTGTTGCGCAGCGACGCATAGTCCTCGGCCACACCGGCGATGGTCCGGTGCAGCAGACGCAGCGTCTCGTCGTCGATCGCCTCATGCTCTGCCACCCGCTTGTCGCCGGTGCTCTCGTCGACGACGACCCGCCACACCCGCTGCAAGAACCTGTGCGCACCGACGACGTCCTTGGTTGCCCACGGCCGCGACGCCTCCAACGGGCCCATCGACATCTCGTAGACCCGCAACGTGTCGGCACCGTAGTTGTCGCAGATCTCATCCGGCGAGACCGAGTTCTTCAGGCTCTTGCCGATCTTGCCGAACTCCTGGAACACCTCCGTCTCACCGTCCGGCGAGGCATAGAAGAACTTTCCGTCCCGTTCGGTGACCTCGGCCGCGGGTACATACGCGCCGCGCGCGTCGGTGTAGGCGAAGGCCTGGATGTAGCCCTGATTGACCAACCTGCGGTAGGGCTCGCGGGATGAGACATACCCCAGGTCGTGGAGGACCTTGTGCCAGAACCGGGAGTACAGCAGATGCAGCACCGCATGCTCGACGCCGCCGACGTAGAGATCCACACCGCCCGGGTCGTGCGCACCGTGCTCGGCCGGCCGCGGGCCCATCCAGTACGCCTCGTTCTCCGCGGCACAGAACTCGTCGGGGTTGTGGGGGTCGGCGTAGCGCAGCTCGTACCACGAGCTGCCCGCCCACTGCGGCATGACGTTGGTGTCGCGGGTGTAGGGCCGTAGGCCGTCGCCGAGGTCGAGGTCGACGTGGACCCACTCGGTGGCCTTGTTCAGCGGCGGGGACGGCTCGCTGTCGGCGTCGTCGGGGTCGAACAGCACCGGCGAGTAGTCGGGCACGTCGGGGAGTTCGACCGGCAGCGCCGACTCCGGCAACGGGTGGGCCTGCCCGTCGGCGTCGTAGACGATCGGGAACGGCTCCCCCCAGTACCGCTGCCGGGCGAACAGCCAGTCCCGCAGCTTGTATTCGATGCGGGCCTGCCCGCGGCCGTCGGCCTGCAACCGGCTGACGATCGCGTCCTTCGCGTCGGCCACCGACATACCGTTCAGGTAGTCGGAGTTGACCAGTTTTCCGTCGCCGCTGTACGCGCCGTGCGAGATATCGCCGCCGGCAACCACTTCCACGATGGGCAGGCCGAACTCGGTGGCGAACTCCCAGTCGCGCTGGTCACCGCTGGGCACCGCCATGATGGCGCCGGTACCGTAACCAGCCAGCACATAATCGGCGATGAACACCGGGATCCGTTGCTCGTTCACCGGATTGGTGGCGTAGGAACCGGTGAACACACCGGTCTTGGTCTTGTTCTCCTGACGTTCCAGATCGGATTTCGCCGCGATCGCGGCTCGGTAGGCCGCCACCGCTTCGGCGGGGGTCGCCGCGCCATACGTCCACCGCGCGTCGGTGCCGCTCGGCCACTCCTCGGTGACGAGCGTGTCGACCAGATCGTGCTCGGGCGCCAGCACCATGTAGGTCGCACCGAACAGCGTGTCCGGGCGAGTGGTGAACACCTCGATATCGCCGGCGTCGGTCGCGAAGTGTACCTGCGCGCCGATCGAGCGGCCGATCCAGTTGCGCTGCATCGTCTTGACCTTCTCGGGCCAGTCCAGCACGTCGAGATCCTCGAGCAGCCGGTCGGAGTAGGCGGTGATGCGCATCATCCACTGCCGCAACCGTTTCCGAAACACCGGGAAGTTGCCGCGATCGCTGCGGCCGTCGGCGGTGACCTCCTCGTTGGCCAGCACGGTGCCCAATCCCGGACACCAGTTCACCATCGAATCGGCGTGGTAGACCAGCCGATGATCGTCGACCACCTCGGCGCGCTCCCCCGCCGACAATGCCGACCAGCTGCGTCCGTCATTCAGAGTTCTTGTGCCGGAATCGAATTCGGCTACCAACTCGCTGATCGGCCTGGCCTTGTTCACGGCGGAGTCGAACCAGGCGTTGTAGATCTGCAGGAAGATCCACTGCGTCCACTTGTAGTAGTCGACGTCGGTCGTCGAAAAGCTGCGTCGCGCATCGTGTCCGAGACCCAGCCTGCCCAACTGGCGGCGGAAGTTGACGATGTTGGCGTCGGTGCGGGTGCGTGGATGGGTGCCCGTCTGCACCGCGTACTGCTCGGCGGGCAGACCGAACGAGTCGAAGCCCAACGCGTGCAACACATTGCGGCCGGTCATCCGGAAGTAGCGAGCGTAGACGTCGGTGGCGATGTAGCCCAGCGGGTGCCCGACGTGCAGACCTTCGCCGGACGGGTAGGGAAACATGTCCTGCACGAACATCTTGTCCGCCGGTACGGCCGTGCCGTCCTCCGGCGCCAGCGAACCCACCGGGTTGGCGACGTTGAACGTCCCCAGCCGGGCCCAGGTCTCCTGCCAGGAGCGCTCGATCTCCCCGGCGAGCGCCGCGTTGTAGCGGTGCCGCGGGACGTCGGCGGCCTGTGCGTCCCTGTCGGGATCCAGCTGCGACTGCGTGGTCGGGGATTCGGTCACGCCCAACAGGGTATAAGGCGGGCTCGGCGCAGTTTACGGCCCACACGGCCGCGGCTCGCTGAGCGCGAGGGCACGGCTTGGTATCGGTTCCGTTGCAGACCGATCAGGGGTTGGTTCCAGGTCAGTTCCAAGCCTGGTGGCTAACACTCGCAGGCCGATAGGGTCGTCCCTTGACGCAGGGCGCACAGAGCCCACATAGGTCGGAAGGATCGAGGTCGATGATCGAGATAGCCCGCCACTGGCGGGTTCTGGCAGGAGGCGCGGCCGTGGCCGTCGCCGGTGTTGTCGGGTTCGCGGGCACCACCGCCGAGGCAGAGCCAACGTTCCCGCTACCACCGCTTCCCGGTCCCGCCACGGTGACTCAGACCGTGACCGTGGCGCCGGGCGCCTCCCCCGACGCAAACCCGCTCGCGGTCCCGCCGACCCCGGCGGCGGCAGAGCCGCCCGCCGACCCGACGCTGCTGGGACCCTCCATCGAACCGCCCGCCCCGCAGACGATCCTGCCTGCCAGTTCCGGCAGCCTGCGCGACTTCTTCAACGAGAAGGGCGTGCGCCTCGAACCACAGTCGAGCCAGAACTTCACGGCGCTCAACATCGTGCTGCCGATGCCGTCGGGCTGGTCCCCGGTGCCCGACCCCAACGTCCCCGACGCGTTCGCGGTGATCGCCGACCGCGTCGGCGGTGACGGGCTGTACACCTCCAACGCCCAGGTGGTGGTGTACAAGCTGGTCGGCGACTTCGACCCGAAGGAAGCCATCAGCCACGGACTCATCGACAGCCAGCAGCTGCCCGCGTGGCGGACCACCGACGCGTCGCTCGCCGACTACGGCGGCATGCCGTCATCGCTGATCGAGGGCACCTACCGGGACAGCACGATGACGCTGAACACCTCCCGACGCCACGTCATCGCCGCCGTGGGCCCCGACAAGTACCTGGTGACCTTGTCGGTCACCACGTCCGTCGACCAGGCAGTCGCAGCGGGCGACGCGACCGACGCCATCGTGACTGGATTCACGGTGGCCGTCCCGGGTGCCGCAACACACGCACCGGCGGCGCCACTCGCGCCGCCCGCGCCCCCTGTCCCGGCGGCACCGCTGCCCGCGGCCCCCGCCGCCGTTCCGGCGCCCGCACCGCCGCAGATGCTGGGCTTGCCCGGGTAACCGGGCGAAGATGTCGGCCCCCGGGCGAAGCCTGGCGCCCGGGGGACGCGCCCACGAGGACGGGCTGAGCTACGCCTCGTATTGTGTGGCCATGCTGATCGCCGCTGTCCTGTGCCTGTGCGCCGCCGTCGGGATCGGTGTCGCCGGGGTGTGGACGCTGGCCCGGCCGCACGCCGGCGACCCCGACCGCCAGCTCCTCCGGGCGCTGGCGCCCGCCCAGTTGGCCGCAGCGGTGATGTTGGCGGCCGGTGGGGCGGTGGCACTGTCCGCGGACGCGACCACCGGCCTGCTGGTGCTGATCCTGTGCGTCGTCGGTGCGGTCGCGACCGTCGCCGCCGGCAGCTGGCACATCGCGAAGGTCGGCGCTACGGCGATGGCCATGCAGAAGACCCCGCAGAAGGCCGGCGGGTCCGACGTGGGCTGCGGGGGCGTCTGCGCTAGTTGCACGTTCTCGTGTCGGTGAGCCCCCGACCGTCCCTGGTGTCGCGGATCGGCAGCCTGCCTATCGACACCTTCGTTCTGCTGCTGCTGTGCGTGGTGGCCGTCGCGACGGTGTTCCCCGCACGGGGCGGATTCGCCGATGCGCTGTCGGTGCTGACCAAGATCGCGATCGCGGTGCTGTTCCTGCTCTACGGCGCGCGGTTGTCGCCGACGGAGGCCTGGCACGGACTGCGGCACTGGCGACTGCACACGCTGGTGCTGGCGTGCACCTACGTCGCGTTCCCACTGCTCGGACTGGCCGCCAACGCACTGGTGCCGACGGTCCTCACCCCCGAGCTCTACACCGGGGTGCTGTTCCTGTGCCTGGTGCCCTCGACGGTGCAGTCGTCGATCGCGTTCACCTCGATCGCGCGCGGCAACGTACCCGCCGCGATCGTCAGCGCATCGGTGTCCAACATCCTCGGTGTGCTGCTGACCCCCGTGCTGGTGGTGTTGTTACTGCACACCAGCGGCGGCAACGTGGACGGTGCGGCCGTGCTGAACATCGTGCTGCAGCTGCTGCTGCCCTTCCTGGTGGGTCAGCTGCTGCGGCCGTGGCTGGCCGGCTGGGTGAAACGGCACGCGGTCGTGACCAAGGCGTTCGACCGCGGCTCGATCCTGCTCGTGGTCTACACCGCGTTCTCCATCAGCATGACCGAGCACATCTGGAGCACCGTGCAGCCGCTTCGGGTGGTCGCGGTCGCGGTGGTGTGCTCCCTGATACTCGCCGTCATGCTGGCCGTGACCGTGCTCGTCGGCCGCGCGGCGAAGCTCAACCGCGCCGACACGGTGGTGCTGCTGTTCTGCGGGTCGAAGAAGAGTCTCGCCTCCGGGCTGCCGATGGCGCTGGTGCTCTTCGGCTCGTCACAGAACACCCCCGTCGGTGTGATCATGTTGCCGCTGATGATCTTTCACCAGATCCAGCTGATCGTCTGCGCCGTCATCGCCAGCAGGCTGGCCCGCCAGCCGCTAGAGACTTCGCCGCCGACCTCGACCGAAGACGCCGAGCCGACCGAAGGCGCCGAGCCGCCGCGCCCGGCCGATCGCTAATTGCGGCTGATGTCGATCGGGTGGGTCGCCAGCAGCGACATCGGAAACGGCTGACGGCGCAACACCCGCGACCACAGGTCGGTGCGCGGCTCGACCAGCACGTCGGAGGGCAACGCGGACAACACGATCCAGTCGTCGCGCTCGATCTCGCCTTCGAGCTGGCCGATGGTCCAGCCGGAATAGCCGGCGAACACCCGCACCCCTTCGACGACCGGTGCGATCGTCTCGGGTTCGGCGTCCAGGTCGACCATCACCATCCGGCCCTGAACGTGCCTGATCCCGGGGATCCCGGCAGGATCCATCCCAACCCGCAACGTCGCAAGGCACAGCGCCGCATCGCGCTTCACCGGTCCGCCGATGAACATCGTCTTGGGTTTGGTGGCCAGTTTCGCCCATTGCGGCAGAACGTTGTACACGGCCGTCTCGCTCGGCCGGTTGAGCACGACGCCGAGGGTTCCGCCGTCGTTGTGTTCGACGATGTAGATGACGCTGCGCCGAAACGTCGGCTCCAGCAAGTCGATGTTGGCAAGCAGCAGAGTTCCCGCCCGCACCCGCTGTGCGGCAGGCGCGATGAAGTCCTCCGGGTCGTCTGACTGCGCCACTGGACCATCATGGCACCAGCGAGGCCGTGACGTGGCGAACAAGCACGGGCGGCTGCGATATTTGTGCCGCGATATTTGTACTGTGGACTCCCGTGGTTGACGCTCGGGCCCCCATCACCTTGTGGCGGTCGGTGCGTGGCATGCCCGAGTTCTGGCGCCTGCTCGAACTGCGCGCTGTCAGTCAGTTCGGCGACGGCCTTTTCCAAGCGGGTCTGGCGGGGGCGATCCTGTTCAATCCCGAGCGCGAAGCCGAGCCTTGGGCGATCGCCGGCGCCTTTGCGGTGCTGTACCTGCCGTACTCGCTGCTGGGCCCATTCGCCGGCGCGCTCCTGGATCGCTGGGATCGCCGGCTGGTGCTGGTCGGCGCCAATCTCGGCCGGCTGTTGCTGGTGCTGGCGGTTTCCGCGTTGTTGGCGATCGGGGCGGACGATCCGACGATCCTGTGTGGTGCGTTGATCGTCAACGGGTTCACCCGGTTCGTGTCGTCCGGCTTGTCTGCGGCGCTGCCGCACGTGGTGCCCCGCGACAAGGTGGTCGCGATGAACTCCGTCGCCACGGCCTTCGGTGCCGCCGCTGCGTTCCTCGGCGCGATCTCCATGCTGGCCCCGCGCTCGCTGTTCGGCGCGGACGACAGCGGCGCCGCCGTGACCATTCTCATCGTCACCGTGCCCGTCGCCCTGGCGCTGCGGTTGTCCATCCGTTTCCCACCCCACGAGCTGGGGCCCGACGACAGTGTGCGAGCCATCCACGGCTCGGCCGCCTACGCCGTAGCCACGGGCTGGGTGCACGGCATCCGCACCGTTGCCGCCGTGCCCACCGTCGCCGCGACGCTCACCGGCCTGGCCGTACACCGCATCGTCGTCGGCATCAACACCATGCTCGTGCTGGTCATGGTCCGGCACTCCGGCACGCAGAATGTCGAGGGCTTCGGCACTGCGGCCCTGTTTCTCGCCGCGGGCGGGACGGGTCAGTTCCTCGCCACCGTCGTCACCCCGAGCGCGGTTCGCCGTTGGGGCCGCTACCGGACGGCCAACGGGGCCCTGGCGGCGGCGGTCCTGATCCAGCTGGCGGGCGCCACCCTGATCTTGCCCGTGATGGTGGTGTGCGGATTCCTGCTCGGCGCCGCCGGTCAGATCGTCAAGCTGTGCGCGGACACCGCCATGCAGATGGACGTCGACGATGCGCTGCGCGGGCACGTGTTCACGGTGCAGGACTCGTTGTTCTGGGTGTCGTTCGTCGTTGCCATGGCGCTTTCGGCGGCGGTCATCCCCGCCGACGGCTACGCACCGGGCCTGGCGCTGGCCGGGATCGCGGTCTACGTCGTCGGGCTGGTCGGGCACGCCACACTTGCCCGCCGTGGGCAGCGGGACGGCTGATCCGGCCGACGGTCACAGGGACGCGGCTACTGTGGCCGGATGGCTGAAGCGGGCCCCGTGGTTGCCGATCTGCGCGCCGAAAGCGATGACCTCGACGCCCTCGTCGCCTACCTGCCCGCCGCCCGCTGGGCGGCGGCTACGCCGGCCGTGGGATGGACCATCGCCCATCAGATCGGGCATCTGCTGTGGACCGATCGCGTGGCACTGACCGCTGTGACCGATGCGGCCGGCTTCGCTGCGGTTCTGCAGGAGGCCGCCGCCAATCCGTCGGGCTTCGTCGACGCGGGTGCCGAGGAGTTGGCCTGCACGCCGCCCGAACGGCTGCTGGCCGACTGGCGCGCCGCGCGGACGCGGCTGCATGAGGCGCTTCTCGCCGCCGAGCCCGGCCGCAAGCTGCCGTGGTTCGGGCCGCCGATGAGTCCGGTGTCGATGGCGACCGCGCGACTGATGGAGACCTGGGCCCACGGCCTCGACGTGGCCGACACGCTCGGCGTCAAACGGCGACCGACGATGCGGTTGCGATCGGTCGCGCACATCGGGGTGCGCACCCGCGACTTTGCCTTCGCCGTCAACGACCTGCCTGTCCCGGCCGAATCGTTTCACGTGGAACTGCGCGCACCGGACGGGTCGGTGTGGGAGTGGGGGCCGGCCGACGCCGCGCAGCGGGTGTCCGGATCCGCCGAGGATTTCTGCCAGTTGGTCACGCAGCGCCGGCCACTGGCCTCGCTCGACGTCACGGCCGTGGGGGCCGACGCCGAGCGGTGGCTGACGATCGCGCAGGCCTTCGCGGGCCCGCCCGGCGCGGGGCGCGCCGATTCAGCGTGAGCGGGGGCCGCTGAGCGCTCGCTGCTCTAGACGCCGAAATCAACGCTTTGCAGGGGTCTTCTCGCACGTTGTCTGCACAACGTGGATCTCGCGGCGGCGCGAAGCCGGGGGCTGAGTGCGTCAAAGCTGGGTCGCCGCGTCGGCGGCGCCGTCCCCGTCCGTGTCGGCCAGTTTCACATCCCAGCGGCCGTCGCCGTCGGTGTCCACATACGCCAGCCCCTGGGATATCACCCGGTCGGCGAGGCCGTCGCCGTCGCTGTCGATGAGGCGGTCGTCCGTCTGCCCGTCGCCGTCGAAATCGACCACCGGTTCCCCGGCTCCGTGCTCGGCCCCGTCGAGCCCGAACCATCGCGCCTGCCCACCGCGGTCCACCCTGACCGCCCAGGTTCCCGACCCGTCATCGGTGAAGAAGCGTTCGGGCACATCGTCGTCATCGGCGTCGAGCACCGCATGCTCGGCCAGGCCGTCGCCGTCCAGGTCGGCCAGTACGTCGTCGAGCCTCACGTCGCCGTCGAGGTCCAGCGCCACCGCATCCAGGCCGCCGTCCCCGTCGAGATCGATGTCCGGCGGCGCCGACCAGATCGTCGCCGAACCGTCACCGTCTCCCAGGCAGTAGTCCACCCCGGTCAGACGTCCGACCCGCCCCGTTCGTTCCACCACTCCACCAATTCGGCGGTCGCCTCGTCGCGATCCATCGGCCCGCGATCCAGCCGCAGCTCTTTGAGATGGCGCCATGCCTCCCCGACCTGCGGCCCGGCCGGTATCCCCAGGATCTCCATGATCGCGTTGCCGTCGAGATCGGGCCGTACCCGCGCCAGATCCTCCTTGGCGGCCAGCTCGGCGATGCGCTGCTCCAGGTCGTCATAGTTGGCCTGCAGGCGCGCCGCCCTGCGCTTGTTGCGGGTGGTGCAGTCCGCGCGCACCAGTTTGTGCAGCTTGTCGAGCAGCGGGCCGGCGTCGGTGACGTAGCGCCGCACCGCCGAATCGGTCCATCTGCCGTCCCCATAGCCGTGGAACCGCAGGTGCAGGTACACCAGCTGGGAGACGTCGTCGATCATCTGCTTCGAATACCGCAGCGCCCGCATGCGCTTGCGGGCCATCTTCGCGCCCACCACCTCGTGGTGGTGAAAGCTCACCCCGCCGTCCGCTTCATGCTTGCGGGTCGCGGGCTTGCCGATGTCGTGCAGCAGCGCCGCCCAGCGCAACACGAGATCAGGACCCGTGGGGCCCTCCAGATCCATCGCCTGGCGCAGCACCGTCAGCGAATGCTGGTAGACATCCTTGTGCTGATGGTGTTCGTCGATCGCCATTCGCATGCCGCCGGCCTCCGGCAGGACCACGTCACCGAGACCGGTCTGCACCATGAGGTCGAGCCCGGCCACCGGGTCGGCGCCGAGCAGCAGCTTGTCCAGTTCGGCGGCCACCCGCTCAGCGGTGATGCGTGCCAGCTGCGGCGCCATCTCCTGCATTGCCGCCCGGACCCGCGCCGCGACGGTGAATCCCAGCTGCGAGACGAACCGGGCGGCGCGCAGCATCCGCAGCGGATCGTCGCCGAACGACACCTCCGGCGCCGCCGGGGTGTCCAGCACCCGGGCGCGCAGGGCGGCCAGGCCGCCGAGCGGATCACGGAACTCGGCAGGCCCGTTGGCGCCGATCCGCACCGCCATCGCATTCACCGTGAAGTCCCGGCGGACCAGATCGTCGTCGAGCCGGTCTCCGAAACGCACCTGCGGATTGCGCGATGTCTGGTCGTAGGTGTCGGCCCGGAACGTGGTGATCTCGATGCGGTGACCCGCCTTGCCCACCCCGATGGTGCCGAACTCGATGCCCGTATCCCACAACGCGTCGGCCCACGGGCGCAGCAGCGTCTGCAGCTGCTCGGGGCGCGCGTCCGTGGTGAAGTCGAGATCGCTGCCCAGCCTGCCCAGCAGCGCGTCGCGAACGCTGCCACCCACGAGGAACAGTTCGTGGCCCGCGTCCGCGAAGAGCACGCCCAGCTCGCGCAGCAGCCCGCCGTGACGGTTCAGCGCCACCAACGCGCCGGCCAGCAGTTCGGCGTCAGCGGCGCTTGGAGATTCGGGCACGGTCGAGGAGCCTAATGCGCGCCGGCCTCACCGCGGAAACGCAACGAAACGCAAATCCCTCCCCCCGATGCCCGTCCGCCACCACGGCGCCGAATCCCAGGCAACGGTCCGCGCGTCCGATCACCGGCGAGTGGGGCGGGAGGGATACCGGGTGGCAGCTACTATCGCTTGGGTGTCGGACGGCGAACAGGCCAAACCACGACGGCGCCGAGGGCGTCGCCGCGGCCGTCGCGCTGCCGGCCCACCCGAGCCCGAGATCCAGCACGAGAGCGATGCCCCACCGCCCGCCTCGACGGCAGACGCGTCCGGCAGGGCCAAGCCGCAGAAGCCCCACACCCGCCGCCCGCAGGACAGGCTGCGCACGGTCCACGAGACCTCGGCGGGCGGCTTGGTCATCGACGGCATCGACGGCCCGAAGGATACGCAGGTCGCGGCGTTGATAGGGCGCATCGACCGCAGGGGACGCATGCTGTGGTCTCTGCCCAAGGGACATATCGAACTCGGCGAGACTGCCGAACAAACGGCGATCCGCGAGGTCGCCGAGGAGACCGGGATCCAGGGCAGTGTGCTCGCCGCGCTGGGCAGCATCGACTATTGGTTCGTCACCGAGGGCAGACGGGTGCACAAGACGGTGCACCACTACCTGATGCGTTTCCTCGGTGGCGAACTCTGCGACGACGACGTCGAGGTCAGTGAGGTGGCCTGGGTGCCGCTGCACGAACTCCCGTCCCGGCTGGCCTACGCCGACGAACGCCGCCTCGCCGAGGTGGCCGGGGAACTGATCGACCGACTGCAAGCCGACGGGCCCGCGGCCCTCCCCCCGCTGCCGAGGTCGGCGCCCCGCCGCCGTCCGCAGACCCACTCCCACACCCGCAATCGTCGTCGCGAAGACACCCCGCAATCCCCACCCGGCCAGCGGACGAACGGATGCGGACAAGGCCCGTGATCTCCGCGGCGCTGCCGCGCTGCAGCCTCCGGTCGACGCTGCCGCGCCTGATCTCGGTCATCGCACTGCTCGTGCTGCTCGCCGCGCCCACGGCGCCGCAAGCCGCGGGCGAACCCGGGTCCCAGACCTTCCTGCAGCTGCGCGTCGACCGGATCACCCCGGAGCTGGTGACCACCACCAGCGAACCCGTCGTCGCGGTGACCGGGGTGGTGCGCAATGTCGGTGACCGACCCGTCCGCGACGTCATGGTGCGCCTCGAGCATGCACCCGCGGTCACCTCCTCCGCCGGTCTGCGCACCAACCTCGCCGGGAACCTCGACCAGTACGAACCCGTCGCCGAGTTCATCACCGTCGCGCCCGAACTCGACCGCGGCCAGAACGTCCCGTTCACGCTGGCCTACCCGTTGCGCTCTGAGGAGGGGCGCCCGTCGCTGCGCATCGAACAACCCGGCGTGTACCCCGTGCTCGTCAACGTCAACGGAACGCCCGACTACGGGGCACCCGCCCGTCTCGACGACGCCCGCTTTCTGCTGCCCGTACTCGGGGTGCCGCCGCAGCCCGCCCCGGACGAGGCGGAGAGTTCGGCCGCCGCCACGCAGGCCGACGCCGTCCCGCCCGATACGTCCGACCCCGTGCGACTGACCGTGTTATGGCCGCTTGCCGACCGGCCCCGACTCGCCGCGGGCGCACCGGGCGGCACCACGCCGGTGCGGCTGATCAACGACGAACTGGCCGCGTCGCTGGCGCCGGGCGGAAGGCTCGACACGCTGCTGTCGGCCGTCGAATTCGCCACCAGCGCGGCCGTGGACCCCGGTGGTCAGGTCGCCCCCGCGCTGTGCATCGCCGTCGACCCCGACCTGCTGGTGACCGTCAACGCCATGACCCTCGGGTACGTCGTCAACAACGCACCCGACGCCGGGCTCGGCACCCCCACCAGGCCCGGCGCCGGGCAGCAGGCCGCGATCGCCTGGCTCAACCGGCTCAGGGTGCTCGCCCAGCGGATGTGCGTGGCGCCGACGCCCTACGCGCAGGCCGACCTGGGTGCGCTGTACCGGGTCGGCGACCCCGGCTTGAGCGCGATCGCCATCGACACGCCGGGCGATATCGTCGACCAGATCCTGGGCATCACCTCGACGCGGGGTGCCGCGTTGATCGCCGACGGCCCCTTCACCGGTTCGGCCTCTGCCCTGCTGTCCGCCCAGGGCCCGATGGTCGCGATCGCCGCAGCCGACGCGGTCGCGCAGGACGACTCCACCGGCGTGCCGGTGACGGCCGACGTGACCCCGGTGCGCTACAGCCCGCAGCTGGTGACCGCCCCTTTCGATCCGGCGGTGGGCGCGGCGCTTGCCGCCGTCGGCACCGACCCGGTGGTTCCGTCCTATCTGGACGACTCGCTGGACATCCCGGTCAAACACGACTCCCCGGTCACGCGCAGGCAGGACGCCCTCGGCGCACTGCTGTGGCGCGGCCTGCTGCCCGACGCGGTGCCGCGCAACCAGATCCTGATGCTGCCCCCGGTCTGGAGCCCGCAGCCCGACGATGCGCAGGCGGTGATGACGGCGGTGGCCACGGCGATCCGCTCCGGGCTGGCGGCCCCGCGACCGCTCGCCGCGGTGATCGCGGAAACGACCGCGGTGCCGCTCGACCCGCTGCACGCCCCGCCGCCGGACAACATCGGCAGTACCCGAGGGCGGTTCGACGACGCCGTCATCTCGAGCATCGCGTCGTCGTCGGGCCGGCTGTGGGGATTGACCGCGGCGCTGACCACCGACGTCCGGACCGGTCTGACCGGTATCCAGTACACGGCGCCGCTGCGGGAGGACATGCTGCGGGCGCTGAGCCAGTCAGTGCAGCCCGACGCCCGCAACGGCCTGGCGCAGCAGCGCCTGTCGATCGTCGCGGACACCATCAACGACCTGTTCGGTGCGGTGACGATCGTGAACCCGGGCGGTTCCTACACGCTGGCCACCGAGCGCAGCCCGCTGCCGCTGGCGCTGCGCAACGATCTGCCGGTGCCGATCCGGGTCCGCCTCGGCGTCGACGCGCCGCCGGGTATGACCGTCACCGATCTGGGGGTGATCGAACTCCCGCCCGGCTACCTACCGCTGCACGTGCCGATCGAAGTGCACTTCACCCAGCGCGTCGCGGTCGACGTCGCCCTGCGCACCGCCGACGGCCTGCCCCTGGGTGAGCCGGTGCGCCTGTCGGTGCACTCCAACGCCTACGGCAAAGTGCTGTTCTTCATCACGCTCTCGGCGGGCGCCGTGCTCGTCGCGCTGGCAAGCCGGCGGCTGTGGCACCGCTTCCGCGGCCAGCCCGACCCGGCCGACCTGGATCGGCCCTTCATGCACCGGCCCAAACCCGACCCCCTCGACGTCGCACTGGCCTACGACCGCGACGGCAAGCATCCGCCGCTGACCCGCACTGGCGACGAGAAATGAGCGCCACACCCCCGCGGCGCACGCCGCGCGGGACGGCACCCCGTCAGGCGGGCCGACCCGAACTGTCCGATGCCGCGGTGGTCTCGCGGTCGTGGGGGATGGCGTTCGCCACGCTGATCAGCCGAATCACCGGCTTCCTGCGGATCGTGCTGCTCGCCGCGATCCTCGGCGCGGCGCTGTCGAGTTCGTTCACCGTGGCCAACCAGCTGCCCAATCTGGTCGCGGCGCTGGTGCTCGAGGCGACGTTCACCGCGATCTTCGTGCCGGTGCTGGCCCGCGCCGAGCGTGACGACGACGACGGCGGCGCCGCGTTCGTGCGCCGTCTGGTCACCCTGGCCACCGCCCTGCTGCTGGTGGCGACCGTGCTGTCGGTCGCCGTCGCACCCCAGCTGGTGCGCCTGATGCTGGGCGATGACCCACAGGTCAACGAACCGCTGACCACCGCGTTCGCCTACCTGCTTCTGCCGCAAGTGCTGTTCTACGGGCTGTCGTCGGTGTTCATGGCGATCCTCAACACCCGCAACGTGTTCGGTCCGCCCGCCTGGGCCCCGGTGGTGAACAACATCGTCGCGATCGCCACCCTCGGTCTGTTCGTCCTCGTCCCCGGCGAGCTGTCCGTCGACCCGGTGCAGATGGGCAACGCCAAGCTGTTGGTGCTCGGCATCGGAACCACGCTGGGTGTGGTCGCGCAGACCGCGGTGCTGTTCATCGCCATCCGCAGGGAGCGGATCAGCCTGCGCCCCCTGCTGGGCATCGACACGCGGCTCAAGAAGTTCGGGGCGATGGCCTCGGCGATGGTGCTCTACGTCCTGATCAGCCAGATCGGTCTTGTCGTCGGCAACCAGATCGCCAGCACCGCCGCTGCGTCCGGGCCCGCCATCTACAACTACACGTGGCTGGTGTTGATGCTGCCGTTCGGGATGATCGGCGTGACGGTGCTGACGGTGGTGATGCCGCGGCTGAGCCGCAATGCCGCCGCCAACAACGTCCCAGCCATTCTCGACGATTTCTCCCTGGCCACCCGGCTCACCATGGTGACGCTGATTCCGATCGTGGCCGTCATGACGGTCGGCGGCCCGGCGATCGGCAGCGCGCTGTTCGCCTACGGGAATTTCGGCGAGGTTGACGCCGGCTATCTCGGCATGGCGATCACGCTCTCGGCGTTCACCCTGATCCCGTATGCGCTGGTGCTGCTGCAGCTGCGCGTGTTCTATGCGCGGGAGAAGCCGTGGACGCCCATCATCGTCATCGTCGTGGTGACCGCGGTGAAGATCGCCGGATCGCTGGCCGCACCCCACCTGACCGACGATCCCGAGCTGGTCGCGGGCTATCTCGGGCTGGCCAACGGGCTGGGATTCCTGGCCGGCGCAACCGTCGGCTACGCGTTGCTGCGCGCCAGCCTGAATCCGCCGGGCGGGCGCCTGATCAGCAGGGTGGTGGTGCGCACCATCCTGGTCACCATCACCGCGTCGCTGACCGCAGGCATGGTCGCACACACCGCCGACAGGCTGCTCGGGCTGGAGTCGCTGACCACGCGCGCCGGCGCCGCCGGCTCGCTGCTGCGGCTGGCCGCGCTCGGTGTGATCATGGCGCCGATCGTGGCGGCAATCATGATCCTCGCGCGGGTCCCCGACGCGCTGGCCACCGTCGCGGTGGTGCGCAGGCGCCTCGGTCGGGGCCCGGCCGTTGCCACGGCACCCGCGCAGCCGCCCGACCGGCCGCGCCCGGACCGCCCGGTCACGTACTCTGATCCGAGAAATTCCCCTCCGGAGCGGCGCCGTCCCTCAGCGGCGCGCACCGGTATGGGGCCTCCGGCTGCGGTTGCCGGAGCGGGGATGCGGAAAGGACGAGCGGTGGCCGACGAATCCGCGGCTGACGCCGCATCGGGCCAAGACGGCACGCCCACCAAACGAGTTCGGCGGCCGAGCGCCGACGAGTTCCAACCCGACGTCGCCGAGGAGTCCGGTGGCACGGCGACCACCGAGGTGGTGGCCCCGCCGTCGGTCCGTCCCCCGGCCGACTACGGCGGTGATCCCACCCGCGAACCGCTCGCGTTCGACCCGCCGCGCGAACCCCCGATCGAGGCGGCCACCGCCGACGAGGACGTGCACCTGATCCCGGGTGCGACGGTCGGGCGTGGCCGCTACCGGCTGCTGGTGTTCCATGGCGGCCCGCCCCACCTGCAGTTCTGGCAGGCCCTCGACACGGCGCTGGACCGTCAGGTGGCGTTGACGTTCGTCGACCCCGACGGGGCGCTGCCGGGCGAGCGGGTGCGCGACATCCTCTCGCGCACCATGCGGCTCGGCCGCATCGACAAGCCCGGCGTGGCCCGGGTGCTCGACGTCACCAACACGGGCTCCGGGGGTCTGATCGTCTCCGAGTGGATCCGCGGCGGATCGCTGGCCGAGGTCGCCGACACCGCGCCGTCGCCGGTCGGCGGCGCCCGCGCGGTTCAGTCGCTGGCCGCGGCCGCCGAGGCCGCCCACCGCGCCGGGGTCGCGTTGTCGATCGACCATCCGAGCCGGGTCCGCGTCAGCATCGACGGCGACGTGGCGCTGGCGTTCCCCGCGACGATGCCCGATGCCACCCCCGACGCCGACGTCCGGGGTATCGGCGGCGCGCTCTACGCGCTGCTCGTCGACCGGTGGCCGTTGCCGGAATCCGGGGTACCCAGCGGCCTCGCGGCTGCCGAACTTGACGCCGCGGGGCTACCGGTCGAGCCACGGGCGGTCAATCGCGACATCCCGTTCCAGATCTCGGCGGCGGCGACCCGCGCCGTCCAGGAGGGCGGTGGCATCCGGAGCGCCCCGACCCTGCTCAACCTGCTCCAGCAGGCGACCGCCATCGCCGACCGCACCGACGTGATCGAGCCCGTCGACGAACCGCAGGACGCGCCACCGGTCCGGTTCCGCGGCGGGCCCGACGACGACCCCGAGGCGGCCGCCCGGCGCAAGAAGGGCCTGTTGATCGGTCTCGGTGTGGGCGGCGCGGTGATCGTGCTGGCGCTGATCATGCTGGCGACGCTGCTGAGCCGGATTTTCGGCGATGTGGGCGGTGGACTCGACGAGGATCAGCTCGGCCTGAACGCACCGTCGGCGACGACGTCGCAAGGCGCCCCCGACTCCCGCGGTGGAGCCGTCGTGAAACCCGTGCGCGCCACGGTGTTCTCGCCCGCGGGTGGTGCCGACTCCCCCGACACGGCAGGCAACGCCATCGACGGCGACCCGGGCACGGCGTGGTCCACCGACACCTACAGCGATCCGGTTCCGTTCCCGAGCTTCAAGAACGGTGTCGGGCTGATGCTGCAGCTGCCGGAGCCGACCCGGCTCGGCTCGGTCGACCTCACCGTGACCAGCACCGGGACCCGGGTCGAGATCCGCTCGTCGCAGTCGCCGACGCCTTCGTCGCTGGACCAGACCACCTCCCTGACGCCGCCGACCCCGCTGCGACCGGGTTCGAACACGATCAACATCACCGACGCCCCGCCCACCTCGAACGTGCTGGTGTGGATATCCACCCTGGGCACCGTGGACGGCCAGAGCCGCACCGACATCTCCGAGATCACGCTGCGGGCCGCGTCCTGACCCGTGGCGGGGACGGTGCCCGCAAACATGTGTCATGGGGGGCCCCGCACGCCGTTTAGGGTTCGGCTGTGGGGAGCTTCGGGGATGTTCACGGGCCATTCGGGGTGCGGCAGGAAACCGCTCCACCTGACCGGGAGTGCGCGACGTCGGGGGCGGCGGGCCGCTCCGACGCCCAGTTGCTGGCAGCGCATGTGGCCGGTGACCGCTACGCCTTCGAAGAGCTGTTCCACCGCCATCATCGCCAGCTCTACCGGCTGGCACGGATGACCAGCCGCACCGCCGAGGACGCGGCCGACGCCCTACAGGACGCCATGCTGTCGGCTCATCGCAGCGCGCCCGGGTTTCGCTACGACTCGGCGGTGAGCAGCTGGATGTACCGGATCGTGGTCAACGCCTGCCTGGATCGCCTGCGGCGCACCAAGGCGCACCCGACCACCGAGCTCTTCGACGACATCGGCCACGTCGGCGACCCGGCTCCGCGCATCGACACCGCGATCGTGGTGCAGCGCGCCCTGATGCGGCTACCCCTCGAGCAACGCGCCGCGGTGGTAGCCGTGGACATGCAGGGCTATTCGGTTGCCGAAACCGCACGCATCCTTGGAGTGGCCGAGGGCACCATCAAGAGCCGCTGCTCACGCGCGCGGGCCAAACTGGCGGAGTCGCTGCGGTACTTCGACCGGACCGCGCCGGACTGCCCCTCGGCGCCCGCATCGGCGACGATGGAACCACACTCCCCGCCCAGCCGTCCTACTCACGATGCGGGTTGGTTGGCCGCGGGACAGAACCGAGGTGCGGGCTGGGGTGTCGGAACCACGAATGACTGACGGCAACGGGTCTGTCCCGGCGTTGACGCCCGCACTACTCGCCGACCTGCAGGCTGGACTGTTGGACGACGCCACTGCCCGGCGGGTCCGTGAGCAGGTGCGCGACGACCCGCAGGCGGCCCGCATGCTGGCCGCGCTGGACCGCGTCCACGCCGATCTCGTAAACCTGGGCGCCGACGCGCCGTCCGCTCCCCCGGTGCCCCGCGAGGTGACAGCCCGCGTGGTGTCCGCACTGCGCGACGCACCCCCGCCGAACGTGGTCACCGGCGACACCGGGCGGGAACGTCCCGCCCATACGGCGCGGCCGGCGCCGCTGCGCAACGGGCGGCTGCTGGCCGCGGGCGCGGGTGCCGCCGCCGCGCTGGCCGCCATCGTCGTCGGTGCGACGGCACTCGTCGGTCCCCCGGCAACGACCCGAACGGCGGGCGTGACCGCCGAACAGATCACCGTCGGCCCCGGGCACGGCGTTCCGTTGTCCGACGCGCAGATCCTCGCGCTGATCACCCGGCCCGCCGAGCTCGGGCCGCTCGGCGACTCCCGACGGTTGGAGTCCTGTCTGACCGGGCTGGGCTATCCCCCCGACGCGAAGGTGCTCGGGGGCCGACCGCTGACCGTCCGCGGCCGCCCGGCGGTCCTGCTGATACTTGCCGCCGACACCCCCGGGCGGCTGGCCGCACTGGCAGTTGCGCCCGGCTGCGACGCCGCGCGCGCAGGCCTGCTGGCCGACACACAAGTCACGCGCCCGTAATCTGTCCCCAACCGACCGGGGAACAGCGCGGCTTAGGCTGGTGTTTATACCCGTGCCGGACAGTAGCGGCAGAAAGGCGCACATGACCTCGACATCCACGGTTCATGACGTGATCGTCATCGGCTCCGGCCCAGCCGGCTACACCGCAGCAATCTATGCCGCCCGCGCCCAGCTCAAGCCGCTGGTGTTCGAGGGCACCCAGTTCGGCGGCGCGCTGATGACCACCACCGAGGTGGAGAATTATCCGGGCTTCCGCAGTGGCATCACCGGGCCCGAACTGATGGACGAGATGCGCGAGCAGGCGCTTCGATTCGGTGCGGACCTGCGCATGCAGGATGTCGAGGCGGTATCCCTGGACGGTCCCGTGAAATATGTCACCGTTGACGGCGAGACGTTTGCGGCCCGCGCGGTCATCCTCGCGATGGGCGCCGCCGCTCGCCATCTCGGCGTGCCCGGCGAGGAGGCGTTGCTCGGCATGGGCGTCAGTACGTGCGCCACCTGCGACGGGTTCTTCTTCCGCGACCAGGACATCGCGGTGGTCGGTGGTGGCGACTCGGCAATGGAGGAGGCCACCTTCTTGACCCGGTTCGCCCGCAGTGTCACCCTCATCCACCGCCGCGACGAGTTCCGCGCATCGAAGATCATGATCGAGCGGGCGCGGAACAACGACAAGATCATCTTCCGGACCAACACCGAGGTGGTCGACGTCAAGGGTGATCCGAAGGTCACCGGGGTTCGGCTGCGCGACACCGTCACCGGCGAGGAATCGGATCTCGCGCTCACCGGCCTGTTCGTGGCGATCGGCCACGACCCCCGCTCGGATCTGGTCCGCGGGCAGATCGACCTCGACGCCGAGGGTTACGTGCAGGTCCGCGGCCGGACCACCAGCACCTCTCTCGAGGGTGTGTTCGCCGCCGGCGATCTCGTGGACCACACCTACCGGCAGGCGATCACCGCGGCGGGCAGCGGTTGTGCCGCCGCCATCGACGCCGAACGCTGGCTTGCCGAAACAGCTTCCGCCGCAGTCGAAACCACCGAAGCCGACAGCCTGATAGGAGCACAGCAGTGACCGAGGACAGTGCAACCGTTGCCGTCACCGACGACTCGTTCGCGGACGACGTCCTGTCCAGCAGCACACCCGTGCTGGTGGACTTCTGGGCCAGCTGGTGCGGTCCCTGCAAGATGGTCGCACCGGTTCTCGAGGAGATCGCATCGGAGCGCGCCGGTGCGTTGACGGTGGCCAAGATCGACGTCGACGCGAATCCCGCGACCGCCCGTGACTTCCAGGTGGTGTCGATCCCGACGATGATCCTGTTCAAGGACGGCAACCCGGTGAAACGCATCGTCGGGGCCAAAGGTAAGGCCGCACTGTTGCGCGAGATCGCCGACGTCGTCTGAACGGCTGTCCGACGCCGTGTTTGGCGCCGGCTCGCCGATGCGGCGCGTCACATGATGGCCTGCCGTTTTCCTTAAATGGGTCGTTGTCTGCGACAATGCCTTCTAGCTTGTCTTGTTTCAGTCAGCGCTGACCGCTGACCCCATGACCGAAAGGCCAGCCTGGAGGGCCAGTATGTCGAGTCTGCGTCGCGGCGACCGCGGAAACGCGGTTACCGAGATCCGGGCCGCGTTGTCCGCGCTGGGACTGATCGACAGTCCCGATGCCGATCTCACCACCGGTAAGCATGTCGCACTGGACGTGTTCGACGCCGAACTCGACGACGCGGTACGCGCCTTCCAGCAGCACCGCGGGCTGCTCGTCGACGGTGTCGTCGGCGAAGCCACCTACCGGGCGCTCAAGGAAGCCTCCTACCGACTCGGCGCGCGCGCACTGAATCACCAATTCGGCGCACCGATGTACGGCGATGACGTGGCGACGCTGCAGGCGCGGCTGCAGGACCTCGGCTTCTACACCGGTTTGGTGGACGGACATTTCGGTCTGCAAACCCACAACTCGCTGATGTCCTATCAGCGGGAATACGGGCTGTACCCCGACGGCATCTGCGGCCCAGAAACGCTGCGCTCGTTGTACTTTCTCGGTTCACGCGTCACCGGCGGTTCGCCGCATGCGATCCGCGAAGAAGAACTGGTGCGTCGCTCTGGTCCCCGCCTGTCCGGAAAGCGGATCATCATCGATCCGGGCCGCGGTGGCGGTGACCACGGGCTGATCATGCAGGGCCCGTCGGGTCCGATCAGCGAGGCAGACATCCTGTGGGACTTGGCGACTCGCCTGGAAGGCCGGATGACCGCGATCGGCATGGAGACCTTCCTGTCGCGGCCCGCCAATCGCAGCCCATCCGATGCCGAGCGTGCCGACACCGCCAACTCCGTCGGTGCAGACCTGATGATCAGCCTGCGCTGCGCCACCCTGGCCAGCCCCGCCGCAAACGGCGTCGCATCGTTTCACTTCGGCAACTCGCACGGTTCCGTCTCGACGATCGGGCGTAATCTCGCCGACTTCATCCAGCGAGAAGTTGTCGCGCGCAGCGGTTTACGCGACTGTCGAACCCACGGACGCACCTGGGATCTGCTCCGCCTGACCCGGATGCCGTCGGTGCAGGTCGACGTCGGCTACATCACCAATCCCCGCGACCGTTCGCTGCTGGTGTCCACCCAGACGCGCGACTCCATCGCCGAAGGGATCCTCGCCGCGGTTAAGCGGCTGTACCTGCTGGGCAAGAATGACCGTCCCACAGGAACATTCACGTTCGCCGAGCTGCTGGCACACGAACTTTCGGTGGAGCAGGCCGGCCGGTTGAGCTCTGGCTGACCAAGCCACAGACCACTTATACGCAGCGGCTCGCGCCCGCACCCACCGGCTGCTGCAGCTGCGCGCTTTCCAGCAGACGCTCCAGCGCCGCCTCGACGTCGGCTTTCCAGCCCAGTCCCTGCTCCAATTCCAGCCGCAGCCGCGGGAAGTACCGGTGCGGTGTCACCACCTTGAACCCGACCTCGCGCAGGAACTCCGCGCCGATCGTGCACTCCTCGACTGAGCAGTCGCCGAGCACTTCCACCACCGCGCGCAGCTCCTCGGGCACCGTCGCCGCGTCCGAAAGCTCCGCGACGTCGGCGGTATGACCGAACGCCTCCAGTGCGCGCACCCCCCGTCGCACCAGATCACCGATGACGGCGGCGAGCAGGCTGGCGGGTAGGCCGTCACAGCCCTCCCCCGTCTCGACCCCGATGGTCGTCAGCAGCACCGCGTCCGCGCTGACCGGGCCGGACGGAAACAGCTGCGCGCGCGGCACCGCGCCGGGCGGCGCGTAAAAGGCATAACCCAGGCAGGGCTCGTCGCCGGTGCCCGAGCGGCGGAGCGGATCATCGGGACCGGCGGATGCGGTGTCCGGGCGGTCGACGGCGAGCTGGCCGCACGAACCCCACTCCAGCATGACCATCGACAGCCACGCTTCCTTCTCAAACTCGGGGTCGGTCAGGTGATGGTGCCCCGATTGCATACCGCGAAGCGTCGACGGATCCATCTCCCAGAACACACATCGCCTGGCGTGTTTGGGCAACTGCTCGAACGCCTCGAGGCGAAGGGGCGCGATACGTGGTGACACTTAGAACTCCCCAGTTTCTACGCGGCATCGATCGACCTGGCGTGGTGCGGCTGCCTCTCCAGGATAGGAGAGCAATCCGTCCGCGGCCCGCCATGGTGGTGTTCGCCAGCCGCCCCGCCCTGAGATTGTCGAAAATGCTTGTTGCACAGGATCTTTCCTTCGAGCACGAAATCCGCGGGCAGTCAGTGTGGGTTGAGTGTCACAGTGACGTAATTACCGTGGGTGGTCGGTCAGGCGTTTGCGTCGCTCATCAGGTCAACGATGCGCTGAAGATCGTCCACCGAACCGAACTCGACCACGATCTTGCCTTTTCGTTTGCCGAGGCTGACCGTCACCCTGGTGTCGAAGGCTGTCGACAACCTCTCGGCGACGTCCTGCAGGCCGGGCATCTGGATGGGTTTGCGTCGCGGCGCCGGCGGGGTGTCGGCATCCCGGTTGGCCAGCGTGACGGCCTCCTCGGTAGCGCGGACCGACAGTCCCTCGGCCACGATGCGCGTGGCGAGCTCCTCCTGCCGTTCGGGTCCGCCCTCGAGGGCAAGCAATGCCCGCGCGTGGCCCGCCGAGAGCACGCCGGCGGCGACCCTGCGCTGCACGGCGATGGGCAGTCGCAGGAGCCGGATCATGTTCGTGATGAGCGGTCGCGATCGCCCGATGCGGGACGCCAGCTCGTCGTGGGTGACCCCGAACTCGTCGAGCAACTGCTGGTAGGCGGCCGCCTCTTCGAGGGGGTTGAGCTGTACCCGGTGGATGTTCTCCAGCAGGGCGTCGCGCAGCATGCTGTCGTCGGCGGTCTCGCGGACGATGGCGGGGATGGCGGCCAGGCCGGCCTCCTGCGCGGCACGCCACCGCCGCTCCCCCATGACGATCTGATAGCGCGGCGCCGGCGTGTCGGTGTCGTCACCTGTCTGCGATTCGACGGTGCGGACGACGATGGGTTGCATCAACCCGAATTCGCGGATCGAATGCACCAGCTCGGCAAGGGACTCGTCATCGAAGACCTGCCGTGGCTGGCGAGGGTTCGGCTCGATCGCGGCCGGATCGATCTCGCGGTAGACGGCACCGAGATCGCTGGTGTCGGCGGTCTCCGCGTACGCCAGCTGCGGGGCGATCGATCCGCCGCCGAGGACGACGTCGGCCGCCGCATCGCCCATCCGCGGCCCGAGGGTGACCGTCGCTCCGTCGGCCGGTCCGGTCGGGATGAGGGACGCCAAGCCGCGGCCGAGACCACTCCTCTTACGTGCCGGCTGAGTCATGCAGTCCTCCTCTGTACGCAAGCGGTCATCGGCTGTTCGGCGCGGGTGCGCCACGTTCGGCAAGTTCGCGACTGGCATCCAGGTAGCTCATCGCTCCGCGGGATCCCGGATCGTAGTCGAGAATCGTCATGCCGTACCCAGGCGCCTCGGATACCTTGACGCTGCGCGGGATCACGGTTCGCAACACGGTTTCGCCGAAGTGTGCGCGCACGTCGACGGCGACCTGATCCGCCAGTTTCGTCCGGGCGTCGTACATCGTGAGGATGACGGTGGACACCGTCAGGTCCGGGTTCAGATGGGATTTCACCATCTCGATGTTGCGCAGCAGCTGACCCACCCCCTCCAACGCGTAGTACTCGCACTGGATCGGGATCATTACCTCCGGTG